>CBDEFI010000005.1:0-885205 GCA_965237375.1 Acidimicrobiales bacterium
CGGACGAGATTCTCATGGCCGGGGCGGAGTTGGCGCGGCGCCACGGCGTTCGGTGGCACACGCACGCCGCCGAGGACGCCTTCGCCGTCGACGTGACGTGCTGCTGCCAGGCGGGACGGCGCACCCTCACTCTCCTCGACGATCTCGGCATCCTCGACCATGACGCGGTGCTGGCACACGCCGTGTGGCTCGACGACACCGAGATCGAACTCGCCGCGAACCATCACCCGCACCTCGTGTACAACCCGCTCTCCAACGCGTACCTCGGCTCGGGCACCATGCGTCTCATCGAACTCCGGTCGCGCGAGGTTCCCCTGGCCGCCGGCACCGACGGGTGCGCCGTCGCCGGCCAGGACATGTTCGAGGTGGCCCGGTTCGGCGCCCTGCTGCAACGCGTCGCAGCAACCGACGCCTCTGTGATCGGCGTCGGGGACATGATCAGGCTGATCACCGGCGGAGGCGCACGTGCCCTGGGGACCGGGACCGGGACCATCGCGCCCGGTGAACCCGCCGACCTCATCGTTGTCAACACGTCGTCGCTGCATCACGAGCCGATCAACGACCCGCTGGCAACAGCGGGATGGTTCGCCACCGGCCTCGATGTCACCACGGTGCTCGTGCGCGGCGCCATGGTCCTCCACGAAGACGCGATCACGACGGTCGACGAGGCTGAAGTCCGGGCGAAAGGGCAGGCGGCGGCACGAGCCGTCCTGGCACGTCTCTGAGCCGGCAGCCGACCCGCCGGGAACGCCACGTATCACTCATCGCCCGCCTCACTATCGTGTCGGCCCGGCAGCACTCGCTGGAGCACCGATGGACGACCCCGCATCCCAAAACACGTGCCGATGAAGTACGGACTGACGATCTGGCTGGATCAGCCTCTGGAGGCGATCAGCGAGTTGGCGGTCGCCGCCGAGGATGCGGGCTTCTCCGACGTGTGGCTACCGGACCACTACTTCCTGCGTGACGTGTACGCGGCGCAGGCCGTCATCGCCACCAGGACCTCGTCGGTGAGGCTGGCCACGGGAATTGCGGCGATCCAACTGCGCCATCCAGCGCTCATCGCGAGCGCGGCGGCGACGATCGCGGAGTGCTCGGGAGGGCGTGCGGTCATCGGGATCGGCCCGGGAGGCCACGAGTTCGGTTCCCAATTCGCCATGCGACCGAGGAGCCCGCTGACCATGCTCCGCGAAGCCGTCGAGATCATCCGGCAACTCAGTTCGGGCCCCGCCGGCTTCCGGGGCGAGTACTTCTCCGCCGACGGCTCCGAACTTGGCTGGCGGATCACCCCTCCGCCGATCTTCCTGTCGGCGCGAGGCCCCCGCATGCTCGAACTCGCCGGAGAGATCGCCGACGGGGTCATCGTCCACGGCATACACCGCGACTTCCTCGACTACGCCCGGGCACGCATCGCCCACAGTGCCGGGCGATCCGGCCGCGACCCCCGGGAGTGCCAGGTCGCCGTGATGTTGGACGTCGAGGTGGACCGCGACGAGGCGTCGGCCATCGACCGGCTCCGTGCGCGCTGCACGCTCATGGCCGGGGGGACGTACTCCGACGATTTGATCCCCGTCTACGGGTTCGATCCCGGAGCGGTCGCGACGCTCCGTGGGGCGCTGCGCGACCCCGAGGTGCGTGAAGCGGGTTACGTGACCGACGACATGGTCCGCGCCTTCGCCATCGGCGGGACAGTCGAGGTGGTTGCCGAGCGGCTCGGCGAACTTCGCGACCTCGGGGTCGATCTGGCGATCCTCAAACTCGGCGAAGGCGATATGTCCGCCACGAAGACCCTCATCGGGACCATCGCCCCCATCATCAAAGGAGCAGCCTCGTGAGCATCCCCACCGAGATCGTCGTCATCGGAACCGGAGGCGGCGGTCTGACCATCGCCGCCGAACTCGGCCTCGCCGGCCGTCCCGTCGTCCTGGCGGATCAACCCCGGTTCGGCGCCGCTCTCGAGGCCGTCGACGCGGCCGGTGGTGTCGAGTTGACGTATCGCACCTCGCTCACCGACACGACGTCGGTAGCACAGTTGGCTTCGGTCGCCGCCACCTCGACCGATCCCGCAGCGGCGGTCGAGAGCGCCGAGTTGGTGATCATCTGCGTGCCCGCGTTCGGGCACGAACCGCTCGCCGAACTCCTTGCGACCCGCTGGCAGGACGGCCAGACCGTGCTCTGGGTCGGCGAGCCCGGAGGTGGGTTCGCAGCAGTCGCAGCGCTGCGGCAGATCGGCAGGCGGGTCGACGTCACCTTCGGCGACACCAACACGCTGCCGTACTACGGCGCACTCGTCTCCGGGCCGGGGAAGGTGGGAGCCATACTCAAGAGCGGTGGCACGCTCGTCGCAGCCCTGCCGAGCGGCCGCATCGACGCCGTCGCGAGCGTCGCGACCGCCATCTGGCCCTGGGTCACGCAGGCGGAGAGCGTCTGGGAAACGATGCTGCTGAACTTCAACGCCATCGACCACGTCCCGGCGATGCTCTGCAACATGGGATCGATCCAGCAGCCCGGCGGCACGTTCACCCTCTGGGGCACCGGCGGAACCCCTGGCGTGGTCAACGTCATCGAGGCGCTGGATCGCGAGTACCTGGCCATGCGACAGGCCCTGGGTCTCGCCAATGTGACCCCGTACGAGGACTACCTGGTGGGCCAGGGGCTTGCCCCCCGCAAGGGCGCCAACCTGCACGAGACGCTGCATTCGAGCCTGCTGCCCACCTTGCAGTTCCGCTGCGGCCCCGACGCGCTCGACCACCGGTTCGTCTCCGAGGACGTGCCGTACTCGCTGGTCCTGGCCTCGTCGCTGGGTCGGGAACTCGGCGTGGCCACGCCCATGATCGACAGCCTCATCGTGTTGGCGTCGGTGGCGTCCGGGCGCGACTACGCCTCGGAGGGCAAGACCCTCGCCGGCTGGGGACTCGACGGCACCGGCGGCGCGGGACTCCGGGCGGCGGCTGAGCAGGGCTGGTGGTGAGACATGGCACCGGCAGGTGATGTCGACGTCGTCGTCAGGGGAGGCCTCTGCGTCACCTGCGACGGGACGGACACCATCACGACCGGCGACATCTATGTCGACGGCGGCCGGATCGTCGCCATCGGGGGTCCGGCCAGGCAGGCCCGACGCATCGTGGACGCCTCGGGCACGATCGTCATGCCGGGCCTCGTCAACCTCCACGACCACTTGCGGGACATGACGCCGGGGCTGGATGCGGGCGAGGGCCTGAAGCTGGACGAGATGCTCCGGTTCTACTGGCAGCTGAACGAGGCCGTCGGGGAGGTCGAGTACGAGACGATGGCGGCCTACAGCACCGCCCGGCTCCTGATGGCAGGTGTCACGACGGTTGTCGACCACGTCTACCCGTTTCACCGCGACGGACTCGACACTGCGACGATTACGGGGTACGAAGCGACCGGTATCCGGTGGTACCTGGCCCGGGGCCTGATGACGCAGGGCTACGACCCGATCTGCGAACGCCTCACCGACGGATTCGACCGGGTCCGTGCCCTGCTCGCCGACGGGGTGCCCGCGGACCGGATCATGCCGGCGCCGGTCTCGTTCCGCCAGGCCGCGCCGGACGACTACCTCGCAGCCCGCGAGTTCGCGACCACGTACGGGCTCCGGCTCTACACGCACGTCGCCGAGACGGCGGCGGAGGTGGCGAGCATCGGGGCCGAGCACGACTGCCGACCCATCGAACTTCTCGACCGGCTCGGCTTTACCGGCCCGGACGTGACGCTCGTGCACTGCGTCTTCCTCTCCGATGCCGAGATCGACCTCCTCGCCGACTCCGGCACCCATGTTGTGCACTGCCCGAGCAATCACATGAAGCTCGCCAAGGGGTTCACCCGTGTGCCGGATCTGCTGGACGCAGGCGTGAACGTGGGGCTGGGCGTCGATCAGATGGTCGACATCTTCTGTGAGATGCGACAGGAGGTCCTCCTGCAATCGATCCACAACGAGAACCCGGGAACCATCTCTCCTCGGGTCGCCCTGCGCATGGCGACGGTGAACGGTGCCAAGGCGGTCGGTCTCGACGGCCAACTCGGCGAAGTATCCGCCGGAGCGCTTGCCGACTTGATCTGCGTGTCGGCAAGCGAATTGGGGTTCCAGCCCATCCTCGACCCGACGTGGAGCCTCGTGCACCGCGCCGCGGGATCCGATGTCCGTCATGTCATCGTCGACGGGAATGTCGTCGTCGAGGACCGAGAATTCGTCCATCTCGACATCGACACGCTTCGCCTCCGGACGATGGACGTCGTCGACGGCTACCTCACCAAGGCAGGCATCAACACCACCCGCATCGAGCCATAGGGGAGACGAACGGACATGGACATCGTCACAGTGTTGGAACGGGCGTGTGAGCGCCACGCCGACCGGCCGGCGCTGAGCCGGGAAGGAAGGACCGTCAGCTACGCCGAAGTCGGCGAGCAGGTGCCTGTCGTTGCGGGCACGCTCGCGAACCTGGGCGTCGGGAAGGGCCACACCGTCGGTGTGTGCAGCCCCGACAGCATCGAGGCATGGCTCACCATCTTCGCGATATGGCGCCTGGGCGCCCTGCCGGCGCTCATCGACGCTCGCACACCCGACGATCGGCTTCCCTACTTCGTCGGCGACATGGATCCGGCCGTCGTCGTCTCCGATGACGAGAACCGTCCGCGTCTCGCCGAGATCCTGGGCATCGACGCCACACGACTGCACGACGTTGCCGGTGGCGCGGGCACGGCGACCGCAGCCAGGGATCACGACGAGTCGTCGCCCCTGTTCCTCTCCTACACGTCGGGGACCACGGGAGATCCGAAGGGGGTCGTGCTCGCAAGCGGTCCGGTCACGCTGGGGACCTCGTGCATCGCCGAGAGGCTCGGCTACGGGATGTCCGACGTGCTGGTGGCGACGACGCCGGTGGCGAGCAGTTTCCAACTCGTTGCCAGCGCGATGCCGGCGCTGCACACCGGCGCTCACGTGGTTCTCGCCGCCGGCCACTCGCCGAGCCAGGTCTGGGAGGACATCTCCGCCTACGGCGGGACGGTTCTCGTGGCGTATCCGCTCACCCTTGCCGACGTTGTCGGCCTGGCGAGGGACGCACGACCCGCACACGGTCTGCGCATCGCGCTCTCGGGCGGATCACCGCTGGCACCCCGCATCAAACGGGACTACCGGGAACACCTGGGCATCCCGCTCGCCGAGAGCTACGGCCAGAGCGAACTCGGCGGCTTCATGGTCCTCGGAATCCCCGACGACGAGACGGCCCCCGAGGGCTTCGCAGGCAAGCCGCTGCCGGATCGGCCGGCGTTCGTAGCCGATCCGGACAACCGGGAACTCCCTGCCGGCAGTGTGGGCGAGGTCGTGGTGGCCGAGGGCTTCTTCGGTGAGTACCGCAACAAGCCCGATGCCTACGCGAAGACGACACAGGGCGGTGTCCTGCACACCGGCGACGTCGGAGTCGCAGCCCCCCACGGCCACATCAAGGTGATGGGCCGCGTCCAGGAGGCCGATGCCGCCGAGCGTAGGGGTGGGTTCCTGCGTGAGGTGGAGGACGCCGCCTACGACCATCCCGCCGTTCGCCATGCGTCGGTGGTGGTGGACCGGAATGACCAGGTCCGTTGTTTCGTGGAGCTTTCCTCGCCGGGCACCGCTGATGAGCCCGAGATCGAGGAATTCATCAAGGCGCGCGTGCAAGAGTCGCTCGCCCCCGCAGGCGTGCACATCCTCGCCGCCTTCCCGCGCACCTTCAGCGGCAAAGCCGACCGACTCCACCTGAGCACAATGCACAGCACTGGAGACTCGGTCGTCGTGACCTGACGGCGCTTCAGCCGCATCTGCGGCGCGAGACGATGGTGTCGTCGGCGAGTATCCGCTGCGAGCCTCATGGCGTCAGGAGTGTCCGCTCCAGAGGTTGTCGATGGGGGCGGAGCGGAGGCGGTCGCCGATAGTGAGTGCATTGGGGCCGGTGTGGAGCAGGATTCCGGCACGGAAAGCGCCGGGCTCCGATGCGTCAAGGCGGTCTCTGAGCGCCGCGATGTGTCGAAGGTCGCCGACCCGGGGGGAGGCGGTGGCTTTGACCTCAACGGCGACAACGGCGCCGTCGGCGCGTTCGAGCACGAGGTCCACTTCGCGCTTGTGGTTGTCGCGGTAGTGGTGCAGCGTGATGCTGTGATCGCCGGCGCCGACCTGTCGGGCGATCTCTCCCGCGACGAACGTCTCGAGCAGCGGGCCGGTGTCGGTGGCTGTGGGGGGGCGCAGCGCGGCCGCGTCGAGCCCCATCAGCGCGGCTGCGAGCCCGCTGTCGGTGAGGTGCATCTTGGGGCGGCGCACTACCCGCGCGGCACGATTGCGAGTCCACGACGGGAGTTCGTGCACCAAGAACACGGTCCGCAGCCAGCCCAGATAGGACTCCACGGTGGCCCGATCGGCACCGACATGCTGCGACCAACTCGCGATGTTGACCTCCCGCGCGGTGTTCGCCGCCGCGAGGTGCAGGAGTCTCGGCAGGATCGACGCGCGTCGGATGTCGCCGAGCGCCACGATGTCGCGGCTGACCACTGTCTCGGCGTAGCTCGCGAACCAGCGGGCTCGTGCCCGCGGCTCTAGCCGTAACGCCTCCGGGTAGCCACCTGCGCAGGCCATGTCAAGGTAGTCATCGCGCCCTGTGACAGTCGAGTCGGCGGCCCCGAGATCACCCTCGAACCATCGCTCGATTGCGCTCGACATCTCGCCGCGGGCGCCGCCCGCCGGCGACGCTCCGACCAGTTCGGCCCTCGACAGCGGCCAGAGCCGCAGGATGGAGGCCCGGCCGGCGAGCGACTCGCTGATGGTGGGCACGGTGAGGAAGTTGGTGGAGCCGGTGAGCAGGTAACGGCCCGGTGCATCTTCGGTGTCGACGGCCATCTTGATTGCCTGCACGACGCGTTGGCCTCCGACTTGGATCTCGTCGATCACCAGCGGGTAGGGGTAGGCCCGCACGAACGTGTGGGGGTCCGCCAATGCGGCGCCGAGCGCCTGCTCGTCGTCCAGCGTGACGTAGGTTCCACCGCGTTCAGCTGCCACCGAGCGCGCCAGTGTCGTCTTTCCGCTTTGGCGAGCCCCGTGCAGCACGGCGACCCGGGCAGTGTCCAAGGATTCGCCGAGCCGGGGCCGCATGTGGCGGGCGACATGTCTCACGACAGGCAGTCTAGCAGGCTAATCATACTTTCGTACAGTAGATAGTCTATGTTCCGAGACACAGCTAGTAGCGATTCTGGAGGGATGCTAATCAGAAAACTGACACTAGTTCCAATTTCCTCACGACGCTCGGCGGCCTCGACGACTGCTTCAGCCGCGACGAGTTGCTCGACAACGTGTCGCCGTAACGGCCAGGATCCCCGCTATTGCCGACACGATCAGACCGTGCTCGGCCTCATGGATCTTCCGGCACATTGCTTCGAAGGTGTCGCCGTGGTGGACAGGCACCTCCACTGATGCGATGACCGGGCCGTTGTCGACGCCCTCGTCCGGCACGTAGTGGACCATTGCGCCCGTCCGGCTGATTCGCCCGGCCTCGAACGCCTCCCAGGCGTCGGCCATGGCGGCGGGGCCGGGGAACTGTCCGGGCAGAGCCGGATGCAGGTTGATGACCCGGTTTGGGAACCGCTCCAGGAATGTCGACGACAGCAGGTGCATCCAGCCTGCCAGCACGACGAGATCCGGTTCGGCGCGCGCCGCCAGCTCGGCCAGATCGGCGTCGTAGCGGCGCCGGCCCGCAGCCCGATCCCAGCCGCCTCCTCTTGGTGCCGTTGCGGTCGTGGGTCCGCTCGCGGCCACGGGCTGAGCCCCTTCGCAGTAGGGCGACAGCGGCCGGTAGTGGACCGGCACTCCGGCCCGCTCGGCCACCGAGCGAGCCCCGGCTCCCCGGCGGTTGATGATCACGGCGGTGACTTCGGCGTCGAGGCGCCCCTCGGCGATGGCGTCGAGGACGGCACCCAGGTTCGTGCCGGCCCCGGAGGCCATCACCACCAGCCGGCCCGTCACCGCCAGGTCCCGTCCAGCGCGACCCGGCCCGGGTCGGTGCCGGCGATGTCGCCGATGTCGATGACCGAGCCGATCACGCGGTGTCCCTGCCTCACGAGAGCGTCGGCGTCCGCCTCGTCGACGACCGCCACGAGGCCTATCCCCATGTTCCAGACCCTGAAAGCCTCGGAATCGGCCAGCTTGCCCCAGTCCACCAGGGTGGCGAACGGCTCGGGCACCGGCCAGGCGCCGAGGTCGATCCGGGCGCCGAGATGGTCGGGCAGCACCCGCGGCAGGTTGTCGAAGAAGCCGCCGCCGGTGATGTGGGCCAGGGCCTTCGGCTCGATCCCGGCCTCGGGGAACGCACCGACGGTGGGCAGGTAGCTGCGGTGAGGTGCCAGCAGGGCATCGATCAGGCCGGCATCGGTCGTGGTGCCGGGCCGCTCGTCGAGCAGGCGCCGGATGAGCGAGTAGCCGTTGGTGTGCGGCCCCGAACTGGCCACCCCTACGAGAGCGTCGCCGGCCGCCACGGCCTCCGGACGGGGCAGGAGCCCGTCTCGCCGGGCCGCTCCCACGATCGTTCCGGCCACATCGACCGCCCCCGGGACATAGGTGTCCGGCATCTCCGCGGTCTCTCCGCCCAGCAGGGCGCATCCTGCATCGCGGCAGGCGTCAGCCATGCCGGCCACGATGTCGGCCACCACCTCGGGCACGAGCCGCGCCATGGCGATGTAGTCGAGAAAGAACAACGGTCGGGCGCCGTGTACGGCGATGTCACCGATGCAGTGGTTGACGAGATCGACTCCTATCCCTCGCCAGCGCCCGTAGCGGCCGGCCAGCTCCGCCTTCGTGCCGACGCCGTCGGTGGAGGCCACCAGCACAACCTCCGCATCGAGCCCCGCCGCGGAGTACATCCCGCCGAAACCGCCGGGCGCCGAGAGCACGTTCGGCGTGCGGGTCGAGGCCACGGACTCGGCCAGCAACGCCACGGCCCGGTTGCCGGCGTCGATGTCCACGCCGGCGGCTCGGTAGCTCGCGGCGGCTCGGTGACCCGGCGTTGCGGGCGTCTGCACGCCGCGCGGCGAGGGCGTGGCGCTCGAGTCGGGGTCCCGGCTCACGAGAGGCCTATGTCGGCCCGGTGCTGGGCGCCGTCGAAGCCAATGGCGGCCACCCCGCGGTGTGCCCGGGCAGCGGCGGTGGCCATATCGGGCCCGACCGCCGTCACGGTCAGGACCCGCCCGCCGGTGGCGTGGACCGCCCCGTCGATGATCCCGGTGCCCGCATGGAAGACCACGCAGTCCTCGTCGTCGGCGGCGTCGAGGCCGACGATCGGAACAGGATCGCCGACGGCGCCCGGATAGCCGGCCGCGGCCATGACGATCGCCACCGACGCCGCCGGCGCCCACTCGATGGAGACGCCGCTGAGCGACCCGGTGGCGCAGCCGGCCATGACCTCGAACAGATCGCTGCGCAGCAGCCGTATCACCGCCTGGGTCTCGGGGTCGCCGAAACGGCAGTTGAACTCGATCACCTTGGGCCCGTCGGCGGTGAGCATCAGGCCTGCGTAGAGCACGCCCCTGTAAGGGGTTCCCGATCGTTCCAGCGCGGCCAGGGTCGGGGCGATGATCCGCCTGCCGATCTGGTCGATCAACCGGTCGTCGGTCGCGGGCGACGGCGCGATGGCCCCCATCCCCCCGGTGTTGGGTCCGGCGTCGCCCGCATGCAGCCGCTTGTGGTCCTGCGCGGTGGGTAGCACGGCAAACGTCTCGCCGTCGCAGAAGGCCAGCACCGACACCTCGCGGCCACCGAGGCGCTCCTCGAGCAGGATCTGCTCGCCTGCGGACCCGAACCGCCTGTCCACCAGCATGGCTCTGACGGCGGCAGCCGCCTCGCCGGGGGTTTCGGGGACGATGACGCCCTTGCCCGCCGCCAGTCCCGAGGCCTTCACCACCGGCACGTCGGGCCGCGAGCCGAGGTGGGCCAGGGCGGCATCGGGGTCATCGAACACCTCGGCGGCAGCGGTCGGTATCTGATTGTCGATCAAGAACTGCTTGCAATAGGCCTTGGAGGCTTCCAGCCGGGCGCAGGACGCGCTGGGGCCGAAGGCGGCGACCCCGGTGGATGCGAGCGCGTCCACGATGCCGGCGGCCAGCGGGCCCTCCGGGCCGATGATCGCCAGGCCGACCGACTCGCGGCCACACAGCGCCACAAGCCCCGCGATGTCGTCGGCTGCCACGGCCACGTTCTCGGCCCGGTCGCAGGCGGCGGTACCCGGGTTGCCGGGCGCCACCAGCAGCCGCTCGATGTGCTGGGAGCGGCTCAGCGCCCAGGCCAGTGCGTGCTCGCGCCCGCCCCCGCCAACGAGCAGGACGCAGCTCACCGGCGGTCCCGATCCGCGCCGTAGGCCGGTTCCGTGAGAGCCCGGCCTGCCATCAGGCCCGAGCCGTTGCCGGTGGCACGTCAGTCGCCCCAGACCGAGGCGAACTGGTCCTTGGAGCCGAGCCGGAGCTGCACGAAATGCTCGGGCTCGAACGGGTACGTGCCGGTGAAGCATGCGTTGCAGTAGCCGTCGGTGGCCTCCAGCGCCTCCATCATGCCCCCCAGCGACAGGTACGACAGCGAGTCGGCGCCGATGTGGTCGCAGATCTCAGCAACCGACCGGTCAGAAGCGATCAGCTCCTCCTTGTCGGCCATGTCGACTCCCATGTAGCAGGGGTCGGTGATAGGCGGGCAGGCCACCCGCACGTGGACCTCGGTTGCCCCGGCGTCCCGCAGCATCCGCACGAGCGGGCCCGACGTGGTTCCCCGCACGATCGAGTCGTCGACCAGCACCACCCGCTTGCCCGCGACGTTGTCGCCGAGTGGGTTGAACTTCATGGCCACGCCTGCCTCGCGCAGTTCCTGGGTGGGTTCGATGAAGGTGCGGCCGACATAGCGGTTCTTGATGAGGCCGTCGGTGTAGGGCAGTCCCGACTGCTGGGCGTACCCCACTGCCTGCGGGTTCCCCGAGTCGGGCACGGGCACCACCAGATCGGCCTCGACAGGGGCCTCGACGGCGAGTCTGCGACCGAGGCGCTGGCGCACCGCGTGGACCAGCGAGCCGCCGTGGTGCGTGTCGGGCCTTGAGAAGTAGATCTGCTCGAACGTGCAGAACGACGGCGCCAGGGGTTGGGATCCCTGCTCGAGCGTCCTGCCGCCGCTGTCGATCCGTACGATCTGCCCCGGCGCCACCTCGCCCGCGAACTCGGCCCCGACGACCGACAGTGCGCAACTCTCCGAGGCCAGCACCCAGCCATCGTCGATCCTGCCCATGACCAGCGGTCGGAACCCCCGCGGGTCTCGTACCCCGTACACGGCATCGCGGGTGAGGATGGTCAGGGCGTAGGCACCCTTGAGCCGCGCCATCAGAGCCCGGATCCGGGTGAGCCAGTCACCGGAGGAGATGACCAGCAGTTGCACGATCAACTCGGTGTCCGAGGAGGTCTGCAATCCGACCCCGCTCTCCAGCAGGCTCCGGCGGAGCTCCGGAGCGTTGATCAGGTTGCCGTTGTGGGCCACGGCCAGCGGCCCGTCGATGGTCTCGATCACCTGCGGTTGGATGTTGCGCAGTGTCGAGACGCCGGTGGTGCTGTAGCGGTTGTGGCCGATGGCGGCCTCGCCTCGAAGGGTCGAGAGGTTGTCCTCGTTGAAGACCGACCCGACCAGGCCCGGGCCCCGGTGCAGGTGGGTTGTTCCCTGGTCGCAGCTGGCGATTCCGGTTGCCTCCTGGCCGCGGTGCTGAAGAGTGTGCAGGCAGAAGAAGGCGATCCGGGCGGCATGGCGGCCGGGCGCGTACACGCCGACGACCCCGCATTCCTCCCGAGGTTCGTCGGTGCCGGGCGCAGTCACAGTGCCAGCCGGTCCCGCGCCGCCAGGACCCGTTTCAACGCCAACTCCGGCGTCGCGTCGACGCAGGTGAGGTGGCCCATCTTGCGACCCGGCCGTGGGTCGCGCTTTCCGTACAGATGCAGGTGGATCCCGGGGTCGGCCAGGGCCACCGACCACGGGGGTTCACCGTTGGCCCAGAGTTGGCCCAGCAGTTGCGCCATGGCCGCCGGCCGGCAGGTCCCGTCGCCCAGCGGCAATCCGCAGACGGCCCGCAGCTGCTGGTCGAACTGGCTGGCGGGAGCGGCTTCGATCGTGCAGTGGCCGCTGTTGTGAGGGCGCGGCGCCACCTCGTTGACGATGAGTTCGGAGCCGACCACGAACATTTCGACGCACAGAACCCCCACAACGTCGAGGTGGTGGGCCAGTTGGCCGGCGATGCCGAGCGCGGCGGCGGTCACCTCGTCCGGGAGTCGCGCCGGGACCGTGGTGGTGTCGAGGATCCCGTCGACATGCACGTTCTCCATCACCCCGTGATCGGCGACGTCGCCGGCGGCGGACCGGGCGATCACGACGGAGATCTCCAGGTCGAACGGCACCTCCTGCTCCACGATCAGCCGGACCGAACCCAGGCTCTCGAACGCCTCGGCCGCTGCCGCGGCCCGCTCCGGCTGTGGCCCCGCGTTGGTCAGGCGGACCTGGCCCTTGCCGTCATACCCGCTTCGGGCCGTCTTGACGATCACCGGCCCGTCGAGGGCGGCGACCGCCGCGGCCAACTCGGCCAACCCGGCCGCCTCCCGATACGGCGCCACCGGCACGCCTGCGGCCCTCAAGACATTTTTCTCCGCGCCACGGTCGGCTGCGGCGGCCAGCGCCTGGTGCCGGGGCCGGACCGGAACCCCGGCCTCGGCCGCTTTGCCGGCGAGGCCCAGGTCCACGTCCTCCAGTTCCCAGGTGATGACATCGGCGCAGTCCACAAGGCGCTGGGTGGCGGCGGCGTCATCGAAGGGGGCCGCAATCTCGATGTCGGCGACCGCGCCGGCCGGACTCCCCGCTTCGCCGCCGGTGAGCACGGCCACCCGGTATCCGTGGCGCTGTGCCACCTGCGCCAGCATCCGGCCAAGCTGCCCCCCGCCCACGATGCCGATGACCGCCGGCGGCACGAGCACACTCACGAGACCCTCCCGCCCGTCATCTGCGGCGTCGCCTACTGGTCGAGTTCCGTGGCGCGGACCTGCGAGGCCCGGGTGGCCCGGTAGGCGACGAGCCGCTCTGCGAGGTCCGGGTCGCGGCGGGCCAACATGGCCACCACCCAGAGCGCTGCGTTGGCCGCGCCCGCCTCGCCGATGGCCATCGTGGCCACGGGCACCCCGGCCGGCATCTGCACGATCGACAGCAGCGAGTCGATCCCGCCCAGGGCCCGGCCGGCGACCGGAACTCCGATGACGGGCACGATCGTATGAGCGGCCAACATCCCGGGCAGGTGAGCCGCGCCTCCGGCGCCTGCGACTATCACCTGCAACCCTCGCTCTACAGCGCTGCCGGCATAGTCGACGAGCAGGTCCGGCGTGCGATGAGCGGAGACGACGCGGCACTCGTGGAGGACTTGGAACTCGCTGAGCACATCAGAGCATCGGCGCATCGTGGGCCAATCCGAGTCGCTGCCCATGACCACCCCGACCAGCACAGGGCCGCCGCCCTCTCCGGATCCCGGCCGCGCGCCGGGTTCCTCACGTGATCCGGCACCCTTCGGCGGGTCCGGCTCGGCTCCTGGATCGCTGCCTGCGGCCATCGTCGCGGGAATCATCGCGCACCGTCACCGCCCCCGCGCGCATAGGGAGCCGGCTGAGTAGTGCGCCGGACCACCTTCTTCGTCATCCCGGCGAAGGCCGGGATCCACGTTCCAGCGACCGAGCCTGCGTTGACAATGGATTACTCAGCACTCTCATGGGACCATTCGGCCAGGGTGGCCGCGATCCGGGGCTCGGCCGGGTAGGGAGCCGGCTGTAGTGGTGCCCCGGTCAGCGCTTCGAACGCCTGCCGGTAGGCGGCTGCCGTCTCGGCGGCCAGCGCGTCGCTGAGCGGTTCGGGCGCACCCTCACCCCTGTAGCCCCTGGCGGCATAGGCGAGACGCACGATCTCCTTGTCGAGGTTCTCCGGCTCGAGTCCGGCCCCCTGACGCGACCGCAGGGTGGCGAGCCGCCAGAACCGCGACGAGTCCGGCGTGTGCACCTCGTCGATCAGCGTGAGCCGACCGCCGGGGCCGATCCCGAACTCGTACTTGGTGTCGACCAGGACCAGACCGGCGTCGGTCGCCGTCCGGCGGCCCCTCTCGAACAACCTCAGCGCGACGGAGCGGACCTCCTCCCAGCGCTCGGCGTCCACCCAGCCGTCCGAGATGACCTCGGCCTCGCTCAGCGGCTGGTCGTGGCCGCTGTCCGCCTTGGTCGTCGGGGTGATGACAGGGCTGGGCAGCGGATCATTCTTGGCCATCCCGTCGACAAAGTCGATCCCGTACATGCGGCGCTGCCCGGCCTCGTAACGGGTCCAGAGCGACGTGGAGGTGGTGCCGGTGAGCCTGCTCCGCACCACCACTTCCACGGGCAGCGGTTCGCACTTGTCGACGATGGCCACGTTGGGATCGGGCACGGCCACGATGTGCGACGGCACGATGTCGCTGAGCAGTTCGAACCACCAGGCGGAGAGCTGGTTGAGGATCTGGCCGCGGTGCGGCACCAGCCCCAGCACCCGGTCGAAGGCCGACAGCCGGTCGGTGGTCACGAGCGCCAAGCGGTCGCCCAAGTCGATCACGTCGCGCACCTTGCCCCGCCGCAGCGGCCCCAACTCGGCGGCCACCTCGGCGGAAATGCCCGAGAAGGCACGGTCATGTGGGACGCCGGCTGTCATCGGGCCGCAGCCACGAAAGCCTCGAAGAGGGCCGATCCTCGCGCCCCCGGGGGGCCCGAGGGCCTCTGCCAGTCCACTATGTGATCCTCGGGGTGGGGCATCAGACCAACCACGGCACCTGTCGGGTCGCACATCCCGGCGATGTCGTTCACGGAGCCGTTGGGGTTGGCCGGATAGGCCCCGGCCGCGGCGCCTGCTGTACCGCCCATCGAGCCCGAGGCCAGGTATCGGAAGGCGATGCATCCCGCCATCTCCAGTTCGGTCGCCGCCTCGGGATCGGTCACCGCCAGCCTTCCCTCGCCGTGAGCCACAGGGCAACGGATGAGTGACCCCCGCAGCGGCTCGAGCCAGCCCGACCTGCAGTCCGCCTCGACGCGGAGGGTGACCCAGCGGCATTCGAAGCGGCCGCCGGCGTTGCCGGTCAGCGTGAAGGAGCGGGGCTCGGGCCCGCTGAGCAGTCCCGATTTGACGAGGGCCTGGAAGCCGTTGCAGATGCCCAGGATCGGCTTCCCCGACCGTGCCGCCTGGCTCAACTCGGCTCCGAACCAGGCCCGTAACTCCAGGGCCAGGCGCCCGCCGGCCCCCAGGGCGTCGCCGTAGGAGAACCCGCCCGGCAGCAGCACCGCGCCGTAGTCGGAGAAGGCTGCCGGCCGTCTTCGCAGGTCGTTGACAGCCACGATCCGGGGGGCACCGCCCGCGGCCGCCACCGCCAGAGCCGCCTCCTCGTCGCGGTTGGTGCCGGAGGCGTGGGGAATAAGGATCGGGGGTCGGCTCATGGCGACGGCGAGTGGCACCCGAAGGCGCTCCTGGCGGCTGCGACGGTCACCGTCGCGTGACTCGAACCGCCCATCGGGGCCGCAGAGCCGTCGCGGGGCCCGGCAGCGACGCCGATCTCGATCTCGCCCGTGTCGGTCACCATGCCGATGCGCCGGCCGAGCCGGCCCAGCCTCGTCGCGACCGCGGCCCGCTCCGCGGCCGGCGCTTCCAGCAGGAGCCGGCCCGGCGCCTCGTTGGCCAATACGGCGACCACCCCCGGCCGACTGCGGGCACCGGAGGTCTCAGAGCCGATGCCGTTGGCCGCGCCGGAGGCGCCGCGGGAAGCGCCGGGATCGGCGGCGTCATGTGGGATGGTCGCCGTCAAGCCGAGTTGGCCGCCGATGGCCATCTCGGCGAGGGCAACCGCGATCCCGCCGTCGCTCACGTCATGAGCCGCGGTCACCCGGCCGGCCGCCATCAGATCGTGCACGGCCCGGTAGCGGGGCAGCGGATCACTGACCGGCGGCGGGACCCGGGTGTCGTCGAGGCTCAGCAACTCGGCCGCGATCGATCCGCCCAGGCGGTCCGAGCCGTGGCCCACCAGCCACAGGTCGCTGCCGCAGGTGCTCAGCGCGCTCGTCGCGACCCGGTGCATGTCCGGCACGATGCCGACCGCGGAGATCAGCAGCGTGCCCAGCACGGCCCGGCCGTCGAACTCGTTGTAGAGGCTGTCCTTGCCGGAGACGAACGGGGCCCGGTAGCGGCGAACCCCTTCAACGCAGCCCTGCACGGCCCGCACCAATGATCCGAGCCGGTCGGGCTTCGTCGGGTCGCCCCAGCAGAAGTTGTCGAGCAGGGCCACCCGGTCAGGGTCGGCCCCGACGGCCACCAGGTTGCGGAACGCCTCGTCAATGGCACCAAGCGCCATCGCCCACGGATCCAGAGCGGTGAGGCGAGGGTTGAGGCCGACGGCCAGGGCCACCGCCCTGTCGTGGTGCCAGGTGCCCAGAGGCCTGAGCACCGCCGCGTCGGCCGGGCCGTCGGCGGCGGGGCCCACGTAGGGGCGTACCACGGTGCCCCCTCTGACCTCGTGGTCGTAGCTGCGGACTATCGGCTCGCGGGAGGCGACGTTGGGATGGGCCAGCATGTCCAGGATCAGCGCAGCATTGTCGGCCACGGGCGGCGAGTCCCTCGGGCCGGGCGACGGGGCGGGATCGCTGTGCACCGCGGCGAGGGTTCTCCTCGGCAGGCCGTCGTGCAGCAGCCCCATGGGCAGATCGATCACGTCACAGTCGCCGTGGCGCACGACGAGCCGTCCGGAGGACGTGAACGAGCCGATGTTGCTCAGCTCCACGTCCCAGCTACCGCACAGCTCCCGCAACGGCTCGACCCTGCCGTCGGGCACGGCCAGCACCATGCGCTCCTGGGCCTCCGACAGCCAGATCTCCCAGGGCTGAAGGCCCGGATACTTGAGCGGCGCCGCGGCCAGATCCACCTCCGCCCCCAACTTGGCGCCCATCTCGCCCACCGCGGAGGACAGCCCGCCCGCGCCGCAGTCGGTGATGGCGTTGTACAGGCCCCGGTCCCGGGCCCGCTCGACCACCTCGATGCAGCCCTTCTCGACGATCGGGTCGCCGATCTGCACGGCCGAGCCGGCCCGGCCCACAACCGAGGCGTCCAGCCCGGCCGAGGAGAAGGTGGCGCCACCGATGCCGTCGCGGCCGGTTCGGCCGCCGATGACGACGATCCGGTCGCCGGCCCGGGGCGCGGTCGGGTGCGAGCCCGCCGGCATCAGTCCCACCGCCCCGCAGAACACCAGCGGGTTCCCCACGTAGCCGGGGTCGTACAGCACGGCGCCGTTGACGGTGGGCAGGCCGAGCTTGTTGGCGTAGTCGCCGATTCCGGCCACGACCCCGTCGCGGATGCGGCGGGGATGCAGCACTCCGGCGGGGAGGTCGGCCTCGTCGAGGTCCTCCGGCCCGAAGCACAGAACGTCGGTGCAGGCGATGGGCCGGGCCGAGACCCCTATGACATCGCGGACCACGCCGCCCACGCCGGTGTTGGCCCCGCCGAAGGGTTCCAGAGCCGAGGGGTGGTTGTGCGTCTCGACCTTGACTGCCAGATCGAGTTCGTCGTCGAACGCGATGATGCCGGCATTGTCGACGAAGACCGATCGCAGCCAGTCGGCTTCGAGCCCGGCGGTCGCCCGGCGCAGGGCGTTGAGCAGGCCGTCATGGTCCGACACCTCGACCTCGCCGTCGGCGCGGGTGTGGGTGAGACGGATCAGGGCCTTGAAGGTCTTGTGGACGCAGTGCTCCGACCAGGCCTGCGCCAGGGTCTCGAGCTCGGCGTCGGTGGGGTCGCGGCGACACGACTCGAAGTGAGCCTGGATCGCTCGCATCTCGGTCACGTCGAGCGACAGCAGTCGCTGCCGGCTCAGCTCGGCCAGTTGCTCGTCATCCAGGCCGACCAGTTGCACCGGCGGCGCAGTTGGCGCAGCTTCCCAGGTGGGCGAGAACGCCGGCGCCAGCTCGCCGCTTCCGCTGCGCTCGATCGTCGGGTTGGCCAGCAGCCGCCGCGTGAGAACCGCGATGTCGGCATCGTCGATATCGCCGCTCAGCTCGTAGCGCCGGGCGGTGGCTGCTCTCAGCGGCGGGAGGCCCAGCACGGCGGCCGCCCGCTCGAGTTCTCGCGCTGCGCCGTCGGTTACGCCTGCGATGGGCGCCACCTCCACCACCTGCGCCGTGCCGTCGGGTATGCCGACGGTGACCTCGTCGGTGACCGGATCAACGAGAACCTCGGCGCAGAGTCGATCCACGTCAGCGGCGCTGAGCGGCCCCTCGAGGTGGTACACCGTCCAGCGGCGGCAGCCGCTGAGTCCCGTCACTCCGAGTTCGGCGGCCGCGGCCAGAATGTGCTGCTCCTCCGGATGGCCGGCGCTGCGTACCTGAATTCGGGTGGTGGCGCGAACCGCGTCCGCGCTGTCGGGCTCTGCAAGGGCCGACTCGCCCCGGCCGGCACCGCCGCCGGCCCTCGAACCGTGGCTCAACGGGCCACCCCCCGTCCGGCCCCATGCCGAGACCGCTCTGCCAGGCATGTTCCGACGGCAGTTCTCGCCACTGCCGTAGCTTCGTCGGCGCGCTGGCTCTCGTGGTGGATGCCGAGCCGGCTCGGGCTGGTGGAAGGCCGACGGCGGTCAGTCAGGGATCACCGAGATGCTCGAGAAGCACATCTCGTCGACGGTGCCCTCGTTCCAGGTGATGTAGCGGGGCTCGGGCATGTGCCGGAGGCTCCGGTCCCACCAGCACTCGAACCGCAGGATGTCGCCCCTGCCGATGCGGATGTCTTCCACCGGCTCGTAGTTGAGCTGCCATTCGAAGTTCCACACCGCGATGTCGAGCAGGATGCGCTCCTCGGGAGTGTCGGGGTGGATGGTCATCCGGTACGCGGCACCGAACTCGTGCATGTGGCCGAACACCGTGTGGATGGTTCCGGTACTGAGAGCCGGCAGGTCGCAGGAACTATGTCCGACGCTCCCGTCGAGATCGTCGTAGTCGTCGACGGTGCCCCCGCACTGGGCTAGCAACAAGTCGGGGATGGCACGGGCGAAGCGGTCGTACTTCTCGGCGATCTCATCGAGGACGTTGGCGCGCACGCACAGGTCCACGTACCCGTCGATCGTCGCGGCACGCTCCGCGGCCACAGCCGCCTCCTGCGGCGTGCAGGGAACCTCGGCGGGTGTCACGTAGATATCGCTTCTGATCGGCACCATGCCCTCAGCCACCTCCGCGGGCGTGGCCGTGTCGAGGATGATCCGGGAACCGTCAGGCGGCGTGTCGTCGTCGTAGTGGTAGTGGATCTGGTTGACGATCATGTCACCGGGCTCCAAGTGCAAGCCGTATCCGTCGGGGCAGATCGTCGGCGACTGACCCGGCGCCCAGCCCTGGATCGCATGCACGCCGGCGGTGTTGAGGCCCGACAGGCCGAAGCATGTCCACCCTGGCTCGTCGGAGAAGCCTGCGACTGCTTCGATCTCGTCCTCGGCCGCGATCCTGGCCGCGATCTCCTCGGCGGCCGCCGCCGGAACCCGGTAGACGATGGCGTGGTGGACCACCGGCACCTGGTCGGGGCGGAACTCGAAGCCCTTTACCCAGGTGCCGTCTCCCTCGGGGTCGGCGACCTCGTGCACCTGGCAGCGGTAGTCGTCATCCTTCACCGGCCGGCCGTCGGGCTTCGAGTACCCGGTGTAGAGGCCGTCGCGGGGCCCGATCTTCTGGTCCTCCTCGACGGGAATGATGGCCTGCGCGCGGGGCACCAACGGTGTGTCGGGTCGCACGTCGAGACCGCCGCCCGCCTCGGCCCACACGGCGATGGCGGCCTTCTCGTCCTCTGTCAGCGACCAGTCGTGCACGTAGTCGGGGCTGAGGTCCGAGGGCGGCCATGGCGGCATGAAGTTGATGGCTGTGACGAAGGCGATGCCGTCGGCGAAGGCAGCCGCGTCAGCGGCCGTCTCAAGCGCCAGGGTGCTCCAGCCCGGTCCGCCCGAGGAATGACAGCTGGCGCAGCGGGACTCCAGGATCGGCTGCACGCCGGCGGCGAATCCACCCGGTGCGACTTCCGCCGCGGGAATCTCGCGGCGTACGTCTCCGGTGGACACGGTGGTGCGCGACAGTCCGCCTGCACCCTCCTCGATGTCGTCGCCGGCTCGGGAGTCGCCTCCGGGCACGGTGTGGTCCAGACGCTCGGTCTCAACGTCGAAGCCGTCGGGATCCTCGACGTTCACGACCGGGGGCGCGACCACCTCACTGCGGCTCACGCGCTCAACGTCATCGACGACCGTCTCGACCGTCCAGAGCCAGTGGTCACGAGTGAAGAACGCTGTGATACCCAACACCAGCACCACGAGGATCGCGATGCGACCGGCACCGAGCCTCCGCCATCCAGACACGATCCAGTATGCCCCGTTGTCATGGGTCGAACATGACCCCGGACAACACACAGTGGACTCGAGGTTCCGGTAGAACTCCGGCCCCCAAACGGCGAACCCCAAGCCAGAATGTCGGCCTAACAACCGTGAGGGGGTGCAGGATGGACCTGGTCATCCGCAATGTCCGTCTGCGTGGGGTGCCCGACCCCCATGACATCGGGATCGTCGGCGACACGATCACACGCATCGAGCCCCACATCGCTGAGGCCGCCGAGCGCGAGATTGACGGCGATGGCGGGCTCGCCATCGCCAGCTTCGTCGACTCGCACTCCCATCTCGACAAGTCGATGATGATCTACCAGAGCCCTCCCGCGGTCACCGGAACGATCGCCGAGAGCCTCGCCCGCTCGTATGTGGCCAAGGAGTCCAGCTCCGTGGCCGACGTCGTCGCGCGTGGCCGTCAGGCCCTCCAGTGGGCGGTAGCCAACGGCACCGGAGCCATCCGGGTCCACTCCGACGTCGACTTCGCCTGGGGAACGACCGGCGTGGAGGGGTTGCTGGAGCTGAAGCAGATGTTCGCCGGCGTCGTGGACCTCCAAGTACTGGTCCTTCCGGCAGCGAACCCGATGAACGACGAGCTCCGGGCGCTGGTGCGGCGGGGTATGGATCTGGGCGCTGATGCCATCGGCGGATCGCCCCATCTCGAGTACTCCCCACCCGACGTCGTTCGGTACGTGGACTTCGTCTTCGACGTCGCGAAGGAGTACGACGTTGACATCGATCTCCACATCGACCAGAACGTGGAGTCCACGTCCTACACGCGGGCCGCCGAGTACGTGCTCGTCAAGACGCTCACCGAGGGCTACGGGGGCCGGGTGACACTCAACCTGAATCCACCGATTCGGGCTGGTGGGGGGTGTGTTGGGGTGGTTTTTGGGGCGGTTGGGGTTGTGGGGTGTTGGTTGGGGTCGCCGGTGGCGGTGTGGGGCGCCGGTGAGGGGGCGCTGGGGTGGTTCGGGGCGCGTGGGGGCGTGTTGGGGCGCGTGGGGGCGCGCTAGGGCGCCGGGGCGGTGGGGCGGTGGGTGTTCTGGTGGGGGCTCAGCAGAGTTGGGGTAGGGCGCGGATGTTGGTGAGGGTGGTGTGGAAGGTGGTTGCCCAGGGCCATCGGGCGGGGAGGCGCAGGACGGGGCGTCCGGCGTGGTTGACGAGGCGCCCGGGCACAGCGAGGAGTTGGTTGCGGACGGTTCGCCCGACGCGCAGACGTCCCGTGGGGTGGGTTTCGGCGAGTGTGGTGATCCAGCGGTAGAGGTTGTGGGCCAGTGCGGCGCAGGTCAGCCAGGCGGCGTTGGCGAAGAAGTTCCCCGACGGCAGGTGCGCCAGTCCGGTGCTCGCCTTGAGGTCGCGGATGGCGAGTTCGACGGTGGCGTGTTGGCGGTGATAGGCGTCGCCGGCGGCGCTGTTGAGGTCGTCTCGGTTGGTGACCAAGGCGTGGTGGCGCCAGTCGGGCCACAGCGCGGCCTGCGCGCTGTCGGTGAGGCGGGTGCGCCGCACGACGAGGCGCACGTCGCGGCGGTTGTCGCGCCCGCCGGCGATGATGGTGGTCTCCGCGACCTGCGCGTCGCCGCCGTCGCGGTAGGGGATGGGCTCCCAGTCGTCTTCGTCGATGGCACCAATGGCGGCTTTGACGTGGCCATACAGGGGGATCGTGACCGACCAGCGCACCTTGGCGGCGTCGAGGCGGTCGATGAGTTCGTTGGACCAGAACCCCGAGTCGGCGCGCACGGTGAGTTGGCCCGCCGCGCCGGCGCGGCGGGCGCGGGCGACCGTCTCGGCGATGAAGTGCACGTTGCCTCTCTGGGAGGATCCCTTGCGCAGGCGGGTGTGCAGCGTCTCGCCGGTCTCGGCGCGGGTCGCGATGAGCGGGTGATAACCGAGCTGTTGGGTGTGCCCGTAGGCGGCGCCGGCTTTGGTCTTGGCGGACACCTCACAGATCGTCGAGTCCACATCGATGGTCATCGGATCCTCCCCGGGGCCGCCGCCGGCGGCCCACGCCCGCGCCAGCGCCACACCTGCGGCTTTGTCCAACTGCCGGACGTGACCCCACGTGAACGAACGCAGCAACGACCCCACCGTCGACGCCGCCGCCACCGAGAATCCCAACACCCGGCGCGTCGCCCCGGCGCGCAGACGATTCACGTGATCGATATGGGTGGCGCCGACCAGCATCGCCGCCACCAAACTCAACACCTTGCGCCCCGGAGACGCGCCGCCGACGCGGCCCCCCAAGCGCACCGTCTCATCAACCAGAGACTCCAAACCCAACCGATCCATCAACGTCGCCGCCACCACCAGCCCCGCGTCGGCCACCAACGACTCGTCGTCGAAGGTCACCCCGAACCGGTCAATCTTGCGCGATACTCCACTCACAGGAAGTGCCTCCTCGATCTGGGCCGAAGCCGCTATCACTACCGGCCATTCTCCCAGGTCAGAGAGGCACTTCCGCGGACCCCCAACCCTCAATGCACCCACCAAATCGGTGGATCCAGGCTCAATCACTGGGGCGCGTTGTCCGCCTACCCCGAAGCGGAGGCCTCCAGGGTGATCGGACTGGCGAAACGGGCCGAGATCAACTTCTGTGCATGTCCGAAGGAAGAACTCATCATCTGTGGCATGGGTCCTTCACGGATCAAGCAGCTGGTGGCCGCCGGGGTCAACTGCGCCTACGCCCACAACAACAACGGCGACATGTTCTCGCCCTACGGGCGGATGGACATGCTCGAGGCCGGCCTTTTCGCCATCCACGCCGGGGAGTTCAACACGATGACCGACGCCGAGACGGTCATGGACATGGGAACCGCCAACCCGGCCCGCATCATGGGGCTCGAGCGCTACGGGATCGAGGAGGGAAACGCGGCGAATCTCAACGTCCTGTCGGTACCGAGCGCCTACGAGGCCTTCCGCCAGAACGCCGATCGTCGCTACGTGATCCGCCAGGGCCAACTCGTCGCCGAGACGACCACCGAGACCAAGCTCCACTTCGACGCGGCGGGCGCCGGTGGGTCTACAGGCTCAGGGCGGGATCGAGGTCGATAGAAGTTATCCATCAGAACGGCGAACCCCAGACCAGAGAAACGCTCTGACCTGGGGATTCGTAGTGGCGGGGGGAGGATTTGAACCTCCGACCTTCGGGTCATGAGCCAAACCTGCGCCGTGTGAAAGCGTGCAGTTGCGTGCGGAATAGTGCCGTTGAGTATGGGATTCGCGAACTCGCCCGTGCGACTGCGTAGTAACGGGTGCAGTCCTTGTCGTAACGTCCGGTAGAAGTTTGGGTAGAAGGCGCGCCAGAAATGTGCGGTCCCGGAATGCCGCCACATCGTGGACCGGGCATCTGAACCTCACCAGAATTGACCGCTCGTTTCTGCGCGAGTCGTCGACTCGGGGAGCCAGAGGCGAGAAGATCACTGCGTCAACCTCGGTCGTGGAACCCCGACTCGATTGGCGAATTCCTGAGCAAGATTTCCTGACCCAGGACAAGTGTGTGGTGGTGCGAGCAGACTGTGTCCGTACGGGGTCGCACCTTTTGTGTACCCGTACAGGGATATTATCGGGGTGTCCCCGTACGGGGTCAGACACGGTAGGCTTCGAATATGAGCACTCTCGATGGGCCGCAGCGCGGACCGAAACGCTACCCCCACATCACCCGTCCGAGCGAGATAGGCGTGGCCTTGCAGGGCTTGCGGCGGTCGCTCGGCGTCACGCAGGCGGAACTCGCCGGCCGCGCCCGGGTGACACGCAAGTGGATCTCGGAGATGGAGAACGGCAAAGCCACAGCGGAGGTCGGTGTGCTGTGTCGCGTACTGGCAGCGCTTGACGCGCGCATCGAGATCGTCCATGCGCCGTCGCAGCGCGTGTCGTTGAGCGACATCGTCGGCGGCTACGTGGAAGACCGTTCGTTATGAGACTCGATGTGCTGATCGAGCGGCATTACGCCGGGCACGTGGACATTCTCGGGGCGGACAAGGCGGTGTTCGGCTACGCGGAGAGCTACCTTGCACTGCCGGAGCCGACGCCGTTGTCGGTGAGTTTCCCGCTGCGGGAAGATCCCTACGACTCGCCCCAGGTGGCGTACTGGCTGCGGAATCTTCTCCCCGACGATCGGGAAGTGCTCAGCAGATGGTGCGACAGGCACGGCACCTCACTGATGCGGCCCATCGAACTGCTCGGCACGCCCGTCGGCACCGAATGCGCCGGTGCTGTGCAGTTCGGCCACCCAGACCGGACCGCCACCCTGCTCAGTGACACTGGCGGGCTGGAGCACCTCAGCGAGGACAGACTGTGGGAAGGGTTGGAGGAACTGCGCGCTGACTGGTCGTACCGGTTCGCGACCGCGTACGGCGACACGGGACGCAGCCTCGGAGGGATGCAGCCGAAGGACGCGTTGGCGGCCACCGCCGACGGCTGGGCGGTCCCTTGGGGCCGGCAGGCAACGACGCACATCCTGAAACTCGACCGGGAGCGGTATCCGCATGAGACGCTCGTCGAACACGTCACGATGCGGACAGCGGCACGCCTCGGACTCGCCGCCCCAGCGACCCGCCTGATGCACGGTGACGGCTTCGGCGTCATTGTCGTGGAACGCTACGACCGGCGTGCAGCCGACGCAGCCGACGGGCCGGAGCGAATCCATCAGGAGGACCTGTGTCAGGCTCTGGGACTACCGGCCCAGCAGAAATACCAACGCTTCGGCGGCGCGACGGTCGCCGGGTGCGCCGGTGTGCTGGGAGACGCCGACCGTGGCGGCGCAGGGACCAACAGGCGGCGCTTGGCGGACATGCTTTTGTTCCGGTGGCTCGTCGGCGATACCGACGGGCACGCCAAGAATTTCGGCATCCTGCTGTCGGGCACGCAGAGAGCACTGGCGCCGCTGTACGACTCCGTGAGCTTTCTGCCCCACCGAGGCAAGACGCCGGAACGGAACCTGAGCTTCGCGATGTGGGCGGGACGACCCGGGGAGCACTGGCGGCTCCGAGGGACCGACACGGCCCGGTCGTTGCGCCTGCTGGCACAGGCTCTCGGCCTCAGCGATATCGAGTTGGCCGCGCGGGCGGAGCATCTGGCCGTTGGGTTGCCGGTCGCCTTGCAGGAAACGATTAACAGCCTGACAGTCGACGAACAGAGCACACTCGACACGCTCCCACTCGCCGGACGCATGCTGCGCCGCGCCGAACGCTGCGCCACGGTGGCCTCGGAACTGCGCCACGAGATCGCCGCTGAGAGATCGCCGGAGCCGCTGGCGTCGCAGAAGGGACGAATCGTCTCGAACTGAGCGTGCGCGTCCCCGGCCCGCAACGGGCCGACAGATCACGGGCAAGGCGAATCGCACTGGGTCTGTTGGAGGCTCTGGTGTGCCCTGGTTTCGCGCGGTCAGCTTGGTCACTGGCGCTGCGCACCCGCGGCCCGCATCACGCGCCCACCTACGCTTCGCCTTGTGAGCATCCGCAGCGCAATTCGCCGGCGCGCTCCGTTGCTCGCGATCGTGGCCGGAGCAGCTGCGGTCGTCGGCCTCGCCGGATGCGGCGGGGGCGATTGGCACGTCCCCACACCTGAGGAGTTGTCCACCCGGCCAGCGCTGCGATGGACCGAGCTCGCCTTGGACTTCGACTTCGCCCTGTCATTGCAATCCACCAGCGACGGGCGTGTCGTGGCCGTCGGCGGCATGCCCGATGGAGCATTCGCTGGCCGTGTTACCGACAACGGCACCGAGTGGGAGGCGCTGCGGTTGCCCGACGGCATTGCGCCGCTCGTCGTCGACGCAGCCGGCGACCGCTGGGCAATCATCGGGGAGCGCCCCGACGATTCCGCCGAGCACCGCGCCCCCGCAGATGTGTTCGGCCGCGTGTTCATCTCCGACGATCACGGGGCGACGTGGACCGAGGCAACGCTTGCAGCTCCGCCCGACGATCCGTTGCCCAAGTACGCAACCAGATCGTCGCGGGCCATCGAGGTGCTGATCTCGGGCGACCAAGTGGTTGTTGCGGTGCTCACGTTCACGAGCTTCGACGTCGAGGCGCTGCTCATCGACGGGGGCCACGTGCCGGCCGACATGCAGCTGGCGTATTGGCAACCCGACGAAGACGCCCTCACGTTCTGGCTGCGCGACCCCGAGCAGCGTGGCAACACGTCCGACGACACCGAGATCACGCTGAGCTACGACGAGTTCGGGCTGTCGGCCGAGCAGGCGGCGGCTCTCAAGACCGAACAAAGCGATGCCCGCATCCGTCTGTTCACCGGGGACGGCAGGACCCTTGCGCACACGGCCACGTTCGGCGGCGCGGATGCTGCGGGGAGCTGGACCGGCGACGGCTTTGTGCTGCTGCTTCGCGACTCGGCGCTTGTGCCGCCGGAACCACGCGTGCAGATTGGGTTCGACAGCGTCGGCGTGACACTGATCAGCACGCCCCACGACGCCGGCACGCTCACGTCTGCCGACGGGCGCGCGTGGCGGCCCGAGCCGCTGAGCCGGTACGACGACGGCGCACGCCGAGACATATCAGTCGTCGATGCGCACGGCACGGTCTGGTCGTCGTGGCGGAGGAGTACCGACGATCCATGGACGAGCATCCGGATGCGCCACGAGGGTCAGGCACTGACAGAGACAGCTCGCTTCGAGGGGATCAGTGCCGTCGATCCGCTGGCTGTCGGGAATGCGGGCCTCGCAGCCGTCGCGTGGCCGGCAATGCCCGACAGCTGGTCCTTCCGGCACCAGGGGCGGGTCGCCAAGAACGGGTACGAGCTGCGCTACGACGAGCCTGCAGGCGGCTTGACGCTGTGGAATATCAGCGCGGACGCGGCGGTGTACGAGTTCGCCAGCATGCACGTCGAATCACCCGAGGGCACGCGCCAACAGGGCACAGGGGAGTCGTACTCGCTGACATTCCTGGACCCCGAGACCGGCGACGAGCTTGTCGTGTTCACCGCTTCGGATCTTGAACCCGTGCGCGGCCGCTGCTGGTGGACCTCTGGAATGCCCGGTGTGTTCTCGAGCGCCGAGGGCTTCTGGGCAGGAACGCTTCCCGAGCTCGCCGAATGGGTGGGCTGGTCGCCAGACGGCGCCGACTGGGGCTGGCAATCAGCGCCCGAAGCGTTCGACCAGTGCCACGCGGGAACCGACATCAACCTCGCAGTAGGCAACGACTTCGTCGTCGCCATGACAAACGTCTACGAGCCACCGCCACCGAGTAACGCCGCCGGTCCCAATGCCGGGCCCGATGCCGAGCCAGCACCCGTCGCGCCCCCCTCATCCCGCTGGTTCATCGCCCGCCTGCCCTGAGCCGGCGCCGAGGGCTCAGGCCTGTCCGATGACAGCCACGGCGGCGACTTTCCGGAACGTGGATGTTGTGCGTCGGCGCTCCTCGGCGAGAGGGTCGCTCCTCTTCGTGGAGCTCCGGGACTCGGACTAGTCAATAAAAGTGAACCTCCCCGGGTTTCACGCAGGCTGAGGTATGACCTGGGTTTCGCGCAGTCAGCTTGCTTGAACTCAGGCGGTCGTGGTGGCGCCGCGACTTCCCATCACATCTGAAGCCATCGCCGGGTTCCGCTACCCCGGCTCTCATCAACACACGCTGACGCATCCGCAATCGCCCCGCCTCGCACCCTCCGGCAGAAATCCGGTAGAGACCCAGCCCCCGAAACGGCGAACCCCAGACCAGAGAAACGCTCTGACCTGGGATTCGTAGTGGCGGGGGGAGGATTTGAACCTCCGACCTTCGGGTTATGAGCCAAACCTGCGCCGTGTGAAAGCGTGCAGTTGCGTGCGGAATAGTGCCGTTGAGTACGGGATTCGCGAGCTCGCCGTGTAGTTGCATATCAACGCGTGCAGTCCTGTGTCGTAGCGTCCGGTAGAAGTTTCGGTAGAACTCGCAGCCTCGCGCGGCGGGCTGCCGCAGGCGTCGGCAGTGGCTCTCGCCAGCAACGCGAATTCTGGTTAGCGCCAAACGAGACTTCTCCTTGGCGCTCACACCGACCGACCCAGCGCTACCGACACACCCCGACCACCCAACCACCAGACCCCGAAACTGTCTCAGTTTCGTGACCCGGGACAACGCATCTCTATGGCCGGCATCACCCAGGCAGACTTCGACAACATCGCCCGCAGACTCAACACCCGACTGAGGGTGCTTCTGTGTTTGTCAAGCAGCTTTTGGGAGGGGGGCGGCGGGGCGTGTCCCGGGTCACGGGTCACGGACTCACGCATCGCTCACATCTGCGGATCCCGATATTCTCGCTCACCGATGACTGCGCTGTCGCACGAATCGTCCAGCACTCCTTGCCGGAGGAGAGGTCCCGTGTTGCATCGCCGCCGCTTGTTCGGGGTCCTCGTGGCTGTTGTGGTAGTGGCGTCCGGCTCGGTGCCGTTGGCTTCGCCCGTCGCGGCTCAACGCGGCGATACGTCGGGACCCGCCGCCGTCGTGACGATCACGACCCCCGCCGTCGCCGGCACCTATACGGTGACCTGGCAGACGTTAGGTGGCTGCGACCCAGGTCATGGCACATCGGGGATGTCCGGCGAGGTGGTGCTGACAGTCGAGGCCACCGGGAGTGCCGATGACACACCCGCTCCCGGCGAACGCACAGGCGATCCGGCAGAGGCCCGCGTGATAATCCGCCCGTCCTGTATCTACAGGTGGTCGGCGTCATTCGTGGAGGCAACCACCGACGCCAACTGCGTCGTCGGACCGGCCCCGTTCGCGCCCGACGCCAACCATGAGATCAGAATCACCTTGACCGACCCTGCGACGTCCTGCGCGCAGGGTTCGCGCATCGTCGTGCGACTGGTTCCGACCACGCCGATCGCCATCGACGAAACCGACCACAACGCCATCCTGAAGGCCCGGTTCCGCGCGACCGCCCGGCGGGTCGAGGACGCTCCGAGCCGTTGCAGCACCAAGACGGCGTTCTCCGAAGTGGACGACAAGGAAACACCCGGCGACACAACCGATGACACCGTCTCGATCGAGTTGAAGGTTGTCGAGTCCACCGCCGCCGGGGAGGCGTGCCGCTACGACGTGACACTCAGGGTGCCGAGCTACCTCTCTGTGACGCATGGCCCTCGCAGCGACAACGTCTTCGAGGACGTCGACCCACGGGCCACCATCGACTTCAACCTCGGCGTGGCCACCAAGACGATCTACCTGCTGCAGGCCGTGATCGGCGACTCCGGCGGCGCCAACGCCCGCTACGCACTGTCGAAGTCGTGCGGTGATCCCGATCCCCTACCGCCAGCCCTGATGCCGAGTTCCGCCGGCGGTATTCACTCGATTCAGGCAGTGACGATGGTGGAGCTCCGAGAGGGTCGCTTCAACATCACCGCCGCGCTGGCGGACGATCCCTCAGCCGAGGACGCGTTCGACGGCGTCCCATTCCGGGTGCTGGACAACGTGGGCGAGACCTGCGAGGCCACCGTCTCGGTGACGCATCTGCCCGAGCGGTGCGTCGCGGAGGAGTCGAGCCTGACCGTGGATCTGACGAGAACCCCTGACGACACGATCTTCGAGTTCGAGATCACCTGCGGCGACGATCCGGCCACGGAGGACGCGGCGAACGGCTGGACGGGCGATTCGCTCGCCCTCGGTCCGCGACCTGGTGAACGCCTCGTCGGCGCTGGTGGCTCAGCGGCGCCGCAGCCGCCGGTGCGCGGTGCTGCTGGTCGATGAGACCTCGATGCGCAAGCGTCACCGCTATGTGACAGTGATCGTCAACGCAGACACCGGCAGGACCCTGGCGAGGCCTCGACGACCTTGAACTCCCAACCCTCGACTGGGTCGACTGGTTCAACCACCGACGACTCTTCTACGACATCGGCCGCATCCCGCCAGCCGCATACGAGGCCAACCACTACCGTCAACACGAGTCACACCACCCCGTGAACCCCACCACCTGCATAAATCCCGGGGAGGTTCAGGTGGACCCCAGCACCTACCTCAATTTCCACCACCCGGGAGGACGCCGCCATAGTAGGACATAATTATAATCGACTGAAGCATCCCGGATAGGAGGTATTCTCTGTTGGGTAGCCCCATCCCTCCGGTAAGGCCTGTGTCGACGGGGAAGGGTTCGTCTCTGAACGCTGCGCTCTGCGCGGGCTCGGTCGCAGCGGCCCTGTTGGTGGCGAGTGTGCTGGCCTCGAGTCCGGCGCAGGCGCAGGTGTGTCCGGGCTACGTGGTGCATGCCGTGCGGACCGATGTCGCCGTGACGGCCGTGCCGATTGTTGCGGCGTCCACGACGGCGGATTATTTCGTCCTCTACGCGACTCACGGCGTGGACGCCACGACGGTGGAGTACCCGGTCGCAGTGGCGCTGGGCCGGGACGGCACGACCACGCTGTCAGAGAACGTGGCGGCGCTGCCGCCGGAGCGCTACCGGGTGGAGAAGTACAGCATCGACTACCCGGCCGATGTCGACGGCGACTGCATCGACGACATCACCGAACTCGCCGACCCGGCGAGCATGAACCCGGTGAACCCCGCCGAGAAGCTGCATCTCCCCGACCGCTTCGCGGTCATTCCCGATCACCAGACTTACGAGGCACTCGCTTATGTCGGCCCCGACGGCGGGGAGCACGTGAAGTATGTCATAGCCGGCTTTGACACCGGCCGGCCCAGTGTCTACTTCCAGGACGCCAAGAGGTTCCCGTTGCACACCTTGTTAAGCCTGAATCCACCGTTTTGGCGGGTTGGTGGGTGTTGGTCGCTTGCGGTGGGGGTCTGGGAGGGCTGGGAGAGGGTGTTTGGTTCGCGGAGGGCCCGGTTCGCGGCGGTTTGGGCGGCGGCAGGTGTCGGTTCGGGGGTGTCGGCGGTTTCGGGGCGCGTAGAGCCGGTTGGGGGGCTGGTGTGTCGGGGGGCTGGGGCGGGGTTAGCAGAGTTGGGGCAGGGCGCGGATGTTGGTGAGGGTGGTGTGGAAGGTGATCGCCCAGGGCCAGCGGGCGGGGAGGCGCAAGATGGTGCGTCCGGCGTGGTTGACGAGGCGTCCGGGTAGGGCGAGGAGTTGGTTGGTGATGGTGCGCCCGGCGGTGAGTTGGCCGCGCCGGCGCCGGGGGGTGTGCGCGTTGATCCAGCGGTAGAGGTTGTGGGCGAGTGTGGCGCAGGTCAGCCAGGCGGCGTTGGCGGCGAAGCTCCCCGACGGTAGATGCGCCAGGCCGGTGGAGTTCTTGAGGTCGCGAATGGCGAGTTCGACGGTGGCGTGTTGGCGGTGGATCACGTCGGCGGCGGTGGCGTCAGATGTGGTGTTGGTGACGAAGGCGTGGTAGCGCCAGTCGGGCCATAGCGCCCGTTGGGTTTCGTCGGTGAGGCGGCTGCGGCGCACGACGAGGCGCAGCTTGCGCTGTTTGCCGCGGGAGCCGGCGACGAGGGTGGTCTCCGCGACGTGCGCTTCGCCGCCGGGGGGATAGCTAATCGGCGTCCAGTCCGCGTCGGGAATGCTGCCAATGGCGGCTCTGACGTGGGCGTACAGCGGCATCGTGATCGACCAGCGCACCTTGAGGCGTTCGAGGCGGTCGAGGAGGTCATAGGACCAGAATCCCGCGTCGGCGCGCACGGTCAGTTCGCCCGCCGCGCCGGCGCGTCGGGCGCGGTGGACGGTCTCGGCGACGAAGTGCACCTGGCCGCTCTGGGAGGACCCGCGGCGCAGGCGGGCATGCAGCACCTCGCCGGTCTCAGCGCGGGTCGCCACCAAGGGGTGATAGCCCAACTCGCCGGTGTGGCCGTAGGCGGCGCCGGCTTTGGCCTTCCCCGACACCGCACAGACCGTCGAGTCCACGTCGATGGTCATCGGATCGTCACCCGGACCGGCGCCGGCCGACCACGCCCGACCGAGCACCACACCGGCCGCCTTGTCGAGCTGGCAGACATGACCCCACGTGAACGAACGCAGGAACGTCCCCAACGTCGACGGCGCCGCCGGCGCGAACCCCAACACCGCCCCCGTCGCGCCGGCACGCAACCGATCGGCGTGATCAATATGCGTCGCGCCCACCAGCATCGACGCCACCAACGTCACCACCTTGCGCCCCGGACCCGCACCACCCGGGCGCCCACCCAGGCGCACTGTGCGATCCACCACCTCACCCACACCCAGGCGGGCCAACAACGTGCCCGCCGCCACCAAACCCGCATCAGCGACCAACGACTCATCATCGAAAACCACCGCCAACCGGTCAATACTGCGCGATACTCCACTCACAGGAAGTGCCTCCTCACCCGGGCCAACGGCCGCTCTTGTACACGGCCATTCTCCCAGGTCAGCGAGGCACTTCCGCGCACCCCCAACACCCAACACCCCCACCCCAACGGTGGATTCAGGTTAAGTGAACTAGGCGACTCACCCGTCAGGGGCACCATCACCTATGACCCGGATTTCGTTGCCCCTGACGGCAGCCGTGGGCTCTACCTCAACTACGTCAACGGCCGGCCGTCCCTTCCTCGGTGGGAGCGGGTGCACACTCTGCTCGCGGCCAGCATGCCGCTGCTCGATGACAACCTGGGTCTTCGGATAGGAAACCAGGATCTTCCGCAGATCCAGGCGGACCTGCAGTCCGATCAGACATTCCGAGCGAACCTCGTGTTCGACGAAGATGTCTATGGTGGAACCGGCTTCCTTGCGTTGAATCCCGGGGAGGGGTACGGCCTGCTGCGAACTCTGGAGGCTGACGAGCGTCCCCACTCCCGCGACGTGGTGATCTACGAGACGCTGCCCAACGAGTTGCCCCGTGTTGCGGGGATCATCAGCACCGTTCCCCAAACGCCGCTTTCGCACGTCAACCTGCGCGCTCTGCAGGACGGCGTTCCCAACGCCTTCATCGCCGATGCGCTCGAGAACGCGGACATCAGCGATCTCATCGACCGCCACGTCCACTACGCGGTCAGCGACGCCGGCTACGCGATCCGAGCGGCGACGCAGGCCGAGGTGGACGAGTTCTACGCCTCTTCGCGGCCCGCGGAAGCCCAGACGCCCCAGCGCGACCTGACGGTGACGGCGATCACCCCGCTCAGCGAGATCGGCTTCGAGGATTGGGACGCTTTCGGCGTCAAGGCGGCGAATGTGGCGGTGCTGGGGACTCTGGGGTTCCCGGCGGGGGCCGTCCCCGACGGGTTCGCGGTGCCGTTCCACTTCTACGACGAGTTCATGAAGCACAACGACCTCTACGAGCACATCGAGGAGATGCTGGCCGATTCGGACTTCCAGACCGATTTCGACACCAGGGTGGACGAGCTGAAGAAGCTGCGCAAGAAGATCAAGAAGGCCGAGACCCCGGCGTGGATCGAGACCGCGCTGACGGCGATGCACGCCTCGTTCCCCGAGGGGACCTCGCTGCGCCACCGGTCCAGCACCAACAACGAAGATCTGCCCGGTTTCAACGGTGCGGGACTGTACGACTCCAAGACCCAGCACCCCGAGGAGACCGAGGAGGACGGGATCTCCAAGTCGCTCAAGCAGGTGTACGCCAGCCTGTGGAACTACCGGGCGTTCGCCGAACGCGACTTCCACCGCATCGACCACTTGGCCACCGCGATGGGGGTGCTGGTGCATCCCAACTACTCCGACGAACCGGTCAACGGTGTGGCCGTGAGCGTCGATCCCGCCTACGGCACCGCAGGGACCCACTACGTCAACTCGCAGCTCGGCGAGGACCTCGTCACCAACCCGGAGGCCCACTCCGAGCCGGAGGAACTCCTGTTGAACCCCGACGGGACCTACACCGTCGTTGCGCTCTCCAACCAGGTTCCCCCTGCTCAGCTGCTCATGACCGGTGACCAGCTGGCCCAACTCCGTCGGCACCTCTCCACGATCCACGAGAGGTTCGCGGCTTTGTACGCCGTCGAAGAGGGCGAACAGTTCGCCATGGAGATCGAGTTCAAGATCACCAGCGACAACGTCCTGGCGATCAAGCAGGCCCGCCCCTGGATCTTCGCCGGCCCCCCACCCGACGTCGACGCCGAGGGTGATGCTCTGACGGCCGCCTTCGAGCACCCACCGGCGACCCATGATGGCACGCCCTTCACTGCCAGGTTCGAATTCAACGAGAACATTTTGATCGGCTTCGAGGAGTTCGGGGACTATGCGATGGCGGTGACGGGCGGAAGGGTGACGAGAGCCAATCGGGTGAACCTCCGCAGCGACTACTGGGAGATCGAGGTCGCCCCGCGTTCCCACCACGAGGACGTGACGCTCGTTCTGGCGCACAACCGCCACTGTCTGGTCGTCGGCGCCGTCTGCACCTCAGACGGGCGGCGGCTGTCGAACCGACTCGAACTGACGGTGACGGTCGCGCCGCCCGGAGTCCCGGACCGGCCCACAGCGACGGCGCTCTGGTCGGGCATCGTGGACCTGGAGTGGAACGACGACGCCCGAGCGGCGTCCTACGACGTGCAGTTCGGCCGGCCGTCTCAGGGGAGTTCGCCGCCCGACCGGTGGGATGGCCTGCCGGACAGCGACATAGACATCGCGTTCTACGGGGCCGGGGCAATCGTCAAGAACCTGCCGCCGGAACCGTTCCGGTTCCGTGTTCGTGCGGTGAACCCCCAGGGAGCGTCGGAGTGGTCCGAGGACGTGTCCGTGCCCTCAACCGAGGGACCGGAGGCCTGGACGGACGTGCCAGAACCGGTGAACTCCCCCGCCACCGGAACGCCCAGGATACGCGGCGCTCCGAGAATAGGGGTGAGTCTGAGGGTCAAAGATTATTACATTGCCGACGAGAACGGTCTGGAGCGCGTGAAGTTCCACTACCAGTGGACCCGCAGCGACGGCGTCGACGAGAACGACATCGAGGGAGCAACCGGGACGTCGTACACAGTCACCGAAGATGATGTGGCCAAGACCATCAGAGTGCGGGTGTCGTTCGTCGACAGGCACGGCTTCGAGGAGTCCCGGTCAAGCCGTCCCAACAGGGTCGTCGTCAATACGCCGCCGGCGGGCAGGCCCACCATCATCGGCACTCCGGGTGTGACAGAGACGCTCGTCGCGGACACCGTAGACATCACCGACGAGAACGGTCTGGGCAGCGCCGGCTTCCGCTACCAGTGGATCCGCACCGACCGGACGGGAGACTCCGAAATCGGGGGCGCCACCGACCCGATCTACACCCTCACGTGGGACGACGTCGGCAAGACCGTCAAGGTAAGGGTGAACTTCACCGACGGCGCCGGCAACTGGGAGAGGCTCACCAGCGCCGCGACCAAAGCCGTCGAGACCCCGGTCGCCGAGGTCGCTCTGGAGGGAGAACTCACAGCGGGCCGCGTCGGTTACATGTTGCCGGCGCTGACGGGGTACTCGATCTTCGGGAGCGTCGGCGGGAACCTGACCCCTGACCAGTTCGTGTTCGAGGGGAACACCTACCGGGTCCTGATCTTGTTCCATGCCAGCGAGGGTCTCTGGCTGGCCATGAGCCGGGACCTGCCGGTGGACTTCACCCTGCGCGTCGGTGATGCCACCTACCACGGCAGCGAGAGCAGGATCCCAGCGGTCAACACCGGAACGCGCGCGTTCTGGTGGCCCGAGGCACAGCCGGACTGGTTCGTCGACGACCCTGTCCGAGTGAGCCTGATCCTCCACCCGGAGATCCCGCTGGAAGACCGTCCCAAGGCGCCGGTGACCGGATACTTCACAAGCGTTCCCACCGAACATGACGGGGCCGAGGACATCTCGTTCCGCGTCTACTTCAGCGAGGGAGTCACAGCGACCGCAGACGCGCTGCGCGACCACGTCCTGGCGGTCTCGGGCGGCGCGGTGTCCCGCGTCGATGCCGTCGACAGCGCGGGAAGAATCTGGGCGATCACCGTCACACCCGGCGCGTGGGCGCCGATCACGATCGGAATCACGGCCGACCTGCGCTGCGACCGCCCAGCGGCGATCTGCACCGGTGACGGCAGGCGGCTGTTCAACGCCATGGAGCTGGTCGTGCCGGTCAAGTCGAACCATCCGGCCACCGGGGCCCCCGCCATCAGCGGAGAAGTCGAGGTGGGCAAGACCCTCACCGTGGACACATCGGGGATCTCCGACGCCGACGGATTGACCAACGCGACGTTCACCTACCAGTGGATTGCAGAGCACTGGAGCGGCGAGAGCGACATCCCGGGTGCGACAGGACCCGCCTATACGCCGGTTCGGGCCGACGCGGGCAAAGCCATCAAGGTGAAGGTGTCGTTCACCGACGGCGCCGGCAAAACGGAATCGCTGACCAGCCCGGCCCGAACCGAGCGTCCCCACACACTGACCGCAGCAACCTCAGTCGGCGCCGTGGTCCTCACCTGGGAGCTGCCGGAGCGCTGGGGCTACAGCAACTACTACTACTACATACTGCGCAGCCGCCCCGAACTCGGCGAGACCCTGCCCCGCGTGCGCCGCAGACACCTCGCCGGGGGCCAGACCACCTACACCGACACCGACGTCGAACCCGACGTGCTGTACGAGTACCGGGTGAGGGGAGTCGATGTCTTCGGCGAACCGCGCGACGCGTCCGAACCCGTGACGATCCGAACCCCACAATCGGGGCCGGCAGCCAACAGCCCCGCCACCGGCGCTCCCACCATCAACGGCGAACCCGACGTCGGTGAAGTGCTGACCGCGGACACCTCCGGCATCGCCGACGCCGACGGCCTGGGAGATGCCACCTTCACCTACCAGTGGCTGGCCGACGACGCCGCCATCGCCGGCGCCACCCACTCCAGCTACACCCCCACCGGCGCCGACGAGAACAAGACCCTCAAGGTCCGCGTCGCCTTCACCGACGACGAGGGCAATGTCGAGACCCTCACCAGCGCCGCCACCGCCGCAATCGGCGCCGGGACCACCGAGCTGACCGCGGAGTTCTGGGACATTCCGACATCTCACGACGGGCAGAATCCCTTCACCGTGGAACTGAGATTCAGCGAGGAATTCAGCGTGCGATACGCCGACCTGCGGGATCACGCCTTCACGGTGACCGCAGGCACGGTGACCGGGGCGCGGCGATTCGACCCTCCCCGCAACACCCGCTGGGAAATCACCGTCCAACCGGACTCGGACGCCGACGTAACCATCCTCCTAACCGCCGCCCAGAACTGCGACGACCGAGGAGCACTCTGCACCGCGGACGCCAGAATGCTGTCCGCGGACGTCGCAGTCACCATCACGGGCCCGGACAGCCTGTGAGCGCTCAACCGCTGGTCGCCCTCCCGCAGGTGGGCCTCGTAGCGCTCCCGACCGAACGGGTCACGGTTCTCTCTCGGCCGGCGAGGCCCAACTCCTCATGAGTTGCTCCCTCAGCCGGGCACGTTCGGGTTCGGCGACGAATGCCGCCTCGCCGTGCCGCAACACGTCGATCGACTCGCCGACACGACGCCCCTGGTCGCCAACCGAGACGATCGTCACGGCCCCGTCGGTTGTTGGCGGTCATTGAAATTCCCCACTTCTGGTCATTGAAATTCCCCACCCTGAAATCCGTCGTATAGGGGTGTGTCCCTGTCTTGTTGTCAAGCGGCTTGGGGCAGGTTTTGAGGTTGGGGTTGTGGCGGCTGGTAGGGGGTTTGGGTTTTGAGCATGGCGAGGATGATGTTGCAGCGGCGGCGGGCGACGCAGATGACCGCGGTGTTGTGGCGTTTGCCTTCTGCGCGTTTGCGTTGGTAGTAGGCGCGGGCGTCGGGGTCGTGTTGGGCGGCGACGAAGGCTGCGGTGAAGAGGGCGTTTTTGAGGCGGTGGTTGCCGCCTCGGGGTTTGCGGGTGGTGGCGCTGCGTCCTGATTGCCAGTCCACGGGGGCGAGTCCGGCGTAGGCGGCGAGGCGGCCGCCGTCGGCGAAGCGGTGGGGATCGCCGATCTCAGCGAGGGTTCGGGCCCCGGTCCGCGGGCCGAACCCGCACATGCTGGCGAGGACTTTTCCCAGCGGGTGGGCTAGGAAGGCTTCCTCGATGTCAGCGGCGAGTTGGTCGCGGCGCGCGCAGATCCCGTTGAGGTCGCCGGCGAGTTCACAGATGGTGTTGCCCCAGGTGGTCTCGGCTGTGACGGTGATGATCTGCGCGGCGAGCGCGGCCCAGATGGCGTCGGTGAGCCGCTGCGCTGAGCGGGGCGAGCGTTTGGCGATGCGGGCCCGCAGTCGTGCGCGTCCGGCGGAGCGGAGCGCTGTGGGGGTGCCCCAGCGGGCCAGGGCGTCGCGCACGCCGGCGCTGGAGGCCACCTTGTCGCCCACGGCTCGCTCCAGTGCAGGTGAGACGGCCAGCAGGGCGTCTCTGAGGCGGCTGGCGGCTCTGGTGGCGTCGGCGGCGAGATCGGCGTCTCTGCCGTTGAGGATGCGCAGCCGCGCCAGCAGCTCGTGAGTTGGGGCCGTCCAGGTCAGCCGGTCGGCGTTGCGCCGGGCATAGTCGGCGAGCACCGCCGCGTCCTTGGGGTCGGTCTTCGCGGCGCCGGCGTAGAGGTCGGCGGCGCGGCGCATCGCCAGCCCGGTCACATAGGCCACCGGGACGTTCCGCTCAGCGGCGGCCTCCATCAGCAGCGACGCCGGCGAGCTGGTCGTGTCGATCACCAAAGCGACGGCGCCGTGTGCGGCGGCGTCGGCGATCAGCGCGCCGATCGCCGCCTCGTCGTTGGGCACACTGCGGGCCAGCACCTCGGTGCCGCCTGAGGTCACAGCGCAGGCGTAGTGGTCACCTTTGGCAACGTCGACGCCGACGAACACCTCGACGCCTTCGTGGACAGGTTCTTGCATGGTGGGCTCCTTGAGGCCGGGGGCATTCGGGTCGGATGCTCCCGGCGCCTGCGCCTCAACCACTTTACGTCCAGCCCTGTCGGCATGTCCCTGTCAGAGGTCCCAGGCACCCGACCACGGCGAGCGGCACCACACCCCGGACCATCAATGTGACAAGGGGCTCCAGCCCTACCCGCCGCGGCGAGCAACCAGCCCTGACGCTGCCACGCCAGGACCGCCCAACAAGGTAAAGGGGCTCCTCTGAACTGGTTGTCGCGAGACGGTCCAGTGAGAGAGGAGCCCGGCTCTGATGATGTCACAGGGAGAGGACGTGGAGATTCACGCGTTGAGGCAGCAGGGCTGGTCGATTTCGGCGATTGCGCGTCATGTGGGTCGGGACCGCAAGACGGTGCGGGCGTATCTGGCCGGTAGTCGTGAGGTCGGCGTCCGACTCGGCGGCGGCGATCCGTTCGATGCGGTGGCGGCGTATGTGCGGCGCCGGTTGGTGGATGATCCGCATGTGCGGGCGACGGTGTTGTACGCAGAGGTGCGGGCGTTGAGGTGCGGCTATGCGCGTTCGTATGAGACGTTCGTGCGCCATGTGCGGGTTCGGGGGCTGCGCCCGGTGTGTGTGGGCTGTTCGCATGTCAGCGGGCGGGCGCACACCGATCTTGATCATCCGCCGGGGGTGGAGTTGCAGTGGGACTGGTTGGAGCTGCGGTCCACGCCGTGGGGTGAGCGGGCGTATGTGCTGGTCGGGGTGTTGTCGCACTCGGGGCGGTTGCGGTGTTGGTTCTCCGAGTCGATGGATCAGGCGCATCTGGTGGTCGCTATTGGGGAGGTGCTGGGGCGCCTCGGCGGGACCGCTCGGCGGTGGCGGGTGGACCGGATGGCGACGGTCGTCGTCCCGGGCACGGATCGGTTGCAGGCGTCGTTCGCGCCGGTGGCGAAGCATTACGGCGTCGCGGTGGACGTGTGCGCGCCGCGGCGCCCTCGGCGCAAGGGCGTCGTGGAGAAGGCCATCGACTACCTGACGCAGTCGTGGTGGCGCACCGCCCGTGTCGGCTCGCCGGCGCAGGCGCAGGCATCGGCGGACCGCTGGTGTGTCGAGGTCGCCGACGCTCGGCTGCGTTCAGGGCGCGGCGAGCCGCGCAGCGTCGCTGAGGCCGCCGCCGCGGAGGCGTTGTTGGCGCTGCCCGCCGCGCCATATCCGGTGACCGTCACCGTCGAACGCACCGTGTCGGCGAACGCTCTGGTGTCGCTGTGGGGCAACCGCTACTCGGTGCAGCCGAGCTTTATCGACAAGGGTGTGCAGGTCACGCACCGCCACGGCACCGACGTCATCGAGATCCGCGCCGGCGGTCGGATCGTCGCCACCCACCGTCTCGCCGCCCGTGGGGCGCACCGCACCATACGAGCGCCCGAACACGCCGACGCGTTGAGCAACGTCGTCCTCGCCGCGTTCGGCTCCGCCGAGGCGTGCGGGCGCAAGGAGAACCGCCCACCCAGCGAGGCGGCGCTGGCGCTCGCCGGCGACCTCCACCCCGCCGCCGGCGCGGATCCCGTCATCGACCTCGACGTGTACCGGCGCGTCGTCGAAGAACCCCAAGGAGCCCGATCATGAACCCCAACGCCATCTACCAACAACTGCGCGGCCACCTCGCCTACCTGAAACTCGCCGACGCCGCCGAAGCGCTACCCGCCGCGCTCGACCATGCGCTCAAGACACACCAGCCCCACACCGAGTTCCTCGCACAGCTCCTCGCCATCGAAGTCGACGCCACCGAACAGCGACGCCTCGCCGGGCGGCTGCGGTTCGCGAACTTCCCCGCCCCCTGGCGCCTCGACGACTTCGACTTCACCGCCCAGCCGTCGATCGACGAACCACTCGTGCCGGACCTCGCCACCTGCCGCTACACCCACGACGCCACCAACCTACTGTTCATCGGCCCGCCCGGCGTCGGCAAAACCATGCTCGCCACAGCACTCGGCCGCGCCGCCGCCGAAGCCGGCCACCGCGTCTACTACACCACCGCCGCCGACCTCGCCGCACGCTGCCGCAAAGCCGCCATCGAAGGCCGCTGGGCCACCACCATGCGCTTCTTCGCCGGACCCGCCGCCCTGATCATCGACGAACTCGGCTACCTGCCCCTACCCGCCGACGACGCCAACGCCCTCTTCCAAGTCATCTCCCAGCGCTACCTCAAAGGCAGCATCATCTTGACCACCAACCGCGGCGTCGCCGCCTGGGGCGACATCTTCGGCGACACCACCATCGCCGCCGCCATGTTGGACCGACTCCTACACCGCAGCGTCGTCTTCAACATCACCCCCAACAGCTACCGACTCCGAGCACACCAAGCCCGCAACCGCCAACACACCACCAGAACACCTACAATCACACCAACCCAGAGTGGGGAATTTCAATGAGCACCTCTGGGGAATTTCGATGAGCGGCAACAACAGCGCGATCCCGGCTCCGTTGAACGGTGTGTTGGTGATGTGGTGCCCGGTCTGTGGCGGTGCGTGTTAGCGGGGCGCTGCGGTGATGGGCTTGGGCGGGTAGTAGAGCCCGTCGTAGAGCGTGCGCTGGCCCAACGGTTCGGACAGCTCGACGGTCACCGACGCTGACGGGTTGCCCGGGCAGTCGGCCATGCCGGCGATGGGGATGACAGCGAAGGCCACCAGCACCGCGGTGTCGGTCTCGACGATCTGTGGCCCCTTGAGCGCGTCGCCCATCTCGCGGCCGCTGGCGCAGCCCTGTTCGGTCACCAGCAGGTTGATGGCGGCGTCGGCTGGATCCGGCAGTGCGTCGGGGTCGAGGTGCACCTCGACTGGGGCCAGCCCGGCAGGCAGCGGGACGGCCGGTTCGCAGGGACGCCCGAAGGCCTCGCCCGCGAATATCCACTTGTCGCCGCGGCGCTCGACGCCGGCGACGCCGAAGCCGCCGGGGGACAGGGCTGCAAACGTGGCGAGGTCGTCGTCGATGTCGATCACCACCCATCTTCGCCGGGGCAGAGACTCGCCGCCGGGCGTGTCCAACTCGGTTCGCAGCACGTCCACCGCGGGATGGTCGACATCGTCGATCGAGGGCGGGTCGATGAGCTGCGAGTAGCGCACCGCAGGGGTGCCCGGACACGACACCAGGGGATCCTCCACGTCGAGGTCCGGTATCACCTTCAGCGGGCCGGGGGGCGGTTGAGGCGTGATGGTGAGATTGATGCACACCGCCGACGGGTCCGGCAACAGTTCGCCGAGTTCCTCGAGGGCCCCCTCGGGCGGGTTCACGAGATCCAAGGAGACGCGCTGGCGATTCATGTAGAACCCAGAGCCGTTCAAGCCGAAGTCCCGCCCGGACATGGCCCGGCTGATCTCGGCTCGCACGGCGTCCATCCCAGCGAGGCTGAACCGGACCCGCACAACGTCGATCGCCACATCTTCTCGCTCACCCAGCGGCCGGTCGTCGGTGATCGGTCGGGGAGGGTCGGCGTCGGGATCATCGTCAGGCGAGGGGCGTCGCTGCAGGATCGCCTCGCGGTGCCTCTCCACGTCGTCGGTGAACCCCACCACGATCGCGCCCCCGTTGGCGCGGTCCAGCCAATGGCCTCCGTAGGTGTCTGGATGCTCCCTGCCATAGGCCGACACCGCCCCCCTGACCTCAATGTCGGCGTTCTGGCGGCCGCTGAGCGTGCCCTCAAAGCGCGACCCCAGCCTCGGGACGTCGTCGCAGCGCGCCAGCCCGCCAGGACCGGTCGGGAACTCCACAGTTGTCGACGGCGCCGCGTCGCCGCCGGCCACAGGATCTGCGCTTGCCGCCGGGTCGTCGCCGGCCACAGGATCTGCGCTTCCCGCCGGCACCGATTCTTGGGACGGCACCTGTTCGGCCCCGACCACCAAGACGCCCTCGGTGCTCTGCCCGCCGCCGCAGCCGACGGCCAGCAACGCCGCAACCGCGAGCACCGCCACCATCCTCATGTCACATAAGACGACGCGACCCCGAAGCTGGTTCCCGCATCCCCAACAAGGCGCCAGGACATCCCGCCGATTCGAACCCGCAGGCTCGTTCGCGTGTTGCATTCGTAGCTGGTGTTCCCTGGGTTTCGCGCAGTCAGCTTGCTTGAACTCAGGCGGTCGTGGTGGCGCCGCGACTCCCCACCACACCTGAAGCCACCGCCGGGCTCCGCGACCCCGGCTCGCATCAACACACGCTGACGCACCCGCAATCGCCCCGCCTCGCACCCTCCGATAGAAAACCGGGTAGAAATCCGGCCCCCAAAACGGCGAACCCCAGACCAGAGTAACGCTCTGACCTGGGGATTCGTAGTGGCGGGGGGAGGATTTGAACCTCCGACCTTCGGGTTATGAGCCCGACGAGCTACCAGACTGCTCCACCCCGCGGCGGATCACGCAGGATACGTCACCGGGGGCGGGCGGGCAACCCGCCCGCGGGGCGGGCCGGCCGACGGAACATCTCCACCGCCTCGGCAATTCCCGGAAAATTCTGCAGCGGGCGGGAACTTCGGCGCGGTGGCTGTCGTCTGACACTAGTGACAGGACCGCAACCGATACGGTCAGAACCGGAACCGACGTGAGTCTCCGGGCACGGACTGTGCCTGCGGGGACCCCGCCGGAACACAGAGGAGAACCGCGATGCGCCGACTGTTCGCCATCATCCTGGCCCTGGTCATGACCATGGCCGCCTGCGCCGGTGCCGAGGAGGAGGTGGCAACGCCGACCACCACCGACACCGGGGCGGGCACCACCACGACCGTTGCCCCATCGACGGAGGGTCCGGCCGGCTCCGACGACGGCACGGAGACGACTGCGGCCCCGGCGCCGCCCTCCCCGGGCCCCGACGACGGCACGGTGACGACCACGACCGCTGCCCCCACAACGGACGGGCCGGTCGGTCCCGACGACGAACCGGGTGCCGACGACGATGGATCCACCGGCCGTTCGGACAGCGATCCCGGCGGAGAACCCGACAAGGAACCGAGAGCGGATGCCGACGACGATGATGATGCCGACGATGATGCCGACGATGACGACGACGATGACGACGACGATGACGACGATGATGACGACGATGATGACGACGACGATGACGATGACGACGATGACGACGATGATGACGACTATGCCGACGATGACGACTACTCCGCCAGCGGTCCGGTCGACGGATCGGGCTCTGCAAGCAGCACCGGTTCGACCGGCAGTGCTTCCAGCGGTTCCGACGGCACCGACGAGGCACCCAGCGTTCAACCCGACGACGAACCCGCCGGGGAAACGAGCGACGTAGCGGCCCGCGACAGCGATCCCGCGGCCGCCGCTCAGGTGCAGTTCGTCTCGACGTTGAAGAGTTTCGGTGAGTGCGACGCTCTGCTGGGGCACATTCGGGGCGAGGCGATCAGCCGGGTGGGGCCCTACGGTCTCGACGGCGGGGACCGGTTCGGCCCTGTCTTTTTCGACGGGGGCGACGACGTGGCCGTCGAGACCGTCGTCCTTCGGGAGGCGGCACCGGCACCGGCCGCGGCCGCCGAAAGCACCGACAGCTCCGCGGGGGCCAGAACAGCATCCGCGTCGGCGCAGGTCGGCGAGGACTATTCGGGGACGAACGTGCAGGTGATCGGCGTGGACGAGCCCGACATCGTCAAGACCGACGGTCGGCGCATCATCACCGTGACCGGCGGCACCCTGACCGTCGTGGACGTCACCGGCGCCGAGCCCACTGTCACGGGCCGGGTCCTGCTTGGCGAGCGCTGGGGCGGCGAGCTGTTGTTGCGCGGCGACCGGGTGCTGGTCATCAACAACGACTACGGCAACGTCAGCCCGTTCGCCGCCGACGTCCGCAGGGGCGACTATACGCAGATCGTCGTCATCGACGAGATCCTGCTGGACGGCACGCCCCGCCGGGGCCGCAGCCTGCACGTCGAGGGCCGCTACGTCAGCTCCCGATCCATCGACGGCACGGCGCGTGTCGTCATCGTCTCGTATCCGAACGAGTTGGGGTTTGTCTACCCACGCAACTCCGCCGGCGAGCCCATCGCCGCCGACGCCAACCGCCGGGTGGTTGCGCAGAGCACGCTGGAGGACTGGCTGCCCGACTACCGGCTGGTCTCCCCCGACAGCTCAATCCTGGAGGAGGGGCAGATCCTGGCGTGCGACCGGGTGTACGTGCCTTCGCAGTTCTCCGGCTTCGGTTCCCTGTCGGTGCTGACCTTCGACCTCGATGAGTCGCTCACCCTCGGCGACGGGGCCTCCACCTTCGCCGCCGGCGAAACCATCTACGCCAGCCTCGAGAACCTCTACGTGGCCACCAACACCTGGATCCCGCCGAGGTTCTTCGAGGACGAGGGTCGCTGGAGTGACCTCGACGAGCGCTACCGCACGTCGATTCACAAGTTCTCCCTCACACCGGACGGGCCGGCCGTCTACGAGGCCTCGGGCTCGGTGAAGGGTCACCTGCTCAACCAGTTCTCGTTACACGAGTTCGACGGGCACCTGTTCGCGGCGGTCACCAACGGCTCGCCGTGGCGGGCCAACCAGCAGAGCGAGAGCCTCATCTTCGCCCTCGAACAGACCGACGACGCCCTCGCGGTGGTCGGGCAGGTCGGTGACATGGGGCGCGGCGAGCGCATCTACGCCGTCCGCTACATCGGCGACCGGGCCTACGTCGTAACGTTCCGCCAGGTCGATCCCCTCTACGTGGTGGACCTTGCAGACCCGACCGCGCCGAAGGTGCTGGGCGAGTTGAAGATCCCCGGCTACTCGGCGTACCTGCATCCCGTCGGCGACGGACTGCTGGTCGGCATCGGCCGCGACGCCGACGAGAACGGTCGCATCGTGGGCTTCAAGGTGTCACTGTTCGACGTGTCCGACCCCACCGACCCGAGAGAGATCGACACCTGGACGCTCGCCGACGCCCAGAGCCCCGTCGAGTGGGACCACCGGTCGTTCCTGTGGTGGGCGCCCGAACAACTCATGGTCGTGCCCGTGCAGTCCTGGCGCAATGACGTGACCAACGGCGTCGTCCTCTTCGAGGTCACCGCCGCCGAAGGCCTCAACCACCTCGGGCGTATCACCCACAGCCTCGATGACCTGGAGTTCTCCACCGACTGCTACTACGAGTTCGACAACGAGTTCTTCAAGACGGCAATAGGCAACTCGCTCGTGTTGATCTGCGCCCCCGACCAGGTCGGCAGTCCCGCCGGCTACTCGTGCGAAAGGGTTCCCGCCAACCAACTGGCGAACTGGGGGATTGAAGGCTGGGACGTCGAGCAGGACTCGCTGCCCATCGAGGTGGGTGACGACTACCGCTACGAACTGTGCTGGCCGCGAGGAGCCGACGACGCGGAAAGCATCAGCCGATCGCTGATCATCGGTGACGACATCTGGACGCTGTCGCGCTCGCTGCTGCAGAGCAACGACCTCGACACGCTGGACCGCAGGGCCCGCCTCGCCCTGCCGGGCTGAGCGATCTCTGCGCTAGCCCCCGGCTTCGGCCTGGCTCGCAGTCGCGGCCGGTCCGGACTCGGCCGCGGGAACCCCGCCGATCCGGGGCCGTGACTGGTTGCGCACGATCATTCCAAGGGCCACGACAACCCACCCCATCGCCACCATCTGGAGGACCGACAGCGCCTCGCCGAAGACCAGCCAGGCGAGTCCCGACGCCACCACCGGGATGCCCAGCGTCAGCGTCGATGCCAGCCAGAGGGGCACGTGCCGCAGCGACCAGTTCATGGCGGTGTGTCCGAGAATGCCCGAGCCGAACGCCATGATCACAAGCCACATCCAGCTCTCGCCGGTCGGCCACGACAGGTCCTGGCCGAACAGAGCGGCCAGCGGCACGTTGAGCAGCCCCACGTAGATGGCGACGCACACGGTGTACTGCTGTGTCGTCACCTTGGTCTGGGCGTGCCGGGTGGCGATGAAGTACGCCGACCAGCCGAACAGGGCGCCGATCGCAGCCAGATCACCTCCGAGTGACCAGTGCTCGCTGCTCGACGAGCCGAATGCCACCACAGCCACGCCGAGCATGGCCAGCGTCGCGTAGCCGACGTCACGGCGGCTCATGCGCTCCCCGTACAGGCGGGCCGACACCACCGACACGATTACGACTTGGAGTGCGTTGATGATGGTGGCATTGGCGACGGTCGTGAACTTCACGGCCGTGAAGAAGAGGCCGGCGTCGATCCCGAGCGTGATGCCGCCCCACAGCGAGTGCCGCATGGCGGCGCGGGTCACCGGTGTTCGCCGAGCCGCCATCAACGCTGCCATGACGATGGCGAAGAGCAGGAAGCGGTAGGCGATCAGGGCCATCGCACCCATGTCGATGATCTTGGCAACGACGCTCGAAGCGCCCCAGGCGGTGACCGCCAGAGCCGCGCCGGCAATCCCCATGGAGAGCTCGCTGCGGCCCGTACCGACCCCGACGCTGGGCGCCGAGGGCGGCGACTTGCTCATCGGGGCACTCTACGGCGCCGTCAACTCCGCAGCGCCCACGCTCCGGCTAGGCGCAGCAGGTGTCGGCGAGGGAGTCGGCTCGCCACATCCGCACAGCGGTGTAGGCGGCCACCACGGCGATGAACAGCCCGGCGGCCGGGTCTGCCCACCACCAGCCCAGCAGGGCATTCGCCCCCAGGCCCACCAGCACCGCCCCCGACAGCAGGGCGCACAAGCTGGTCTGGGCCGCCTCGGCCTGCACGGCCCGCGATCCCAGCGCCGTCCCGAGTTGCACCTTCAGCCGGGCCAGGAACGGCATCACCACCAGCGACAGCGCGGCCAGGGCGATCCCCAGGATCGGGGTATCGGCAGGGTCACCCGAGAACAGGTCCCGCAGCGATTCGGCTGTCACGTACGCGGCCAGCACGCCGAAGCACACCGAGATCAGCCGCTGCGCCCGGCGGTCGGCCTCGTGCCGGTCGCCGTCGCGGCTCTCCAGCCTCAAACGCCAAGCCACCACCAGACCTGCGATGAGCTCGACGAACGAGTCGAACCCCCAGCCGACGAGGCTGATCGAGCTGGCCCGGACGCCCACGATGATCACCGCCACGCCCTCGACGGAGTTCCAGGCGATCGTCAACCGATTCAGGCGCCGCGCCCAGACCACCGCAGCCGGCCGGGAAAGGCGCGAAACGACCGTGGTCATAGCCGAATGATACGCGGCCGGGGATCCGCAGCCGGTCGAGACGACCTGGCCTCAGCGCGAGGCGCGGTGTCAATCCTCGACGGCGATGGCGAGCGGGCGGGCAGGGGCGCCGGTGGCTCCGACGATGTTCAGGTGTGACAGCACGAAGACGAACTCTCTGGGCCCTTCGCTGCTGAGTTCCTCCAGTTGCAGGAGTTCGATGATGTTGATCCCGGACTCCACCAGCAGGATGCGATGGACCGGCAGCAGGGCGTGCCCCTGTCCCGGGGGCAGCACTTCGAGGGCGATCGTGTCGGCACCCACCAGCGAGGCTCCTTGCGCCGCTAGCCAGCGGGCGCCGGACTCGCCGACGCCGGGTACGCCGCTGCGCCAGCCGAGGTAGCGGTCGGATTCTCCGACGTGGCGGCCCCAGCCGGTGCGGACGAGTACTGCGTCGCCGGGCTGGATCGGGGTGCCCTGGGCCGCCACGGTGCCATCCAGGTCGTCCACGGTGATCTCGTAGCCCGCCGCGCAGCAGTCCACGCCGAGATGGGCGGGAACGTCGAGGAGCACGCCACGGCCCACGAACGGGGGTAGTTCGTGAATACCGCGGGTCTCGAACCGTCCCCCGGACTGTGCTTCGAACGCATCCACCCCGCCGTGGAGACGCCCGTCCTGGCTGATGTGCGCCAGCCCGTCCACGTGCGTCCCGACGTGGCAGCCGAGGCTGATCCAGTCCGCGGCCACCGAGAGGCCGTCGGCGGCGACCTGGTCACCGTGGCGGCGATCCAGACAATGCCGGAACGCCGCATGGTTGGGCGACTGGGCCATCCCGTTGCGCATCGGCAGCCCCAGGTCGAAGACCCGGGCCCCGGCGACGAGATCCAGCAGGCGAGTTTGAGCAGCAGGCGCGGTCATAGGGGTACGCGCACAGTAGTGCTACAGCGTCCGTGTCCATCGGTGGACGATGCGACTGGGAAACGACAACGAGCCGAGCCGTATCGAACGTCCGCAATCCCACGCGCACCCGCGCCGGCCGGCTCAGACGAGGCGAATGGGGCCGGGGTAGCGCGCGAGAACCCTGTCCGCGGTCAGCAGCGTCATCGCTTCCACCTGCGCCTGCGCGACGAGCATGCGATCGAACGGATCGCGGTGGACAGGTGGCAGCAGATCCACGGCCACAGCGTGGGCGCCGGTCATCGCCAACTCGGAGTAGCCGTGTTCGAGCAATTCCCGCCGTAACAGGCGAGCGTCGACGTTGAAGCCGGCCCGGCCGGAGCCGGTCTTGATCACGACCTCCCAGAGCGACACCGCGCTGAAGATCAACTCTGTGTCCGGATCCTCGATGAGGTCGAACGCCTCGGACGGCAGGCGGTCAGGCACCCCGGCGGCCCACAGCAGCACGTGCGTGTCGAGCAGTAACCTCACTCGCCCTCCTCGAAAAGCACCCGGATCTCGTCCTGCATCATGGTGTCGAAGTCGGCCGGCACCGAAATCCCCGGCAGGAAGCCGGTGCGGCGCATCGCCGAGGGGTCGGGCGCACTGTGGGCGATCACCTTGACCAGCGGCTTGCCGGCTCGCGCGATGACGAAGGGTTCGCCTTCGGCGGCGGCCTGTACGAGTCTCGACAGGTGTGTTTTGGCTTCGTGCATGTTGACGACGCGCACTTCGACCTCCGGTGGTGGACTTGGTTGAATAAACTTAGTCTACCTTGCAGAGCCAGGCAAGGGCGGCGGCGAGCCCGCGCACGAAGCCGATGACCCCGGCTATCGAACGTCCGCCTCGGGCTTCGGCGACGGACTGCCGGTCTGTGCGGCGGGAACTTTTTGGCTCCGGCCGGCGTCTAAATCTTCAACAGGCCGCGCCGGCACGAACCGACCGCACCGGTACGGTCACGACAGGCAACCGGCGTGGCGCCGCTGCGGCCGGCGGCACCGCCGGGATAGAAGGAGGACTCGCCATGCGCCGACTCTCTGCCGCCATCGTCACCCTGATCGTCGTCGCAGCGGCCTGTTCCGGCAGCGACGGCGCCACAGGTGATCCGGTCGATTCCGATCCCGGGGTCCGATCCGCGGCCGAATCGGGGTTCAGTGCCGACAGGTCGCAGACCGCCGGCGGTAGTTGGTCCGGCGCGCCGGCGAGCGACGTGCGGTTCGTCACGGCTCTGCAGGACTTCGACGGTTGCGACGAACTGCTGGATCACATACGCGCCGAGGCTCTCGCCCAGGTGGGTCCCTACGGCCTCCGGGGCGAGGACGGTTACGGTCCGGGGCTGTTCGAAGACGGGGTTGTCATGGACACCGTCGAGAGCGCCCCGGCCTCGGTAGCCGAATCGACCTCCGCCGGCGCGGGAAGCGACGAGTTCTCCGGCACGAACGTGCAGGTGGTCGGCGTGGACGAGCCGGACATCGTCAAGACCGACGGCCGCCGCATCGTCACGATGATTCGCGACACCCTGGCGGTCGTGGACATCGCCGGCCCCGAACCCTTCCTGGCCGGGCGCATCCTGTTGGAGAACCGCTGGGGCGGCGAGTTGCTGCTCCGCGGCGACCGGGCGCTGGTCATCGCCAACCACTACGGCGACGCCGGACCGTTCGCCGGGGGGAAGGTCGGCATCGCTGGCCGCCCGACCGTCATCATCGACGAGATCCTTCTGGACGGCGAGCCCCGCAGAGGCCGCAGCCTGCAGGTCGAGGGCCGCTACGTCAGTTCAAGGTCCGTCGACGGTACGGCGCGCGTCGTCATCGTCTCACAGCCCGACGAGTTGGGGCTCGTCCACTCGCAGAGCAGCGCCGGCGCAGTCATCGCCGTCGAGATGAACCGCTACGTCGTGTCGCGGAGCAGGCTGGAGGACTGGCTGCCGGACTACCTGATGGTCTCGTCGGGGGGCTCGGTCCTGGAGGAGGGGCAACTCCTGGAGTGCGACCGGGTGTACGCCCCGACCGAGTTCTCCGGGTTCGGCTCGCTGGCGGTGCTGACCTTCGACCTCGACGCATCGCTGACCCTCGGTGACGCGGCGGCCACGTTCGCCGGCGGCGAGACGATCTACGCCAGCCCCGAGAACCTTTACGTGGCCACGAACACCTGGATCCCCGCCCCGTTCTTCGACGACGACCGCCTCGACGAGTTCGACGACATCTACAGCACGTCGATCCACAAGTTCTCACTCAACGCCGGCGGGCCGGCCACCTACGAGGCCTCCGGCTCGGTGCAGGGCCACCTGCTCAACCAGTTCTCGCTGCACGAGCACGACGGGCACCTCTTCGCCGCCGTGACCGACGGCTCACCCTGGTGGACGAGACCCGGCAACGTGAGTTCCATCCACGCACTGCGCCAGGAGGGCACCAACCTCGTGACCGCCGGGGTGGTCGGCGACATGGGGCGCGGCGAGCGGATCTACGCCGTGCGCTACATCGCCGACCGTGCCTACGTCGTCACGTTCCGCCAGGTGGACCCGCTCTACGTCGTCGACCTGGCGGATCCGAGCGAACCCACCGTGCTCGGCGAGTTGAAGATCCCCGGCTTCTCCGCCTACCTGCATCCCGTCGGCGACGGCCTGCTCGTCGGGGTGGGCAGCGACGCGGACGAGACCGGGCGCATCGAGGGCGCCAAGGTCTCCCTGTTCGACGTGTCCGACCCTACGGCGCCCCGCGAGATCGACACCTGGGTCCTCGCCGATGCGGAAAGTTCGGTCGTGTGGGATCACCGTGCCTTCCTGTGGTGGGCGCCCGAACAGCTCATGGTGCTCCCGGTGGCGTCCTGGGGCCACGACGGCACCAGTGGGGCCGTTGCATTCCGGGTCACCCCCGCCGAAGGCCTCCACAACCTTGGGCTCATCAGCCACAGCACCGGCCGACCGGTGTTCGCCACCGACTGCTACCACGAGTTCGACAGAGCCGCCTTCGACGAGTCCTGGGAGGCCCCACCGCTGCTGCTGGTCTGCAAGCCCGAGCAGGTGGGCAATCCCGCCGGCTACGAATGCGCGGAGATCGTCGTGGACAACTCCGGTGGCCGATCGGGAGGCTACGTACCTGCCGACTGGTCGCTGGACGTCGACGCGCTCCCTATCGACGTGCGCGACGGAGACCGCATCGAACTGTGCTGGCCGGAAGGGCCTGACTCTGCCGAACAGGTCCAGCGGTCGCTGATCGTCGGCGACGACATCTGGACCCTGTCGGAGTCCCGCCTCCAGGCCAACGACCTGGGAACCCTGCGCCTCCGGACCTATCTCCCGCTGCTCCACTAGCGGGCGGTCATGCCGGCGTCGGCGGCGGGCAGGACGGCACCTGTGAGGGCGCTGGAGGCTTCCGAGCAGAGCCAGGCGATGGCGGCGGCGACCTCGTCGGGGCGGACGATGCGGTGGTCGACGTGGTGGGTGGCGAACCGGATCGGGTCGTCGACGCCGTAGATATCGGCGCTGTGGGTCAGGAGCATCGTGTCGGTGGAACCGGGCAGGACGGTGTTGGCGGTGATGCCGGTGTCGGCCAGGTCGGCGGCCAGCCCGCGCACGAAGCCGATGACCCCGGCCTTGGAGGCGCTGTAGGCGGCGAGACGGGGGGTGGCCTTCAGGGCCGCGGCCGACGACACTGCCACGAAGCGACCCGACCGGGGCACGGGCCTGGTCAGCAGCGCCGGTACGGCGGCGGTGGCCAGGTTGAACACGCCGGTGAGGTTCGTGTCGAGCATGGCATGCCACTGCTCCTCGGGCATCTCCCAGACACGGGGGGCGGCGGTCAGAATCCCCGCCACGCCCACGGCGGCGTCCAGCCCGCCGAACCGCTCGAGCGCCCGGTCCACCGCCCGCCGCAGGTCCGCCACGGAACGCACGTCGCCGACGACCGGCACGCCACCGCAGCGCTCGGCGGTGGCCGTCAACTCGTCCTCGGAGGCCAACGGGTAGCCGAGGCCCGGATCGTCACGGCAGACGTCCACGAGGACCACGTCCCAGCCCTGTTCCGCCAGCGCCTGCGCCGTGGCTGCGCCGATGCCGCGAGCGGCCCCGGTGATCAGAGCGACCGGCACAAGTCCTCCGAGTTTCGGCACACCCGCGCCGCTCCTGTTGCGTCGTCGGTCGAGAACGCAGGCAACGCCGCTGGAGAGTGGATTCCGGCCTTCGCCGGAATGACGGGGAAGGCGGCCGGAATGACGGGGAGCGGGGCCGGAAGCATCAGTCGGCACCCTCTGAGTTGTGGCTTCGCTCCCCGGCGCCGAGCGCAACCGCGAAACCCGGCGGAACGATGACGTCGGAGGGGTCGAGGTCGGTCACCGCGCCGCGGCCCAGGCCGAGCAGCGCCGCATCGATCCCGTTGCGAAGGATGTCCAGGACGTTCTCGACGCCGGCCTGCCCGTTGGCGGCCAGACCCCACAGGGGCGCCCGGCCGATCATGACTGCCCGGGCGCCGAGGGCCACCGCCTTCACGACATCGGCGCCGCGGCGGATGCCGCCGTCGAGCACCACCTCGACGGACCCTCCGACGGCTTCGACCACCGCCGGGAGGGCGCGAATCGACGCCGGTGTCGTGTCGAGGTTGTTGCCACCGTGGTTCGACACCGAGATCGCCGTGGCGCCGATGTCCACCGCCCGCTTCGCATCGTCGACACGCACGATGCCCTTGATCATGCACGGGCCGTCCCACTGCGCGCGCAACCATGCGAGGTCGTCCCACGACGGCGGTGGGGTCTGCATCCACTCGCCGTAGGCGCCGAAGAACCCTGGGGCATTCTCGCCGGGAACCGTCATGTTCGGCACCGTCAGGTTGGGGAGGCGCCCGGCTCGAACCCACCGGCGGAGCCACCGCGGGCGACGAGCCACCTCGGGCGCCAGCCGGCGCACAGCGGCGAGGCCGATCTTCTCGGGTATGTACGGGCTCCCCCAATCGCGGCTGTGCACGAACGACCAGTCGACGGTCACGATGAGGCCGACTGCGCCCGCCGCTCGGGCGCGCTCCAGGCGATGGCTGATCCGCTCCCTCGTGCCTGCCCAATAGACCTGGAAGAACGTCGCAGGGTTGGCCACCACGACCTCCTCGATAGGTTTGCTCCCGAACGAGCTGAGCCCCATCGCCGTGCCCCGAGCGGCCGCGGCCAGCGCCACGGCGACCTCGGCGTCGGGATGCACGGCCTGCACGCCCGTCGGCGAGATCACCACGGGCATCGCGATCGGCCGGCCCATCACGGTGGTGGCGAGATCACGAGTAATCGGCTTGCCGGCAACCCTCGGGGCGAACGCCAACTCGCCGAATGCGGCCACGTTGTCGGTCAATGTGACGCCCGCCTCGGCCCCGCCTCGCAGCGCTGCGGCAACCGACGGCGGCAGGACCCGCTCGGCGCGCCGGCGCGCCTCGGCAACCGACTCGAACCAGCCGCCGGCCATCAGGTCGCCGAAGCCATGAGATTCACCCCGGCCAGCGGGTTCTCGTCGCAGGCACGGTCGGGACGGCGCTGCACGAACGTCACCCGGGAATGGTCCGGCGACGGCCGCGGCGCCGAGCCGGGCGTCACAGTCGCGAGCGCCGCCGTGCCGTGCCCCTTCACGCACTCGGGGTCCGGGCCGGCCAGCGGCAGCCCGGTGAAGAACTTGGCGGCCATGCAGCCACCGCGGCACGCGTCGAACGCCGAGCACGAGGAACACGCACCCGCCGACTGCGGCTCCCGCAGCGACCGGAACAGGTCGGACTCCCGCCACACATGCGTGAAGCCGCCGGCCTCGCGGACGTTGCCCGCCAGGAACGCGTCGTGGATGGCGAAGGGACACGCGTACACGTCGCCCACCGGGTCGATCAGGCACACGACCCGGCCGGCACCACACAGGTTGAGCCCCGGCAGTGGTTCGCCGTAGCCGGCGAGATGGAAGAAGGAGTCGCCGGTGAGCACCTGCTCGCCGTGGGCGAGCAACCAGTGATACAGGAGCCGCTGCTGCTCGTCGGACGGATGGAGTTCGTCCCAAACGTCGGCGCCGCGCCCCGACGGCCGCAGCCGGGTCAGTCTTAGCTGCGCCCCGTACCGGTCGGCCAGCGCCTTGAGTTCGTCGAGCTGGGGGAGGTTGTGCCGCGTGCAGACGACGGAGAGTTTGAAGCCTGTGCACCCGGCGGCGGCAAGATGCTCCATCGCCCCGATGGCGGTGGCGAACGAACCCTCACCGCGCACGGCATCGTTGACGTCGGCGGTCGCACCGTCGAGGGAGATCTGCACGTCGACGTAGTCGCTCGCTGCGATGCGTCGGGCGGTCAGGGGGGTGATCCGCGAGCCGTTGGTCGAGAACTTGACGCCGACGTGGTGGGCGACGGCGTAGTCGACGAGTTCCCAGAAGTCGTGGCGGATCGTGGGCTCGCCGCCACCGATGTTCACGTAGAAGACCTGCATCGCCTCGAGTTCGTCGATCACCGCCTTGGCCTCGTCGGTGGACAGCTCGTGCGGGTCGCGCCGGCCCGAACTCGACAGGCAGTGCCGGCATGCGAGGTTGCAGGCGTAGGTCAGTTCCCAGGTGAGGCAGATGGGCGCGTTCAGTCCGGCCGCGAACTGCTCGACGAGCGGTGTCGCCACGCTCACGAGGCGCGCTCGGTCAGCATGTCGGTCGCCACGAGCCGGGCGAGAGCGCGCTCGAAAGCGGGCAGAGCGGCCGTCTCGACACCTGCCTGAGCGCACGCCGCTCTCGCGGTGGGGGCGCCGTCGAGCTGCTGTACCACCGACAGCAGCCGCGGGTCCTTCAGGAACGACAGCCGGCGCGTGCCGAAGTGATAGAGCAGAGCGCCGAAGGGCTCGGGCCGCACCGACACCTGCGGCGCGACGTCGAGGGCGCGGTCCAGCACGGTCGTCACGGCGGGCTTCTCCGGCAACGGACGGCTCCCGTCGGTGCCGAGCGGCTCAATACACTCCGCACATGCCGTCGATCGAGATCTCCTCGATCAGCAGGTCATCCTCGATGTCGGGCTCCTCGCCGATGTCGGCGACGAGCGTGCCGGAGGCAACGGTGGCGCCTCCCGGCGCGAGTTCAGTCGTCGGTCCCATGGATCCTCCTGTGTGTCGTTCCCGGCGCGGCAACCGTCCGGCAACATGGCGTTGACGCCCGGAACCGGTCCGGAAGATCCGCTTCCCGAGGGGTTCGGTATTCGCCTCGACCCCGACACGCGCCGCAGCGCCGACGGGTGCACGCTGCTCGGCGGGTCACCGTTACGCCTGTTCCGGCTGTCCGGGCACGGCGCCAAACTACTCGCCGGACTGCGGAGCGGAGCGCCTGCGGCCGGCCTGCCGGGGCGGCGGCTGGCTCGCCGTCTTTGCGATGCGGGGATGGCCCACCCGCTGCCCCCCGCCGGCCGGACCGCCCCCGGCGACATTGCCTGCGTGATCCCCGTGCGGGACGACCCGGAGGGGCTGGCCGCGCTCCTGGCGTCACTGCCACGGCAGCAGCCGCGAGCATCCGCGGAGGTGGTGATCGTGGAGGACGGATCCCGCACAGGAAGCGCGACCAGGTCGACTGCGGCGACGGGCCCCGCGGAGGTGGTGATCGTGGAGGACGGATCCCGCCACCCGGACAAGGTTGTCGACCTGGCCGAGCGCTGGGGCGCCCGGCTGATCCGCCGGGAGCTGTCCGCCGGACCGGCCGCGGCACGCAACGACGGCTGGCGTGCCACCACGGCGCCGGTTGTGGCCTTCCTGGACGCCGACACCGTCGTCGGGCCGGACTGGCCGGCGGCGCTGACCGCCCACTTCGACGACCCGACAGTGGTCGCTGTGGCGCCGCGGGTCCGTGCCCCCGCTGCGCAGCACACCACCCTGGGCCGCTTCGAGCGGGCCTGCTCGCCGCTGGACATGGGCGCCCTGCCGGGTTACGTGGCGCCACGGGGTCGTGTGCCGTACGTCCCGTCGGCGGCGCTGCTGTTCCGCCGGGAGGCGCTGGAGGCCTTCGACGGCTTCGACGAGAAGCTGCGGGTGGGCGAGGACGTGGACCTCGTCTGGCGGGCGGTGGCGGGAGGCCGGCGGGTCCGTTACGAACCGTCGGTGGTGGTGCTGCACCGCAACCGACCTTCGTGGGCGGCGTTGGGCCGGCAGCGCTTCGTCTACGGAACCTCCGCCGCCCCTCTGGCGGCGGGCCATCCGGCTGCGACGGCGCCCCTGGAGATCGCCCCCTGGAGCCTGGCCGCCTGGGCGGCGGCGGTGCTGGGGGGCCGCCGCGGCGGGTGGGCGGCCCTCACCGTCACGGTCGGGGCGATCCTGCGGTTGCGGTCGCGCCTGGCGGACCGCATAGACGCACCCCTGCGCAACTCACCAAGTTCGGTCAAGACCGGTGGCGCGGCTGCCTCTGTGGCGGATCGCATCGACGCACCGCTGTGCAACGCCGCTCGCATCGTCGCCGAGGGGCACCTCTCGGCAGGGCGATGGACCGCCGTGGCGCTGCGCCGAGTCTGGTTGCCCCTGCTGGCGGTGGCGGCCCTGTGGCCGCCGGGCCGCCGGGTGGTTCTGGCGGCTCTGGTTACCGAACCGCTCGTGTCGTGGGCCGGCCGCCGGCCGGCCATGGGGTTCCCGACGTGGGCCGCGGCCCACCTGTTCTCCGATGCCGCCTACTGCGCCGGCGTCTGGCGCGGCGCGTTGCGGGAACGCTCAGCCGCCGCCCTACGCCCCCGCTTCACCGGCCGGCAGCAGAACAGGCAGTCGTGCTACGAGACGAAGACGCGGCCGGGGCGGTCCATGGCGTAGGGGTTCTCGCCGGAGGCCCGCACCCGCGCCACCTTGTTGAGGGCGCTCACGAAGGCCCGAACCGACGCCTCCACCACGTCACTGGCCAGCCCGCGGCCCGCCACGGTCACACCGTCGGTGGACTCGAAGCGCAGCGCCACGTCGGCGAGGGCGTCCACCCCGCCGGTGACCGAGGTGACGCTGTAGTCGGTGAGGCGCCCGTCCACACCGGTGGCCACCTTCACCGCCTTGCAGGCGGCGTCAACCATCCCGTTGCCCTCCTCGCGGGCGGTGCGCGGCTCGCCGTTGACGACAACCACGACGGTTGCGCTGGGCGTGCCGGTGCCGACGCTGCCGCCGTGGCACTCCAGTACCTGCAGATCGAAGGCGTGCTCCAGCGTGCTGCCCACCTCGTCGGCCACGATCGCCTCGAGGTCGGCGTCGGTCAGCTCGATCTTGCGGTCGGCCAGCTCCTTGAAACGCGTGAACGCGGCGTTGAGGGCGTCGCCGGCGATGTCGAGGCCCAGGCTGCGCAACCGATCGGCGAAGGCGTGGCGACCGGAATGCTTGCCGAGCACGATCTTGCTGTCGCCCTGGCCCACGGCTTGGGGGTCCATGATCTCGTACGTGGTGCGCTCGCTGAGCACGCCGTGCTGGTGGATGCCCGCCTCGTGGGCGAAGGCGTTACGCCCCACGACCGCCTTGTTGTACTGCACCGGGTAACCGGTGAGCCGGCTCACCAAGCGGCTGGTCTTGTGCAACTCCTTGGTGTTGATCCCCACCTCCAGGTCGCCGAAGAAGTCGTTGCGGGTCTTGACCGCCATCACGATCTCCTCCAGCGCGGCGTTGCCGGCCCGCTCGCCGATGCCGTTGATGGCGCACTCCACCTGCCGGGCACCCGCCAGCACCCCCGACAGAGAGTTGGCCACCGCCAGGCCCAGATCATTGTGACAGTGCGTCGAGAGCACGTAGTCGCCGCTGACCCGCTCCCGGATGCGCTGCAGCTGCTGGGCGTACTCCTCGGGCACCCCGTAGCCCACAGTGTCGGGGATGTTCAGCGTGCCGGCGCCGTTGTCGGCCGCCACCTGCAGCACCTCGCACATGAAATCGAAATCGCTGCGCGAGGCGTCCTCGGGGGAGAACTCCACGTCGTCGGTGTAGTTGCGTGCCCGCGCCACCGCCGAGGCCGCCTCGCCGCGCACCTGCTCGGGCGTCATGCGCAACTTGTGGCGCATGTGCGTCTCGCTGGTGGCGATGAACACGTGGATCCGCCGCCGCTCGGCGGCCTCGATGGCCTCCCAGCAGCGGTCGATGTCCTTGTGGGCGGTGCGCGACAGGCCGCAGATGATCGGTCCGCGCACAGCTTTGGCGATCACCTGCACGGCCTCGAAGTCGCCCTGGCTGGCGATCGGGAAACCGGCCTCGATGATGTCGACGCCGAGCCGGGCGAGCTGTTCGGCGATCTCGAGCTTCTCGCTCTGGTCCAGGGAGATGCCGGGCGACTGCTCGCCGTCGCGCAGTGTGGTGTCGAAGATGATGACCCGGTCCGGATTGGTTGTCGGCATGGCCTTCTCCTGTCTCAGTAGGGGAAAGAAAAACCCCCTGCCCGAAGGACAGGAGGCTGGGAGACGAGCGCCGGTATGCGGGCGCTCGCCCTAGGAAAGGAGCAGCAGGTGGTTGCAACTGCGCATTGCCTCCAATCATGCCAGCCGGAAGCGGTTTCGTCAACGTTCCGCCGACATTCGCCCGTGCTGTTCCCGCCGTGTTGGCGGGAGTCATCGCTCGGAGATTCGCTATACTTTCGCCCAATGTTCCGATTACTGAAACGGCTGATCAAGTGGGCGTTGATCGCCGCCACCGTGGCGGCTGCCGTCCGCTTGCTGAAGAACCGACGCCAAGGCGACGACGCAGAGCAGGATCCGGGTTCGATCGAGCCGTGGCCCCCGCTGGACACCTCCGAGGTTTCCGGCGGCACGGGCGACGCCGACGAGCCGGCCAACGCTGACGAGCCGGCCAACGCCTGATCGACTACCAGGCGGGCGGGCTACCGCCCTGGGCCTCCCACCGAGTCCAGCCTGATCACATCGACCGTCAGAACGCCGGGGGCGTCTCGTAGCCGTCGCGCCACGTCTTCGCCGACGTGACGGCCCGTCGAGCACACGATCAGTGAGGTCTCACTGGCGCTCCCCGCACGGTGCAACACCATGTCGTCGATGTTCACGCCCGCGGCACCCAGAATCGTCCCGACCGCGCCCACGACGCCGGGACGGTCCTCGTTGGTGATCATGACCATGTGACGCGATGGGCGGATGTTGATGGCAACATCGTTCACCTTGACGATGTAGGGCTCGCCGCGCACCCCCACGAGGGTGCCGACCAACTCGGTGCCGCCGCCGCGCACCACCACCTCGTTGCCGAAGTCCCGCGGTGCCCGGTGGCAGTGGGTCACGGTCCTGACGCCGGCCTGCTCGGCCAGGAAGGGGGCGTTCACGTAGGTGACGTTCGAGTCCAGTGCCGTGGACAGAAGACCCTTCAGGACGGCCAGGTGGGCGATGGCCGGGTCGTGACCACCGATCGGTCCCCAGGAGTCCACCTCCACGCTGTCGGGCAAGCCGCCGTTCATCTCGACCAGCATCCCGCCCATGTGCTCGCACAGCGGGAGGAACGGCCGCAGGATGTCGGCGGCCTCCTTGGCCTCGACGTTGACGGCGAACGGCACGAAGTCGCCGGCCAGTGTCCCGATCACCTGCTCGGCGATGTTGACGCCGGCGCGGTGCTGCGCCTCCGCGGTGCTTGCCCCCAGGTGCGGTGTGACCACCACGCCGGCCATCCCGAACAACGGCGAGGACTCGATGGGCTCGCCGTCGAAGACGTCGAGAGCCGCTCCCCCCACGTGACCACTGCGCACGGCCTCCGCCAGCGCCTGCTCGTCCACGAGCCCGCCGCGCGCCACGTTGATGATGCGCACGCCCGGCTTGGCCGACGCCAGCAACTCGGCGCTGATGAGGCCCGTCGTCTCGGGTGTCTTGGCCACGTGCAGGGTGACGAAGTCGCTGGCGGCCATCAGCTGGGGCAGCGAGACCAGGTCGATGCGCATCTCGCGTGCCTGCTCGGGGTCGACGTAGGGGTCGTACGCCACGAGTTGCATCCCGAAACCGATGGCACGGTCGGCGACGAGCCGCCCCACCCGGCCCAGCCCGATGATGCCGAGCGTCTTGTACGCCACCTCCACGCCTTCCCACTTGGCGCGCTCCCAGCGGCCGTCCACGAGGGCGGCGTGTGCATGGGGGATGTTGCGGGCCTGCGAGAGCAGCAGAGCCATCGTGTGCTCCGCTGCGGACAGCACGTTCGACAGGGGCGCGTTCACCACCGTGATGCCATGTTGGGTGGCGGCGACGATGTCCACGTTGTCCAGACCCACGCCGGCGCGCCCGACCACGACCAGGTTCACCCCCGCCTGCAGAACCTCGGCGGTGACCTGTGTGGCGGAGCGGATGATCAGAGCCTCCGCGGCGGCCACGGCGTCGAGTAGTTGCTCCGGCGACATACCGAGACGCACGTCCACGTCGTGGCCGGCGCGGCGCAAGGCGTCGAGGCCGGCCGATGCGATGCGCTCGGCGACGAGAACACGGGCCATAGGAGTTACCTCACTCTGTCGCGCGGGTGTGCCGGGGGGACGCCGCGCACTCTAGGAGACCGCTGAGTAAGTCCGCGGTCGACCTATCCCGTCATTGGGGCGACCTACTCCCGCGCGTCCAGCGGTTCGTGTTGGCGTTCGGTTCGGCGCCGACCGTCAGGGAAGCTCCACGACCATCGACGGATCGGGGAGCGTCACGCTCAGCGACGGGTCGTTGACTGCGAGGGTCTCGAAGCGGATGGCGAACAGGTACTCGATGTCGGGCAGTTCCGGTTCGGCGCCTTCGGGCATCTCGCCCATGTCGGCGAAGCCCGCGAACACCGCCATCAGGATCGCCCCCAGATCCATGTCGAGTTCCACCTGCCGCACGACATTGTTCCCGTCGAGGTGGACGGTCAACTCGGCGGGCAGCGGCGGAAGGGAACCCAGGAACTCGTCGGGGGGAGGAGCTCCGGCGCCGCCCAGGAAGCCCTCAAGGAACGGCGGCCAATTCCCCGCCAGCGACGCGAGGTCGATCACGAACGCGTACGCCTGTGTAGCGACGCCGGCCACCTGGCTCTGTCCTTCGCTGCGGGCCTCGAGGACGGCCTCGAGGATGCCTCCGCCGTCGGACGCCGCCTTCAGAATGCTCAGGAAGTCGTCCTGGGCGGGCTGGACGCCGAGATCCAGTCCTTGCAGGATTTCGTTGGCAATGCCGTCCCCAGCCGTGAGGTCGGCCCGCCCCCACAGACCGGCGATATCGCCGCCGTGTTCGGTGGCCAGGTTCTGCAGCCAGAAGGGTTGCTCCACCGGATCGAGTCCCGCCAGTGGAGCCAGTTTCACGTAGAGCTGCTGCCCGCCCTCATCCAGAACCATCTCGATAGGCGGCAGGCCCGCCGGCGCAACAGGGGCCGTCCCGTCCTCGAACGCGCCCAGTGTGGCAAGGGCGGTCTGGTCTATCTGGATGTGCGTCCGGTCGCCCACCGTCGTGGCAAGCGTGAAGGGCACGTCGCTGACGTCCCCTGCGGATTGCCCGTCGAAACTCAGCCGGAGCGACAGGTACACCTGTAGCTGGGAGGAGGTCACACCCGACTGCGCCGACTCGATAGCCGACACCAGCGCAGCGACGGTGGCCGCGTCGAGTTCGCCCTCGGCCACGGGCTCGACGGCCGGCGGCTCGGGTGGACTCACGTCGGTCGCGGCTGCCGGTGGCTCGGCCGGAGGTTGCGCCGGCTCGCTCGGGGGTGCCGGTGTTTGGGCCGGAGGTTGCGGCGGCGGCTCCGGCGGTGCGGGCTCGGAGGCTTCGGTGACCGGCGGAGGCGGCTTGGTATCCGAAAGAGTTGCCACCGCGCCGTCATCGGAGCCTCCGCATGCCCCGGCCACGAGCAGAATCACCACCAACCAACTCGCCCGTCGTCTCGTTCGGATTCTCATACTCGCCTCCGTGCTCCGTATCAACCGCTCAAGATCTTGCACTCTCCGACGCTAACCGCACTCCTTGTTCGGTTAGGTGATCGAATCGATTGAATCGCCCTGGGTTTTCCGGAGGCTGTGGCGGTCTATTGGTTTCCAACCAGTGCGTGGTCGGCTTGTTGGCCGGCGTAGGCGGTCAGATGATCCGTGCAGGCGTCACCATGTCGACGCCCAGGAAGCCAAGCAGGGCGACCACGGCGGGCGTCAGTAGGAGTCGAATCCCAGCGACGGATCGGGCAGCTCCACCACCAGCGACGGATCGGGCAGTTCCACAGTCAGGGACGGATCGTTAAGAGCAACGACATCCATCCGCATGGAAATGAGGTACTCGAGCTCGAGGAACTCGGCCTCGGCGCCTTCGGGAATGTCGCCTGCCTCGGCGAGTTGCCCGAACGTCGCGGCCAGGATGGCTCCCATGTCCACCACGACGACGCTCCGCCGGATCAGGTCATCGGAGTCGACGTGGATGATGTACTCGAAAGGCAGAGTGCCGGCCTGTCCGCCCAGGAAATCAGCCGGCTGCGCCCCGGCCCCCAACGCGCTGTCGCCGAATACCAATCCCAGAGCGTCCGGCACCTCGGTCAGGGCGCCCAGGTCGAGCACGAAGGTGTACTCCTGGGTCTCGATTCCCGCCACCTCGCCGCGTCCCCCGCGGCGCGCCTCCAGCAGGCCTTCCTCGAGGAGACCATCGGCCAGGAGATCGACGACGTTGTCCTGCAAACCGGCCTGCGGTGCCACACCCAGTGACGCCAGCACCCCTAAGCCGGCGCCGCTGGTCACATCCACGAACGTCCACAGGTCCTCGAGATCGCCACCATGTTCGGCGATCAGATCCGCCGGCCACGGCGATTGGTCCGTCGGATCCAGCGCCACCATCGGCGCCAGCTTGAGGTAGAGGCGCGTGTCGCCCTCTGTGATCGTCTCCACCTTCGGGAGGTTCACCGACTCGGAGCCGGCACCGTCACCAGCGGCCCCGAAGATTTCGGTCATGAAGCCCGATATATCCAACTCGGAATGCACGAGGTCGCCCACCTCGGTCATGGTCATCAGGGGCACGCCGTCTACGGCGAGCGGGGGCTCGCCGGGGACGCTCGCCGCGATCGACATGTACACCGTCATCTGTGTCGAGGTCACGATGGCTTGCGCCTCGGCGAGGCGTGCCACCAAGGCGGCGACGGCCGTGTCGTCGAGCACATCCTCGGGCTCGGACTCGACAGGAGGCGTGGCGGGCGGATCGGTGTCGGCCGCCGGTGCCTCGGGGGTCGCAGGCGGTTCAGGGGGCGCCGGCGCCGGTTCGGGCGGCACCGCCGGTTCCACTGCGGGCGGCGGCTCGGATGCCGCGGCGGGCTCGGGTGGCGGCTCAGGTACCGCGGCGGGCTCGGGTGGTGCCGGGGGCTCCGGGGGCTCCGGGGGCTCCGGGGGCTCCGGTGCAGGCTCGGGGGCGGGTGCCGGCGCGCTCGTGGCTGCAGGGGTCGCCACCCGTTCGTCTGCGGAACCTCCGCAGGCTCCGGCAAGCAGCAGAACCGCCAAGGCGGCGGTTAGCGCTCTCGACACGCTTCTCATGTTCACTGCGGTCCCTCCGATCCGGATCGGTGACCTTGGTCTACCTGTTCCGACGTTCGAGAGCGCCGCAAGGTTCCCGCGTTCGTTCCTATCGAACCGCCCGGCTCACCCTCAGAGATTGTGCACTGTGACGGGCCTGATGTCCCCGGCCGGTTCGAATCCGAAGATCTGCCCCAGGAAGGACAGCTCCGCCGCGGCGGCCGCCACGATGGCGTCGGCACCCCGGAAGCCGTGCTGCTCACCCTCGAAGAGCAGGTAGCCGTACGGCAGCCCGTTCGATTCCAGAGCGGCCACCAGAGCCTCCGCCTGCTCCGGGGGCACCACGGGGTCGCTGTCGCCCTGCAGGACCAGCATGGGGCACGAGATGCGATCCACCCGGTGGATCGGCGAGCGCTCGACGTAGAGGTCTCGCTGCTGCGGGTACGGCCCGACGAGACGGTCCAGGTAGTGCTTCTCGAACTTGTGGGTGTCGCGGGCGAGCGCCTCCAGATCGGTGACGCCATAGCGGATGAGGCCGGCGGAGAACACGTCGTAGTCGATGAGCGCCTGCAGCACCACGTAGCCCCCGGCGCTGGCGCCGATGATGGCCAGGCGATCGCCGTCGGCCTCCCCGCAGTCGGCCAGATGGCGCGCCGCCGCAACGCAGTCGGCAACGTCGGTGACGCCCCAGCCGCCGTCCAGCGCCCGGCGGTACGCCCGGCCGTAGCCGGTGCTACCCCGGTAGTCGACATCGACGACGGCGATGCCCCGGCTGGTCCAGTAGCGCAGTCCCAGGTGCAGGCTGGTGCGGGCCGCCCCGGTGGGGCCGCCGTGGGCCATGACCAGCAGCGGTGGCGGTCCGGCCCCGTCGGCCGCCGGGCACGCGGGGTTGGCCGGGCGGTAGAGGAGGGCATGTGCCACGGCGCCATCGCTGGTGGGGAACGTCACCGCTTCGGGCACGGGGGTGAACGCCGGGTCCAGCCGCAGCGCCGGCGGCGAGTACACGACCCGAGCCGGCTGCGCACCACCCGTGGCGGTGACGTGGATGATCTCGTTCTCCACCGACGGCGAGCCGGCCACCGAGACCACGCCGTCCTGCCATGCCCGCAGGGCGCCGAACGAGGTGTGCGCCCGATAGGTGGTGCCGGCGGTGGTCGCGGCTGCACCGGCGGCGTCGGTCGTCGTGTCGGCAGCCGAACCGGGCGCGTCGGGTGTGCCGGCCGAATCGGCGTCCGGCGTGGCGTCGAGCAGGCGCAACTCGTGGCCACCGGGGCGGGCCACGGCGTAGGCCAGCGCACAGCCTCTAGCGGACGCCGCCGGCCAGGCAGCGTGGCGGGTCATGCCGAAAACCCAGGGGGCGGTCTGGATCTCCCCGTCGGCAAGGTCCGCCCATGGGCGTGCCGACGCTCGCGGCGCCGGCGGATCACCCTCGAGGAGCCAGAGCGTGGACCACTCCGAGGCGTCGCTGATGTAGCTCACGGCACCGTCGTGGCGCCACGCCGGACCGAAGATCCATTCGTCGGTGCCGCCGGCGATGCACCGGGACCCCGTCACGGCCGGCGGTTCGAAGCGCCCGGCGTGCAGTTCGGTGCCGTCCCAGGGCATGTTGGGGTGGTCCCACTGCAGCCACAGCAGCCGGCGCCCGCAGGGCGAGGGACGCGGGTCGGCGTAGAAGTCGGCGCCGCTGACGGCCACCTCCACCTGTCCGCTGCCGTCGGTCGCGACGCACACGATCTCGTTGACGTTCTCGGGGTGGGCAGGCCGTTCCCTCACGCAGACGTACCACTGCCCGTCGACGCTGAAGCGGCCGTCGGCGTAGCGGCCGGGCCCCTCCGGGCTCAGCAGCACCGGCTCGGTGTCGCCGGGGCCGAGGCGCCGCAGCCGCCCGTCGGCGTCGTCGGAGTACACCAGCACGCCGTCGCGGACCCACCAGGCCCCGCCGCCGTAGGAATGCACCCGGGTGCGCACGTTCGCCTCCGGCGGGGTCATCTCGCGCACCGAACCGTCGGCGCTGCGGCGCATCAGCGCCGTGCGTCCCTTGGCCGAGGGTCGGGTTTCGGACCACCACAGATCGGCGCCGTCGGCCACCAGGGTGGTGATGCGCACGCTGCCCGCCGCCAGTGCCTCCGGCGTGATCGGCGACGGCCACGACCCGAACGGCGCTGTTGGGCTCGGTGCCCCGCTGCCCGACTTTTCGGTGGTCATCGGGCCGTACTCCAGGCCCCTGGCGCTTGGAGAGTGCCGAGTAGTTCATCGGCAGTGCAGGCCGGGCCGCTGGACAGTGGATTCCGGCCTCCGCCGGAATGACGGAATGGGTGGACCGCGGAGTTGGTCAGCACTCGGCTAGGACAGGAAGTCCACGATCCGCCCCACGCCGTCCGCGAGGTCGTCGTCGGAGAGGGCGAACGACAGCCGCGCGCATCCCGGCGCCGCGAATGCCTCGCCGGCCACCACGGCCACTTTCGCCTCCGACAGCAGCAGGTCGGCCAGCTCCAGGCTGGAGCCCACCCGGCGCCCGGCAACGGGACGATCCAGCACGCCGGCCAGCGAGGGGAAGGCGTAGAAGGCGCCCTGGGGCAGGGGGCAGTTCACCCCCGGGATCTGCGACAGCATCCCGTGCATCGTGCGGCGCCGGCGGTCGAAGTGACCCCGCATCTCGACCACGGCGTCGAGCGGTCCCGAGACGGCGGCCAGGGCCGCCCGCTGCGACACGTTGGAAACGTTGGATGTCTGATGCGACTGCAGAGCCGCTGCGGCGGCCGCCACCGGCCGCGGGGCGATCATCCATCCGACGCGCCAGCCGGTCATGGCGTAGGTCTTGGCGACGCCGTTGATCACCACGCAGCGCTCTGCGGCCGCGGGAGCGACCACGGGGAGCGAGCAGTGCTTGTGATCGTCGTAGGTGAGGTGCTCGTAGATCTCGTCGGTGAGAATCCAGATGCCCCGCTCAGCCGCCCAGTTGCCGATGGCGGCAATCTCCTCGGGCGGATACACCGCGCCGGTGGGGTTCGACGGCGACACGAACACGAGAACCTTCGTGCGTGGGGTCCGAGCTGCCTCGAGTTGGTCCACCGTGACCCTGTAGCCGCTTGCAACGTCGGTGGGCAGCACCACCGACCGCGCCCCGCTGAGGGCCACAGGCTCGGGATAGCTGGGCCAGTACGGGGCGGGCAGGAGCACCTCGTCGCCGGGATTCAGGAGCGTGATCAAGGTGTTGTAGACCGCCTGCTTGCCGCCGTTGGTGATCACCACCTGCTGCGGCGAGACTTCGAGGCCGGAGTCCCGCAGCGTCTTGGCGGCGACGGCCTCGCGCAGCTCCGGGAGGCCGGGCGTCGGGCTGTAGTGGTGGTCGCGGGGGTCGCGGCAGGCGCGCACCGCGGCCTCCACGATGTGCGGCGGCGTCGGGAAGTCGGGCTCGCCGGCGCCGAAGCCGATCACGGGCTCACCGGCGGCGCGCAGGGCCTTCGCCTTGGCATCGGTGCTGACGGTGGCCGACGGGGTGATTGCGGCCACAGCCCGCGATAGCGATAGAACTGAGGTGGACGGATCGGGCGACGTGTTGGAGGCCGAGGATGGCGTTGCATGGCTCACAGGTGCAGTCTGGCACCGCGACGGAAAAAAGATGACCCCCGGCACCAATTCCGAGGGCATCGTGCTTCCCCCCGACATCCGCCCAGGCGACGGGCGGTTCGGCAGCGGGCCATCACGGGTGCGCTCCGAGTCGGTGGCGGCGCTGGCACAGGCGGCTGACGGCTACCTGGGGACGAGTCACCGGCGCGCAGGGGTGCGTGACGTGGTGGGCCGCCTGCAGGACGGCTTTCGGGAGCTGTTCAGCCTCCCAGCCGACTGGGCCGTGGTGCTGGGTAACGGCGGCGCAACCGGGTTGTGGGACTCCCTGACGTTCGGCCTGATCCGCCGGCGCAGCCAACACCTGGCCTTCGGCGAGTTCTCCGCCAAGTTCGCCCGGGCGGTGCGGGCCGCCCCGCACCTCGAGGAGCCGCACGTCATCGAGGCGCCGTTCGGGACCCACCCCGAACCCGTTCCGGCCGACGTGGACGTGTACGCGCTCACCCACAACGAGACCTCCACGGGCGTACGGATGGCGCTGCGGCGCCCGCCGGGAGTGGACGCCGCCGACGGGCTGGTGGCGGTGGACGCCACCTCGGGGGCGGGCGGCCTGCGCTGGGACCCCGCCGAGGTTGACGTGTACTACTTCTCGCCGCAGAAGTGCCTTGCCGCCGACGGGGGATTGTGGGTCGCCTGCTGCTCCCCGGCGGCGCTGGAGCGCATCGCCGAGATCGGTGACAGCGGCCGCTGGTGCCCGCCGTCGTTGAGCCTTCCCGGAGCCGTGAGCAACTCCGCCGCCAACCAGACCTACAACACCCCGGCCCTGGCCACGGTGTTCCTCACCCTGCAGACCGTGGAGTGGATGTGTGCCAACGGCGGTCTGGAATGGGCGGCGAGCCGCTGCGATGCCTCGGCGGACGTCATCTACGGTTGGGCCGGGGCTTCGGACTACGCGGAGCCCTTCGTGACCGATGCCGCTCGGCGCAGCCACACGGTGGCGACGATCGACATCGACGCCGGTGCGGCGGACGCCGGGGTCATTTCGACGGTGCTGCGGGCCAACGGCATCGTGGACACCGAGTCCTACCGCGCGCTGGGTCGCAACCAGTTGCGCATTGCCCTGTTCCCTGCCATCCCGCCCGACGACGTGGCCGCCCTGTGCGCCTGCATCGACCACGTGGTGTCGGCGCTGTAGGCGGCATGCCCCGAGCGTGGTCGGCGGTACCACCCCTCATGGTCGGCTCGTGACAGGGTTCCACACGCACCGCCTGCTGGTTGCCACACCCCTCATCGGTGACGGCAACTTCGAGCGCGCGGTCGTCCTCGTGTTGGAGCACACCGCCGACGGCGCCATCGGCCTGGTGCTGAACCGGCCCACGTCACTTGTCGTGGCCGAGTTGTTACCGGGGTGGGACGGCGTCGAGGGTCTGATCTACTCGGGCGGACCGGTCTCACCCGAAACCCTCATCGGCCTGGCCCTCGAGTCGTCCGGCGGCGGCGAGGAGGGGTGGCGGCGGATCTGGCGGAGCGTCGGCAGCGTGGACCTGTCACTCGGCGGGGCCGGGTTCGTCGGTCGGCCCGACGTGCGCGTCTTCTCCGGCTACGCAGGCTGGGAGGCGCATCAACTCGAGGGGGAGATCACCGCCGGGGCCTGGTTCGTCGTGGACGCCGAGCCCCGCGACGCCATCTGCGACGACCCTGAAGCCCTCTGGCGGGCTGTCCTGAGCCGCCAGCGCGACGAGGTGGCCTGGTTCCGGCACTACCCCGACAACCCCCGAGCCAACTGACCCGCCGGCAGTGCCCGGCTCGGACCGACCTCTCCGAGGAGTTCGGTCAGCGGCGACGTACCCGGCGGCGGCTCTTGACGCCTCGGCGCCCGCGGGACTTCAGGCGCAGACGCTCGGTGTGCGCCTCGGACTGCAGGGCGAGTTCGCTCCAGAGCCGCTGGTAGCGCGCCAGCCGCTCGGGGTCCACGGTGCCGGAGCGCACCGCCTCCTGGACGGCGCAGTCGGGTTCGCTGCGGTGCGTGCAGTCGCGGAAGCGGCAGTCGCCCGCCCGCTCGGCGATCTCCGAGAACACCCGATCCAGGGCCATGTCCGCCTCCCACAGGCCCACCGCACGCAGGCCGGGGGTGTCGATCAGGACCCCGTCGTCGGGCAGCAGCACGAGGTCACGGCTGACGGTCGTGTGCCGGCCGGTAGCCGCGGCGCCGCGCACCTCCCCGACCGCCAGCGCCGGCTCGCCCAGCAGGGCGTTCAAGAGGGTGGACTTGCCCACACCCGACGGTCCGAGCACCACCAGAGTACGGCGACCCGCCACAGTCCGCCGCAGATCGTCCAGGCCCCAGCCGGCCACGGCGCTGGTCTCGAGGATCTCCGTGCCCGGAGCCACGGCCGCCATCTCCGAGCGCACCCGGCGCCGCACCGACGCCTCCACCGCGTCGGCCTTGCTCAGGACGATCAGGGGCTCGGCACCACTGTCGGCCGCCAGCACCAGGAACCGCTCCATGCGGGCCGCGTTGGAGGGAGCGTCAAGGCCGTGCAGCACCGCCACCGTGTCCACGTTGGCGGCCAGGGTCTGCTTGAGCACCCCGACTGCGGGGTCGCGGCGCACGATGGCGGTGCGCCGCTCGAGCACGGTGTCGATCACCGGCCCCTGCGTCTCGTCGGTGCCGAGGAGAACCCAGTCCCCCGTCGTGGGTGACACGGCGGCCTGCGAGCGCTGGGAGTCCGAGACGGCGCGCACCTCACCCTGCGGGCACAGCACCCGGCAGTGCCCCCGGCCGACGCGCCCCACCCGGCCCGGCACCGCATCCGTTAGTCCCAACTCGCTGCGGAGTCGCTCCCAGCCGTCGTCCCAGCCGTAGCGGTCAAGCAGGACAGCCTCGGCGGGATTCACAGAAATCGGCACCGTGCACCGGTTGGCTCCGCCGCAAACACCATGAACTTCTTGACCTTTCTGCACGAAATATTCGAAGGTTTCGTGCGCGCAATCCTGCGCCTTCACCTGCCAGACTAGGAGACACACACCGAGTCGCCAGTGAGCGGAGGGCCCATGTCCAGCGATACCTCCCACGCCGAACTTCCGGACGGCGGTACAGGGACCATGCGCAGGATCGTCGGCGGTTTGGCCCGCCTCAGGCCCCGACGGGGTTCATCCGTGCCGTGGGCCGCTCTGGCCGGGCTGCTGAGCGCCGGGGCCGCCATCTCCGTGAGCGAGTTGATCGCCGGCATCACCGACAAGACGCCGTCGCTGGTGCTGGGCGTGTCCGACGCCATCGTGGACAGCCGGTTCGTGCCGGGTTCCGTGGTGCGCTGGAGCATCGACACGTTCGGTTCGGCACAGAAGCCGCTGCTCTTCTATGGCGTGCTGGCTGCCACGCTGCTGCTCGGGATTCTCACCGGGATCGCGGCACGCCGGCGCCGTTGGATCGGACCGGTCGTCTTTGCGGTCTTCGGAACGGTGGGCGCGCTGGCGGCGAACGCCAACGCCATCTCCACGACCATGATGTCGGTGCTGTCGGCCGTCCTGGCCGCCGCTGTCGGCGCGGGGGTGCTGTGGTGGCTGGCGAGTCTGATCAAGCCGGCGGCGGCGGGCGCTGCACGGGCCGTCATCGGCAGACCGCACCCTTACCTGAACGAGACCGGGCGGCGCTGGTTCCTGACCGCCGCCGGCGCCACCGCGGTCGGCGCCCTAGTGGCCAGCGGTGTCGGGCGTTACCTCCTGGGCCGCCGGGGCGACGTGGAGGCCGACCGGGCCGACGTGGCAGACCTGCTCAGCGAGGCCAACGTGCGGACCGATTCCGGTGCCGTTGCGGGGAGTGGGACGCCGGGGACGACCATCGGCGGCGCCACTCCGACGACAGCGGGAGCAACCCCCACGACTGCCGGTGCCACCTCGGGAACCACCGCCGCCAACGGTGCCGCCACCCCCACGACCGCCGCGGACGGTACGTCTCCCCCGACGACTGCCGCGGACGGTACGTCTTCCCCCACGACGGTCGCCGAGGGTGGGAGCCCCCCTACAACCGCCGCTGGAAGCGCCGAGCCGGTCACCGTGGATGCCGGCGACGGGGCCACGACAGCACCGCCGCCCACCGCCGAGGTGACGGGCACGACCGTTGCCGACAGTGGCGAAGTAGCGGCAGGGGGCGCCCCGCCGGTGGGCGACCCCAGCGAGCGCACGGCGCCGCCGACAACCGCCGCACCCCCCACGACGGCGGCTCCGCCGCCGACAACCGCCGCACCACCGCCGACCACGGCCGCACCACCGCCGACCACCGCGGCACCACCACCGCCCCCGGCGAGGCAGTCGGGCTACTACGACAACACGGTGGCGGGCATCTCGCCCATCGTGACCCCCAACGACGACTTCTACCGCATCGACACCGCCCTCGTGGTCCCGTCCGTGGATGTGAACGACTGGGAGTTGCAGGTCACCGGCATGGTGGACCGGCCGTACACGATCAGCTTCCGCGAGCTGCTGGACATGGGCCTCGTCGAGACGCCGGTGACGCTGAGTTGCGTCTCCAACAAGGTGGGCGGCCATCTGGTGGACAACGCCGTCTGGCGGGGGGTTCCGCTGGCCGACGTGCTGAACCGGGCGGGTGTGCAGTCCGGCGCCACGCAGATCGTGGGTCGTTCCGTCGACAACTGGAACTCGGGCTTCCCGACCGAGGCCGCTTTCGACGGAAGAACGGCGCTCGTGGCCGTCGCCATGAACGGCGAGCCGCTTCCCCGAAACCACGGCTTCCCGGCGAGGCTGGTCGTGGCCGGCCTCTACGGGTACGTATCGGCGACCAAGTGGCTGGAGGAGATCCGCCTCACCACCTGGGAGGGGTTCGACTCCTACTGGGTGCCGCGGGGGTGGTCCAAGCGGGGACCCATCAAGACGCAGTCGCGCATCGACGTTCCTAACGGCGGCTCCCGTATCCGGGCCGGCCGGGTGGCCATCGCCGGGATCGCCTGGGCGCCGACCCGCAGCATCGAGCAGGTCCAGGTACAGGTCGACAACGGGTCGTGGGTCAGCGCCGAACTGAGCCAGAACATGTCGGTCAACTCGTGGCGACAGTGGGTCTACGCCTGGGACGCCTCAGCGGGCAAGCACCGCATCAGGGTCCGCGCCACCGACGGCACCGGCTACACCCAGACCTCCGACGTGCGCCCACCGGCACCCGACGGAGCCACCGGCTGGCACACCATCGAGGTCACCGTCGCCTGAACGCCCCGCCGGACGAGCCGACGGATCCGGAGCCCGCGCCGCAGCGTGCGCGGCGTCCGGTTAGGGCCCCGCCGGCTCGATGGTCGTGACGGCCGACCCGGCGGCCGGCAACGGTCCGTCTAGCCGCCCCAGCAACCCTCGTGCACGGCGCCCGCCTCCTCGCTGAGTTGGGGACCGATCACTTCGATGTCTCGGGCACCACGCTCCAGGATCAGCCGGCAGCCACCGAAGACGGCCACCGGCGTCGTCATCTGCGCCTGGGCAATCTCGAACAGTTCGCGTTCGCCCAACCCGAACACAACCCGGGTGACCCCGCCCCAGTAGATGGTCCCTGCGCACATCGGACAGGGCTCGCAGCTCGAGTAGAGGGTGCCGGAGGCTCGCTCCTCGGCCGTCAACGCGCTCATCGCCTCGTGCATGAGATTGGTTTCGGCGTGGTACAGCACGTTGTTGTTCGTGATGCCGGTCGTTTCGGCTTCGAGCAGAATGTTGCCGTCCGCTCCGGCGAACAGCGCGCCGAACGGCAGATTCCCTTTGGCCACGGCTTGCGCCGAGAGTTCGATCGCCCGCCGCAGTAGACGTTCGTCCAGCTCGCTCAGTTGCTCGATCGCCGAGGCGATCATGGAACCTCCGGTTCGTGGTCGTGCCACGTCGTGGCCTGCTCGTACGCCGCCGCCACGTCCAGGAGGGCAGCATCTTCGAATGGTGTACCAACCAACTGCAACCCGATCGGCACGCCCGCGCGGCTAAAGCCGCACGGCACGCTCACTGCCGGCTGACCCGTCAGGTTGAAGGGGCAGGTGTACGGAATGAGCGTCCCCAACTCGGTTCCGGGGTCGAACGACGCCAGCGGCATGGCTGTGCGGGGTGTCGTCGGTGTGGCCAGCGCATCGAGACCGGCACCGGCGAACGCCTCCAGAACCTCGGCGCACAGGCCGCTGCGGAATGCCACGGCCTCGGCGACCTGGCTCTCCGGTATCGAAAGAGCCCCGACAAGCATCTCTCGGACCCTTGGGTGGTAGTCGGCGGAACGAGTGTTCAGGACTTGTCCGTGCGCCGCGGCAAGCTCGCTGTAGAAAAAGGTAACGACGGCGTCGGGCGCCGCGGCGACCGCCGGGAGTTCCACCGGCACCATCTGCGCCCCGAGGCGCTGCAGGTCCTCGCACGCCGCATCGAATGCAGCCCATACCTCGGGCTCCGGCTGTGTACGTGCGTCCAGGGCCGCCCGCGTGGCGCCGCCGAGGATGCCCAGTCGACACCCGTCCAACGTCCCCGGCGCCTCGGGCGACCGGGCGCACGGCGCGTCGCCGGCCCGCCACAGCGTCGCCGCGTCGGCAGGGTCCGGACCTGCGATCACCGACAGAACAGCGGAGACCTCCGCGACCGACCGGGCAAGGATCCCGACGTTGTCGATCGACGGCGCGGTGGCGTGGCGCACTACCCCGTGCGCGCTCACGAGCCCGGCTGTGGGCTTCAACCCGACGACCCCGGTCATCGCGGCCGGGATTCGCACCGAACCGGCAGCGTCGGTCCCGAGCGCGAAGGCGGCGGAGCCGACCGCCACCGAGGCGCCTCCGCCGGCGCTGGAGCCCCCGGGGTAGCAGTCCAGCGCCCAAGGGTTGCGCGTGGGTGGCTCGTCGAGTCCGCAGGTCAACTCGTGGGACACGTGCGTGCCGATGAGGATCGAACCGGCGCGGCGTAGGCGCCCGACGACAGTGGCGTCGCCGGTGGCAACGTGGCCGGCAAATGCCCGCGACCCTCCGGCTGCAGGAAGGCCGGCAACCGAGATCACTTCCTTGACCGCGAACGGCACGCCACCGAGTGGACCGCCAGGGCTCCCGGCGTCGATGCGCCACGCCGCGGCGACGGCCCCGGCGCGGTCCACGTCGACGTATGCGTGAATCAGCGGCTCGGTCTCGTCGAGACGGCGCAGCGCCCGGTCGACCCGAGCAACAGCTCGCTCAGGCATGCGTGACACCCCGTGTCGTCGCCGAGGCGGCCCCGTCGATACGCAGGGTTGCTCCGCTGACATGCGCCGCCGCGTCGCCGGCGAGCCAGAGGACGGCGCTGCTGACGTCCCTGCCTGTGCCGTGACGACCCGACGGAGCGGCTCCCCAGGTGGAGGCGTCCTCGGCGTGGCCCTCGAAGCCCGCCGGCGTCGTCTGCATGCCCGGGAAGACGGCCCCGGGACAGATGGCGTTCACCCGGACACCGTGCGGGGCGGCTTCAGCCGCGAGGGTCTCGGAGAGAACCAGAACACCGGCCTTCGTGACCGAGTAGGCGGGTATGTGATGGATTCCGCGCAGCGCGGCGTCGGACACGACGTGCACGATCACCCCACTTCCCCGCGTTCGCATCACCTCGAAGCAGGCGCGGGAGTACCGGAAGGTGGCGGTGAGGTTCACCTCCACAACCTGGCGGAAGACGTGCTCGGGCGTCGCGGCGAGCGGTGCGGCAAAGATCATCGCCGCGCAGGCCACGAACAGGTCGAGTCGCCCGCCGAGGCACGACAGCGCCTGCTCCACGCTCCGGTCGCATTCCTGGCGATCTGCGGCGTCGGCGGCGATGAACGACGCCCCGGTCGTGGCGGCGACCGACTCGCCCCGCTCGGTGTCGCGGCCGGTGAAGGCGACCCGCATTCCCGCCCCGGTGAGATGCTCGACGATGGCACGGCCGATGCCGGACGTACCCCCCGTGACGAGCGCCGTCCGCCCGCGCAGATCGGTGCTCATTGCCGCACCCTGACGGCGCGCAGCGCGGCGAGCATTCCCCCGTCGACGGACAGCGCCGAACCCGTGCTGCCGGCGGCGGCATCGGAGAGCAAATAGGCCACCGCCTCGGCGATGTCGGTCGCGGTTGTGTGGTCCCCGGAGGGGGGCACGGGCGGCATTGGCGCACCCCCGAGTTCGACGCCGTCGGCAGGGGCGCTCATGCCTCCCGACGTGTGGCCCGGGCAGACCGCATTGACGCGGACACCGTGCGTGGCACCCTCGACGGCAAGCATCCGCGTCATCCACAGCAGCGCCCGCTTGGAGACCGAGTAGGCGGCGAGACCCGACTCGGGCCAATCCGCGGCGCCCGAGGCGAGCGCAACTATCGCTCCGCCACCGCTGCTGAGGGCGGGCAGGCAGGCGCGGGCAAAGAGGAAGGGCGCAACGAGGTTCGTCTCGATCACCGAGTCCCAGGCGGCGTCGGTCGTCTCCGACAGGGTGGCCCGGCAGATCACCCCGGCGGCAAGTACGAGACCCTCGAGCCCGCTGAGAATCTCCAGCGTTTCGGCAACCGTCGCGTCAACCGCGCCCGGTTCCCGCACATCGCCGGCGACGAACCGGGCTCCCGTGCGCCGGGCGACTTCCTCGCCCCGGTCCTTGTTCCGACCCGTGAGCACAACGTCGGCACCGCCGGCTCGGAGCCGGTCAACGACAGCGCCCCCGATGGCGCCGGTCCCACCGGCTACGAGGACACGTCGAGGGGCCGCCGCGTTCACTCCTGGCCGGTGGCCATCGACGGGAGCACCCGGATCGAGTCGTCACCGGCGAGTTCGGGATTCCGTGCCCGCCACTGCTCGCGCGGGTTCAGGGCGCGCCACGCGTCCACGTACTCCGACTGGCGCCCGAAGTGCACGTCGGAGTGCTCGGCAGCTCGGCGCACAACGCGTTCGAGCATCGTCAGGCGGGAGCCGCGCCCGATGACCTGCGGGTGGATCGTCAGGTTGTAGACGCCGCCGGGACAGTTCTCGTAGGCGTAGTCGAACTCCCCGGTCCACATCTCCTCCGCCGCCGACGGGGGAGCCAGCCCGGGGATCTGACCCCACACGAACTCGAAGATCGGTACGTCGTCCATCTGCCAGGCAACCGGGATCCCCACGACGTCGGTCAACTCGCCGAACTGGTACGCCCCGTCGGTGAGCCAGCGATCTCCCTTGCGCACATAGACCGGCATCATGTCGGTGGACATGCGACTACCGTCGAACTCGAACCCGAACTCGTCCACGAGGTCCATGGTGTGCTCGCTCATGTTCCAGGCGGGGGCGACGTGGCCGCGCGGCCGCACACCGGCGACGAGGTCGAGGGCCTCCAGGCCGCGCTCGATGATGAGACGCTGGCCGGCGACGTCGAAGTCACGGGCGTCCTCGTGCATCCAGCCGTGGTAGGCGAGTTCGTGGCCGCGGTCGACGATGTCCCTGATGAGATTCGGGTAGACAAGCGCTGTGTGGCCCGGCACCAGGAACGTCGACCGGATGCCGTAGCGGTCAAGGAGTTCCAGCACCCGGCGCGTACCGACGACCTCCATCTCGCCACGGGAGATCATGCTGGCGTTGGTGCTCTTGAACGAGGTGATCCACAGTGAGAGTGCGTCCATCCCGACCGTGAGACAGAACGTGAGGCGGGGAAGCTTGGCCATCTCACGACCTCCCGGCGGCGGCGCGGTCGAAGCCCGCCGGCGGGTGGACCTCGCAGATGTGCATCACGTTTCCCTCGGGGTCGTAGAAGGATCGGAACTTGTACCAGATGCCGGCGAAGTCGTCCGGCGGCACCTCGCCGAGAAACTCGCCCGCGCCATAGATGTTCAACTCGCCGGCCCACGTGATCCCGTGCTCGTCGAGTGCGGCGATGGCTTCGTCGATGTCGTCCACCTCTGCGGCGAACGAGTGGACGCCGGCCGGGTCCTCGTTGTAGTTGGCGGTGCGTTGACGCTCGCCGCGGTCCGCATCGGGCACCGACAGCAGCACGAGATCCACGTCGCCGCACATGAACATGGCCCAACCCTTCTCGGGCTCGTAGCCGTGTGGGTGCAGTGGCAGACCGAGCACGTCGCGGTAGAAGTCCACCATCGTCGCGAAGTCGTTCACGACGATGTCCATGTTGTCGAGGCGCCGCAGTTTCAGCATGGCGCTACCGCAGAGGAACGGCGACCGACGGCATGGGGGCACCGGTGGCGCCGCGGATCCGCATCGGGAAGCCAAGGAAGGCGAACTCGTACATCTTCTCCGCCGCGATCTCCTGCATGTTGCAAACCTCGATGATCAGCGCACCGGCTGTGGCGAACATGTAGCAGTGCACGGGCGCGTACTGCCCGTGGTAGGGCTGCGGTTCGAGGCCGATGTTGTCGCCGGCGATGCACATCGCCCCGGCCTCCTCGCAGAGCCACTTGGCGGAGGCGACGTTGATCCCCGGCGACGCCGCGAGGTAGTCGATCGAGGGCCACATGTTCATCCGCCCGGTGCGGATCAGCACCACGTCGCCCTTGCGCAGTTCCACGTCCTGCTTCTTGGCGGTGTCCTGCAGATCCTGCGGCGTGATCTCGTAGTGGGGCTCGAGGATGTCCACACCGTGCATGGCGGCGACGTCGAGCAGGACGCCCCGTGAGATGATCGGCGGGAAGCGGTCGGTGCCGCCCTTTGTCCAGACCATGCTCCCGAGGTGTTCGTCCTGGGTCCAGCCGTTCCAGAACGTGCCGTAGTAACCCATGTGGTTGAGCGTGTCGATGTGGGTCCCGCAGTGCGTGTACATCGAGATGGAATCGCCGGAGTACGCGTACTCCTCGTGGATCTCCGGCCCGTAGCCGGAGCGGCCGTCGAGGATGGACCCCTTGGGCGTGTGGGTCATCCAGATGCTGAACGGGGGATCCCCGGCCTCGGTCCACGAGGGCATACCGGACCAGTACTCGACGGAGAGGTCGAACACCTTGGTTCCGTTGAGCCGGGAGGTGATCGCCTGCACGGACTCGGGGGTCACCCAGTTGAGCCTCCCGATCTCGTCGTCGGGTCCCCATGGACTCTTCGACACTTTGTGGCCGTTCTTCTCGAACAGCGGTTCGGGTTGGAGTTCGAGGTCGACGAGCGCATCAGCCAGTGCCGTGTCGTCCATTCCACACATGTGGCCCCCTGTTCGTCATCGGATGTCGCTGTGGGGTGAAGCGTATGCTTGACAGTGGCATTATTCAAAGACACAATCCCGATATGAACGATAAGCAAATCCTAATAGCAGAAAGGTCGAGTGCCGACGCCGTCAACCTCCGGCATCTGCGGGCCTGGGTGACGGTGGTGGACGAGGGATCGGTGACAGCCGGGGCGCGCCGGCTCGGCGTCTCCCAGCCTGCCCTCTCCCAACAGCTGCGGGCCTTGGAGGAGTTCTTCGGGAGCCGCCTGCTCGAGCGTTTGCGCCGCGGGGTGCAACCCACCCCGCTGGGCCGTGCGTTGCTGGGTGAGGCCCGCGGGGCGCTGGCGGCTGCCGACCGGCTGACCCGCCAGGCGAGGACGGTCGCCGGCTACGAAGTCGGGGTGCTGGAGGTGGCGACGCTACCGACTCTCGTGGACTCGATGCTGATCGACCCGCTCCGCCGCTGGCAGGAGGAGCACCCCCAGGTCGCCATCCAACTGCACGAGTTCGCGCTGCAGGCCACGATGAACGAGTCGGTGGCCATGGGGGTCGGCGATCTGGCCATCGGGGTGCGGCCGCCGAACTGGTCCGGGCCGGTCGTGTCCCTCGGCTGGGAGCAGTTCGTGGTCGTGCTGCCGCCCAACGACCCGCTGGCCAACGGTCGCGGCCCGGTGGCGCTGCGCGAACTCGCGGACCGCAACTGGATCCTCTACGAGCCGTCACAGGGGCTCTCCGACTACGTCAACACCGCTTGCGCGCTGGCCGGTTTCCGACCGCGCAAGGCGGTGCTCACGTCGCAGGTGCAAGCAGCGGTGCGACTCGCGGCCGCCGGGCTCGGCGCCGTGCTGGTGCCGTCGGCCAACGTCCCGGATGAACTGGCTCACACCGCACGCACGCTGGAGCCTCCCGTCGCCTGGGAACTCACCGTGTTCGCCCGGTCCGCCCTCTCGGCCCCGGCGGCGGCGTTCGTCGAACTCCTGAGCAGCGGGCCCACGCCATCCCTGCCGGCCCACGCGGTGGTTCTGCCCGGTGGCTAGATCACCTGAGTTCCCCGACACCGCACACCCAGGGGGCGCGGCTCTTCGGACATCCGCGCCGGCTACCTCACCGACGATCGGCGCGATCTGCTCCTTCCCCAAGGTGGAACTTCATGTCCACGTCGAGGCCTGCCTGAGCGCGCAACGCATCGAGGAGTTGGCCGCCGATGCCGGGGTGCCCATGCTCCGCCCCGCCGAAGCGCTGTTCGTGTACTCGTCGCTGGCCGACTTCCTCAACGTCTACGAGTGGTGGTGCGATCTTCTCCGCACCACCGAGATCGCCGAACAACTGGCCTACGACGCGGCCGTCCAGATGAGCGAGGACGGGATCATCTACGCCGAGGTCCTCTGCGGGCCGCGCTACTGGACGCACCTCCGCCCCGAGCCCCTGATCGAAGCGCTGGCAGCGGGCTTCGATCGGGCATACGGCGACGGCCACACGGACTGCGGGCTCGTGCCCTCCATCAGCCGGGAGCAGTCGCCCGAGTGGGCGATGGGGCTCGTGGAGTGGATCGGGGCGAGTGGCCCCTCCCGGGTGGTCGGCCTCGGCCTCGACGGCAACGAGGCGATCCTCGGCCGCACCTCGCCGAAGTTCTCCGAGGTCTACGCCCGCGCCGCCGAACTCGGTCTCGGACGCACAGCGCACGCCGCGGAGTCCTCGGGGCCCGACGGAGTATGGGACGCGCTCGAGCACCTGCACCTGGACCGCGTCGATCACGGTGTCCGATCGGTCGAGGACCCGGCGCTTCTCGAACATCTGGGGGCGCAGGGCATCACGCTCAACGTCACTCCGTCATCGAACGTCATCACCGGGATGTACGCCGACATCGACCACCATCCCGTCGGTCGCCTGATCGAGGCCGGCGTGCCGGTGACGATCAACTCCGACGACCCCAAGGCGATGAACGTCACGCTGAGCGGTGAGTTCGAGAAGGTGAGCCGCTCCCTCGGCTGGAGCCTCGCCGACGTCGAGGCCGCCACACGGCGGGCCATCGGCGCCGCATTCTGCGACCCGGATCATGCGGCGGGTCTCCAGCGGCGGATCGACGCGCACGTGCAGAGCCTCGAGAACCGGTCGACGAGGAGGGACGACAACCCATGAGCACGACGATGCAGGACGGGGCACCTGCCCGCCCGAACGGTCGGGACCCACTCTCCGTCGAATATCTCGCCGACGTTCTCGCCGACCTGGTGCGGATACCGAGTACCAACCCCGGTGCCTTCGAATCGGACGTGGCCCGGCGTGTCGTGGAGCACTTCGACAACACTCCGGTGGAAACCGAGTTGGTGGAGTCGCTGCCGGGACGGCATTCGGTCGGTGCCATCCTCCGAGGCCGGGGCGACGGGCCGCGCCTCGTGCTGAACGGCCACCTGGACACGGTGCCGATCGACGACGAGGCGGAGTGGGCGACCGATCCGTTCGGCGCCGAGGTACGCGACGGCTACATGTACGGGCGCGGCGCCTGCGACATGAAGGCCGGCCTGGCGGTGCAGATCGGTGTGGCTCACCACCTCGCGGCCCAGCTCGACCGGCTCGAAGGGTCGCTCGTTCTCCATTTCGCGGCCGGCGAGGAGCGGGCCGAACCCGGAACCCTGTCGCTGCTCGAGGCCGGCTACACCGGCGACTGCGGGATCGTGACCGAGCCGACCGATCTGCGCATCGCCGCGGCCACCCGGGGGCTGCTGCCGCTGCGGATCCGCCTGCAGGGGCGGTCCATCCACGCCAGCCGCAGCCACCTGGGCGTCAACCCCACATGGGGTCTCCTGTGGGTCCTGGAGGCCCTCGAGATGTATCGCCAGGACATCGAGCAGCGTCGTCACCCCCTGCTCGCCTCAGGCTCGTGCACGCCGACAGTGGTCCACGGCGGGGTCACCCCCAACGCCGTCTCGGATTCGGTGGAGTTGTTCGTGGATCGCCGTCTCGTTCCGGGCGAGACCATCGAGAGCGAGGTGCAGGAGGTGACCCAGCGCATCCTTGCCGCGCGACCGGCCGGCTCGGAAGTCGGCGTGGAGGTGACCGTGGCCTACAACCGCTTCGAGCCTGCCGAGATCCCCGTGGATTCGACCCTGGTGCGGCGCCTGGCCCGGAGCGTCGAGGGCGTCACGGGGGCGCCCGGGGAGGTCTACGGTGCCCCGTTCTCCAGCGACGTCCGCAACCTCGTCAACGACGCCGGCATCGAGGCGGTGAACTTCGGCCCCGGGAACGTGGCAGAGTGCCACTGCGCCAACGAACGGGTTGAGGTGCGCCAACTCGGGGTTGCCGCCCGGGTCATCGCCGACCTGGCCACCGACCTGCTGACGTCTCCCTGAGGTTTGCTCGGGGATCGGTAAGAATGCCCGGAATGCGCGGCGACGGGGGAGCGATCCCCGGCAGGCGGGCCCGGCAATGACGGCTCAGAGCACCGCCGCGACGCGGGCGCCGCATCGCCACGCCGTGTCCGCCCGGGGTGTGACCAAGGCGTTCCCCGGTGTCGTGGCCAACGACGGCGTGGACTTCGACGCCAACCGCGGTGAGGTTCACGCACTGCTCGGCGAGAACGGCTCCGGCAAGACCACGCTCTGCAAGATCCTCACCGGCCTCTACAGGCCCGACGCGGGTCAGGTGCTCGTGGGTGGGAACCCGGTCAGCTTCCGGTCCCCTGCCGATGCCTACGCCGCGGGGATCTTCATGGTGCACCAGCACTTCAGCCTCGTCTCGTCGATGACCGTGGCGGAGAACGTGGTCCTGGGGTGGCACCGCGACAGCCGGAGGGTGTTCAACCGCCGGCAGGTGGAGGACGAGGTGGCCCGTGCCGCGGCGCGCTTCGACATGCACGTCGACCCGCGCGCCGTCATCTCGCGCCTCTCCGTCGGCGAGCGTCAGCGCGTCGAGATCCTGAAGGCGCTCTACAGAGGGGCGCGCACGCTGATCCTCGATGAGCCGACCTCGGTCCTGACCCCCCAGGAGGCCGAGCAGCTGTTCGTCTCGCTCCGGCGCATGGCGGCCGAGGGCGAGTCGGTGGTCTTCATCTCCCACAAGCTCGGCGAGGTCTCCGCGCTCTGCGATCGGGTCACGGTGCTGCGCCAGGGCCGCGTGTCCGGTTCGGCGGACCTCCGCACCACAAGCGTCGATGCGCGGGGTCTGGCCCGCATGATGGTCGGACGCGAGATCGCGTTCACCCGGCGCTCGCGCGCCGACGTCCTCGGCGACAGCGAGCCGGCGCTCGAGTTGCGGGACGTCAGTGCGGTCGAGCCCGACGGCACGACCGCGCTCCGCGAGGTCACCCTGTCGGTGCAACACGGTGAGATTCTCGGCGTCGCCGGCGTCTCCGGCAACGGGCAGGTGGCCCTCGCGGAGGTGATCGCCGGACTGCGCAAGCGAACCGCCGGGGACATCACGCTGCACGGTGAGCCGCTGCCGCCGGGCAACCCGCGTGCAGCAGCCGACCGGGGGCTCGCCTACGTCCCCGAGGATCGCCTGGGCACTGGTCTCGCACCGGGGCTCACGGTGGCGGACAACTGCGTGCTCAAGGCCTACCGGCAACGGCAACTGGGGCGCGGACCGTTCCTCAGCAGGCCCCGGATCCTGTCTCGAACCCGCCGGCTGCTGGAGGCGTTCGATGTGAAGGGCACGGCAGACTCCCTCGTCCGCCAACTCTCGGGAGGCAACGCCCAGAAGGTCCTGCTGGCACGCGAGATCTCCTCCGAGCCGCAGGTGCTGGTTGTCGCCACGCCGACACGGGGGCTGGACGTGTCGGCGATGGAATCCATCCGCACACTCCTGCTCGAGGCGGCGGCGGGCGGCGCGGCCATCCTCATGATCTCCGAGGACCTCGGGGAGATCCTCGACCTGGCGGACCGGATCGCGGTCATCTCCGGTGGCCGGATCCAGGGAGTGCTCGAGGCGGACGGCGCCGACCCCGAGCAGGTCGGCGTGCTCATGATGGGCGGCTCGTTGGAGGATGCCGGTGTGGCGACTCCCTGAGATCCGCTTCGAGCGACGGCTGAAGGCACCCCGCTGGCTGGGTCCGGCCACGCCGCCGATCGCCGTGATCGCGGCCCTCGCGATCGGCGCGCTTGTGCTGTGGGCGAGCGGCCGCGATCCCGTCGACATCTACCAGCGCATGGTGCGGGCCGCCTTCACCAATCCCGGCGCGTTCTCCAACACGCTCGTGGCCGCCACGCCGCTGCTGCTGACCGGACTCGCCGCTGCCATCACGTTCCGCATGAAGGTGTGGAACATCGGCGCTGACGGCCAGTTGATGATTGGTGCCGTGCTGGCGGCTGCCGCCGGAACGTTCTTCGGCGGGCAAGGTCTCGCCGTCACCATGACCATGATGCTCCTCGCGGGCATCGTGGGAGGCTGCCTGTGGGCCGCCATCGCCGCTCTGCTGCGCGCGTACCTGAACACCAGCGAGGTCCTCACGACGCTGATGCTCAACTACATCGCGCCTTTGATCCTCTTCTACCTGATCTTCAACTCCACGTCGTACTGGCGCGACCTCGCGAGTCCGAGCGCGCGGGTGTTCCCGCAGGCCAAGACGCTGACGGAGGAGGCCTTCTGGCCGGAGTACGGCACCACGGTGGTGGTGCCGTTCGGGTTCATCCTGGGAGCGGTGCTGGCGCTGGTTCTCCTGTTCGTGGTGCGCAGCACACGGTTCGGCTTCCAGATGCGGGTGTCAGCGGACAGCGCGGCGACGGGCCGCTATGCGGGCATCCGCACCGAACGCCTCCTGGTGCTGGTCATGCTGCTGTCGGGCGCCCTCGCCGGCATCGCCGGGGCCAGCCAGATCGGCGACATCTCGCACCGACTCGAGCCGAAGAACCTGCAGCTCGCCGTGTTCGGCTACACCGGCATCGCCGTGGCCGCGCTGGTCCGCTATCACCCCCTCGCCATCGTCGTGAGTGCGATCCTTGTGGGCGCACTGAGCAACGCCGGCTTCAACCTGCAGGGACCCGACCTGCCGCTGGGGCTCATCGGCGTGAACCAGGGCATCATCTTGCTGCTGGTGGCGGCGAGCGAGGTGAGCGCTCGCTACCGGTTGGCAATCGGGTGGCGCTCGGGGCGCGGCGGCCGGGCACCGCCGCCGGGGGGCGATACGAGCCAAGCGGGAGATGCGCAGGACATCGATGGCGTCGCCGCCGAGCGACCCAACAGCGGGGCGGCGTCATGAACGAGTCGCTGTTCGTAGATCTGCTGGCAGCCGGACTCCTGTACGGAACGCCGCTGGTGCTGGCGGGCCTGGGCGAGTTGTTGGCCGAGCGCAGCGGAGTCATGAACCTCGGTGTGGAGGCCATGATGCTGATGGGCGCGGTCACCGCGTTCTGGTTCTCGCAATCCTTCGAGGGGCCCGGCTGGCTGGCGCTCCTCCTCGCCATCCTGATCGCCGCGCTGGTCGGGATGGCCATGGCAACTCTCTACGCGTTCGTTGTCGTCACTCTGCGAGCCAACCAGGTCGTGTCGGGTCTGGCGCTGCTGATCCTCGGGGGCTCCACAGGGCTCTCCAGCTACCTCGGGTCGGTCGGGGAACTGGCCGGCCCGTCGGGACGGCACCGGCTTCGCCCCTACGACCTGTTCGGTCTGCGCGACGCACCGGTCGTCGGACCGCTGATCTTCGGGCAGAATTTCCTGGTCTACGCGTCGTGGTTTCTGGTTGCGCTGGCGGCCTTCTACCTGTATCGCACACAGACCGGGCTGCACCTGCAAGCCGTCGGCGAGGATCCCCGCTCCGCTGACGCGATGGGGATCAACGTGTCGCGCTATCGCTATGGCCACACGATGATCGGGGGCGCACTCGCCGGCGTCGCCGGTGCGTACTACACGCTCGCCATCGCTCCCACCTGGATCGACGGCGTCACGGCCGGGGCCGGCTGGATCGCCATCGCCCTGGTCATCACCGCCTTCTGGCGCCCAGGCCTGCTACTCGCGGGGGCCTACCTCTTCGGCATCGTGACCAGCCTCGGCTTCACGCTGCAGGCACGCGGTGTGGATCTGCCGCCGGAGATCTTCAGGTCGCTGCCGTACGTGCTAACGATCCTGGCTGTCGTGATCGTTTCCAGTGGCTGGGGTCGCGAGCGTTTCAGCGCCCCGGCCGCTCTCGGCGAGGCTTACGCACGGGAAGAGGCTTGAGATCACATCTCATAAGCTAATCATTTACTACTACTAACATCTCCATATTTGACTTATGTATCGGAACAACTAGGCTGCGAATGCAGGCCACCAGTCGGCTCTCTCCGACCGCGCAATTCGCCGGAGGAAGCCGGACGGATTCCTTGAAGGGGGAGAGACCATGGCAGTCGCAAAGCGAAAGAGCCGTCGCTCACACGTGACCCGGTTGTTCCTGATCGTGGCCGTTGTGGCCACAGGAGCATTGCTCGCCTCCGCCTGTGGGGGCGATGACGACGCGACCACGTCGCCACCGGCGGCACCGGCCGCGCCGGAGCCCGCTCCGGCTCCTCCCGAACCCGCACCAGCTCCACCGGCAGAGCCTGCAGAGGCGCCCGCCCCGGCGCCCGAGGAGCCGTCACCACCACCGGCAGAGCCGGCGGCCGAGGAACCGGCGGCCGAGGAGCCCGCGGCGGAGGAACCGGCCATGGACGACGAACCTCTCCAGATTCTGTTCATGTACTCCGGACCCGCCCGCGACGGCGGCTGGACGCAGACCTTCGACAACGCCCGCCAGCGACTCGAACAGACCTACGGGGATCGCATCGAAACGACGTTCAAAGGGAGCCTCTGGGGAGCCGACGTCATCACCTCGGTCATCGAGACGGCGGTCCTGGAGGGCATCGACGTGATCGTCGGCACCAGCTTCGAGCAGGGTGAGCCGATGATCGTCGCCGCCTACGAGAACCCCGACGTCTTCTTCATCGCCAGCCAGTGGGACAACCCGGGTGACCTCGACAACTTCGCGGGCTACGTGAACGCCCCCGAGGACGGCGCCTACATCTCCGGCGTCCTGGCGGGACACATGGCCGAGCCGGGCGACGACATCGGTTGGGTCGATGCATTCGCCATCCCCTACGACATCCGGACGATCAACGGGTTTGCCCTCGGACTCCAACTCACGAACCCGACCGCCACGCTCAAGGTCATCTTCACCAACGACTGGGTGGATACGAACCTGCAGGGCCAGGCGGCGCGCAGCCTCGTGGACTCCGGCGTCACATTCCTCTCGACGAGCCTGCCGAGCCCGGCAATCGGCGAGGTGGCCGAGAGTTCGCAGACTCCCTTCGCAGCCGTGCAGGTCGACGGCAGCACATACGCTCCAACGATGACAGTCGTCACCTCGGAATACGACTGGGGGCCACAGATCGAGAGCTATATCCAGTCCATCTTCGACGGGAACTTCAAGACGTCGTTCTCCTATGTTGGCATGGACGACGGCGCCATCACGCTCACCGATTGGGGGCCGCTGTACGACCAACTCGCCGACGAGGCGAAGGCCCAGATCGACGCCGAGATCGAGCGGATCGCCAGCGGCGCAGGCGCGGTCTACACCGGCCCGATATCCGATATTCATGGCAATGTGATCCTCGAGGACGGCGAGGTGATGGAAGTCGCCGACTTGCGGTCGATGGCCTGGGTCATGCCCAACGTCGAGGGTGTCGACCTCTGATCGGCAACCGGGGGAACGACGGTCATCGGCGTCGCAGCGCCGAGGAGTGAGCCTGACACCGGCGAGGGTGCACGGGTAGAGGTAACGACGGTGCGCCCCGTTGTTGAGGCGCACCACACCTCGGCAACGTTGGCCCCGCCGCGGCCGGTGTCGCGGGTCGGCGATTCGGCGCCTCGCCCCGACGGCGTCCCCAAGGTCACCGGCGCCTTCGCCTTCTCGTCGGACCTGCATGCCGACGCCATGCTGTGGGGCCGCACGCTGCGCTCACCCCACCCCCACGCCCGCCTGCTGTCCGTCGACATCTCCGAGGCACTGACGATTGCGGGCGTGGCCGCGGTGCTCACCGCCGAAGACGTTCCCGGGTGCAACGCGTACGGACTGACCCTCCCCGACCAGCCGGTGCTGGCCCACGACATCGTGCGTTACGAGGGCGAGCCGGTCGCCGTCGTGGCCGCCGATCATCCCGAGACGTGCCGGCAGGCGCTGGACGCCATCGTCACCGAGTACGAACCCCTCCCGGCGGTGACCGACCCGGAACTGTCGGTCACCTCCGCTCCCATCCACCCCGACGGCAACGTGATCCGGTCTGCGCCGGTCCGCCGCGGCACCATCGACGGCAACGCCGACATCATCGTCGAGGGAACCTACGAGGTGGGCATCCAGGACCAGGCCTTCCTGGGCCCCGAGTCGGGCATGGCGGTGCCCGACGGCACCGGCGGCATCGACCTCTACGTGGCCTCGCAGGGGCTCCACCAAGACCTGGCGCAGATCGCGCCGTGCCTCGGACTGAGTGAGGAACAGGTGCGGCTGCACCTTGCGGGCACAGGCGGGGCGTTCGGCGCCCGCGAGGACCTCTCCATGCACGTGCACGCCTGCATGCTCGCCCTCCGCACCGGCCGCCCCGTCAAGATGATCTACCAGCGCGACGAGTCCTTTCTGGGGCACGTGCACCGGCACCCCGCCCGGTTGTGGTACCGGCACCATGCGACCACCGAGGGGGATCTCGTGGCCGTCGAGGGGCGCATCCTGCTCGACGGAGGTGCCTACGCCTCCACCTCCGCCTACACCGTGGCCTGCTCGGCGCGCTTCGCCTGCGGCCCCTACCGGGTACCCAACGTCGACGTCGAGGCCGTGGGCGTGCGCACCAACAACCCGCCGTCGGGAGCGATGCGCGGCTTCGGGGTCGTCCAGACGTGCTTCGCCCACGAGAGCCAGATGGACAAGCTGGCCGCCGCCTGCGGTCTCAGCCCCCTGGAGATCCGGCTCCGCAACGCCCTCAGCACCGGCGACGAACTGATCACCGGCCAGGTCCTGGACGTCCCCGCGCCGGTGCGGGAGTGCCTCGAGGCCGCCGAGGCGTTCGACCTGCCGAGCCCTGCGGTGAGCGACGACTACGCCCTGCCGGGTGGAGCCGGCCGCACCGCCGACCGCCCGCGGATCCGCCGGGGCGTGGGATACGCGGCCGGCTACAAGAACGTGGCCTACTCCGAGGGGTACAACGACGACACCCGCGCCCGCTGCCGCCTCGAGGACGGCGCCATCACGATCACCTGCGCGGCGGCGGAGATCGGCCAGGGATTCGTCACCGTGGCCGGCCAGATCGCCCGCTCGACACTCGGCGTGGAGGATGTGCGGCTCGCAACGCCCTCCACGGCCGTGATCGGACCGGCCGGCTCCTCGGCAGCCAGCCGCCAGACCGTCATGTCGGGTGCCGCCATCCAGAAGGCATGCCGGGCGATCGCCAATCTGGCGAGGCAGATCGTGGCCCGCCAGCACGGCGTCAGCGCTGACCTGCTCACCGTGACGGAGGGGCGCATCACGAGTGGCGACGGCCTGATCGACGTGCCCATCGCCGAGGCGACCGCCGGGCCGATCGAGGTGGAGGTACGCCACGAGCACCGCCAGACGTTCCCGATGGACCCCGAGACCGGTCAGGGTGACTGCGACGTCTCCTGGGTCTTCGCGGCCCACCGCGCCGTCGTGGACGTGGACCTCGACCTCGGCCTCGTGCGGGTGGCGCAGGTAACGGTCGGCCAGGATGTCGGCAAGGCGCTGAACCCGCTCTCGGTGATCGGCCAGATCGAGGGGAGCACCTCCCAGGGCATCGGCCTGGCGGTCATGGAGGAGATCGTCATGGCGAACGGATCGATCCGGAACCCGTCGTTCACCGACTATCTGATTCCCACCTCCGCCGACATGCCGCCGATGGAGATCGCGCTCATCGAGATTCCCGAGGAGGGCGCGCCGTTCGGGGCCAAGGGCGTCGGCGAGACCTCCAACCTGCCGTCGACACCGGCCGTGGTGGCCGCCATCAGGGCCGCCACCGGGCTGGAGTTGCCCCGCGTGCCGGTACGGCCGCAGGACATCGCCGGAGCCAGAAGTTGACACCGTGGTGCTGACGCGGCGTTCTGGCGGCTCCGGTCCGTTCCCCGTGCAGTCGAGGAGGTCAGCATGATCACGATTCCCGTCATCGACATCTCGCCCTTCGAGGGCGGCGGCCCCGCGGCGGCCGCAGTGATCGACGCCGTGAACGGCGCCTGCGAGGAGCACGGATTCCTCGTCGTGGCCGGCCACGGGATTCCCCGGGACGTCAACGCGGACTTCGACCAGGCCTGCCGCGCCTTCTTCGGCAGGCCCGCGGAGGAGAAGTCGCGTTTCACACCGGCCAACGGCGACATCCTGCGGGGCTGGTGGGGTGTCGGCACCATGGCCACGGCAGCGAGCCTCGACATCGAGACCCCGCCGGACTTCATGGAGTACCTGGGTTTCGGACCGGAGCTCTCCTCCGAGCAGCGAGCCGACTTCGCCCGCAGGGGCGTCAAGCACGTCGACAGCTTTTTCGCCACCAACGTCTGGCCCGACACCGAGGGATTGCGCAGCGCCGCCGACCGCTTCTACGACGAGACGACCGCTCTCGGCCACCGGCTGATGCGCATCCTGGCGGTGGCGCTCGATCTTCCGCCCGACTGGTTCGCCGACAAGTTCGAGTTGCCGGCCTCCTCATTGTTCATCAACTACTACCCGGCGACAGTGACGGAGCCCGAGCCGGGTCGCTTCCGGCGTGGCCAGCACACCGACTATGGGGCAGTGACCGTGCTCTACACCGACGGCGAGTCAGGGCTACAGGTGCAGTCCCCCAACGGTGAGTGGGTACCCGTCCCCGTCGTGCCGGACACATATGTCGTGAACCTCGGCGACCTGATGACGTTCTGGAGCAACGGCCGCTGGCGGTCGAGCATGCACCGGGTGGTCTGCCCGACCGATACCAGCACCGATCGACTGTCGGTGCCGCTGTTCTTCAATCCCAGTCTCGACGCCCTCGTGCAGTGCGTGCCGACGTGCCTCGCACCCGGTGAGCAGCCCGCCGGCCCGATCCCCGCCGGCGAGTGGATCGCCAGCAAGGTCGCCGCCACGACCTGAGCCGGCCCGCCGATGGTACGCTGCGACGAAACTTCCCCCTGAGAGAACCAACCCGGCAGGTTCCTGCCCAGGGAGGCAAGTAGCGCAATGCAAACCGGCAATCTGGAATTGATCGTGGCTTGGGCGTCGATCCTCGGGGCCGTCCTCGCCGCCTTCGGGTTCCTGCACCGCGAGATGCGACGCGGCTTCGACCGCGTGGACCAGAAGTTCGACCGCGTAGATGAGAATCTCGACGCGCTGCGCGTCGACGTCACCACGCTGAAGGTGAGCGTGGCCCGCATCGAGGGTCACCTTGGCATCGGTTTCCCCGCAACCGTCGAGCAGCGACCAGGCGACGAACCCCCCGAGCGCGCCGCCTAACCGAGGAATCTCTTACCTGGTCGAGACACTGGTCGATGTCACCGGCCACCGACCAGCAGAGACCTCGTAGTTGTTTCGCTGTGAAGGCCACCGATGGTCGCCGCCGGAGTCCTCGAATAGTTATCAACTACTCTCCTGAGTAAATCTCCTCATATACATAGCCATACTCCCGGTATGCTGCCGACATGAGAGGCGAGTTCCGGCGAGCGCAGGTGGCGACGATCGTGCAACGGCTGTCGGAGCCGCCGGAGCGACTCGTCGCTGTCTTCGGTCCTCGGCAGACGGGCAAGACAACCGCGGTGCGCGAGGCGCTTTCGATTCTGGATCGAGATCATCGATTCGAGGCGGTCGATGATCCTGGACCCCCTGCGGCGCCCCGTCCGTTCGAATCGGGTGTGGGCGACACGGCGCACTATCAGCGCCAACGGGGCCGCCGGTGGTTGGAAGAGGTCTGGGCCGAGAGCCGGTGGCGCGCGTGGGACTCTTCTCAAGGATTCGTACTCGTCCTCGACGAGATCCAGAAGATCGACGGTTGGTCAGAGACGGTCAAGGGTCTCTGGGACGCCGACCGGGCCGACGGTTGCCCGCTTCACGTCGTCATCCTTGGGTCCGCGCCGTTGCTGATGCAGGCCGGCTTGAATGAGAGCCTCGCTGGACGCTTCGAACCGATCCGGTTCACGCACTGGTCCTTCGCTGAGATGTCCGAAGCCTTCGACTTCGACTTGGAGCGGTACGTCTTCTTCGGCGGCTACCCGGGGGCAGCTTCGAGAATCGAGGACTTCGAACGGTGGACCGCCTACGTCCGCGGCGCTCTGATCGAACCCAACATCGAGCGTGACGTGCTCTCGATGACGCGGGTCGACAAGCCGGCATTGCTGAAGCGGCTGTTCTATCTCGGCGCGTTGTACTCGGGCCAGGTGGTCTCGTACACCAAGCTGGTCGGGCAACTGCAGGACGCCGGCAACACCACCACGCTAACCCGGTACCTCGACTTGCTCTCCCAGGCCGGACTGCTCGCGGGATTCTCGAAGCACACCGAGCGGCCGGTGTCGGCAAAGGCCTCCACGCCGAAGTTGAACGTGCTCAACACGGCCCTGATGGCGGTCGCCTCCGGCTACACGTTCGACGAGGCTCGATCCGATCGCAGCTTCTGGGGCCGCATGGTCGAGAGCACTGTCGGCGCGCATCTCGCCAACACGGCGTCGCCGAGCACAACGGTCAAGTATTGGAGGGACGGCCACTACGAAGTGGACTTCGTTCTCCACCGGGGCCCCCACGCGGTCGGGATCGAGGTGAAGAGCGGCAGCGAACCTGCGACGGCAGCGGGCCTGGCGGAGTTCGAGCGGCGCTTCCAGCCACGGCAGATCGTTGTCGTGGGCGAATCCGGCGTGCCACTGCACGAGTTCTTGGCGCTGCCCGCCGATCACTGGTTCGAGGCGACGAGCGCATGATGGTGCCGGGTCCGCCTGAAGCGGGCACCAGTCCAGGCCGCCAACCGCCGGCCGCCGGCGGCCCGGACATCAGGGTCGACCGCACGTGCACCGAGGTCCAGCCCGACGGCTCCCGCAGCAACACCGCGGCCGCAAGGCCGCTCAGCGACTTCAGGGCGGTCCCGGCCTACGTCCTGCTCGGTGACCCCGGAGCCGGCAAGACGACCGAATTCGAGAGGGAGTGTGAGGCGCTCGGCGACGCGGCGGTGAAAATGAGTGCGCGGAGATTCGTCACGTTCGATCCACCACGCCCCGAGTGGTGGAACAAGACCCTGTTAATCGATGGTCTCGACGAGATGCGCGCTGGCGCGACCACCGCCCGATCGCCACTGGACAAGATCCGACACCGGCTTCATCAACTAGAGCAGCCGAGGTTCCGCCTCTCCTGTCGCGAAGCGGACTGGCTCGGCAACAACGACCTACAAGCATTGGCAGAGGTCTCGCCCGACTCGCGAATCACGGTGCTCCGCCTCGATCCACTCAGCCAATCGGCGTCGCGGGAACTGCTGATCATGAAGCACCCCGCTCTCGACTCGCAGAAGCTTGTGGGAGAGGCGCTGCAGCGCGGGATCCACTCCATGCTGGACAATCCGCTGACGCTGAACCTGCTCGCCGAAGCCGTCGGACCGAGCGGTGACTTGCCCGGTAGCCGGTTGGAGACCTTCGAGACCGCCTGCCGGAGTATGGCGAGAGAGCACAACGAAGAGCACCGATCAACAGGTACCGGGCATCCGCTCGAGAGCCTGATTGACGCTTCGGGATATCTGTGCGCTCTGCTGCTGCTCTCAGGCTGCGAGGTGTGCTCCTGCGGCCCTGGAAATGACCTGCGGTCGTGCATCTCGCTGGACGACCTCAGGGACGTCACCGGTCATCCGTCTCTCCAGGCGTTGTTTGCCGCATTGGGTACCAAGCTGTTCAAGGGTGCGGACGGGACGGGATTCGTCCCCCTCCACCGTCAGGTCGCCGAGTTCCTCGCCGGACGGTATCTCGCCAAGTGCATCAGCAGCGGACTGCCCGCCGGGCGAGTGGTCGCGCAAATGACCGGTGACAGCGACGGGCGCGTGGTCACCGTGCTCCGGGGGCTCTCCGCCTGGCTGGCGGCGCATTCACGCGAGGCGCGGCAGATCCTGGTCGATGCCGATCCGGTGGGCGTTGCCCTCTACGGCGATATTCGGGGGTTCACCACCCACGACAAGCAACGTCTGCTGCGAGCACTCGCGCAACTCACACCGCACCAACCGATCTTCGACTACGAACAGCCGGAAAGCGTGAACGATCCGTGGTGGGTGGACATGGCGTGGGCCTTCCGGTCCCTCGCGTCAGCCGACATGGTGGGACCGATCAAGGAACTGATCAACCGTCAGGGTCCACAGGCGCCCGACGATCGGCTCGAGCTGCTCATCCTTGGCGCGATTTCCGAGGCCGGAGAGTCGGACCGGGAATCGCTGTCCTGTCTGCTCCCGCAGTTGGAGGCTCTTGTCCGAGATGCCTTCCGGCCGACCGGTACCCGTCGCTCCGCCCTCGATGCGTACCGGCACATCCTCGGTCGAGGCAATGACCGGGTGCCGGCTCTCGTGCAACTGCTGGAGGACCTCCACGAGGATGCCGACTCCGACCCCGACGGCGAACTCCGCGGAACCCTGCTCGCCGATCTCTATCCGACCGCGATCTCGTCATCGGACCTTTGGAGGTATGCACTTGGCGCCGTTCAGCGCGACTACTTCATCCGGGCCGCGCGACTCGATGAATTCTGGGAGGTCATCCTCCCGACGCAATCCTCGGATCACCAAGTCGCAGAACTGCTCGACGCGCTGCACGACAACGCCTCCAGCCTTGTCCCGGACTTGGAGGATGGCAGCTTCCTAGACGTTCCCATGAGCTACTTGCGCGCGGTCTCAGGGTGTTCGGCGAAGGGCTCGATCTGTCACACCTGTACCGCTGGCTCAGTATCACCGGACCCTATCCATCGCACGCGGATCGAGCGGACGAACCGACTCTCGCCTTCCGAGCGTGGCTGGAAGCCCATCCGCAACTCCAGAAGGCGGTGTACCTCGTCTGGCTCAAACATTGGATCGAAGATGACCCGGCTAAGGCTCGTGCATGGTGGTTCTTCGACCAGCCGCACGTAACCACCCTTCCCGCCGACTTTGGGCTGTGGTGTCTCGAGAAGGCCATCGAGATCGGCGACTCGGATCCCGCTTTGTCTCGCGCGCTGTTGGGGCGTTCATTCTGGTCACTGGAGGAGCCCTCACTGAATGAGGGCTTGACACTCGAGGTCGTTCGTGCACGGACCAGCGGGCATCGTGCGTTGATGCGGCGTCTCAAGGAGCTGTGCCGGGAACGCAGCGAGAGGAAGGATCCGACTCTGGAGCCGCATATCCGGCGCATCAAGGAACGTCAGGAGCAACGACGCGAGGAGGAACGGCAGCGTCAGCAGGAGTGGGCTCAGCACCTCCGTTCGCACGAAACCGAACTGCGCGAGAACCGGTTTTCGCCGCCGGACCTGCACAACCTGGCCAAGCAGTATCTCGGCCTGTTCGCCAACTCCGACCCACAAACACCGCCTCGGCACCGCGTCGCCGACTTCGTCGGCGGCAACGAGGTTGCGGTCGATGCCGCCCTGGTGGGCCTGCGCGGCGCCGTGCGGCGCGAGGACGTTCCTGATGTCGAAGAGACGATCTCGCTGTATCTCGGGTTGCAGCAGTCCCGGCTCTCCTACCCGGTACTGGCGAGCCTGCATCTTCTCGACGAAGAGGATCCGGCCTCCTTGGACAGCCTCGACGAAGCGATCAAGCGCAAGGCGCTGACGATCCACTACTGCGTCCCGTTGGGCCATCCTCATCCGGAAGGCGGGCGCATCGTCAGGGTCGGCCCCCTGGCATGGAACGATCCGTCGGGAGGCGATGAGCCTCGAGGCTGGCACGACCGCTGGCTTCACCAGGATCCCGAGTTGGTGCTCGACGTCCTGTACCGATGCGCGGTCGAAGGCATCCGGCACGCGAAGGACCTCCCGCCCGGTCTGAGCGACCTGGTCGCGGTCACCAGCCACATCGATCTGGTGCACGATCTCTGTCTCAGGTTGCTCCGGGCCTTTCCGACCAGAGTCTCCAGCGCTCGGCTGCCTCTCCTCGAGGAACTCCTCACCAGAGTCCTGAATCACTGGGACGGGACGGCGCTGCGGGACTTGGTCGAGCAGAAGCTGTCCCTGACGAGTCTGACTGTCGGGCAGCGGGTGCGCTGGTTGGCGGTCGACGCGGCGATCTCCCCGTCCCCGGGTCTGCCGCGACTGAAGTCTTTCGTGGGTGACAGTGAGGTCCGGGCGCGGCACTTGGCCGAGGTTCTGCGGCATCCGGTCGAGTACATCCGAGACGCGCCGGATCACCCGCGTTCCATCAGGTCGATTCTGGCCGGCAGTCGGGATCCGGCAACGCTCAAGGCCCAAGTCGAAATGCTTGGGCAGGTCTTCCGCCCCACGGAGTGGGGAGGCTACGTCACACTCGAGAAGGCGACGTCCGAGCATCTCGGAGGCCTGATCGCGAGACTGGGCTCGTTGGCAGGCGACGATGCCAGGCCAGCGTTGCAGACTCTCATCGAGGACTCCCGGCTGGCGAGTTGGCGCGGCCACCTCGGGAGGTCGCGGGAACGGCAGCTGGTCGTCCATCGCGATGCCTCGTACCGGCATCCGACCGTCGAACGGATTCAGCGAACTCTCGATGGCGGAGCACCGGCCAACGCGGCGGATCTCGCCGAGCTACTGACCGACCGACTCGCCGACATCGCCGCGAACATCCGGGGCGGCAACAGCAACCTCTGGCGCCAGTTCTGGAACGAGGACTCCTATGGCCGGCTGCCTCAATGTAAGCCGGACGAATCCTGTCGAGGTAAGCCGGAGGAATCCTGCCGAGATGCCCTACTGGAGAACCTGCAGTTGCGTCTGCCGGCGGAAGTCGATGTCGTCCCGGAGGGTCGCTACGCCGCGGCCAAGCGGGCCGACATCCGCGCCGCGTGCGACGGGTTCAACGTTCCGATCGAGATCAAGAAGAACTCCCATCCCGACCTGTGGAGCGCGCTGAGAACGCAGCTCATCGGCAAGTACACAACCGACCCAGCGACAGCAGGATACGGCATCTACCTAGTTCTTTGGTTCGGAGCGGACGAGACCACGCGACCCCCCAATGCCACACGCCCGGTCACACCTCAGGAGCTGAAGCAGCAACTCGAGAGCAGGCTGACCGCCGGCGAAGCGCGCAAGATTTCCGTGATCGTCATGGATGTCACCAAGCCCGACGATCGTCGGGACTCCGGCACTCAGTCCGAGCGACGGCTCAACTCGTCGAGACCGCGCCACTAACCAGCCCGAGTGCCAGCCGCTGAGCGCGAGTCAGAACAGGCTGCCCAACGGATCCGAGGCGGCCCCTTCGGCCGAGGTGCGAGCCCAAACGCGCCGGTTGATGGCTTCGGTGTGTTGTTCGAGGTGGGGATAGTCGGAGCTAGGGGCAGTGGGTGCGGCCCAGAAGAGTTCGGGGGCTCTGGAGGCGTCGCGGACATCGATCGCTGTCGCTCGGCGGTGGAGCATGAGGGCGTGGACGAGCCAGGCGACACCGAGAGGGCTGGCGGCGAGAGTGGGTTGGCGAGTGATAGAGGTGCGGCCACCACCGGCTACGACGTCGAGTCGGCGCAGGGTGGTGATGGTCTTGCCGACGGCTTCGCGGACGGTGGAGGTGTCGGCCCAGCGGGCGACGAGGCGTCGTCGGAGGTCGGGAACGGTGACGGTCTGATCGAGGGCGAATGTCCTCCCGAGTTGCAGGAGGACGCTGCCGACAAACGGGACGGTGGCCAGGAGAGCGCCGGTGTGCATGAGGCGTCGATCGGGGAAGTGCTCGGGATGTGTGATGGCCCAGCGAATCATTGCTGCCGAGGGCTCCGGGGGATTGATCCAGACTCGTGATACCACCTTCTTCAGTCGGGTCTTGGCGTCGGCGTCGGTGGTGTGTTCCCGGAGGGCGATCGTGAGTTGCGCGGATCGCTGCTCGGAGCTGAGGTCGAGGGCTGCTATTCCGTAGACGGTGTCGAGAAGGGGAACGCTCAGCGCACGATCCAGCGGACGGGGAGACCCGGGATCCGGGGCTCGTGGACTCATGGCGACCCTTTGGCGGCCCATAGACCAACTCCGACGACAGCCGAGTCGAGATGCCGGACTGGCGGATTACGCGGATGGCCGACTACGTACTGCACCCACGCTGGACGGGCATGGTCGAGATCGCGACGGCCCGGGCTCATGCTGACACCCGTGCGACGGGGACGATGACCTCGTCGAGGGAGATGCCGCCGTGGCTGACGCGGCTGGCGCCGCTGTGGTAGCCGCTGCGGCCGGGGGCGAAGAGGGGGTAGTAGCCGGCAGCGTCGGTGGGGAGGCCCGGTGGTTCCCAAGTCTCCCCGTACTCGCTGGCCTCGGCGCGTAGCGTGGCATTCGGGTAGATGCGGACGCGGACGCCCGCCTGCTCCACGGCCTGACCCTCGCGAGGCACCGGACCGGCGACAGTGGGGAGGTTGCCGTGGTCGGACGTGATCCAGGTCTCGTAGCCCGCGGCGGTTGCCGCGGCGACGAGGTTCGATAGGAATCCGGCGCGTGCCCAGAGCTCAACGCCTGCTGCAACCTGTCGATCGGCGAGCACGTCGGCGCCGTGGAGGATTTCGTCGACGGCGTTGACGACGACGGCGGCAGCTCGTCCCCGCAGGACCGGGAGCCGGTTGGCGTCGTCGCCGAGGGTCTTGGCGTAAGAGACGTCTTGATCGGCAAGCCCTCGGGCCTTCCAGAACTGCCGCCAGAGTCGCTGCTCGGCGTGCGTGCTTCTGAGCGTTGCAGCGAAATCGCGGGGGAGCGCTCCGGCAAAGATTGCCTGCCTGGACACGCTCGTGAGCGTGGGGATCATTGCCAGGCTGGCGCCGACGTGGTGGACGGTTAGTCGAGCGGTCTGGTGCAACGGGTGCCATTGGGCGAATCCGAGTCCGTCGATCACCACAAGCAGGACCATTGCTCCCTTGTCGATGCGTCGTGCCAAGTGGGGGGCGATCCGATGCAGCGCCACGTGTGGTGCCGTGGAGCTCAGCGAGAACCCGTAGGAGGCACGCAACCAGGTGCGGAAACTGCTGTCGAGATGTTCCCACGCTTCCCAGGCGGTCCCGGCGCTGGGCGGTGGGCTGGGACACGCCGCGATCGCCGCTCGGACCTGCCCCCACCACGACGCTGTCTCGAACCAGCCCGTGACGTCCTCGGCAAGCGACGGCTGATCTGCGAGCAGATCTGTGATCAGCCGGTCTCGTTTGGGTGCGACGGCGGGGGAAGGGCGAGACTCGATGGACGTGGGGCGACGAAGGCGGACTACAGCGGTGGATTCGTGCTGGACGTCCCACGGTAGGTCGGTCGGTGCCGTGAACTCAGGGGAACGAACTACGACGAACCGGCGCGACTCGGCGGACTGCCGGCGAACGTCGAGGTCCCAGGTGCAGCGAAGGCCAGCCCAGTCCGAGACGTGGACGATGGCGTCGCTCACGCCTAGCTCGTCGGCAGAGTGATCGTCGAGCAGACCGTCGGGGTCGAGCACGACGGTCGCGCCCGACTGCCGAGTCAGGGCGTCGCCGAGTTGGGACGAGATCCAGCCTTTCACGGGTCTACCCGCACGAGCAGTCGAAGCTGGGCATCTGGGAGGGTAAGCGCGGCACCGCGGGCGAGCCGCGCTGCGGCCTGGTACGCGTGGTCGACGCCCTCGTTCACGATCCTTCCCCATGTTGTCGAGTCTGGTGTTCGATGGTCCACGATCGGTGTTGGACGGCAGCAGCGCTCCCAGATTGTCACTGCGAGATCCGGTCGCACGAGACCGGTGTCGGGCTGGAACACGGCGACGGCGCTTCGGGCTACGCCGTCGTGAGTGACCTCCCAGATCGACATCCAGCCAGGAGGGCTGTCGTCTGCCCGAACGACCGGACAGGGTTCGCCGGGCACCATCTCGGGGAGGCCTTCGAGCGCTTCGAGCGGGTCGCGCACTGGCCGCCCCAGAGCTGCCCGCGCCGCAGCAGCGGCTTCGACGAACGCGGTGAGTCGCTCGGAGTTCAACGTCTGAGCTGTCGACGGTTCGTCAAGCAGATCGACGAACCGTCCTGCTTCGCCGGCCTCGGTCCGGGTCGCCTGCTCGAACTCGTCTGCCCGGCGGTCGAAGCCGTCAGGGTCGACTATCGCCGCCGTCCACAGCTCGTCCGCTCGGCGACCCGCTGATTCCAGAACATCGCCTCGCTTGTCGACGCCAAGCTCGCTGAGGATCACGTCCAGCTTCTTGCTCAGCACGTCAAGAACCCTCGCCTCCACCGAGTCTTCACAGACGAGGTTGAAGGCGCGCACCACCTTCTGCTGGCCGATGCGGTCGACACGACCGATGCGCTGCTCCAGACGACTCGGTGACCAGGGAAGGTCCCAGTTCACGACGACGTGGGCGAACTGCAGGTTGATGCCCTCGCCGCCGGCGTCGGTGCTGACGAGGACCTGGGCACGTTGGCAGAAAGCCTCCTGGGCGAGGGCCCGCTCGCCAAGCGACATCGAGCCGTTGATTGCCACCGCGACAACTCCGGCTTCGGCGAGAAGATCGAGCAGCATCTCCTGGGTGGCAACGAACTCGGTGAAGATCAGGACCTTGACGTCGGGGTCCCGCTCAGATCGCCGGAGTTCGCCCAGAAGGTCAAAGAAGGACCGCACTTTTGCGTCGGCCCCGCCGCTGGCGGCGTCGCGAGCGAGGCGAAGCACCACGCCCAGTTCAGCTCGCTCCGACTCCCACGCCGGCCCGCGTGCTGTGACAAGCGCCTGGTACTGCTCCTCGCCGGTGAGGTCCGCCCAGTCCTCGCCGCGGTCCGCGAATAGTGCCAACTGCTCCCCGCGTTCCCCGAGCGTGGCCGCGCGCCTCTCCAGCGCGGCGAGGATGGCGGCCGTACTGGAGGCCACGAGTCGCTGCATCAACAGCACAAGGAACCCCGCCGAGTTGCGGCGTTCCCGCCTTGCCGCGTCCCAGCCGCTGCGGACGTACTCGGTGACAGCCTCATACAACCGGCGTTCCACGTCCCGCTCGCCGTAGCGAACGACGAGCAGCGACGTCTCCCGCGGCCGGAACAGAGCCTTCCCAGCGCCGTCGACGGCCCGCCGCTTCTCGGTGCGAACCACATGAGGAGCGACGGTCGCCCGCTGCACGGGCCGGTCGTTGAGAAATCCGTCATCCAGCAACCCCAGGAACCGGCGGAACGCGTCGCTCTTGCCTGAGTGCGGTGTCGCCGACAGCAGGAGAACGTGCGGTGCTGCACCGGCCAACTCAACGGCCAGGGCGTACCGGGCGACCTCGTCACTGGAACCGGCGACGTGGTGGGCCTCGTCAATGATCACCATGTCCCAGCCAGCCCCCACGAGCGCTCCGAACCGGGCGGCGTTGTGAGCCTCGACCTGGTCGGGGCTCCACCCTGCGCGCCGGCGCAGCGGCTTGACCGCGTCAAGGGGACAGACCACCCGGTCGAACACGCGCCACGGGTCAACGCCGGAGTCCACTGGCACGCCTTCGGGGCCGACCCGCACGAACTCCTCGCCGAACCGGTCAGCCATCTCGGCGATCCACTGCAACTGCACACCCTTAGGAGCGACGACCACCACACGACGCGCCAAGCCGCGAGCCTTCAGCTCGGAGAAGATCGCGCCGGCCGTGATCGTCTTGCCCATCCCGACCTCGTCGCAGATCGCAAGGCGTACTTGGCTCGCGGCGAGAGCCCGCTGCACGGTCGCGGCCTGATGTGGAAGCAGCGACACACCCTGGTGAGTGCCGGCGAGTAGTTCACCATCGGCCGACAAGGCGAGCGCCCGCATTGCCGCGGCCCGCCAGGCGACCTCGGCCTCTGACCAGCGTCGCCCTGCTAGATCGGAGACGTCGCCGGCGGGAACGCGTCGACGTTGCTGAGACGACGGAACCAGCACCGCAGCCAGTTCGCGGCCCCAGAGTTCGGTCACAGAGAGAACCTCGACGGCCTCACTTGCCGAGGCGAGCCACCCCCAGTGCCGTTCGGGCATCGGCGCTACCCCGCAAGGCGTTCGGCGTTGCGGAAGTAGTGCAGCAGTGCGGAGTCCTCCACGAATGCGTCCGCCGGCATCCGCCGTCCGACCGCCAGGATCGTCCCGAACTCCCTGTCGGCCCACGCCTTCTTGAATCCGGCGTGCACCGCCTCTGTGCGGAACTTCCGCAGCGGCCCCCTCTCCGAAACGTAGGAGGCGAACTCCCGCAGCAGTGCCCGTGTACGGAGCTGGTCGAGGTGCTCGGACCGCTGCGGGTCGGGCAGTGCCCAGCGGCCCACGGTGTCGTCAACGAAGTTGGACTCGAGCATGTCCCGCAGCTCGGGCAGTTCTTCCCACGAGGCCAGCCCGGACTGCAACTCGGCCATGAACGCCGGCTGGATGTCGGCGAACGTGCGCGGCCCGTTCGCCAAGAACTGGCGCAGCCACTGCACGGCCGACGATTCGTCGCGGATGAACAACTCCTGAACGGCCAGCTCCCGGAACGTGGCACGGAACCTCTCGTATGTCTCGACCTGCTCGTTGAGCAAATACATGCCGTCACGGACCGGAAAGCGCTGCTCCACGCCGGCGTAGAACTCCGCAGCAGTCATTGGTACGAGCGTGTTACGCGCCACGTGATAAGCCACCATCCGTTCGTAGACCCTGTCCGCTTGCCGCTCCCGAACCACGGCGGCGCGGCCGTCGGACCGCTCGGTGACCGGCACGCGGGCCAGGTGCTCGCGCACGAACGCCCAGGCGCTGTCGGCGCCACCCGCGGCAAGCGTGAATGACCGCTCGGTCATCTCGGCCGGCTTGTACGCCGAGATGATCAGATCGTGCTTCACGGCGTTGTCCGCGGTGATCTGCCGGTAAGAGAGCTGGTCCTTGTCGAACACCCGCGTGTCGGCCACGACGAAGCCCACCGAAGCCAGAGCGTCCTGAATGCGCAGCCAGACATCGTTGGAGTGGTTCGAGAACTCCACCGTCATCCACCGGCCCGGCTTCAGAACCCGGAAGAACTCAGCGAAGCAGCGGCGCATCAACTCGGCGTAGTCGTCGATTCCCTTCGGCGACATCTTGTGACGACTCTGGATCGCTTCCTCATTGCGTGAGGTCGTGTTCCTATGCCATGCCTCGACGAGGTAGGCCAAGTCGGAGTAGTAGATGTTCTCCCCGAATGGGGGGTCGACGAATACGTAGTCGACGCTGGCGTCGGGAACCGGAAGTGACGTCGATGAGCCAGTCGTGATCATCACGTTGCCCGCCACGGAAGGCGTAGACCTCCAGAGCTTCACCAGAGAGCGGCGCTTGCCTCGTGCGGGAGAAGAACCCTCGAGGTTGTAGCGGACGGAGCACTCTGCAGCGAGCGACGGAACGTAGTAGACGCCAGTCAGATGTCGATTGACGACGGAGTAGTGAGTCGCCGTATACCGGTTCATCCATGAGAGGCCCCAAAACGCCTGCTCGATCCAGAAACGGAGAGCCAGCCGCGTCAGAGGATCCCGTTCCTCCGAGGACCACGCCCACAGCACCGCTAGCGCCGCGAGCGAACGATCGGGCCAAAAGTGGTGCAGGGACGAGATGCCCCACGCCGGAAGGTTGTTGCGCTCGTGGGTCATGTGCATGTGCGGTAAGTCACCCGAGGGGATTGGAAGGGCCTTGAGCCGGGCCACCCGGTCGAGCGTCTCAGCATCCGACTGGTCGAACGTCTTCTTTCCCCTCTCCTTGCCGAGACGCCACGCAATCAGCACGGGCCGCATGTCAATGCGGTCGATTGTGTCCCCGGCCAGTGTCCGGACTTTCGACTTGCGCACGTCGCGCTGCCTCTTGGTGAGAGCCGCGCCGCACGCCGAGCAGCCGAAGTCGTCGCGCACCCGACCAGTGGCCGGTACGAAGGCGACGTCGTAGAAGACGACCTCGCTTCCGCAGTGCGGGCAAGTGAATACCTCCGACCACACGGTGTAGTCGATGCCGGCCTCGAAGCTCTCGTCGCCGAGCGTGACTGTGGTCCTGTACATCCAGCCGTACTCGCGGTCGAACCGCTCGAGCAGATCCTGCGAGGCTCGGTCAAACGCGCCACCGTCGATGGGCAGGTTCATGCCAGCTGCAATGAATGTGGCCGACGGTCCGAGTTCGCCGAGGATGGCCCGGCGGGTGCCCCACTCGACGTTGTCGGCGCCCAGCTCGGCCTCGATGGCAACCTTTACCTTGGATTCGGGGTTGGCGCAGGCCTGCGCGGCGACGCCGGTCATTCCGGTTCCAGCGAAGCCATCGAGCACGACGTCGCCGGGTCGGGTGTAGTGAAGAATGAATCGCATGATCGCGGGATGCGGCACCTTCGTCGGGAAGGAGTGCGCCCTGTAAAAGGCGTTGCCCTTGCCCTCGGTGACGTCGGCAGCGAACGGGCCTGGGTCGTCCCGGTCGTCGTCGCCGGGGCGGTCCAAGTTGTCGAGCCAGTCGGCGATGAAAGGGTTCGGACAGGCCGTGTACCAAGGCGGGTAGGACATAGCCATGATGTCCTCGTCAGTGCCGAGCGGGCAGCCGGGCAGGTTTCGCAACTCGGGCAGTCGCCGACGAAGTTCGTCGCGCGCCGTTCCTACGGTGGCGTCCTGGGCACCGCCGGCATCGAGTCCGGGAAGCCGTTCGCTCACGACGCGTCCGGGTCGACGGGTACGAGTCGCACGCGCTCGGCCTCGGCGTCGCCGACGAGTTCGTCAAGCAGTGCCGCGAATCGCTTCCTCAGTTCGTCGGGCGTCGCGGGCGCCGCGTCGGGGACAAGAGCCGCCCAGACATCTCGGGGCGTGATGCGTTTGACCACGAACCGGCGAAGCACTGTCCCGACGGCTGTGACGAACTGTTCAGTGATCGGCTCGGGAAGCTGCCGCGATGCCACGAATGACTCCACCTGTTCCCGGTCCTGGGCGTTTAGAAGCGCGATCTGGTCGGCCATCTCGTCGACTGCCAAGGTCTCGGCGAGGACCTGTTCCCACTCGCCGTGGAGCCCGTGGATCTGATCCTCGATCTGCTCGAGCTGCGCGGTTGCAGTAGCTCCGCCCGCTGAGCGCGGCCTGTACCCGCAATCGGGGCAGGTGATCCGACGAGCCACTGCCACCGGGTCGAAGGTCTTGCAACTCCGGAGATCGATCAGCTTCTGCTGAAGCGCGCCGTGTAGCCCTCCGGGCAGCAGCTCGATCGTGGCGAGGTGCCCAAGGCTCCGATACGTAACGCTCTCGAGGAGTCGGCGCTTACGCTCGTCGCCGGCGCCGTCAAGGCAGTCGCGTGCGTGGGCGACGGCGGCCTGTTCGGCGAACCGATGTCGCAACTGCTCACCGCTCGTCCGCAGCGAGCCGGCGCGCGCCATGTCGGGAGGGTCGTCGGAGCGGAACAGCGCCAGCAGTTCGGAACGCAGCGCGTCCGCCTCCACACTTGCTGCATCCTCCTTGCCAAATACTTCGACGGCCTCGCGAAGGTAGGCGGTGACGTCAGTGACGTGTGCGGCGACCGCGGCGGCGTTCTCCAGCCAGGCGAGGGTGGCGCGGCCGCGGCGCGCTGTCTTGATCTGCTCTCTGGTGCGATCCAACTTGTTCAGCTTGCCGACCGTGTTTCGTGCTCGCAGATCGCTCACTAGTTCCTCGAAGGCGCGCAGTGAACGGGATCGTTCATCGACGTGTTCGAGCACGTCGGCGCCCCAGACGGTGATGCCGTCACTGAGTGAGGCTCGCGCACTGGTGATCTTCTCGGCGTATTCGGCGCACTTTGTGGCGGCACTCTGTACGAGGTCTGGGGTCGCGCCTAGAGGTGTGACATAGCCTGCCGGGATGTCCACGAGGTTGAGTGCTTCTTTGAGGATCGTCAGCGGGAGTTCCTGCGGTGGCACGACGTGAGTGACCGACTCGAGGTCGTCAAGGCTCATCTGGGGGAGCCTGTCGAGACCGACAGCGTCAAGTTGGCCGCTGGGGAATCCGATCTCGAGGCGCCCGAGTTGGGTCAGCGCCGCCGCCACGACGACGAACCAGCAGGGCTCGAGGTGCCACGGACCCCAGGTCAACACGCCCGGGTCTCGCTCGTCGAATAGCTCGGTCCGGTTTAGGGCGCGACCGATTGCACGTTCAAGCTGTACAAGGACGTAATCGGCGTAGGGACCGCCAGCGGTGACGTTGCCATGTAAGTCGAGCAGCCCGAGAGCGGTCAGGACTTTGGAGCCCAGTTCGTTCGGGCGGTTGCCAGAGATCTGCAGCAGCGCCTGCTTTACGGTCCTTGCAATGCTGTCCCGGGTCACCTGAACACCGAAGGGCGGGTAGTCCGGATAACGATCCTCGAAATGGGCCGCGAGGGCGGCTGCGGCGAGCCCGTCGATCCGTTCCTTGACCGAGGCTCCTGGTCCTGCGATTGAGCCTGGTGACGATCCCACTGGGAGGGTTTCTCCGCGGTACGTGATGGTCACGGCTTCGCCCATGTGTGCCTGCAGCCAAGAGACCATCTCGCGCAGATAGCGCTCGTGCTTGGCGGCGTACACGGTTCGGTGCTGCCCCGTGGACTCGGCCTCCAGCGCTACCGCCCCCGCGTAGCGCCGTAGCACGTCGGTGAAGTCGTGGTCGGGGGCGGAGAGTCGGAAGAACACCTCGTCGGGTTTCTCGTCGTCGCCGAAGTCAGGCGGGTCGTAGGGCTGCAGGAAGTACACGTAGAAGTCCCGAGGCGGCTGCGCTGTCGACCGCTCGTTGGGGGCGCCCATGAACAGGTAGCCCTGCCGGGTGACGTGCTTGGGCGCCCAGTTCAACTCGTACGCCCAGATCCGGTATCCGGCCACATAGGGGTTGTCGCGTTGTTCGAGCACGGTCTCCAACGCCCGGAAGTAGGCCTCGTCCAGTCGGCCACCGTCGAGCGACTCGGCCCGCTCGTCGATCCTTCGGTCGTAGTCGATGTCCTTGCGTACGTCGAGGTAAACCTGTCCGTTGTCATCGTTGACAGTGATGAACTGACCCGAGACCGTTCTGATGATGTCCTCGACAATCGAACCGACGGTTGTCTCGAGGAAGAACGAGTCCAGTTCGGGGAGACCCGGCGGCAACAGCATGAGGTCGTCGCGCAACTCGGCAACAGACGGGCCAATTGGCGCGTCGATGTCCTCGGTGGTGAGTCGATGCACCGCCAGGGCGTCGACGATTCGCAGCGCCGTGGACTTGTACTCCTCCGTCGGTAGTGCTCTGGCTACGCGAGCCCTGAGCACCTGCGCCTTATCGAGCACCTCGCGGACCTCGGGGATCGCCCGATTCGACGGGTCATCCTCGAGTTGCGCCCTGTAGGTGTCGTAGCAGATCAGCCCCGGCGCGTCGTCGGGCACGTCATCGTCGAGAAGGGCGCGCATCTCGTCGGAAAGCGTGGTCAGCACCTTGCGCTTCTCCACGAGCGTGACCTCCTCGAAGATGCGCAGGTAGGCCGGATGAACCGGGTACAGCGCGACGAATGTCTCCAGGTTCTCGGCCATGCCCTCGTACGCAGGGGCAAAAGTCTGCAGGTGCGCTCGGATCTGTGCCTTCTGCTCCGGCGTCTTCCGCAGCAGCCGCTCCTGGACCACGTAGGCGATGTCCTCGCGAGAGATGCGCACCTGGGCGAAGCGCTCCCGGACCCGGATGATCGCATCGGCGGCGCTGGCGAAACGGGGATTGTCGAAGATCGCCTCCTGCACACCGCCGACGAACCGGAACCGGGTGGACTTGCAGATCTCGCCGATCTCACGCAGCACGGCGAGATCCAAGCGGAGTTCGTGGTCGCGGCGCGATGCCAGGAAGTCCAACATCTCATCGAGCACGAACAGCAATCCCTGCTCGCCGTGGACGGACTCGAAGGCAGCCATCATCTCCTCGAGGCTCCGCTTGGTGTTCGTGACCTTCGACAGGTCCGGGAACTCGAAGTCCACGTTGAGGCGCGCCAGCCCGTCGGTCAGTTCTCTCGTGATGATGTCCCGCAGCCCCATCTTGGTGGCGCCGATCTCGGCGCGGATCACCTGGTAGCGGCCGCCGACCGGCGCAGCCGCTTCCCGAACCGACTCCGAGCGCACCGAGTCGACCAGTTCGGCGTGCTGAAGGATCGATGACACCATCGACATGAGATGCGTCTTGCCCGTGCCGTAGTTGGCGACGACCAGCATCCCCTTGGCGTCCGGGGCCGTATCGAGATCCATGTTGGGCAGGATCAGCCCGGTGAGTTGGTCGGCGAGGCGAGGCGATACCACCAGCGTCTCGGTGTCCCGCCGGGCCGCCTCCAAGTCCTCGGCATCGCGCAGCACCTTCACCGATTCGATCGGCTCGAACGACACCAGCTCGCGGTACTTCATCGGGCGATCCTCCTTGGGAGCCGGGCGCTTGGGGCTGTGGGGGACCCGTCGCCGTGATTCATCGGGCGATCCTCTCGATCTCGAACGGCACCTCGTCTGGAAAGCGTGTCAGCACAGGCCGCAGAATGCTCCACCCAGCGACGTCGACGCGCACGTGGTCCTTCCGGCCCGGCGCCGAGAACGTCGCCACGCGGCCCACGACCCGCCCCGGCCACAGCGCCACCACGCCCGACCGGCGTGCATGCAACTCCAGGAATCGCCGTAGGTCGAGCCTGAGCCACGAGTCCCAGCAGAGCGCCTCCAAGTCGTACAGCAACCGATGCCCCTCCAGCCGCTCCAGCAACTGCTGCGAAGTCGGAGCAGGAATCCCTGACAGCCCGAACTCGGTCACCGACACCGGAGTCACGCCCAATGCCTCGTCGAGAGCGTCCAACACCGTTATCCCGATTGCCCGGTCTACCGACTCTCCGGCCACCAGTGCCACCGACTCCGGCTGTGCCAACCCCCGAACATCCGTGGCGACCCGCTCCAACCACAATGGGGGTGTACGCGAGATCGTGGACGGGCGCGATCTGCTATCCAGGTCTCCTGAACGTTCCGCGCGCTGCGGCATCAAGCACCTCCCGACCCGCGCCGATCACGTCCCATGAGGCTACGCGTCCCTTACGACACCACGCAGCCCGATCCGGTAGAGCCGGTAAACTACAAGCATGTCAACACCATGGGGAACCGGCGCGGAGGAGGCAGCCCGAAGACTCGCGTCCGAACTGGGAGTCAAGGATTTTGTCTACAACCCGGTCGAAGTGCCAAAGGGGGACAGCACTCGGGAAGTCTCCGATGGCATGCTGATCGTCGGCGACCGCGGCGTGATCCTTCAAGTCAAATCACGCGATCCGTCGTCAGATAGCAACGCCGAGAAGGTCAAGCGATGGGCCAATAAGAAGACTCGTGAGGCTGTCCGCCAAGTGCAAGGAACCCGTAGGACTCTTGAGCGGACCAGACTTGAGCTGCGATCTCATCGCGGCCATGAGCTAGTCCTTGAACCCCCGCACAGCTGGCCGGGAGTTGTCCTCTTGGACGTTGCTCCCATCCCCGATGACCTACGAATACCCAGCGATGACCCCAATACACTTATCATGACGCTTTCGGACTGGTATTCGCTCCACCACATGATACTCTCAACTTCAGGTGTGATCGACTATGTCGAACGCGCAATCAGAGAAGGAGTCACAGTCGCTCTCGGGGGTGAAAGGCTCCGCTACTCCAAGTTCGCTAGGGCTGACGCGATTGCTGCAGGAGAACCGGGGTATGAACCGATTCTCCCGATACATCCACTATCAGACAGCGATCGCCTATATGCAAGCATTGTCGACGAGTGGATTGATTCAAACATTGGACCGACACCGGTGGGCGATGGGCCCTATACTGCAGATCAGGTACGTCGAACTATCGAAATACTTGATTCGATTCCGATCCTCCTGAGAGTCCAAGTCGGTAAGGCTATTCTGGATCGAGTGCGCGACAGTACTCGCACTCGTGAGCCTCGGACTGGGGTCCTAGCAATCGACGCTCAGGATCGTCTCCTGTTCTTCATTGACGTGAGCGATAGATGGAACGGCGATGAGAAGTACTTGGAATCCCATCTATTCTCGTACACGGCTGTCAGACATGAGCAACTCCAAAAAATCTTCGGTCCCGGCGAGACGCTTATGTTGGCGAGAATAGGGTATGACGACAGAGCAGCGACTAGGACGTATATCAGGATCGCCGGCAGCGGAGGCCAACTGAACATCCCACCCGAAATCAGGTGGAGCATTAACAAGCCATACGACGTTCTTACCGCGGACGGCTTACGCGACCCATTGTCGTTTGGAGAACGCGAACCATGCGCGTGCGGCTCCGGGAAGGAATTCGGGCAGTGTCATCTCGCGACCACCGAATAACTCGGCGGCAGAAGCTTGCGAACTGACGCGCGGGGCGTGGCGCTGGAGTGACGGCAACTGCCGATAGTACGCTCGGCGATGGCCTCCCCCTGACAGAACACACCGGGCGGACTCCCGCCCAGGGAGGGAAGTGGGGCAATGCAGAACGGCAACCTGGATCTCGTCCTCACGTTGGTGCCGATCATCGGTGTCATCCTCGGCGGGACCGCGTGCCTGCACCGCGAGATGCGCCGGGGCTTCGACCGGTGCGACAAGTGGTTCGACCGCCTCGACGAGAGATGCGGACTCCAGGACGACACGAGCGAATGACCGGACGAGAACTTTGAAGCGCTGGGAATTCGTCTATCCGCCGTGGACGTGAGGGTGGTCCGTATTGAGGGACACCTGGGAATCGGTGTCCCTGTTCCCGCTGGCGAAACCCCGGCTCCACGGTCGTGCAGAGCATGACGCCCACGACGCCCGGGCGGTCCAGGACGCGATCCACCTAACCTCAACGCCCAGCGGCGGCAGGCCCGGTGCCGCCGGATCTCAGCGTTCGAAGTCTCTCACGAGGTCGCCGATCACCGAGCCTTCGACCTTCGATGTCCCAGGGATGGTGCCGCCCGCCGACAGGAACGCCAAGCCGTCGCCGCTGAGGGTCTGCAGGATGAAATCCTCACCGCCGAAGCTCCGGCCGCGCCACACGCGCCGTCCGGCCTCGCCGTCTCGTGCGGGGCCTACCGGTCACCGGTGGGCCGCATATCCTGGCACCCTGTGCGCTTGTTCGTCTACGTCGTGGTGCATGACACCGGATTCGCCCCCAACCCCTTCTTCGGATACTGCACGCTCGCGACCTGCAAGCCTGGTATTCGTCAAAGAGCCGCTGTGGGAGACTGGATCGTCGGCATTGGATCGGTGCAGCGCGGCCAGGAGGGCGGGCTCGTGTACGCCATGCGGGTCGGCGAGGCGCTGTGCTTCGACGAGTACTGGCACGACGAGCGATTCGTCCTGAAGCGTCCGGGCCGGTCCGAGCGCCGCGAGCAGCGCTGCGGCGACAACATCTATCACCGGCATTCCCGAACACGCGAGTGGATCCAGGAGCCGGGTTACCACAGCCGCAACGACGGAACGTCGGACCCGGACCACATCCGGCGCGATACCCACCCGCCGCAGGCCCTCGTTGCAACTGAATTCGCTTACTACGGTGCAGCAGCGGTCGACATTCCCCACCGGTTCCGATCGTGGGACGATTCGGATTATTTCGGTAGTATTCGAGGCTATCGATGCAACTTCCCGCGGAATCTCCAGACAGAGTTCACCACTTGGCTCCGAGAACGGGCCGCCGAGGCCGGCGGACTGGCCGGCGATCCGCTCGACTGGTCGGAGCCCTCGCCCAGCTGTGCGGCAACCCCGCGTGGTCGTCCGGCAACCCGGCGCTGTTGAATCCGTCGTCGCCGCTGCGACACCGGAGACCGAGTCGGCGGCGCACCACGGCCGCACGCTTGCCGATTCGATCACTCTACGTGAAAGGTCTGCGATGACAGACGATGAACTGCTCCGCTACCTTGGCGCCACCGACGATCACGTCAAGTTGACGTTGCTGGCGCGGCTCGAGCGCCCCGGCAGCGAGGCCATCATCGGCACGCTCGCCGGTCCCAACGCCTGGTTGCAGACGTGGCCGCCGGACGACCACGCGTATGCGGCGGTTCCGGTAGAGGCGATGATCGGGCTGCTCGGCCCCGCAGCACGCGTGGTCGCCCGGGCTGCGGGCCACGAGTGCAATGTGCCGCACCCGGACCGGTGCCACGAGGCCGACGACATCATCGCTGCGTGGATCGAGATCAATGACAGCGACATCGACGGGGAACTGATCGCGGCGCGGGACGTGATGTTTGTGCCGACGACCCTTTCGCGGCCCTTCGAGCCAAGGCGGTCCTGGGGAGTTGCTGGCGGCTGGCGGCTGGTGACCGAGATGGTGGCCATCAACCCGGACTAGCCGGGCGAGGTTCGCGGACACCTCCTTGGGCAGGCCGGCTGGTCGAGCAACGCAGGCCCGGCCCGGCGCAGCCCCCCGGAGGCCGGCCGGCAGCGGCCCTTCTCAGCGCTCGAAGGCCTGGGCGAAACCGCCGATCACTGACCCCTCGCCCTTGGAGGCGCCGGGAATGGGCGCAGCGGCGGCGAGGATGCGGTCGGCGAGGCGGGAGAACGGCAGCGACTGCAGCCAGACGGCGCCGTGGCCCGACAGCGTGGCCAGGAACAGGCCCTCGCCGCCGAAGACGCTGGACTTGAGGTTGCCGGCGCGCTCGATGCCGTACTGGATGCCCTGTTCGAACGCCACGATGCAGCCAGTGTCGACGCGCAGCTGCTCGCCCTTCAGTTGCCGCCTGATGACCGTGCCGCCCGCCGACAGAAACGCCAACCCGTCGCCAGTCAGCGACTGCAGGATGAAGCCCTCGCCGCCGAAGAGCCCGGTACCGATCTTGCGCTGGAAGGCGATATCGATCTTCGTGCCGAGAGCGGCGCACAGGAAAGCGTCCTTCTGGGCGATGATGCGCCCACCGTGCTGGGTGAGGTCAACCGGTACGATCTTGCCTGGGAACTCTGCGGCGAACGCCACACTGGACTTGCCGCCTCCCTGGTTGGTGAAGTGCGTCAGGAAGATGGACTCCTGCGCGAGCGCCCGCTTCCCGGCGGCCTTGAGCTTGCTCCACTTCCCCTCGTCGGGGTCGGCCCCGTCACCCATCTTCGCTTCGAAGGTGATGCCGGGGTTCATGTACATCATGGCGCCGGCTTCGCCGATCACCGTCTCATGGGGGTCCAGCCAGACCTCCACGTATTGCAGGTCGTCACCGCCAACGCGGTATTCGATTTCGTGACTTTGTGCCATGTTCGCATTGTGGCACAGGGAGACCGCACCCAAGCGTCGCTTCCCGGGGTCAGCGGGCGAAGGCGGTGCGGCGGGCCTTGAGGCCTCGCTCGCTGAACTCCTCGGGGATGTTCAGATCTTGGTCGAGGGTGAGCCACAGCCGGATGAGGTCGCGCCGCAGCGCCGGGTCGGGGTGATCCTCGTAGGCGGTGCGCGAGTGCATGACCGCGTAGTTGTTGATGAACTGGATCTCCCCGGGCTGGAAGTTCATGTGCAGTTGATAGTCGGGGCTGCCGTTGATCTCGTCGATCAGCGCCATCGCCTCCCACTGCTGCTCGGTGAGGTTGGGGACGTGCTCGCCCCGCTGGGCCGTCTTGTAGAGATCGGGCCCGTAGAAGGCGAAGAGCTTCCCGGCGTCGTTGGTGGCGTACATGGGGCACTGCGCGAAGCTGTCGGGACCATCGCCGCGCTTGCGGTCGAACCACCACGGCTCGTACATCACCGCCGCAAGGTCGGGGCGCCGCCGGACGATCTCGTCATGCACGGCCACGGCACTGACGATCGTGCTGGTGCCGCCTCGCATCGCCGGGTGGATGCACAGCAGACCGACGATGTCGCTGGTGTCGGTGTGGAACGGCAGCGCTCCGGAGTGCCTGTTGAGCAGGCCGCCGCCGTAGTTGGCGTGGCGATCCACACCTTCGTCGCGAACGTGGGCGAACAGGTCGGTGCCCTCCGCGCCCTGCGGGAGGCAGATGCCCATGTACAGGCCCATCCCCCAGTACATGAGCTCGATCCGGCGTTCGCTGAGCCCCTCGATCGGCACGCCGCGCAGCAGCACGAATCCGCGCCCCTCCATCAGGTCGTCCAGCATGGACTCCAGCAACGGACCTGTCGTCGGCAGCGCAAAGTCCTCCCGGGTCATCTCCAGGAAGTCCAGCCCTGCGGCCTCCACGCCCCCTAGGGCATCCAGCAACTCCTGCCTGTGCGACTCCTCCAACTCGAGGATCCACTCGTCGCTGTCCTGCAGGTCGGGGCCGATCCACGATGTCGGCCCACCGATCTCGACGATGGTGCTCATGCGCACGCTCCTTTCTCTCAGCCGTCCGTGTCGTCTATGCCGGCCAGCCCTCTGGCGAGGGCCTTCAGCGGGCCGGCGTCGTAGCTCATGGCGAGGCGCTGGCGTGTCGTGAGGTGGGAGCCGGCGTTGTGCATCTCGAAGAGCAACTGGCGCGACCCGAAGGAGTCGCACGCGTACTCCCAGGCCAGTTTCAGCAGCCGGAAGCGATCCGGCGCGTTCTCGTCGGGCCCGACCAGATAGCGCGTGACGTCGCCGGCCACCTCGGGAGCGCCGAGATCGGCTGCACCGGGCGCCATGAGGATTCCCGAGCCGCACATCTCGCGGACGATCTGCAGCATGCGGGGATGGTGTTCGACGGCGTGTATCCGCCCCAGCGTGATCTGGGTGGGGTTCGGGATCACGTGTCCGTCGTCGGTACGCACGTGCTGCTCCTCGGCGGCGGCGAGGAACGCCCGCAGGGTCTCGACATAGCCGTATATCTCGCACAGCTGGAGTTGGAGGTGCTGCTGGGTGTCCTTGCCGAGGTATTCGGTGACCTGGGCGCAGACGCCGGCCAGCACCTCGGCCTTGCAGGTCATCCTGATGAGGATGTGGTAGAAGGCCCACGGGAGGATCTGGCCGAGCAGGCCCAGATGCACGTGGGTGGCCTGGCGGTAGAAGACCCGCTCGGCGGGCACGAAGACGTTGTCGAAGACCACCCAGCAGTCCATCTCGTCGAAGGCGGCGGCCAGCCGGCGGTCCGCTGCGGCCGGCTGCACCAGCGACGGCCGGCAGAAGACCCGCAGGCCGGGCGTGTCGAGCGGCACCGCGAAGTACACGATCTCGTCGTCGGCCAGACCGGGGCGGTTCGGCGCCAGCGCCACGTATTCGTCCGCGAACGGGGCCAGCGTGGCCACCGACTTCACCCCGTGCACGATGATCCCGTCGCTGCGCTGCTCGGTGAGGCGCAGGTTCTCGAACCGGTCCCGGGGGATCCGCATGTCCTTGGGGGCGTCGGCGAAGCTGTGCGTGAGGGCCACGTCGTTCTCGCGGCAGTACTCCATGTAGGCGGCGATGTTCTCGGCGTAGGCGGGGTCGACCTCGGCCAGCGTGGCCCGCACGTCGTAGAGGCCGACGATGATCGACGCCATGTACTCCGGCAGTCGTCCCAGGGTTCCGCCGCTGCGGCGCGCCAGGAACTCGATCATGCGGCGCCGCCGGTGCAGGTCCTCCAAGGACTGTGGGAGGACGTAGCCGAGGCTGACACGGTCGCCCGTCGTCGGCGACTCCATGGTCAGGATGTCGCTGGCCTCCACGTCGTGCTGCAGGTCGTAGACGTCCGCGAGCGTCTGCGCGCAGCCGGCCAGAGCGGGATGCGTGGTCACGTCGTCCACCAACTCGCCGTCCAGCCAGACCTGCCGGCCGTCCCGGATTCCCTCCAGGTAGTCCTTGCCGGTACGGATCCCCATGTGATCCCCGCTCCTCTCTCGGCTCCGTGGCCGGGCCGGCTGGAAGTGGATTCCGACCTTCGCCGGAATGACGGAGGGCGACAGGCCGGACATGGCTGACACTACCCAGCAGTTCCTCAGGGCCTCGATACGGTCGGCTCGCCGACAGCGGGGGCGTAGCGGGCGCGGAGTGCGGCGAAGGCCTCGACCTCGGACTCCACCTGGCGTTTCCAGTCTTCTGGCAGGTCGGTGTAGGGCGGGCGCATGGGGCCGGCGTCGATCAGCCCCGAGGCGTTCAGCCGCCATTTGGCGACCTGCGTGTTGTAGCGGGCGAAGTCGTCGGTGTGGTCGCGGTTGGCCATGGCGCCCGGAGGCGCGTACGGCGGGACGGCCCGGAAGTCGGCGATGATCTCCCGCACGCGGGCCGCCTCGCCGGCGCGTATCGCCGCCAGCAGCGCCACGACCGGCTCGGGACCCAGCGCCGCTTGCGTCGACCAGACCGCGGTGATGTCGCTGCCGACGAGGTCCCACGCAACGAAGATCCCCGGGTCGCCGGGCATCATGTTGATCCGGCCCGCCACGGCTTCGCGTTCCTCCCGATGGTGGCGGAAGCCGTGGGTCACCTTGGCGGCGACCACCGTCGGCGCTCGGGCTGCCAGGCCCTTCCAGAACTCCAGCGGGAAGTCGAACTTGAAGTACCACGAGTTGGAGTAGACCATCACAGCCATGTCGGGCACGGCCGCGGACAGGTCGGCGAAGAATTCGACGGCATTTTCCGTCGTCGGTGTCTGCCACAGCGGGAGCCCGACGAGGGCGCCGTCCACGCCGACGGCGCGCAGGCCCCGCATCTGCCGGATCACCTCTCGGGTGCCCAGGGCGGTCACGCCGCCGAAGATCTGCACCCGCCCCCTGGCCGCCTCCACCACTGTTTCGGCACACCGCAGCTTTTCCTCCCACAGCAGGGAGTGGCCCTCGCCGGTGGTGCCGAACAGCCCCAGCCCGGTGACCCCCGGCCCGATGAGCCAGTCGGTCATCCGTGCGGTCTCGGCGAGGTTGACCGAGTCCACCGCATCCCAGCCGCCGGCGTCGGGGAGGCAGGGGGTCGGCGGCAGGACGTAGACGCCGCTGATGTCGCCCGCGGTCAGCACGTCCCGGCCTCCGTCGCGGTGGGGCCAGGATCGACGTCGAGGCGGACGTCCCAGAGGATCGGCTCGTGGCGCTGGGCGATCTCCACGTCCAGCAGGGTGACGCAGCCGGGGCAGAAGAACTCCCGGCACACGAACCGGTCGCCGCCGATGCCGTTGGGATCCACCCAGGGGCCGGCGTTCTGCACCGGGCCCTCGCGCATCAGCAGGTGCAGCTTGTAGTTCTCCGCCGCGGGGCCGATGCGGTGTCCGCAACGGCAGACGGCGACCGCCGCGTCACCACTGCCCACGATCTCGATCTGCTCGTTGAGCCGTGCCATCGCTACGACTCCGCGTGGACGGGCGCCTCGGGAACGCCCCGCATCAGGGTCCGGGTCGCCGGCGTGGGGCGCAGCGAGGAGGAATCGGCCCAGTCGTCGTACACCTCGTAGTCGGCGGGCACCCAGAACCTCGGGGCCAGCCGCTCGTCGGGGATCTGCTCGACCTCGGCGGTGTACTCCACCACTTGGCCGTTGGGGGACACGAAGTAGCCGAAGGCGTTCATTCCCTGGGGATGGCGGCCCGGGCCCCAGATCGTCTCGAAGCCCTGGGCCACCATGTGCTCGATCCCGGAGAGGACGTCACCGACCGTTGGCACCTCGAAAGCGACGTGGTTGAGCGAGGCGTGCGGGGCGCGGGCCAGCGCAACGCTGTGATGATCCAGGTTGCACTTGCAGAACACCATGTGCTCGGTCTCGTCGGCAACCCGGAACCCGAGTGCATCGAGCAGGAGCCGCAGGTAGGCGTCGACATTCGGCGAGTTCACCACGACGTGGCTTACCTTCGTGGGCCGGATCGGCGGGTCGCCCGCCGCGGTAGCCGGGACCCCGTCGAATGCCCGCGCCGGGGCCACCTCCGCCGAGAGTTCGATCTCCCGACCGTCGGGGTCGGCGATCCGCAGGCCGTAGCCGCCGCCCGGGCTGTCAAGCGGGCCGGGATCACGCACCACCCAGGTGTCGCGGCGCGCCCGCAACTCCACAGCGGCCGCGTCGACGGCGGCGCGGCCGGCGAGACCGAGGCGGTAGCCGCGCACGGTCGTCTGTGCCCCCGGATGGATCGCCAGGATGTGGGGCTCCGGCCCGGTGCCGCGCAGGTAGACCGACTCGCCGTCGGCCGGCACCCGTCGGAGTCCCCAGACCTGCTCGTAGAAAGCGGCGATGTCCTCCGGTGCCGGATCGGTCAGCTCCACGCCGCGCAGGTGCGTGACCCTCATACCGACCCTCGCCGGCTCGGCGCGCCCGACGGGGCTGTGGCCGGCGCGTGCGGGCGCAGATGCGTCACCCTCACGCCGATCCTGCCTGCCCGCGGCGCGGGCGGTTGCAGAGGTCGAGCGCCAGCCGGGCATAGACCCTCGTGACGGCGACGAAGTCGTCGATCTCGGCGGAGTACCGACCTCCTCCGACACTTCCCGTCGGCCCGTACGCGACGGCCGGTATGCCCATCTCGATGAACGGGTTCGTGTCGCGCCACATGCTCGATAGCTGCGGCTCCACCTCGCCCAACTCTGTGCCGAACTCGGCCCTGTGGGCGATCGCGGTGGCATCCAGGAGCGGCTCCACACCGACCGCTTCGTAACCGCGGCGGTAGAGCGTGCATTCCAGTTCGGTGGGCACGTCGAGGGCGGCCAGCACCTCCTGCAGTTCGGCCTGGACGTCCATGGCCGTCTGCGCCGGCGTCAGCCGCACGTCGAGGTAGAGGAAGCAGCGCTCGGCGCTCACGATCGAGAGGAACGGCTGACCCCCTCGAATGGCGCCGATGTTCACCTTCGGCACGCAGCGGCCGCCGTCGAAGCGGTACTCGTGGGCGACCTCGTAGCGGCGCCCCCAGGCCGTGAGGGTCTCGATCACCGGTGCGACCCGCACCAGGGCGTTGCCGTGCTCGGCGAGGCTCTCGGGATGGGTGACGTAGGGCGTGTAGCGAGAGTTGCCGCCGAGCACCGTCACCTTGAAGAACGCCTTGCCGGCCTCGACCCACGTGACGCCGAAGCTCGTGGCCTCGGCCACCACGGCGTAGTCGCCGATCACGCCGTGGGTGATGAGATACCGTGCGCCGACCTCCTTGGAGAGGTAGTCGGGGGCCGTGAACTCGTCGACGGGCTCCTGGCCGATCTCGCCGCAGACCCCGGTCACGATGAGGTCGCCGGCCAGGGGAGCACCCGCGGCCGCCACCGCCTTGGCCGCGATCAGCGTGCAGGCCAGGGGACCCTTGTCGTTGATGAGGCCGTTGCCGACGAGCGTGTCGCCCTCCCGCCACGCCGAGGTGTAGATGGGGTTGTCGGGGTCGTGCATCCAGCGCCGCTCCTCGGGACCCCAGGCCACGTCCATGTGGGCGTTGAAGATCACCGTGTTGCCACCGCCGGATCCCCGCAGGCGGCCCACCACGTTCGAACGGTCGGCGAACATGCCCACCTGCGACGCCTCGAACCCGTTGGCGTCCAGCCATTCCAGAACGCGGTCCGACACGGGCTGTTCCTTGCCGGGCGGGCTGTCGATCTGCGCCAGTTCGAGCGCCAGGTCGACGAGTTCCTCCCGGTCGATGGCGGCCAGCGCCGCTTCGTACTGATCGGGCGTCACCGCCCCGAGATGCGAGGTCATCTTTGTTCCCCTGACGTTGCGAGCAGGATGTTGCCCCAGGTGTCGACATCGGCGACCTGGCCGGGGTGGACCACCATCGTGGTGTCGACCGCTTCGATCACAGCGTGGCCCGGTAGGCGATTGCCGGGCTGGAGCAACTCGCGCCGGTAGACGGGTGTCGGGGCGAAGCCGCCGAGGGGCCGGAAGTAGACCTCCCGCTCGGCGACGCGTGCGGGGCTCGGGTTCTCCGAGCCGAGAGCAACGGGGCGCAACTCCGGCTTGGCCACCCGGCCCACGCCGCGCACCACGAATGTCCGCGCCTCGATGGCGGCGTCGGAGGCGGACCCCGAGCCGTACCGGCGGTTGTAGCGACGCCGGAACTCCTCCATGGTGGCCTCGATGTGCTCGCCGGTCAGCGACCCGTTGGCCACGGGGACCCGCACTTCGTGCACCTGCCCGCGGTAGCGCATCTCGATCTCCCTGGTGGTCGTGATGTTCTCGGGCGCCACGCCGTTGGCCGCCAACTCCGCCGCGGCCTGCCCCGAGAGTGTGTCATAGAGCGCGCTCATCCGGTCGGGGTCGAACGGGGCGGCCATCGGGTCGCTGGCCTGCACCACCGACACCGGGTCGGATGCGGCGATGCCGAACGCGGAGAACACCGCCGAGTTGGTCGGCACGACGGTGAGCTTGGCGCCGACGTCGGCCGCGTAGGCGCCGACGTGCAGCGGCCCGGCGCCTCCGAACGCGAACAGGGCGAACTCGCGGGGGTCGTAACCCCGTCCGATCGTGCTCATCCTGACGAGATCGGCCATGCGGGCGTCGAGGATGTCGACGATGGCGATGGCCGTCTCCTCGACGGACAGGCCGCACGGCTCCGCGATGTGCGTGCGGATCGCCTCGGTGGCCCCCTCTGTGTGCAAGGCGCGCTCACCACCGAGAAAGTACGCGGGGTCGAGACGCCCGAGCACGAGGTTGGCGTCAGTGACCGTCGGGCGCGTCCCGCCGGTGCCGTAGCACGCCGGCCCCGGCACCGCCCCCGCGCTCTGCGGGCCCACCTTCACCAGCCCGGTGCCCGGTTCGATCCAGGCCACACTCCCGCCGCCCGCGCCGATCGACACCACGTCGATCACCGGCAGGGCGGTGTGGTACTTGTCGAACACCGGCGTGCCGACGACCAGCGGCTCGCCGTCCACCACCAGGCCGACATCGAAGCTGGTGCCGCCCACGTCGGTGGTGACGATGTTGTCCGCGCCGATCAGCCGACCGAGCGAGGCCGCCCCGAACACGCCGCCCGTCGGGCCCGAACCCAGCAGGGCGACGGCACGCCCCTTGCCGGCCTCGGCGCGGGTCAGGCCCCCGATGGACTGCATGATGACCGGGTCGTTGGCCAAGCCGCCGTCGGCCAGGCGCCGCTGCAGCTTCGAGATGTAGGTGTGGGTCGTCCTGCTGAGGTACCCGTTGAGCACGGTCGTGGCGCCGCGCTCGTACTCCTTGATCACCGGCGCCACGACGTGTGAGGCAGTCACGAAGAGATCGGGGTGGCGCTCCCCGATGAGATCAGCCACCGCCCGCTCGTGATCGGGGTTGAGGAAGCTCCACAGGAAGCAGACGGCGATGGCCTCGACGCCGCCGGCCACAAGTTCGTCGACGGCCACGGCGGCCTCGTCCAGATCGATGGGCACGACCACCGAACCCCGGTAGTCGATTCGCTCGGTGACGCCCTTGATGAGGGGTCGGGGCACGATCGGCACAGCCTTCTCCAGCCGCGCCAGATTGCTCAGCTCCGACTCGGTGAGCCCTGCGGCCTTCTGGATCGTCCGGCCGATGATGATGGCGTCCTCGTGGCCCTTGGTCGTGATGAGGCCGACGACAGACCCCGACCGCGTCAGCAGCGTGTTGGTGGCGACCGTGGTGCCGTGACAGAACGACACCGTCCGCCGCAGCACGTCGCCGAGGTCGAGGCCGTCGCATGCGGCGGCGCGCCGGACCGACTGCACGACACCCTCGGAGAAGTCCGACGGTGTGGAGGGCGCCTTCGCTGTCGTGACGCGCCCGGTGGTGTCGAGCACCACGCAGTCGGTGAACGTGCCGCCGCTGTCGACGGCGACGAGGCGGTCCACGCCGCTCAGGCCGGCGCGGTCCGGCCGTCGGCCGGATCGAGTGGCGACGCCGATCTCCGGCGGTGCTCCCTGATCTCGCTGCGGCGCCGTTCGGTGCCCTCGGTGTCGATGCGCGGGCCGTCGTCGTCGATGACCACGCCGTAGGTGTCGTGGGCGTGGTCCACGGTGACGGCACCGACGACGTAGTCGGCCAGCACCAGGGCCGGCTCGCGGTCCAGCGGGTCGAGGTAGCCGCCGCCGCCCATGGCCACGTACCGGTGGACGTCGCCCTGCGCCTGGGAGGTCTTGACGATGCTGTCGGTGAAGATCTCCAACTCCCCGTCCATGGCGTCGAGGTCGTCGGGGACGATGCCGGCCTCGAACAGGTCGCGGACGTTCGTGGCGCGCTTGATGACGAACTGATTGGTGTTGGACGGATACCCGCCGAACACGCCGATGGAGCCGGGCTGGTAGGTGCCGATGGCGTGCAGGATCTTGGTCGGCAGACGCTCGGTGTCGTGCACGATGTAGGTCATGGCCAGTGTGTTCCCGCCGCGGTACTTGCCGGCGCCGCCGGTGTCGGCCTGAATGCGGCGCGACAGGTACAGCACCGGGTAGCTGTACTCGATGTCCTCGATGTTGGCGATGATGGCCGAGGGAGAATCCAGGAAGCCGCCGGCGTCGAGCCCGTCGGCGAAGGAGCGTGCCCCGGACCCGCCCGCCATGGCGTCGAGGATCGCCGCGCCGAAGAACTCACCCCGCTGATCCACCCCGAACATGTCCTCCACGTAGAGCCCGCCCATCCAGGTGGACATGAACTGGGCGAGGTGGCTCTCGCTGGCCGCCAGCAGCTTCGAGAGGCATACCCCGGAGGAGATGGTCGCCATGAAGCTGCCGGTGGTGGTGGCCTTCGACACGCCTGCCGGCCAGGCCGCGTGCACCACGGACCCCTCGCGGGTGCGCACCTCGATGGCCCGCTGCAGCCCGGCGGGTGACCACGCCATGTCGTAGCAGAGGTAGGGGAGGATGGCCGCCACCACCGCCCCCACACATGCCGGGCGCGTGCAGTTGATGACGGCATCTGCCTGATCGGCGCTCTTGGTGAAGTCGAAGGTGAGCGAGTCGCCGCGCTTGGTCATCTCGACGACGACCGGGTACACGTCGTCGTACTCGATGTAGCCGCGGTGCGTCCACGTGCCGTCGGGCAATTCCCGGAGCCGCGCCCGGAAGCGGGCGGCGGTGGCCACGTTGATCCCCTCGATGGCGGCGAGCACCACCTCGATGCCGTAGCGCTCGGTCAGGTCCTGCACCCGTGCCACACCGACGTTGCAGCCGGCGATCATGGCCCGCAGGTCGAGCTCCACGAGGTGCGGCAGGCGGGTGCGGCGCAGGTAGCCCCGCTCGACGTCGGGGCGCAACTCACCCGCGTCGACGATCTTGATCGGTGGGAACAGCGGCTGCTCACTCCAGATGGAGGTGGCGCCGAGTTGCACCTGACCCTCGACCGGGCCGCCGAGATCGATCTGGTGCACCGTCGAACCGGTCCAGGCCACGAGTTCGCCCCCGGCGAAGATGGGGGCCACGACGGCCACGTCCATCTGGTGGCACGCCCCCACGTAGGGGTCGTTGGACATGAACACGTCGCCGGGCCCGATGTCCGCCGCCGCGAACCGCTGCCGGATGTCTTTCACCGTCGAACTCAGAGCCAGCGCGTGGATCGTGATGTACATGCCGATGGCGAAACAGTCGCCGTCGGCGTCCATCAGACCGACGTTCATGTCGTAGGCCTCGTTGGCCACCGGCGAGCCCGACACCAGGCGCATCGTCATGGCCGCCTCGTCGTTGATGGCCGACAGGCGCGACCGCAGGATCTCGAAGGTGACCGGATCGAGCGACCCGTGTCCGCCGGCCCCGTTTCCCCGGGTGGCGCTGGAACTGTCGGCGGCGCCGCCCTCCGCGGCGACGGTGTCGGTCATGGGTTGTCTTCCCCGGCATTCGAACGCAGTTCGTCGAGCACGTCGTCGACGACGAGAATGTCGGCGAATTCCTGGATCAGCACGTTCAGCGAGGCCTGGTGCTCCTCATCTGTCAACGCCGCGGTGGCGTCGCTGAGAACGGCCACCCGGAAGTCCAGCATCATCGCATCCCGAGCGGTCGACTCGACGCAGATGTTGGTCTTGGTGCCGGCGAGGAGGAGGGTGTCGCGACCGAGGCTGCGGAGCAGTCGCTCGAGGCTTGACGACCCGGAGATCATGCACGAGTACCGGTTCTTGAAGACGATGTAGTCCTCCTCGGCGATGTCCATGTCGGGGTGGAACCGCGAACTCGGGGCATCATCGGAGAGCGCCGCGGCGGCCGCCTCCCGCCGTTCGGGGCGCACGAAGTGGTCGAAGAAGTGGCGCCAGTCGGAGCCACCCTTGGGATGGTGGGAGCGGATCCAGATCACCGGGACGCCGAGCCTGCGGCACTCGCCGGCCATGCGGTTGATCACGGGGATGATCGCCCGGCTGGCGGGAACCTCGATGACCCCGCCCTCGGCGACGAAGGCGTTCTGCATGTCGATGACGACGAAGGCCGTCCTGGTGGGCTGCAGATCGGTGTACAACCTCAGCCCGCCACGTATCCGTGCGAGTCGCTCCTTCACGAAGTCGGACACCTCGGTGGGCTGCGCCATAAGCCTCCTCACCTCGTTACGTGGTCTTCCAAACTTCGCCGGAAGATACCACGCGCTGCCCGATCCCGTCGATCAGCTGCCGCGACCGTGTGAGCCGTCGCCGATGCCGAGTAGGGCGGCGGCGTTACGCCGGCCCACCCTCGCGAGGTCCTCGGTGGGCAGCCCGGCCGCTTCCAGGGTGTCCACGAAGACCCGCATCCCGCCCGGCACGTGCGGATAGTCGGTTCCGAAGACGAATTGCGACACTGCGAACGTCTCGAAGGCACAACGCATGGCGGCGGCGTGCGTGCTGGCGGTGTCGAAGAACAACTCCCGCAACTGCTCCGACGGCTTGCGGGTGATGTGGCGGCGGACCTCGGGGAACTGTCGCGCGTAGTTGTCGAACCGGTGGTAAACGAACGGCACGGTGCCGCCGAGGTGGCTGAAGACCCAACGGATCCCCGGGTGTCGTTCGAAGGTGCCCGAGTAGATCAGCCTTCCGATGGCGTTGGTGGTCTCGGCCAGGAAGTCCAGCGCCAGCGACAGCGCGAAGTCGCGCAGACCCTCGGTGCAGCAGGCGGTCGTGGGGTGGACGAAGACCACGGCCCGGCGCCGGGACAACTCCTCCCACAGCGGCGCCAGATGCGCATCGTCGAGGGTGCGGCGATCCACGGTCGTGCACAGCATGACGCCGACAACACCTGGACGATCAAGGACGCGATCCAACTCGGCGAGCGCCGCGTCGATGTCAGGCAGAGGAAGGCTGGCGAAGAACCGCAGGCGCCCCCCGCTCGCCCCGACGATGTCCCCGAACTCGTCATTGAGGTCACGGGTGAGAGGGAGGCGCAGCGCCGGCGGCAGGCGGAACACGTTCGGTGCTGACACCGAAAGCACCTGCACGTCCACGTCGACGTCGTCCATCATCGCCAGGCGGTGGTCCATACCTGGGAGCGGTTGCGGCACGGCCGCCGCCACGGCACCGTCCTGGAGCACGACGAGGCGACCGTCGTCGCGGACGTAGTGCTCCAGCCCGCTGTCGCTGCGGCGGCAGGCGTCGAGGTAGCTGTCGGGGTAGTGGTGCGAGTGCACGTCGATCAGGCCGGCGGGCACGATCCCTCCATTCCCCGGCCGGACGGCACTGCCAGCAACGGCCGGTCCTCAATTATGGACTTACTATGTCGGCGTGGCACGCCCGACCCTCAGACGTGGCCCTCGCACCACACCTGAGTCGGCCGGTTCCGCCGACGGCAGGATCGGTGCCCCGGTCTCCATTCGCGGGGTCTCGAAATGGTTCAGGACCGGTCGTTCCCACCTGCACGCCCTCGACGACATCGACGTGGAGATCGAACCGGGCGAGTTCGTCAGCCTCATCGGCCCGAGCGGTTGCGGGAAGTCCACGCTCCTGCGCGTCGTCGGCGGGCTACTGCCCTACGAGGAGGGGACCGTCGAGGTCAACGGCACCAGCCCGTCACGGGCACGCGACTCCAAGCAGATCGGGTTCGCCCCGCAGACACCGTCGCTGCTGCTGTGGCGGACCGTCCGCCGCAACGTCACGCTGCTCGCCGAGGTGAACCGGCGCGGCGCCGCGCATCCCCCGCTCGGCGAGGCCGAGACGCTCGAGTTGCTCGAGACCGTGGGTCTGGGAGACTTCCTGGACCGATTCCCCCGTGAGCTCTCCGGTGGCATGCAGCAGCGTGTCTCGCTGGTGCGCTGCTTCGCGCTCGGCGCTCCGGTGCTGCTCATGGACGAGCCCTTCTCGGCCCTCGACGAGATCACACGCAACGGGATGCGCTACCTCCTGCTGGATCTGTGGGAGCGCACCGGCCACACCGTGATCTTCGTGACGCACAGCATTCCCGAGGCGGCGATCCTCTCGGACCGGGTGCTTGTGATGGCGACGCAACCTGGCCGGATCGTCCACTCCGAGGCGATCGACCTGCCGCGACCCCGCCACGTGGCGATGGAGGACGACGAGCGTTTCCTGGCGCACATGCGCAACGTCCGCGGCGCGCTGGGGGAGGTGTCGGCCCGATGACCGCAGACGTACGCGGCGCCGCCGGCCGGCCCGCCCTCGAGCCGCCCGCCGCGGCAGTCCCTCCCGGCGCGCCGTCGAGGGAACCACCGCCCGAATCGCCGCGACGGCTCCGCCGGTCGGCCATGTTCGTGGCGCCGATCGTGGGTATCGCCGTGGTCTTCGCCGTCTGGGAGCTCTACGTACGGGTCTTCGACATCTCCCGACTGACGCTGCCGACGCCGTCGAGCATCGTCGTGCACCTCGTCGAGGAGCCGAGCTTCTACTGGCGCCATGCCCAGGTCACGATGCTCGAAGCGTTCTGGGGCTACTTGCTCGCTCTCGTCGCCGCGCTCATCGTCGCCACGTTCATGGCGCACTCCCGTTTCGTCGAGCGCGCCTCGCTACCGGTCATCGTCCTGCTTCAGAGCACGCCCGTGGCCGTCCTGGCGCCGGTGTTCCTCATCTGGTTCGGTTTCAGCATCTGGCCCAAGGTCCTCATTGCCACGGTCTTCTGTTATATTCCCTTCACTATCAGCGAGTTCACCGGGCTGCGATCCGTCGATCCGAACGCCTACGAGCTGTTGCGCTCGGTCTCGGCGAGCCGGGTGGAGATCTTCTGGAGGCTGCGGTTCCCCCAGTCGCTGCCGTACCTCTTCTCGGCGGGGCGTCTGTGTGTCGGCCTGTCGCTGGTGGGGGCGGTGATCGGCGAGATGTTCGGCGGCTCCACGGAGGGACTCGGCAACACCGCACGCGTCGGGCAGACGCGGCTGCTCATCGACCAGTTGTGGGGGTCGATCTTCGCACTCGCCCTCATCGGCGTGCTCGCCAACCTCCTGCTTGCGACCGTCGAAACGCGGGTACTACGGTGGCACAGTTCCCAGGATCTCCGGAGCGGATCGACGACCGCACTCTGAGGGCGCGGATCCGTCGGCGATCTGACCAATAGGAGGTCGCGCAATGTCCCGCCATCGGAATCTTCGAAGGATTTTCGTCTCGCTGATCTGCGCGCTGGCGCTCGTCGCGGCGGCATGTGCCGGCGACGACGACAGCGACGACGGCTCCATGGCTGCCGCCGACGCGGCCGCGAGCGCGGCTGCCTCGGCGCAGAGCGAGGCGGGCGCCGCGCTGAACGAGGCGCAGGCGGCACGAGCCGAGGCTTCGGCGGCCGACGCCGAGGCGAGCGCGGCGAATGCCGCTGCCGCTGCCGCCGCCGCAGGAGCCGAGGTGGCCACGGCGCTGGCCGAGGAGGCGCTCGCGGCCGCGGAGGTGGCCCAGGCCACGGCTTCGGGGAACCAGGCCGACGTCGCTGCTGCCGAAGCGGCGCTCGAAGCGGCACAGGAGGCGGCTGCGTCGGCGCAGGCCGAGGCGGCTGCGGCGCAGGCCGATGCCGCCAGCGCGCAGGCCGAGGCCGCGGAGGCGCGGAGCGCGGCCGAGGCAGCGGCCGAGGAGGCGGCTGCCGCCGAGATGGCTGCTGCCGAAGCAGTCGCCGAATCGGCGATGGGCGCCGACGGGCTCCCCGCCTTCGGGACGCCGGAACGCTGTGAGGCCAACAGGGCGGCAGGGAAGCTCATCTTCATGACCGGCTTCGACTTCGCCGCCGCCGCGGGGATCATCGAGGTCATCACCGCCGAGGACGAGGGTTACTTCGACGACATGTGCCTCGATGTGGAGATCCAGCCCGGCTTCGCCCCAGGCAACAGCGCGGCGCTGGCTGCCGGCAGCGTTCAGCTGGTTGTCACGGCAACGTTCGGCGAACTCGTCCGGACGAACGTGGCCGGCGACGCCGACCTGGTGGCCTTCGCCCAGTTGGGACACACGGCGATCTCCCAGCTCCTCATCTCCCCCGATTCGGGTGTGACGGAACTCAGCGACCTCGAGGGCAAAACGGTCGGCATCAAGGGCGACATCCCTGTCGCCATCGAGGCGATGATGGCAGCGGCAGGCCTCCAGCGGGGGACCTTCACCGAACTGCTGCTCGACGGCTTCAACCCCATCGACCACTTCGCCCTGGGTATCGACGCGCTGCCCGTCTACCGCTCGAACGAGCCGCGCGTGCTGGACAGCGCCGGCATCGACTACATCGTGTACGACCCGCTGGACTACGACGTGCCGGCCTCGTTCGCCATCTACGTCACGACGCGCTCGTTCTACGAGGAGCACCCGACGGTCGTCGAGGACTTCGTACGGGCCGGGCTCCGGGGCTACTACGCCGCGGCGGAGGATCCCGAACTGGCCATCGACCACGCCTTCGAGAGGATCGAGGCGGCCGGCAACCAGATGTTCCTCGCCAGGGAGCACGAATTGTACCGCTGGACGACCGACCAGAAGATCATCGAGGACGTAACACCCGAGGGTCTGGTGATCGGCCAGATGAACGTGCCACGGCTCGGCAACGAGATCGAGAACCTGGTGGACTTGGGCGTCTACGAGGAGAAGCCCGACTGGCTGTCAATGCTGGACGCCACGGTCGTCCCGAAGCTGTACGACGGCGACACCCTCATCTGGGAGTCGATGAACTGACCGCCGCCGAAGCGCCGTCGGCGGTGGGGCCCTCCCCCCGTCGACGGCACGCCTAGATGAGTAGTTCCAAGGGGTGCGGGGTGCGGGGGGTCCGCTGCTGGGTGGTTGAGGGTGTCCAAAATCTGGGGGTAACAATCCCTGATCTTGGAGGATCTCGGCATGAACCCGGACTTGGACACCCTCGTGACTGCACTGTATGTGAGGATCGATGATTTGTTGATGGCGCACCCCGAGTGGGCGCCGCGGCGGCCCGCGGTGGGGTTCGTCCCGAAGCTCACCGACGCGGAGTTGGTGACCTTGGCGGTGCTGCAAGCCTTGTTGGGGTTCGACTCTGAGGCCCGCTTCGTGCGCTACGCCAAAGCGCACCTGCGGGCGTGGTTCCGGTATCTGCCCCAGCGCCCCGGCTATAACAAGCGTCTGCGCCGCAGCGGCGAACTGCTCCCCCACGTGCTCGCCGCCCTGGCGCGGGACTGCCCGGCCTGGCACGACGACGTCTGGGTCGTGGACTCCACACCGGTGGAGTGCGGGCGCAGCCGCGAGACCCAAAAACGCTCCGACCTCGCCGGATGGGCCGCCTACGGCTACAGCGCCTCGCACGCACGGTACTTCTGGGGGCTGCGCCTGCACCTGCTCGCCACCCCCGCCGGACTGCCTATCGCCTACGCCCTCGCCGGCGCCAAAGCCGACGAACGCGACATCTGCTTGGACATGATCGCCCACGCCGGCGTGGCCCGGCGGGGCCAGACCCTCATCGCCGACAAGGGCTACCGCAGCGCCGCCTTCGAAGCCCAACTCAACGACGCAGGCATCACCTTGATCCGCCCCGCCACCAAATCAGAGCCGCCCCGGCCCGGCCAGCGGTTCCTGCGCCCGCTGCGCCAGATCATCGAATCCATCAACCAGACCCTCAAAGCCCAACTCGGCCTCGAACGCCACGGCGGCCGCACCCGCCCCGGCGTGGCCGCACGCATCCTGCAACGCCTCCTCGCCCTCACCGCCGCCATCTGGCACAACCAAACCACCCAACAACCAGGACCCGCCCGATCCCTCATCGCCTACGACCACTGACCCCTTGGAACTACTCATCTAGGAGACTGCTGAGTTTTTGGGCTGTGGGGCTGTTGGGGTGGCGGGGCTGGGGTTGTGGTGAGGTGGGTGTGCTGTTGGTGGAGCTTTTCGGCTCTGTTTTTGTCGTGTCGGGGGTGGCCGCGGGCGGGTTGGGGTGTCAGTGGGCGCCTTGGAGGTGGAAGTGGCCGCCGGTGTGGGTCACGCCGAGGTTGACGAGGCGCGTGAGGTTCACCGCGGCGGCGCGGGTGGTGAGCCATTGGTGGTTGGCGGCGACGCCGCGGTAGGGGACGCGTCTGGCTTTGTTGCGGGTCAGCCAGGCGATGGATCGTTCGACCATGGGGCGGTGTCGGCGGTAGGCACCCTGGGTGGCGGGGTCGGCCCAGCGGGCCTTGTTGGCGGCGCGGTGGTCCTCGAAACGGTCGACGCCGACGGTGCGCCCGCGGGCGCTGGTGGTGCAGCGGCCGCGCTGGGGGCAGGCGCCGCACAGCGCGCCGAAGCGGGCGATGCCGCGGTTGTTGGCTCTGGGCCTGATGGTGACGGTGTGTCCGGCGGGGCAGGTCACGGTTGCCGCCGCGGTGTCGATGGTGAAGTCGCCGCGGCGGAAGCCGCCGGCGATGGCGGGGCGGCGGTCGATGGGTTTGATGGTGGTGGTGTGCCCGGCGTCGGCGAACGCGGCGAGCGCCTCACCCGACGCGTACGCCGAGTCCGCCAGAACCTCCACACCCACGCCGGTCGCGGCGGCGTCGGCGGGAGTCGCGGTGTCAGCGGCGATGGTGGTGTCGGTTGTGAGGAGTTCGGCGCCGACCGTCGCGTCGGAGACGTTCGCAGCTGTGAGCGCGGCGGCGGTGATGATCCCGGTGTCGGGTTCGGCGGCGATGTGGGCCTTGTAGCCGTCGCGGCGCGCCGAGCGGGACTTGCGGGCGTGGCGCGCCTCGGCGTCCACGGTGGAGATCGTCCGATCCGCCGCCACGTTGCGGGCGATGAGCCAGCGCCCGGGCACCTCGGGATCGGCTTCGACGTCCTGGCCCGCCACGACGCCCAACAAGCCCACCGCCGCAGCCGCCTCGTCGTCGAGATCCACCCCGTCCACGGCGGCCAACACCGCCAACGCGTCACCGACGAGGGCGTCGATCAGATCCGCCCGCGCCTCGGCGTCGGCCCAGTCGCACGCAGGCTTCGCGCGCCCCCCGTCATCATGCGCCGACACGTCCACCGCCGCCGCCGCCGGCACCAAGCGGCGCACCCGGCGCATCTGCGCGCAGATCATCGTGACAGTGTCCTGCGTCGCCACCGCGTCGTCGAGCAGCGTCGAGTCCAACGCCCGGCGACCCTTGGCCGCCACGACGCCGCTCTCGGCGATCACCGCCCGGACCGCGTCGAAGATCCGCTCCGGGCGGGCGCTGCTGCGCAGGCGCGCCCGCCACAGTGTCAACACGCTCGGATGGAACGCCCCGTCGGTCAACGACAAACCCGCCGCGGCCTTCCAACGCAGATCACACCGCAAACGCTGCACCGCTTCGCGGTCCGACAGGCCCTCCAAGGCTTGCAACACCAACACCGTCGCGATCAGCGACGCCGGCTGCGACCGCCGCCCCCGCCCACCGAAGAGATCCGCGAACAACCCGTCAGGGAACACCCCCAGGCGATGCTCAGCCAAGAACCGATACACCGACCCCACCGGAACCAGATCACCGCACAACGCGAAGACATCCAACAACTCGCGATCAGAACGCTCAGAACCCTGCATACCCCCATACTCCCAGAGCCCGACCCAAAACGCGAGCCTTTCCCCACCGGCGCCGCAACGAATTACTCAGCACTCTCCTAGGCGAGCGTCACCGTGTCGAGGTCGTTGGCGACGATCAGTTCGCCCGTGAACCCGCCCGAGCGGATGTCCTCTGCGAAGGCGCGTACCTCGGCACGAGTCCTCGGTTCACGCCGCCACAGACCACCTCCGAGCGCACCAGGAACCCATCTCACCTGCCCAGACGCGTGGGCTACACTGCGCGGAGTGCAGTCTGGCCTGGGGGATGTCGGGCCGGGGGACCAAGGAGGACGATCATGCGCTACCGATCTATTTCTTCGACACACAAGCGCCGACCTGCGAACGGTCAGAGATGGGGGCCTCTCCGACTCGGAATACCGCTTCTCGCTCTCATTCTGATCGCCGCATCCTGCGGCGGTGACGACGAGGACGCGAGTGAGGCCGCGGCAACGACCACAACCGCAGCCTCTCAGCCGGCGCCGGCTCCCACGCCCGAGCCTGCCGCTGAGAAGGAAACAGTGCGATTCCTCATTTGGGAGGGCTACGAGATTCGAGACCCCGAACCCACCACGTATGAGATCGAATCCACATTCATGGTGGCAAACGAGGATCCGATCAACAAGAAGGGCACCTACGACATCAGCGTCGGCATAGAGAACATCTTCCCGACCCTCCAAGCCGCGGGAGTCATGCAACCCCTCGACGTAAGCCGCATTCCCAACTGGGATCAGTTGCCCGCGGAACTCCGTAACGAACCTCTTATCAATACCGATGAGGGCATCATTGGTGTCCCGATCGCGTGGGCGAGTATGGGCTTGACCTATGTCGATGATGGGACGGGGCCACCGGAGTCGCTCGAATCTCTGCTCGAGCCCAAGTATCAGGGGAAGTTTGCGATCGGCGATGACGGCAACACCGTGATCATCATGATCGCAAGGCTGCTCGGTCTGGGCGGCGACACTCCGGGTCTGCTGACTGAAGATGAACTGGATCAGGTCTTCGAGAAGCTGGAGGACTTCAGGGATGCGTCGTTCGGCGTCATGGCAAATCCGTATGCCGAATATGCAGGTGCCTATACGCGTGGCGAGATCATCGCCGCGTTCCCCGACAACGCTCCAACGGCGCTGCGCGCTCGCGAAGCCGATATCCCCGTCGAGGTCCACTTCCCGCCCGGCGTGGGTTGGTCCTGGATCGATGCACTATTCATTGCGTCCGATGTCGAGCCGACAGATGCAATGTACGACGCGCTCAACGATGCGATCAGCGAGTCCACGCAGTTTACGATGGGTGCGGCTCTCGGGTGGGCCGTGACCCATCCGGCAGCCATGGAGCGTCTGGTGCCGATGGGATTTGAGTGGGCCGTTTACGAGGATCGGGCAGCCGTATTCGCCGCAGCACCACCAGTCGAGTGGCCACCGGTCGAGTCGACCGAATACGCGACGTATGACACATGGCTCAAGCGCTGGCAAGACTTCAAGGCAGGTGCATAAACATTGCGACGGCCCGGGGTCGGACGCAGAGTTCCGACCCCGGGCGCTCCGACGTCTGGATAGAACGTGGCTGCTGAAGCAGTAGGTCAGGAACGATCCGAGAACGCAATCGACGGCGGCGGACAATCGCGGCCTTCAGCACTTGTTCTTCGGGGGGTATCCAAATACTTCGACGAAGTTTGCGCGCTGGATGGCGTGGACTTGAACATCAAGCAGGGGGAATTCGTCACCCTCCTCGGACCGTCCGGATGCGGGAAGACAACGTTGTTGCGTATCGTGGCCGGTTTGGATCGCTTGGACACCGGGGTCGTTGAGATCTCGGGGCGCGAGTCCACTACTACGCCGCCCGAAAGGCGGCCGGTGAACTATGTGTTCCAGCATTATGCCCTCTTCCCCCATCTGGATGTCGCGGACAATGTTCGCTTCGGCCTCAAGGTGGCACGGACACCTCACGAGGAGGCCTCGGATCGGGTGGCGACAGCCATATCCATGGTTCAACTCGACGGGCTCGAATCCCGACGCGTCGATCAGTTGTCAGGAGGGCAGCAGCAGCGCGTCGCGCTGGCGCGTGCGATCGTGAATCGGCCGGAGATTCTGCTTCTGGACGAGCCGCTCGGGGCACTTGACCTCAAACTCCGCAAGGAAATGCAACTGGAGCTTCGCTCGCTGCACAGGCGGTTGGGCGGAACGTTCATCTACGTGACGCACGACCAGGAAGAGGCTCTGGTCATGTCAAATCGGGTCGTGGTCATGCGGTCGGGCCGGATAGTGCAAGACGGGAGCCCTCAGAGCGTATATCGGCATCCGCGAAACCGGTTCGTGGCAGAATTCATCGGTGAAACGAACCTAATAGCAGGGCAGGCGTCCGAGACGGTTATCAGCGTGCCCAACCTGGATCTCCAATTAGCCAATGAGTCCCCAATCACCGGCGACGTCTTTATCTCCATTAGGCCTGAACATCTCACGTTGGATGACGGACCGAGCGATGATCGGGCGGACAGGATCTGTGTGCACGGAGATCTAGTCGACTCGATCTTCCTAGGATCCCTCTGCCGGCATATAGTGCAGTTGGCGGATGAGACTCTTCTCACCGTTCAGGAACTTGCCCGTGAGGAACGGCAGATCGAAGTCGGGTCGCCGGTCACGGTGAACTGGTCTCAGGCCGACATGGCGATTTTGACGACGTGATGGCCGAGGAACCGGCGACCAATACGATGCGTCGCAGGGAGCGTCGCAGGTACCTGCCGCCGTTGTCGGTGTATCCGACGATCGGATGGCTTCTCGTGGGCCTGTTGATCCCGGTGAGTGTTTTCTTCCTGTTCAGTTTCTGGGAAACGGGAGTCTTTACGTTGATCCGTACCTGGTCGCTGGATCAGTACCGCGAGGTCGTCACCGACGATCTCTACTACGGTCTCATACTACGAACGTTGATTCTTGCATTGACCGTATCGGCGGTCGTCTTGCCCATAGCCTATCTGGGTGCTTATGTGCTTCGCTTCAGCGTCTCGCGAGGGCGTCGACTCATTCTCTTCCTGATTGTGGCTTCAGCGCTGGCTTCGTACTTGGTCCGGATTTACGCGTGGAAGGCGATCCTGACTCCAGCGGGTATCTTGAACACGGCCCTTGACTCACTGGGACTAATCAGCGAGCCACTGACTCTGCTCGGTCGACCTGGCGTGATTATCGCACTGGCTCACATTCTTGTTCCGATCGCAATGCTCCCCATCGCCGGATCGATGGAATCGGTTCATCCCGACCTGATCCGCGCCGGTCGGGATCTTGGCGCAGGCCCTGTGGAGACATTCTTCAGGGTTACGCTTCCCCTGACGGCGCGAGGGATCGTCATTGCCTTCGTCCTCACCTTCGTACTGGCAGCAGGCGACTATGTGACGCCTCAGTTGGTCGGGGGGAAAGGGAGCCTGATGATCGGCCGTGTCATCTTCGATCAGTTCGGCATTACCGGTAACTACGCGTTGGCCTCCGCCCTATCGTTCTCACTCATCGTCGCAGCCGGTGCCTTCATCGGCGCGATCCTGCTTTGTGCTTGGCTCCTGAGACGGGCCATTCGTGGACTCGGCAAACTGGACAACACCCTGGCGAAACGACGAATCGGTCTTGCCTGGCCGGTATGGCTCAGGAATCTTCCCTGGGGTCACACCTATCTCGTCTTTCTCCTCCTGTTCCTTTGGTTGCCGTTGATCTTGGTGTTGATCCTGTCGTTCAATCAACTACCTATAGCGTCGTTACCCATCACCGGATGGACTCTCGACTGGTACCGGGAGATATTCACCGATCGGGTCATCCGCGCTGCGTTCGGGACGAGCCTCAAGGTTGCCGGTCTGGTGGTGGCGATCGCCCTGGCAATAGGACTACCAACTGCTTTCGCAGTCAACCGACGAGTGTTTGTGACCAAGCCGCTTCTCATGGGAGCGGTGACTCTGCCGATCGTCTTGCCAGGAGTCGTCGTGGGTTTCTCGATACTGGCGATGTTCCGATTCCTCGAGTGGATTCCGTCACTGCGGTCCATAGTGCTCGGACAGGTCACTCTGGTGCTCCCGTTTGTTGTCCTGATCGTCATCGCGGCGCTGCAAAACTTCAATCGGAGCACCGAAGAAGCCGCGCGAGATCTCGGGTGCACATACTGGGGAGCCTTGCGGCGAGTCACGATCCCGATCCTGCTTCCCATCATCGCCGGAGCGGCCCTTATCGTCTTTGCCATTTCAATGGACGAGTTCGTCATCACCAACTTCATCGTTGGAGCCGATCCGACGTTGCCACCGGTGATCTGGAGCATCATGAACCGTCGCGGCATACCACCAACGGTGAACGCGGTGGCCTCGATCCTGATGGTTGTCCCACTCATAGCTGCCGTTGTCTACATGGCGCTGACACGGAGCTTCCAGCGAAAACCCGACTCGGTGGCAAGGACGAACGGTGCAGAGGAGTCGGCCCGCTCCGAGTTCGCCTCGCCATAGGGATTGCCGACGATCACGACCCGAGGAGGTGACATGCCGCAGCTACGGACGGTCCTGGGAGACATCGATCCGACAGAAATGGGCATCACACTGGCGCACGAACACATACTCTGCGACAGCACCGCCTGGTTCCAGGAGCCGATGGACCCCGAGGCGCGCGTCTTCGCGGACGCCGAACCCGCAATCGAGAACCTCTGGTGGATGCGCCAGCACCCGAACTCGAACCGGCACCTGCTCGTCCTCGACGACACGGACATCGCCGTGCGCGAACTCGAGGCGTATGCGAAATTGGGTGGCCGGACGGTCATCGATCTGAGTTGCACCGGCCTCGGTGGACAGCCCCGGCAACTCGTGGACGTGTCCCGCCGTACCGGTTTGAACGTCGTGCTCGGTACGGGGTTCTATGTCGGGGCGAGCCTCGACGACGACGTGAAGAACGCGACCGTCGAGGAACTTACCGAGCGCATCGTTGCCGAGATCACCGACGGTATCGGGGATACGGGTGTGTGCGCCGGCGTCATCGGAGAAGTCGGAATGTCCCATCCACTCGAATCTGTTGAGGAGCGCTCTCTACGTGCAGCCGCGCGCGCCTCGCTGGCAACAGGTGCGGCAATCTCCGTTCACACCGCCGCGCACGCAGTCGAAGTGGATTCGGCGCTTGTCGCCGCTGACATCCTCCGGGAGGAGGGGGCGGACCTCTCTCGGGTGGTCATGGGGCACATGGACACGACATTGCACCGACCGGAGTACCACCGGCGCGTTCTGGCTCTTGGCTGCTTCGTGGAGTTCGACCTCTTCGGCCACGAGTTCTTCGAGAGCGAGAACGACTTCATCTCGCCGGGGGACTATGCGAAGACAAAATCGGTAAGCCGCCTCATTGAGGAGGGCTACGCCGCACAACTCCTCCTATCCCATGACACCTGCTACAAGATACAACTACGCACCTGGGGCGGCTACGGATACGCGCACCTTCTGCAGAACATCCTGCCCCGTTTCGTGCTGGAGGGGATCCCGGAATCGGTGATCCTGGGGATCATGTCCGAGAACCCGGCGCGCCTGTTCCCTCTCCAGCAGTGAGCTAGGCGTTCTCGAAGCCGCGCTGGAGATCCCAATCAGTGACCGCCGCTCGGGCCTCGTTGCGCTCGTTGACGGCCATGCCGAGCAGATGGGCGTGCACCTGCGGGCCCAGACCGTTCGCCGCCGTCTCGGACTCTGCAAAACGCTGCGTGGATTCCGTCAGATCACCCGGCAGCGCAAGCGCGTCCAACTCGTAGGCGTTGCCGGTCACAGGTGGTGGTGGTTCGAGTTCCCCATCGAGACCCGCGAGCCCGGCGGCGAACAATGCGGCGCCGGCCAGGTACGGGTTCACGTCCGCGCCGGGAAGTCGGAACTCGAACCGGATGTCCTCACCGCTCCCAACCACCCGAACGAGGCAAGTACGGTTATCGAATCCCCAGGTCACGTTGGACGGCGCCCAAGAGCCGGGCTGGAGGCGTCGGTACGAGTTGGCGTACGGGGCATGGAGAGCGGTGAAGTCCCCGGCGAAGGCAAGCAGTCCGCCCAGAAACCGTTCACCCGTCCGGGAGAGACCCCCGGCCCCGTCGCCCAGAGTATTCCGCCCCGCCCGCAGCAGCGACAGGTGTATGTGACAGCCGGAACCAACGTCGCGTGACGGCTTCGCCATGAAAGTCACGGAAACGCCCAGCTCTTGAGCAGTCGCCTTGACCGCGTGCTTGTACAGCACGTGCATGTCTGCAGCCCGCAACGGGTCTGAGTGGCTCAGATTCAGTTCGTACTGACCGCGCCCGCCCTCGCCCTGGGTCGCCCACACGGGAATGCCCATGTGGGCGAGGTTCTCCCGCAATGTCGACAGGAAGGGTTCGGCGTAGCCCGAGATCAGGATGTCGTTGTCGGGGTGGCGGTGATAGCTCGGTTCGACACGTTGGTAGGCAGCCTTGTGGACGTCCTCATAGCTGGTGCGGTAGAGGTAGAACTCGAGTTCCGAGGCCACTGTGGCTTCGAACCCTCTCTCCTGGAGGCACCGCAGTTGCTGTTTCAGGATGCTCCGCGGGGCTTCAGCGACGAGGCGCCCCCGGCTGTCGAGCGTGTCGCACAGTACGATGACGGTACCTTCCTCCCAGGGAAGCGGCGCGAGAGTTGCCTCATCGGGCAGGAGCACGCCGTTGCGGAATCCCGTGTGCAGACCGGTGACTTGCATGCCGAGCACGGGCAAGTTGTCCACGGCAGACACGAGATGGAAGTCGGGCATGGCCATGCCCGACTCGGAGACAGAGGCCCACCGCTCCGCGGGGATGCGTTTCCCGATCAGGCGACCGGCGTGGTTCGGCACCGCAACCGCCACGGTGCTCGCGGCGGGTGGCAGCTCGAAGGTCGCCGTCACAGTTCTCCACCATCCACTTCGATCGCGGTTCCGTTGACGAATGACGCGTCCTCCGAGGCGAGAAACACGCAAACGGACGCAATCTCGACTGGTTGAGCGAACCGCCTGAGAGGAATCCCGGTCCGGTAGTTCTCGGCGATGGATTTCTCCGAGGCCCCCGTCTCCCGTGCGAGTGCGACCACAGACTCGCGCATCATCGGTGTGTCGACCGATCCGGGGCACACCGCATTGACGCGGATCCGTTGCGGGCCGAGTTCAACGGCAAGTGACTCCACCAGCCGGAGGACGCCTGCCTTGGAGGCTGAGTACAGAGACCAGTATGCGCCCGATCGCACACCTGCCTGAGATGAGATCAAGGTGATCGTGCCCCCGTCGCGCAGGAAGGCGGTGGACTGCTTGGCCACGAGAAAGGCGCCGACGAGATTCACGTCCAGGATGCGCCGGATCTCCACGGAGTCGAGTTCGACCACGGGACCGATCGAGAGCGCCCCTGCGGCGTGGACGACATCGGTGACCGTTGCCCCGGCCGCTGCCGACTCAAGGGCTCGAGTCACGGAGTATTCGTCCGTGACGTCGCACAGGTGCTCTGGCGACACGCCACTGATGTCGAGACCCGTGACGACCGCGCCGCGGCGTGCGAACTCGTCACAGATCGCCTGTCCAAGGGTTCCGGCGGCACCGGTGACGACCACATGACGATTCTCGAATTCCGTCGATCTCATGGCCCTGAATTCTGTGGCGGGCAGGCCGGCATCTCGATCAGTTCGACTGTGACTCCGTCCGGATCCAGGACGTAGATCGACTTCACGTCCTTCCAGTCGCCGAAAGGAATACTCACTGCTCGGCGCGAGCGGGTTTCGACGCCAGCGGCGTGGAGGCGCTCGACGAGTTGATCCAACGCTTGGACCTCCAAGCAGACGTGGGTGCAGCCCGGGTCGGGACTTCGGGGACGCACAGCACTTCCCAAGGGCCGGTGATACTGAAAGACCTCGATCATCCCCCCGCCCGGAAGGGCCAGATCGGCCCACTCGATGCGGGTGTTCTCGAGCCCCACGATCTGATCGAGGTGGGGGTACTCGACGACTCCTCTGCCGAGCAACTCGAGGCCCAGCAGGTTGCTCCAGAAGCCGAGCGAGCGATCCATGTCGCTGACCGTGACGTTGAAGTGATTGAACGCGACGACTTGTGGCATGCGTCAGGCACGTACCAGGCGCGTGGCCTGCCGGGCGATGGATCTGGCGGACGGGACGACACGCTCCTCCAGCACCTTGGACGCCGGCTGGGGTACCTCCAGAGCGTGCCGCGCCATCCTCACCTCGCCCGGGATTCGCTCGGCGATGGACGCCATCACTTCGCTGGCAGTGCCGAAGCCGGCGAAGTCCTCGTCCACGACGAGGGCGCATTGCGCCCTCAGAGCCTGCTCGGCCAGCCCGTCCCGGTCGAGCGGAACCAAAGACCGGATGTCCACGACACCTGCGGAGATCCCTGCTGACTCAAGATCGTCGGCGGCGATCACTGCCTGCTGCACCATCCAGCCGCAGGTGATAATCGAAACATCCGATCCGTCGCGGATCCTGCGCGCCTTGCCAATCGGTGATGGCTCGACCGCCGTGCCTCCGGAGTCCGCGTCGTTGAACGGGAGTTCGCTGAGCCGGCTCTTCAGCAGCCACTTGTGTTCGAGGAATATGACCGGATCGTCGGATCGGATCGCTGCAACGAGAAGTCCCTCGAGATCGCCGGGCGTTCCGGGGAAGAGGACCTTGAGACCCGGCACGTGCGCGAACGTGGCCGCCAGGACCTGAGAATGCTGCGCTGCGGAACCAATGCTGCCCACCGCGGCGCGCAGGACGAGCGGCACCCTCACCCTCCCGCCCGACATGTAGTGGTTCTTCGCCATCTGGTTGATGACCTGGTCGAAGCACACACCGATGAAGTCGACGAACATGATCTCCACTATCGGCCGCAACCCAGCCTGCGCAGCCCCGACCGCCATGCCGACGAACGCGGTCTCGGAGATCGGCGTATCGAAAACACGGTCGCTGCCGAACTCACGCTGCAATCGCCGTGTCGCGCCGAAGACGCCACCGAGGGCTCCGACGTCCTCGCCGAAAACCACCATCGCATCGTCGCGTCGCATCTCCTGGGAGATCGCGGCGGCCACGAGGTGCGAGCCGGTGCGTCGATCCCGCGCGGGCGTTGATTCAGCCATCGACGAAGGTTCCAATGAGGGCTTCGGACGGATCCGGGAACGGCAACGACCGCGCCGCCTCGAACCATCGATCGACCTCGGACGAAACTCCGCCGTCGAGCGCGGCGATCTGATCATCGGACCAACCGGTCCCCACGAGCCGCCGACGCGCCACAGAGAGCGGGTCTTTCTCCCGAGCGGCCCTCTCCTTCTCCTCAGCCGGTCGATAGTGATCGGTGTCTCCCTCGTAGTGCCCTCGGAATCTGTACACGTTGGCCACGATCAACGTCGGTCGCGAGTGCTCCCGTGTCTCACAGAACGCCTCCGAGAACGCCTCGTCCAGCGCCTGCGGGTCGACCCCGTCGCATTCCCATCCTCGGATACCGAACCCGGCGCCGCGATCGACGATGTTGCCGGCCGTCGACGCCTTTCGAGGAACGCTGATGCCGTACTCGTTGTTCTCGCACAAGAAGACCATCGGCAGGGACAGGACCGCCGCGAGGTTCATGGTCTCGAGGACGGCGCCCTGGTTCATCGCTCCTTCACCGGCGACGGCGACCGTCAAACCCCCGTCGCCCGCCAGTTTCTGATGGAGCGCGTAGCCGGCAGCCAGCGGTGCTCCCGAGCCGACGATCCCTGTGCACATGAAGGCTGTCTCAGGGTCGAAGAGGTGCATGTGCCCGCCCTTGCCGCGATTGAGGCCGTCCCTTTCGAGAAGTTCCGCGAGCATCTGGACGGGGTCAACGCCTTTCGCCAGCGCGTGGAGATGGGCCCGATGCGTGGAAACGAGAGCATCGCGTCGCTGCAGATACGGACCCATGACGGCCGAAACCATTTCCTGGCCGATCCCCAGATGCATCTCACCGTGGATTTCGCCGGTCTGCACCGCTGCTCCCACACCCTCTTCCAGCAGCCGCATGCGGAGTACGGATTCGTACAACTGGCGGGGAGTGAGCATGCGCGCGACCCGAGACGTTCGGTGACCGGTTCGTGAGGAATAGTAGTTCGCGGGGTCGCCAGCTGGGAGAGCGCGGTTAGCCCACGAGGGCGCGGCGGCGGTTGACGAGCGTCGCCAGGTTACGATTCGGGATGCGGGGCATGACCTCGGCCAGCACTGACGCCACGCGGTAGCCGAGCGCCGGTACGTGCACTACCCGCCGTCGCGCCGCGGCGCGCAGCGCCCGCGCAGCCACTTTTTCCGGCTCCATCCACGGCCAGTCGAGAAGTCGGCTGAACTGCTCCGCCCCACCGCCGGTTGCGTGCAGTTGGGCACGGGCACACCCCGGGTAACGGTGGCGACGCGTGCACCGGTGAGCGCAGTTTCTCGTGCGGGCCCTGCCCGAACGTCCGGAACGTAGAGGCGAAGGCCTTGTTACGTCGGGATAACTGACGGGACCGGGCTGCGAGAGCCGGCTCCCGCTGTCGTCGGAGCCCTATGTGAAGCGTGTGCGGAGCCGGTTGAAGAACGCCCCCGACTTGCGACTCAGGTAGCGGGGCATGACCTCGGCGAGGACCGATGACAGTCGGTATCCCAGCCCCGGCACGTACACCACCTGTCGGCGCGACGCGGCGCGTAGCGCCAGGTGGGCCACCTGCTCCGCCTCCATCCACAGCCAGCCGGGGGCGTGGCTGAGTTGGCGATGCTGGCCGGCGCGGGCGTGCAGCTCGGTGCGGGTCAGGCCGGGGAGCACGGTGGTGACCCGCACGCCGGTATCCCGCAACTCCTCGTGCAGGCCCTGCCCGAACGTGGTGACAAACGCCTTCGAGGCGGCGTAGACCGCCTCGAAGGGCAGCGGCTGCGACCCGGCGATGGATGAGATGTTCAGGATGGTGCCCCGTCCGGAGCTGATCATCTGCCCGGCGGCGGCGCGACTGAGCGTCACGACGGCGGCCACGTTGAGGGCCACCATCCCGTCGGCCTTCTCGCCCTCGGGGCCGGTGATGGCACCGAAACCCCAGATGCCGGCGTTGTTGACCAGGAGGTCCACGGGCCGCTCCGCGGCGGCGCAGCGCTCTGCCACCGCTCCGAGCTGCGCGGGATCGGTGAGGTCGGCCCTCAGCACCTCCGCCTCGACGTCCAGGGACGCGGCCAGGTTCTCTAGGCGCTCACCATCGCGGGCGACCAGTACGAGCTCCGTACCCTCGCGGGCCAACTCGTGCGCGATCGCCTTGCCGAGACCGGCTGAGGCGCCCGTTACGAGAGCGCGCTGCCATGTGATTCGTTTCATCAGGTGATCTCCTCTGTGAGCACACCGATCACGGATCGGCCCGCCTCGAAGCGTCGGCGGGCTCGGCGCGGCAGTGCTTCACGCCGCGGTCGGCGGCGCCGTGTATCGGCCACCATAACCGGCGACCCGTTACGGCGAGGTGCCGGACGCAACCGCCAGACGAACCTCCGCCCGTCGCAGAGCTCCGGCGGCCTCGTCGTCGTCGGGATCGGTCGCCAGCGCGGCCCGGGCCCGCTCGGCGGCGGCGGTGGCCCGGTCCACGTCGATGTCATCGGCCAACTCGGCCACGTCGGACAGGATGGCCACCCTGTCGGCGGCCACCTCCACGAAGCCACTGTGCACGGCGATGAGTTGCGTGGTGCCGTCGGTGCTGTAGATCCGCATCCGCTCGGGCAGCAGTACCCCCACGAAGGGGACGTGTCCGGGCTGGAAGGCGATGTCGCCGTCGGTGGTGCGCACCAGCACCATGGAGGCGGTCGTGGTGAGGACGACGGCCTCGGGCGACACCAGCTCGACGTGCAGTGGCACGCTACGCCGCCTGCCCCCGCAGTTCGGCCGCCTTGCGCTGGGCGTCCGCCGCGCCGCCGACCATGAAGAAGGCCTGCTCGGGAAGGTCGTCCAGATCGCCGGAGACCAGCGCGTCGAAGCTCTCCACAGTCTCCTCGGTGGAGGTGAACACCCCGGCCATGCCGGTGAACACCTCGGCCACGAACATGGGCTGGGAAAGGAATCGCTGCACCTTGCGGGCCCGTGACACCGTGACCTTGTCCTCCTCCGACAACTCGTCGAGGCCGAGGATGGCGATGATGTCCTGCAGCTCCTTGTAGCGCTGCAGGATCTCCTGCACCCGGCGTGCCACCCGGTAATGCCTCTCGCCCACGACCTCGGGGGTGAGGATCGTGGAGGTGGAGGCCAGGGGATCCACCGCCGGGTAGATGCCCAGGGCTGCGATGTCGCGTGACAGTTCGGTGGTGCCGTCGAAGTGGGTGAACGACGTGAACGGCGCCGGGTCGGTGTAGTCGTCGGCCGGCACGTACACCGCCTGCAGGGAGGTGATGGAACGGCCCCGCGTGGTGGTGATGCGCTCCTGCAGTTGGCCCATCTCGTCGGCCAGGGTGGGCTGGTAGCCCACAGCGGAGGGCATGCGGCCCAGCAGCGTGGACACCTCCGAGCCGGCCTGCACGAACCGGAAGATGTTGTCGATGAACAGCAGTACGTCCTGGTTCTGCACGTCCCGGAAGTACTCGGCCATGGTCACGCCGGCCAGGCCGACCCGCAGGCGCACACCGGGGGGCTCGTCCATCTGGCCGAAGACCAGGGCGGCCTTCTCCAGCACGCCCGACTCGCCCATTTCCAGGAACAGGTCGGTGCCTTCACGGGTGCGCTCGCCCACGCCGGCGAACACCGACACCCCGCCGTGCTGCTCGGCGACGCGGCGGATCATCTCGGTGATGAGCACCGTCTTGCCGACGCCGGCCCCGCCGAACAGGCCGATCTTGCCGCCCTGCTTGTAGGGGGTGAGCAGGTCGATGACCTTGATGCCGGTCTCGAACATCTGCGTGCTGGGCTCCAGTTCGTCGAACGGTGGCGCCGGGCGGTGGATCTCCCATTCCTCGTCGACGTCGAGGGTGTCCCGGTCGGTGTCGAGGCAGTCGCCGAGCACGTTCCAGACGTGGCCCAGGGTGACGTTGCCCACCGGCACGGTGATGCCCCGGCCGAGGTTGCGCACCGGCGTGCCCCGCGTCAGACCGTCGGTGGGCTTCAGGGCGATGGCGCGTACGCGGGAGTTGCCGATCTGCTGGGCGACTTCGGCGAGGACCGTGATGGTCTCACCGTCCATGGTCACGTCGAAGGACACCGCCGTATTGATCTCCGGCAGGGAATCGGGCGGGAACTCCGCGTCGATCACCGGGCCGGCGATGGCCACGATCCGTCCCTCCTTGGTGGTGTCTGTCATCTGTCTCTCCTCGTCACCTGTGTTCTGTCTTTGGTCGGCGCGTCGGGGAGGCCGCCGACGGTTCCTTGTTGGGCCCGCTCACGGGCCCCGTCAGGCGGTGCGCAGGGCCTCGGCCCCACCCACGATCTCCATGATCTCGGTGGTGATGGCGTCCTGGCGGGCGCGGTTCATCATCCGGGTCAGCTTTACGATCAGTTCCTCGGCGTTGTCGGTGGCCGCCTTCATGGCCCGCTGCCGGTTGGCGTGTTCGGAGGCGGCGGCGTCCAGCAGCGCCGAGAAGAGCCGGCTCTCGACGTAGCGGGGAAGCAGCGCCTCCAGCACGCCCGACGGCGACGGCTCGAACTCGAAGGCGGCGCGGGCCTCGGCGCTTCCACGGCCGAGTGCAGCGATCTCGTCGATGCCGGCGAGCGGCAGGAAGCGGCGCAGCGCCACCTTCTGTGACCCCAGCGAGATGAACTCCATGTACACCAGCATCATCTGGTCGACGGCGCCGGAAATGAAGCGGTCGGCGACCTCGCGTGCCAGCGTGCGGGCGTCCTCGTAGCGGGGTGTGTCGCTCATGGCTTCGAAGGAGGCGTCGATGCGGTAGTTGCGGAACCGGAAGTAGTCCCGGGCCTTGCGGCCCACGAGGATCAGCGAGTAGTCCCGGCCCTCACGCGTGCCGGCCATGATCTCCCGCTCCGCGGCCCGGATGACCGAGGAGTTGTACGGCCCGGCCAGTCCCCGGTCCGAGGTGATGACGATGTAGCCGACCCGGCGGATCTCGTCGCTGTGGCGCAGCAGGGGGTGGTCGACGGCGGCGCCGGCGGCGGCCAGATCCTCGATGACACCGGTGATGCGGGTGGCGTAGGGGCGGGCGGCGCGGGCCCGTTGCTGCGCCTTGACGACCCGCGTTGCGGCGATCAGTTCCATCGCCCGCGTGATCTTCTTCGTGGACTGGACCGAGGAGATCCGCCGTTTGAGGATCCGCTCCTCGCCGCCCGGCACGTTCCGGCCCGCCTAGGAGTCTTCGGAGGTCTCGGGGCGGTCGATGTCCTCCTCGGGCAGCGTGCGGTCCGAATCGACCATGCTGCTCGAGGCGTCGGCCACCTCCTCGGCGGTCGGCTCCGACCCCGCCTCGGCGACGGTGGCCCGGAACTGCTCGGCGTACGCCGCCACCACGGCGTCGATCGCCTCGGGGGCGGCAGCGCCGGTCTCGGTGATGGTGCGCAGCAGGTCGCCGTGGCGGCTGCGGGCGAACTCCAGGAGCCCGGCCTCGAACCGGGGCACGTCCTCGATGGGAACGCTGTCGAGGCGGCCACTGGTCCCGGCGTAGATCGACACGACCTGCTCCTGCACCGGCATCGGGCTGTTGATGCCCTGCTTCAGCAACTCGGTGAGCCGGTAGCCCCGATCGAGCTGCGCCTGCGACACGGCGTCGAGTTCCGAGCCGAAGGCGGCGAACGCCTCGAGCTCGCGGAACTGCTGCAGGTCGGCCTTGAGGGTGCCGACCGCGGTCTTCATGGCCTTGATCTGCGCCGCCGAGCCGACTCGGGAGACCGAGATGCCCACGTCCACCGCCGGGCGGATGCCCGACTTGAACAGGTCGTCCTGCAGGTAGATCTGGCCGTCGGTGATGGAGATGACGTTGGTCGGGATGTAGGCCGACACGTCGCCGGCTTTGGTCTCGATGATCGGCAGAGCGGTCAGCGACCCGGCGCCCCGGTCGTCGCTGAGTTTGGCGGCGCGTTCCAGCAGGCGGCTGTGCAGGTAGAACACGTCGCCCGGGTAGGCCTCGCGGCCCGGCGGGCGCCGCAGCAGCAGCGCCATCTGGCGGTAGGCCTCGGCCTGCTTCGACAGGTCGTCGTACACCACGAGGGCGTGGCCGCCGTTGTCCATCCAGTGCTGGCCGAAGGCGCAGCCGGCGTAAGGGGCCAGGTACTTGAACGGCGCCGGGTCCGAGGCGGGCGCCACCACGACCACCGTGTAGTCCATGGCGCCGTGCTCGGCGAAGGTGGCCACGGTCTGGGCCACGGTGGAGGCCTTCTGGCCGATGGCGACGTAGATGCAGCGCACGTCCTGGCCGCGCTGGTTCAGGATGGTGTCCACCGCAATGGTGGTCTTGCCGGTTTTGCGGTCGCCGATGATGAGCTCGCGCTGGCCGCGGCCGATGGGGATGAGCGAGTCGATGGCCTTGATGCCGGTCTGCATGGGCTCGTGCACGGGTTTGCGGCCGGTGATGCCGGGGGCCTGCACCTCCATGCGGCGGGTCTCGGTGGTGCCGAGGGGACCCTTGCCGTCGATGGGTTCGCCGAGGGCGTTCACGACCCGGCCCAGTAGGGCGTCACCGACGGGAACGGAGAGGATGTCGCCGGTTGCCCGGACGGGCTGGCCCTCCTCGATCTCGTCCACCTCGCCGAGCACGACGGCGCCGACCGTGTCCTCGTCGAGGTTCAGCGCCAGCCCCACGGTGCCGTTCTCGAACTCCAGCATCTCGTTCACCGCCGCGCCCGGCAGCCCGCTGATGCGGGCGATCCCGTCGCCGACCTCGACGATGCGCCCCACCTGGGTCTGGGTGATCTCGGGTGAGAAGCCATCGAGGTTTCGACGGATCGCCGCGGCGATGTCGCCGGTGTCGATGGTGATGGTGGCCATGTGTCTCCTAGAACGCTTCACGCAGCTGGTTGATGCGGGCGCGGACGCTGCCGTCGATGACCTCGTCGCCGATGCGCGTCACGAGGCCGCCCAGGATGGAGGGATCCACGATCACCTTGACGGTGACGTCCTTGCCGGTGGTCCGCCGGAGCGCCTCGGCTAGGCGCCGCTGCTGGTCGTCGCTGAGGGCGACGGCCGAGCGGACCTCCGCCACGGCCTTGTTGCGCAGGCCGGCGCTGCGCTCGATTGCCGCCTCGATGATCCGCACCAGGTCACTGCCACGGCCGGCTCCGACCACCATGGACACGAGCGCCACGGTGGCGTCGGCGGCATGCCCGCCCAGCAGATCCTCGACGATCTGCTGGCGGCGGGCGGCGGGAATGTGCCGGTCGGCCAGCACCTCGCGCAGCTCGTCGGAGCCCGCCAGCGCCTGTGCCAGGGCGAACAGTTCGTCCTCGGTGGTCGCCAGGTCGCCCTCGGCCCGCGCCACGGCGACAACCGCCTCGGCGTAGCTTCCGACTCTGTCGGACCTGTCGGGGGACATCCTTGCGGCCTCTTCCTGCGTTGCTTCCGTGGCGGCCTAGTTCCGGGACCCGACCTGATCGATGTAGCTCTCGATGAGCTGCATCTGGGTGTCGCGGTCCAGGTTGCGGCCGATCACCGTCTCGGCAGCACCGATCACGATCTCGGAGACGTCGCCCTGCAGGTCGGCCAGCGCCTGACGCTTGGCGGCGTCCACGTCGAGGGCCGACCGTTGCCGCAACTCGGCGGCCTCGGCCTCGGCACGGACGATCAGATCGGCACGGACCTGCTCGGCGTCGGCGCGGGCAGCGTCCACGATGCGTCCGGCCTCGGCACGGGCGTCGGCCAGTTCGGCCTCGTAACCGGCCTTCACCTCGAGCGCCTCGGTGCGCGCCGTCTCGGCGGCGTCGAGGTCGTCGCGGATCTTGGCGGCGCGCTTGTCCATGGCCCCCTTCACGGCGGGGAAGAGCTTGCGCTGCATGAGTACCAGCAGCACCAGGAAGGCGAGGCCACCCCAGATGATCTCCGTGAGTTCGGGGATGATCGGGTTGGGGGCCTCGAGGCAGCGCTCCAGGCCCTTCTCGAAGTCGGCGAGCTTCTCCTCGGCGCCTTCGTCGACGCCGGTCTTGGCCGTCGCCTCGAGGACCTCGAGGGCCTCGGCACCGTGGTGCCCGCCGAATTCGAGGTGCTCGATCTGCTCGACCATGCAGGTGCCGGGCGTCTCGCCGGAGGCGGCGGCCGTCGAGGTGCCGAACCACGACACCGCAAGGAGGATCGCCGCGCCGGCCAGCGCGCGGCGGCGCCTCGCCCGCCGGCCGTGGGGGATGGGTGCTCTCATGGTGCGTTCCCTCGCCGCCTACGGGAGTAGCAGGATGAAGACGACGAACCCGATGAGGGCCAGCGCTTCGGTGAAGGCGATGCCCAGGAACATGGTGGTTCGCACCATGCCGGCCGACTCGGGCTGGCGGGCCATCGAGGTGATGGCGTTGCCGACCACGAGGCCGATGCCGATGCCCGGGCCGATGGCCGCCAAGCCATAGCCGAGCCCGGCGCCGATGGCCTTGAGGCCGTCGAGGAATTCGCCTGCTTCTGTCTGGGCAAGGATGCCGATTGTGGCAAGGAGGTTGACCACGTTTCTTCTCCTACTGCTGGGATGCGGTTCTGTCGATTCGGATGGGTACGAGGGGCGGGCGGTGCTCGAGCGGTCTAGTGCTCGGGGTGCAGCGCGCCGCCGATGTAGACGGCGGTGAGGATCGTGAAGATGAACGCCTGCAGGCCGCTCACGAAGATTTCGAAGGCGGTCAACAGGATCAGCGCGAAGAACGGCAGCAGGGCCGGGATGTAGCCGAAGCCCCACAGCGCCGCCGACAGCACCGCGAACGTGACCAGCAGCAGGTGCCCGGCCACCATGTTGGCCCAGAGCCGGATGGCGAGCGACAGCGGCCGGATCAGGAAGGTCGAGAACAACTCGATGGGCGCCACGATGACGTACAGCGGCTTGGGGACGCCGGGCGGGAACAGGGAGTTCTTCAGGTAGCCGAAGAAGCCCTGGCTGCGGATGCCGATGTAGTTGTAGATCACCCACACCACGAGGGCCAGCAGCAGCGGGATGGCCATACGGGAGTTGGCCGGGAACTGGACGAACGGCACGACCTCGAAGATGTTGGAGAAGAAGATGAAGAAGAACAGGGTCGTGAGGAAGGGCAGGAACCGGCGGCCGTCGGGGCCGATGGTCTGCATGACGACGTTCTGCTCGACGAAGTTGATGCCACCCTCGGCCACGTGCTGCACGCCGCTGGGCACCAGCGACCTCTTGCGGGCGGCCAGGCCGAACGTCGCCACGGTCAGCACCATGGCGACCAGATAGATGAGCGACGTCTTGTTGAGCGCCAGGGCGGTGCCCCCGAAGGCGATGTCGGGCCACTCGAAGAGATGCGTGACGGCCGGGAAGTCGAGTGCGAAGGTGTTCATGCCATCACCCGCACGTCATGCGTATTGGCCGCGTTCGTGTCGGCCGCGGGGGCTTCGGGCGTGCGGCCCGAGCGTCGTGCCGGGCGCCTGCGGGCACCGGAGCGGAACAGGCCGCTGCCGGGACGGAGTCCGGGGTGCGCCAGCGAGGCCGACACGTGGCGCAGCTCCCACACCAGCAGGCCCACGTGCAGCACCAGCAGCACGAGGGCGAAGGGCACGGCGTCGAACCATTCGGCGTGGCGGATGGGCAGCACCACGGCCGTGATGACGCCGAGACGCAGGAGGTAGCCACCGAGCACGCCGGCCATCAGGACGTTGGGAGAGATGCGGGCAGCCCAGGCGATGATCGCTGCGCCGGCCAGGAAGTTCCCCAACACGAGGCCGAGCGCCACCAGCGCCGACCAGAGCCCGCCGAGCCCCCATCCCAGGGCGCAGACGAGTATCAGGACCGGGCTCGTCAGCAAGCCCCTGCGGACCATGTCGGCAGCTACCCGGCGCTCCGGGGCAGCCTCCACGGCATCGCTCGGCGGGGTGGCGTCCATCGGGGGGGTGTCCTCAGGCATCAGCGCCTCGCTGGGGGGACAGCTGCCGTTCGAAGGTCTGCATGCGCTGCTCGTAGCGCTTGAACACCTTCCAGGTCGTGTACGCCAGAACGATCGACATGAAGAGGAGGGTGAACAGGGGTGTGGTGCCCACTCCCTTGTCGAGCAGGAGACCGAAGAAGGCGAACAGCGCGGGAGTGGCGATCATCTCGAACGCCGTGGAGAGGGCGTCACCGAAGCCGTAGCGCATCACGCGCGCATCCTGCTTGCGGGGGTCACGCTGGTCCATACTCGCCTTTGCCACCTGCCGCACGCTCGGCCGCGCGGCAGCTTGTGAAACCACGCGCAAGCTACCGCCCGCCGGTGTGGCTCACAACCCCCGCGCTGCCTCGAGCCGCCGAGTCGACTCAGGGGTAGGACGCATCGAGATCATCGCCAGGCGCGATGCCCACGACTCCGCGTAGCAGCGATAGTCGCGTGACTGAGCGCAACGGGCAGCGCCGGTCGCTCCCGCTGGACGACGGGCCCGCCGTTGCCCAGTTGCCACGGCACCGCGTAGCCTCCGACGTCGAGGTGTTGGCGGGTTGGCGGCTGTGTTGAAGCGTGTGGCTCGCATGGTTGCGGTTCTGACTGCTGATCAGTCGCTGTCGATCAGTAGACCCCACGAGACCGTTCCTGATTCGTTGACGCGATCGACCCACGCGTGAGCGACGACGACATTTCCGGAAGCCAGATCGGCTGGAGGAATCTGAAACTGAAGACCGTAGCTCGTCTTGGATCGGCTCCATCTGTCGCAGCCGTGAACGTCGCATTCAACGATGAGGAGCGGCGTGGCTTCGTCAAGTCCATGCTTCGAGGGGTAAACCCAGAATTCAACGAAAAAGAGGCCCTCGGTCGGGCCGATCGCGACCGTGAGGGGCGAATCTTTCTCAACGCGAACGTCGACGAGACTGTTCTGCGGGTTCTCGGGGTCGGGTCGAATGTCCTGGGTTCGGTCGGCCAGGTTCGTGGCTGCCAGTCGGTCGATCGCGATTGCCCCGTCCGCATTGACGACGCAGAGGTACGTCAGAGTGGCGTCGACCGGGCAAGGTTGCGCATCTGCCGACGAACAGCCTGCCAGCGCTACCAGGACGATCAACAGGCACGCCGAGAGGGCGGCGCGCCGAGCCAACTCTGCCATCGGCGAACCAAGCGGAGTCCCCTCAATGGTCGTCGAGCGCGACCCGAGCCCCCTTGAGTTATTCACGTACTGGCATAGTTTCCGCACGTGTTGGCACCGGTGCAGCACCGATGAGCACCGGTGCTGCAAGCCAAAGGGAGCTCTCGGTCCCGAGTTCGCCGGGAAACCTGGCCGCATCGCGATCTCCCCGAATGACACTGCACTCGGCTTCGAGCACGCATCGCCAGGAGAAGTCGATCCGCTTGATGCCGGAGTCTTCCAGGCGACGGGCCAGCTCCTCGAACGAGTTCTCGCCGATCAGTTCGTCAGCACTCGCCAACGAGTCAACCACGACCCGCGACGCCCGAGGGGGGCTCTCGTAGCGAAGCTGACGATCCCACGCTGTGTGCCATCCGTTTCGCGTCCACCAGAATGCCCATGCGCTCGCCGGTTCAACCAGTGGAGCCGTCCAGAGTCGGCCCAATGGTTTCCATGTCAGGCGTTTCCACGACTCTTCGAATGTGCTCTCGTCCCTTCGGCGTTGTTTGCCCCTCTTTCGGCGTTTCTTGCTGTACCTGCGACGTTCGTCGGCGTCGTCTCGAGGTGGTGTTGCCATGTGCACCGCCGGCAGGGCAAACCGCTCGGCGAGCGCACCGCTCATCGAACTGACCGCCGCAAGAACCTCATCCATGATCTCGCGATCTCGCCGGCCGGCCGGAATCCCCCCACTGTATTTCATGGATTCCAGAGAAGTTGAGAACCCGACAAGCGCATCAACGACGAGACGCTCGTCACCTGACTGAGCGCGTTGGATGATCCTGACGTGATCACAGATGTGCGGCCAGTCGAGGCGGCCCATTGTGCAACAGTCACGTCTCGCAGTCGACGTACTTCACCGAGAACTGCTCTTCCGAGCGGTGGTGGTTACCTTCCCAGTGGTAGTGGCCGTACCCGGTCACCCGCATCCAGTTTGCCCTGCACGGTGCGCTCACGATCACTTCACTGTCCTTTTGCGTCCCAGGTACGGAGGCAGCTTCGTGGAGGATGTCAAATCCCCAAAACCGGTGCTCCCACAGCTTCGTCTCGACGTAGTTCTCCTCCACCACGTAGCGGCACGTCTGGTGGACGCGGCCGGAAATTGTGCCGGGGACATGTGACGATTCGTGCGGATGATCGGCCTTGGTCTCGCACCTCCCCGGGTTCGTGCTAGGACGCCAGAGCCAGTTGTCGGGAAGAACACCCAGCCAACCGTCGTCATGAGAGTGACTCGGCGACAATGGAGCCGAAGCTGTCCGCGCAGCCGATCCTGTCGGCGCAACCCACTCTAGCTCCGAATAGATGCTACCCGTCGAGGAGATGACTTGCGTGATCGTCACGGAGTCGGGTGCCGTCGTGGTAGTGGTCGTTTGTGGCGTCGGGCACGCCCTGGTGATGTGGGGGTGTTGGTGGCTGTGGTGGGGGTTTTCGCATATGCGGTGTGGCCAGTTCGTATGACACTGTTCTGGATTGTCGTGATGGAGTTCGCTCGAAGCTGTCTGGCTGTGGCGGTGCCATCCGAATTTGCACTCGGCTTCGGGGTGAACGTTGCCGACAAGGTGACACTCGCTGTCGTCGTGAGTGTGGAAGCCGCTCGTGCAGTGCGTCCATGATCGGTGCTCGGGGTGGCAGTCCTGCCAAACGCGAATGGGAATCGTATGATGCTCATGGTGGCTATCCGTACAATGCACGTTGGTTTCGGGATGACAAACGTCTCCGGCCAGATCTGAACCGCCGATGGACGTGCGCGTCGGGTGTTTGTGCTCGCCGGTGGGGCAGTGGACATAGTCGTCGTCGTGGCAGACGTGGTCGTCGTGATTGTGCTCACCCAACTCGCAGTGCTCCCACGAATCAACTGTTGAGTGGCAGTTCTGCCACACGTCGTAGCCGAGGCCGGGATCTGCGGACGGCGACCAGTAGTAGTGCTCGTGTTGTCCCGCCGCGCAGTGCACCGTCGCGGTGGAGTGGCAGGTCGTGCCGGACCGATCTGAAGCTCTCGGGTGTTTGTGTTCGCCGGTGGGGCAGTGCACGTCGCTAGTCGGATGGCAGGGTTCACTTCCATGGTTGTGAACGCCATATCCGCAGTGCTCCCACGAATCAACTGTTGAGTGGCAGTTCTGCCACACGTCGTAGCCGAGGCCGGGATCTGCGGACGGCGACCAGTAGTAGTGCTCGTGTTGTCCCGCCGCGCAGTGCACCGTCGCGGTGGAGTGGCAGGTCGTGCCGGACCGATCTGAAGCTCTCGGGTGTTTGTGTTCGCCGGTGGGGCAGTGCACGTCGCTAGTCGGATGGCAGGGTTCACTTCCATGGTTGTGAACGCCATATCCGCAGTGCTCCCAGGAGGAGGCTGTGGAGTGGCAGTTCTGCCACACGTCGTAGCCGAGGCCGGGATCTGCGGACGGCGACCAGTAGTAGTGCTCGTGTTGTCCCGCCGCGCAGTGCACCGTCGCGGTGGAGTGGCAGGTCGTGCCGGACCGATCTGAAGCTCTCGGGTGTTTGTGTTCGCCGGTGGGGCAGTGCACGTCGCTAGTCGGATGGCAGGGTTCACTTCCATGGTTGTGAACGCCATATCCGCAGTGCTCCCAGGAGGAGGCTGTGGAGTGGCAGTTCTGCCACACGTTGTAGCCATAGCCGGGAGTCCCCGACGGCACCCAGTGGAAGTGCTCATGCTGGTCCGCCGCGCAATGCACCGTCGCGGTGGAATGACAGTGCCTTGCGTTCTTGTCTGTTTGAGTAGCGTGCTTGTGCTGCCCGTTCGGACAGCTTTTTTCTGTTTGGGCCTCGACGACCGGCGGGCGATCCGGGACCGGTACGACGCCTACAGCCACCCCGACGACAGCGGCGATTATTCCGAACACGATTGCGACACGGCAGGCACGGCGAGAAGTCAGTCCGCCGGTTCGAGTGGTTGCCACAAAGTGATATTATCTATGAACAGACAGATCGATCAATCGGACAATATGCTTTGGATAGCAGTTGCGCGCCGCTCCGCATCGAGAGTGGCGGACGCTACCGGAATTGGGCTGAACGCACGCGAACACGGGAACTCCGTGCTCGTGGAGAGTCAGTCGCGTGTCTGCAGGCAGCCGGTTGGTCGGGTCATTCGAGGACGCTCGGCGTCGAGACGGTGGCGCGCGGTGGCCTCGCTAGCCGGTAGCCCGACCGCGGGCGGCGATCTGGACGGCTTATTGGTAGGGCGTGAAGCGGTTGCAGAGTGCGCAGACCTCGGCGCGCACCCCGGCGAGGGCGGAATCGTCGTTGCGGTGGCGCAGGGTGTGGCCGATCAGCGCCGCGATCTGCGCCATCTCGGGTGATCCCATGCCCTGCGTTGTGACCGCGGCCGTGCCGAGTCGCAGCCCACTGGTCACGAACGGGGAGCGCTCGTCGCCGGGGATCGTGTTCTTGTTCAGCGTGATCCCCGCCCTGTCCAGGGTGTTCTGGGCCTCTGCGCCGGTCAGCTCTGCGTCGAAGGTGCGCAGATCCACGAGCATCAGATGGTTGTCGGTCCCGCCGGAGACCAGGCGGAAACCCTCATCTGCGAGGCCTGCCGCGAGGGCGCGGGCGTTCGCCACGATGGCGGCGGTGTAGTCGGCGAACGCCGGGGTGGCGGCCTCGGCGAACGCCACCGCCTTGGCGGCGATCACGTGCTCGAGGGGGCCGCCCTGGCTGCCGGGAAAGACCGCCCGGTCGATGACGCGGGCCTGCGGTTCCTTGCAGACGATGCACCCGCCCCGCGGGCCGCGCAGCGTCTTGTGGGTCGTGAAGGTGACCACGTCGGCGTGGGGCACCGGATCGGGGTGCACACCGCCGGCGATGAGGCCGGCCACGTGCGCCGCGTCGAACATCAGCAGGGCACCCACCTCGTCCGCGATGGCCCGCAGCGGTTCGGAGGGGATGAGCCGGGGGTACGCCGTGGCTCCGGCCACGATGAGCCGGGGACGGTGCTCCCTCGCCACCTCGCGCATCTGATCGAAGTCGATGCGCTCGTCGTCGGCGCCGACGCCGTAGGCAACGAAGTTGTACAGGATGCCGCTGGCGTTGACCGCCGAGCCGTGCGTGAGGTGGCCGCCCTGGTCGAGGGCCATGCCCAGCACGGTGTCGCCGGGTTTCAACAGCGCCTGATAGACGGCCATGTTGGCGTTGGCGCCCGAGTGGGGCTGCACGTTGGCGTGCTCGGCGCCGAACAGCTCGCGGACGCGGGTGCGGGCCAGTTCCTCCACCTCGTCGATGACCTGGTTGCCGCCGTAGTAGCGCCGCCCCGGGTAACCCTCGGCGTACTTGTTGGTGAGCACCGAGCCGGTGGCCGCGAGCACCGCCGGCGAGGCGAAGTTCTCCGAGGCGATCAGTTGCAGTGTGGTGTTCTGGCGCTCGGTCTCGGCAGCGATGCGGCCGAAGAGCAGATCATCGTGAATGTTGGGCCACGGCATTGTCGGCTCCTTTGCACACTCCGGGACCGCAGTATGCCGCCCGCCTTCACGCAGGCGGCGGGGCGGGTGGCCGCGACTGTCGGCTAGCGCTGATATCACCCACCGGCCGGCTCGCGACTTGCGGTCCGGCGGCCGGCTGAACCACCGGCGGCGGGCCGGACGGCGCCCGACGGGTGAGGCCGGCTATTGGAGTCCTTGGCTGAAGCCCCCGTCCACGGGGATGGCTGCACCGGTGATGTAGCCCGCCCACTCCGAGCACAGCAGGGCCGCCACCCGCCCGAAGTCGGCGGGTTCGCCGAGCCGGCGAGCCGGGATCTTCTGGGTCACCGCCGGGAGTTCATCACCCCACACCGAGCGCAGCCGGTCGGTGTCGTGCAGGCCCGGCTGGATGGAGTTGACGGTGACGCCGTCGGCGGCCACCTCCCCTGCCAGCGTCTTGAGAAAGCCCGTCGCCCCGGCCCGTGCCGTGTTGGACAGGATCAGGCCGGCGACGGGCTGGCGAACCGTCACGGAGGTGATCGCCAGGATGCGTCCCCACTGCCGCTGCCTCATCTCCTCGGTCACGCCGCGGCACATGGCCACCACCGAGAGCAGGTTCAGGTGCAGCGCCTCGAGGTAGTCCTCCACCTCGAACGCTTCGTAGCCGCCGTCCGGCGGCCCTCCGGCGTTCACCACCAGGATGTCGATCCCTCCGAGCGCGGCACGGGCGTCTCGCACGAACGCCTCGGCGCCGGCGGCGTCGGACACGTCGGCAACCACGGGGATGGCCGAGGGAACCTGCTCGCCGGCTCGCGCCAGGCGCTCGGGATCCCGCCCGGAGATCACCACGGCGCAACCCTCACCCGCCAATGCCTCCGCCACCGCCAAACCCAAACCTGCCGACGAAGCCGCAACCGCAGCCCGCCGCCCGCTCAACCCAAGATCCATGCCCAGAGGGTACCGAGGGCCGAAAGCACCGCTGTCATTGTCAGCCGAGATCGGATACGTCGGCAGGATGGCCGGACCGCGGAGCAGCGCAGCAGTCTCCTAGTCTGCGCAACGATGGCGGATTCCCTGAGCTCAGCCGCGTCGGCGCCGGATGTGTTGCTGATCACCGGCGGTGACGTGGTGACCATGAACGCGCGCCGGGAGGTGCTGATCGGGGGGACTGTGGCCCTGGCCGGCAACCGCATCGCCGCCGTGGGCGCCACGTCGGCGCTGCGGCCGGCGTATCCCGGTGCCGCCGAACTGGATGCCTCGGGGTGCATCGTGACGCCGGGCCTCGTCAACGCCCACCAGCACCTCACCGGCGACCCGCTGGTGCGCAGCTGCATCCCCGATCTGCTGGCGCCGGGCGAGTCGATCTTCTTGTGGTCGGTGCCGTTGCACAGCCACCACACGGGTGACGACGACGAGCTGTCGGCGATCCTGACGGCGGCGCAGAGCGTGCTCTGCGGGGTCACGACCCTCGTCGAGGCCGGCACCGTGGCGCATCCCGAACGGGTGGCGGCGGGGATGGAAGCCGTCGGCGTGCGCGGCACCGTCGGCACGTGGGGCTGGGACATCGACGACGCCCCGTTCGCGGCCCCCGCCGCCGAGGTGTTGGACCGCCAGCGGGACGTGCTGGCGGCGTATCCGGCGGGAGGGCTCGTGGAGGGCTGGGTCACCCTGGTGGGCCACGACCTGGCCTCCGACGAACTGCTGGTGGGCGCCGCGGATCTGGCTCGCAGCGCTGGTGTGGGCATGACCATGCACATATCACCCACCTCGTCGGACCCCGAGAGCTACCTGCGACACCGCGGGGCACGGCCTGTCGTCCACTTCGAGCGCCTGGGGATCCTGGGACGCCACCTGCTGCTGGCCCACGGTGTGTGGCTGGACGACGCCGAGGTGGAACTGGTGCTGGGGTCCGAGACGGCCATCGCTTACTGCCCGTGGGCGTACCTGCGGCTGGGTCAGGGCGTGACGCGGGCGGGACGCCACCACGAACTGGCACGGCGCGGCGGCCGGTTGGCGCTCGGTTGTGACGCCGGAAACGCCGGCGACCTGCCCGACGTGCTGCGGGCCGCCTCCCTGGCCGCCGGCCTGGCGCGGGACATGACGGTGGACCCGGAGGGTTTCGGGGCGCACGACGCACTCGAACTGGCGACCGTCCGGGGGGCCGAAGCCATCGGCAAGGGCGCCGAGATCGGCTCCCTGGAGCCCGGCAAGCTGGCCGACGTGGTGGTGCACGATTGCGGCGCGTCGGCCTGGACGCCCCACGGCGACGTGGCGCTGCAACTGGTGTGGGGCAGCGACGGGCGCTGCGTGCGCGATGTGTTCGTCGGGGGGCGTGCCGTGGTGCGCCAAGGGCATTGTGAGACGGTGGACGTCAACGATCTCCGCGTCGCCGCAGCGGTGGCTCAGCGGGAACTGCTGGCCCGCGCCGGGATCAACGTGCCGCACACCTGGCCGCAGGTTCTCGCCGGCTAAACTCCGCCGAAGAGGTCTCGGCAGGGCTCTGCTCGGGGGTGGCGGCTACCGCGAGTCGAGGCCGCTGGGCAGTGGATCCCGGCCCCGGATCGAGTCCGGGGCAGGCTCTTCGCCGGGATGACGGAGGGGAAGGCGGGGTGACGGTCGGAGGGAGCCGGACTGTCGGCGTCCAGTAGGCAGGCGGTCCGTGGGGCGCCGCCGGCCCGCGGAGGGCTCAGGACAGGCCGGCCACCCCGAAGGCCACGCTGAAGCGGACGCACCAGACCACCACCGTGGAGTAGTGGTCCAGGTCCACGCTGGGCGGGATCTCGTAGTTCTGAGCGCCGACGTTGCCCTTCATGTCGCCGAGGTCGACGAAGTCGAGAGCGAAGTCCCTCGCCGGAGCGTCCGGCGGGGCTGACGAGAGGTAGATGTTCACGTCGGGACCGTTGTCGGTGCGGAAGTCCTCGAAGCGCAGGAAGCGCTGCTCGGAGCCGTCGTTGAGCACCAGCGCCCGGCCGGAGGTCTCGTGGCTGCGGCTCGCGAACTCGCCCGATACCAGCGTCACGATCTGCGGCGCCACCGGCATCGGCCGCTCCTCCTCCATGATCACCTCGAGGGGCATCGCCCCCGACGCCATGGCCTCGTTCATGGCATCGGCCCTCTCCTGCGTGATCTCGTCGCCGGGCATTCCCGACGCGCCCGGCCCGGCCACCAGGAACTCGTCGGACGCATCGGCCGGTGGAGTCGGGGCCGGCGCGTCGGATGCCGCATCGGCCGGCGGGGCCGGCGGGGGAGCGGACGTATCGGAAGCCGCCGGCGCCGCCGGGGCGGGGGTGGGCGCATCGGAGGCCGCCGGAGCAGGTGCTGCGGGGGCGGGCGCGTCGGATGCTGCGTCGGTCGGCGGGGCCGCCGGCTCGGGCTCCGGGGCCGGCGCCGGGGCGGGGGCGGCCGGCTCGGACGAGCCGAACGTGGGCACCGCCTCGTCCACCTCGTCGTCGACAAACAGCGTCTGTACGGCGAAGAAGAAGAAGATCAGCCAGACCCCCAGGCCGATGGCTGCGGCGACGCCGATCGTGCTGATTATCCAGTGGCGCCTGGCCAGCTCCCAAACGCGCCGGATGAATGAGGCCAGCGGTCTCGAGGATCGGTCCACGCCCTCACCTCCTTACTGTGACAGCCCTACCTTCGGTCGACCGGTGACCGGAGCGTTACGGCTCGTTGTTGATTCCTGTCCTCAAGTCAACCAGATCGCGGGATCGATCCATCCGCGGGGAATATGGAAAGTTCCGTCCGGTCTACGAACCTTTTTTCTATGGTTCGTTGAAGGCGTCAGCCGCGCGGTCTGCGCCCGTGAACAGGACACCCACCCTCGCCCCGGCGGCCACACGTCCGGCTCGGCGGGCGGCAAGCAGTCCCGCCAGCCCGGCGGTGCCGGTCGGGTCCACCGCGATATCGGTCTGCTGCCGGGCCAGGGCGTGAGCCTCCACCACCAGGTGCTCAGGTACCACCACCACGTCGCCCCCCGTGGCCGCCACGGCCCAGACGATCGGCAGCCAGTCGTAGGTCACATCGTCCAGGATCCCCGTGGCGATGCTCTGCGGAGCGTCCCCGTCCGGTGGTACCCAGGGCCGCATGAAGGCGTCAGGTTCGGCGACGGCCCGAGCCAGGGCCGCGTCCATACCGCCGGCTGCGGCCGCCGCCCTCACCCGCTCCCAGGCGCTCCGCAGCGGGGCGCAGCCCTCGGTTTGCACGGCGAAGACAGCCGGCGGGCGACCGATGACCCCCGCATCGGCGGCCTCGACGAAGCCCTGCACGACGCTCGACGCCAGCGCCCCGCCCCCCACCTGCACGAACAGCGCGTCCAGATCGCCCACCGCACCGAGGGACTCGATCATCTCGAAGGCCAGCGTGCGCCCGCCGTCGATGGTCCAGACGTTCTCGGTGGCGACGGCGCAGAACGGCAGGGCGCCGGCCGCTGTGGCCTCCCGGAACCGCCGGAAGCACGGGTCACCCACCTCGCCCGGACGGCGGGGACATACCTGAATGCCCGCTTCGAGCCCTTCCAGAGCCGCCACGATTCCCGCATCGGCCCATGGAGGGATGAACACGTCCAGCGGCCGCCGGGCGGCCCGGGCCACCGTTGCCGCGGCCAGGGCGGCGTTCCCGCAGGAGGCGATGGCCAGCCGGCGCTCCGGGGGGACGCTCTCGCCGTCGAGGTGCAGCGCCAGCCCCATGAGGTGGCGTGCCTTGTGCGTGCCGGTCACGTTGTTCGTCTCGTCCTTCACCCACACCTCGACATCCAGACGGTCGGCGAGGCCCGCGGCCGGCGACATGGGCGTCACCCGAAAACTGCGGCCGTCGATCTCGGTCACCCGCCGATCGAGGTCCTCGACCGCGGCGACGAAGTCCTCGTCGGTCCGCCCCGCCCGGATGGCCCGCCCGTGGGCCCAGAGCAGGCGGCGGTAGCGCAGGAAGGGGTTGTTGCCGCCGTCGGGAGCGAACGAGGCGCCGGGCGGCGAACCCAGCCAGCCAACCGCGCTGCCCAAGCGGTTCACGTGGGTTCCGCTCGAGGTTCGGGGCGCGGGGCGGGCAGCGCGCCGCACCGATGAGGAGGGCGCCGACATGCGGGGACCAACGCGGCAGGACGCCCGGACAGCGGCGGCGGCATCATGAGATGCCGAACGGTAGCATTGCGGCCCGTCGAGGGCGGCGGTCGGTTGCCGCCCCGTAGCGCCGGAGGAAAACCCCATGAGTACAGCGAATCTGGGAAGCATTTTGATCGGGTCGTCGCAAGCCGACGCCATGAAGGACTGGTACCGCGCCTGCTTCGCCCCCGAGGAGAACGAGATGGGCGCGTTCGTCTTCGGCGGCTGCCAGGTCTTTGTCGAGGAGCACTCCGAGGTGTCCGGCCCGGCCGAGAACCCGCACCGCGTCATTCTGAATCTCGATGTGACCGGTTGCCGGGAACTTGAGGCACACCTGCAGGCTCAGGGCGTGACCTGGGAGCGCCCGGTGGAGCAGATGCCCTTCGGGCTCATCGGCACGGTTTCCGACCCCGACGGCAACCTCGTGCAGATCATCGAGTGGGGCGCCACGCCTGACGAGGGCCACGGCGGCTAACCGCCGCTGCTTCGCTCCCGACCCGGCCACCCCGGCGTCGGGCAGCGACCGCGATCAGTCGCCGGCCGCCCCGCTGCGGGCGTTGAATTCGTCGATCATGGCGTCCCACTGCGGCGCCATGGTGTGCAGCCGATCCCAGAAGGCCGCCCGGCGGCGTAGTTCGAAGTCCTCCAGGGACACACCCTGCTGCTCCACCCATGTGAAGTAGCCGAGGTTGAAGATCCGGTTGCGTCCCACGTCGTCGAGCAGCAGGACGTGGGAGCTATCGGCGCCGGCGAGGTGACGCTCGATCTCCGCGCCGGCGCCGGCCGCGTCGAACGTGCCACCGAACCGCGCGGCGGCCAGCCGCGGCCGCTCACTGTCGTACATGGCGGCGCCGTCGGTCGCCACCGTCACGATCACGTCGTCGGCGCCGAGCCCGGCGGTGCGGGCGTACTTGATCGCCGCCAGTACGTTGCAGATGCTCGACAGGCCGAAATGGTCGAGCGACGCCACTACCTCCGCCGGCACACCGCGGTCGGCCAGCAGCCGCCGGCCTTCCCCGTGGCCGAACGCCATGAACAGGCCGTCGGTGGCCTCGTCGGACACCGCCACCGCGGCGTCGGTGTTCATGACGTTGTGGACCAGCGGGATGTGCTTGTCGCCCATCCCCTGGATGTTGTGCTCGCCGAAGCCGTTGTAGAGCATGGTGGGGCACTGCAGTGCCTCCACCGCCACCGTCCGCGCGCCGTGATGCTCCTTCAAGTAGTCGCCGGCGCCGAGTGTGCCCGCCGAACCCGAGCCCGCCACGAAGGCCGCGAGGCGCAGCCCCGGCTCGTGGCGGGAGAACGTCTCGAAGACGTGGCCGAGTGCCGCGCCGGTCACGGTGTAGTGCCCCACGTGGTTGGCGAACTCGGAGAACTGGTTGAAGATCACGTTGCGGGGATCGGCGGCGATCTCGGCGCAGGCGTCGTAGATCTCCTTGACGTTGCTCTCCGAACCGGGTGTGGCCACGATGTCGGTGGAGTCGGTCACCCACCTCTCCAACCATTCGAATCGCTCCCGGCTCATGTTCTCCGGTAGCACCGCCACGCCGCGGCAGCCCATGATCCGGCTGATGGCCACGCCGCCGCGGGCGTAGTTGCCGGTGGAGGGCCACACGGCGCGCTGTGCCGTCGGGTCGAACCCCCCTGTTACCAGGCGGGGCACGAGGCACGAGTAGGCGGCCAGGACCTTGTGGGCGCCGATCATGGGGAAGGTGTCGCCGAACGCGACAAGGATTCGGGGAGCCACGCCTGTCAGCTCCGGCCCCAGCACGACGTGCTCGGGCACGCCACGCAGCCCGCTGCTGCCGGTGTCGTTGTACCAGTGCACGCGCCAGAGGTTGCGGGCGTCGGCGGCGTTGCGACCCAACCCCTGCAGGCTTGCAAGCGCGGCCGTGGGAATCCGCGGCGGCTCGGCCAGCTGCGCGAACGTCGGCAGAACGATCCCCTGCTCGCCGAAGCGGCACGCCGCTCGCGCCAGCACCGCGGTGTCGGTCACGGCGGTGCTCACACCCAACGCCGCTCCTAACGCATCGCCGCAAACCGGGTCGCTCATGGGACGCTCACGCTACCGGGTGACGGCATCGCCGACGGCGTACATGGCACCGCTGCGACCCCCCACGTAGATCACCCCGTCCCACATCACCGGCGACGACTCGAAGCGCCAGTCGAGCGGCACGCTCCAGACCAGCGGTGGGCTCACCGATGTGTCGCTCACGTCGTAGGCGCTGATGTTGCCCGCGCCGTCGGCCAGCACAAGCGTTTCGTCGATCACGATCGGGCTGCTCCACAGCAGGTCACTGAATCCCATCTCCCAGCGGATCTCCCCCGTTTCCCGGTCGATCCCCCAGAACCTTCCGGTGTGCGTCGTGGCGTACACCATGTCCCGCCACACCACCGGTGTGCTCCAAACCCCTCTGTCGGGGGGACCCGGGTCGTGCACCGACCAGACCACGGGGTCGTCGGGGTTGGACGGGTCCAGCTTGAGGAGTTGGCCCAACTCCCTGGAGCGTTCGGTCTCCCGCGCCTCGTACTCCACGCCCACGTACAGGTAGCCCTCTTCGTCCACCACCGGCGTGGCGTCAATGTCGTCGCCCGCCCAGAAGCGGAACACCTGCTCGGGCATGACCCCGTCGGTGAGCCCGGAGATGTCCCAACCCGTGATCAGTCCGCCGGAGTTGGCGAAGTACAGAGTGTCCTTCCAGATGGCCGGCGAGGACTCGATGGCCACGTTGTAGTGGCCCGCGTCGGGCTCAGCGAGGTCGGCCAGCAGTTGGTCGTCCCAGCCGGGCCAGTGGAACAGCAACTCCGGGTCCACGGTCACGAGGCCGTCGGCGTCGTAGCCCCGGTTGAGCCGGATCACGAAGAATCGACTGTTCTCGCCCCCCAGGAAGAGGTGGTCGTCGAGCACCAGCGGGGACGAGTCCCAGTCGTCGTTCCACATCGTCGGCGACACGTCATAGGCCCCGAGCTGCCACAGCTCGGTGGGTTCGGCGCGGTCGATCGCCACGATGCGGAAGTAGTTGTCCCGCGACCCGAAGTAGGCAAGCGGGTACTCGTCGGGGTCGATCGTGACCGACGTCTTGATGAGGTCGCCGGTCTCGAAGTCGGGGAGCAGCTGCTCGCCGGTAGCGGCGTCGAGGAAGTGCACGTTGCCGTCGAACGCGCCGAACACCACCCATGTCCGACCGCCGCGCTCGAACACGGCCGCCTGCCCGGTCCAGCCGGTGCCGCACCACTCGATCAGTTCGCCGTGATAGCTCGACATGGAGCACATATTTTCGTTACGCGGGAACCGCCAGAGCCGCCGCGGGTTGGTCGGTACCGGGCCGGTACCGTACCAACTGCGGGTGGGCGAGCCCCGGAAGGCCAGGATCCCTTGTGTGGCGCCCTCGGGCGGTTGCCCGAAAGAGGCCGGATCGACCCAGTACTGCGGCTCCTCGACAAGAGTCGTTGTCGTCGTCGAGGTGGTGGTGGGTACCTCGGTGGTCGTGACCACGGGAGGTTCGGTCGTCGACGGCGCGGCAAGGAGCGGGGGATCGTGGGGCTCGCCCTCGGCGACTTCCCCGGACTGCTCGGTGGGGGAGGCGAACAGAAATGCCACGAGGGCCACCGCCAGTAGCGGTGCCGAAGCGACCGCGAAGCGGACACGACGACCGCTCAAGGGGGACACCGTCACCCCCGCAGTGTGCCGCGCTCCGGCGGAACTGTCAGATCAACGTCTGCGCTGTGGTACGAAACGCCCGGGCGAGCAACGGGGTGGGGGGAGGTTCGTCGTCGGCCGCCTCTTCGGCGACCGACGCGAGCTGTGGCGCCAAACCGGTCGCGCCGGGCGGTTCGATGTCGGGTCGGCTGCGCTCGTCGGAGACCACCCAGCCGACCGGCGCGTGAAAACGTGCGGCGTGCGGCGTGCACATGGGGAGACCGTCCGCGTTCCGCCCCGCCGCATCCACGAGCCAGGCCGTCGCCACACGGGGATCGAAGAGTACGAGCGCGGTCGCCTGCTCCCGGCACAGCATGTATGCACAGGGCACCGGAGGGTGTGCTCCGTTGCGCGGCGTCGCCGGGACGGTTGCCACTGCACCGGGCGCGACCCGATCCGGCGCGGAATCACCGTCCATTCACCAAAAGATACTCTCCAACCCCGTCGTATCGGGGGATACGCACGCCGGCCAACGGCATCCTTTCCATGTCTAGTCGCGTTGTGTAAGCTGTTGCCCATGAGTCGCAACGGTCTTTCCAGGGGTGGTCGTTCAAGAGGATTCGTCCTGATCGTGTTGACGGTCGTGCTGTCTTTGGTTCTCACCGGCTGCTTCGGCGGCGAGGAGGAGGAGGGTCCGACCACCGACACGCCGGAGGAGACGACCACCCCGCCCCCGCCCCCGACTCAAGCGCCCACGACGGCGCCTTCGACGGTGGTCACGGCGAGCATCCCCGATCCGCTGCCCCCGAACCCCCCGCCGCCTGAGCCGCCAATCCCGGACCCCCCGCCGCCTGATCCGCCTCGCCCTGACGGTCAACCCCTCGTCTACACCGTGGAGCAGGGCGACACGCTGTATGCAATTTCCAGGAAGTTCGAGGTCAGTGTTGACGACCTCATCGCGACCAACAACATTGCGAATCCCGACAGCATCTTTGCCGGAGAAACGTTGGTGATCCCGCCTTCGGGCTGAGCGACCCCTCCGCCGGGTCCGCCCGGCACGGGACGAGCATCCACCACCGCAAACAAGGGCGTGCGTACAATCCCGCGCCGGTGGAAAATGTCCAAGGATCCGCGATCTCGGCCAACACTGTCGGAGGGCAAACCTCCCTCATGGTGATGGCCTGCAGCACTTGCGACGTGATGTGGCGTGGCCGGCACGGCGACGACTGCTGGGCATGCGGCCACTCTGCGCACACGGTGAAAGCGCCGCCCCTACAGGTCAAGGTCCCTGCCCCGGCGTAACCGGACGCCGCGTCGCAACCGTAGCGACTGCCGCTGCCCGGACCCGTCGGCCGTTCACTACTGTGACCTGATGCAGTGAGCAGCTTCTACATCCGCTACCTGGTGCCGGCCCTCGTCCTTGCCTTGTGCGCCGTGATCGTGACGTTCAGTCGGTTGCGCCGGAAACGTCACGGGGCTGTGTGGGAGCAATCCAGCCGGATCGTCGACGCGGCCGCGGTGGTGGCCCCCACGGACCCTGCCGCCGAACGGGCGTGGTGTCGCCTGCACGCGCCGGACGTGGAGTTGTGGCTGGCGGCGCACGAGGCTCTCCTGGACCGCGCCAGCGCCGACGGTTTCGCCGACGTGCAGGCACAGCTGCAAGCCGCCGACGACGAGGGCACCGAACGGCTCGACGCGGCGATGGCAGCCCATCCCGATCCCCTCCGGCGTGCCGAACTCAGCGTCCTGTTGGGCGCCGCCCGCTCCACCCTGGCCGCTCTGGCGCAGGAGGACTACACCCGAGCGCGACGGCACCATCTGGTTTACCGGGACTACAGGGATCGCTGGCAGCAAGGCCTGCCCGACGACGGCGCCGGGTAACGCCCCGGCCCCGACTGCTGATACGGGGCCCGCCCGCTCAACCCGCTCAGCCGCGCCGCTCCGACAGCGCCGCAGCGACCACCTCGGCGATGGCGCGCATACCGTCGCCGTTGGGGTGCAGGCAGTCCAGGGAACTGATCCAGGACCCGTCGGGATCTTCCTGGGAGCAGTACGCCCGCACCTGCACGCCCAGAAAGAACTCGATCGGCTCCCGCAGCCAATTCGGGCCGAGCGCATCACCCGCCTCGTGGCCGACGAACGGCGCGGCCACCTCCGCCAGGCGCACCCGTGGGGCGTAGCGCGCCGCCACATCGGCGAGAGTGCGGTTCAGGGCAGCGTGCACGGTGTTCCCCAGGGCGACGAAGCACTCCCCGCGACAGTCACCCAACCCGGTGGGGTTCCGCGCCGTGGGGTTGTGGTAGGTGGTGAGCGCGATCCGGGCGTCGGTCCGCTGGACCAACTCGTCGAGCAGGTACCCGACACCGCCCGCCACCGCCGCCAGGCGGCGGTCCAACTCCTCGTGGTCCAGGTCGCCGTCGGGGGCGACCGACAGGTCCACGACACCCACGTCGTTGGCGCCGACGGTGAGCGTGATGTACCCCGGATTGGCGCGCACGGCCCAGTCCAGTTGGCTCCACGCGGCGCCGTCGAGGTCGTCGGGCGCGCCCGGCGGCGGCCAGGTCGGGGCCTCCCACACCTCCACCGTTGAAGCACCGGCGCAGGCCGCAAGCACGACCCGCGCCTCGGCGGCGGGTACCTTCCCGGCCTCGACGAGCCGGTCCATGACGAGTGACGGGTATGCCTTGCCGGGAGCCCGCCAGCAGGGGTCGCCGAGGAGGGCGTCGGTCAGGTCGAGCCCGAATCCGGCCGCTACCGAATCGCCCAGCGCCACCAGCACGTACTGACGGTGGGGGTGTCGGGACACGAACGCGACCTCGGCGGTGGTGGTGGCACCGTCGTCGTCGGTGGCCGTCACCTCCCCCCTCCACGTCCCGGCAACAGGGGGCGTCCAGGAGAACGACGTGTCGGCCCCGCCGGGGGAGGCGAAGCCCGGCGGCGACCGGCGCCAGGCGATCCTCGTCACCGTGCCGTCCGGATCGCCGACCGACAGGCGGGCATCGAGCCGGTCGCCCACGGCCCACACGAAGGTGTCCACGGCGATGGTCGGTGCCTGATTCGGGGGCTGTGTGGTGGTCGTGGGGGCGGCAGTCGTGCTCGTCCCGGTGCTGCCCGTCGCCGGACCGCCGCTTCCGGGACAGCCGGTTGCCGCCAGGGACACCACCCCCACCGCAACGACTGCCGCCGCCCGCCAACGGTGCCCAAGAGCCGTCGTCCGTCGGCTGGTTGCGTTTCGGCCGGCGGTTGCTAGCCTAATTCTCGACAAAATCGGTCTGGAATTATCCGGTCTGGAAATTTCGGTCACGCGACCACCGACCCGAGGAGGACAGGACACCATGACAGTGCAACTGGGAGACGTCGCCCCCGACTTTACCGCAGACACCACGGAGGGAACGATCAGCTTCCACGATTGGAAGGACGGCAGTTGGGCGGTGCTGTTCTCGCACCCCAAGGACTTCACGCCGGTCTGCACCACCGAGTTGGGCTACACGGCCAAGCTCCAGAGCGAGTTCGCCGAGCGCAACGTGAAGGTCATCGGGCTTTCCTGCGATTCCGTCGAAGAGCATCGGGCCTGGTCGCAGGACATCGCCGACACCCAGGGCATTGCCCCCAACTTCCCGATGATCGGTGATTCCGACACCACCGTGGCGAACCTGTACGGCATGATCCACCCCAACGCCAGCGACACGATGACCGTCCGCTCGGTGTTCGTCATCGGCCCGGACAACGTGGTCAAGCTCATGATCACCTACCCGGCCAGCACCGGACGCAACTTCGACGAGGTGCTACGGGTCATCGACTCGCTGCAGCTCACCGCCAACCACAAGGTGGCCACGCCGGTGAACTGGAAGCACGGCGACGACGTGATCATCGTGCCCGCACTCAGCAACGAGGAGGCCGCCGAGCGGTTCCCCGGCGGCTGGGACGAGCAGAAGCCCTACCTGCGGGTGGTATCCCAGCCCACCGGCTGAAACACGCCCTTGCTCCAACTGCAACGCCGCCGGAGATCGATTCCCGGCGGCGTTGCGCGTTAAAGGCGTCAGCACGGCTTGGCACGGCCACCGATAAGGAGGGCGTCCACTACCAGGGGCACCGGCAGTCGCCGCGCGGAGCCCGTTCGGGTCTGCATCCTGGGCGGCGTCGCGGACCGTAGAAGAACAGCGTAAGAACCGCTAAAGAATCGCGAACGAGCCGGGTGGAGGGGGAAACCCCACCGGTAGGCTCGCCCGCGTACTCGAATGGCAACCTCGGAGAGTTTGAACATGGCGAACGGCCGACCCCTGGCGGAGAACGGTTCCGGCAGTGCAGCACGCGCCGTGGGGGCGTTGAAGATTTACGGCAGCGGCGACACCGAAGTCCGCGCTCTCGACGGCATTGACGTGGCGTTCGAGAGCGGGAAGTTGTCGGCCATCATGGGGCCGTCCGGCTCCGGCAAGTCCACCCTGATGCACTGCATGGCCGGTCTGGACAACCTCACCGACGGGCAGGTCTTCATCGGCGAGACCGAACTCGGCGCGCTCAACGACAAAGATCTGACCCTGCTGCGGCGCCGGGCGGTGGGCTTCGTCTTCCAGGCCTACAACCTGATCCCCACCCTGACGGCGCGGGAGAACATGACCCTGCCCATCTCCCTGGCAGGCAACGATCCCGACGACGGCTGGCTGACGGAGGTGGTGGACGCCGTCGGCCTGGGCGACCGCCTGACGCACCGGCCGAACGAGCTCTCGGGTGGGCAGCAGCAGCGGGTCGCCGTGGCGCGGGCGCTCGTGAGCCGCCCCCGCATCATCTTCGCCGACGAGCCCACAGGGAACCTGGACTCGCGGACCGGAGCGGAGATCCTGGAGTTCCTGCGGCGTGCCTCCGAGCAACTGGGTCAGACGATCGTGATGGTGACCCACGACGCCGGGGCCGCCAGCTACAGCGACCGGATCGTGTTCCTGGCGGACGGCCGGATCGTCGACGAGATGCGAGACCCGACCGTCGACGGCGTGCTCGACAAGGTCAGGAACCTCGGTGCCTGAGGCCCCGGGCCAGGCTCACCGAGGCACCGTCGCGCAACGCCCGAGAGGCTGAACCCCCGTCATGTTCCTGCTGCGACTCACCCTCAAGAACATCGCCAACAGGAAGTTCCTCTTCCTGGGCACGGCGTTGAGCGTCGTGCTGGGTGTCTCCTTCGTGGTGGGCGTCTTCATCGTGACCGACAGCCTGCGCGCCACCTTCGACGACATCGCCGACGACATCGCCGGATCGATCGACCTGAGGGTGCGCAGCGAGATCGAGTTCGGCGATCGGCTGAACGCGCCCGAGGTGGACCCCGCGCTGGCCGACGAGATCGCCGACGTCGACGGGGTCGCCGCCACCACCGGTGGTGTCGGCGCCTGGAACGTGGTCATCATCGACGAAGAGGGCGAGCCGCTGCAATCCTTCGGTCCGCCCCAGTTCGGTGTGAGCTGGTCCGACGAACCGGCCCTGAGCGAACTGTTCCTGGCCGAGGGTCGGCCGCCGGCCGGTCCGAGCGAGTTCGCCACCAACGCCGGAACCGCCGAATTCGCCGATCTCCGGATCGGCGAGACATACCGCATAAGCCTCCCCGAGGGAACGCGCTCGTTCGAACTCGTGGGCACGGTGAACTGGGCCGATCCCGAGGACGACCAGTCGCAGGGGGTGCAGTTCGCCGTCTTCGACCTGGCCACCGCCACCGAGCTGCTCAACGGCGGCACCGGCTGGGACGAGATCCTCGTGGACGTCGACCGGGACGCCGACATCGAGGCCGTCGCCGGCGCACTCCGGGCGACATTGCCGCCGGGGATCGAAGTGCTGACCGTCGAGCAGGTGGCCGAGGAGCAGAGCGCAGAGTTCGGTGAGTTCATCACGATCTTCCAGTACATCCTGCTGGCGTTCGCCATCATCACCCTCGTGGTCTCGGCGTTCCTCGTGAACAACGTCTTCTCCATCGTGATCGGCCAGCGCATCCGCGAGTTGGGGCTGCTGCGAGTCGTCGGCGCCACCGGCGTTCAGATCAGGCGGTCGGTGCTGGGGGAGGCGGCCGTGGTCGGTCTGCTCGCGACGGGGCTCGGCCTCGGCGGAGGCATCGGCGTGTCGGCGGCGCTCAAGGCCATCTTCGGCGCCCTCGGCGGCGAGTTGCCGATCGATCCGCTGCTGCTGTCGGGGCGCACGGTGGGTGTCGCCATCGCCGTCGGCGTGGGCATCACCGTGCTGGCCGCACTGTCACCGGCAATCAAGGCCCGGCGGATCACGCCCGTCGAAGCCCTGCGGGAGGACGCCCGGCTCTCCAGCGCGGTGGTCGCCCGGCGCCCGGTCGTTGGCGCCGCCGTCCTGCTGGCCGGCGTGGCGTTGCTGGTGCTGGGCCTGGCAGGCGACTGGCTGGGGCTGGGCATAATCGGCGACTGGCCGGCGCTCATCCCCCTTGCGCTGCTGGCGGCGATCCTCGCCAACTGGGGAGGCAAGCGGCTCGTCTGGTGGGCCGGAAGGCTGGCGGTGGCCGCCGTCGGGCTGGCGCTGCTCCTCACCACTGCGTTCGCAGATCTCGACACGACGCATCTGCTGGTCGCCCTCTCGATGGGCGTGCTGACGGTGTTCGTGGGCATCAACATGACGAGCCCCCTGTTCGCACGACCGATGGCGCGTGCGCTGGGCGCTCCGCTGGCCCGCCTCGACGGCACGCCCGGGCACTTGGCGCGCCAGAACGCGGCCCGCAGCCCCCGCCGTACCTCCTCCACAGCGGCTGCCCTCATGATCGGGCTGGCGCTCGTGGTCACCGTGAGCGTGGTGGCCGACTCGCTGAAGAGCAGCGTCGCGAAGGTGCTCGACGAGCAGGCCAACGCCGACTGGTTCGTCTGCATCGGCGACTGCGCGGACCAGTTCAGCGGGTTCAGCCCCCGCCTCGGCGAGGACCTCGAAGCCCTCCCGGAAGTGGGCTCGGTGGCGACGTACCGCTGGCTGAGCGGAGCGTTCCGTACCCCCGGCGACGGCACCGTGCACGGGCTGATGTCGGTGAACACCACCGAACTCGATGCGCACGTGGACGTGGACCCTGTCTCCGGAGCAGTGAACGACCCGCCCTTCGACGAAATACTCGCCCATGTGGATCAGGCCGAGAAGTACGGGCTCTCGGTCGGCGACAGCCTGGAAGTCGAGGTCCTCGGCGGTGAGCGAGTCACCTGGAAGCTCGCCGGCATCTACTCCGACGACGCGATCGTCGGTCCGTGGGTCGTGTCGCCGAGCACGTGGCACCGCTACTTCGATACCAACGTGGATCAGTTCGTGTCGGTCCTGACCGCCGACGGTGTGAGCGAGGAGGCGGCCAGAGCAGCCATCTCCGAGTCAGCCGCCGACTACCCGCAGGTGACGGTGCGCTCGCGTGCCGAATTCCGCGACGCTGCCGACGACAACATCGATCAGGCATTGATTGTGGTGAACGTGTTCCTGGGGCTCTCGTTGGTGATCGCCGTGCTCGGCATCGTGGCGACCCTGGCGCTGTCGGTTGTCGAACGCACACGGGAGTTGGGGCTGCTCCGGGCCGTCGGCATGACGCGTGGCCAGATGCGCCGCATGGTCTGCTGGGAGGGCCTCGTCGTGGCCACGTTCGGCGGGATCCTGGGCACCGTCCTCGGAGTGGCGTTCGGCGTCCTGGCGGCTGACATCATTCCGGACTCCGTGGTGAGCACGCTGGCCATCCCGGCTGGCCAGATCATCATCTACCTCATCGTGGCCGCCCTGGCAGGACTCCTGAGCGGCGTGCTGCCGGCCATCTGGGCGGGGCGCCTGAAGGTGCTGGAGGCCATCGGCTACGAGTAGCCGGCCAGAGCCACTGGAGCGCCAACGCAGGGCGGTGGACGCCGGGGTCGGGGCCGGATCGATTACGAAGGCGAGAGCCGGACACGGCACCGGCGGCCCCCGCCCGGAGCGGGCCAGCAGGCCCCATACTTGTCGGCATGCCGGTTGCGCGTGGTCTGTCCCTCCGCCCGAAGCGGGCCATTGTCGTGGGCGTCGTGGGCGTCATCGCGGGGGTCGCGCTGGTATGGGGCATGAGCCGCCTGGCCGGCACCGGCGAGGTGACCGTGCGTCTCGGCGACGACACCTTCGAGGCGGGGGATCCGGCGGAGATGAGCCGGGTCATCGCTCGGGACGGGCCGCTGCTGTACCCGGACCTCGCCGGCGGTAACCGGGACATCTTTCTGCAGCACCTCGGCACGAGCCCGGCGGACGGTTGGTTCGCCTTCGATGCCCGCCGGCCCGGCGCCGGGCGGGACTGCACCCTGGTCTGGCAGCCTGCTGCCGGCGTGTTCACCGACCCCTGCGACGGCACGGTCACCGACGCGAACGGCGAGGGGTTGCCCGTCTACGAGGTGCGGATCACCGACGGCGACCTGATCGTGGACCTGAACGCCGTCGGCGACGGCGACTAGGGGATTGAGTGGTTCTCCCGGCCACCTGATCTCGTCATTCCGGCGGAGGCCGGAATCCACTGCCAAGCGGTCCGGCCTGTACTGCCGATGAACTACGCAGTGGCCTCCCTACGGACCGACCCTCTCCAGGGGCGCCCAGGCCAGTAGCAGGCGCTTCTCTCCCACGCCCGGGAATCGCACCGTCACCTCGGCCGCGTCGCCGGTTCCGATGAGGTCGATCACCACTCCGGTACCCCAGGCGGGGTGGCGCACGTCGGTACCCACCGACACCTCGGCGCCACTCAGGCCCGGTCCCGAAATGGCCGGCGCGGCCTGCGTGCTGTGCAGGGCGCGCTCCACCTGCGCCTCGCGCCACGCGGTGCGACGTTGGCCGGGGGAGGTGCGGGCTCCGTCGGTTGCATAGCCGCCGGTGATGCCCTCGGCGGTGTCGCCGTAGCGTTCCCGGCGGGCCGCGGGCCGAACACGCCCGGAGACCTCGTGCAACAACTCGGCAGGAATCTCCTCCAGGAAGCGGCTCGGCAGGCTGTACTGGGTGCTGCCCCAGAGTGTCCGGCTCTGCGCGTCGCTGAGGTAGAGGCGCTCGCGGGCCCGGGTGATGCCCACGTAGGCCAGGCGGCGCTCCTCCTCCATCTCGGCCGGGTCGTCCTGCGCCTGCATCCGCGGGAACATCCCCTCCTCGAGGCCCACGAGGAACACCACCGGGAACTCCAACCCCTTGGCGGCGTGGGCCGTGAGCAGCACCACCTTCGGCTCGTAGCGGTCCAACTCGTCGGTGGGCGACACCAGGGCGGTCTGCTCCAGAAAATCGGCCACCGTGTCGTGGTCGCTCGCCAGGCTCAGCAGTTCGGCCAGGTTCTCGAGGCGGCCCTCGGCCTCGATGTGCTGCTCGGCCTCCTCGAACAGCTCGCCCATGTAGCCGGCGGCGGTGAGCAGGAACTCCAGAGTCGGGCCGGGGCCCTCGTCCAGTCTGGCGGCGGCCTCGTCCAGCAGCGCCGTGAACTTCTCGATCCCCGCCAGCGCCGGGCCCGAGATGCCCGCCTCGGTGGGCCGGCGCAGCGCCTCACCGAACGGCAGGCCGGCGTGGGCGGCCCAGGCATCCAGGCGCTGCACCGAGCGGTCGCCGATGCCGCGCCGGGGCACGTTCAGGACCCGCTTCATGCTCACCTCGTCGGCGGGGTTCACCAGGGCGCGTAGGTACGCCAGGGCGTCGCGTATTTCCCGGCGGTCGTAGAAGGCCGTTCCGCCGATGACCCGGTACGGCAGGTCGGCCGTGTTGAGCGCAGTCTCCACGGCCCGGCTCTGGGCGTTGATCCGGTACATGACCGCCATGTCGCTCAGGGCATGTCCGTCGTCGGCGAGCCGCTGGATCTCCCGCACCACCCAGCGGGCCTCGTCGTTCTCGTCGACGGCCCGGTACCAGGTGATCGGCTCGCCCCGGTCGGCGTCGGACCAGAGCCTCTTGGGGTGGCGACCGGGGTTGTGGGCGATCACGGCGTTGGCGGCGTCCAGCACGTTCTGCGTGGAGCGGTAGTTCTGCTCCAGCAGGATCACGGCCGTGTCCTCGAAGGCGCTCTCGAAGTCCAAGATGTTGCGCAGCGTGGCGCCGCGGAAGCGGTAGATGGACTGGTCGGCGTCGCCCACCACGAAGATGTTGCGGTGCTCGGCGCCCAGCATCAGCACCAGCGAGTTCTGCGCCCGGTTGGTGTCCTGGTACTCGTCCACCAGAATGTGCTGGAAGCGTTCCTGGTAGTCGGCCAGGACGTCGGGGTGCTCGCGGAACAGGCGCACCGTCACGCCCAGCAGGTCGTCGAAGTCCATCGCCCCGGCGTTGCGCAGGCGGCGCTGGTACTCGGCGTAGACCTGCGCCGTGTGCTCCTGGTAGCGCTGCGAGCCGTAGGCCGAGTCGGCGATGGCCTCCGGGCCGATCATGTCGTTCTTGGCGGCGCTGATGCGGGCATGGAAGGCCTGTGGCGTCGAGCGGCGGCTGTCCAACCCCAGATCGTTCAGGATGTAACGCGTGAGGCGTACCGAGTCGGCCTGGTCGTAGATGCTGAATCCGGAGGGGTAACCGACCTTCTCGGCGTCCCGACGGAGGATGCGAACGCACGCCGAGTGGAAGGTGCGCACCCACATGCTGTTCGCCACCGGTCCGACGAGGTCGACCACCCGGCTGCGCATCTCGTCGGCGGCCTTGTTGGTAAAGGTGATGGCCAGAATGGCGAAGGGCGACACCCGCCGTTCGGTGATCAGATGGGCGATGCGGTGCGTGAGCACCCGTGTCTTGCCCGATCCGGCGCCGGCGCTGACCAGCAGCGGGCCCCGCTCGTGCAGGACGGCGTCGTACTGGGCGGGGTTGAGCGGCACCACGGTCGGCACCCTACCGGTGGAGGGTGACAGCACTCCGCCGTCGTCGCGATGTGAGAAGCCGCATCGGTGGGCGGTACCATCGGCGCCGTGATCGACACCGCCGGACAGCCTGAACACACCGCCGCAGCGGCCGCTCCCGAGGCGCTGGTCGAGGACATCTCCACCTCCGTGGCGCCGATGGAGGACATCGCTCTCGACGCGCCGATAGAGGATGCCGCCCCCGACCTCGAGACGCCGGACGCGGAGGTCGCCCCCGACCCCGAGACGCCGATAGAGGACACTGTCGCTCCCGAGATGTCGGAAGCGGATTCTGCCTCCCCTCCCGACGGGCCGGACGAGGATGCGACCTCCGCTCAGCTGCCGACCGAGGATGCCTCCTCCGGCATGCAGGACGCGGGCGCCGCCTCTGTTTCGGGGACATCGACGGAGCATGTCGCCACCGGACCGCCGGCCGGCGACGCCGCAACCGTCCCCGATGGCCGCCACACCGAGATCGGCGCCCCGATCCCGTCCGTCGGCACCACCGGCGGCCTGAACAGCGGGGACATCGTCTCGGGAGCCGTCAGTTCTGTCGAGAAGCGGGAACTGGAGCTGGATCTTGGGTCCGGGCGCGTCGGCATGATCGGCAGCCGCCACTGGGCGGCCGGACTGGATGTGGACCTGACCGCCGAGGTGAAGATCGGTGACATCGTGGAGGCCGCGGTGCTGGTGCGCGAGGACCACAAGAAGCGCATCGTTCTGTCCCGCAGCTGGGGGCGCCAGCAGCGCGCCTGGGAGTTGGTCGTGAGCGCCAAGAAGACCGGCGAGATCATCTCGGGGGTGGTCACCGACGCGGTGGCGGCGGGTCTCACGGTGGACGTCGGGGTCCGGGCGTTCGTGCCGGCGTCAATGGCGGGCACGGACGACATGGAGTCCCTGGTGGGCACCACCGTGGAGTGCAAGGTGACCGAAGTGAACCAGCTAAAGGGGCGCTGCATTCTCTCCCGTAAGGCGGCGTTGCGAACACGAGATCGGCAGGCGGCGCGCCAGAAGCTGGCCGACCTGGCGCTCGGGACGGTGCTGCAGGTGAGGATCACGAAGGTGGAGGACTTCGGGGCGCTGGTGCGGGCCGACGGCGACATTCGCGGCCGCATCCGCCGCAGCGAGTTGAGTTGGTTCCGGGTCCGCCGCCCCGGCGACGTCGTGGCGGTGGGCGACGAGTTGGAGGCAAGGGTGCTGTCCACGGCCCCCGCCAAGATGAGCCTGGACCTGTCGCTGCGGCTCGGCGACGACCCCTTGAAGGGTGTCAAGACAGGTGAGCGACACCAGGCGACGGTCACGGCTCTGGCGCCGTTCGGGGCGTTCGTCAGGATTGACGACCGGATCGAGGGGCTCGTCCCGACCGCGGAACTGGCGGAGTACCCCATCCGCCATCCCCGGGACGTGGTGGTGCCCGGCGACGCCGTGCTGGCGGAGGTAACGAAGGTGGACCGCCAGCGGCGCGAACTGGAGTTCTCGGTGAACCTGGCGATGCTCGTGCGGCCGTCCGGCCAGTAGCGACAGCGGAGTAGCCCGACGGGCTCACTCCCACTCGATGGTGCCAGGCGGCTTGGACGTGATGTCGTAGACCACGCGGTTCACACCGGGCACCTCGGCCACGATCCGCCCGGCCATGGTGTCCAGCATCTCGTGCGGCAGGCGCGCCCAATCGGCGGTCATGGCGTCGGAGCTGGTGACGGCCCGGATCACGATCGGGTGTCCGTAGGTCCGCTCGTCACCCATCACACCCACCGAGCGCACGTCCACCAGGACGGCGAGGGCCTGCCACACCTCCCGGTCGAGCCCGCCGCTGCGTATCTCGTCACGCACGATGGCGTCGGCCGCCCGAACTGTCTCCACACGTTCCGGGGTGGCCTCCCCCACGATGCGCACCGCCAGACCGGGGCCGGGGAACGGGTGGCGCCACACCACCTCGTCGGGCAGACCCAGCCGCTCGCCCACCAGACGCACCTCGTCCTTGAACAGGTCGCGCAGCGGCTCCACCAACTCCAGTTCCATGTCGGCGGGAAGTCCCCCCACGTTGTGGTGGCTCTTGATGAGGGCGGCCACGTCGCCACCCGACTCGATCACGTCGGGGTACAGCGTGCCCTGCACCAGGAAGTCCACCTTGCCCAGCGCCCGTGCCTGCTGCTCGAAGATGCGCACGAACAACTCGCCGATGATGCGGCGCTTGGCCTCGGGGTCGGTGATGCCCGCCAGGGCACCCAGGAACGCCTCGGCGGCGTCCACGGACACAAACCCGTCGCCGCCGAACGTGTTGCGCACCTGGTCGGCCTCGCCGGCACGCATCAACCCGGTGTCGACGAAGACGCAGGTGAGGCGGTCGCCGATGGCTTGCCGCACGAGCGCCGCCGCCACAGCGGAGTCCACGCCGCCGGACAGCCCGCAGACGGCCCGGCCGTCGCCGACCTGCGCCCGTACCGCCGCCACCGAACTGTCGACGATGCATGCGGGCGTCCACTCGGGCGCGCAGCCGCACGCCCGGTACAGGAAGTTCTCCAGCATGGTTTGCCCGTGCGGGGTGTGTGCCACCTCGGGGTGGAATTGCACGCCGAAGAGGCCACGGGTGGGATGCTCGAAGGCCGCCGCCGGTGAGTCGGCGGTGACGGCGGTGATCACGGCCCCCTCCGGCGGGCGCACGACGGCGTCGAAGTGGCTCATCCACACCTGCTGCGTGGCGGGGAGGCTCTCCGACACGAGCACGCCGGGACGGGACACGTCGAGGCTCACCCGCCCGTACTCTGCGAGGCCGCTGCGGTCCACCCGCCCGCCCAACTCGTGCGCCAGGAGCTGCGCCCCGTAGCAGATGCCCAGCACCGGCACGCCGAGCGACAGGACGTCGCGGTCGAGGCGGGGAGCGCCGTCGGTATGCACCGACTTGGGGCCTCCGCTGAGGATCAAGCCTGCGGGGCATCGCTGCCGCACCTCCTCCGCGGAGATGTCGTGGGGCACGATCTCGCTGTAGACGTTGGCCTCGCGTACCCGGCGGGCGATGAGCTGGGCGTACTGGGCGCCGAAGTCCACCACCAGCACGCCGGAGCGCCGGCCGGCGGGGCCCTCGGGCGGATCGTCGGCCGCGTCGGGCGTCACGATGTCACCGGCCCATGCCCACGCCCTGTTGGCGCTGCAGAGCCTTCCCCTCCGTGGCGATGGACGGCGCCACCATGACCTCGGCCTTCTGGAAATCCTTCAGGGTGGTGTAACCGCAGGACGCCATGGCCCCCGCCAGCGCGCCGAACAGGTTGCCACGGCCGTCCGGCTGGCGAGCCGGACCGAGGAGGATCTCCGCCAGCGTGCCGCGGCTGCCCACGTGTACGCGGGCGCCTCGCGGCAGCACCGCGTGCGGGGTGGCCATGCCCCAGTGGTAACCGCCGCCGGGTGCCTCCGTGGCCGCTGCCAGAGGCGAACCCAGCATGACAGCGTCCGCCCCGCACGCCACGGCCTTGGCGATGTCGCCTCCGGTGGCCATGCCGCCGTCGGCGATGATGTGGGTGTAGACGCCCGTCTCGTCCAGGTGGCGCATGCGCGCCGCCCGGACGTCGGCGATGGCGGTGGCCTGGGGGACGCCGATGCCCAGCACGCCCCGGGTGGTGCAGGCCGCTCCGGGGCCCACCCCGACCAGTACACCGGCCGCGCCGGTGCGCATGAGGTGCAGTCCAGCCTCGTAGCTGGCGCAGCCGCCCACCACAACCGGCATGGGCAACTCCCGCACGATCTTCTTCAGGTTGAGCGGGGTGCGCGCCCGCGACTTGTGCTCGGCTGTCACCACCGTGCCCTGGATCACCAGCAGGTCCACATCGGCCGCGGTCACGTGCGCCAGCAGTACGGCGGCCCGCTGCGGGGTGACGGCCACGCTCACGAGCGGTGCGTGCTCGCGGATCTGCCGCACCCGCTCGCCGATCAGTTCGGGGATGACCGGCGGGGTGTACACCTCCTGCAGGCACGCCGTTGCGTTGTCGGGGGACGCGGTCCGGACGGCCTCGAACGCCGGGGCGGGATCCTCGTAGCGGGTCCAGAGGCCCTCCGCGTTGAGCACGCCGACGCCGCCGAGTTGGCCGATCAATCCGGCGGTGGTGGGCGACACCACGCTGTCCATGGCCGAGGCCAGCAGGGGCAGCGGCAGCCGGTAGGCGTCTATCTCCCAGGAGACGTCCACCTCGTCGGGATCACGGGTGCGCCGGCTGGGCACAATGGTGATCTCGTCGAGCCCGTAGACCCGCCGCCCACTCTTGCCGAATCCGATCTCGATGTCCGCCATAGCCACGCACCTCCGCTCCGGGAGCTTACGCAGAGCACCAGCCCGCAAGCGGCACCCGTCGGTCACTCCTCTGCCCGCTGTTGTCCGGGCGGGGACCGCCGGTGCCGGGTCCGGCTCTCGCCTTCGTCATCGATCCGGCCTCGACCCCGGCGTCCCCCACCCTCGGTCCGTTGATTGCCGGCGGCGCAGCCGCCGGGGCGCTCAGAGGCGGGCGGCGGCGGTTTCGATGGCCTCCCAGACGGCTTCGACGTGGTGGGCGCGGGTGGCGGGAGTGCCCACCGACAGGCGCAGGGTGTAGTGGCCGTCGAGGACGGTGTGGGTGATGTAGAAGCGCCCGGAGCTGTTCACGTCCTCCAGGATGCGCCGATTGGCCTCATCGCCGGCACGGTGGCGGAAGCACACCAGGCTCAGCGGCGCCGGGGCGGCCAGGGAGAAGTCGGGGTGTGCGGCCACCTGTTCGGCGAACGACTGCGCCCAGCCCACACCGGAGCGGATGTGCGCCTGCAGGCCGGTTGCCCCGTACCAGCGCAGCACCAGCCACAGTTTCAGCGAACGGAACCGCCGGCCGAGCGGCACCTGCCAGTCGCGGTAGTCGATGACCGCGCCGCTGTCGCTCTCCGGGTTGCGCAGGTACTCCGGCGTGACGCTCAGGGCGTCGGTCAGTGCCCGGCGGTCGGCCACCCACATACACGAGCAGTCGAGGTTGGTGAGCAGCCACTTGTGCGGGTTGAAGCTGTAGCTGTCCACGGCGTCGAGACCACGGTTCACGAAGCGCAACTCGGGGCACACCGCCGCGGAGCCGGCGAAGGCGCCGTCGACGTGTATCCACATCCCCTCGGCCGCGGCCACGGCGGCGAGGGCGGCCACCGGGTCGAACGCCAGCGAGGAGGTCGTCCCAGCGGTGGCGACCACGGCGCAGGGCCACAGACCGGCGCGCCGGTCGGCGGCGACGCTCTCGGCGAGCGCCTCGGGGCGCATGGCGTGGGTGGCGTCGGTGTCCACCCAGCGGATCCGGTCGGGGGTGAAGCCAACGATGCGGGCGCCCTTGTAGACCGACGAGTGGGCGTGCTCGGAGGTGTACACCACCAGGTCGCGCAGCCCCAGGGAGCCCGAGGCGCCGAGCGCCCGTTCGCGGGCGGCCACCAGGGCGCAGAGCGTGCCGCTGGAGGCCGAGTCCTGGATGACCCCGCCACCGGCACCATCGCTGCGGAACCGCTGCGGCAGGCCGCACAACTCCACCATCCAGTCCATAACCCTGGTCTCCAACTCGGTGACGGCCGGGCTGGTGGCCCACAGCATGCCCTGCACCCCCATGCCCGACGAGAGGAGGTCGCCAAGGATGGCGGGGCCGGTGGCGGGTGTGGGGAAGAAGGCGAAGAAGCCCGGTGCCTGCCAGTGGGTGAGGCCCGGCAGGATGACCCGCTCGAGGTCCGCCAACACGTCGGCGAAGTCGTCGGGCTCGGTGGGTGGCGATTCCGGCAGTCCGGCTGCGACCTCACCGGGACGCACGCGGGACAGCACCGGATAGCTCCCTAGTTGCTCGTGGAACTGGGCCACCCACTCCAGAAACCGCCCTCCCCACAGGCGAAACTCGTCGGGGGTCATGTGCGCTGCCGGCGGCGCAGCAGAACTCTCAGCACCGTGCGGTACGGGGTCCATCCACCTTGTCTAGTGCATCCTGCGGGGGGATCGTCGGGCGCAGCGCCCTCACCCCGGCACCACCCTTGGGCACTTCCGCCACCGCGCGAACAACGCGAGTGCAAAGCCGGCCCGACCGATGAAGTTTGGATCCCGCCGCGGATCGGGGTCCGAGGTGACGTTGCTTCCGCTGGAACGACGAGGGACGGGACTGGGCGTCTACCTCGGGGCGGTTGCGGTTGCGGTGGCGAGGGCGAGGAGTTGGCGGAGGATGGCCGCGGTGGCGCCCCAGACGGTGTCGCCGGGGATCTCGAAGAATGTGATGGGGCGCAGCGTGCCATCGCGGGGCCAGAGTTCCTCCCGGAAGGTGGCCGGCGCCAGCAGATCGGTCAGCGGAACGTGCAGGATCTTCTCGACCTCGGCCGGTTCGGGGCGTAGCCGTTCGGGGCGGCCGGCGGGCAACTCGGCCACGAAGGGGTGCACGAAGGAGTCGCTCCCCACGGTGACGAACGGGTCCAACTCGCCGATACGGACGGCCGCGGCGGGATCCAGGCCGATCTCCTCATTCGCCTCCCGGCAGGCGGTGGCCCACAGGTCGGCGTCGCCGGGCTCGCTGGCGCCGCCGGGGAACGACACCTCTAGACGGTGCGTGCGCACGTGCAACGACCGCCGGGTGAGGATCACGTGCAACTCCCCGTCGTGAACGTACAGCGGCACGAGCACCGCCGAGAGTCGCTGCTCCGTTGTTGAAGGCTGCTCGACGCGCCGGTCCTGCAGGGTGCGCCGCAGCCCGCCGAGGTCGACACGGCGCGCCGAGGCCCGCAGGTGCGCCCACGGGGCGGGCGCACCCGGTCTCGTCCCGTCCGGGCGGGGGATGTGCTGCGGCCCGCCCCGACCAGCCGGCACGGGAACCGGCGGCGGCGCAGGTTCCACTGTCATCCGTTGCCGGGCTGTGTTCCGGTGCCCCGCTCGGACGTCGCAGCGGCACGCACGGCTGCTTTCGCGCAACTCCGCACAGCCGACGGTGCGACCGCCATCTCTCAGCTGCCGAGACTTGTGGCGGCAGACGCCACTGCTGTGTGTACGGCGTCGCTCACCGCCACGGTGGCAGCGATCCGCACGGCGTCCGGCGAGGCCGCCACGCCGCCCACGGAGGCCGCCACGAGGGCGTCGCCGTCGAAGCGGGTGTGTACCGGCACGAGAGAGCGTGCCAGGCCGTCGTGGCCGCTCTGGGCCACCAGCAGGCACTCCGTCTTGGTGAGTGCCACGTTGGTGAGGATCACGCCGATGGTGGTGTTGGTGCCCAGGGGCGGGCGCTGCGGGAGCCGGAAGTCGCCGGCGCGCAGCGACCGCTCCACCGAGCCGTCGTCGAGATCGCCGGCGGCGTTGACGGCCAGCAGGGCGACCACGACGGCCTGCTCGGCGCCGCTGTCGGCTTCGAAGCACAGCTGCGCCGAGCCAAGGCCGCTGGGCGTCCGCCGGGAGCGCCAGGATCCCACGGTGGCACCGGTACCGGCTCCCACCGGCCCGACAGGCCAGCGGCTGGGGCCGTCCGGCGCGGTTGCGGTGCGCGCCGCCTCGTAGCCGGCTTCCGGCCCCGGCCAGGCAGGCGGCTGCCCCTCGATCAGGTCATAGAGAGACAGCCCGGCCACGATGGGTACCGGCCCGGCGGGTGTGGGGAAGCCGCGCCCCGCCTCGGCGCAGTAACGCACGACGCCGTCCGCGGCCGCCAGGCCGAAGGCGGAGCCGCCGGAGAGCACCACAGCGTCGAGACCCGGCACGGTCCGCTCGGGGGCCAGCAGGTCCAGCTCGCGGCTCGCCGGAGCGCCGCCGCGCACCTCGGCCGAAGCGACGGTGCCGGCGGGCAGCAGCACCACGGTGCAACCGGTGCGTCGACTCGGATGCGTCCAGTGCCCCACCCGCACTCCGTCGAGCGACGACGCCGATGCGTGCGCGCTCACCGGATCAGCGCCTCAGCAGTAGTGGCGGCGGACGCGTCGGCCGATATCGCAGACCACCTCGTAGGGGATCGTGCCCAGGCGTTCCGCCACCTCGGTGGCGTCGATGCTCTCGTCGCCCTGCGTGCCGATGAGCACGACTTCGTCGGCCTCGGTCACGTCGGAGTGGGGACCGCAGTCGACCATGAGCTGGTCCATGGTGACGACACCCACGACCGGCCGGCGCCGTCCCCGGATCAGTACCTCCCCGCCGCGCATCCCGTAGTCGCGCCGCACCCCGTCGGCGTAGCCGATGGGCACCGTCGCCACGCAGCGCGCGGCGTCGAAGCGATGGGCCAGCCCGTAGGAGATGCCCTCGCCGGCGGCCACCCGCTTGACGTACGACACCTGCGTCCGCAGTTGCATGGCGGGCTGCATCCCGGCCATCTCGGTTGCCAGTCTCGGTGCGGGGGGCAACCCGTACAGGGCGATCCCGGCCCGGACCATGTCGTAGCGCCCGCGCCGCCGGATCGGCGAGATGTCCGTCCGGTCGGCTGTCAGCAGCACCGCCGAGTTGGCGGCGTGGCGCAGGAACGGTCTCGGTGCTTCGCCGTCGGGCGGTGACAGGCCGCCGTCGGTCTCCAGCGCCTGCAGCACCTTCTCGTAGCGGTCCAGCTGGGTTTCTGTGTAGGGGTCTTCCACGTCGTCGGCTACGGCGCAGTGTGTCCAGACCCCTTCCAGGTACAGGTCGGCCTTGGCGGCGATGGCTCGGGACAGCAGTACGGCCTCGTCGGGGTGGGCGCCGACCCTGTGCATGCCGGTGTCGATCTTGAGGTGCACCGGGAGGCGCTGGTTGCCTGCGGTGGCCGCTGCGGCCGCGGCAGCCAAACCGGCGGCGCTGTAGACGCTGGGGCGCAGGCCGTGCCCCACGACCTCCACCATCTCGTTGGGGCGCGGCTCGGAGAGCAGCAGGATGGGCGCTGTCACCCCCGCTTGGCGCAGTTCGATGCCTTCCTCCACGAGCGCCACCGCCAGCCAGCCGGCACCGCCGGACAGCGCGGCCCGCGCCGCGGCCACCGCTCCGTGCCCGTAGCCGTCGGCTTTGACGACGGCGCACAGTGTGGCGGGCGCCGCCCGGCGGGCCAGTTCGGCGGCGTTGGAGCGAAGCGCCGCCAGATCCACGACCGCCGAGGTGGGACGCATCAGACGGCCCCGGCCCCGACGTCGGGGGATGCCGACGGGGGCTCGAGCGCCGCGGTCAGCGCGGCGGGGATCGCCCCCAACAGGTCGCCGGCGATGAAACCCACGGGCGGGCCCAGCGAGGCGGCCAGACCGTGCACGTGGGCAGCCAGCGATGCGGCGTTCAGCGGGTTGGCGCCTTGGGCCAGGAGAGCGCCGATCATGCCGGCGAGCACGTCGCCGGTGCCGGCCGTCGCCAGCCGGGCGTCTCCCGATGTCACCAACCGCGCCGTACCGTCGGGTGCAGCCACCACGGTGGTGGGCCCCTTCAGCAGGACATGGGCGCCGGTAGCGGCCAGCGACCGCGCCGCCGCCAAGCGGTCGGGGCTGGGTGGGCGCCCGAGTAGCAACTCGTACTCGCCGTCATGTGGGGTGAGGACCACCGGCGACCGCGCCGCCGCCAGGACCGTGGCCGGGTCGGGGCCGAGGGCCGCCAGGGCGTCGCCGTCCAGGACGAGCGGCACCGTCGCCTCGGCAACGAGCCTCCGGACCGACGCCGAAACCGCCTGGTTCCGCCCCAGGCCCGGGCCAACCACCAGCGACCCGAATCGAGACGTGTCCAGGTGCTCGTGCCAACCCTCGGCAGGCAACCGATGGAAGACCACCTCGGTGGGCACGGCGGCATCGGGCTCGCCTCCCGGCACCGAGAGTCGGACGTACCCCGCCCCGGCGCGCAAGGCCGCCAGCGATGCAAGGGACGCCGCCCCCCGCATGCCGGGCGAGCCGGCCACCACCCAGCAGGCGGAGCGCCACTTGTGGGCGTCGTCGGGCCGCCGCGGCCACAGGTCGGCCACATCCGCGCTGGTGAGCAGGTGTGCCATGGCACCGCTGACGTCGAGCCCGATGTCGGCGATGGTGACCGAGCCGGCCAGGCGGCGCCCCGGCTGCAGCAGCAGCCCCGGCTTGAGGGCGGCGAAGGTGACCGTCCGCGTCGCCGTGAGCGCGCCGCCGCGCACCCCTCCCGTGAGGCCGTCCACGCCGGAGGGGATGTCCACCGCCAGAACGTCGCCGACGGTGCCGCCGGGGGCGGGCGGCGTCCACGGCCGGTTCAGACCCGTGCCGAAGGCGGCATCGATCAGCAGGTCGCCCGGGGGGATCCCGCCGCTGCCGGGAGCGATGATCCGGCACTCCGCTCCGGCGCGTTGCAGGTACCGGGACGCGGCCCTGCCGTCGGCCCCGTTGTTGCCACCGCCCGCGATGATCACAACGCTGCGCCCCCGCAACTTCCTCCGCAGGTCGCCGGACGGCCGCCCCTCGAGGACCGCGGCGGCGCCCTCGCGGTCGCCGGTCAACATCTCGACGGCGGCCACGGCGACGGCAGCGCCGGCCCGCCCCACGAGCACCTCGGTGCCCTCGGGGGCGGCCGCGTCGATGGCCGCCATCTCGCTCGGTGTCACGACAGGGATCACGACGCACGCTCCGGGGTTGCACCCGGCATCGTGGGAGCGGGCGGGACTATGGCGACGGCCACGGCGATGGCCAGGTTGGCGGTGTGGGAGAGGCTCAGGTGCCAGCCCGTCACGCCCGCACGCCGGGCGCGGTCAGCGGCACGGCCTGCCAGGCGTATGTTGGGTTGGCCGCCCGTGGCTCGCACCACCTCCACCTCCCGGAACGAGACATCCCCGAAACCGGCGCCGAGCGCCTTCATGACGGCCTCTTTGGCGGCGAAGCGCGCCGCCAGGCGCTCAGTCGGGTCGGGACGTGCCTGGGCGTAGGCTCGCTCGCCGGGGGCAAAGAGGCGCTCGGCGATGCGCGGCCGGCGCGCCAGCAGGGCGCGAAAGCGGGGCACCTCGACGATGTCCACGCCGATCATGGGGACACCCCGCGCCAGCGGTTGGTTGGAACCGGAGGAAACCCGCCCGGAGGGGGCCCAAAGGTTTGGATCATCAGGACGCCCCACGCCAGTGGTCGGCCACGGCGGCCAGCCCGCCCAGCAACAGGTCCTCCAACGGCACCTCGGCGAGGAGCGCCTCGTCGAAGCCCGCTTCGGTCTCGGTGACGGTGTGGCGCAGGCGGCTGTAGCGGTCGCGGTAGCGCCGCAGCACGCCCGCGGTGACCGCGGCGGGCAGCCGCTCGTGCAGCGCCACGTGCAGCAGCACCAGGCCCACGGTGTCACCGCTCTTGATCTCCGGCGCCAGAACGATCAGACGCCCGTCCCGGCGGCCCCGCGTCAGCAGCACGCGCCGCTCCCGGCTGACCTCGCGTTTCGTGCCCCGCAGAGCCGGGTCGCGGCGCACGCGGGACTCGAGGCCGGCGGCGATTCCTGCCCGGTCGGCGATCTCTATGTTCTCACCGTCGACGACGTAGCGGAGGTGCCCTGTGACCCGCGCCACGGCCGGATCCAGCCCCGCCAGCGTGGACAGCGTGTCGTAGCTGAGGCGCTCATCGTCGGCGCCTGCTGCCAGGACCGCACGTACCAGCGCCACGTGGCGCAGCGCCTCCTCGCTGCGGGAAATGCCCACGGTCACGGTCTTGGCCTGGTGGCGAATGGCGTCCACGGGCCGGGTCAACTCCTCGACAGCCTCGGTGAGCGCCCCCAGCAGCCGCTCCAGGACACCCGCCGGCGTCCCCATCTCGCCGTAGTCGATCTCGTAGGCGTCCAGGGGCAGCACCCCCAGGGCGTAGCGGTACAAAACATCGAGACGTGAGGCCGTCCCCGCCGGGAGGTGGCCGTCGTAGCGGCCGGCCCGTAGTTGGCGGCCGAACTCCTCCGCACCTGCCCGGATCTCCGGGGCAAGGCGTGCCAGCAGCTCCTCGGCGTCGGGAACGGTGCCGTCGGGTACCCGATCCAGAGCGGCCTCGATGGCGCCGCGGGTGCGCCGCAGCGGCTCGGCCCCGGCGTCGATGGCCAGGGCCGCCTCGTAGCCGAACAGGTGCCCGGCCACGGCGGCCAGCACGAACGCCACCTCCGGCTCGACCGCCGGTAGCAGTACCGACTCCACCGCGCAGGCGGCCAACTCAGCGTCGTCGGTCAGCACCACCGGGGCGCCCCGGTGGGCCTCGTAGATGGCGACCTCCTTGGCGACGTCTCGGGCCGTGGAGGGGTCCAGCCCGGCTGCGCACACCAGGATCAGCGGCTCGGCGGAGAGGTCGATGTGTTTCTTGTCCTCGGTGGTGTCGCACGCCACCGACCGGTAACACAGCTCCGACAGCTTGATCCGCACTTCCTCGGCTGCCAGCCGGTTGCGCCCGTTGCCGACGGTGGCCCAGTGCCGCCGCGCCGGGGCGAGCCGCCGGGCGATGTCTGCGATGTGGGGACGCGCGTCCAGTACCTGCGCCATGGCTGCCGGTAGCACCTCCAAGGCGCCGAGCAGCCGTTGGCGGCGTTCCGGATCGCCCGGCGACACTCCCAGCCGGTCGGCCAGCGCGCAGGCCAGCAGGAAGCCGGCGGCCACCTGGGCGTAGAACGCCTTGGTGGAGGCCACGCTCATCTCCACGTCCCGGCCGTCGGAGGTGTACAGCACGCCGTCGGCCCGTGCGGACAGGTCGCTCTCGCGCCGGTTCACGATGGCAACCACCGATGCTCCTCTGGCCTGCACCAGATCCACGGTGCGGTTGGTATCGGTGGTGGTGCCCGACTGGCTGACCGCCACCACGAGGTGATCCGACATGTCGTCGCTCAACTCGAAACCCGACAGCTCGCTGGCCGGCCGTGCCGATACCTCCACCTCCGCGCCGGACAACTCGGCGGAAATAGTGTCGGCGATGGCCCGGGCGGCCACCGCGGCGGTGCCCTGCCCGATGACGACGATCCGCCGGGGTGGCTCGGCCACCGCCGGTAGGACGCCGTCCAGCGCCACGCCGCGCCCGCCCGGGGCGCCCACCAGCCGGCCGCGCAGCGTCTTGGCGAACGAGATCGGGGCCTCGTTGATCTCCTTGAGGAGGTAGTGGGGATACCCCCGGCGGTCGATGTCCCGAGTGGTGATCTGCGCACGCGTCACCGCAGGGACGGCGAGCTCGGCGCCGTCGTAGGACCAGCGGCCGACGCCGGCCGTCTCGCCGGCTGCGGCTGCGTCCAGCCGCACCACCTCACCTCCTCCGCCGGCGGCCCCGCCGACACCGTCGGCCCCGTCGAAGCGCAAGTACGTGTCGGTCTGCTCCACGAGCCCGTACGGCTCGGAGGCGACCACGAAGGCGTCCGTCGCGAGGCCCGCGTACAGCGCCTGGCCGCTGCCACGGCGAGCCAGCAGGAGGCTCCCGGGAGCGTCGGTGCTGATCGACACAATGGCGTGGGAACCCTCGAAGGCCGCCACAGCGGTTCCGAAGGCTTCCCGGTCGGATTGCCCGTCGGGGCGCAGACGGCGCACGAGACCCGGCACCACCCTGGCGTCGGTGGTGACGGCCGGCGGGTACGCCAGATCGTGGCGCCCGGCGAGCGTGGCGTAGTTGTCGACGTCGCCGTTGACCGCGGCGAACACCCACGGAGGTCCGTCGGCCGCCAGGGAGGCCACGGGGTGGGCGTTGGGCTCGGTGATGAGGCCCACGCTGGCCCACCGGGTGTGCGCCAGGACGGCGCAGCGCGCCCCCGGCTGCGCCAGTGCCTGCCGCAGGGTCTCGTCGCCGGCCAGCGCTGCCGCCAGCACCCGGGTGTTGTCGCCCAGGTCGCCGACCTCGACGGCCGTCTTGTGGAGGCGCACCGTCACCGGCCCGTCCTGCCAGCGACTGCCCGAACGTCCCAGAGCATCGGCGGTCGTGATGCCTGCCGCCGCCGGATCGCCGGAGGTGACGATCACGGCGATCCCCGCCGAGTCGCGGCCGCGGACCTCCAGGCGGTCCAGGGCGGACAGGGCGACCTGGATCGACCACCAACCCGACACGAGGTCCGGTGACGCATCGGGGGCGTCGGGACCGAGGAAGTCCGCCACGGCCTGCGCTGTCGCCAGCCGGTCCTCGCCGATACTCCACAGAGCGTCGGCCAGCGGATCGTCGACGTCACCTGCGGCGCCGAGTCGCCGCAGCGTCGCGACCACCTCGGCGCGCAGGTCGGCGTCGCGCACCAGGCAGGTCAAGCCGGCGGGGCCGCCCAGTCGCTCCGCCAACCGGCGCAAGCCGCCGCCACTGTCGCCGATCAGCAGCCGGCGGATCTCCGCCGCTGCCGGCGGCGCATAGCTCGGCGGGCGGCTCAGCACCGCCACGATCCCGCACATCAGCCGGCCCGCCGGGCCACCTCTGCGGCCAAGCTGTCGGCCACCTCGGCGGCTTCGGCCTCGGTGGCGGCCTCCACCATCACGCGTATCAGCGGCTCGGTTCCCGAGGTCCGCACCAACACCCGGCCCCGGTCGCCCAGCACGCTGCGGGCGGTGTCCACGTCGGGCTCCAACCCTGCCAGCGTCTCCGCCGCATCGGTCCGCACCACCACGTTGCGCAGCACCTGCGGGTAGCGGGTCATGGCCGCCGCGGCCAACTCCCCCAGGGCTGCGCCCCGGCGCACGTGGAGATCCAGAACCTGCACCGCCGTCAGGAGGCCGTCGCCGGTGGTGGCCAGATCCCGGAAGACGACATGTCCCGACTGCTCGCCGCCAAGGTCCCAGCCGCCGGCCTCCAGCGCGCTGAGAACGTGACGGTCGCCCACCGGTGTGGTGACAACGTCGATGCCGTGGCGAGCCATGGATCTGTGCAGGCCGATGTTGCTCATGATCGTGACGACCACCGTTGAGCCGGCCAGACGACCTCGCTCGTGGCGGTCGATTGCGCAGAGGGCGACGATGTGGTCACCGTCGATCAGCCCCCGATCATATGCCACGACCCGATCTCCGTCGCCGTCGAACGCCAGCCCCACCTCACCGGGACGGGTCTCGGCGGCGATCAGTTCGGGTACCGTCGCCCCGCAGCCGTCGTTGATATTGCGCCCGTCGGGAGCGCAGGCGATCTCGCGGACGGTCGCCCCCAGCCGCCGCAGCAGTGCAGGCGCCACCGCCGAGCAGGCACCGTTTGCAGCGTCGACGACCAGGCGCACGCCCGTAAGAGCGCCGGGGCGCACCGTCGCCGCCACGTGGTCCACGTACTCCTCGAGCCGTCCGCCGGCGTCGACGCCAACCGCGGGGGCGCCACCGACGTCGAAGGGGCTGTCGAGGGCTGCCGTCACCGCCTCCTGCTCGCGGTCGCTGAGCTTGCGCCCACCGGGACCGAAGATCTTGACGCCGTTGTCGTAGTACGGGTTGTGCGACGCCGAGACCACGATGCCGGGCACCCCGTCGGTCGCGCTGAGATGCGCCACCGCCGGCGTGGGGGCGATGCCCAAAAGGTCGACCTCGACGCCTCGCAGGCCATCAAGCAGTCCGGCAATGAGATCCCCCGCAGAGGGCCGCGGATCGTGACCCAGAATCACCCGGTCGCAGCCGAACGTGGCCACCACCGCCGCGCCGACGCGGGCGGTTGTCTCCGGGCTCAACTGGTCGTAGGCCCGTCCCCTGATCCCGTCGGTGCCGAACACGATCGAACCGTTGCGACGGCTCGTGGCGACCGAGTCGCTGGAGCCGTTACCGCTTGGAGAACTGCGGAGCCTTGCGGGCCTTCTTAAGCCCGTACTTCTTGGACTCCTTCTTGCGCGGGTCGCGGGTGAGAAAACCCGCCCGCTTGAGCTTCTCCCGGCAGTCCCCGTCGAGGCTCTCCAGTGACCGGGCGATGCCCAGGCGCAGAGCGCCGGCCTGCCCGGTGAGGCCCCCGCCGGCGATCGTGGCGTCCACGTCGTACACGCCGCCGGTATCAGTGACACGCAGGGGCTCCGTGGCCAGGGAACGGTGCGTGGGGGAGGGGAAGTAGTCCTCGAACTCCCGGCCGTTGATCACGACGAGGCCCTGACCGGGGCGGATGCGGACGCGGGCCACGGCACGCTTGCGACGACCGGTGGACTGGACGAGCGGCGGTGTCATGGACGACTCCTCAGCCCTTGCCGAGCGATAGTGGCTGCGGCTTCTGGGCATGGTGGGGATGGACCGGTCCCGCGTAGACCTTCAGCTTGCGGAGCATTTGTCGGCCCAAACGGTTGTGCGGCAGCATCCCGCGGATGGTACCCCGTACGACCTCCGCCGGTTTGCGGCGCATCGCCTCACCCAGGGTCTGCGACTTGAGCCCACCGGGATAGCCGGAGTGGCGGTGCAGCATTTTCCGCTCGGCCTTGTCGGAGGTGGTGACGACCTTGTCGGCGTTCACCACGATCACGTGGTCGCCGCAGTCCAGGTGGGGTGTGAAGATCGGCTTGTGCTTGCCGCGCAGGACACGGGCCACCTCCGTGGCCATCCGTCCGAGCACCTGACCCTCGGCGTCGACGATCCACCAGGTGCGTGTTACTTCGGATGCCTTGGGGGTGAACGTGCGCACGCAGAAAGGATACGAGGTTCCTGTCGGAATCGGCCTATCCGCGCACATAATCCCCCCTCCGGTCACCCTTGGCGCACGGAGGTCACGGATAGCTCACCGCCCACAGGCAGAGGCCGTGCGGCGGTGCAACCGACCCGGCCGCGGCGCGGTCGCGGCTCTGCAGGATCAGAGGTATGTCGGCGGCTGAGCGCCGGCCGCGGCCCACGCCCACGAGGGTGCCAACGATCGAGCGAACCATCTGCCGGCAGAACGAACCGGCGGCGATGTCGAAGTGCAGCAGCTCCGGCTCGGGATGCTCCCAGCGGGCGTTCAGGACCCTCCGAGTGGTGGGCGCGACGCGCAACTCACCGTCGACGATCTGCGTGGCACGTCCGCAGAACGAGGCGAAGTCGTGCTCGCCCACCAGCAGCGCCGCGGCCGCCGCCATGGCGGCGACGTCGAGGGGGTGGTGGACGTGCCAGGCGGTGTGCCGCCGGAACACGTCGTGCGTGGAGGCGTTCCAGATGGTGTAGCGGTAGGCCCGGGACAACGCCGAGAAGCGGGCGTCGAAGTCCGGCGCTGCCGGCTCGGCTGCCAAGACGGCGATCTCCGGGCCGCACATGCGGTTCAGCCCGCTGCGCAGATTCGCCAGGCACTGCGGCGTGGCGTCGGCGTCGGCCACGTCAAGGCTCACCACCTGCTCGCGGGCGTGCACCCCTGCGTCGGTGCGTCCCGCGCAGGTCAGCTGGACCGGGTAGCCCAACCGCCGCTGGAGTGCCGCGCCCAGCACGCCGGCCACGGTGCGGACATCGGCGTTGGGGGCGAAGCCGCGGAACCCTCCGCCGTCGTAGGCCAGCAGGAGGCGGAGGCGGGCCACGCCGGCGGGTGTCGGCTAGACCAGCTCGATGCGGGCCATGGGGGCGTTGTCGCCGTAGCGACGACCCACCCGCAGGATCCGGGTGCAACCGCCGGGGCGGTTGGCGTAGCGGGGGCCGATGTCGGAGATCAGCTTGTCGGCAATCTCGCGGTCGTTGAGGTAGGCCACGATCTGGCGGTGATTGTGCAGTCCGCCCTTGCGAGCCTTGGTGATCATCTTCTCCGCGACGGGCTGCATCGCCTTGGCCTTGGCCTCGGTCGTCACGATCGCCTCCGCGGCCACCAGGGAGGCCACCAGGTTGGCCATCATGAGCCGCTGGTGCGCGGCGCTGCCCCCGAAACGGCGGCCCTTGCGCGGTCGGCCAGGCATGATCGGCTCGCTCTCAGTCCTCGGACGCCAGAGCCAGGCCCAACTCGTCGAGGCAGACCTGGACCTCGTCCAGCGACTTCTCGCCAAAGTTCGGGATCGCCAGCAACTCCAGCCTCGTCCTCGCCACGAGGGCACCAATGGTGGTGATCTGGGCGCGCTTCAGGCAGTTACGCGGCCGTTCCGACAGTCCGAGGTCGTCGATGGAGAGCAGCAGGTCCGATGGCACGTCGGCTGCTCCCGACGGGTCGAGGCCGCTGGGCAGGGATACGTCGGCCAGACCCTCGATGAGTTGCATCAACTGGCGCAACATGCCGCCGGCGGTGGCCATCGCCTCGCGTGGGGTGATGGTGCCGTCGGTCAGAATGTCCACCACGAGTTCGTCGGAGGCGGTCTCCCTCTCGCCCGGGGAAGCTTCCACCTCGAAAGCGGCACGGCGCACCGGTGAGAACAGGGCATCCACCGGGATTTCGCCGATGGTTGCGCTGGCGGGGCGGCTCTCGGCACCCGCATAGCCGATGCCTCGCTCGACGGTGACGTCGGCGGCGAACCGCGCCCGGCCGTTGAGGGTGGCGACGTGCAGGTCAGGGTTCAGCACCTCCACGTCGGGGTTGACGGCGAAGTGCGCACCGGTCACGTCGGTCGGCCCGAGGACGTCCACCCGCAGCTGCACCGGCTCCGGGGAGTGGCTGTGTAGCACCAGATCCTTCAGGTTCAGGATGATGTCGGAAATGTCCTCGGCAACACCGTGCAGGGTGTCGAACTCATGTAGTGCCGCGTCGAACCGGACGTGCGTGACGGCGGCCCCCGGGATGGACGACAGCAGGGTGCGCCGCAGGGCGTTACCAATGGTGTGGCCGAAACCGGGCTCGAGAGGTCCGATAACGAACTTCTGCCGATTGCCGTCGGCGGTCGCCTCGGCGACCGTCGGATGTTTGATCTCAAGCATGTACAACCTCGCTGGAGCTACTTGCTGTAGAGCTCGACGATCAACTGCTCCCTGATGGGAACATCGATCTGGTCGCGGACCGGTGCCGCCAGCACGCTGGCAGCCCAACCCTCCTCGACGACCTCCAGCCACACCGGGGGTACCCGGTCCAGCACGTCGACGTTCCACTGCAGGACCGTCATGGAGCGGGCCTTCTCGCGCACCGATACGACATCGCCGGCGGAGACCCGATAGCTCGGGATCGTGACGCGGCGGTCGTTGACGGACACGTGGCCGTGGCGGACGAACTGGCGTGCCTGCGGACGGGTGGCTCCCCAACCCGACCGGTACACGACGTTGTCGAGGCGCGACTCCAGATAACAGAGCATGTTCTCGCCGGTCACGCCCGACCGGCGGCTGGCCTCGGCGTACAGGTTGCGGAACTGACGCTCGGTCAGCCCGTAGGTGAAGCGGGCCTTCTGCTTCTCCTGCAGTTGGAGCAGGTACTCCGACGCCGTGGTGCGCCGGCGGGTGCGCCCGTGCTCGCCGGGGGGGTAAGGCCGCTTGTCCAGGGCGATCGCCTCGCCCTTGGTACCGAAGATGTTGGTTCCCAGGCGGCGGGATACCCGCGCCTTGGGTCCGGTGTAGCGAGACATCAGACCCGCCGCCTCTTGGCGGGACGGCAGCCGTTGTGGGGCACGGGGGTGACGTCCTTGATGCCGGTCACTTCCAGACCGAGATTCTGCAACGAGCGGATGGCCGTCTCGCGGCCCGAGCCCGGCCCGCGCACCTGCACGTCCACCTTGCGCACACCCATCTCCATGGCCCGGCGCGCCGCTTCCTCGGCCGCCATCTGAGCGGCGTAGGGGGTGGACTTGCGGGAGCCCTTGAAGCCGACGTTGCCGGCTGAAGCCCAGGCGACCACGTTGCCGCGCAGATCGGAGATCGTGATGATCGTGTTGTTGAAGGAACTCTTGATGTGCACCACGCCGTGCCCGATGTTCCTGCGCTCGCGTCGGCGTGGGCGCCTTGTCTGTCCTTCTGCCATGACCCCTCGGTGCGTCTCGTGCGCCGGTGCCCGTCACCGGCGGTGACGAAGGCTGCCCGGTCGTCGGTTGTGGGTATTCCGGCCGGAGCCGGTACTACCTCTGCCTCACTTCTTCTTCATGACGGACTTCTTGCCCGCCACGGTCTTGCGTGGCCCCTTGCGCGTGCGGGCGTTGGTGTGGGTGCGCTGGCCTCGCACCGGTAGTCCCCGGCGATGGCGGATGCCCTGGTAGCAGCCGATCTCCAGCTTGCGGCTGATGTCCTGGCTGACCCGGCGGCGCAGGTCGCCCTCCACTTTAAGGTTGCGCTCGATATAAGACCGCAACCGGGCCACCTCTTGCTCGGTGAGATCCTTGACGCGCACGTCGGGGCTTATCTCGACCGCCTCGCACGTCTGGGCGGCGGTTGTGGGGCCGATGCCGTAGATGTACGTCAGCGAAACCACGGCGCGCTTGTTGCGGGGAATGTCGACACCGGAGATGCGTGCCACGTCAGCCCTGCCTCTGGCGGTGGCGTGGGTTCTCGCAGATCACCCGCACGCGACCATGACGACGGATGACCTGGCATTTGTCGCACATGGCTTTGACGCTGGGGCGCACTTTCATCTCCGATTCCGCCTTCGTCTTGTCTGGTTGGATCACCGGCGTGGGCCGCGGGTGACCGGGGGGGGGTGGGTACCCGGCTGGACCGGGGTGTATCGCTACTTGTACCGGTAGGTGATGCGCCCGCGTTGCAGGTCGTAGGGCGTGAACTCCACCTGTACGCGGTCGCCGGGAAGGATACGGATGTAGTGCATCCTCATCTTCCCCGAGATGTGCGCCAATACCTTGTGTCCGTTGTCGAACTCGACCTTGAACATGGCGTTGGGAAGGGACTCCACAACCTTCCCCTCCATGAGGATCGCATCTTGTTTGGATTTCGCCAGAGTCCTACTCCCACCTTGAACGCGACCTGCAAGGTTACAGAGAGATCTCGTCGGATACCACCTCCGGTGCCGACCCGCGCATCGCGGCGGTGAGCCGGTCGAACACCTCCTCGGGATGGCCGACCCCGTCGACGCGGTGCAGCAGGCCGCGGTGATCGAACCAGTCCACCAGCGGAGCCGTCTGCGTCTCGTAGAGCTCGAGCCGTCGGGCGATAACGGCGGCGGTGTCGTCGTCGCGGCCACGGGCGGCCATCCGCTCGGACACCTCCTCGACGGGAACCTCCAGGAGGGCGGCCCCGACGAGGCCGTCCGGGGCAGTCATGTCGGCCAGGGCGTCGGCCTGCGTTGGCGTCCGCGGGAAGCCGTCGAGCAGGACCGTGTACCCGGCGGCCAGCAGCGGATCGAGTTGCTCCTGCACGATCTCGCACATCACCTCGTCGGGCATCAGCTCGCCTGCGGCCATGATGGCCCGGGCGCGCCTACCCAGGGGGCTGTCGGACATTGCGGCCTCCCGCAGCATCTCCCCGGTGGACACGTGCACCACGTCGTCGTGACGCTCCACGAGCAGCGCGCATTGCGTGCCCTTCCCGGCGCCCTGACGTCCCAGGACGGCGAGCACGCCGCTCACTTCAAGAAGCCGCTGCAGTTGCCGACGCAGCATGAGTTGGCTGTCACTTCAGGAAGCCTTCGTGGTGGCGGGCGCAGCATGAGTTGGCTGTCACTTCAGGAAGCCTTCGTGGTGGCGGGCGCAGCATGAGTTGGCTGTCACTTCAGGAAGCCTTCGTGGTGGCGGGCGCAGCATGAGTTGGCTGTCACTTCCTTCGTGGTGGCGGGCGCAGCATGAGTTGGCTGTCACTTCAGGAAGCCTTCGTAGTTGCGCAGCATGAGTTGGCTGTCGATCTGCTTCATGGTCTCGAGGGCAACGCCCACGGCGATGAGGATCGAGATGCCGGTGAAACTGAAGATGCCCTGTGTGCTTGTGGGCACGATGTTGCCGATCACCACGGCGGGGGTGAGGGCGATGAGCGCCAGGAACAGCGCTCCCGGCAGCGTGATGCGGGACAGGATGTGTGCCAGGTAGCGCTCCGTGGGCCGGCCGGGTCGGATGCCGGGCACGAACCCGCCCTGCTTGCGGATGTTGTCGGCCTGCTTCACCGGATCGAAGCTGATGGCGGTGTAGAAGTAGGCGAAGCCGATGATCAGCAGACCGAAGAAGCCCAGGTAGAACGGGTCGTCATAGCGCAGCAGGTGATCGTTGACCCAGATGCGGGTGGCCTCTCCCCAGCCGCCCGCCGGCAGAACCACCACGACGAGTTGCGGCAGGTACAGCACCGAACTGGCAAAGATGATGGGGATCACGCCGGACTGGTTGACCTTGAGGGGGATGTAGGTGCTGCCTCCGGTGGTCATGCGACGGCCCACCACCCGCTTGGCGAACTGCACGGGGATGCGGCGCTGGCCCTGTTCGACGAACACGATCAGCACCAGCAGCACCAGGTACATGGCCAGCACCTCGAAGACGCCGCTCCAGCCCGAGTTGCCCTTCACGAGCGAGAACTGGTTGGGTAGCGAGCTGACCACCGCCGCGAAGATGATGATGGACATGCCGTTTCCGATGCCCTTCTGGGTGATCAACTCGCCCATCCACATCAGCAGGGCCGTCCCGGCCGTGAGGGTCAGCACGACCAGCCCCACCCGCGGCGCCGTGAACTCCGGCAACAGGTCGGGGATGCCCGACCCGCCAACGAGCCCGCCACCGCTGTTGTGGAAGAGGAAGGCGAAACCGGTGGACTGGATGAGAGCGATCCCAATGGTCAGGTAGCGGGTCCACTGGTTGATCTTGCGCTGGCCGATCGCCCCCTGCTGCTGCCACTGCTCGATGCGGGGCACCACCACCCCCATCACCTGCATGATGATCGAAGCGGTGATGTAGGGGAAGATCCCCAGGGAGAAGATGGCGAACTGCGTGAGTGCGCCGCCGGAGAAGAGTTGCAGGAAGTTCAGGATGCCCCCGTCCTCGGCTGCCTCCTGCAGCGGACGGATGGCCTCCAGGTTGATGCCCGGGGCGGGGATGAACGCCCCCAGCCGGTACACCACCAGCATGGCGAACGTGAAGAGGATCTTGGCGCGCAGATCCTCGATGCGGAAGATGTTGGCAATATTCTGCAGGACTCGGGCCACCGAACGTGCCTCCCTCTGGCTGCGACTCTCTGGCGAACCGGCGCCGCGTTAGCGGTTGGTGAGAGCGTTGCCCTTGGCGGGGGGACGGCGGTCGCCCCACGGCTTGGGCAGGACTTCCACCGTAGCCCCGACCGCCTCGAGCGCCTCTCCGGCTGCGGTGGAGAACGCGTGAGCGCGCACCGTCACCGACCGGGTCAGTTCGCCGCGGCCGAGAACTTTCACCAGGGCTCCCTTACCCACGAGTCCTTGGGCGTAAAGCGTCTCGGGAGTCACCTCGTCGAGGCCCGAAGCCTCGATGACGTCCAGGTTGATCGGCTGGTAGGTCACCCGGAACGGGTTGTTGAAGCCGCGCAGCTTGGGGAGGCGGCGTTGCAGGGGCATCTGACCGCCCTCGAAGCCGACCGGGACGGTGCCACGGGCCCGCTGGCCCTTCATGCCGCGCCCTGCGGTCTTGCCCCCTTTGCCCCCGATGCCCCGACCGACGCGGCGACGCGCCGTCCGGCTGCCGGATGCGGGCTTCAGGTCGTGGACCTTCACGATTCCTCCACCTCCTCAAATGTCACCAGATGCGAAACCTTGGCCAGAGCGCCCCGAACATCGGGCCGGTCGGCCAGCGTGTTGGACTTTCCGATCCGGCCCAGGCCCAGGGCACGCAGTGTGCCGCGCTGGGGCGGCTTGCGCCCGATGCCCGAGCGGACCTGTGTCACCCGCAGAGCCACCGTCATTCCCCCTCGGCGCGTGGCGCCATGCGCCGGTCGCGCTCGGTCTCGTTGTAGGCGGCCAGCAGCCCGGCGGGTACGAACTCGCTGGGGTCGAGGCCGCGCAGGCGCCCGACGTGGTCGGGTCGCATGAGCGAGAGCAGGCCGTTGATGGTGGCACGGGCCACGTTGATGTGGTTGGCCGAGCCCAGCGACTTGCAAAGCACGTCGTGAATGCCGGCCTCCTCGAGGATGGCCCGAGCCGCCCCGCCGGCGATGACGCCGGTACCGGGCGCCGCCGGTTTCAGGAGGACCCTGCCCGCGCCCCATCGCCCCAGCACGGGATGGACGATGGTCGTGCCCGTCAGGGGTACCGCGAACAGCTCTCGGCGGGCCTCTTCGGTGCCCTTCTGGATGGCCAGAGGAACCTCCTTGGCCTTGCCGTAGCCGAGCCCCACGTGTCCGGCGCCGTCGCCGACCACCACGAGGGCCGAGAACGAGAAGCGCCGTCCGCCCTTGACAACCTTGGCCACGCGGTTGATGTGGATGACCCGGGAATCGCGCAGTTGCAACTGCGACGCGAGCGCGTCGACGGCGGCCATCAGAAGTGCATCCCTGCGTCGCGTGCGCCGTCGGCGACCGCGGCCACCCGTCCGTGGTAGGTGTACCCGCCCCGGTCGAACACCACGGTGGTGACACCGGCCGCGGAAGCCCGCTCGGCGATCAGGCGCCCGACGGCACCTGCGGCGGCCACGCCGGTGGCGTCGCTGCCGCGCAGATCGGCTTCCAGCGTGGAGGCGGCGACCAACGTCCGACCGTTCTCATCGTCGATGATTTGCGCAGCGATGTTCCGGTTGGAGCGGTACACCGCCAAGCGCGGGCGCTCAGCGGTACCTGTGATCTTTTTCCGTACCCGGCTGTGTCGCCGGAGTCGGCCCCGGCGGCGGATTGCGGATGTATTCGTCATAGCGGTGCTCCCTGCGTCGCGGCCGGACTCACTTGGCGGCCTTGCCGGCCTTACGGCGGATGCGCTCACCGGCGTAGCGGATGCCCTTGCCCTTGTACGGTTCGGGCTTGCGCAGCGCCCTGATCTCCGCCGCAGTCTGGCCGACGGCCTGCTTGTCGGCACCCAGAACTCTGATGGCGGTCAGTGAGGGCACCTCGAACGTCACCCCTTCGGGCGCCTTGACGTGCACCGAGTGGCTGAATCCAAGTTGCAATTCTAGGCTCCCCGGGCCCTGGGCGGTGGCCCTGTAGCCGACACCCACGATCTCGAGGTCCTTGCGGTACCCCTCGGTCACGCCCACGACCATGTTGTTGATGAGTGACCGGGTGAGGCCGTGCAGTGCACGCGACTCCCGCTCGTCGTCGGAGCGGGTAACGAGCAGCGTGTCGGCGTCCTGGCTCACGCCGATGGATGCAGGCAGCCGGTGCTGGAGCGTGCCCTTCGGGCCCGTCACCGTGACCTCGTCGCCGGCGATGGACACGGAAACGCCCTGGGGCACCGGGATCGGGGACTTGCCCACGCGCGACACTGCACACCTACCAGACGTAGCAGAGGATCTCGCCGCCCATGCGACGGCGGCGGGCCTCCTGGTCGGTCATGAGCCCCTTGCTGGTGGACAGCACCGCCACGCCCAGACCACCTTGTACGCGCGGCACCCCGTCGGCTTTGGTGTACACGCGCAGACCTGCCTTGGAGACCCGACGCAGGCCGCGGATGACCCGCTCGCGGTCGGGGGAGTACTTCATGTCGATGGTGAGCACCCGTCCCGGCCCGTCGGCCTCGGCCACCTCGTACCCGTGGATGTATCCCTCGCGCCGGAGCACCTCGGCGAGGGCCTCCTTCAGCTTCGAGGAAGGCATCAGCACCTCCTCGTGCATCGCCACGTTGGCGTTGCGGATGCGGGTCAGCATGTCGGCGATGGGATCTGTCATGGTCATTCTGGGCTCACCCCCTACCAGCTGGCCTTGGTCAGTCCGGGAATCTCCCCGGCGTGGGCCAGCTCGCGCAGGCATATGCGGCAGAGCCCGAACTTCCGGTACACCGAGCGCGGTCGGCCGCAGCGGCGGCAGCGCGTGTACGCCCGCACCCGGAACTTGGGCGTGCGGGCCTGCTTGTTGATCAGTGCCTTCTTTGCCATGTCGTCACTTTCGCAGTGTCGGAGTGGGTGTTGCGAGAATCTCAGCCCTGGTCGCGTCGCAGCGGGAAACCGAAGGACTCCAGCAGCGCACGCGCCGCCGTGTCGTCGGGCGCCGTCGTGACCAGCGTGATGTCCATGCCTCTGATGGTGTCGATGCGGTCGTAGTTGATCTCGGGGAAGATCAACTGCTCGGAAACGCCGAAGGAGTAGTTGCCGTGCCCGTCGAAGGAGTTGAGCGGCAGACCCCGGAAGTCGCGGATCCGAGGAATCGCCAGGTTGATGAGCCGATCGAAGAACTCCCACATGCGGTCGCCCCGCAGGGTGACCTTCACGCCCACCGCGTTGCCCTCGCGCAGGCGGAACCCGGCGATCGAACGCTTGGCGCGTGTCGTAACGGGGTGCTGCCCGGCGATGGTCGTCATGTCGGCGATGGCCCCCTCCAGCAGGCGCGCCTGCCGGGAGGCTTCGCCGACGCCCATGTTCAGTACGATCTTCTCGAGCTTCGGAACCTGCATGACGTTGTCCAGGCCGAGATCGCTCTGGAGCTTGGCCCGCAACTCATCGTGGTAGCGCTGCTTCAGCCGGGGCAGGGTCGTGGTGGCGGTGCTCACGGGATGTCCGCTCCGGTGCGGCGGCAGATGCGCACCTTGTCGCCCTCGGGCGTGATCCGGTAGCCCACCCTGGTGGGCTTGCCGTCGTCGGGGCTGAGCAGCGCCACCCGGGCGATGGGGATGGGCATGTCCATGTCGATGATGCCGCCCTGCATGACGCCGGCCTGATTGGGTTTGCGGTGCTTGCGCACGACGTTCACGCCGTCGACGAGGAGTGTGCCCTTGGTGGGGAAGACGGCCGAGACCGTGCCCTGCTTGCCGCGATCCTTGCCCGACAGGACGATCACGCGGTCACCCTTGCGGATCTTCGCCATCACAGCACCTCCGGCGCCAGCGAGACGATGCGCATGAACCGCTTGTCCCGCAGTTCCCGGCCCACGGGTCCGAAGATGCGGGTGCCGCGGGGCTGATCCTGTTCGTTGAGGAGAACAGCGGCGTTCTCGTCGAAGCGGATGTAGCTGCCGTCGGGGCGGCGCTTCTCCTTGCGGGTGCGGACCACCACGCAGCGCACCACATCGCCCTTGCGAACCGCGGCGCCGGGGATGGCGTCCTTCACCGTGGCGACGAACACGTCGCCGATCGAGGCGTAGCGACGACGGGAGCCGCCCAGCACCTTGATGCACAGCACCTCTTTGGCGCCGGAGTTGTCGGCTACCCGGAGGCGGGATTCCTGCTGAATCATCGTGACCCCCTCAGCGTGCCCGCTCGAGAACCTGCACGAGGCGCCAGCGCTTGAGCTTTGACAGCGGACGGGTCTCGCTGACCCGCACCCGATCACCGACGTTCAGGTCGTTTTCCTGGTCGTGGACGTAGAGGCGTTTGTGGCGGCGGACGGTCTTGTTGTAGCGGCGGTGGCGCACCTGTTCGGTGACCAGCACTACCGCTGTGCGGTCCATGGAGGCCGAGACAACGGTGCCCTCGCGGCTCTTGCGGCGGCTCCGCCCGGAGTCGGCGTCGCCGGCCGGGCCTTCGGGCTCGACGGTGGGCTCCACGGCGGGGGACTCGACGCTCTCGGGCGCGACGACAGGAGCTTCCTCGGGGACGGACTCGGTCATCTGCTCTGTGTCAGCCATTGCGGCGTCGCCTCCTCTTGAACACCCGGGCCGGCTCTGCCGGCTCGGCTCCGGACTCCTTCGGCGGCGGGCTGACCTGCGCCTCCTGGAACTCCGCCGCCTGGATTTCCCGGGCGCGCAGTTCCGTGAGAATGCGCGCCACCTGCCTGCGGGACCCCGTCAGGACGTTCATGTTGCTCAACTGCCCGGTGACGTGCTGGAACCGCAGGTTCATGGCCTCGTCCTTGGCCTCGTCCAGCATGGTCAGCAACTCACCGTCGCTCATCTCGGCCAGCGCTCGGGATCGGGCCACGACTACACCGCCTGATGCCGGGTCACGAAGCGCGCCCGGATGGGCAGTTTCTGAATCGCGCGCTCGATGGCTTCACGGGCCACCACGGGATCGGCGTAGGACAACTCGAACATCACCCGTCCGGGGCGGACCACGGCCACCCAACGCTCGGGGTTGCCCTTACCGGCACCCATGCGGGTCTCGGCCGGCTTCTGGGTCACCGGCTTGTCGGGAAACACGTTGATCCACACCTTGCCGCCGCGGCGGACGTGGCGGGTCATCGCAACACGGGCCGCCTCGATCTGCGGAGCGGTGATCCAGCCCGGCTCGAGGGCCTGGATGCCGTAGTCCCCGAAGGCCACCGTCGTGCCGCCGGAGGCCATGCCTCTGGTGCGCCCGCGGTGGTGCTTGCGGTGACGGACTTTCTTGGGCATCAACATGGTCAGTCAGCGTCCCCGGGTCGGAAATGAGGTGTCTCGTGCTGCTCGCGGGAGGCCCGCTCGATCTCCTCCTCCTGCTCCAGGAGGCGTTCGAACTCTGCGTCGGCCTCGGCCACCAAGGGCCGCAACTCCTCCAGTTCGGTGGGGAACTCCTGCGCCTCGGGGGTGGCGGGGGTGTCGGGGGTCGCAGCGGCCCCGGAGGCGGCGCCGCGACGGCGCCCGGCCGAGGAGGACACCACCTTGCGCGAGCGGGCCGGCCCGGCGGTTTCGCCAACGGCCATGGCCACCTCGCGGTTGATCTTCTCGTCGCTGTCGATGCGGTACGGCAGGATGTCGCCCTTGTAGGTCCAGACCTTGACGCCGATCCGCCCGTAGGTGGTGTGCGCCTCCCGGAACCCGTAGTCGATGTCGGCGCGCAGGGTGTGCAGTGGTACCCGTCCCTCGCGGTACCACTCGGTGCGGGCCATCTCCGAACCGCCGAGACGCCCCGAGCACTGCACGCGGATGCCCTGAGCACCGGCCTTCTGGGCGTTCTGCACAGCCCGCTTCATGGCCCGGCGGAAAGCCACCCTGCCTGTGAGCTGGTCGGCGATGCCCTGGGCGATAAGAGCGGCATCCAGTTCAGGCTGCTTGATCTCCTGCACGTTGAACTGCACCCGCTTGTTACCGGTGATCTTGGCGAGCCCGGCCCGGAGCCGGTCGGCCTCGGAACCCTTGCGCCCGATGACGATGCCCGGACGAGCGGTGTGGACGTCGATGCGCAGCCGGTCGCGGGTGCGCTCCACCTCGATGCGACTGATGGCGGCGTGCGGCAACTCTCCCATCAGGTAGTCGCGAATCTTCCAGTCCTCGATCACGAACTCCTGGTATTCCCGCCGCGTGGCGAACCAGCGCGACTTCCAGTCAGTGGTGATGCCGAGGCGGAACCCGTACGGGTTGACCTTCTGTCCCATCAGCTCTCCTCGTGGCCGTCGTCAACGGCGTTCTTGTCCACGGCGTCGGCTTCGTCGGCGCCCTCGGCGGGAACGGCCGCCCTCCGGCTGGCCGCCACCCTGCGTCGCCGGACCTCGGCCGCGGCGTCGCCGGTGGCCGCTCGCTCTGCACGGGCCTCGCGCTCGGCCAGGGAGTAGCGGGACAGAACGATCGTGATGTGGCAGGTTCGCTTGAGAATCGGCGTTGCCCTGCCGCGGGCACGCGGGCGCCAGCGCTTCACGGTGGGCCCCTCGTCGGCGTAGCAAACCGACACGTACAACTCCTCGGGGGCGAGGTTCTCGTTGTGCTCCGCATTGGCGGCGGCCGAGTCGAGACAGCGTGCCACCGCGTGCGCGATACGCCGCTCGGAGAACTGCAGGATCTCGGTGGCCCGCTCGTAGGACTCGCCGCGGATCAGGTCCAGCACCGCGCGGACCTTCGAAGCCGAACTGCGCACGTAGCGCGCCGAAGCGCGTGCGCCCGGCGCCTGGACGTCCACGGCCATCAGCGCCGGCCTCCCCGTTCCTGGCCGGCATGGAACCGGAAGGTGCGGGTGGGAGCGAACTCCCCGAGCTTGTGCCCCACCATGGACTCGGTGATGTAGACCGGGACGTGCTTGCGCCCGTCGTGCACCGCGATGGTGTGGCCGACCATGTCGGGGATGATCGTGGAGCGGCGCGACCAAGTGCGGATCACCCGCTTCTCGCCGGTGTCGTTCAGAGCGTCCACCTTTTTCAGCAGGTGGAGGTCCACGAAGGGGCCCTTCTTGAGACTTCTGGGCATCGTCCGCTTCCTACCGTCGGCGTCCGCGGGTGCGCCGGCGGCGCACGATCATCTGCGACGACTGCTTCTTGGGATTACGGGTGCGGGTCTCGGGCTTGCCCCATGGCGACACCGGGTGCCGGCCGCCGGAGGTCTTGCCCTCGCCACCGCCGAGAGGGTGGTCCACGGGGTTCATGGCCACGCCGCGAGTCTGGGGACGCACGCCCTTGTGGCGATTGCGCCCTGCCTTGCCAATCTTGACGAGCTCGTGCTCGGCGTTGCCGACCGCGCCCACCGTGGCCCGGCAGTCGATGGGTACCCGCCGCATCTCCGTGCTGGGTAGGCGCAGCGTGGCATCGCTGCCCTCCTTGGCCACGAGTTGGATGCGGACGCCTGCCGAACGGCCCAGCTGCCCGCCGGCCCCCGGCTTCAACTCGACGTTGTGCACGACGGTACCCACCGGGATGTACCGCAGCGGCAGTGCGTTACCGGGGCGGATCTCCACGCCCTGACCCGACTCCAGCACGTCGCCGACGGCGATGCCCTCCGGCGCCAGGATGTAGGTCTTGGCCCCGTCGTAGTAGTGCAGCAGGGCGATGCGGCAACTCCGGTTGGGGTCGTACTCGATGGAGGCCACCTTGGCCGGCACGCCGTCCTTGCGCCGGTGGAAGTCGATGATCCGGTAGCGGCGTTTGTGGCCGCCGCCGCGGTGACGTGCGGTCTTGCGGCCGGCGTTGTTGCGCCCGCCCGTGGAGGGGCGAGGGGCCAGCAGAGACTTCTCCGGAGTGGTGCGGGTGATCTCGGAGAAATCGTGCGATGTTTGGAAACGGCGGCCGGGGCTGGTGGGCTTGCGGCGTCTGATGCTCATGGTCCTACGCCTCGAACAGTTCGATCGAGTCGCCCTCGGCCAGCTTGACCATGGCCCGCTTCGTGTTGGGGCGGCGGCCGTAGGTGAGGTTGCGGCGGTTACGGATGCGCTTGCCGGGGCGGCGGAGGGTGTTCACGTTGAGCACCTCGACGTCGAAGATCTGCTCCACGGCCTGGGCGATCTCGGGCTTGGTGGCCGACGGGTGGACCTTGAACGTGTAGACGTTCCGCTCGAGCAGGGCGAAGGACTTCTCGCTCACCACCGGCGCCAGGATCACGTTGCGGGCATCCTTCATGGCTGGTTCACCTCCGCCAGGGTGGCGCTCGTGAACACCAGCACGTCGCTTACCAGAATGTCGTAAGTGTTGAGTTGGTCGGCGGGCAGGGTGTGCACGCGGGGCAGGTTGCGGAAGCTCTTACGCGCCGGAATGTCGTCGCGGTCCAGCACCACGAGAACGCGTCCCGCCGCTCCCAGTGCTTCCAGCTTGCGGACGGCCGACGCCGTGGACGGGGCGTCGAAGCCCCACTCCTCGAGAACGATGATTTTCTGCTCTGCGGCGCGGTCCGACAGGGCCGAGCGCAGCGCCAGGCGCTTCATCTTCTTGGGTGTCGCCTGGGCGTAGTCGCGCGGGTGAGGGCCGTGGGCGACACCGCCGCCTCGCCAGATGGGCGAACGGATGGACCCGTGGCGGGCGCGCCCCGTGCCTTTCTGCCGCCAGGGCTTGCTGCCGCCGCCGCGGACCTCGGACCGGGTCTTGGTGCTGTGGGTACCGCTGCGGCGGGCGGCCAGTTGTGCCGTCACCACCTGGTGCATCACCGCGGTGTTGGGTTCGATGCCGAAGACATCGCCGACGAGTTCCACGGAGCCGGTCTCGGCGCCGTTGACATCGAGTACGGGGACTGTGGCCATGACGTCCTACGCCTTCTTGACCGCGTCGCGGATCACGACCCTGACGCCGCGGGGACCCGGTACGGAGCCCTTCACCAACAGCAGGTTGCGCTCGCCGTCGGCCTTGACCACCTGCAGGTTCAGGGTGGTGGTCCTGCGGGCGCCGTGATGGCCGGGCATCTTGCGTCCCTTGAAGATGCGCGAGGGGGTGGCGCACTGGCCGACCGCGCCCGGCTTGCGATGGACCTTGTGAGCGCCGTGCGACGCCTTGGAGCCTTTGAACCCGTGGCGCTTCATCACGCCGGTGAAGCCCTTGCCCTTGCTTACGGCGGTCACGTCCACCAGGTCGCCGTCGGCGAGGATGTCCACGCTGATCTCCTGGCCGACCGTGTAGTCGCTGACGTCGTCGAGGCGCAGTTCCACCAGCGTGCGACCCGGCTCGGTGCCGTGGCGCTCGAAGTGCCCCAACTCGGGGCTGTTCAGCTTGGCGGCCTCGGTGAAACCCCAGGTGACCTGCAGCGCCGCGTAGCCGTCGGTGTCGGGGGTCTTCAGTTGCACCACCCGGCACGGCTCGACGCGCAGCACCGTGACCGGGACCACGCAGTCCGCGTCGTCCCAGATTTGGGTCATGCCCACCTTCTCGCCGATGATCGCTTTCGTCGCCATGTCTTCGTTGCGCTGATGTTCCGTTTGGTCCTGTTGGATCGGGAATCGTGCTGACGCGAAGGCTCCGCTCGGACGGGGCCGGGCGGAGCGGGTCTCGGTTTGCTGCGTGGTTCCTGCGGGGGGCAACCTCGGAGGCCTACGCAGACGTCGATTCGTCCCAGGCGTCGGGGCCGGGAAACGATGCACTATACCGGCGGGGGGACGACATCAACACGCTGACGGGTCCGACGTGCCGAGGGCTCGGTGCCCGGCAACGGCATGGTCCCGTGGACGGTAGCGACGACGGCGGAAGATCTGGATGTAAACGATGCCCGGAGCGCTGAGAGGCGCCGGCTGGGAGGCAACGACATGAGTGACCTGTTGGACTACACAGGGCGCACGGTGGTTCTCACCGGGGCGTCCTCGGGCATCGGGGCGGCAACAGGGCGGGCGCTGCTGGAGGCCGGCGCCGACGTACACGCCGTCGACATCGCCGAGGTGCCGCTGGCGGTGACGGTCGCGCACCGTTGCGACCTGGGCGATCCGGCGGCAATCGCGGAGGTGGCGGAACGACTGCCTCGACGCATCGACGTGCTGATGAACTGTGCGGGCGTGCCCGGCGGAACCCGCTTCGGCCCCGCCGAGGTGATGCGAATCAACTTCCTGGGCCTGCGCGCCCTGACCGAGGAACTGCTGGATCGCCTGGCGCCGGGCGGGTCGGTCGTCCACGTGGCGTCCATCGCCGGCGTCACCTGGCCCGACCACGCCGCGGAACTGGCCGCATTGGTCGCCACCGAGGACTTCGCCGCCGGTGAGGCGTGGTGCGAGAACCACCCGGACCCGATCGGCGACGGCTACACGTTCTCCAAGGAGGCCGTGGAGTACTACACGATGGTGCGCTCCGTGAGCAGCATCCGCCGCGGCGTGCGCATGAACTGCGTCTGCCCCGGCGTCACCGAGACGCCGATCCTGCCCGAATTCCGCCGCGCCATGAGCGGCGGCGTGATCGATCTCATCACCGATGCGGCCATCGGGCGGGCGGCCCGTCCCGAGGAGATGGCACCGGCGATGCTGTTCCTGGGCCACGGCGGTGACGCGGGCTACGTCAACGGCGTCAACCTCGACGTCGACGGCGGATTCCTGGCGGCCCTGAGAACGGGCCTGGTGACGTGGGAGGACGCCGCCGACTCGCCCGACTAGCCCGACTCGCCGGCGCTCAGGTGAACGGGATCGGCGACTGCACCCACCAGGGGCGGTCGCTGGTGCGGATCTCCGTCACCCACTTCACCCACCAGAGCCCCCGGCGCCCGGGCACCACGAGGCGGGCTGGAGCGCCGTGGCCGCGTGACAGCGGTGCGTCGCCGAGTTGGTACGCCAGCATCATCCCGTCGATGTCGCTCAGCGGGAAGCGGCGCTCGTAGCCGGTGGCCGAGCGCACCGACAGGCTGCGGCCGGACACGTCGGGGCCCAGCAGCTCAGCCAGCGGCGCGCCCTTCCAGGCCTGCGTGCTGTACCAGCCACTGGTGCAGTCCAGCGTGGCTTGCACCGTGTGGTTGTGGCGGCGCAATTCCCGGTAGTCAACGTCCCGCTCCACCGATCCCCGCAGGCGCAGCACCCAGTCCTCGGGGTCGATGGACGGCGGTGAGTCGTCGAGCCACTGCACCACCGGCATCTTCCGCGGCTCCCCGGAGGCCACCTCGTGCGAGCCGGTGAAGCGCCGCTCGGCGGCAAACAGCCGCTCGAAGCCGGTGCGGGCCACAAGGGCGACCCCTACGACGGCGAGTGCCTGCAGAGCGGTGCGGCGGGAGAGGTCCACCGGGCGGACCCGCTGGGGGCGTTTCGCGACGTGCCACACCGCCAGCGGCACGGCACCGATGGCGAACACCAGGTGCAGGCCCATGGGCGACCAGACGCCGAGGGCCTGCCACACCCCGAGTGCGTGGATCACGCCGGTTACGAACGCCCCCGTCACGCACACGGCGAGCGCCACGGAGGCAGCCCTGGTGGGGCGGCGCCGGCGCAGGCCGCGGCGCACGACGGGCACCTTCGGGCGGGCCAGTACCAGCACCGTGAAGCCGACGATGCCGTGCAGGGCAACCACCCAGGCAGTGGAGGCGGCCCCGAGCAGGAACGAGGTACCGCCGCTGATCCAGGCCAGCGCCAGGGTCGCCAGCAGCGCCAGGTTGGTCTTTCGCCCCCGGGTGGAGGCTCGCTCGGGGGCGGGCCTCTTGAGCACAGGCCATCGGGAAACGGGCCGTTCAGAGGTGGGCCGGTCGGCTACAGGCACTCGCCGCCGAGATTACCGGCTCCCCCGAATCACCGGGGCGCAGCCCCGCTCGAAGCTTGCCCGGCGCTGTTCAAGCCGGTTGCCGCCGCGTTGCGCGTCTCCCTGACCTAGCTGCTCGACCCGTACCCGGCCACCGAAACCGGCGACAATGACCGGTTTCGCATCAAATGGAGGCGGTCGACCGCGAGATGTCACCCGTGGGCGCGCGGCACGCCCCGGTGTCACCATCGCGCCAGGTCTTCAATCCGGTCGGATAGGTCGGGGACTGCGCTGAAGACGAACTGCCTGCCGAACTGGGCCCGTGTCAGGAGACCCAACTCCTCGAGGCGGAGCAAGTCGGTGCGGGCGGACTGGTAGGCCACCCGGTGGCTCCGTTGCTGGCCCTTGATGGTGAACTGCTGCTGTGGATCTCGGATTGCGCTACTCAAGAGCGCGATTTGGCGGTGGTTTAGGAAGAGGCTGTCCCGGATAAGGCTCTCGAGTTGCCTGGTCTCTTTCACCTTCCGGGCCAGGTAACTCTTGAGGCTCTCGATGGCGCGCTCGATGACACGCAGTTGGTAGATGATGAAGTAGGTCAGGTCGTTGTCGTCGCTCTCCGTATAGAGGTATGCCCGCCCGTACTGCCCGGGTGCCTTCCTCAGGATGCTGGAGATCGAGATGTACTGCGTGAGCCAATAGCCGGATCGCAGCATCGACCAGTAGAACAGCGCCCGTGCCGTGCGGCCATTTCCGTCGACGAACGGATGGTCGTAGCCGATCCAAAAATGCAGAATGATGGCTCGGACGACCGGGTGAATGAACCCCTCATCCAGTCCACCGTTGGCAAAATCGCACAGACGATCCAAGCTCCCCGGCAACTCCGAGGCGGGCGGTGGTCGGTGCAGGATCCTGTCGTCATCGGGCGAACCGACGATGACTCTCTCCTCGTCGGATGTCTGCAACCGACCGGCACCGGCAGGGTCGTCGAGCGCATCCGCGGTTACGACGCGATGGAGTCTTAGCACGTCGGCCGAGGTCAGAGGGTCGTTGCTTCGGACCATTCTCTGTGCGGTTTGCATGGCGAGGAAGTTGTTGAAGATCATCCGCTCACTGCGGTCCCGAGGTGGCCGCCCTGTCTGGAGGAGTTCTTTCCCGACGCGCCAGGTCGTAGTGGCGCCCTCCAACTGGCTGGATGTGATGGCCTCCTCGATCAGTGAACTGATGAGGTAGCGGTCGCTGGATCGTGGGTCTGTACCCCGGTCGTCAGCCAGGATCTGACCGCCGGCCTGCTGGTCGATCCGGTGGACCATCTCCTGGATCCGGTCGACATTGCTGAACCGGAAGGGGTTGCCGTCCCGGTCGACGGGTGCCAGCGGACGGGCGACAGTCCGCCGGCTGAACGAAACTCCCAGCCACCACTGCTCGTGGGTGAGGCCGTCGGGGGGAGTCCGACGGCGCAACTCGTCCCAGTGCAGGTAGCGCCCCTTGTGATCGACCGGCTGGCTCTTCAGGAAGATGTTTGCCAAGCGTTGCGGATCTCCGCTAGCGGCTTCTTGCAGCAAGGGGCCGAACTCGGGCGGGCTCTGCGGGGGTTTCACCGGTCCTCCTACTGTGCTACTAGTACTGGCGGAATTAGTACTACCAGTCTGATGGAGGTTTTGCTACTAATTTGGTACTTGTTAGTAGCAAATTAGTAATTGAGGGGCGGCCCGTCGCCAGGATCGGCGGCGCGGTGCTTTGCGAGGGGCGACATGCGCCGGTCGGTGGCCGTGGGATGGATGCCTAACCCCGTCTGTTACTAACTTAGTTCTTGTTAGTAGTTGACTAGTAGTCAGGAGCGGCGGTGGGTGCGCGCTCGGCGGTCGTCGGTCGCGACCAGCCGCAGGTTGCCCCTACGCTCTCCGGTGATGGCGCGCTTGCAGGATCTCACCGAGGACGTGCGCCCGGCGGGTCACCCCCGCGCGGCGGGCGTGCGCTTCCTGGCCTGACGTGCGATGAGCGCCTGGTCCTCCCCAACCCTGCCCCTGCTCGGCGTGTTCGGCGAGCCCAGGTTCACCGAAGCGTTCTCACCCGACCGCACGGTCGCCGCCTGGCTCGACGTGGAGGTGGCGTTGGCGCAGGCCCAAGCCGCGCACGGCGTGATCCCCAACTCGGCGGCCGAGGTGATCCGGCGGGAGCTGCGGGCCGTCGAGATCGACTACGAGGAACTCAATGAGGGTGCCCGCCTGGTCGGCTACCCCATCCTGCCGCTGCTGCAGCAACTGGCCCGGACGAGCCCCGACGTGGCGGCCTACCTGCACTTTGGCGCCACCACCCAGGACATCATGGACACCGCCGTGGTGTTGTTGTTGCGCGACGCCTGCACGGATCTCGCCGCGGTCGGCACCACCTTGGGGGACACTCTCGCCACCCTGGCCGCGGCGCATCGCGCCACTCCGATGGCAGGCCGGACGCACGGTGAGCAGGCCGTCCCGATCACGTTCGGCATGAAGGTCGCCGGCTGGCTGGAGGAGGTCGGCCGCTCACTCGTGCGCCTCGAAGAGGCACGGGCGGCCGCGGAGGTCGTCCAGCTCTACGGAGCGGCGGGCACGTCGGCCGCATACGGGCCGATGAGCACCGAGACTCGCCGCACCGCGGCGCAGATCCTCGGCCTCGGTTGCGACGACGTGCCGTGGCACAGCGTCCGGGACCGCTTCGCCGGCCTCGCCGGGGCACTGGCCGTGCCGGCGGCGGCTGCGAGCCGTGTTGCACTGGAGGTCATCGACCTGGCACGCAGCGAGATCGGCGAGGTGCGCGAGGGCGGAGGCCGCCTGGCGGGGGCGTCGTCCACCATGCCGCAGAAGGCGAACCCGATCCTGTCCGAAACGATCGTCGGCCTCAGCGAGATGGCCTGCGCCCTGTCCGCCGTCCCGCTGCGGGCCATGACGGGTCGCCACGAGCGCTCGGCAGGCGAGTGGCAGATGGAGTGGGACTCGCTGCCACTACTGGTGGCCTACACAGGTAGCGCTGTGGCTCGCTGCAGCGACCTCGTCACCGGCCTGCACGTCGACGCCGAGCGGATGGCTGCGAACCTGAACGTGGACGGCGGCCTGATCATGGCCGAGGCCCTCATGATGTATCTCGCTCCGCTGCTGGGCCGCAACGAGGCCCACGACGCGGTCTACGACCTGTCCGCAGAAGCCAGAGCAGCAGGTATCCCCCTGGCCGAAGCCGCCCGAGCGTTCCTTGCCGAACGAGGCCTGGACGAGGATTTCCGCCTCGACCCCAAGGACTACCTGGGCGAAGCCGAGGCAATCGTCGACACGGCCATCAACCGCTGGCAGACCACCCACCGATCACAAGCCACCCGCACATGACGCACCCGCTGGTCACGTCACTCCGGAGCGGCTTCGAGCGCTGCCAGCAGGTCGATCACGAGGTGGGCCATTCCGTACGAGATGACGTCAAGTGGCCTCTCGCCGTCGAGTTCTCGCTGGGGTGAACGCAGCCAGGCTCGCGCCTCGCGGTCGGGCATGACCCGGCGGACGAGGTCGACAACGGCCCGCAACTCAAGGAGCCGCTCCTCAACATCACGTCGGACCGTGGCTCCCCGGTAGCGCCAGCGGACAACGGTGCTCCTGTTGGTCCGGGTGACCTGCGCAAGGTCGGCGACCTTCAACACCCCTCCTGCGCACACGTGATCCAGCAGAGACCTGATCGTCGTCATCGTTGCCGCTCTCCTTCGGTCGGTCAGCATGTCGCGGTCGTGCCCCCGACATACCTTGGCACAGCCTCGGAAGCGAGGTGGTGGCGTCCGGTACGATGCGCGAGGCGGCGGGCGGTGCCTGCTGCGGAGGTGGCCATGGAGCGGATCACGGGGTACGAGCCCGAGGCGATCATCCCGATGCAGCCGCCGACCCTGCGGGGCGGACCCACGAAAGCGCTGCGGACGGTGGGGAGTCTGATCTGGCAGACGCTGTGGCCCTACGGCTTCGCCTACATCGGCGTGGCGGTCGTCGTGTGGAACTTCTTCACCCCCGCCATGGACCGCATGGAGCGGTTTGCGTTCGGTTGGATCGCCGAGATCTACCTGCGGAACGTGGTGATGCTGGTCGTGTCGGCCGGTGGTTTGCACCTCTGGCTCTACGTGCACCGGGCACAGGGCAAGAGGTACAAGTACGACGACCGCTGGCTGAGCACGCGCAGCCGCCGCTTCCTCTGGGGTGGCCAGACCCGCGACAACATGTTCTGGGCGCTGGTCAGCGGCGCCTTCTTCTGGACCGCCTACGAGGCGCTGCTTCTTTGGGCCTATGCCAACGACCACATCCCGCGGGTGGACTGGGGCGGTGGGCCGGCGTCGGTCATCTACCTCGTGGTGATGACGGCCTTCCCGTTCTTCCTGGTCTCGGCCTGGTTCTACGTGACGCACCGGCTCCTGCACACCGGGCTGCTGTTCCGCCGGGCCCACTACCTGCACCACAAGAACGTGAACACGGGGCCGTGGTCGGGCCTGTCGATGCACCCCATCGAGCACCTGCTGTATTTCTCCGCTGCGCTGTTCTTCCTGTTCATCCCCGTGAACCCGTTCATCGTGATCCTGACGCAGCTCTTCACCGCGCTGGACCCGGCGCGGGGGCACTCAGGTTTCGACCGCTTCGTCGTCTCCGAGGGCCGGACGGTGCCCGCGGGCAACTATTTCCACGACCTGCACCACAAGTACTTCGAGTGCAACTACGGCCTGCAGGTGATCCCCTTCGATGCCTGGATGGGGACGTGGCACGACGGCTCGCCCGAGGCGCACGAGCGCATGAGAGCCCGCCAGGGAGCCGCCGAGTAGGTCTCGCAGCGGCCGGGTGCCGGAGCACTGGATGAGGAGGAGGCCTGACGTGCCGACATTTCAATTCCTCCGCCGGTCACCGACCCGCGCAGCCGCTACCGGCTCTGGCACTCCACCGACGTGGATCGTTGGTTCGGGATCCACTTCGGCGACCACTACGAAGCAGGGGATGACCACGTGCTCTGCGCCCTCAACGCCGGCCTCGAACTCCGCCGACACGTTGCGCACATCCGAGAGAGGGGCCCCGGGTAGCAGGTCGCCTCGTGGGGAGGATCATGAAGGCTCGGGACTTCGACGTCACCTCCGAGGAGTTCTTCGGCTCGTTCGATAGGTGGACATCTGAGTCTACAAATTGTAGACTCCGGTTGTGGCCAAGACGACGACGATCAGGGTCGACAGCAGGACGCACGCCCAACTTCTCGAACTCAGCCGATCGGCCGAGGCGTCGCTGATCGACACCGTGCGTGCTGCGGCCGAGGCGCTGCGCCGCGAACGTTTCGCCCATCGAGCGGCCCGCGAACTCGCCGAACTTCGGGAGAACACCGCCGCCTGGGAGGACTACGTGACCGATGCCGAGTCCTCTGCGGTCTCCGATGGCATCGGTTGACGAACTCTGGCTGGTCGACTTCGGCAGTCCGTACCCGGGCGAACCCGCACATCATCGCCCTGCTCTGATCGTCGGGCGTCCCGATGTCTTCGGGTCGGACTTCCCCTTCGTCATCGTCCTGCCGTTGACCACCACGCAGCGCGATCTCTCGTTCCACGTCGAGGTCGAGGCAACGCCGGACACCGGACTGGCCGGAACCAGCTATGTGCAGTGCGAACTTGTCCGATCTGTCAACCGCAACCGCCTCGTTCATCGCCTCGGGGAGCTTGATCTCGAGAGTGGCCACCGGGTCACCGACATCCTGCGGATGCTGCTCGGCCACTGAGCGGGTTCGGCCGCGGTCCTTGTGCCCGCTGGCCGCGCCGGCACTTTCGGCTCAGGCGATGGGAGTGCTGGCGGTTCAAGCACCCGTTCCGCCGTCGCGAGTAGACCTGCACCTGTGAACCCGTCGCGTTTGGATCCGTCGCCGCGGAAGCTGATCGAGGTGGTGCTGCCGCTGGAGGTGGTGAACGCTGCCGGACGGGCCGAGAAGGCCGTGCCCAAGAAGGGGCACCCAGCCACCATGCATCTGTGGTGGTCGCGCAAGCCGCTGGGCGTGGCGCGGGCAGTGCTGTTCGCCTCGCTGGTGGACGACCCGGCGGCTCGGCCGGACCTCTTCCCGACCGGGCGCGCCCAGGACGCCGAGCGCCAACGGCTCCTGGCGCTGATCGAGGGACTCTGCCGCTGGGATCGCAGCGGCGACGCCGACTTGCTGGCCGAGGCGCAGCGCTGCATCGAAGCGTCCGCCGGCGGCGAGTTGCCGGGGATCATCGACCCTTTCAGCGGGGGCGGAGCCATTGGTACCGAAGCCATCCGGCTGGGGTTGGACACCCTGGCCGTGGACCTGAACCCCGTCGCAGCCCTGGTGAGCGCGGCCACCGTGTCGATCGCTCAGCGCTTCGCCGGCCGGGCCGCTGTGCATCCGGAGGCCGGCGCGACGGGCGGGCTGCCACTGGCCGGCATTTCCGCCGACATTGGTTTCTACGGGGCGGCCGTGGAGGCCGAGTGTCGACGGTGCCTTGCCGGGGTCTTCGAGGCGCCGGCCAGCCCCTATTCGCCGGGCGGGCGCACCGAAGCGATCTCGTACCTGTGGGCGCGGACCATTACCTGCTCCAATCCCGGCTGTCGCCGCACTACCCCGCTGCTGTCGACCTGGTGGCTCTCCCGCAAACCGACCAACCGCTGGCATGCCCGCCCCGTCATCGACGGAGACCGCTTCGACTTCGCGGTGGCGCCCGGCTCGCCACCCGCCGACTTGGCCGATCTCAAGGTCGGTCGCGGTGCCAACTACCGGTGCTTGCACTGCGGCACCGTGAATGACGCCGATGCGGTGCGTCACTGTGGCCGGGAGTCGGGCTTTGGGCTCCGCATGGTGGCTGTGCAGGCGTTCGCCGACCCGGCACGGCGGCGCGGGGGGCGCATCTGGTTGGCGCCCGACGCCGCCGTCGAGCCACCGGGCCCGGCGGCTTCGTCGGTGCCAGCGGGGTCCGAGACTGCTTCCGGCGCAGGGTTCGCGTCCCGGTCCGATGTCGAGTTCCCCTCTGCCTCAGGCACCAGGTCCCCGGCCGGGGTCGAGGCGGCGCTGCGCCGGGAGTTGCCCACCGGGAGCGGCAACATCACGACGTTCGGTTTCGTCACGTTCGGCGACCTGTTGACGCCCCGCCAGCGGCTCACGATGGCCACGTTCTCCGAGGCCATCACCGGCATGACGCCGATGGTGCACCGTGACGCCCTTGCGGCCGGGATGGCCGATGACGAGGTGGGCATCGAGCGGGGAGGCAGTGGCGCCCGGGCCTACGCCGAGGCAATCGTCACCTATCTCGCGCTGACGCTGTCGCGCATGGCCAACCGGACGACCACGATGACGATCCACAACCGGGCCAACGGATCGGTGGAGCAGTCGTTCGTGCAACCCGCCTACGCCTTCTACGGCGACTTCCCTGAGGCCAACCCGTTCTCGGGATCCACCGGATCGTGGGCCGGCGCCCTCGGGTACGTCGCGGGAGCGGTCGAAGCCCTGCCCGCCCCGAACGGAGCTCGGGGCGGAGCGTCGCATGCTCCTCGCCCGAACAGGATTTCGTCGGCACGGGCGCCGGACGGGTCGCACTCACCGCGCGTTGGGCGGGGGGACGTGCGGTGCGGCTCGATGCTCACGGCGCTGGACGGCGCGAGCGGCGTGGTAAGCACCGACCCGCCGTACTACGACATGTTCGACTACGCCTCCCTCTCGAACCTGTTCCTCGTATGGCTCCGGGCCACGCTCGGCGACATCTGGCCCGATGTCCTCGGGCCCCTGCTGGCCCCGACCGACCAGCAGATTGTGTCGAACCCCACCCGGTTCCACGGCGATCGGGCGGCAGCGCACCGGCACTTCGAGACGCTGTTGCGCCAGGCGTTCGAACACATCAAGCAGGTGCACGACCACCGCTACCCGCTCACCATCTACTACGGCTACCAGCAGGTCGAACGGTCGAAGAGGGGAGACGCCGGCGCCCCCGGCACGGCGTGGGAGGCGCTGTTGGAGAGCCTCATCGGGGCCGGCCTGCGTATCACCGCCACATGGCCGCTGCGCACCGAGCGACCCGAAGGTGTGAAGAAGGGCACCAAGGCACTGGCCTCCTCGGTGCTGCTGGTCTGCCGTCCGACGGCTGGGGACGGCTCGGTTCAGTCGGTGGCGACAGTCGGCGAACTGCGGCGGGCACTCCGTTCGGAGCTTCCCGGTGCCGTGCGGCTGTTGCAGCAGGGAAATATCGCCCCGCTCGACCTCGTGCAGGCGGCCATCGGTCCCGGCATGGGTGTCTACACGCGCTACCAGAGGGTCTTGGCGGCGGACGGCTCGCACCTGGGGGTTCGCGAGGCCTTGGCGATGATCAACGAGGTATTGGACGAGACGCTTACCGGTACCGGCGCCGACCTCGATGCCGACACCCGCTGGGCGCTTACTTGGTTCGACGAGCACGGCTTTACGGAGGGTCCGTTCGGCCGAGCCGAACAGCTTTCCAAGGCGCGTAACACGTCGACGGCCGGACTGGTCGACGCGGGGATCGTGGCCACCGCCGGCGACCGTGTGCGCCTCCTAAGCCGCGACGAACTGGATGCCGACTGGGATCCCGGCGCCGATAGGCGTCCCACCGTGTGGGAGGCGATGCAGCACCTCCTGCGGTGCCTGCTCGACGACGGCGAGCCTGCCGCCGCGGCGCTGCTGAGCCGCCTCGACGCCGACACCGCCGATGCAGCCCGCGACGTTGCCTACCGGCTGTTCCGGGTCTGCACCCGCCGGAACCGCACCGCCGAGGCCGCCGCCTGCAACGGTCTCGTTACCTCCTGGCCCGAGCTAACGCGCCTCGCCGCCGCCGCCGCCACCGCCGCTGCGACCCGGCCAACCCTCCTCTGACTACATCTGCCATCCCACGCCTCTGCGCCTCACTGCAACGGCCGGCGCTCGACAAACCTTGCTACCAGTCGCGCTGGAGTTGTGCCGTCACCCCGTAAGGCACCTTCGTCAGTTTCGCTGAAGTATCCCGACCAGCGCTGCATTTCTGTAGCCACTCAAGTTGACAAATCATATGCCACAACTTTTCGGACAATATGTAAGACATCGTTGTGAGCAGGTATTTCTGTCCTACTATATGGTCAATTCAGTGGTCAATTCGCTAGCCGACCGGTCCTTCTCGGCATAGGCTGCGGCTATGCGCCGCCATCTTGAGACCCACCCGTGGATCACTTTCAGTGCCATCGGCGTCAATGATCTTCCGGCGAAGACGTGGATGCATCTGGGAGAAGCCCGCTCAAAGTGCGATTACCTGGCCAACGTGCTGCTGTGGCCTGAAGTCGCCGAGGAGATGTCGGAACTCGCACTTGTCAAAGGCGCTCAGGCGAGCACCGCCATCGAGGGGAATACGCTCACGACCGAGCAGGTGACCGGCATCCTGCGCGGTGATTACTCGGCCCCGCCTTCCCGCGCCTATCAGGAGCGGGAGGTGCGCAATGTCCTTGAGGTCCTGCAGAGCATCGGCGAACAGGTGCAAGGCGGCGAAGGACCCGTCATCACGGCCGAACTGATTTGCGAGTACAACCGCCGCGTTCTGTCGGGCGGCGGCTATGGCGACGAGGTCAATCCCGGTGTGATCCGCGAGCACTCCGTCGTCGTGGGTGGTTATCGGGGCGCTCCCGCCGAGGACTGCGCGCACCTGCTCGAACGGCTGGCCGAGTGGTTGGAGGGCGAGGCGTTCCGCTCCGACGACCCGGAGGTGCAGTTCGCGCTGCACGTCGCCGCCGCGGTTTGCGCCCACCTCTACATCGCCTGGATCCACCCCTTCGGCGACGGCAACGGTCGTACCGCCCGGTTGCTGGAGTTCGCAGTCCTCGCCCGGTCCGGAATGGTTCCTGTCCTCGCCGTGCACCTGCTGTCGAACCACTACAACCTGACGCGTGACCGGTACTACCGGGAACTCGGAGCTTCCAGTCGCCGACAGTCGATCATCGGATTCGTGGCGTATGCGGTCGAAGGGTTCGTGGACGGATTGCGGGAGCAGGTCGAACGCGTGGAACGTCAGCAGGTGCACATCGCCTGGATCAACTACGTGAACGAAACCATGAACCGATTCGCTTCGGGCCGCACCCGTGACCGGCAGCGCATCCTTGCTCTGTCCATACCTCCTACTGGCGTTATTCCCCCACAGAACATGGCGCACCTCACTCCCGAAGTCACGGCCGGCTACGCCAGGGCCGCTCCACGGACGCTGAACCGGGATCTCGCTCGGCTGGAGACGTTGGGCCTGGTCGTGCGAGAACCCGACGGTTGGCGAGCGAGGGTCGAGGTCCTGGCTGCCTTCCTACCTCCGGCGCCTGCCGGTGACAAGAGTTAGCAAGGCGCTTGCTGACTTTGCCAACTCCGAGTTCGAATCCGGTGGCTGAGTCGCGGCCGGGGCTCGGCGGGGACTGACCACGTGGCGCTGAGCAACCACGAGCGGATCGGCAAGGCGATCGTGCTGCTGGGCGAGGGTTTGGCCCCGTTCGTGGCCCGTGAGTGCGAGGCTCAGTTCGGCAAGAACTGGCCTGCGGCCGTGCAGCGGGCCGAGACGCGGGGCTCCGGCCGGCCCCGGCAGGTCAACCCCCGCGACCCGCAGTTTCTGCTCAAGATTCTGTGGGACGAGTGGAACTCGATCTTCTCCCGGAAGCTGTCGAGTCCCGACCGCAGCTACGTCTCGGAACTGCAGACGGTACGTAACTCCTGGGCGCACAACGATAGTTTTTCCACAGACGACACTCTCCGGGGGCTCGACACCGCGCAGCGCCTGCTGGAGTCCGTGGCCGCCGGCGCCCAGGCCAACGAGGTGGGCAACCTCCACCAGGAGTTGCTTCGCCTCAAGTTCGAGGAGCAGAGCCGCAGCGCCCGCCGCAGCATGGCGCAACGCACCCAGGCCGGCACCCAGGCGGGCCTGCCGGCTTGGCGGGAGGTGATCGAGCCGCACGACGACGTCACCTCCGGGCGCTTCGAGATGGCACAGTACGCGGCCGACCTGCACCAGGTGTGGCGAAGTAGGGCTGCCGACGAGTACGGCGACCCGACGGAGTTCTACAGGCGCACCTACATCACCGAGGGGCTCGGCAACCTCATCGTGGGAGCGGCCGAGCGTTTCGCCGGCACCGGCGGCGACCCGGTCATCAAGTTGCAGACCAACTTCGGCGGCGGCAAGACGCACGCCCTCATCGCCCTGTACCACCTGGCCGCGGCGTCCCGGGCGGGCGACCTCCCCGGCGTGGAGGACCTGCTGAGCGCCAGAGGCTTGCATCTCCCGCCGGACGGTGTGCGCCGAGCGGTCCTGGTGGGTCACCAGTTGGAGCTGTCGAGCCCGTCCCGCAAGCCAGATGGCCCGGTAGTGCGCACTATGTGGGGTGAACTGGCCTATCAACTCGGTGGCCCGGAGGGCTACGCCCTCGTCGCCGACGCCGATGAGTCGGGCACCAACCCCGGCGCTGCCCTCGGCGAACTGCTGCGGTCGTGCGCGCCCTGCCTGATCCTCATCGACGAATGGGTGGCGTACGCCCGCGGGCTGTACGGAGTGTCCGGCCTGCCCGCCGGGTCGTTCGACGCCCACTTCAGCTTCGCCCAAGCCCTCGCCGACGCGGCAGCCGGCACCCCGCAGGCGCTGCTCGTGGCGACAATCCCGGCGTCGCAGATCGAGACCGGCGGAGAGGGAGGCCAAGCCGCACTCACCCGGCTCGAGAACCTGTTCGGCCGCGTGGAGGCCAACTGGCGTACCGCCGGCACCGAGGAGAGCTTCGAAATCGTACGGCGCCGGCTCTTCAAGCAGATGCCACCCGGGAACGCCCGCCTGCGGGACAAGGTGGTGGCGGCGTTCGCCGAACTGTACGGGGCCAACACCGGCGAGTTCCCCTCCGAGTGCCGGGAGGGCGAATATCGGCGCCGGATGCAGGCCGCCTACCCGGTGCATCCAGAGCTGTTCGACAGGCTCTTCGGTGACTGGTCCAACCTCGAACGCTTCCAGCGGACCCGCGGTGTGCTGCGGCTCATGGCCAAAGTTATCCACAGCCTGTGGATGTCGAACGACGCCAATCTGCTGGTCATGCCCGGCACCATTCCCATCGATGACAACGAGGTTGCCGCCGAACTGACGCGCTATCTCGACGACAGCTGGCGGCCGGTCCTGGAGACCGACGTGGACGGTCCCAAGGCGCTGTCGTGGCGCCTCGACAAGGAGAACGCCCCCCTCGGCCGCTACTCCGCGGCGCGGCGGGTGGCCCGCACGGTGTACTTCGGCTCGGCCCCCACCCAGCAGGCCGCCAACAAGGGCCTCGACGACCGATCCATCAAGCTGGGCTGCGCCCAGCCGGGCGAGCGGCCCGCCACGTTCGGCGACGCCCTGCGCCGGCTGTCCGACCAGGCCATGTACCTGTACCGCGACGGCTCCCGCTACTGGTACGCGCTGGCTCCGACCGTCATCCGCATGGCGCAGGACCGGGCGGCGGACATCGACGAACGGGACGTCGACGAGGTGATCCGCCGTCGCCTCGGCCTGCAGGCCACCCGGGCGGGCGAGTTCGCCGCCGTGCACGTCTGCCCCCGCTCGGCGACCGACGTGGCCGACGAGGACACGGCCCGCCTCGTGCTGATCGACCCGAGCTTCGACCACGACCGCAAGAGCGATCACAGCCCCGCCCGGGACTTCGCCGCGACGGTGCTTGACCAACGCTCCGGCGGTGCCCGGCGCTGCCGCAACATGATCGTGTTCCTGGCGCCCGACAGCGCCCGGCTGGAGGAGTTGCGCGAGGGAGCGCGCCTCTGGTTGGCGTGGGACTCCATCCACCGCGACGGCGAGACCCTCAACCTTGATGCCTTCCAGACCCGCCAGGTGGAGACCAAGGTCGCCGAATTCGACGAGACGGTCACGCAGCGGATTGCCGAGACCTACCAATGGGTGCTCAACGCCGACCAGCCGCAGGACGACCCGACGGGGCCGATGGTCTGGGACACGTTCCGCCTGCCGAGCCCGGGCGTCGGCCGCTCCGGTGCCGCCGCCGACTCGCTGGCCGAGCGGGTGACGCGCAAACTCATGACGGAGGAGGCGCTGATACCCGCGTATGCGGGCACACGGCTGCGGCGCGACATCGACCGGGTGCCGCTGTGGCGGGGCGACCACGTCTCGGTGCAGCAGCTCTGGGACGACTTTACCCAGTACCTCTACCTGCCCCGCCTGACCGACCGCTCCGTGCTGGACGGCGCGGTGCGCGACGGCGTGGCCACGTTGTCGTGGCAGACCGACGGTTTCGCCTACGCGGACGGCCACGACCCCGGGTTGGCCGGCGCCGCCCCGTCGCCAGGGAACGCTTCCACGCCGGGCGGCTCCGACGGGGCGGCAGCCACCACCTCGGCAGCAGGTGAACCGGGCACGGCGGCTCGGGACGACGCCGGTGGGCGGTACAGCGGCCTGCGGGCGGGGCAAGGCCTCGTCGCCGTCGCCCCGAGCGGCCTCGTGGTCCGCGCCGACGTGGCCGCCGCCCAACTCGGCGCCGAGCGGGCGGCTGCTACGGGACCGACCGCAGCGCCCGACGGTTCTGGCGGGCCCGGCGACGGCCAAGCGGAACCGGCGACCGCCGACGAAGCCGGCTCGGAGCCCGACGGCCCGACCCTGCCCACCCGCTACTGGGGTCGCGTCACGCTGGACTCGCTGCGCTGGACCAGGACCGCGGCCGATATCGCCGACGCCATCGTCAATCAACTCGCCCGGGTCGACGGCGCCCACATCGAGGTCACCATCGAGGTGGAGGGCACGTCACCGTCCGGCTTCGACGATGCCGTGCAGCGCACCGTCACCGAGAACGCCGCGACTTTGAAGTTCACCGCCGGCGACTTCGAATCCTGACCTCTGCCCTTTTGCGCTCGACAGAGAAACGACAAGCAGCCCGCGCTCGGGCGGCCAGTTTGGCTCTAGATGAGTAGTTCCAAGGGGTTAGTGGTCGTAGGCGATGAGGGATCGGGCGGGTCCTGGTTGTTGGGTGGTTTGGTTGTGCCAGATGGCGGCGGTGAGGGCGAGGAGTCGTTGCAGGACACGGGCGCAGACTCCCGCTGGGGTGCGGGCGCCGTGGCGTTCGAGGCCGAGTTGGGCTTTGAGGGTCTGGATGACCGATTCGATGATCTGGCGCAGCGGCCGCAGGAACCGTTGTCCGGGTCGCGGGGGTTCTGTTTTGGTGGCGGGGCGGATCAAGGTGATGCCTGCGGCGTTGAGTTGCGCCTCGAAGGCGGCGCTGCGGTAGCCCTTGTCGGCGAGCAGGGTCTGGCCGCGCCGGGCCACGTCGGCGCGCGCGATCATGTCCAAACAGACGTCGCGCTCGTCGGCTTTCGCGCCGGCGAGCGCGTAGGTGATCGGCAGCCCCGACGGGGTGGCGATGAGGTGCAGGCGCAGCCCCCAGAAATACCGCGAGTGCGAGGCGCTGTAACCGTATTCAGCCCATCCGGCGAGGTCAGAGCGCTTTTGGGTCTCGCGGCTGCGCCCGCATTCCACGGGCGTGGAGTCCACGACCCACACGTCGTCATACCACGACGGGCAGTCGCGTGCGAGGCAGGCCATCACCTGGGCCATCAGCTCGCCGCTGCGCCGCAGGCGCTTGTTGTAGCCGGGCCGCTCGGGCAGGTAGGGGAACCACGGCGCCAGGTGCGCTTTGGCGTAGCGCACGAAGCGGGCCTCCGAGTCGAACCCCAACAGCGCCTGCAACACCGCCAGAGAAACCAACTCCGCATCAGACAGCCCGGGGGCGATCCCCACCGCGGGCCGCCGCGGCGCCCACTCCGGATGCGCCAACAACAGATCATCAATCGTCACATACAGTGCAGTCACGAGGGTGTCCAAGTCCGGGTTCATGCCAAGATCCTCCAAGATCAGGGATTGTTACACCCCAGATCTTGGACACCCTCAACCACCCAGCGGCGGACCCCCCGCACCCCTTGGAACTACTCATCTAGTTGGATTGTTGTCCCAACCGATAGGGAGAAACGACGAGTGGCCCGTACCCAGAGGGTCCTCTTGCAGATCGCGGCGGTCGTAGGCTCGGTGGCGTGGTTGGTGGTTCCGGGGGCGCTGCGGCGCCGCCCGATGTGGAGGAGGCACGGCGCATCGCCGGCGCGCTCGCCGATGTCGGGGCGGGTGTTGTGCTGGTGTTCGGCTCCGTCGCCCGGGGCACAGCCGACGAGAACAGTGACATCGACCTGTTCGTGGTCTTCGACGATCTCGACTACACCAAGCGGGGGGAGATTCTTCTCGCACTCCAGGATGTCGTCCGCTCGGTTTCGAACCGTCCCGTCGATCTGTTCATCACGGACCGGCCCGAGTGGGCGATCAGGGCGGGAAGCCTGGAAACGACATTCGAGCACCACATCGCCGGCGACGCGGTCGTGCTCTACGAGCGGGAGCCCGGCGACGTCCGCTGGGGCAAGGAGATCAGCCTGCCCGCCAGTGAGAAGGTCTACGCCCTGGACTGGCTCGGACATGCCAACCGGAGCCTGCTGGAGATCTGGCGAAGGACACGTTCGGAGCAGCCGGAAAGCCTCGGGCCGCCCGGCGTCGGACTCAACCGGCTCTGTAAGGACGCCAGTGCGGCCGTCAAGTCGTGCCTGAAGGCTCTCCTGCACTGGTATGGCAGGCCGTACCTCCCGGCAAACGAAATGGACGATCTGCTCGGTGCGCTGTCCGAGGAGACCAGAACGGCGCTCCGCACGATGTTCGACCACCGTTCATGCAGCACGAGTCGCCTCTGGGAGGACATGGCCTCCCATCGCCCGGAGTCAGTCGCCGTCTCCGATCTCCAGGACGACTCCGACTACACCCAGAGACTGCTGGAGGCGGCATTTGACGTGGCGGAGTTCACCGCCAACAGCCTGCAGGATGAACCGGAGTGGCCTCCGGTGGCCGTGGAGACGCTCGAGCTGGCGCGCGAGAGCAGGAATGCCCTGCACGACTCGCGGTTGACGGCCGAGTCTCGGTCGTAGGCCATTCACCGATGGTGTTCACCCCGATCGTCGGCACGCTCGGCTACCTGTGGGACCGCGACGCGGACCGGGTGCTGCTGGTCCGCCGGGACGCGCGCACCCACGACGACCACTACGGCAAGGTCAACGGCCTCGGCGGCAAGCTCGAAGCCGGCGAGGATGTCGTTGCGGGGATGCGCCGCGAGTTGTGGGAGGAGGCGGGGCTCGACATCACGTCGCTGACGCTGCGCGGGACGATCACGTGGACGAACTTCGGCCCCCGCGACGAGGAGTGGCTGGGTTTCGTGTTCCTGGCCGACGCCTGGCGCGGGGAGCCGCCCGAGAGCAACGAGGAGGGCGCGCTGATCTGGGAGGAGCGGACCCGCCTCCTCGCCGCCTGCGACCCCGACCCGGCCGTGCGCCGCGACGCCGGGCTGGAGCTGTGGGACGGCGACCGCCACTTCCTACCGCTGGTGTTCGACGACGACCCCCGCCTGTTCCACGGCGCCATGCCCTACGACGGCGACCACGCCGCCGGCTGGACGTTCGAGCGCCTCTAGCTGCCTCGCACGTGATCCCGTCGGGATCCGCGTGCTCGCTACGGCAGAGCCATCACCGTGCGACCCGAACGGAGCGCATGGACGATGCTGTAGGCCGTTACCAATGAGGTCTTCGGGTTGTCCGGTGCTGTCCTCCCGGCCATCTCCACGGTGAGCCGGCCAAGGCGACCGGAGGCTTCGATCCGGCCAACGTTCCCCGTGAGACCCGGATCGGCGACGAGTTCTACCTGCGTGCGCTCGAGCCCCATCCCCGCCAGCGCGACCGTAACGGCCAGATTGGCATTCTTTGGGTAGAGCTGCGCTGCCTCATGGGCCGGTCCTGCGTGAATGACGGTCGGTTCCGAGAGCTCGTCAAGTCGGAAGGCGCGCTCTGCCGGCGTGCCCAACCAGGCGTGCGGAGGCTTCGAGGAGGTGTACTGCACCGAATCGAGGCCGCCTTCCCGCAGAGCCAACAGCCCATCGAGTCCGGCCGTGGCGCCGGAGGGTGGGAGGATCTGGCGACCGGCCTCGCGCGCCACCGCGCACAGCCGGTCGAGGAGGGCCCGGTCGGCAAACGCTCCGGTCGAGATGACCATCAGATCCATCCCGTTGGCGAGGACCGACTCGCCGTACTCCCGGACCGCTTGTTGCCCAGCGCACTCGACAACGAGGTCGGGCGTGGCGCTGCTGAGTCCCTCCACCGAGGTCACCACGTCGAGGCCTGGAAGCGCGCGGCGAACGGACTCCCGGCGGCCGGATCGTACGAGCACGGCAGCGAACTCGATTTCCGCAGCGACGATCTGGCCGATCGCCCCGTACCCGATGAGTGCGATCCGTTTAGTCACGGCGTCGTCCTGCGGAGTTCACCCGACGGGCAAATCGCTGATCCAAGACATGTCGAGCGCAGGCAACGGCGATTTCTACCACGACTCCGAGAGTGGTCGCATCTCCGTATCGACGTCGCCACTGCCTAAGCCTGGATCCACCGGTGGGGTGTGGTCTGTTGGGGGTGGGGGTGCGCGGAAATGCCTCTCTGAGCTGGGAGAATGGCCGTTAGTAACAGCGGCTATGGCCCGGACTCAGGAGGCACTTCCTGTGAGTGAAGTATCGCGCAGTATTGATCGGTTCGGGGTGGTTTTCGACGACGAGTCGTTGGTGGCCGATGCGGGCCTGTTGGCGGCGGCCACGTTGTTGAGCCGGTTGGGTGTGGCGGCGGTGGTGGATCGCGTGGTGCGGTTGGGTGGGCGCCCGGGCGGTGCGGGTCCGGGGCGCAAGGTGGTGACCTTGGTGGCGTCGATGCTGGCGGGCGCGACGCATATCGATCACACAAATCGTCTGCGCGCCGGGGCGACGGGGGCGGTGTTGGGGTTCGCGCCGGCGGCGCCGTCGACGTTGGGGACGTTCCTGCGTTCGTTCACGTGGGGCCACGTCCGCCAGCTCGACAAAGCGGCCGGTGTGGTGCTGCGCGCGGCGTGGTCCGCCAACGGCGGCCCCGGGGAGGATCCGATGACCATCGACGTGGACTCGACGATCTGCGAGGTGTCGGGGAAGGCCAAAGCCGGCGCCGCCTACGGCCACACCGCCGAGTTGGGCTATCACCCCTTGGTGGCGACCCGCGCCGACACCGGCGAGGTGCTGCATGCCCGCCTGCGCAAGGGGTCGGCCCAGAGCGGCAACACCCACTTCGTCGCCGAGACGGTCCACCGCGCCCGACGCGCCGGCGCCGCGGGCGAACTGACCGTGCGCGCCGACGCGGGATTCTGGTCCTATGACCTCCTCGAGCGCCTCAAGCGCCTCAAGGTGCGCTGGTCGATCACGATGCCGCTGTATGGCCACGTCAGAGCCGCCATCAGCAGCATTCCCGACGCGGACTGGACGCCGATTAGCTATCCCGTCGGCGGCGAAGCGTACGTCGCGGAGACCACCCTCGTCGCCGGCGCCCGCGGCGAGGGGCGCACACTGCGCCTCGTGGTGCGCCGCAGCCGCCTCAGCGACGAAACCCAAGCGGCATTATGGCCCGACTGGCGCTACCACGCCTTCGTCACCAACACCACACACGACGCCACCGCCGCCGATGTGTTCCACCGCCAACACGCCGGCGTCGAACTCGCCATGCGCGACCTCAAAGCCAGCGCCGGCCTGGCTCACCTGCCCTCAGGGCGCTTCTGCGCCAACGCCGCCTGGCTGACCTGCGCCACTCTGGCCCACAACCTTTACCGCTGGATCAACCACCACACCCCCAGCCGCCGCGGCCGACTCACCGCCGGGCAAACCGTCCGCAACCAACTCCTCGCCCTGCCCGGACGCCTCGTCAACCACAGCGGACGCACCATCTTGCGCCTACCCGCCCACTGGCCCTGGGCGCCCACCTTCCACACCACCCTCACGAACACCCGCAATCTCCCCCAACTCTGCTAACCCCCGCCCAGACCCCCCGACACCAACGGCCCCCCAACGCCCCCACACGCCCCAAACCCGCCAAAACCGGCGAACCATCCCGCCAGCGCCGCACCAACTGCCCCGACAGCCAAACAACGCCCCCCGACCCCCGCCCAGCCCCCACCAACACCACCCCACCACCCACCAACCCCCCAAATCGGTGGATTCAGGCTAAGGCCGCGCCCGGCCTCAGCCCAGCACTCTGACGGCCGCTTCCACGATGGCGTCGGCGCCGGGGACGACGGCGCTCTCCAGGGGTGGGCTGAACGGGATCGGCGCCCGTGCCGCCCCGACCCGGATGACGGGCGCCTTCAAGTCGGCGAACAGTTCCTCGCCGATGCGGGCCGACAGTTCGGCGCCGTAGCCGCCGGTGAGCCACGCCTCATGCGCGATGACGACTCGCCCGGTCTTCGACACGGATCGGGCGACGGTCTCGAAGTCGAGCGGCCACAAGCTGCGCAGGTCGATGAGCTCGGCTGAGATTCCATGCCGGTCGGCCAGGGTGGCCGCGGCGTCGGCGCCCCGCAGCGTCATTGCCGAGTAGGTGAGCAGGGTCACGTCGGCTCCGGGGCGTACGACCGACGCCACGCCCAGCGGCACCCGGTGGTCGCCCTCGGGCACCGGCCCCCGCTTGGCCGTTATCGACTTGTTCTCGAGGAAGATGACCGGGTCGTCGTCGTCCATAGCCGAGCGCAGCAGACCCTTGGCGTCGGCCGGGTTGGACGGCGCCACCACCTTCAGCCCGGCGACATGGGTGAACAGGGCCTCCAGGCTGCCCGAGTGCTGCGCAGCCGAGGACCGCAGGATCCCGTCCGACGCCCGCAGCACCAGGGGGACGCTGACCTGGCCCCCCGACATGTAGCGCATCTTGGCGGCCTGGTTGACGATCTCGTCCATGGCGCCCAGCGTGAACTCGAGGAAGCTCATCGATGCCACCGGCCGCAACCCCGTCATGGCCGCGCCGACGGCAGCCGACATGATCAGCGCTTCCGAGATGGGCATGTCGATGATGCGGTCGGGGCCGAACTCCTCGAGCAGGCCGCGGAACTGACCGAAGTTGCCGCCCCAACTGATGTCCTCGCCGAGCACGATCACCCTGTCGTCGGCCCGCATGGCGAGACGCGTGGCATCCACGGTGGCTTGGCCGAACGACATGCGCCTCACGGTTGGGCCTCGCTGTCCGCGGTGTACACGTAACGCAGGGCGGTGCCGGGCTGCGGATACAGGGACGAGACGGCGAAGTCCTCCGCCGCAGCCGTCTCGGTGCGGGCCGCCTCCCACACCGACTCGATCCCGGCTGCGTCGAGCCGACCGGCGCCTATGAGCGTCGCCTCGAGCCGGGTGATCGGATCGGCCCGCTTCCACTGCTCAACCTCGGTGGTGTCGCGGTAGACCTCGGCGTCACCGACGTAGTGACCGCTGTGGCGGTAGGTGACGCAGTTCAGCAGGCTCGGGCCGCCGCCGTTGCGTGCCGCCTCGATGGCCGCCTGTGCGGCCGACAAAACGGCTCCGGCGTCGTTGCCGTCGATGGTCTTGCCCGGCATGGCGTACGCCGCGGCACGGGTCGCCAGGTCGTTCACCGCGGACGTACGGCTGATGGCGGTGAACTGGGCGTACTGGTTGTTCTCGCAGACGAACACGACCGGCAGCGCCTTGACCGAGGCGAAGTTGAGGGCCTCGTGGAACGTGCCCTTGTTTGTGGCGCCGTCGCCGAAGAAGCACACGGCCACCTGAGCGGAGTCGCGGTGCAGGGCGGACAGCCCTGCACCGGTGGCGATGCCGAAGCCGCCCCCGACGATGCCGTTGGCGCCGAGCATGCCGAGGGAGAAGTCGGCTACGTGCATCGACCCGCCCCTGCCGCGGTTGGCGCCCGTCTCCTTGCCGAACAGCTCGGCCATCAGCCGGTCGGTGCGCATGCCCTTGGCGATGGCGTGACCGTGGCCGCGGTGCGTCGACGTGATGTAGTCGTCGTTCCGGAGGTCCTGACAAGTCGCCGCGGCGATCGCCTCCTGGCCCAGGTACGTGTGAACGAACCCAGGGAGCTGCCCGGCCACGAACAGCTCCGTCACCCGCGACTCGAACACCCGGATGCGGACCATCGTGCGGTGGATGGTGTGGGCGACCTCGTCGCTGAGACCGGCGAGCGTGACGGGGCCGGTCGGCGGCGTCACTGGGCCAGGTACCCGCCGTCGACGGCCAGGATGTGCCCGGTCACCATGGCGGCGGCGTCGGAGGCGAGGAAGATGGCCGGACCCACGATCTCGTCAGGCTGTCCGATCCGCCCGAGGGGGGTTCGGGACTCCCAGCGAGCCCGCATGTCTGGTTCCTTCTCCCATTGGGCCAGCACGATCGCCGACTCGAATTGCGAGGGGGCCATGGCGTTGACCCGCACGCCGTGCGGTGCCCACTCGACGGCGAGGGTGCGCGTGAGAGCCACGACCCCACCCTTGGACGCCTGGTACCCGAGGCTGCCCGGGTAGCCCGCCAGGCCCCCGACCGAGGCGATGTTGATGATCGAGCCCGCGCCGGCGGGCACCATGTGGCGGCCTGCTGCCCGGCAGGCGAGGTACGTGCCGCGCAGGTTGACGTCCATGACCGACTCCCACAGGTCCTCGGGGTAGTCCAGGGCGGGGGAGCGCCCGCCGATGCCGGCACTGTTGACGAGGATGTCGATCCTTCCCGCGGCAGCGACCAACCCGTCGACGGCGGCGGCGACGGCCTCGGCGTCGGTCACGTCGGCGGTGTACGCGTCGGCTGCCTCGCCGACGACCCGGGCGACGTCGTTGTTGCCCTCGCCGTCACGGTCGAAGCAGCGCACCCTGGCGCCGGCCTCGGCGAACCCCATGGCGATTGCCCGACCCAGCCCGCTGGCAGCACCGGTTACCAGGGCGACCCGCCCGGCCAGCGAGAATCGGGAAGCAGCGGTCACGCCACGATGCGGCCGATGGTCGTCCCGACCTCGACCTCCACGTCGGCATCCGGATCGGCATGGATACGGATTTCGAGGGTTCCGGTGGCCGGCGCCTCGATCGTCGTCTCGGCTTTCTCCGACTCGACGACCACCACCTCCTCGCCAGCCTCGACTCGGTCGCCGGCGGTGCGCAGCCACTCCACGACGAAGACGGCCTCCACGACGCCGGAGTGGGGCACGACGATGTCGGTGCGGTCGGTCATCTCGCCAGCCATCAGGTCGGAGTGCGGTTGGTTGGTCGTTTGGCGCTCAGCTTGGCCATCAGATGTATCCGTGTCGCTCGAGCCCCTCCGCCGGGGACAGTCCGCGGCGCATGTCATCCCTGACGAGATCCTCGCCGGCCATCACCGTCTCCGAATCCAGCAGGACGCGCTCGGCGTCGCCGGCAGGGATCACGAGGATCCCGTCGAAATCGGCGTGGATCACGTCACCCGGGTGGATCTCGACATCGCCGATGGTCACGGGCACTTGGGTGGCGGCCATCTCCCAGCGGCCGATGGCGTTGAGCGGCGAGAGGTCGCGGTAGAAGACCTGTAGTCCGATGGCGCGCAGCCCGTCGGTGTCGCGGAGGTTGCCGTCGAGGATCACACCGACGCAGCCGTGTACCTGCGCGGCGTTTCCTGTCAGTTCGCCGAAGTGGCCGACCGGGCTGTCGCGGTTGACCGACACGAGCACGTCGTCGGGCTGGATGCCGTCGAACATCCGGAGGTACGAGCCGATGCGCTCAACGCCCTCGGGCCACGGCCGCCGCTCGTCGAATCCGCGGCCCACGACGGTGCGGGCGATCCCGACGACTCGCTTCTCCGCGAACAGCGGCCTCAGCCGTGACGGCAGGACCTGCTCGGTGTCGCCCGCCCGGTAGATGGCATCGGCAACCGCGGTCATGGGTATCCGCCGGAAGCGCTCGCACAACTCGGTTCGGGGGATCGCCATGGCCGTCGAAGGTACTCCAAGGTGCCCGTCGGCGGGGCGGGGGCGCCGCGTCTACAGTCTCCGAACCGATCGCAAGCAAGTTGAGGGAGGGCCCATGAAGCGCGTTTACGAGGTTCCCGCCGGGCCGCCGGGACACCCTTTCCTGTCGCCGGTGATCAGGGCGGGGGATTTCCTGTTCGTATCGGGCAACGCCGGGCTGCTGCCGGGACGGCCCCCCAGCGGCGAGGGGGGCAGTTGGCAGCCGGGCGCCTTGGTGGAGGGCGGCATCGAGGCGGAGACCCGTCAGACGCTGGAGAACATCAAGCTCGCTCTCGAGGCCGCGGGCGGCCGGCTGGAGGACGTGGTCAAAGTCAACACCTTCCTGCGCGACGTCGACCGCGACTTCCACGCGTACAACAAGGTCTACTTGGAGTACTTCCCGACCGAGCCACCTACCCGCACCACCATCGGGGCGAAGATCTACGGGAACATCCTCGTCGAGATCGAGTGCGTGGCCTACGCACCGGAGTCATAGACCGTGGCCCCCGGGACAGCCGGCTGGCGCCGGCGCTACAACGTCGCCAACGCCGACCTGGCATGGCAGTACAAGGGCTGGCCCCGGGCGGCGGACGGTGTTGACCTCGCATCGGTCGGCTCCAGGGGGTTGAACGTCTTCGCCGACGATTTCATGTTCCCGGTGATGGTGCTCTCCGAGCGGGACCTGGCCCACAACATCGACACCGTCGCCCGGTTCTGCGCCGACAGCGGTGTGTCGCTCTCGCCCCATGGCAAGACGACCATGTCGCCCGAACTCTCCCATCTCCAACTCGAGGCGGGCGCGTGGGGCATCACCGCCTCCACGGCCAGCCAGGCTCGCATCTTCCGCGCCTTCGACATCCCCCGGATCCTGATCGCCTACCAAGTGGTGGATCCGGCGGCGGTGATCTGGATGGCCGACGAACTTGATGCCCACCGCGAGGTGGAGTTGCTCTGCCTGATCGACTCCGTCGAGGGTGTCGAACTGATGGAGGCGGCGCTCGCGGGCCGACCGGCGGGCCGGCCGATCGACGGGCTCGTGGAGTTGGGCATGATGTCGGGCCGGACCGGCTGCCGGACCATCTCCGAGGCCGTGGCCGTGGCGCAGCGGATCGCCGCGTCCGACCGGCTCCGGCTGGTCGGCGTGGAGGGCTACGAGGGCATTCTCCACTTCCGGGACGACGACTTCAGCGAGGTCGACGAGTTCCTGGGCCGGATGCGGGACCTCACCGAACGGCTCGCTGCCGGTGGCCACTTCGACCACCTCGACGAGGTGATCGTCACCGCCGGCGGGAGCATGTTCCCCGACCGGGTTGTGGCCATCCTCGGCAGCAACTGGGACATCGGCCGGCCGGTGCGTCCGGTTATTCGACCCGGCGGATACGTCACCCACGACTCGAAGCTGTACGCCGACTCGGGTCCGTTCGGTGTGCGGGCACCGATGGACACCTATCCCGCGCTGCGCCCCGCGTTCACGCTGTGGTCTTATGTGGTCTCCCGCCCGGAGCCCGATCTCGCCCTGATGGGCTTCGGCAAGCGCGACGCCTCCTTCGACATGGACCTGCCCATCCCGAAGACGGTTCGCCGCGGCGGCGAGATGCACGACGTGGACGGCCGGCTCGAGGTGTTCGAACTCAACGACCAGCACGCCTTCGTGCGCATCGCACCCGGGTACGAACTGGCGGTCGGCGACCTCCTCGGCTGCGGGATTTCCCACCCCTGCGCGTCGTTCGACCGCTGGCGGGCGATCCCGGTCACTGACGACGCCCACAACGTCGTCGGCTCCGTGAGGACCTTTTTCTAGCAGGCTGCCGAGTAGTGCGGTGCTCTCTGCTGGGAGCTTCTGAACCGGGATCCCGCCGTTGTGAATCGAGCGATGCGGCCGCTGGTCACGGCACTCTTGGGGGCGCAAACGGCCTGCCATTCTGCCGCCAACGGTGCGGGTCGCACGATCAACCGTCGCGTTGTCGACCGGATGACCGAAAAAGGTGCCCACTGGCACGGAGGATCAACGGGTTTCCCGCCGGCCGAGGAGGGTCCGGACCGCCCTGTCCGGGTAGGTGAAGGTCTCGAATAGCGGCCCGCAGGGCGTCTGCGCCATGTCCGACGAGAGCGTCAGGAGGTTCTCTGCTCGGCCGTCAGCGCGGTAGTAGCCGGCGAGTCGGACGAAGTCGTTCATGCTTCCAAGCAGGCTTCGGCTGGCGGTCTTTGCATACGAGCCCTTGACCATGAGTGCGACCTCGTCAGCTATCACGTCGTCAGGCACGCCGAGCGTCTCGAGAATGCGGGCCAGATGATCGGGGAATCGTCGCATCAGCGCCGAGGCCGGAGCGAGGGGCATGAACACCGGCAGCAGCGTGCGCTCGTTCACCAGCAGCGCGATCTGCTGTGGCTTCCAGAGGATCGCCGTGGCGTACCAGTTTCCGAGTCGCGGGGCCGCGTCGGTCACGGGAGGTGAAACCGGCTGCTTCACGCGGTCAAGGAGCTTCTTTGTGGCATGAACGGTGAACATGGGTGACATGGACTCGGTTGCGGTGTAGGCGGCACCGGTGTCGACGGTCGTCTCGATCTCCCCGGTCTCCCGGCCGCCCATGCTGGAAATCCGCAGGGGTCAACTGAACGTTCCCATGGGAGGCATCCAAACTGTGCCGACCGGCTGCCATCCCGGTGGCAAGTGTACAGAGTCTCTCGTATCTCTTGTACACTTAGGTACATGGACGTTGCGGTTACCGAGTTGCGGGCGCGGCTCAGTCACTGGCTCGGTCGGGCGCGGAATGGAGACGAGGTGGTGGTGACCGACCGGGGCGTACCCGTGGCCAGGATCGTGGGGCTCGACAGTTCTTCGATTATCGAGTCTCTGCACGAGCAGGGGGTTATCGCTCGGCCTGCTCGCCAGGACCGTCCCACCGCAACCGGCCATCCGCGGCCGCAGTCGCGCCGACAGGTTTCGGATCGAGTCAGCGAGCAGCGACGCTGACCGGTGGCGATTGTCTACTTCGACGCCAGTGCGCTGGTGAAGCTGCTGGTCGAAGAGCCCGGCAGCGACGTTGCGGCCGCTCTCTGGGACGGGTGCGACGCCGCGGTCAGCAGTCGCCTGGCCTACCCGGAAGTGTGTGCCGCCCTGGCCGCGGCCGGTCGTAACCGCGACTTGGACGAGGAGAGCCTGGCGGCGTGCGAACGCGAGTGGGAAGGCTACTGGGGAGCGATAAGGCCGGTGGAACTCAGCGAGCAGGTGCAGCGCGCCGCCGGGCGGCTGGCGAAGCGCCACGGTCTTCGGGGCGCTGATGCGGTTCACCTGGCCAGTGCGCTGGAGCTCGACCCCGCCGAGTTCGTCGTCGCCGTGTGGGACCGCCGCCTCCACGCCGGCGCTATGGCGGAGCACCTCGCCGTCGCACCGGCGTCTGTGGCCGGCTGAGGCTGGCGGAGCGGCTGGTTGCCGATCCCACATCCGAACAAAGCAATGGGCGGGCCTCGGCCGCGCGGACCGGTTTGCCTCAGTAGTCCGAGCGGGCCCTGTTCAGGCGAACACCGTCGGGCGCAGGCCGGCGATGTCGTCGTCGAGGGGGAAGAAGGGGCGCTGCATTCGCTCGAAGGGGAGTGACCGGACAGAGGCGGGCGTCGGGCCGGGCGAGTCGATGACGATGACGGCGGGGGCATCCGGGTACACCATGTGATAGTTCATGGGGTTCTTCACCACGGCGAACTTGGGGGCGCTCGCGTCCACGCCCACCGAGCTGTACTGCTCGCCGGTCCATTCGTAGGTCGGGTGCGTGGCGATCACGATCTGCAGACCGCCCGCCCGCAGCACCGCGGTCGGGCCCATCTCGCCGACGACGCCTTCCCAGATGCCGCCCTCGTAGACGAACCTGCCGTCGGTCAGCCGTTCGACGGTGCCGGCGACGGTGATCGGGTCGCCCCAGCGCGGGTCGAGTTGGTGGCCGAGGCGGAGCGTCACCTCGGCGCCGACCCCCGCGGCGTGGCACTGTGCCGCCGCGGCGGGGTCCACCACCGGGGCAACGGAGACCGCGTCGGGGGCGAACTCCAGCAGTGCCGCGATGCAGGCGACGCTGTCGCCGGCGACCCCGCCGCCGCAGGCATCATCCGCGGTCTCCATCAGCACCACCGGCCCGGCGTCGATAAGCAGACCCTGGCGCACGGCCTCGGCGGGGGTTGACATGTCCGGTTCGAACTCGTGGCGCCGCTGCCAGCACTCCTCGGCCAGGGCGACAGCGGCGTCGGTGGCTCCCGCGGGATCGCCGTCGGTGATGACCAGCCCGCCGCTGCCCATGCCGGGTCGGTCGATGAACGGGTGGACCAGGAACATGCTGGTGGACAGCACGTCGGGGCGTTCCTCCAGTCGCTTGGCCTTGCGCATCATGTCGGCGAACGGGCCGTCCCCCTCTGTCGAGCCGCGCACCGCGCCGGTCAGTACCGGGACCTTCGCCATGACCATCGTCGGGCGTGCTGCCCCGAGGGCGGCGTCGACCACCAGGCCGGCGCCGCGCCGCCCCGTGGTGTAGCTGTCGCGGTGGGGATAGGTCTCCCAGGCCACCAGGCCGTCGGCGTTGGTGACCATCGCCTCGGTGATGTGGGCGTGCAGGTCCAAGGTGGCGACGATGGGCACGTCGGGGCCGACCAGCGCCCGGGTCGCCGCCAGGAGGTCGCCCTCGATGTCGTGGACCGTCTCGGACACCGCCGCACCGTGCAGGGCCAGCAGAACCGCGTCCACGGGGGTGACCGCCGCCAGCGCTGCCAGGAGGTCACGGCGCAGTGTCTCGTAGCACTCCGTCGTCAGAGGCCCGCCGGGGTTCGTCGAGGCGAACAGCAGGGGGACGGGTCGTGCTTGCCGTTCGGCGAGCACCTCCAGCATCCCGCCCATGACGCCGCCGGGCACCTCCAGGACATCGTCGCCGTAGCGGAGTTCGAAGCGCTCGAAGGCGGCCACGTCGATCGGCTGCCCGCCGAAGTCGTTGCATTCGGTGAGAATGCCGCCGACCGCCACCCGTGGAGCTGACATGATTCGACTCCTTTCCTCGGTGCGGGTTGGGGCGTGCTCGGTTCAGTCGAGGCCGTAGGCCCGGCAGGCGGACCGCCAGCGGAGGTCATCGGCGGCGTCGGCGTCCAGCGGCGACAGCAGTTCCTCGAACGCCTCGTGCTGGCGCCGGAACCCGCCGCCGATGTTGCACACCGGCCAGTCGCTCCCGTACATCAGGCGCTGCGAGCCGAACGCCCCCAGGGCCACGTCGAACGCACCTTGGAGGTCGGCTGCTGTCCAGTCGGCGTTCGGGGCGACGTTGTGCAGGCCGGACACCTTGGCGAACACGTTCGGGAAGCTTGCCGCCGCGCCGATCAACTCCACCCAGCGCGGGTAGTCGTCGGTTCCGACCGGTGGCTTGTTCAGATGGTCGATCACGATGTGGAGATCCCCTACTGCGGCGGCCAGGGTGGGGACGTGCTGCAGGTGCCGCAGCGTGACGCCCACGAAGTCGTAGGCCACCCGGCGCTCGGCAAGACGGGCGAGGCTTTCGATGACGGCGGGTTGCAGTACCCAGTCCGGGTCGGGCTCGTCGTGGATCAGGTGCCGGATCCCCACGAGAGGCCCGGCCCGGCGCAGCGAGTCGAGGGCGGCGGGCGTCGCATCGGGGTCCAGCAGATCCACCCAACCGACGACGGCGACCTCGCGGTCGTCAGCGGCAGCGACGCCGAACATGGCGTCGGTGTCGCAAAGGCTGTTCTCCGCCTGCACAAGGACGGCGCCGGTCACGCCACAGGCGTCGGAGTGCTCCCGCACGTCCTCGACGTGGAACGTGCGGCGCAACTGGTGAAAGACGGGCGGCAGGTCGGCGTCCAGCCACTCGTAGGCGCACTGGTCGAGATCCCACTGGTGCAGATGCGTGTCGATGAGCCGTGTGCCGGGGGTGGTCATGGGTCGAGACTCCCTGTTGGTTGCCGGTGCCGGTCTGGCGGTCGAGGCTAATGCGGGGCGGGAGCGTCCTTGTCAGCGGATGGCGCCGCCGTCGACGTCGAAGAAGTGGCAGAGCGTCGGGTCCACGCCGACGCGGCATCGCTGTCCGGGCCGTACCGTCGCAGTCCCCGAGCGCCGCACGGTGATGACCGGCGAGATCGCATCGGCGGCCCCGCCCGGTCCGTCTTCTGCGGGCCCGTCCAGTGCGTCGCCTTCGGCGCCGGGCGAAGCGGGGGGCGGTTCGTGCGGCCCGGCATCGTAGTCGACGCGGATGAAGGTGTCCGGGCCCAAGCCTTCGACGGATCGCACGACCCCGTCGAGTGCATCGTCGGCATCGGCGCTCACGAGGGTGGCGTGCTCGGCCCGGATCCCCACCAGGATGTCGCCCGCCTGCGCCAGGCCGGGCCGGGCGGCGAGCACCTCCTCGGGGATCGGTACCTGCGTGTTGCCCACGGCCAGCAGCCGTGCCTCGCCGATCACGCGGGCAGGCAGGATCGACATGGGAGGACTGCCGACCCCGTTCGCCGTGCGAGCAGGAGCGTCGTTGTTTGCGCCGACTGCAGCTTCGGGATGTTCGCCCGCCCCAGCCCGCCGGAGGCGGTCGAAATTGTCTGAACCCTTCTGCGGTAGGGCACCGGCCGAGGTCCCGGACGACGGCCAAAAATGGTGCACTACAGTGGCGCGCGCTGGCGCCAAAGGGGGAGGTGCCCCACCGGAAATAACGGACGGCAACGGCGTTGGCGGGGGAGAGCAAGATGAATTTGCGACGTGGTCGCCTGTGGAGGCGGCTCACAGTGATTGCTGCTGTCACGGTTCTGGTAGCCGCCGCGTGCGGCTCCGATGACGCCGAGGAGACCAGCACCCCCGTGGCTCCGGCTGCGGAAACGACCGAGGCTACGACCGCGGCTCCGCCCGAAGCTCCGCCCGAAGCTCCGACGGACACCACCGCAGCACCGGCGCCCGAGGCTCCGTCCGGTCCGCAGGCCGGCGGCTCGCTCACGATGGCCCGTTTCTTCGAGACGCTGTCTCTCGACCCGATGGGGGTGGCCGACAACGGTTCCATCTTCGTCAGGGTCCAGATCTTCAACACGCTGGTGGAAGCCGATCCCGACACCCTCCCGGATGTCGGGCCGGGCCTGGCCGACGAATGGAGTTCCAGCGCCGACGGTCTGACCTGGACGTTCCATATCCGTGACAACGCGATGTTCTCCAACGGCGACCCGGTGACGGCCGAGGACGTCCAATTCTCGTTGATGCGGCTCGCAGATCCGACGATCAACGTGAACATTCCGAGCCTCGGCACCGGGATCGAGAGCGTGGACATCGTCGACGACCGGACCGTGCAGGTGAACCTGGACCGCCCGGTCGGGGCCTTCCTCGAGAACATCTCGGTGTTTCCCGCATCGGTCATCAGCAAGGCCGCCGTGGAGGCCGAAGGTGACGACCACTGGACGGATCCGCTCGGCACAGGTCCCTTCAAGCTCAAGGAATGGGTACCCGGATCCCACATCACCGTCGAGCGCAACGAGTTCTACTGGGAGGAGGGCAAGCCGTACCTCGACGAGATCCGCTTCGACTTCATCGCCGACGACAACGCCCGCATCCTGCGCATCCAGGGTGGCGACGCGGACATTGTGGAAGGCGTGCCGTGGACGCAGATTCTCGATCTGGAGAACAGCTCGGACTTCCGTATCCAGGTCGATGACATCGTTCGTTACGAGGGCGTGTTCCTGAACCACACGGTTGCGCCGCTGGGCGAGGTGGGTGTCCGCCAGGCGTTGAACTACGCCACCAACAAGGCGGCCATCAACGACGCGGTCTACGGGGGCGTCGGTGAGATCGCCAACAGCATGATCCCCAAAGCCACGTACCACTCCGACTACGACACACTGCCGGCGTACTTCTACGACCTTGACAAGGCCAAGGAACTCATGGCGGCGTCGTCGATGCCCGACGGCTTTGATCTTGCGTACATCTATCCGTCAGGATCTTCGGCCCACGAGCAACTCGGGGTCGTCCTCCAGGCGCAATGGGCGGAGATCGGCGTGAACCTGTCCCTCGAGGAGGTCGATACCGGTTCGCTCTTCGGTGACCGCTTCTTCACGATGGAATACGAGTCGGGCGTACCGCTGCCGAAGTTCACGTCCGACGTCGTCGTGCCCGACGAGGTGGCGCTGCTGTTCTACGACAAGGACCCGGAGAACATCCTCGCCGGGTTCTTCACCGGCTGGGACATCCCGGACGAACTCGAGCGCGTCACCGAGGAGGCTGCGTTCACCAACGACGAGGCGATCCGGGCCGAGCTCTGGCCGGAGGCGCAGCGGATCGCCATGGAGGAGGCTCCCTGGGTGACGCTGTTCTTCCTCCCCACCGTGCACGCCGTGGCGAGCAACGTCGAGGGGTTCCGTGTCGTGCCCAACGGCTGGTGGGACCTCGAGGACGTCTGGTTCAGCAGCTGATCGGCTAACACCGGCGACGTAGTCGCCGCCGAACAAGGCAAGTCGGGTCCCCGTTCAGCGGGGACCCGACTTCTTCCGGGAGGTCGTTGTCGGGGATGTGGGGATTTCTGGGGCGGCGCGTGCTGCACAGCGTCTGGGTGCTCGCCGCCGTCTTCATCGTGGCGTTCCTCGTCATCCGGCTTATACCAGGCGACCCGGTCGTGCAGATGCTGGGGATCCAGGCAACCGAGGAGAACATAGCGGCCGTCGAGAAGGATCTCGGGCTCGACCTTCCGGTTCCCCAGCAGCTCGTCTCGTTCGTCGAGCGCGCCTTGGGGGGCGACCTCGGATCATCGATCGTGAAACGGGCGCCCGTGCGCGACATAGTGTTCGACAGGCTCCCCCCCACGGTCTACCTGCTCCTCTACTCGACCCTGCTGGCGCTCGTCATCTCGGTGCCGCTCGGCGCCCTCTCGGCCATCTACCGCAACCGCGTGCCCGATCAGATCGTGCGGCTGACCAGCATGGTGTCCTTCGCCATGCCCCAGTTCTGGCTTGGCCTGATGCTCATCCTGCTGTTGGCCATCCGGATCGACCTGTTTCCGAGCGGGGGGTATGGGGAAGGACTCGGCGGGATCGTTCAGCACCTCACCCTGCCGTCGTTCACCATCGGCCTCTACCTCGCCCCGCAACTCATGCGGACGCTCCGTTCGAGCCTCATCGAGGCCATCGACAGTGACTACGTCGAGGCAGCTCGCTCCAGGGGATTCCGGGAGAGTCGTGTCGTGGGCAAGCTGGCGATGCGCAATGCCTTGGTCCCCCTGATCAGCGTCCTCTCGATCAACATCGGCTTCCTGATCAGTGGCACCGTGATCGTCGAAGTCGTCTTCCAGCTTCCCGGTCTCGGCGCCCTGCTCGTCCAATCGGTACTCAGTAGAGACTTTCCGGTCATCCAGGGTCTCGTACTCGTGTTCGGAGCGATGGTCATCATCGTCAACATCCTCGCCGACGTCGCGTACGCCGTGATCGACCCGAGGGTGCGAGCCGGGTTGGCCGCCGAATGAGGACTCTTCTGCGAGCCGGGCGCCGGGCTGCCGGTCTTGGATCGGAGGCAGCCGAGTTGCTCCGCATGGCTCAGACGGAGCGGCGATGGTCCAACGTCACCCTGGGAATCGGCGTGGCAGTGGTCGGGGCCCTGTCGATTGCCGGACTCCTGGCCCCACTTGTCGCTCCCGCCGATCCTATTGCCCTCGACCTGTCCAAGCGCCTGCTGAGCCCGTCGTGGCAACACTGGATGGGGACGGACGCCTTCGGGCGGGACATCTTCTCCCGCACGCTCTACGCGATTCGCCTCGATCTGGTCGTCGTCCTCGTCATCACGTATGTCCCGATGGTGTTCGGGATCATCGTCGGGGCACTCGCCGGCTACTTCAGGGGATGGGTGGATGCCCTCACGGTCCGCGTGATCGACGCCTTGATCGCCTTCCCGTTCATCGTGCTCGTGATTGCCGTCGTGGCGATCCTGGGCCCGGGCCTCAAGGGTGTGTACATCGGGGTGCTCGCCGTGGGCTGGACGCTGTATGCCCGTCTCACCAGGGCAGACATGCTGGTCCTGCGCGAGCAGCAGTTCATCCTCGCCGCGCGGACGCTGGGTTACTCTCCCCAGAGGGTCGTCCTCCGCCATGCGATCCCCAATTTGATCAGGTCGAACCTGGTGTTCTCGATGGCCGACATCGTTCTCAACCTGCTCCTGCTCGCAGGGCTGTCGTACCTGGGGCTCGGCGTGCAGGCGCCGACCGCGGAGTTGGGTGCGATGGTGGCCGATGGCCAACAGTTCCTCCTCCAGGCGTGGTGGGTGACGACACTGCCGGGGTTGGTGATCGTTCTGCTCGGAGCGGGCTTCAGCATGATTGGCGACTCAGTGGCGGATCGTCTCGGCCAGAAGTTCGGAGTGGTTGCCTGATGTCCTCCGAGACGCTGCGCAGAGCCGACAAGCCGGGTTCCACGCCGCCTCCTCTGCTCACAATCGAGGGTCTCCGCATCGGCTTCCCCTCGCTCGAAGGCGTCGCCCTCGCGGCCAACGACGCCCATCTGACCGTCGGTCACGGTGAGGTTCTGGGCCTTGTCGGGGAGTCGGGCTCGGGCAAGAGCGTCACGTGCCGGGCGATTGTGGGCATGGTGCCCCACCCGGGTGCGGTGCTCGGGGGGCGCATCGACTTCGACGGGCGCAACGTCCTGGAATTCAACCGGTCGGAGATGAGAGAACTCAGAGCCCGTGAGGTCGCGATGATCTTCCAGGATCCCGCCAGCGCCCTCAATCCCGTCTTCACCGTCGGCCACCAGATCTCCGAAGTCCTGCGGCTCAACGCCGGGCTCAGCCGGGCCGCCGCCCGGACAAGGAGCATCGAACTGCTCGAGCGGGTGGGACTCCCGGCGCCCGACAGGCGCATGGCCGCGTACCCGCACGAGTTGAGCGGCGGCATGCGTCAGCGGGTCATGATCGCCATGGCGCTCGCCGGTGAGCCGCGCCTGCTGCTCGCGGACGAGCCGACAACCGCGCTCGACGTCACCATCCAGGATCAGGTGCTGCGGCTCCTGGCGGACGTGCGGCGGGAACGCAACATGTCCATGATCCTCGTATCGCACGACATGGGTGTCATCGGGACGACCGCTGATCGCGTGGCGGTCATGTACGCCGGGCGCATCGTGGAGGTCGCTCCCGTCGATGTGCTCTTTACCCGCCCCGACCACCCGTACACCCGGGCACTCATCGATGCCATGCCACAGCTCATGGCCGAGGAGCGGTCCGATCTGCGGACCATCCCCGGCCAGCCGCCGGATTTGATGGAACTGGGTGCCGGTTGCCCCTTCGCGCCTCGCTGCTCCCTGGCTCGGGACGAATGCACCCAGGTCTCGATGGAGTTGACCGCTGTCTCGCCGACGCAGTTCTCGGCGTGCCCCTTCGCGAGAAGCGAGACACGATGACGCACGCCGCGGAACTGCCCGCCGATGCCCGCGACCCTGACCCCGGCCCCATCCTTGTTGTGGAGGAGATAGAGAAGTGGTTCACGGTGGCGCGCTCGCTCCGCAGCATCATCGGTAGGAAGCCGGCGGAGCGTATCCACGCCGTCGACGGGGTCTCTCTCCACCTTCTGCCCAACGAGGTGCTCGGTATCGTCGGCGAATCGGGCAGTGGCAAGAGCACGCTGGCACGGTGCCTGGTTGCCCTGTACCGACCCGACCGGGGCCGCATCGTCTTCGACGGCGTCGACGTGGCCGAGGCCAAGGGGCAATCGCGGCGCGATCTCCACGGGAGAATGCAGATGATCTTCCAGGATCCGTTCACGTCTCTCAATCCGCAGATGTCGATCGGGGCCGCCATCGGTGAGGCGGGCAAGGTGCACGGGCGCACAGGCGACGAGTTCGTAGGCGACATTCTCGACATCGTGGGCCTGTCCCGGTCGATGGCCGTTCGCCGGCCCCGGGCGCTGAGCGGCGGTCAGCGGCAACGTGCCGCGATTGCCCGAGCCCTCGCGGTGCAGCCCGAGGTGCTGATAGCCGACGAAGCCGTGAGCGCCCTGGACGTGTCGATCCAGGCACAGATCCTGAACCTCTTCGCCCAACTGAGCGATGACCTGGGCCTGGCGATGATCTTCATTGCACACGATCTTGCCGTCGTCTCTCACGTGGCGGACCGAGTGGCCATCATGTACCTGGGACGGATCGTCGAGGAAGGCCCGATCGAAGCCGTCTTCCGATCGCCGCGGCACCCGTACACGAGAGCGCTGCTCGACGCCCACCCCGATCCCTACGCGCTCGGTGCGGCCGCCGAGACCGCACCCATCTCGGGGGACATCCCCTCGCCCCTCGACATCCCCTCGGGGTGCCGCTTCCGCACCCGCTGCCCGTTCGCGACCAATGTGTGCGAGGTGGACGACCCGGCGTTGGCGCCGGACGACGAACCCCATCGGGTGGCGTGTCACGTGCTGCCGTTCGGACCCCCGACGACGGGTTGAAAGGGTGGACGAACCGCGTCAGCCGAGGGCGGCCCGCAGGCCGGCGGCGATCTTCTTGCGTTGCGCCTTCACGAGTAGAGGCACGAGCGGCCGCATCACGATGAGGGGACCGGTCGGCGCCATGTCGAGATCCATTGTGATGCGCGTGCCGCCGCCTTCGATGTCGCTGAGCCGGTAGGTGCCCTTCACCGGCCAAGACGTGTCCTCAGCGCACACCCACGTGATCGAGGAACCAGGCTCCACGCCCGTGATGCGATAGTCGACTTCTCGGCCCCGGTTGGCTTGGCGGTAGACGGCGCCGACCGTGCAGGGTGTGCCTTCAGTCAACTCGGAAGTCGCTACGTCGTGACGCCACTCGGCCTGGTTGGAGGCCTCCCCCAGGTAGGCGAACGTCTGCTCCCGGTCGGCGGCGACGTCGATTGAAACGGTGCAGGTGCTCATGGCGGCGATCCTAGAGCCGGATGCTGCGGGAGCGTGCGCCGATCCAGCGGCGGCGTACCTGGGGCGGCGTGAACTAGGGTCGCTGCGAGCGGGTGAGGATCGTCGACGCTGGCCGCCGTGCGGCTGGGGGGCTACCGGTGAGCGGGCACGGGCGGGAGAACGGGATGGAGGGTCTGCGCGAGTATCTGCATACCAAGTCCGTGTGGGTCGAGACGTCCGGGGCCACCCGGGATCCGTTCAAACTGGGCTGAGCGCGCCGGCGGGACGGGTCGCTCCGTTCGCCGGCCGATCCGAGGAGGTTCGCGATGAGCCAGGACAGCGAGCCACAGGTCACCTCCGGGCTGGAAGGCGTACTGGCCTGCTACTCGTCGGTCTGCTCCATCGACGGGCCGGCCGGTGTCCTCACCTACCGGGGCTACGACATCCGCGACTTCGTGACCGAGGCGTCGTTCTGTGACGTGGCCTGGTTGCTGTGGCACGGCGACTGGCCCGATGCCACCGAGAGTGAGACGTTCGCGGCGCTGGTGGCCTCGCAGCGCGGCCTGTCCGAGCCCGTGTCAGCGCTTCTTGCGGCGGCACCCCTGGACAGCGCCAACCCGATGGCGGTGCTGCGTACGGCGGTGTCGCTACTGGGTGCCGAGGACCCCACCGCCGATGACACGTCCCGCGAGGCCGTGGTTGCCAAAGCGGCGCGGCTCGTGGGTTGCCTGCCCACGATGGTGGCCGCCATGTCGCGGCTGCTGGCGGGCGCCGAACCGGTGGACGCCGACCCCGAACTGGACCACGCCGCCAACTTCTGCTGGATGCTCACCGGACGGCGCCCCTCGGCGGCGGCGGCAGGCGCCCTGAACGCTTTGCTCAACACCTACGCCGAGCACGAGTTGAACGCCTCCACGTTTGCGGCGCGGACCACCGTGGGAACGCTGTCGGACTACTACTCGGCCATCGTCTCGGGTATCGGAGCCGTCAAGGGCGCCCTCCACGGCGGCGCCGTGGACGATGCCATGGCCGTCTTCTCCGAGATCGGCCGACCCGAGGGCGTGGTCCCGTTCGTCGATGCCGCCCTGGCCGCTCGACGCAAGGTGCCAGGCTTCGGCCACCGCGTGTACCGCACCCGCGACCCCCGTGCGATCGCCATGGACCGCCTGGCTGCCGAACTCGGCGACGAGGCGGGGGAGCCCGAGTGGCACGCCGTGGCCAGTGCGCTGGAAGCCGAACTGCACGGGCGCAAGGGGCTCAACGCCAACGTGGACTACTACTCGGCGCTGGTGCTGTACCACCTCGGTTTCCCGCTGAGCATGTTCACCAGCTTCATCGTCACCAGCCGCGTGGTGGGATGGTCCGCTCACGTGCTCGAGCAGTACGCCAACAATCGTCTCATCAGGCCCCGGGCGCTGTACGAGGGGTCACCGCCGCGGCCGTACCGGACGGGCTGAAGGTGGACCGGCCGGTCCCGGCGTCGTTCTGGCGGGGAGGCACGAGCCGCGCCGTCCTGTTCGGTAGCGACGATCTGGCCGGCTACCGGCCCGAACAGATCGAGGCGATCATCCTGGCGGCGCTGGGCAGCCCCGACCCCGACGGCCGGCAGATCGACGGGCTCGGCGGCGGGATCTCGTCGCTCTGCAAGGCGGCCGTCGTGGGGCCGGCGCCGGCGGGCAGTGGCGCGGACGTGGCCTTCCGGTTCGCCCAGGTGGAGGTGACCGAGCCACGGGTGGACTTCGCCGGGAACTGCGGCAACATCTCCGCCGCCATCGCACCGTTCGCGGTGGGGGCGGGCCTTGTGACGGTGGGCGGTGCGGCGAGTGATGCCGGTCGTGCGAGCGTCGCCGTTGAGGTGCTGAGCCTCAACACGGGCCAGCGATTTCGCACCCGGGTGCCGCTGCGCTCGGGCGCCTACGACCCGGCGGGGGATTTCGCCATCGGCGGCGTGCCCGGCACCGGGGCGCGGCTCACGCTGGAGTACCTCGATCCCGGCGGCTCGATCGGCCGGGGTGCCCTGCCCACCGGTCTGTTGCGAGAAGACGTGGAGGTCCCGGGCTTCGGCGCCGTGCCGGTGTCGATCCTGGACGTGGGCAATCCCGCAGTGTTCGTGGCGGCGTCCGCACTGGGAATCCCCGAGGCGGCAGCGGCACTCCCCGCCGATCTCGATGCCGACGCCGTCTTGCAGGACCGCCTCGAGCGCATCCGCTGCGAGGCCGCGGTGCGGATCGGCGTAGCCGCATCGCCGGCCGACGCCACCCGGCATCACCGAACGGTCCCCAAGGTGGCGCTGGTGGGCGCCCCGGCGCCGTATCGGAGCACCAGCGGATGCGAGGTGTCCGCCCCTGAGGTGGACCTGCTGATGCGGCTGATCTCGATGGGCCGCACCCACCGCACCCTGGCGATGACCGGCGCCATGGCCTGCGCCGCGGCGGCGGTCATGGACGGCAGCGTCGTGGCCGAAGCGGCCAGGGGATTCGCGGACGGCTCGACGTCGCGAGCCACCCCCGACGGATCGGGTCGGTCGGTCCGGGAGGCCGCGGGGGGACAGGGGCCTGGGGCCGCTACCGACCGGGTGACGGGGGCCCGCGAGGTGCGCCTCGGCCATCCCGCCGGGGTGCTGTCGCTGAACGTGGCGGCCGAGCGCTCGGGGGAGCAGTGGCACGTGCCGAGCGTGACGATGGACCGTACGGCGCGCGAGATCATGCGAGGCAGCGTGCAGGTGCCGCAGGATTACCTCGATGGTGAGGCCTGGTTCGCCTCCGGGTCGCCCTCTTGAGCGCCTTCGGTTCGCAGGCCACCCTCGACACCGCCGCAGGGGCGGTGCGCTACTACAGCATCGACCGCCTGGAGGAGTTGGGCCTGGGCGATGTCGGGTGCCTGCCGGTCAGCATCAAGGTGCTGCTGGAGGGGGCGCTGCGGCACGCCGAGGAGGGAGCGGGCGGTGGGGATGTGACCGGCGGCGGGGCGGATGCGGCCGGGAGCGTGGCGGCCGGTCGGACTTCCGGCGGTGTGCACGATGCCGTGGAGGGTGCGGCGGCTGACGTGGTGGCGCTGGCGGCGTGGGGCGGCCCGAGTGCCGCCGGTGGGTCTGTGGCGTTCCGGCCCGGCCGGTTGCTCCTGCAGGACTTCACCGGCATTCCGGCCCTGCTGGGCCTCGCCGCCATGCGCAGCGCCCTGGTGCGGGTCGGCGGCGAACCGGAGCGTGTGGATCTCGCCACGCCGACCGATCTGGTGATCGACCATTCCCTGCAGGTGGACGTGGCCGGTAGCCCGGCTGCCTACGCCACCAACCTGGCGATCGAGTACGAACGCAACGCCGAGCGTTTCCGCTTCGCCCGCTGGGCGCAGCAGGCTTTCGCCAACCTGCGAGTCGTGGCGCCCGGCAAGGGGATCGTGCATCAGGTCAACATGGAGTTCCTGGCGTCGGTCGTGTCCGTGGCTACGGGGGTTGCCGGCCCGGTGGCCCGCCCGGACACGCTCGTGGGAACTGATTCGCACACGACGATGATCGGCGGCCTCGGCGTGCTGGGCTGGGGCGTCGGCGGGATAGAGGCCGAGGCGGTGATGCTCGGCGAGCCGATCGATGTTGTGCTGCCCGAGGTGGTGGGTGTTCGGCTGTCGGGGCGGCCATCCGCCGGGGTTACCGGCACCGATGTTGTGCTGGCGCTGACAAGAACACTGCGGCAGGCGGGTGTGGTCGGCGCGTTCGTGGAGTTCTTCGGCCCGGGGCTGGACGGGCTGAGCCTGGAGGATCGGGCGACCGTCGCCAACATGGCACCCGAGTACGGCGCCACCATCGGTTTCTTCGCCCCCGACGCCGAGACGTTGGGCTACCTCCGCCGGACGGCGCGGGCACCCGCACACGTGGACCTCGTCGAGCGGTACTGCCGTGCCCAGGGGCTGTTTCGCACCGCTGGTGGCCCGACGCCGGCCTTCAGCCGGGTCGTGCCGTTCGACTTGGCCGGCGTCGAGCCGGTCGTGGCGGGTCCGTCCCGGCCCACCGAGACCCGGACGCTGGCCGAGGTGCCGGCCTCGCTGCGGGCCGCGGTGGCGAATCGTGGGGCGTCCCGTTCCGGTGCCGGCGTGGCGGCGCGTGGCGCAAGTTCGTTGCGTGCCATCCCGGCCGACCGGGCCCCCGCATCGGGCGCTGACGGCGCGTCATCGACTGGTGTGGCGGACCGCTCCGGTGACCGCGTCCAACCCACCGCCGCGCCGGCACGCCTCGCCGGCACCGCTGCGGCCTCGGTCCGTGATGGCGACGTGGTGATCGCCGCCATCACGAGTTGCACCAACACGTCGAACCCGGCGGTGATGATCGGGGCCGGCCTGCTGGCCCGCAACGCCGTCGAGCGGGGCCTGACCACGCCGCCCCACGTCAAGACGAGCCTGGCGCCCGGCTCACCGGTCGTGGCCGACTACCTGTCGCGTGCGGGCCTACTGGCCTATCTCGAGAAGCTGGGATTCGCCGTCGTCGGCTACGGCTGTACCACGTGCGCCGGCGGTTCGGGGCCGTTGGAGGTGGCGGTGGCCGCGGCCGTCGAACGTCACGACCTGTCGGTGGCGGCGGTGCTGTCGGGGAATCGCAACTTCGAGGGCCGCATCCACCCTCAATGCCGGCTGGCCTACCTGGCCTCGCCGCCCCTCGTCGTGGCGTACGCCCTCGCCGGGACGGTGGACGTGGACTTGGGATCCGAACCGATCGGACTCGACCCCAGCGGGGAGCCGGTGCTGCTGGCCGACGTGTGGCCCGACGACGCCGAGATCAGCCGCCACGTCGACGCCGCTCTGGACCCCGGCCTCTTCGCGGCCCGCGCCGATGACATCTTCAGCAGCGACGAGCGCTGGCGCTCCCTCGGTGGCGAGGCGCCGGCGCTGGTGGACTGGGATCCGGCTTCCACCTACATCGTCGAGCCACCTTTCTGTGCCTCGGTCGCCTCCGAGCCACCGCCCGTGACCGACATCCGTGGCGCCCGTTGCCTGCTGCTGCTCGGCGACGCCATCACCACCGACCACATCTCGCCGGCCGGGGCCATTGCCCCCGAGAGTCCCGCCGGGCGCTACCTGCTGGGCCGGGGCGTCGCAGCGGAGCAGTTCAGCATCCTGGGCGCCAGGCGCGGTAACCACGAGGTGATGGTGCGTGCGACGTTCGCCAACCCTCGCCTGCGCAACCATCTTGTCGGTGACCGCGAAGGGGGTTGGACGGTGCACCATCCCACCGGGGAGGTCATGGATGTCTTCGACGCAGCCGAGCGCTACCGGCGTGATGCCACCCCGCTGCTGGTGCTGGCCGGCGACGGCTACGGCGCCGGGTCGTCGCGGGACTGGGCGGCCAAGGGCACCGCCCTGCTGGGCGTGCGGGCGGTGCTGGCCGAGGGCTTCGAGAGGTTGCATCGCCAGAACCTCGTCGGCATGGGGGTGCTGCCGCTGCAGTTCCCCGAAGGGGCGGGCTGGCGCGCCAGTGGCCTCGACGGCACGGAGACGTTCGAGGTGATCGGCCTTACGGCGGATCTCGCGCCCGGCTGCGCGGCGACACTCGTGGCGACCTCAGCCGATGGGACGCAGCGGCGCCTGCCTCTCACTGTCCGCCTCGACAGCGATACCGAGGTGACGTACTACGAACACGGCGGCATCATCCCGTTCGTGCTCCGGCGCCTCCTGCGCGATGCGGGCGGATCGGACTCCGACGGAGACTGCTGATTTCCTGGGGTTGGATGGGGATTGTCGAGGCCGGCTTGGCGGCTTGTCGGGCGGGGATCCCGTATCCGATCAACTGTTCTGAGTCATTGCAATATTGATTGGTACGTGGTAGAGTTACACGTATGGAATTCGAGGCGGTGCAGCGGGTGCGGCGGGAGTTGTGGGAGGCACGCACCGAGCGTGATCGGTTGGTGAACGGCCGGCACAGGCTGCAGGCCGACCTGGTCCGACAAGGCGACGAGTTGCGGGCCGCGCAGCGGGACCTTGAGGGCACCCGAGCCGATCTGGCCGCCGCGCACGCCGAACTGGCCGCTCTGCGTGGTGGTGCGGTGGGTGCGGGTGAGTGTGGTGGGGTGGTGTGTGTGAACACCGCGGATCCGGCGGGACTCGATGATGGGTCGCTGTCGGAGCGCTTGGTCGCGCTGGGTGGGGCGCGGGATCGGATTGACGGGTTGTTCGCGGAAGTGGCCGGCGAGTTCGTGCGCCGGAACTGCCGCGAAGCCGCGGCGTGGACGATGCGGGAGCACCTACGAGTCTCGGGGTTCCGGGCGCGCCGCGACGCGGCTTTGGCGGGCGATCTCGTTGAGCATGGCCTCACCGACACGGTGGCGGCGCTGCGCCGCGGCGAGATAACCGCGGGCCATGCACGGTTGATCGCCACCGAGGCGCCCCAGGAGCGCCACATGGACGAGGCGGATCTGCTGGAACTGTCCCGGGACTACCCGGTGGACAGGTGCGGGCGCGCCGCGCGCACAGCGGCGGCCATGCAGATCCACCCCGACGACGACGCCGCAGCCGACGACGCGGGCGACGCCCAGTATCGCGCTCAGCGTGAACAACGCCGCGCGTCGCTGCGCCCGGGTGAGGACGGCATGTGGGAACTCACCGGCCGCTTCGACTACCTCACGGGCCGGCGCATCAACCAGACCCTCCAGGCCATGATCGCCTCGCTGCGCCAAGACGCCGGCGGCAGCGCCCGCAGTTACCCCCAGCGCGTCGCGGACGCGCTCGCCGAGTTGATCACCGGGGAGAGCAACCACCTGCGGCCCCGTACCAACCTCCTCGTGATCGCCGACTACGACGCCGTCGCCGGACAGCTCGCCAACCCCCGATTGGACGATGGCACCCCCATCTCCGCGGAACTGCTCGCCGAACTCGCCGCCAACGCGAAGGTGCTGCCCGCGATCTTCGACGCCAAGTGGTCCAACCTCGCCCTCGGCACCGCCCGCAACGCCAGCGACATGCAGAATCTCGTCCTCGCCGCCCGCGACGGGGGCTGCATCTCGTGCGGCGCCCACAGCGAAGCCACCCACGCCCACCACATCAAGTTCTGGTCCGATGACGGACCGACCGAGATCCCGAACCTCGCCTCGCTGTGCCCGCGCTGTCACAACCTCATCCACGACCACAACTGGGAGGTTCAGGTCGCAGCGGACGGCCACCCCAAACTCCGGCCCCCCACCCACCTCCGCCTCCCACCGGAGGTCCCCGGCGTCGGCGACCTCCACCAAACCCTCCGGGAACGACCGCCCGACACCCCACGCCTGCCGGCGAACACCCCGGCCCACACGAATCCCGTCCTCCGAACCTGAAGCGGGGGCACGGCGGGTAAGAGGTTCGTGGTGTTCTTGCGTTCAGAGAGTGCGTACGGAAGTTGGAAAGTACACGCTCAGGCCAGGCGGCGCAGGCGGCGGTCGACGCGGTCGAGGAACGCCTGGCGGTCCTCGACGGTGGAGCGGTCCGAACTGTAGAACGCCAGCCACCGCACCCGGCAGCGCGGGGAGCACAGAGGGTGGACACTGCGCTGCAGGAAGTGCTTGCCGGCTTCGCCCTGCACGGTGTTCACGAGCTTCGACGAGCCGTGCGTGGTGACCGCCGCCACGTACTTCAGGTTCGCCAGGAGTTCCCGGGTGGCCGCCGATCCTCCCGCGCTGCTCGTTGTCGGCACGGATCCTCCGGCCACGACCTGCTCGAACCACCCTGCGAGCATCGCCGGCAGGCCGCTCCACCAGGTGGGGTACACCAGTACCAGCGCGTCCGCGGCACGCAGAGCCTCCCGGTGGGCTGCGACGAGAGGCGCCTCGGCGTCGGTCGGCGAGAAACCCTCGGCGTAGAGATCCAGCAGGCGAGGCTCGGCTCCGGCGTCGGCGAGCGTCTCGGTGACCCGCGTCGCCACGGCCGTGCCGAAGCTCTCAGGCACCGGATGGCAGAACACCACGAGCGTGCTCACAGAGCGCCCTTTGCCAAGGTGCGTTCCAGCCTGGTGTCGAAGCGCAGCCGTGCGGTCGCGGCGCGCTCCGGCGGCGTGGCGTACAGGGCCACGAAGCGCCTTCGGCAGCGCGGGTGCACGATCAGCCCCATGCTGCGCAGCAGGATGCGACGCCCGGCGTCTCGGCCGGTACGCACCTCCCGCCGGGACCGCTCGTGCACCGCCACAGCCACTAGCTTGCGCACGCCGGTCAGCCCTCGCCGCACCTTGCCGTCGACGAGGTGGAAGCCCACGCCCGGCACGAACGTGCGGTCCAGGAACCCTTTGAGCCGCGGCGACATGCCCGTCCAGCCCGCCCGGTACACGAACACGAGAGCCTCGGCAGTACGCACCCGCGGCCCGAAGTCGGCCACATCGGGCTCCACGAGGGGCACGGAGGAGTGGTAGGCCCGGCGCCCGGCGGTGCTCATGGCAGCGTCGAAGGCCCCGTCGTGCAGGTCGATCACGTCCACCTCGTGGCCACCGGCAGCCAGCGCCGTCTCCACCGCCCGGCGCAGTCCGCTGTCGACGGCCGGATCGTCGGCTAGAACCAGCACCACCCGCACCGCCCCATTCTGGCAGACCTCCGGGCGTGTGCCGCCGTGGCGGTTGTCACGGGCCGCCCTACCTCCGGTTCCCCTCGGCGTTCGTGCCGCGGCGACGCTGGATGGCGTGCAAACAGCGCTCGCTCGGGGGTCGAGCAGGGCGGGGTACCCTCGGCGCCGGTGAGAGGCTCCTGCATTTTGGCCGGTGCCCTGTTATCCGACGGGCGCCAGGTGGACGTGACCGTTATCGACGGCGTGGTCACGGCGGTGGACGAGGCAACGTCAGCGGGGGCCACCGAGCACGGGGGAGCGGGGAGTACCGCAGGGCCCGGTTACGGCCAGAGCGCTGCTAAGCCGCTCGAGCGCCATGACCTCGACGGGATGCTGCTGCTGGGAGGTCTTGCCGAGCCGCACGCCCATCTCGACAAGGCTCTCTCGGCCGACACGGTGATCAACGCCACCGGTGACCTGATCGGTGCCGTCCAGGCCTGGCACGAGGCCCGCGGCGACATCAGCAGCCAGAACACGATGGCCCGGGCGCTGCGAGCGGTCGAGATCGCCGCTGAGCACGGTGTGACCGCGATACGCAGTCACGTCGACGTCGGCGCCGATATCGGCGCCCGGGGCGTGGAGGCTCTTGTCGAGGTGCGGCGTCTGTGCCGCAGACTCGTGGACCTGCAACTCGTGGCACTGGTCGGTGTGCCTCTGACGGGTTCGGAGGGTGCGGGCAACCGGCGCGCCTTGGCGGCCGCGCTCGCGGCCGGGGCCGATCTCGTGGGCGGCGCCCCCGCGCTGGACCCGCGGCCCGCCGAGTGCGTGGCGGTCTGCCTGGATGCGGCCGCCGACGCAGGACTGGGCGTGGACCTGCACATCGACGAGACCCTCGACCCGCAGATGCGTACTCTCGCGGACTTGGCCCGCGGCGTCCTGGAGCGGGGCTTCCCGCACCCGGTGGCGGCGAGCCACTGCGTGAGCCTCGGGATGATGCCCGAGGCGGATCAGAGGGAGATCGCTGCCATGGTGGCCGGGGCGGGCATCGGTGTGGTGACGCTGCCGCAGACCAACCTGTTCCTGCAGAGCCGGGGACACCGCACCGCTCCGCCGCGTGGCCTCACGGCGTTGGCGGCGCTGGCCGAGGCGGGCGTGCGGGTGGCCGGCGGCGGCGACAACCTGCAGGATCCGTTCAACCTGATGGGCCGGGGCGACCCGCTGGAGACGGCGTCGCTGCTGGTGACGGCCGGGCACGTACCGCCCGATGCGGCGCTGGCACAGGTCTCCGCCGGAGCGCGGGACATCATGGCGCTGCCTCCCGCCGAGGTTCGTCCCGGAGCGGTCGCCGACTTCGTGGCCGTCGCCGCCGGCTCGGTGCGTGAGGCCGTCGCCGCGGCGCCCGGCACGCGCCGAACCTTCAAGGCGGGGCGCCTGGTTGCACGCACCGATCGGAGCGTCGTTCTGGCTCCGACGCCCCCGCTGTCGTGAGCCGGCAGTGTCCGAAGCTCAATCGCTGTCAGTTGGGATGCTCCCGCACATGAGTCGACATCGCTTCGTGCTGCGCCGTCCGGGACTCGCGTCGTGACGCCGGAGACCCCCCGAACGAGAGCCGCTGCGGGCGTCCCGTGGGGTGTGTGGTTCGAGCCCACGCAGCCGGTGCGCCGACTCGTGGCCCTGGCAACCCTCGCCGAGGAACTCGGTGCTGAGGTCTGCCTGGTGGCCGACGAGGGCACCGAACGGGACGTGTACGTGGCGCTGGCCGCCATCCTGGCCGCGAGCGACACGCTGGTGGTGGGGCCGGCCATCACCAATCCTTTCTCCCGCCACCCGGTCACCACGGCGGCCGCGGTTGCCACCCTGGCCGAGATGGCGCCCGGGCGGGTATGGCACGGCCTCGGCGTGGGCGGCAGCCGGGTGTTCGCTCCGCTGCAACTCGACCCGCAGCGGCCCTTCTCGGCCCTCGCCGCCGCCTTTGCCGTGAACCGCCGGCTGCTGGCCGGCCGCCGCGCCGGCCCCGCCGAGTTGAACTGGTTCGACGGGGAGGTGCCGATGGCCGTCGCCGGCCGCGGACCGCGGGTGCAGCGTTTCGCCGCGGCCGAGGCCGACTGGGTGATCCTCTCGGCCAAGGCGCCGGCCGACCTGCCCGAGACCGCTGCGACGATCCGCAGCGCCGGCCGCGCCCGCATCGCCTGGTCGGCCTACCTGGCCTACGACGACATCGAACGGCGTCGCGCCCTGCGCCACTTCTCCTACATGGCTCTGGACGCCCCCGAGGAGATCCGCCGTCAGGTCGGCCTCGACGAGTTGCGCGCCGCCAGGGTGCGCCGCGCCATGTTGGCCGGTCGCCTCGACGAGGCCGCAGAGCATCTCCCGGAGTCGCTCCTCGACCTGTATGCCGTCACCGGCACGCCGGACGCCTGCGCCGCGACAATCGCCGGCTTGCGAAAGAGCTTCGATCTGTTCCTGCTGCCCATGAACGACGAGGACACCTGCGAGGCGCACATCGAGCGCTCAGCGGCAATCCTCGCCCGCGCCGGATCACCGGCCACAGCCGACGACTTCGCCGAGTAGTCCAACCGTCGCACGACCTTCCCCTCGGAAGAAAGTGTCCCACGGGTGGGAACTTCGGCCGTTCCTCGGGCGTAGAAGATTGTGAGAAGACCGCGCCGAGCGGACGACTGCCACGACTCATAACCCGTACCGTCTATCGGACCCGGCGGGTGGTCTGTGTCACGGCCTGCGCCGAGGCGTCACCGTCGGGACAGCGAGGAGGATCCGCCATGTACCGACTGCTCATCGTCGCTCTCGCTGTGGCTATAACCAGCGCCGCCTGCTCCGACACGTACACAACCGTGGGACCGCAGCCTGAGATCGAGACCGGAGCCGGTACCACGACTCCTGCGCTGACCACCACGACTCCCGCGGAGCCGACTACCACGACTCCTGCGGAGGCCACTACCACGACGGCTGCTCCGACGACCGACCTTCCGTCCGACTCCGATGAAACCACGGACACGACCTCTTCTCCGGCGCCTCCTGCCTCCGCCCCCGGTCCTGGCAACGCCGCCGATCAACCCGATTCCGCCCCCGGTCCTGGCAACGCCGCCGATCAGCCCGATTCCGGCATCGAGTCCGGCGACACAGCCGACGGTGGCCCGACCGACGGCGCGGCGACGAGCGACGAACCTGGCCCGGACACCGCTGGAGACATGCAGGCGCGCGTCGTTGCGGAGTTGCAGGATCGCTCGTTCCGCCAGTTCGATCCCTCCAAGGACGGGAATCCGAGAAGGGCGGTGATCCTCGATTTCTTCAGCGGGATCGAAGTGTGGGCGCAATACGCCGAGGACGGTCACGCGATCGTCGAGTGGCAGATCAACTCGGATAATTACCACATCGATGGTCGTAACGATGGTTCGGAAGTGACGATCTACTTCAACGAGCCGCGATCCCGCCAACAGTTCCCCGAGGAATGCGACGGCTGTATCGACACCTCGGCAGTTTCCATTTCCATCAGGAACGTCTTCGATCGCGAGAACATCAGCTTCATGCTGAATGATCCCAACGGCGTCCTACCCGCTCCGTTCCCCGTCTTCGAGACGTGGACGCGCTTCAACGAGGACGAGATCTTCGACTGAGCCACGAGCCTCAACGGCTCCGGCCGGCTCAGTCGGTGGGGATGGCGTCGTAGGCGGCGAAGTCGGGATCTACCACCGTATGGATGCCCAGCCCGGTGACCACCCGATTGACGTAGTTGAGGTGGGCGCAGTGGGCGTTGGTGTCCACGATGGCCAGGTCGTCGAAGCCGGCCGCGCGCAGGTCTGCCACGTCCTCCTCGCCGATCTCGCCGGGCCGCGTGGTGAGAGCGATGGTGTAGCGCACCAGGGCGGCGTCGGCTGCGGGTAGCGCGTCGGCCGCGCCTGCGGGGTCGGTGGCGAGCCGGCCGATCTCGCCCTCATCGAAGCCGTCGGCGCGAAGCTTCACCGTCACCTGGCTCATGCAGTGGACGGTGCCGTTGAGCGCCGAGGTCACGAACCCGATGAGGTTGCGTTGGCGCGAGGTCAGCGCCGACGGGCAGCGCTCGGTGGCGGCGTACAACTCCAGACGGGCGCCCACCAGCCGCGGGTACAGAGACCCGGCCAGGGTCATCTCGGTGACCTCACCGAGCGTGTCGGACTGGCGGTCGTAGTGGCGGCGCAACTCGTCGTCGGCCTCGTCATAGGGCACGGTCCGTATCCACATACCGCCATGTTCGCACACACCGCCCGCCCGCCCGCTCCGCCGACGTCAGCAGCGGGCGAGTGGCGCGGCCCCGCCGACACCATCGCCGGATCGAACCCCGCGTACCGCAGACCCGCTCCGCCGGGCGCGGGTAGCGTCGACTCGGTTGCGGCGCTTGGGCGCCCGTTGGAGGAACACCCATGGCACGGCTTGCGTTCGTGGACACCCACGTGCACCTCTACGACCTGCAGTTGCCCAACCTGCACTACTCCTGGATGCAGCCGGGCGTGAGCCATCCCGTGTTCGGTGCTCTCGAACCGATCCAGGCGCAGCGGTTCTGGGCGGACGACTACATCGCCGAGAAGTCCCCCGACCTGACGATCTCCCTCGACCATGCCGGATTCCCGCGGGAGCGCACTCCGGAGTACTTCGGGCAGTGGCGGGAAGCTCTGGTGGACGTGGCCGGTGCGCCGAACGTCGTCGTCAAGATCTCCGGCCTGGGCATGGGTGATACCCGCTGGACCGGCGACTCGCTACGCCCATGGGTTCTGTCGTGCATCGAGGCGTTCGGCGTCGAGCGCAGCTTCTTCGGCACCAACTGGCCGGTGGACCGCATCTTCTCCAGCTATCCGGACGTCGTGAACGCCTACGCCGAGATCATCGCCGGCTTCACCCCCGACGAGCAGGAGGCCATGTTCAGCCGCAACGCCGAGCGCATCTTCCGGATCTGATCCGGATGTGAGCCCACCGGTCTTTCGCGGGTGGGGCTCATCTCCGAACATGTAGTGTCGGCAACGGTGCCATCCCGTAGGGGAGTTCGACAGGTGTGCCGCACCCGAAGTCGTTCGACCGGGACCTCGCCTTGTTTGTTGCCGAGGCGTCGCCGCACTGATCAAAGGGGAACGAGGTGACGAGAAGCAAGTACCAGAAACGTCTTGTGGTCATCGGGGTAGCGGGTGCTCTGATCCTCTCCGCCTGTGGCGGTGACGATTTGGGCGACACAGACGCCGCACTCGCCGGGAGTCGGGCAGCCGAAGCGGCGGCGGAAGCGGCACGGGCGACTGCGGACGCCGCAGCGGCGGAGGCCGCGGAGGCGAAAGCCGAGGCCGAGTTGGCGGTGGCGCGGGCAGCGAAGGACGAGGCCGCAGTGGCTGCGGCAGAGGCTGCGCTTGCCAAAGCCGAATCCGGAGCAGACGATGCTCGAGCAGCCGCGGAGGCTGCCGCAGTGGCCGCAGCGGCGGAGGCCGCGGAGGCGAAAGCCGAGGCCGAGTTGGCGGTGGCGCGGGCAGCGGAGGACGAGGCGGCGGTGGCCGCGGCGGAGGCTGCTCTGGCTGAGGCTCGGGCCACGGCCGATGAGGCGCAGGCAGCGGCTGCCGCGGCACAGGCCCAGGTCGAAGCGGCGCAGGCCGCGGCGGAGGCCGCGCAGGCTGCTGTTGCGGACGCTATGGCTGTGTCCGAGATCTCGCTCGACGACGTGATCATCAGCACGCCTCGCCTAGTGGTGCAGGCCGACTATGCGAGGGCGCCCTACGTGGCGCCGGCGCACACCGCAGGTCTGCTGGCCTTCGGTGGGTACCTGTACCGCTACGAGGCCGACGGAACCTACGTCCCGGATCTGGCGGAGGACTTCCCGGTGGTAGCTGACGGCGGCCTGATGATGACCGTCACGCTCCGTCCAGATCTCGTCTACTCCGACGGCACGCCGGTCGTGGCCCAGGACGCTGTTGTCACACTGCGACGCGCCAAGGACGAGGGACCGTTCGGTGCCCAGATGGCGTCATTCGACTACGCCGAAGCTCTCGACGACCGCACGATCGTCTACCACATGAATGAGCCTTTCGACTGCCGTGTTGCGCGGATCGTCTGCGCAGAGCACCTGCCCCTGCACCCGCACGAGCAGGTGCTCGCTGATCCAGAGGCGTACTTCACGAAGCCCGTGAGCGCGTCGCAATACGTGATCGCCGACTGGGTTCCCGCCTCGCCCACAATGGTGCTGGAGGCCAATCCCAACTACTGGCAGGGATCGCCTGCCATCGAGCGGCTCACGTTGGCGGCCGCCGCGGACCCGATTTCTCGGCTGTTGCAGGTGACCACCGGGGCGGCAGCTGTCGGCTTCGACATTCCCATCTCCGCTCGCTCCGATCTGCCACCCGAGGTCAGCCAGATCGTCCACCCCATCGGCGGAACGTTCTGGTTCGTGATCCGATCGGATTCTCCGGGGCCTTTGGCCGACGTGCGGGTCCGCAAAGCTCTGTGTCTGGCCATGGACCGCATCGCCATCAACGAGCGGGCTTTCCTGGGCACGGCTGAACCGGTCGGTTCGGTCCTGTCGCAGTACCGGACCGAATGGGTGCACGAGAACGTCTTGCCCCTTGAGCGCGATGTCGAAGGGGCCAGGGCGCTGTTGGCCGAGGCCGGCTACGGCGACGGTTTCGAGGTTCTGCTGCAGACGTGGGGGGCGCGTCCCGGATGGACCGACGCCGCAACCATCCTCGCCGAGAACTGGAGCGACATCGGCGTGACCCCCGAGGTGCAACCCCTCGAGGACGCGGTGGCCTTCCAGAACATCAGCGACCGCGCCTACGACATCATGTGGGCCGGCATCGGCGGCAACAATCTGAGCACCCTGCGGGTCTTGTTCTACCCGGACAACTTCTGGTCCTCCTCAGTGGCCTTCGAGGACGACTCGGTGACGGCAGCGTTCGACGAGTTGGCGGTGTCCATGGCGACCGGTGAGTTCGAGGCGGCGCAGCGCCTGCAGACAGAGGTGCAGCGCATGGCGCTGGACATCGGGGCGAACTACTGCCCCATGGGCGAGAGTGCCGTCCTGGTCGGCAGCCGTTTGTCACCGGACGTACTGCAGATGATCCCGGCCTCGGAGAATTTCTGGATCGGGCCGGCCGGCGGTTAACCGCAGCGGAGCTTCCTTGCGCACGCTGCCACTCACACCGCTGAGGAGTCTCCCGCCGCCGTCGGCGGGCTACGTTTGCCGGCATCGCTTCCGCCCCCTGTCCCTGATCCCGATTCGCGAGGTGTGATGCCATGATCACCGACAGCGCCGCCGGCGGGGCGCATGCCATGACGGTGACCGGACCGGTACCGGTGAGCGAACTGGGCCCGACGCACGTCCACGAGCACCTCCACATCGACTGCCGGCCGATCCTGGAACTCCACGGCTACCCGGCGGTCACCGAGGAGCCGCTGACGATGTGCACCGCTGCCGAGGCCCGCTGGAACCCGGGCGGGTTCCCGGACAACTACCACCAGACCGACGTGGAGCAGGTGCTGGAGGAACTGGAGCCGTTCGCCGCCGCGGGTGGGCGCACCATCGTGGAGGTCACGCCGCGCCACATGGCCCGCGAACCGCTGATCCTGCGGGACATCGCCGAGCGCAGCGGGCTGAACGTGATCATGGGGGGCTTCTACTACCTGGCCGCGTCGCATCCCGAGGGCACCGCCGAGCGCTCCACGGAGGATCTGGCGGCGGAGATGACCGACGAGTGGCGCCACGGCGTGGGCGACACCGGGATCCGTCCGGGCATCATCGGCGAGGTCGGCACCTATGACCCGGTGCAGCCTGAGGAGTTCCGCATGCTGCGGGCCGCCGCCTGGGCGCACAGCGAGACCGACCTGCCCATCACCATCCACCTCCACCCGTGGGGGTTCGAGGGCATCAAGGTGCTGGACGCCCTGGTCGCCGAGGGTGTCGACCCGCAGCGGGTGATCCTGGGCCACATGAACACGGCCATCGGTGACGAGGCCTACCAACTGACGCTCCTGGAGCGCGGTGCCAACCTGGCCTACGACCTTATGGGCTTCGACCACTCGCTGATCGGGCTCGGGAAGTACCCGCCGAGCGACTATGACATCGTGCAGGGCATGGTGGCACTGGCCGGGCGGGGCCACCTCGAGCAGTTGTTCGTTTCCCAGGACATGGGCGGCGTCAAGACACGCCTGCTGGCGTACGGCGGCTGGGGTTACGCCCACACGCTCAACCACGTCGTACCGCTGTTCCGCAATGCCGGTTGGGGCGACGCCGAGGTGGAGACGCTGATCGTCGCCAACCCGGCCCGCGTTCTGGCGATCGCCGGGTTGAGCTGATGGTCCCCGGCGCTACTGCACCGGCACCGAAGCTTCCGCTGGGGATCGATGCCGGCCGCATCGGTCTGTTCGAGGAGTTCATGCGGCGACCCTTCGGGCGCCACTCTCCGGGCCTGCAGTCACTGCTCAACTTCATGCGGGGTTCACCGATCGTCGGCAAGCACTTCCTGCTGATGACCCGCTCGAACGTGGAGTGGATGCTGGCCCGCTTCACCGAGGGCGACCCGCTGGGCGTCGAGCGCCTGCCCGAGGTTGTCTTCAGTGACATCGAGGAGGCCGAGCGCTACGTGTTCCGCCTGCGCTGGGCTGCGCTGTTCGGCGAGGAACCTGCGGGAGGTTCGGACGCGGCGCCCGCGCCGCCATCGGTGGTCCGCGCCGGCTTCGAGGGGCCGGAACTGCTCGCCTATGCGGACCGCCAGACGGTCCGGGCCGGCGAGGAGATCAACTTCAAGGTGTCGTGCTCCGGTGTCGAGACGTACGCGCTCGACATCGTCCGCCTGCTCAGCCCGGACCTCGGCGACGGCCCTGACGTGCCGACCTATTCGGCGACCGAGTTGGGGACGCCGGTGTGCGGCGATCATCCGGCCCGGCACCAGCCGATCCACCCGGGTTCGTACGTGCACGTGCCGGCGGGTGCGGGCGGTGACGACGCGGACGGCTTCACCGTCGTACTCTCCGTGTTCCCGACGCTCCTCGCGGCCGGTCACCAGATGCTGTTCGGCACGTACTGCAACGACACCGCCACAGGCGCCGGCCTCCTCGTGGGCCCGGACGGGCGCTTGGGGTTCGTCTCCGGCGACGGCACGGTCTCCGAAGTCGTCCACAGCGACGTCGCCGTTGCCGAGTCCCGCTGGACATGTGTTGCCGTGAGCTGCGACGGCGCCGGTGGGGTGACGTTCCACGCCGGCGGTCACGCGTCGCACCGGCTCGAGGATCGAGGCTGGGTACACGAGGAGCACCACGGCGGACCAGCCGCCGGCTTGGGCGACAGCCCGATCCGCATCGGTGCCGAGCAGACCGATGGCGGTTGGGGGGTCTCGTGCTTCAACGGTCGGATCGAGCGCCCGCGGCTGTACGGGCACGCCCTCGATGCCGCGGAGATCAAGGCCATCGCCGAGCGGGACCCCTCTGCGGCGGCTGACGGAGCACTCGGAGACTGGGACTTCTCCGTCGGTATCGGCAGCGAGGACGTCTTCGATGTCGCGGGCAACGAGCGTCACGGCACCATCGTCAACATGCCGACAAGGGGAGTCGGCGGCTCCAATTGGTCCGGGCGGACGTCCGACTGGCGGGTCGCGCCCGAGGAGTACGGGGCGATCCACTTCCACTGCGATGACATCAGCGACGCCTGCTGGGAGACGACGCAGAGCCTGAGCGTCCCCGAGGATTGGTCCAGCGGCTGCTACGCCGGGCGTTTCCGGGCCGGCGAGGCGGAGTTCTGGGTGCCGTTCGCGGTGCGCCCGGCCGCGGGTGCCCCCACGAGCGACGTGGCGTTCCTGCTGCCGACCGCCACCTACTGCGCCTACGCCAATCTGAAGATTCGCGTCACCAGCCCTTGGAACGAGATGATTCACGGCCGCCTCACCGTGCTCGACGACACTGATCTGCTGATGCTGCGCTTCGGCGATATCGGCATGTGCACCTACGACAGCTACCGCGACGGCAGCACCGTCGTGCACTCCTCGATGCACCGCCCGGTCACGAACTTCCGTCCGCACGGCCGCATGTACAAGTTCTGCCAGGACCTGCTGATCGTGGCGTGGCTGGAGCGAACCGGCATCGCCTACGACGTGATCACCGACGACGACCTGGACCGGGAGGGTCTTGATGCGCTGGCGCCGTACCAAGTCCTGGTCACGAGCTCGCATCCCGAGTACACCAGCACCCCCATGATGGACGCCGTCGAGGGTTTCGTGCGGCGCGGCGGGCGGGCGATGAACCTGGGCGGCAACACCTACTGGCACCGCATCGCCTACCACCCGACCCGCTCGGGGATGACCGAGGTGCGCCGGCCCGACCTGCCGCGGATCTGGCGCGCCGACGCCGGCCAGGGCCACGACACGTTCACGGGCGAGGCGGCCGGCACGTGGGTCGGTCTGGGCCGCGCGCCACACACGATCGGCGGCGTGGGGTTCATCACGCAGGGCTTCGACGCCTGTTCGTACTACCGGCGCACGGCGGCCGGCCGCGACCCGCGGGTGGCCTTCATCTTCGACGGCGTCGACGAAGAGATCATCGGCGACTTCGGCATCCTGCAGGGCGGCGCGGCCGGCTACGAGATCGAACGGGTCGACGCCGCTCTGGGCACGCCGGCGCACACGCTCGTGCTGGCGTCGTCGGAGAACCACTCGAACCTCTACGAACTCATGGTGGCGTCGATCGGAGATGTCCTGCCGAACACCGACCCTGACGCCCCCGAGAAGATCCGCGCCGACATGGTCTTCTTCGAGACCCCCGGCGGGGGCGCGGTTTTCTCCACAGGGTCGATCGCCTGGTCGGGCAGCCTCGGCAATTTCGGCTATGACAACAACGTCGCCGCCATCAGCAACAACGTGCTGCGCCGATTCATGGATCCCGAGCCGTTCGCGATCCCCGCGTCGAGGTGAGTGATCCCGATGGCTGAACACACCGGCGTCGGCTTCGGTGCCCTGGGCGCTGGGCTGGAGGGACGCGGCGTCATCGTGACCGGCGCCGCCCGCGGGGTTGGGGCGGCGACGGCGCGAGCGATGGCGGCGGCAGGAGCGCGGGTTGCGGCGATCGACCGCAACGCTCCCGGGCTAGCCGAGGTGGTTGCCGGGCTGGACGGCAGCGGACACCGCGCGATCACGTTCGACCTGCTCGACGTGGCAGCGATCGATGACCTCGTTTCCGGAATCGTCGACGACTTCGGCGATCTGTGGGCGCTCGCCCACATCGCCGCCTTCCTGCGCCGCCAGGACGTCGACGACGTGACACCCGAGGATTGGGACATCCAGAACGACATCAACGTCCGGGCAACCTTCTTCCTGAGCAGGGCCGTCGGCAATGCGATGGTGGCCGCAGGCGGTGGCGGGCGGATCATCAACTTCAGTTCGGGGGGTTGGTGGGGCGGGCCTGTCTTCGGCAGTGACGCCTATCTCGCCGGCAAGGCCGGCGTGATCACGCTCAGCCGCGGGTTCGCCCGCCGGTACGGCCCGCACGGCATCCTCGTCAACGCCATCGCGCCCGGCCAGGTCGACACGCCGATGCAGCACGACGACATCCCGGCTGAGGTCGTCGAAGCATCGACGGCGGCGTGCCCGCTGCGCCGGATCGCCCAGCCCGAGGAGCTCGCAGCGGTGGTGGTGTTCCTGGCGTCGATCCACGCCAGCTTCGTCAACGGCGCCACGCTCAACGTGAGCGGGGGCGGCCTCATCTACTGAGCCGACCGTGGACCGGTTCGCTCTCGCCCCATCAGCGCTCTTCGACGGCGAGCGGCTGCGGCAGGCCCACGCCGTTGTGGTGGACGGTGGTCGCATCGCCGGCATTGCTCCGGTGGGAGCGTTGCCGGAGGAGATGGAGGTGCGGTGGCTTCCCGGTTGCACACTGCTCCCAGGTCTGATCGACTGCCACACCCACATATCGGACTGGATGCTCCCGGGCTTCCTGGCGGCCGGCGTTACGACGGTGCGCGACACCGGCAACGACCTGGCGACGGCGGTCGCGGCGGGGGTCCGTGAGGTCCAGCACCTCACCGGCTGCGTTCATCACGTCGAGGGGTGGAGGACCGACACCGACGCGGTGACCGCCTCGGCCGCGTCGCTGGCGGCAGCGGGTGTCGTGCAGTGCCCGACACTCGTGGTCTGGGACCGGCTTTGCCGCCTCAATGACACCGCTTTCCGTCACGATCGTCGGGACCGCTGGGTCCACCCCGAGATTGCCTCGGTGTGGCAGCGCTTCCCGCACCGCACCGGCGAGGTCACTGACCGCCTCGACCGGCAGCGCAGCGTCAACACCATGAAGCGCGTGGTGGGTGCCCTCGCCGGCGCGGGTAGCCGGATTGTGGCCGGCTCGGACGCGCCGTTCCCTCACCTCGTTCCCGGTTTCTCCCTGCACGATGAGTTGTCGCTGCTCGTCGACGCCGGCCTGGCGCCGGCCGCTGCGCTGGCGACGGCCACTTCGGTTGCCGCCGACGTCTTGAGCCTCGGTGACGCGGGGCGGATCAGACCGGGCGCGGTGGCCGACATGGTGGCGGTCGGCGGCAATCCTCTCGACGACATCTGCGTGCTGTCAGATGTGCGCCTGGTGCTGCGCCGGGGCCGGGTCGTCGATCTCGAAGCACTGGCTGCAACCGCCGCCGAGGCGTTCTCGCGGTCTCCGGAGGATCCCTTCTCGCGGCTGATGATCGACTTCGCCAAGCCCGCGGGCGGCGGGAGTCGCCCCCAGGGGTGACCTGCCCTTACTTGAACCCGCCGTCGAGCACCCGCTGCTCGGCGCCGGAGGGGCTGTAGAGGAAGTACACCGTCACCGGCTCGTCGCCGTCGTTCACGAACTGGTGATTCACGCCCGGCGGCGTGTACACCACGTCACCGGGTGCCACCGGCCTGTCCTCGTCGCCTATTCGCGCCCGTCCCCGTCCCGACAGGATCATCCAGACCTCGGTCGTTCCAGGGTGGGAATGACGTGTCCCGACGACCCCGGCGGGAATCTGCGTCATCCCGACCGCGAAGTCGCCCATCCCCTCTTGCAGTAGCGGGGACAGCAGCACCCTCACATCGCGGGTGGCCGGGGCTGGGGTCACGAAGCCGACACCGTCGTTACGATTCAGGAACAGGGGCCCCTCGGCCGTTGTCCTCGACGTCATGGTGTGGACCTCCTGATCGTGGCCGGGGTCGGCTCAGACCCGGCGCGGGTCGGTGTTGTCGGTGAACACGAACCCCGGACCCTTCGCCGTGCCCACGCCGTAGCCGGTTCCCCAGTCGTGCGGCCCGTCCCCGGCCTGCTCCTCAGCCCACGCTTTCAGCGGCACGACGTCCCAGTCCCAGGCGAACCAATACTGCGAGTCGGGACTGTTCTCGGGATCCGATCCCAGCGGGTGGGAGAGGTTGCCCATCGCTCCCAGCAACTGCCGGCGGACGGGATTGCTGCGGGCGACGAGGTCGGGGTCCTGCTCGACGTGGCCCGACGGGCGGATCCAGCGGGGTGCGTAGCTGATGTAGAGGGCGCGGCGCTCGCTCTTCGAGAGGTTCGGGCTGGCCGCGTGCAGCAGCGTGGGGCGCCACAGCATGATGCTGCCGGGCGGCACCCTCAGTTCGAAGATTTCCTCGGACGGTAGGTCGGTCTGCCAGCGGGCCCGCTTGGCGATGTCCCAGCGGTGGCTGCCCGGCACGCACAAGAAGGTGGCGTGATCGGGCTCGGTAGCGTCGGACACGTACCAGCCGATCTTGAAGTCCAACCAGGGCATCGGGCCGTCGATGCCCATGCCCATGAACTCCTCCTCGTAGTCGAAGTGCCAGCCGAGCGACAGGGCAGACGGGTGCCGGCCGGGCTGCGGCGGTGTCCGCAGCACGACGCTGTCGCGGTTCTGCACGTTCCAGCCCACCATGTCCACGACGTAGTGCAGGACATCGGGGCGGTCCATGAGGTTGAGGAAGGCTTCGTGTTTCACGAGCCCGTTGCGGCAACTGAGGGTCTGATCGGGAGCCAGACTCCGCTCGTTACGCAGCCGCGCACCAACCTCCTCGAAGGCATCGTTGAGGACCGCCACCTCGTCGGCGTCCAGGTATTCCTCGATGACGAAGAAACCCCGTTCGTTCAGCAGTTCCTTCTGTTCCGATGTCGCTGCCAGTGCCACTGACTTCCCCCTGTCGCATGCGATTGCTGTCGTTGAGGTTATTCGAGAACGGAACGTCCGTCGCGCGTGGCGCCGGCCGGTCGCTCGGCCCGTTCAGAGCGCGGCTTATCGAGACGGGGAGGTGGAGCGATCAGGTGTAGTCCCCGTATTTGTCCAGGTAGCGGACCGGGCGGCTGAGGGCGTCCTTGCGGAACGGGTCGCCCAGCTCTTGCGTGCACATCGCTTCTATAACGGTGGTGCGGCCGGCGTTCATCTGGGCGTCGATCGCCGCGGTCAACGCCGGACCCACCTCTTCGAGCTGGTTGACCCGCACGCCGTCGGCGCCCATGGCCCGGGCCACCTCCGACCAGTTCTCGTCGCCGTCGAGCTCGCCGGCCACGAATCGGCGACCGTAGAAGTCCACCTGGTTCTTCTTCTCCGCGCCCCATTGGCGGTTGTGGAACACCACCGCGGTGACCGGGATGTTGTGGCGCACCGCAGTCATGGTCTCCACCATGCTCATGGCCCACGCCCCGTCACCCGCGTAGGCCACCGCAGGCCGGTGCGGTGCGGCCTTCTTGGCCCCGATGATGGTGGGCAGTGCATAGCCGCAGTTGCCCCAGCTCATGGCGGCAAAAAACGACCGGGGCTCCTCGAAGCGCAGGTAGCTGTTGGCCACCGAGTTGATGTTGCCGATGTCGGTGGACACCATCACCCGCTCCGGCATCGCCCTCTCGAGTTCACGCAGCACCTGACGGGGATGCATCCAGTCGTCGCGCTCCGCTGCGGCCTGCTTGATCATGTCGACGCTGAAGTCGTCGGTCTCCTCGGTCCAGGCATCCAGCTCGGCCTCCCAGCCGGCCACCTCGGCCGCGATGTCGGCGGCCCGTTGAGCGCGCGTGGCGTCGCAGACCAGCTCCCGACCGGCCAATCGTCTCCTGAGCGCGGTCGCTGCTGCTCCGGCGTCGCCGCAGATGCCCACGTCGATGCGCTTGACCAGGCCAAGCATCTTGGAGTCGGCGTCCACCTGAATGATCTTGGCCTCGGCGGGCCAGTAGTCCAAGCCGTGCTGGGGCAGGGTGCCGAACGGGCCGAGCCGGGTGCCCAGCGCCAGCACCACATCGGCCCGTGAGATCAGGCGCATCGCCGCCTTGGAGCCCTGGTAGCCGAGAGGCCCGCACCACAGCGGATGCGACGCCGGGAAAGAATCGTTGTGCAGGTAGCTGTTCACCACCGGACAACCAAGCCGCTCAGCCAACGCCACCGTCTCGGCCATGGCGTCGCCCATCACCACCCCACCGCCGGCGATCATGACCGGGAACGAGGCCCCGGCCAACAGCTCGGCGGCTGCGCCCAGGGTGCGGTCGCCGCCCGGACCACGATCGAGGCTCTGCGGCGCCGGTATGTCCACATCGATATCGCCGTAGAAGCGATCGCGGGGGATGTTGAGCTGTGTCGGACCCATCTCCGACAGGGCCCGATCGAAGCAGCGGGCCGTCAGCTCGGCCATGCGACGCTCGTTGTTGACGTGGCCCTGATATTTGGTGAACTCCTCGAACATCGGCAACTGGTTGGCCTCTTGGAAACCGCCGAGACCTATACCCATCGTCCCCGCTTCGGGTGTGACGATCACCACCGGGCTGTGGGCCCAGAATGCTGCGGCGATGGCGGTCACGCAGTTGGAGATGCCCGGCCCGTTCTGGCCGATCACCACGCCGTGGCGGCCGCTCACCCGGCTGAATCCGTCGGCCATGTGGGCCGCGCCCTGCTCGTGCACCACCGGCACCAGCTCGATGCCGGCCGGCTCGAAGATGTCCATGGCATCCATGAACGCACTGCCCATGATGCCGAAGGTGGTGTCAACGCCGTGGCAGACCATCGTCTCCACGAACGCCTCGCTGGGAGTCATACGGGTCATGTCTTCATCCTCCGTCCGACGAGATCAGAGGGCGTAGGCGGCGGGGGCGGGCTTGAGCGGGCGGGAGTACCACAAGGGCCGGCGCAAACCGCCGGGGCCTGGGGCCGGGCGGGACATGGCCAGCCACTCCCGGTAGGCCACCCGCGCCTCGGCGGTGTCCACGACCACGTCGCCGTAGGAGTCGCCGGGCTGAGCGGGCGCCACCCTCACCCGCTGATGCCAGCACTGCATGCCCGACACCGGGTCGGGCTGCACGCAGAAGGTCAGGTTCTGGTGCACGCCGGTGTCGCTCCACCAGATACGTTCGGTGTCATCATCGGCGCTGGCATGGCGCTGCGGACGGCCCCGGCGGCTGAGCCGCCACAACGTGCCGTCGTTGGTGATGTCGGCGTCGCCGCCCGCCCACGACCCGCCGCTGGAAGGATCGAGGCGCCAGCGGCCCATGTGATGCGACGCCGCCACCACACCGGGGCGGATGCCCTCGGTGCGCCAGGCGCCGATCACGAAGTGGCCGATCCGGGTGGTGATCCTCACCAGGCCGCCCACCTCGATGGCGAGAGCCTCGGCGTCGGAGGGATGGATCCACAACGGGTGGCGATGGCTCAGCTCGGACAGCCACTTGCTGTTGGCCGAGCGGGTGTGGATCAGCGTCGGGATGCGGAACGTCGGCAGCAGGATGCGCTCGTCGCCGGAAAGGTCGAGGTTCTCCCAATGCACGTGCGACGGAATCCAGGTCGGCGTGGCGTACTCGGGCCAGCCCCAGTCCGCCAGCGTCTGGGAGTACAACTCCAGCTTGCGCGAGGGAGTCGGGAATCCCTCCCTGGGCGTACCGTCCACCTGCACCGCCGGCGAGCCGTCCCCGAGGCCGGCCAGATCCAGGCCGGCCAGCTCCTCGGCCGAGCCCGACCACCCCCCAGGGGTGCCGGAGCGGCGGAAGACGCCGGAGTCGTCGACGTCGCAGCCCGTTAGTTCGGCCACCTCGACCTCGCGCTCGTACGGCAGGTACATGTCGCCGTCGATCGCATAGGCGCCCCGGTCGCGCATGAACTCCAACGGGGTCTGATCCGCCGCTTCGGCGTCTTCGGCCAAGCCGGGCACCGCCGCGAACATGGCCCCGTAGTACTCGTCCACGCTCATCGGCGTGCCGGGTTTCCTGGAACTCTCGAACCAGCGGCGGATGCCCATGGAGCCGGCGGGGTCGATGCGCCACGACAGCTCGATCCAGAACTCGTTCTCCTCCCACACCTCGCCCGGGTTGAACTCGTGCGTGCGCGACTCGTCGGTCACGGCGTCGCCGCGGATCTCGGCGTAGCGGCGCAGCACTGGCTGACGGAAGCCGATCCAGCGCCCTGCGGGTGGGGTGCCTTGTACTTGTTCCAGCCGTTGCCGGTGGTGCCCCCGACGGTGCCCACCGAGCCGGTGAGCACGTTGAGGAAGAACAGGCACCGGGCCGTCTGCCAGCCGCCCAGGTTGCCGGCGCCCGCGGCCCGCCAGTTGTGGGACGCGAACTTGGTCGGATGGGCGCCGATGATCTGAGCGATCTCGGTGATCTGGGCCGCGGCCACGCCGCAGACCCGTTCGGCCTCGGTAGGCGTGTAGGCGGCGTAGTCGTCCGCCAGAGCGGGGCCCACCGAGTCGAACTCCACCGGCCGGTGCGGGTGGCGCTCGCGCAGATAGACCTCCCAGTTGGTCCAGCGCCGCACGAAGTCGCGCTCCCATGTGCCGTTGAGCACCAGCAGCCGGGCGATGGCCAGCAGCAGGAAGGGCTCGGTGCCGGGCCATGCCGGCAGCCAGTAGTCGGCCTTCGAGCCGGTATTGGAGAGGCGGGGGTCGACGCAGATGATGGTCGCCCCCTTGCCCTGGGCTTCGATGATCCGCTGGGCGTGAGGGTTGAAGTAGTGGCCCGATTCCAAGTGCGACGAGATGAGGAAGATCACTTCGGCGTTGGCGAAGTCGGACGACGGGCGGTCATGGCCCATCCAGCTCTGGTAGCCGATAGGGGCGTTGGAGCTGCAGATGTTGGTGTGGCTGTTGTGGCCGTCCACCCCCCAGCACTTGAGCACCCTCTCGGCATAGCCGTCCTCGCCGGGGCGGCCCACGTGGTACATGACCTCGTTGTGGCGGCCTTCGGCGATGGCGGCGCGGATGCAGCCACCGATGTCGTTGAGGGCCTCGTCCCAGCTCACCCGCTCCCATTGCCCGGAGCCCCGCTCCCCGGCGCGCCGCAGCGGGTACAGGATGCGCTCGTGGTCATCGATCTGGTTGAGCGTGGCCGGACCCTTGGCACAGTTGCGACCCCGGCTGGCCGGATGCAAGGGGTTGCCCTCGACGCGGTCGATACGCCCGGTGGCATGGTTGACATGGCACACCAGCCCGCAGGCGGCCTCGCAGTTGAAACAGGTGGTGGGCACCAGGGTGTGATGGTGTTCCACCTGGCGGGGCCAGGCCTTGGCGTCGAGCGAGGTGACGTCGTGCCAGGTCTCGTGCGGGGGGTAGCTGTGCAACTCCGTCACGGTGCGATCTCCGTCTAGGACAGCGGGACGGACTGGCCCGCCCGCACGAAGCTGTCCTCGTAGAACCACATGCCGACGGTGGCGCTGATCCCGGCCGCGGCAGCCGGCCAGGATCCCACCTCGGTTGCAAGGCCGACACCGACGACCACAGCCGGGACAGCCAGACCCAGCACCACTCCGCCGGCCCAGAAGCGGCGGGCGTATCGACCCCGGGTCATGGCCGCCACCGCAGCCAGCAGCGCGGCAGGCGCGGCGAGCACTTGCAGCGCTCCCGTGGACCCGGCCACGCCGGCAACGAACCACGCCGCGCACACTGCGGCAAAAGCCCCGAGGACGGCGGCGCCCTTCACCAGCCAGGACCGGCGGTTGCCTCGAGTGATCAGGTAGTGGAACCGGGCCGGCCGGCGCAGGTCCGACACGAGCAGCACGCCTGTGGTTGCCAGGAACACTCCAGCGATCACCGGCGGCGCGACGCCCACGGCGGCCCGCTCGCCTCCGTGCCCGAGCAGCACCAGCAACGCAGCCACAGCCATCATGCCCGCAGCCACTGCCTTGGTGACCAGGTAGCTCGACACCTTCGCCTTCCACGTCATCTGGTGGGCCGTGGTGTAAGTGGTGCGGGCCACGACCCCGTGGCTGCCGGGTTCGGGGGTTGGGTGCTGGGGGGTGGTGTCGGCCCAAATCATCCCGTCGTCAGCGATCGCCGTGCGCAGCGGGTCGAGCGACGCTTGGTCGGCGCCCAGGTAGTACACCTTGGGCAGGGTGTTCTGCTGGGGGCCCGTACCGCGGTGTCGCTACGGCCAATGATCTTGGTGGTCTCGTCGTTCGGGTCGTCGAGGTCCGCCACCTTGATGGCGTGGGTGGGACACACCACCACGCAGCTCGGCTCGAGACCCTGCTCGATGCGGTGGTTACAGAAATTGCACTTGTTGGCTGTGTTCGTGGCCGGGTTGATGTAGATGGCGTCGTAGGGGCAGGCGTTCATGCACCCCTTGCAGCCGATGCAGTTGTCGTCGTCGAAGTCGACGACGCCGTTGGCTGCCCGGAACAGGGCGTTGGTGGGACAGATGGCAATACACGGCGCGTCGTCGCAGTGGTTGCATCGCATCACGGAGAATTGCCGGCTGACATTCGGGAACGAGCCCGTCTCGATGTACTTGACCCAGGTCCGGTTCACGCCGAGGGGGACGTCGTGCTCGCTCTTGCACGCCACTGTGCAGGCGTGACAGCCGATGCAACTGTCGCTGTCGAGCAGAAATCCGAGCCGAGTCACGAGACGTCTCCCGCGCTCTCGGCCGATCTGCGGGAGAGCCGGTGAACCCCCGCGCACAGCAGTTCCACCAGATGCCCGAAGGTGTCTTCGGGATCATGGGGCAGGGGGTGGCCGTCCCCCGACTCGAGGTGGCTGAAGCCATGGAATGCGCTGCGCAGGGCGCGGGCCGCATGGACGCGGTCTGCCTCACTAAGGTCGTAGCCCCTCAAGGCCTGGCCCAGAACGGCGAGCACCCTCTCTACCGCGGCCTCGAGTTCGGCGTCCCCGGCGCACGGGTAGCGGTCGGTAGCGGCATAGATGCCGGGATGGTCTCGAACCATCTTGCGCCAGGCGTGGCCCACCGCGGCCACGGAATCGTCGTTGGACAGTCCGATGGCGGCGTCGGCCAGCCTCTGAGCCAGGATCTCCCGACCCCGGAGGCTGAGGCTGCGAAGAAGATCGTCATAGCCGCCGATGTGGCGATACAGAGCCGGCTGGCGCACGCCGAGCGTGTTGGCAACCCGGGTGAGGGTCAGCTTGTCAAGGCCCTCGGCGTCGGCGAGCTGGGCCGCCGCCGAGATCACCCTCTCGCGGTCGAGTGGCCGCCGCGCCGACGGCGGCCCGTCCGTTCGTCGTGTCACAACTGTCCACCTCTCGCCTCTGCCTCGATCCCCGGGGGACCCACGACCCCGAAGCTAGTAGGTATAGCGTCCTGGTTAGACCGCGCTGCCTTCACGTGAGCAGCCTGGCAGGCCGCGATGACGGCCACAGTGACGATGTCGTCCGCATCGCAGCCCCTCGACAGATCGTGCATGACGTGTGCGGTGCCCTGCAGCAACGGCCCGTACGCTCGGGCACCTCCCAGCCGTTCGGTGATCTTGTAGGCAATATTGCCCGAATCCAGATCCGGGAAGACGAACACATTGGCCCGGCCCGCGACCTCCGAGCCTGGGGCCTTCGACCGAGCCACTTCGCGATCCCAGGCCGCGTCGAACTGCAGCTCGCCGTCGGTGGCCAGCGACGGCGCCCGGCGCCGCACGATCTCGGTGGCGGAACGGACCCGCTCGACCCGGGGGCCCGCCGCGCTGCCCTTGGTGGAGTACGACAGCATGGCCACCCGGGCTCTCTCGCCAACGAGCGATTCGTGCGTGGCCGCGCTCGACATGGCGATCGAGGCGAGTTGGCCGGCATCGGGCTCGGGCACCACGCCGCAGTCGCCGAAGGTGATCGGCGTCCCGTCGGGCAGCACCAGCAGGAAGCAGCTGCTGATGGTCTCGACACCGGGAGCCAGCCCGATGCAAGAGAGGGCGGCCCTCACCACATCGGCAGTCGGCCGGGTCGCCCCGCCCACGCAGGCGTCAGCCTCGCCGGCGGCCACCATGAGTGCAGCCACGTGGAGCGGGTCACCCAGATCGATGCGCTCGTTGCACGGTGAGGCCTCGGCCTCTGCTTGCACCGCGGAGGAGCGGAAGGCGGCCGGATCACCGATGAGAACCGGGATCGCCAGTCCTTCGGTGTCCAGGCGTTGGGCGGCGTCGGTGGCCCGTTTGTCGTCGCCGTCGGCCAGCACCACCCGCATGCGCGAGGCGCGGGCCTGCCGCCGCCACGACTCGGCAACCGGGATGCGACCCGCCGTCGGCGGAATGTCGGTCAACCCGTGCCCCGCCAGGAGATCAGTCACTTCTCAGCCAGCCGCCCACGCGGTCGAGCACTCGGTCGAGCCGGCTCAGAAGGTCGTCGATCACGGCGGTGTCGGCTACCAGCGGCGGCGACACCGACAGCATCACCCCGCCCCGGCCGTCGGGCCGCACCAGCACCCGCGCCTCGCGCACCAGCCGGTCCAGCACGCCTCCCGGCAGCAGCTCGGCGATCTCGGCGTCGCTGAGATCGGCACCCGAGCCGCGGTCGCGCATCAGTTCCAAGGCATAGAAGTAGCCGATGCCTCGTACGTCCTTCACGCAGGGGTGGGCCTGCATCAGCGCCCGCAGACCGTCGCCGAGTCGATCCTCGTTGCGCAGCACGCCCGCGAACACATCCTCGTCATGGAAGGCCGTCATGTTCGCCACCGCCACTGCGGTGGCGACCGGGTGGCCACCGAAGGTGGACCCGTGTAGGAACGTGCCTGCGGGCGAGTCCCACACCCGCTCCAGCAGCGGGCCGCGCACGACCAGTCTGCCGAGGGGCTGGTAGGCGCTGGTGACACCCTTCGCGAACGTGATCATGTCGGGCCGAACGCCGAAGCGCTCGCTGCCGAACCAGTGGCCGAGGCGGCCGAAGGAGTTGATCACCTCGTCGGCACACAGCAGAACGCCGTAGTCATCGCAAATCCGGCGCAACTCCTGCCAATAGCCCTCCGGCGGCACGAGCGCGCCGCGGCCGTTCTGGACCGGCTCGGCAATCACCATGGCCACGGTCTCGTGACCCTCGGCCACTATCGCCTCCTCAACGGCGGCCACGCAGGGCAACTCTCGGGCCAACTGGCCCGGCTCGAGGTGGCAGCCCAACGTGTTGGGCACGTGTCGCGCGCGGCCGGCGAGCATCGGCAGGTACGGGTCTCGCAGGTTGGGAATGCCCGTCAGCGCGAGGGCGCCGAGCGTGGTGCCGTGGTATGCCCAGCGCCGGGCGATCACCTTGTGGCGCTGCTCGTCGCCGTTGGCCAGGTGGTAGCAGCGGGCGAACTTCAGGGCCGACTCCACCGCCTCTGAGCCGGAACTCACGAAGAACACTCGGTCGAGGTCGCCCGGCGCGACGGCGGCGATCATCAACGCAGCCTCGATGGCCGAAGGGTGAGCGAAACCCCAGTTGGGGTAGAACGCCAGCTTGTCCATCTGCTTCGCCGCGGCCGCGGACAGGTCGCTACGACCGTGGCCGAGGTTGGTGCAGAACAACCCTGCGAGAGCGTCGAGGTACTCGTTGCCGTCTGCGTCCCATACGTAAGCAACCCTCGCCACGGTCGATCACCACCAGATCGTCCGCCCTCCAAGCGTCGCCCCGAGTGAAATGAGGTACGAGATGGCGGCGAGCCCGCTCCCGGTTGTCCGGCATTCATGCCTCCCTGGTCACCCCGGGCGCTATTCCGCCCGCCAAGGTTAGAGATTACGACAAAATTGCAAGCCTGTATAACCAACTGCTCGTAGCATGTGGGCCTCGGCGTGCCCCGCGGTCGACAGGGCGAGGATCAGCTGTGTGTCTCAGGCCGGCGGAACAGGGCAACGGTTAGGTTGGCCACGCTCGCCGCACCGCACCGAGCACCGGCGGTGCTCTTCGCCCGGGCTACTCGTCGGGGTGTTCCCTGACGCCGGCCCGGGGGCCGCGGCCGGCGGCGAGGCGCGCGTCGAGGGCGTCAGGGACGCGGACCCGGTGGCGTTGGAGCGCCTCGGGGTCGAAGGTAATGCCGGCGCCAGGGCTGTCCCCCAGCACAATCCAGCCGTCTTCGATCACCGAATCGAAGGTGAACGTGGCGTCGCGGCCCGCCTCCAGCACTTCCATCATCGTGTGGTGCGGCAGCGCCGCCGCCAGGTGGGCGCCGTAGCGGCCGGCGGAGTTCATCAGCGATACGGGCCGGTCGAAGGCCTGCGCCAGTTCGGCGGCGCGCAAGCAGGTGGTGAGCCCCGCCATGTTGGGGTTGACCTGCACGACGTCGACGGCTCCGTGGCGTAGCAGGGCGGCGAAAAGGTGGACGTCCTTGAGGTTCTCCCCGGTCGCCACCGCCGCGCCGATGGCCCGCGACACGTCGCGCAATCCGTCGAGGTCGGTGCGGATCACGGGCTCCTCGCACCAGGCGATGTCGAACTCGCGCTCCAGGGCGCGCATCGCCCGGACGGCCTGCTTGGGTGACCAGAACTCATTGGCGTCCACCAGCAGCGCCGGTCCCACGTCGTTGCCGCCGAGTGCCTCGTGCATGACAGCGAGGCGGCGGAGGTCGGTCTCGACACCGAACCCCACCTTCAGCTTGCCGGCGTGCACACCGCGAGCGGCCATGGACGCGTAGTAGGTGCGCAACTCCTCGTCGCTCAGCGCCCCGTCCAGCCCGCTGGCGTAGGCCGGCACGCGCGGCTCGAGTGCCCCGAAGAACTGCCACAGTGGAACACCGGCGATCTTGGCGCGCAAGTCCCACAGGGCGTTGTCGATGGCGGCGATGCCGATCGCCGTGGCTCCCTCGTTGCCCGGCTTGAACGAGGCACGGATCATCCGCTCCCACAGACCGCGGTGTCGCAGCGGATCCTCGCCGATGATTGCCGTGGAGAGGGTCGGAATGGCGGCGAGACCGAGCCTGCTGGCAGTGGCTACTCCCTCGATGCCCTCGTCGGTGTGAATGAAAACCGCGAGATCGGCGCGGCGGCGCATGCCGTCCGGGATGTTCACGTCGCCGATCGGTCGCGACAACTCGTACTCGTAGAGCACGGTCTCGACGCCGGTGATCTTCATGTCGTCTCCTGGGATTGCCGGATCACGCCCCGCCGCCGATCGGTCTACGGCACCGGATCCAGGTGGATGGCGCCGATGGGGCAGTTGGCGACAGCGGCGGAGGCCTCCGGCAGCTTCTCACCGGTCACCTCGCCGACGAGCACCCGGGTCGTGCCGTCGTCGTCGAAGTCGAACAATTCGGGGTCGATCAGCACGCACTGGCCGGAGCCGACGCACGCATCGTCGATCCACAGCCGGAACCGACCCGTCGGTGGTGCCTTCTCAGCGGTCACTGGCGATCGGTTTCTTCGAACTGCCGCCGGCTACAGCAGAGGCGCTGTCCGATGGGGGAGATGCGCCGGTGGGTTCGACCCACAACTCTGCCAGGCCGCGCTGGTCGCGGGGCGCTTTCCAGCGAGGTGTCTCGCTGCGAAGCGTCGCGTCGGGGAAGCGCGTGAGGAACTCGCCGACGGCGATGGGTACTTCGAGGCGGGCGAGCGACGCGCCCAGGCAGAAGTGCGGGCCGCGTCCGAATCCCATGTGGTCGGCCTTCGTGAGGCGCCGCGAGATGTCGAAGCGGTTCGGGTCGGGGTAGTGCGACGGGTCGCGGTGGGCCGCTGCGATGTTCACCACCACTGTGTCCCCGGCGACGATCGACCGGCCGCCGAGTTGGACGGGGCGCGTCGCTGTGCGGCGCACGTTGAGCGCCGGCGGTTCGTAGCGCAGCACCTCCTCGATGGCGCACTCCAGCATCTCCGGTGAGGACCGGGCCGCCGCCAGCTGCTCGGGGTGGCGCAGCAGCAGGAAGACAGTGGTGGCGATGAGGTTCGTGGATGTCTCGTGCCCCGCCTGCAGAGCGTGCACCACGATGGCGATGCCGTCCTCCCGGGTCATCCTCCCGGTGCCGATGGCGTCGGCGACGACGCTCAGGAAGTCGTCCCTCGGCTCGGTGCTGCGCCGGTCGATGAGGTCGGCAACGAATCCTCGCCACTCCATGAGGGCGTCGTCAAGGTCGTGGGCGATGTCCGGGCGGGGGAGGGGGCCGGTGAAGAAGCGGGCGAGCTGGACCGACCAGCCGGGGAACCGGTCCAGGGCATCCGCCGGGACCCCCAGGAGGCGGGCGATGACTTTGACGGGCAGCGGTTTCGCCAGGGTCGCCACGACGTCGAAGGCGTCACCGGCCTGCCGGGCCGGGTCGAGAAGCGTGCCGACCTGGTTACCGATGTCGTCGGCCAGCGGCGCCAGAGCGGCCGGTGTGAACGAGGGGTTCACCGCCCGTCGCAGAGCGGTGTGCTTGGCGCCGTCGGAGTGGATGAGGCCGGGCTGGCGGAAGTGGTAGGGCAGGATCCGCAGCCGCTCCAGCACCTCGGCGGGGAGCCGCCTGATGTACGTCCCCTCGGCGCCGTGGCTGGAGAAGTCGGCTGGGTTGCGCAGCACCTCCTCGATCAGTGGGTAGGACATGACCAGCCAGTAGCCCAGCGTGGGGCTCCAGTAGACGGGTGCGCGTCGGCGGAGTTCGGCGAACACCTCGTGCATGTGATCCTGGAAGTCAGGGGCGCCCAGAGCCTCCTCGATCTCCGGAATGCCTTGTCGCTTCATCGATTCGATCCCCCGCCGAAGGTTCTGCGCCACACCGTCCTCTGGTGTCCGCAAAGAATACGTCGCGGTCCGGTCGGGGGCCGGGGTGCCGCTCTTCCTCGGTGCACGGGCGAAAGTCGTCGCAGCCCGGCCCCCCGGCCCCCGACCTCGGTTGTTGTCCGGCGCCGAACTCCGGTGTTCAGCGGAATCGACGTGCGTCTCGGGGCAGACTGGGATTGATGAGCGGATCGCCGCCCGCCCGGTTCGCCGGTGTGGGCTTGTCTCTGTCGAACGAGGAACCGGCGGCTGTGACGCTGGCGCAGGGGGTGCAGGCCGATGAACTGGGGTACGACGAGGTGTCGATCCCGGAGAGCCGGTTGCATCGGTCCACGACGTCGCTTGCGGCTGCGATCCTGGCCCGTACACGGCGTGTGACGGTGCGCGTTGGGGTCGCCAATCCCGTGACCCGTCATCCTCTGCTGCTTGCTCTGGAGGCCGCCACGCTTGCCGACATCGGGCCCGGCCGGGTGCGGTTTGGCATCGGTGCCTGCGAGTGGACCATGCGGGCATTCGGGTGCGATCCGGAGGGCTGGTTGCCGTACACCAACACTGTCGAGGCTGTACGGGCAATGCGGTCGTTGCTGGCGGGCGAGCCGCTGGGGTTCGATCCGGAGACGTTCACGGCCGACGCCGATCTGCGTCTCGACATGCCACCGCCGACGCCCGTACCCGTGGATGTCGGCGCCGTCAACGCCCGGATGCTCGAAGGTGCGGGGCGCTGGGCCGACGGCGTGCAGCTCGGAGCGCTCATGAGCCCCGCCTACGTGGCCTGGGCGGCGGAGCGGATCGCCGAGGGCGCCCGGGCGGAGGGGCGCGATCCTCGTGAGGTGCTGATCTCCGGCAACGTGCTGACCAGCCTGGACCGTGACCGGGCCGCCGCCCGTCGGGAGGTGTGTGAGGTTCTGGCCTACTACCTGGCGCGGGTGGAGGGTGTGGTGGTGGACCGCTCCGGCGCCGACCCCGAAGCCGTGGCGGCAGTGCGGACGGCCGTCCGGCGGGAGGGGCTGGCCGCTGGGGCTGCCGCCGTGAGCGGGCAGATGATAGACACATTCGCCGTGACGGGCGACACTGATGAGGTGATCGAGCGGCTACTGCCCTTCGGCGCCGCCGGCATGGCGATGCCGCTGCTGTGGTACACGCTGGGGCCCGATCCCGATTGGGCGGTGGGGGCGCTGGCCGCCGAGGTGCTGCCCGCAGTGCGCCCGGAACCGTCGTGAACGCCGACACGCCCGCAACCGTCGGCCCCCTGGTGAGTACGGCCTGGCTGGCAGAGCGCCTGGCGGGCGGCGCCGACGTGCGGGTGGTGGACTGCCGCTGGTACCTGGCGCCGTTCGACATGCGAGATCCCGATGCCGAGTACGCCCGCGGCCACATCCCCGGCGCCGTGCACCTGCGCTGGGACACGCAGTGGGCCGACGCCGACCACCCGATTCCGGGGATGCTTGCGCAGCCGGAGGCATTCGCCGAAACCATGGCGGCCGCAGGCATCGGCGAGCGCACGACGGTCGTTGCCTACGACGACGGGCACGTCACCGTGGCGGCCCGCCTTTGGTGGGCGCTGCGGGTGTACGGCCACCGCGCCTTGGCTGTCCTCGACGGAGGCATCGACCGCTGGGTGGCGGAGGGGCGCCCGCTCAGTAGCGAGGTGCCGTCCTGGCCGCGGGGCGACTTCGTTGCCAGGGAACGCTCGGATGTCTACGCCACGCACACCGACGTGGCCGCCGCTCTCGACGATCCGTCGGTCGGCCTCGTGGACTGCCGCATGGCTCCCGCCCGCGCCGAGGACGGGGCGATGATCCCCGGCAGCGCCTATCTGCCTGGCATCGAGTTCCTCGACGACGAGGGTCTCATGCGCCCGGCGGAGGCCTGCCGCGAAACGATCCGGGCGGCGACCAACCCGGTGCCCCGCACGATCCTCTACTGCCGCGGCGGGGTGGGGGCCTGCGGCACAGCCCTGGCGTATGAGGTGGCCGGCCTCGGCGATGGCGTGTCCGTCTACGACGGCTCCTGGTCGGAGTGGGTCACGATCGCCGACGACTCGCAACAGCAGCCCCTCTGAGGGCTAGAAGGCGCCGGAGCGGCGCATTCGGTGATGCGGCTATCGGTGACGATGTCCCAGACGCCGCGGCAGTGCTTGTGCCAGTTGGTCAGCTCGTAGCCGTCCCACTCGGCGTCCATGGCCTTGGGCAACAAGTCGTCGAAATAGCTGCCGATCTCGGTGCTCTCGGGCTGCGAGAAGATGTCGATCGGGAAGAGGTGGCCCTTGTCGTTGTAGCGGCGAATCTGTTCGTTGGTGAGAAACCGAGCCTCTTCGACACCGAGGGGGAGAAAGCGCAGGTCGCGGTCGAGTTCCGGAAAGGCGTTGGTGCGCTGCATCATCTGGGTTGGTCCCCGGTCCGGCGTTGGCTGAAACAAAGTCGCAAACTAGCCGCTGCGCCCCTGTCAATTGCCGGGCGCGGTGCGCGAACTGAACTGGTGAGGAGTACCCCCGAGCCCTCGCTGTATGAGCGACTCCCGTTGCGTGCATGCGGCCGGCATCGTCCGCATGGACCTGCGGGGGTTCTCAGCAACTAGAACTAGTTTTGGTCTTCGCGAATTCGGCGTCGAAAGCTAGAACTCGCAAGCAGTGCGCCAATCTTTCGAACCGGGCCTCGATCCGCCCGAGGCGGCGCGGCCGGATGGACGTCAGTTGGCCACGAGCGGCTCCGCTCACGCCTGCTGCGCGGCGATGATGTGACTGGCTTGGATGATCGCGCCGCCGGCGCTTACGGCCTCGGCGAGGGCGATGTGAACCGTTTGGAGCGTCTTGCGCAGAGATGCGCCTTGGCCGTAGGAGTCGAAGAGTGCATCAATCGCCTGTTCGCTGACGACGTCTGGGAGGGTTGCGGCGGCGTGGGCTGTGCCCTCGACGTTGCGGTCGACGCGTCGGGCAAGGATCAGTGCGAGCATTTCCGCGCTGGCCACTCGTGGGATCTCGATGCGCGTGTCCAGGAATTCGAGCAGATCCGCGCCGGGCGGATCCGTGCGCGCCAAACCCGGCTCCAGGTACCGGGTGTGTGTGGCCACTACGACGGAGGCGGGCAAATCCGTCAGCCAGCGCACTACGCCTCGGAAGAATCGGGAGACAGCGCCTGGGTCAGTCGCCGCGAGCTATCGGTCGGCGTCATCGAAGACGACTACCGGCTGGAGAGAGTCCCGGTGGATGATGTGCAAGACCTGGTAGAGGACCTCGGTTTTCTCCTGAAGAGTGACGGGCAAGTCGGTTTGTGTCTGATATTCGACCTGCTTGGCCAGTTCTCCTTTGAGCCACGGGGCGGCGAGGGTGATTCCACTCGAGCGTCGGGTCCCCTCTGTCATACGTCGGGTCGTGCCGGCGACCGATTCCGTTTTCACCTGTTCTGCGTAACTACTGAACAGTCTGAGGATTTCATCGGCGATCCGATCAGGAGTTGTGGCGCCGTCGCCGAGTGGATGGACAGGTACGACGATCGGAGCCACAGCGGCGCAACCGGCCCCAGTACGTGCGACACGATGCTGGACTTCCCGGCTCCGCTGTCGGCGATCAGCGCAATCCGTTCGCCTCCTGTCGCGCCGGACCTAAGCCGGGTCTCCACTCGCCCCCCACCGGTCATCGAATCGAACGAGACGTGGTACGCCCCGAGATCGTGGAAGATCGGGGTGCCGTCGAAGGTGTACCTCTCGGCGAGATGGGCGAGAAGGTCGTGGCTCAGGGTCGTGCCTCCGTCTTTGGCGTCGAGGCCGGCGGTTTCTTGCTGGGGGCGTCCTCGAGCCGACGACCGCCGCCGACGGCGGGGGCGTACAGCTTCCTCTTTCCGTCTCGGACGGATCGGACCAGCTGGGCGTCTTCCAACTCCTTGAGGACTTGCACGACGCGACTCCGGGTGGCGCCAATCTGCTTGAGGAGTCGGTCGTCGCCGGCGTGGGCGGGTCCCACGGCGTAGAGGGCGTCCAGCACCAGCCGCGCTGTGGCGGAAAGTTTGTGACGCGAGTATCTCTGCTCGCGGAGTTGCTTCAGGTATGAGTCCGGGTCTGAGCTGAGAACGACGGCACGCGCAGTCGAGATCACCCGGCGAGGTGTGGCGGGATCCAGCAGGTCAGGAAGGGTGTTGGCGATCTCCCGCATCAGCTCCTGCTGCTGAGGAGTGCCTCGTTGTCCGCGCTCTCGGAGCAACTCCCGCATGGCGTCAGCGGCGAACGGTTCTAGCGTGATGGATGTTTCGAAGAAGGTGTCTGCCGGTGGGTCGAGTACAGGCGAGTCACCGCCGACCACCCACTGCAGCGGCACTTGCCAGAGTTCGTCCCGTTGGCGCCCGAACAACTCGTGACAGAGTTGCGGGTCGAGATTGTCGAGCACCAGAGTGGGTGGGGAAGATCGCTTCGCTGCTGCTCTACGGAGTTGGCTTAGTGGGTCCCGTCCGTATTTTTCGAGCCGGGGTTGCTGATCGAGCAACTCGTTGAGGGCATCGATGAACGAGCCACCGGGGGTTGGCAGATCAAGCGTTCTGGCGAGTAGGGCGATGAGTTCAGGAATGGTGTTGACCCGCGCCAGGTTCAGAAAAATCGAGCGTTCCCACTGCGCCTTGATCCGCTGCAGGAAAGATGTCTTGCCGCTACCGGACGAGCCCGATACGTACACGTTGAAGCCGAGGTCGAGAGCACGCTTGGTGGCCGTGAACTCCTCGGCGCGATTGGCGAATAGTTCGCCGTCCGCATCGGAGGCGGTTAGGGAGCGCTGGCCCAACTGGAGCATTTACATATTTTACAGTTAGAAGTGTGAATGTGTCAACTACTCATACCAGCCAGCCTGCGAACCACAGTTCTCAGGAAGGTGGCCGGTAACCCAGATTAGCAGCGGCTGCCAGGGGGTAGCCGGCGCCGTGCGTATCGGGCACGCGATCGTGCTGTCGCCGAGTAAGGGGAGATACGCGACCGATCGGCCCTGCGCTGCGGACTGTTACGGTTCCGTACGTGGAGCGCGCCGCAGCCGCCGCCGGCCTTTCGTACCCGGGCAGGGCGATCCTCGTCTGAACGACGAGCAGAAGGAGCGGCTTGCCGCAATCGGTGGGAGCGACGAGTTGCAGGAGGCGCTCGACGAGGTGGGCCGGCGGTATCGGGAGTTGAGCAACGACTAGTGCCGGTAGAGGCCGGACTTCGCTGACTCCTGGCGCTAGACGCAGAGGCCGTCGGCTGTGACTCCTCTGTAGCTGTAGCACAGCACGGTGCTCTCGACGTTGCGGAGCGTGAACGGGCCGGGGTTCTCCGACATCCAGTCGCCGGCGGGGTTGGCGAACAGGTGCAGGCGGAAGCCGAGCACCGAGTCGTCGCCGACGTTGAGCACGTCGACCGTTACCTCGCCGAGAGCCTCGAACACGATGGGGTCGGTCGTCACGACGACGCGGGACGGCGGCTCCTCGGACGCCACTGCCTCGCCGACGAGCAAGCCCAACTCAATCAGCGTATCGGCCACCGGCGTCTCGCCGAGGATATCGATGATCCGGGCCGTGGCGTCGTGGGTGGCGCCGGGCGGTGCGAGGTAGGCGGCGCTGGACCAGCCGGTCAGTCCGGCGACGCGTACTTCGTTCCAGACGGTGTCGGGCAGCTTCCTGGTCCTGCCGGTGGCCACGATCCCGCCGGTTGGTGAGTCGAACGAGGCGATGACCTCGCCGGAGGGCGCCTCCCGGACTTTGAGCTGCGATTCGTACGGATTCGAGATATCCAGGGTGGCGATGATCTCTCCGAATGGTACGTCCTGGACGTTGAGCACGTCGTCGTGGTCCACACCGACGACGGCCAGCGAGACGCCCTCGGCGGGTCCGTACTCGTACGGATCGCCGGGCAAGGGCGCTGTCGCCGCCGGGGCTTCCGGAACGCCGGTCGTCGGTGTCGTGGCGGGAGCTGTTGTGGTCGCAGTCGTGTCCAGGGTCTCGGTCGTCGGCGGCGCGGCCGGGTCCGTGGAGGTTGGGGTTGTCTCCGGGGCGTCGGGCGTCTCCGGTGGGTTGGTCGTCGGCGTCGTGGCGGGGGTTGTTGTGGTGGCTGTCGTGTCCGGGGTCTCGGTCGTCGACGGCGCGGTCGAGTCCGTGGGGGTCGGGGTCTCCGGTGGGTCGGTCGTCGGCGTCGGATGCGTCTCGTCGGACGTTGACGTCTCCGGCTTGTAGTCCGTTGTCGGCGCTGTTGTCGACGCCGCATCGCCGGTCTCGCTCCCCGCGTCGGAGCCGACGCCCGGTTGGACCTCGACGGTCACGCACGCACCGGCGATCAACACCAGCAATGCCAGCGCTGTCGCCCGCAGCACCGACTTACCCAACTCGCCCTCGCCATCATCTTGCCGATCACCGGCGAACTCATCTGCCGGTGAACCGCAGGAGTCCTAACCGGCAACCTATCCGCCGAATGCGTTGGCGGACAGGTCTCCGCAACGGTGCTCCGTGGTCTCGGCGCTTGGTGTGGGAGCCGCCTGAACCGCATACAAGAAGGGTCAATCCGGCCTGTTCGGACTCCCAGGAGACTGCTGAGTAATCCATCGGCAGCGCACGTCGGGCCGCTGGAGAGTGGATTCCGGCTTTCGCCGGGATGACACTCATACTGTGTGGGTTCCCGATTGGTGGTGGGTCTGACCCGCCGGGATGTTGGCCGTGGTGCCTTGTTTCCGATCTGTCGGCCTGGTGCTGGTCGGGGACGCGCACCGACCGGTCGGGCGGACGTGACCTGATAGGAGCCTTGAGCTAACACCCTGAGTGTCCTGTCCGCCGTCCCGGCCGGTGGTGCCCTTGACCCATTGGTTTGCTCGAAGGAGGGCAGCACCATTATGTCGGAGAAACCTGTTGAAGTGATCGGTGGGGTGGACACCCATCGTGACAACCACGTCGCCGCAGCCGTGGACGGGGCGGGGCGGATGCTGGACACGGCGTCGTTCGCGGCGACTGTGGCCGGCTACGGCGAACTCGTCGCCTGGTTGAGGTCCTGGGGTCCGCTGAGGATCGTCGGCGTGGAAGGCACCGGCAGCTACGGCGCCGGCCTGGCGCGCCACCTCGCCGCGGTCGGCGTGGCGGTGGTGGAGGTGAACCGTCCCAACCGCCAGGCGCGGCGGCGCTACGGCAAGTCCGACACCGCCGACGCCGAAGCCGCGGCGCGCGCCGCGCTGTGCGGCGAAGCCACAGCTCAACCCAAAAGCGGCGACGGTCTGGTGGAAGCAATCCGGATGCTGCACGTCGCTCGACGCTCGGCGCTCAAGGCCCGCACCGGCGCGATCAACCAGATCCACGGCCTCCTCGTCACCGCCCCCGAACAGCTCAAAGACCAGCTCACCGGACTGTCGGGCCGCGCCCTCGTCGACGCCTGCGCCCGCCTGCGCCCCAACTCGACCACCAACGAGGTCACCGCCGCTGCGAAACGGGCGCTGCGCACACTCGCACGACGCCACCAGGCGCTCAGCGGCGAGACCACCGAACTCGACGCCGAACTCCGACGCCTGTGCGCACAAGCCAACCCCGCCCTGCTCGCCGCAACCGGCGTCGGCACCGACACAGCCGCCACCCTGCTCGTCGCCGCCGGCGACAACCCCGGTCGCATGGCCACCGACGCGTCCTTCGCCGCGCTGTGCGGCGCCAGCCCCGTCCAAGCTTCCTCGGGCCAACACACCCGCCACCGACTGAACCGCGGCGGCAACCGCCAAGCCAACAACGCCCTCTGGCGCATCACCATGGTCCGCCTCACCTGCGACCAACGCACCCGCGACGACGCCAACCGGCGCAGCGCCGAAGGCAAAACCCGCCGCGACATCATCCGCTGCCTCAAACGCTACATCGCACGCGAAATACACCAACTCCTCACCAACCCGCCAGACACCCCCCACGGAACCGACCTGCGCCAACGACGCCTCCAAACCCACACCACCATCACCGCCACCGCCGCAGCACTCAACACCCACCCCACCCGCATCTCCGCACTCGAACGCGGCACCTACCACAACCACAACCTCGCCACCCGCTACCACAACCACCTCACCAAAAACACGACTTGACAACCATAGGAGCATCGGAAGAGGTGGACTGCGCCATTACTCAGCAGTCTCCTAGGCTGCCAGGGTACACATATTGATTGGTTATATGATATTCCCTGTATTATGACGTAGCCTTAGCTGCTTGCCGAACTGCAATTGCTGTTACCACCGGCGGGGGCGAGGTCCTTTGGCGTGGCGACGGCCGACTAGAATGTAGTAACGTTGTTATATAACGAGGAGGTCGGGTTGGTGGCGACGCCTGCGCGCAGCATGAGTAGCCGGGAGTTCAATCAGGGGACCGGTGATGCCAAGCGGTCCGCTCGTAGCGGTCCGGTCTACATCACCGATCGGGGGCGGCCCTCCCACGTGCTGTTGAGTTATGACCACTACCGGCAACTCGTCGACGGCAGGCCGAACCTGGTCGACATGTTGTGCGGCACGCCCGGTGTCGGCGACGTTGACTTGCAGATCCCTGTTCTCGACGACAGCGCTCGGCCCGCCCTCCTCGACTGATGTACGTGTTCGACACCAACGTCGTGTCCGAGATCCGCAAGATCAAGGCCGGCAGGGCCGATCCCAACGTCGCCGCGTGGGCCGGCCGGGTGGAGATCGAGCTCAGCTACATCTCGGCGATCACGATCCAGGAACTCGAGCACGGTGTTCTGCTGGTTGAGCGCCGCGATCCGGTCTCGGGCGGCGTCCTGCGGCGCTGGCTCGACAACGACGTGCACGAAGCCTTCGATCAGCGCATCCTCCCCATCGACGCCACAGTGGCACGCCGAGCCGCGGCACTGCACGTACCCGACCCCGCACCCGTCGTCGACGCTCTCATCGCCGCCACGGCCCTGGTCAACGACATGGCGGTGGTCACCCGCAACACGGCCGATTTCGACCGCTTCGACCAACTCGAGGTTCTGAACCCATGGACCCGGTTGTGACGCGGGCCCGGTCGGCATCCTCGCCCGGAAGTCGGATCCCGGGTTCGGCGGCGGGACGGCTCCCGCTCAGTCGGTTGCCCAGTTCTTGCTTCGCTCGACGGCTCGTTTCCAGTCGGCGTAGGCGGCATCGGTGGTGGCGCGAGGGGCCTTGGGTGTGACGGCGAGGTCGAGTTCCCAGTGCTCGCTGATCGCCTCGGTGGAGGGCCACACGCCGGCGGCGAGGCCGGCGAGGTAGGCGGCGCCCACAGCGGTGGCCTCCTGGAGTTTCGGCCGCTGGACGGTGATGCCGAGATGGTCGGCCTGGAGTTGCAGCATGGAGTCCATCACCGAGGCGCCGCCGTCGACCCGCAGGCTGCGCAGGCCGGTGCCGGTGCCGGCGGTCATGGTGTCGACGACGTCGCGGGTCTGGTACACCATCGCCTCGATGGCCGCCCGGGCGATTTCGGCCCGGCCCGTTCCTCGCGTCAGGCCCACGATCGTTCCCCGAGCACAGAGATCCCAGTGCGGGCTGCCGAGGCCGGCGAACGCCGGAACCAGGTAGACGCCGCCGGTCGAGGTGCACTGTCCGGCGAGGGCCTCGAGCTCGGAGGCCTCGGAGATGATCCCCAGGCCGTCCCGGAGCCACTGGACCGTCGCCCCGGTGGCGAACACCGAGCCCTCCAGGGCATAGGTGGGCTCCGGGCCGTCGGGGCCGTCCAGCAACCAGGCGACGGTGGTGAGCAGGCCGTCCACCGGCTGCGGGAGCGTCGGGCCGACGTTCATGAGCACGAACGAGCCGGTGCCGTAGGTGTTCTTCGCGTCGCCGGGCTCGAGCGCGAGCCGGCGGACCTGTTCGGTCGCACGGTGAGCGACCACGTCAACGACCGCATCGGCGACGATCTGGAGGAGCGCCGCAAGCATCAGCACGCCCAGAGGCAGGTGAGTTTCACCCGGCAGTCCGACGGCATGTACGCGCTGTTCGGGAAGTTCGACCCCGTCGCCGGGAGCCGCATCGAGACGGCGCTCACCGCCGCGGCGAACCAGCTGTGGCACGCCGAGGATGCCAAGAAACGCCCTACCTCCCAGCAGCGCCTCGCCGACGCGCTCGAGATGCTGTTGACCCGCGACGGTGCCGGCAAGGCCCAAGGCGTCGACCTGTTGGTGATTGCCGACTACGACACCGTTGCCGAACAGCTACGCGACGCCCGTTTCGCTGACGGGACGCCACTGGCGCCCGAGGAACTCCTGCGGCTGGCCTGTGACGCCGCCATCCTGCCGGCGCAGTTCGACGCCAAGAGCCAGCCGCTGTGGCTGGGCCGCGGCCGCCGTCACGCCAGCTCGGGCCAGCGCGCCGCACTAACCGAACGTGACAAAGGCTGCCTCGGTTGCGGCGCTGCTGCCAACTGGTGTCAGGCGCATCACATCGTGCACTGGGAACACGGCGGCCCCACCGACATCGACAACCTCTGTTTGCTGTGCAGCCACTGCCACCACCACCAAGTCCACTCGAACGGCGCCCGCATCGTGAAGACGCCCGACGGGAAGTACGCCCTCGTGCACGCTGAACCTCGGGCGCCGCCATCCGGAAACGGGAACAGCAGTGCCGCCAGATCCAGTGGCCGCACCGTCGATCACCCCCGTCGATGCTGAACTCGCCCAGCATCCGAGGGCGGGGATGTCGGGGGCGACGCTCGCTAAGCCTGGATCCACCGATGGGTTGGGTGTGTTGGGGGTGGGGGTGCGCGGAAGTGCCTCGCTGACCTGGGAGAATGGCCGGTAGTGATAGCGGCTTCGGCCCAGATCGAGGAGGCACTTCCTGTGAGTGGAGTATCGCGCAAGATTGACCGGTTCGGGGTGACCTTCGACGACGAGTCGTTGGTGGCCGACGCGGGGCTGGTGGTGGCGGCGACGTTGATGGATCGGTTGGGTTTGGAGTCTCTGGTTGATGAGACGGTGCGCTTGGGGGGCCGCGTCGGCGGCGCGTCTCCGGGGCGCAAGGTGTTGAGTTTGGTGGCGGCGATGCTGGTCGGCGCCACCCATATCGATCACGTGAATCGTCTGCGCGCCGGGGCGACGCGCCGGGTGTTGGGATTCTCGGTGGCGGCGGCGTCGACGGTGGGGTCGTTGCTGCGTTCGTTCACGTGGGGTCACGTCCGGCAGTTGGACAAAGCCGCAGGTGTGGCGCTGGCGCGGGCGTGGGCCGCCGGCGGCGGCCCCGGGGAGGATCCGATGACCATCGATGTGGACTCGACGATCTGTGAGGTGTCCGCCAAGACCAAAGCCGGCGCCGCCTACGGGCACACCCAACAGCTCGGTTATCACCCGCTCATCGCGACCCGCGCCGAGACCGGCGAGACGCTGCACACCCGCCTGCGCAAGGGATCCTCCCAGAGAGGCAACGTGCACTTCATCGCCGAGACGGTCGCCCGCGCCCGCCGCGCCGGCGCGGCGGGCCAACTCACCGTGCGCGCCGACTCGGGGTTCTGGTCCAACGAACTCATCGACCGCCTCGACGCCGCCAAGGTGCGCTGGTCGGTCACGATCCCCCTGTATGGCCACGTCAAAGCCGCCATTGGTGCCATCGACGAAGACGACTGGGAGCCCATCCCCTACCGCGACGGCGGCGACGCGCAGGTCGCGGAGACCACCATCATCGCCGGCGGGCGCGACAACCGCCGCGACGTGCGCCTCGTCGTGCGGCGCACCCGCCTCACCGACAGCGCGCAGGCCGCGCTGTGGCCCGACTGGCGCCACCACGCCTTGGTCACCAACCGAGACGACCTCAACAGCGCCGCCGGCGACGCCTATCACCGCCAACACGCCACCGTCGAACTCGCCATCCGCGACCTCAAGGCGAGCACCGGACTGGCGCACCTGCCGTCGGGGAACTTCTTCGCCAACGCCGCCTGGCTGACCTGCGCCGCACTGGCCCACAACCTCTACCGCTGGATCACCACACTCGCCGAAACCCACCCCACGGGACGTCTGCGCGTCGGGCGAACCGTCCGCAACCAACTCCTCGCTGTGCCCGGGCGCCTCGTCAACCACGCCGGACGCCCCGTCCTGCGCCTCCCCGCCCGATGGCCCTGGGCAACCACCTTCCACACCACCCTCACCAACATCCGCGCCCTACCCCAACTCTGCTGAGCCCCCACCAGAACACCCACCGCCCCACCGCCCCGGCGCCCTAGCGCGCCCCCACGCGCCCCAACACGCCCCCACGCGCCCCGAACCACCCCAGCGCCCCCTCACCGGCGCCCCACACCGCCACCGGCGACCCCAACCAACACCCCACAACCCCAACCGCCCCAAAAACCACCCCAACACACCCCCCACCAGCCCGAATCGGTGGATTCAGGCTAAGCGGTTCGACATGTTCCATGGAGACCGCACTGCGGAGGCGAATCTTGTGGGGCAGCGAGGGACCACCCATCGGACCGAATAGGTACTGTGACGAGATGACCTTGCCCGCCGAGAAAGCAGGGTGGTACTCCACGGGCTACCGCACCGCACGTGAGATGTGGGTGGTCGGCTCTGTCAACCTCGTCGTGATCGCAGCGATCGTTGTTCCGAGTGGTCTGCTGTCTCTGCGCTGGCATCTCGCCTGAGCGGTACCCGTCGCCTCGCTGTACTTCGTGGGATGGTTTGTTTGGAAACGATGGGGTCGTGATGCGTTCCCGCTGCGAGCATCACCGGACGAGCCGCCCGCCGACCTCCAGCGCTTGGACTAGCCGACATTGGGAACCGAGCGTTCGGGTGCGGCGAGCGGGACGGCTCCTCCTCAGTCGGTTGCCCAGTTCTTGCTTCGCTCGACGGCTCGTTGCCAGTTGGCGTAGGCGGCGTCGACTTCGGTGCGGGGGGCCTTGGGTTCCAGGGCGAGGTCGAGTTCCCAGTGCTCGCTGATCGCGTCCGTTGAGGGCCACACGCCGGCGGCGAGGCCGGCGAGGTAGGCGGCACCAAGAGCGGTTGCCTCCTGCAGTTTCGGCCGCTGAACCGGCACGCCGAGATGGTCGGCCTGGAGTTGCAGCATCGAGTCCATCATCGCGGCGCCGCCGTCGACCCGGAGGCTCCGAAGATCTGTTCCCGTGCCTGCGGTCATGGCCTCCACGACGTCGCGGGTCTGGTACACCATCGCCTCGATGGCCGCGCGGGCGATCTCCGGTCGGCCGGTGCCTCGCGTGAGGCCGACGATCGTTCCCCGGGCATGGGGATCCCAGTGCGGGCTGCCCAGGCCCGCGAACGCCGGCACCAGGTACACACCGCCCGTGGAGGAGCACTGACTGGCAAGCGCCTCCAGTTCGGAGGCCTCGTCGATGATCCCGAGGCTGTCTCGCAGCCATTGCACCGTCGCTCCGCTGGCGAAGATCGCGCCCTCCAGCGCATAGGTGGCCTTTGGGCCTTTGGGGGTGTCGAGCAGCCAGGCGACCGTGGTGAGCAGGCCATCCACTGGCTCCGGCAGCGCGCCTCGCACGTTCATGAGCACGAACGAACCCGTCCCGTAGGTGTTCTTGGTGGCACCGGGCTCGAAGGCCGCCTGCCCGAAGAGGGCGGCCTGCTGATCGCCCGCAACGCCTGTCACCGGCACTCCCGCTCCACACGCAGCACCCGGTCCGGTCACGCCGAAAGCGCCGCTCGACGGACGCACCTCCGGAAGGGCCGCCATCGGAACCCCGAACAGATCGCAGAGTTCGCTGCTCCACGCCAGCGAGCCGATGTCGAACAGCATCGTCCGGCTGGCATTCGTGGCGTCGGTGGCGTGCACTGCGCCGCCTGTCAGGTTCCAGACGATCCAGCTGTCGATCGTGCCGACCGCCAGATCGGGGCCGGGCGCCACGTCGCTGTTAGCGAACAGCCACTCGAGTTTGGAGGCCGAGAAGTACGGGTCGAGAACCAGGCCCGTGCGCTCGCGGACCAGCGGCAGAACTCCCTCGGCGTTGAGATCGGAACAGCGCGATGCGGTGCGCCGGTCCTGCCACACGATGGCCCGCTCGAGGGGCTCGGACCGGCTCCGGCTCCAGCGCAGGATCGTCTCGCGCTGGTTGGCCACCCCGACGGCCGCAGGGCGTTCCGCCAGGCGGGCGGTCACGTCGCCCAGTGTCGCCTGCACAGCCGCCCAGATCTCGGCGGCGTCGTGCTCCACCCATCCCGGCCGAGGGAAGTGCTGCGTGAACTCCTGCCGGGAGACCGCCAGAGGGCGGGCGCGCTCGTCGAAGGCGATGGTGCGCACGCTGGTCGTGCCGGCGTCGATGGCCAGGATCACCGCCATGGTTCGCAAATCCTCTCTCGGTCCCGAAGGTAACCACTTCGAGGCCACCGGAACGCCACCACAACTCCAGCCGGACCGCTGCGGAAGTGGATTCCGGCTTCCGCCGGAATGACGGTGGGGGGTGCGGAGATGCCGGCCGCGGTGTGCCGGCTTTTCAGACCTCCGTCTCGGCGGCGGAGGCGTGCCAGCGCTGGGTGCTGATCCGTCCCAGCCAACTGAACGCCCAGAACACCAAGATTCCCAGAAGCGATGACACGATGAGAGCGGCGATCAGCTCCTCGGTCGCGGCCTGGCCGCGGTACTTGTCGATCAACACGCCGATGCCCTTCTCGCCGCGGCCGAAGAAGAACTCCCCGACGACGGCGCCGATCACCGACAGCCCTGCAGCGATGCGCAGTCCGGTGAATGTGGCCGGCAGCGACGCCGGGAACTCCAGCTTCCAGAAGCGCGTCGGGCGTGTCGCCCGGTGCAGGGTCAGCAACTCGTGCAGGTTGTGTTCGGCCGACTGCAGGCCGAACAAGGTGTTGGTGATGATCGGGAACAGCGCGATGAGGACCGTGACGATCACCCGGGCCTGGAAGTCGAATCCGAACAGGCCGCCGATGAGCGGAACCAGGGCGAGGATGGGGATCGTTTGCAGAACGACCGCCCACGGGAAGAACGAACGCTCCACCCAGCGGCGCAGGTTCATGGCGATCGCGAAGAGCATTCCGGCGGCCGCGGCGATGGCCAGCCCCGTAAACGACTCCTTGGCCGTCACCCGCAGACCGTCGAGCAGGTCGCCACGCACGTCGGTGTCGGCGAACGCCTCGTTCCACACCTGATGCAGCGGCGGGAGCAGGAACCGCCGGTCGTCACTAAGCATCACGTACGAAAGCAGGTACCAGACGCCCACCATCGCCAGGCTGAAGGCAACCGGCAGACCGATCCGGGTGACCTGCGCGCCGAGCCGCTTCCAGGACCCGGAGGCGGATTCCGCGGTCTCCGCGGATGCTCCGAGGTCGGACCGGGCGCGGCCCGGCCCCCGAGTCACCTCAGGGGCCGAGCCGCGTTGCCGGCGCATATGCTCTTGGGGAAATCTCCGCCTGCCGGCTAGAAGCCGAGGCTGATGGATGGATCCAGGAACTCGTTGGTGAAGAGGTCCGAGGGGGTGACCGACGGGTCGAAGCCCTCGGCGCCCTGCGCCGTGAAGATCGGCGTCAGAATGTCGAGTAGGCCCTGGATGCGGTTCCCGTCCATGTCGCCGACGAATCCGTTGCCGGCGTCGGTCACCAGCCCGAGGTCAACCATGGCCTCGGTGGCCGCGGCGTGACCCGGCTTCGATGACGTCCAGAAGCTGTCGAGTTCCTTGACGATGTCATCGAGCTTGTCGTTGATCGGCTGCGGGTCGTTGAAGTAGTTGACCAGATCCTCCTGCATGATCGGCACGATCAACTCCAGGCACTCCCGGTACCGCTCGATGTCGCCGGACCGCACAGAGACCGCCGACTGGTAGATCTCGAAGCCGGCGTCGTGGATCAGCATGAATTTCACCGCTTTCAGCCAGCCCTCGATCTCGTTCTCGTAGCGGAAAGGCTCGTTCGTGGCGAAGCCCTGCTGCACGAGCCCATCCTCGCTGATGAACCGGACGGGGGAGCCGTCGTAGGAGGCATCCACCTGATCGGCGCTGATCCTTCCGTCGGCGATGAGGTAGTCCATGTACGTGGCACCCTGGAAGTACAGGACGGTGGCCCCGGAATCGCCGATGTCAGCGAACGTCCCGAAGTCGTAGTCCGCGGGGTCCCACATGAGGATCTGCGGGCCGACCTCGAAGCTGGTGAAGACGGCCGTCACCGGAGTCACCCCGTGGGCCCTGATGGCTGCTGCCGTGTCGACGTAGGCCATGAAGATGTCGTCGTCGGTGTAGAACTGCGCCGTCGGCGGCGAGAACCCGATGTACGGCCCGCCGACCCGGATCTCGATCGTGAGACCCGTGTCGCGCAGTTCTCCGGAGTAGGTGCCGTTCTCGGCGTCCACGACACCGTCGGTGCCGATCATCTGGTACGTGTGGGCGTGCTCGGGCTCGGGGAACCAGTCGGTCTGGATGATGAGCGGGTTCGGGCACACGTCGGTGAGTGAGACGCTCGCCGCTTCGGCGGCGGCCTCGGCGTCGGCGGCTTCTGCAGCGGCTTCCGCCTCCGCGCGCGCCTGATCGGCCTCTGCCTGCGCGGCCTGTGCCGCCTCTGCGGCGGCCCGAGCCTCGTCCGCCTCAGCCTGCGCGGCTGCGGCCTCCGAGAGCGCCTCCTCGGCGGCAGCCTGTGCCGCTTCGAGGGCCGCCTGGGCATCGGCCATGGCTTCCACGTTGCCCTCGGCGGTGGCCTGCGCCAGCTCGGCTGCGGCTTGGGCCGCGTCGGCAGCGGCGAGCGCGGCCTGGGCGGCGGCGTCCGCGGCGGCAGCGTCAGCGATCCCGGCGGTGGCGTCCACCTGGGCATTCTGGGCCACCGATGCCGTCGCCTGGGCTTCGGCCATCGCTGCTGCGGCGTCCGCGGAAGCGTTCCTGGCCGCGGCCATCGCCGCGTCGGCCGCTTCCGAACCCGAGTCATCGGCGGCACACGCCGCTGTGACGAGCGCCAGCACAACGGCCAGCGCGATCAGGACACGTTTGTTCATCGGATTGTCTCCTCGTTTTGAGATGTTCAAGCGATCGACCCCTCCGGTGCGGTCGGGCGGAGGCTCAGACTAGTCAGATTCGGTGCTATTAGGCGGTGTACCAGTGGCTTGTGAGGCGGCGCCCGAGCCAGGTGAAGAACCCGAACAGCGCCAGGCCCAGCAGCGAGCTGAACACGATGCCCGCCACCAGCTTCGAACCCGAGAGCTGGTTCTGGAAGAGGAACAGCAACTGGCCGAGGCCCTCGGAGCCGTAGCTGCCTCCCTTGAAGAAGAACTCGCCCACGATGGCGCCCACGACAGCCAGGCCCGCCGAGATGCGGAACCCGGTGAAGATGGCGGGAAGGGCGGCGGGAAGTTGGAGCTTGCGGAACCGGGTCAGGCGGCCGGCCTGATGCAGGGTGAACAGGTCGTGCATGCTGGGCTCCACCGAGCGCAGACCGAACAGGGTGTTGGTGATGATCGGGAAGATGGAGATGATGATGGTCACCACCACCTGGCTGCGGAAGTCCCAGCCCCACCAAAGCCCGATGAGCGGGCTGATGGCCACGATGGGGACGGCCTGCACGGCCACGGCGTAGGGGAAGATGCTCCGCTCGATCCAGCGGGCCTGGCTCATGACCACGGCGATGGCCATGCCGCCGACGATGGCCAGCAGCAGTCCCACCAGCGTGACCTGCGTGGTGCGCCACAGCCCCAGCAGGACCTGCTCCAGGTTCTCCCAGGTGAAGAAGCCGACGTTGACGACCCGGTGCAGCGGAGGCAGGAGGAACTGTTGGTCGCGGTCGAGCACGAAGTAGGTGAACAGGTACCAGACACCGACGACGGCGGCGGCCACCGCTGTCGGCGGCCCGAGCAGGCGCCCGGCTCGCCCGGCGGTGCGGTCACGAGTTCCGCGGACGTTGGGGCCGGTTGCGCCGAACTCGCCCGCGACGTCGCCGGCCGAGGTGGCCGCTGCGGGTTCGGGTGCCCGCGCTGCCTCTGCCGTGTCCGCCACCTGCCCCATCAGGCTCGAATCCTACGCGCCGCGCGCCGCGGCCGGTGGGGCGCCGGCTCCTCCAACGCCGCTACGACCTCTGACACCGCCGCAACATCGTCGCGGCGTGTCCCGGCAAGGTTGCATCGCCGGCGCACGCTTCGCCGTGCACTCCGGCGGCAGCACAACGTCCGCCCCGCGTCTCTCGCCAAGGCCGCACCTGCCAAACTGTGCCGTTGTGAGTACGAGTGGAGGGATCCCCGACAGGGCGCAGGTGGTCATCGTCGGGGGCGGCGTCATCGGTTGCAGTACGGCCTACCACCTGACGCGGCGCGGCATCAGCGACGTGGTGATCCTCGAGCAGGGAAGCCTCACGTGCGGCACCACGTGGCACGCGGCCGGCCTTGTCACGCAGCTGCGCTCCACCTACAGCCTCACGCAGTTGGCCACCTACTCGGCCCGGCTGTTCGAGCAACTCGAGGACGAGACGGGCCAGTCCCCCGGCCACCGCACCGAGGGTTCGATCACGGTGGCCGACAACCCGGAGCGCTGGGAGGAGGTCCTCCGTGGCGCCTCGATGGGGACCATGGTGGGCGTCGAGACCCGCGTTATGGACCTCGACGAACTGGCGGAGCGCTGGCCCCTGGTGCGCACCGACGATCTGGTGGGCGCCCTCCTCGTCGTCCGCGACGGCCAGCTCTCGCCGGTGGACACCACGATGGCGCTGGCGAAGGGAGCGCGCAATCGGGGGGCCACGATCCACGAGGGTGTCGCCGTGACGGGGCTGCGCACCGCCGGCGGCCGCATCACCGGCGTCGAGACCGACCGGGGCGACATCGAGACCGAGACGGTCGTGCTCGCCACCGGCATGTGGACCCGGCAGTTGGCGGCGACCATCGGGGTGAACGTGCCGCTGCAGGCCTGCGAGCACTTCTATGTCGTCAGCGAGCCGCTGGACGGGGTGGATGCCAGCACCCCGGTGCTGCGTGACCCCGGCAACTACACGTACTTCAAGGAGGAGACCGGCAAGATCATGGCCGGGTTCTTCGAGCCCCACGCCAAGGTCTGGCACCTCGAGGGCGTCCCCGCCGGCAGCAGCTTCGTGCAACTCCCCGAGGATTGGGACCACCTCGGCCCCATCTTCGAGCGGTCCATTCACCGGGTTCCCGCCCTGGGCGAATGCGGGATCCAGCTCTTCTTCAACGGCCCGGAGTCCTTCACCCCCGACGGCATCTTCTACATGGGCGAGGCGCCCGAGGTGGACGGCTGTTTTCTGGCCGCCGGCTTCAACTCCATCGGCGTCCAGACCTCCGGCGGTGTGGGCTGGGCGCTGGCCGACTGGGTCGCCGACCGGCATCCCCCCATGGATCTCTCGTCGGTGGACATCAGCCGGGCGTTTCCCTTCCAGTCCGCCCCCGACTACCTGCGGGACCGCATCTCGGAGAGCCTCGGCCTGCTCTACGCCATGCACTGGCCACATCGGCAGTACGAGAGCGCCCGCAACCGGCGACTCTCGCCGCTGCACGACCGCCTGGCCGCTGCCAATGCCGTCTTCGGCGAGACGGCCGGTTGGGAGCGCCCCAACTGGTATGCCGAGCCGGGCCAGGAGAAGGTCTACGTCTACAGCTACGGCAAGCAGAACTGGTGGGCGAACAGCGGCGAGGAGTGCCGGGCGGTGCGCGAGCGGGTGGGCCTCTTCGACCAGACCTCCTTCGCCAAGTTCACCGCGGAGGGCCCCGACGCCCTGGCCGTGCTGAACACGCTCAGCGTCGCGGAGGTGGACGTGGCGGCGGGGCGGGCGGTCTACACGCAGTGGTGCAACGACCGGGGCGGGATCGAAGCCGACCTGACCGTCACCCGGCTCGGCGACGACTCGTTCTTCGTGGTCACGTCGGCGGCCACGCAGACCCGCGACTGGGCGTGGCTGCGCCGGGGCTGCCGGGGCCGCGACGTGGCGATCGCAGACGTCACCGAGGAGCAGGCGGTGCTCGGGTTGATGGGTCCGCGTGCCCCTGACGTGCTCGGGTCGCTCACCGGCACCTCGCTCGCCGACGAGGACTTCCCGTTCGGCGCCGCCCGGCGCATCGACGTGGCCGGTATCGAGGTGCTGGCGATGCGGATGAGCTATGTGGGCGAACTCGGCTGGGAGCTGTACGTGCCCAACGCCGGCGCCGTGGCCCTCTACGACGCCGTGATGGCCGCCGGGGAGCCGCACGGCCTGGCCCTTGCCGGCTACCACGCCATGAACACGTTGCGCCTCGAGGTGGGTTACCGCCACTGGGGCCACGACATCTCCCCCGAGGACACGCCCATAGAGGCCGGGCTGGGGTTCGTGGTGGGATGGGACAAGACCACCGACTTCAACGGCCGGGCTGCCCTGGAGGCCCAACGGGGCCGGCCCCGGACGAAACGCCTCGTGCAGTTCCGCCTGGAGCACCCCGACCTGCTCGTGTACCACGACGAGCCGATCCTGCGTGACGGCGAGGTGGTGGGCCGGACCACGTCGGGTATGTGGAGCTACACGCAGGACCGCTGCCTGGCCATGGGCTACCTGAACCACCCCGACGGGGTGACGGCGGACTGGTTGGGGGCAGGACGCTTCGAGATCGACGTGGCCGGTGAGCGGGTGCCGGCCACGGCGTCGCTGCGCCCCTTCTACGATCCCCGGCGGAGGTAACGCCATGACCACTGAGACCCGTTGCGTCATCATCGGCGGCGGCGCCATGGGCGCGGGCCTGCTGTACTTCCTGGCGCACGAGGGCTGGACCGACACGATCCTCGTGGAGAAGGGCGAGCTTAATTCCGGCTCTACCTGGCACGCAGCCGGGATGATCCCCAACTTCACCAGCGACTTCAACCTGGCCAAGGTCCACGAGGTGGGGGTGTCGCTCTACCGCAGCATCGAGGCCGAGACCGGCCTGTCCACCGGCTGGCACGAGCCCGGCACCATCCGCCTGTGCCGCAAGGGCCGTGACGACGAGGCGGACTGGCACCGCTACACCCACGCCCTGCTGAAACAGGCCGGGGTGGAGTCCCACATCATCGGCCCCGCCGAGATCGCAGAACTGCACCCCTTGCTGAACCTGGACGACGTGGTCTCCGCCGTCCACACTCCGAACGACGGCTGGGCCGACCCGTCGAGCTGCACGAACTCCATGGCCCGCGGCGCCCGCCAACTCGGCGCCGAGATCCGCCGCCACACGCTCGTCACCGACATGAACCAACTGCCCGACGGGCGCTGGGAAGTGATGACCGACAAGGAGCGAATCGTCTGCGAGCACGTCGTCAACGCGGCCGGCCACTACGCCCCGCAACTCGGCGCCATGGTGGGCCTCGACGTGCCGATCGTGTCGGTCATCCACCAGTACCTGGTGACCGAGCGGATCGATGCCTTGGTGGACCTCGGCTACGAGCCTCCCACGATCCGCGACTCGCGTGCCTCGTGCTATGTCCGCAGCGAACTCGACGGCCTGCTCGTCGGTCCCTACGAGATGTCGGGCTCGCAGGCTTACGGCGTCGACGGGGTGGACTGGGATCTGCACTTCCACCTCACCCCTCCGGACATCGACCGCCTCGAGGAATGCCTCGATTGGGTGTCGGTGCGGATACCCGCTTTCGCCGAGGCGGGCATCCGCAAGATCGTGTCGGGGCCCATCACGCACACCCCCGATGCGGGATTCCTCATGGGACCGGCACCGGGGTTGCGCAACTACTGGCACTGCAACGGTGCGTCCATCGGCGTGACCCAGGGACCGGGAGCGGGGAAATACCTGGCGCAGTGGATCGTCCACGGCCAGACCGAGATCAACGTGCGGGGTATGGACCCCCGCCGCTACGGCGACTACGCCGGTGCACGTACCTACTACACCGTCGAGAAGTCGATCGACGAGTACCACGAGATGTACCAGGTGCGCCCGCCCGGCGAGTACCGGGCAGCGGGCCGGCCACAGAAGACCACTCCCATCTACGACCGGCTCGATGCGCTGGGGGCGCGGTGGCAGGAGGTGTACGGCTGGGAGCGCCCGCAGTACTTCTCGCCCGACGGCACGCCGGAGGTGCATTCCTACCGGCGGTCCAACGCCTTCGAGGTCGTCGGTGCGGAGGTGCGGGGGGTGCGCGAGCGGGTGGGCATCGCCGACCTCACCGCCTTCGCCAAGTTCGAGGTGACCGGGGCCGACGCCGCCGCCCTGCTGGACCGGCTGTCGGCCAACCGGCTGCCCCGCACGGGCGGCATCCGGCTGGTGCACATGCTCACCGAACTGGGCGGCATCGAGTGCGAGATGACGATCACGCGCCTCGGCGACGAGCGGTTCTACCTGTCGTCGGCCGTGGTGGGCCAGAGCCACGACCTGGCCTGGCTCCAACAGCACATCGAGCCCGGCGAGGACGTGACCGTTCGTGACGTGACCGACTCGACCGCCCTGCTCGGCGTGACCGGCCCGCGTGCCCGCGATGTGCTGGCACCGCTCACCGATGCCGACCTGGGTAACGAGTCGTTCCGCTGGCTCACCGCGCAGGAGATCGAGGTGGCCGGGGTGCCATGCAAGGCGTTGCGGGTGTCGTACGTGGGCGAACTGGGCTGGGAGCTGCACTGCCCCATCGACCGGATGGCGGAGCTGTACGACGCGCTGGTGGCCGCCGGCGAGCCCCACGGCATGGCCCACTTCGGCAGCTACGCCATGAACGTGATGCGCATCGAGAAGGCCTACAAGGCATGGGGCGTGGAACTCACCACCGAGATCACTCCCATCGAGGCGCGGATCGAGCGTTTCGTGGACTTCTCCAAACACTTCATTGGCAAGGAGGCCACGCTGGCCCGCCGCGACGGGGCCGAGCCGTTGCAGTGGACGCTCGTCTACTGCGTCGTGGGCGACGGCGACAACGACGCCTGGGGTAACGAGCCGGCCTATGCCCCCGGCAGCGACGAGGCCATGGGCATCGCCACCAGCGGGACCTACGGGCATTCCGTCGGCACCAGCCTCGCCTTCGTCTACGTCGACCCTGCTTTCGAGGCGCCCGGGTCGGTGTTCGAGTTGGACCTGCTGGGCGAGCGCCGCACCGCCACCGTGCTGGCCGGGGCGGCCTACGACCCGGAGAACAGAGCACCGCGCGCCTGAGCAGCCCGACGAGCCCGACGAGCCCGCAGAACCGGAGGAGCCCATATGACCGAAGAGCCACAAGGAGCCTCCCGGCGCCGCCGGTCCGGCGGTCGAGCAGGACGGATCGCCAAACGTCAGGCGCCCCCGGCCGCGGCAGCGCGGCCGGTGTGGCCTGGCATGGCGGGCGGCAGCTACGCGCCGCTCAGCGAGAGCGACATGCAGCAGATCTACGACACCGCGCTGAGGCTGCTGGAGGACGTGGGCATGGGCACGCCCATCGCCGAGTACGTGGAGGTCGTCACCGAGGCCGGCGGATGGCTGGACGCCGACGGGCGCCTGCACTACCCGAGGGCGCTTATCGAGCGAGGCATCGAGATGTCGGCCAAGGAGTGGATCTGGCACGGGTTCGACGACGACAAGTCGATGCACGTCGGCGGGAACCGGGTGCACTTCGGCACGGCGGGGGCGGCTGTCCTCATCCACGACTACGAGACCAACCGGTTCCGCCATTCGACCATTCGCGACGTCTACAACTGCGCCCGCCTCGTGGACTCCTTCGACCACGTTCACTTCTACGGGCGCACGTGCGTGGCACGCGACCTGGAGGACACCCGCGAACTCGACCTCTCCACGGCGTACGCGGTGCTGACCGGTACGTCCAAGCCCGCCGGGTCGGCATGGTTCGAGCCCCGCCACGTGCACGAGGCGGCCGAGATGTTCGACATGGCACTCGGCGGCCCCGGGGAGTTCGCCAAGCGCCCGTTCATCGTCGCCTACAACACCTTCGTTGTGCCGCCGCTTCGCTTTGCCGAGGAGTCCAACAAGTGCCTCGTGGCGCAGGTGCGCTCGGGCATGCCGGTCCTGCTCATCTCGGCCGGGCAGGCGGGTGCCACCTCGCCGGCCGCCCTCGCCGGGGCGCTCGTGCAGGGACTGGCGGAGTGTCTGGCCGGGCTGTGCACCGTCAACCTGCTGCGGCCCGGCCATCCCTGCGTGGTGGGGCTGTGGCCCTTCGTGTCGGATCTGCGCACCGGCGCCATGAGCGGTGGTTCGGGGGAGGAGGCCGTGCTGAACGCGGCCGCGGCCCAGCTGCTGAACTGGCGGGGGGTCGTGTCGGGGGTGCCCGCGGGCATGACCGACTCGAAGCTCCCCGACGCGCAGTCCGGCTACGAGAAGGGCCTGACCGTGGGATTGGCGGCCAACGCCGGCGCCAACCTCATCTTCGAGTCGGCGGGAATGCTGGCCAGCCTGCTGGCCTGCTCGCCCGAGCAGCTCGTCATCGACAACGACATGATGGGCGCCGTCAACCGCACCGTCCGTGGTGTCGAGGTGGACGACGGCACGCTGTCGGCCGACCTCATCGCCGAGGTGATCTCCGGTCCGGGCCACTTCCTGGGCTCGGCGCAGACCCTGTCGCTCATGCAGACGGAGTACGTCTATCCGATCATCGGCGACCGGAACTCACCGGAGGACTGGGCCGATGCCGGCGCCAGAAATGCACTGCAGGTCGCACACGAGCGCGTCAAGACCGTGCTGTCCGAGCATCACCCGGACCACGTGGGCCCCGAGGTGGACGCCCGGATCAGGGCGGCCTTCCCGATCGGGCTTCCGTCCCGCTTCGACTGAGCAGACCTGGGGCAGGCTCCGCTGCAGGGGGCCGCGAATTGAACGCGGGTACCTCCGATAGCGGTGGATTCCGTCGGGATAGTGTGCTAGGTTCGTTCCGTATTGCGGTTCCGGTCCACCATGCGGAATAAGAACACCGGATAGAGTGGCCGGAACGGCTCGGCGAGCCGAACACTCGGTGAGTCGAGAACAGGTGAAACCGGCGGTGAAACCGATGCGACGGAGCCGTTGGAGCGGGGCCGTCGCGACGGGGGCACTGCAACTGTCTCCCGAAAGGACGAGCGTATGAGCGATGCGCCCGCCACTGTCGACGCAGGCGACGTCGACGATCTGGATCTGTCGAGCCTGAGCGACGAGGATCTCTGCGCCCAGATGCACGACGACCTCTACGACGGTCTCAAGGACGAGATCGCAGAGGGAACCACAATTCTGCTGGATCGCGGCTGGTCGCCCGACAAGGTCCTCAACGACGCTCTCGTGGAGGGGATGCGTGTTGTCGGCATCGACTTCCGCGACGGCATTCTCTTCGTGCCCGAGGTGCTGCTGGCGGCGAACGCCATGAAGGCGGGAATGGCCATCCTGCGACCGCTGCTGGCCGAGACCGGAGCCGAGCCCATCGGCTGCGTCGTGATCGGCACGGTCAAGGGCGACATCCACGACATCGGCAAGAACCTCGTGGCCATGATGCTCGAGGGTGCGGGCTTCGAGGTGTTCAACCTGGGTACCAACACCAACGTCGAGGAGTTCCTGGCGGCTATCGACGAGCACAAGCCCGACATCCTGGGTATGTCCGCCCTGCTCACGACCACGATGCCCTACATGAAGGTGGTCATCGACACCCTCGTGGACAAGGGCAGGCGGGACGATGTCATCATCCTCGTCGGCGGGGCGCCCCTCAACGCGGAGTTCGGGGCGGCCATCGGCGCCGACGCCTACTGCCGCGACGCGGCCATTGCGTCGGAGACGGCCACGAAACTCATCACGGCGCGTCGCGCCGCGAGATGACCACTGCCGAGTCGGCCGGCTCTGTAGGCCCGATCGGCTTCCCGGCCCCGGCGTCGCGACCGCATCGGACCCTCGTCATTGCCTGCGGGGCTCTGGCGCGGGAACTCGGCGACGCCACGGCCGCATTGGACGGCATCGACTTCGAGTGCCTTCCAGCCCGGTTGCACAACCGGCCCGAGCAGATTCCCGAGGCCGTGCGGCGGCGGGTCCGGGCGGCACGCGACGCCTACGACACGATCCTGGTCGGCTACATGGACTGCGGGACCGGTGGTCTGCTCGACCGGGTCTGCGCCGAGGAGGGCGTCGAGCGCCTGCCCGGCGTCCACTGCTACGAGTTGTATGCGGGGGCCGAGCGATTCGCCCGCCTGCACGAGGCCGAACTGGGCACCCTCTATCTCACCGACTACCTGGTGCGGCACTTCGACCGCCTGATCCTGCAGGGCCTCGGCATCGCCGAGCACCCCGAACTGCGCGATGCCTACTTCGGCAACTACACCAGGGTGCTGCACCTGGTGCAGGTGCCCGACGCCGAGTTGGACGTCGCCGCTCAGCGGGCCGCGGCGTCCCTGGGGCTGCGCTACGAGCGCCTCGTCACCGGTTACGGCGGGCTGGAGTCCGCAGTACAGGACGGCCGGCGGCGGATCCCGGTAAGCGCCGCATGAGCCCCGCATCCGGAGCGGCCACAGGCGGCCGGCGCCGGCGCCGGGCGGGGGGTCGGCGGGGCGAGAGCGACGACCTCGTCGTGATCTACTGGCGCGACATTCCTGCGCAGGTGAACGCCGGCGCAGGCACCGCCAAGGTCCAGCGCATCCTGCCGCGCCGTTTCCAGAGAGCCATCGACAACGCAGCCATGGTGGCGGGCCTGTCCAATGCGTCGCAGTACATCGGCGAGTGGCGGCGGGTCGCCAGGGCGGGCGATGGTGACGATCTCGAAGGGGCCGCCCTGCGGGCCGCGGCCGAACTGGAGGCGGCGTTCCCTCGCGAGCGCCTCGAGACCTACGTCGAGACCGGCGGCTGGGATCCGGACCGGACCGGGCCGATGCCCGGCGACGGAGCCGCCGACAGCAACACGCATGAGCAGGAGGACCTGACGTGACCGACACCGTGATCAGCTCCGGGACCAGGGAAGTGGTGATCGGGTTCGAGCGCCCGTTCGTGATGATCGGCGAGCGAATCAACCCCACCGGGCGCAAGCTGCTGACCGAGGAAATGAAGGTGGGCGACTTCAGCCGGGTGGAGGCCGATGCCGTCGCTCAGGTGGCGGCCGGCGCCCACGTGCTGGACGTCAACGCCGGCATCCCGCTGGCCGACGAGCCCGCCCTGCTGACCCGAGCCGTCAAGCTCGTGCAGTCGGTGACCGACGTGCCTCTCTCCATCGACTCGTCGATCATCGAGGCACTCGAGGCGGCCGTCACCGTCTACGACGGCAAGCCACTCATCAACTCCGTGACCGGCGAGGAGGAGGTGCTGGAGCGGGTGCTACCACTGGTGGCCCGCCACGGCGCCGCCGTCGTGGCCATTTCCAACGACGAGACGGGCATCAGTGAGGATCCCGACGTGCGCTTCGAGGTCGCCCGGAGGATCGTCGAGCGGGCCGCCGACCATGGCATCCCTCACGCCGACGTGGTGGTCGACCCTCTCGTGATGCCCATAGGCGCCATGGGCACCGCAGGCCGGCAGGTGTTTCACCTGGTGCGCCGCCTGCGCGACGAGTTGCGGGTCAACACGACCTGCGGAGCGAGCAACGTGAGTTTCGGGCTGCCCAACCGCCACGTGATCACCGGCACGTTCCTGTCCATGGCGATCGGCGCCGGCATGACGTCGGCCATCATGAACCCGCTGCACGCCGAAGTGAAGAACGCGGTCATGGCCGCCGACGTGCTGGCGGGCCACGACCGGGACTGTATGGCGTGGATCGGCCAACATCGGGAACTCGCCGGTACCGGCGAGGGTGCCGGACGGCGTCGCACCGGACGGCGGCGCGGCGCTGCCTGAACGGCGCCTGCTGTCGCTGTGGACACACCTATGCCGGTGATCCCGCGCGACGGCGCCGAGGTCGTGAGCGCATGCCCACGACTATGACGACAGCGGCTATCGATACGCACCGGGTGGTCTTTACGCCGTCGGGCATCGAGGTCTCGGTGGCCGCGGGGACGAGCGTGCTGGACGCGGCTCGCTCCGGTGGCGTGGATCTCGACTCGGTCTGCGGCGGGCGGGGCCTGTGCGGGCGCTGCCAGGTGGCCCCCAGCCCGGGGCGCCACGCCAAGTGGGCGATCACCGCAACCGCCGAGGCCCTCTCGGCGCCAGGTCCCAGCGAGTCGGACTACCGGGGGCGCCGCCCGGTGGCCGACGGGCACCGGCTGGGCTGCCAGGCCATCGTGTGCGCCGATGTGGTGATCGATGTGCCGCCGGCCAGTCAGCTGCGCCGTCCCGTTGTGCGCAAGGCCATCGACCTCGGTGACGTGGTGCTGGACCCCGTCGTCACCCTCCACTACCTGGAGCTTCCCGAGGCGGTGCTGGGGGCCGAGGTCAGCGACGCCGAACGGGTAACGGCCGCGCTGGCAGCCGACTGGGGCCTGGCCGACGTGCACGTCCCGCTGCAGGTGCTGGGAAACCTGCACGGGGCGATCACCGCCGGGGAGGGGTCGGTCACGGCGGTCGTACACGGCCGGCGGCGCCTGTTGGCAGTGCGTCCCGGCTACTCCGACGGAGCCTGGGGTGTGGCTGTCGACGTGGGCTCCACCACGCTGGCCGGCTACCTACTGGACCTGGCCACCGGGGAGGTCGTGGCCACCGCGGGCCGCATGAACCCCCAGATCCGCTTCGGTGAGGATCTCATGAGCCGGGTGTCCTACGTGATGATGAACCCCGGCGGCGACGCCGAGCTGACCGGTGCCGTGCGGGGGGCGCTCGACGAGTTGGTGGGTGAGCTGTGCGAGGCGGCGTCGGTGTCCCGCCGGTACGTGCATGACGTGGTGGTGGTGGGCAACCCCATCATGCACCACCTCGTACTGGGCATCGACCCGACCCCGCTCGGCACCGCACCCTTCACGCTTGCGGTCCGCGAGGCGGTGCGCGCCGAGGCGGGCGACATCGGCCTGGATCTTCCCTGTGCCGCTCTCTACGTCGCCCCGTGCATCGCCGGTCACGTGGGCGCCGACTCGGCGGCCGCCACTCTGGCCGAGGGCCCGCACCGCGGCGAGGTGCCGCAACTCCTCGTGGACGTGGGCACGAACGCCGAGATCGTCCTGGGCGACCGCCGCGGGGTTTTCGCCGCGTCGAGCCCCACCGGACCGGCCTTCGAAGGCGCCCAGATCAGCTGCGGCCAGCGGGCCACGGCGGGCGCCGTCGAGCGGGTACGCATCGATCCGGCGACCCTGGAGCCCCGTTTCAAGGTCATCGGCTGTGATGTCTGGTCCGACGATGCGGGCTTCGCCGAGGCGCTGGGGTCGCTGCAGGTCTCCGGTCTGTGCGGCTCGGGGATCATCGACGTGATCGCCGAGATGTTCCTCGCCGGGATCATCGACCGTCACGGCGTCGTCGGGGGGCACCTCGCCGGCCGCACGCCCCGGATCGTGGCCGACGGGCGCACGTTCGCCTACGAGCTGCAGAGCGAGCCGGTCCGGCTGCGGATTACGCAGAACGACGTGCGGGCCATCCAGCTGGCGAAGGCCGCTCTGCGCGCCGGCATCGACCTGCTGATGGAACACGCCGGTCTTGGCGAGGTACACGACATCCGTCTCGCAGGCGCCTTCGGGGCGCACATCGACCCTGTTCGGGCCCTGGTCCTGGGACTGGTGCCCGACGCGCCGGTGGCCGGAGTTCGCTCGGTGGGCAACGCCTCGGGCGCCGGGGCGGCCAGGATGCTCGTCTCGAACGCCCAGCGGGGCGAGATCGAAGCGGTCAGCGAGCGGATCACCAAGATCGAGACCGCCATTGAGGTCCGCTTCCAGGAACTGTTCGTGGCGGCCATGGCATTCCCGCACGACACGGCGCCCACCCCGCACCTGTCGGGGGTCGTGGACCTTCCCGCGCGCGCCGACGGCGAGGCCACCGAACCGCAGGCGCGCCGACGCCGGCGGGCACGGACGAGCGCGTGATCCGCCAACAGGCATCGAGCGATGTTGGCGGCGATGTTGGCCGCGGAGGGGCGCAGGCGGCGGAGCCGGGCGTAGACACAGCGAGCCGGAAAAGACAGTGAACCGGAAGAAGTGGAAGACACGATGAGGCAGGAATCACGATGAGCGAACCTCGCAGACGCAGACGCAGAGGCGGCGGGCGGGCGGCACGGCAGGCGGCTCAGGCGGCGCATACCCCCGTCGCCGCCCCGTACCTGGAGCGCACCGGCGCGCCGGTGGAGATCCTCGACGAAGAGGGTCTGGTGCGCATCGAGGAGGGCGCCGAGACGCTGCTCGCCGAGGTGGGTGTCGCCTTCCAGGACTTCCCCGAGGCGCTGGCGTCGTGGCGGGAGGCAGGCGCGGACGTGTCCGGCGATCTGGTGCGGTTCCCGCACGGGCTGTGCCGTCGGATCGTGCAGGAGAACGCCCCGGCGGTCTTCACCCAGCACGCTCGCAACCCCGCCCGCAGCGTGAAGATCGGCGCCAATACAACCGTCTTCGCCCCCAACTACGGCTCGCCGTTCGTGATGGACCTCGACGGCGGGCGGCGCTACGCCACGCTGCAGGACTTCGAGAACGTCGTGAAGCTCACCTACTCCCTGCCGCAGTTGCACCACAGCGGCGGCACCGTGTGCGAGCCCGTGGACGTGGCCGTCAACAAGCGGCACCTCGACATGGTGTACGCCCACCTGCGCTACAGCGACAAACCGTTCATGGGCTCGGTAACCGCCGCCGAACGGGCTGCGGACTCCGTCGAGATGGCCCGCATCGCCTTCGGCGGCGATCTCGCCGACCGCACCGTCATGACGTCGCTCATCAACGCCTCCTCGCCGATGCGCTGGGACGCCACGATGCTGGGGGCCGCCACGGAGTACGCCCGGGCCAACCAGGCCTGCGTCATCAGCCCGTTCATCCTGGCCGGTGCCATGTCGCCGGTGACCGTGGCCGGTCTGGCCGTGCAGGCCCTCGCCGAGGCGCTGTCGGGCATGGCCTACCTGCAACTGGTGCGCCCCGGCGCCCCAGTGGTGTTCGGGACGTTCGCCTCGTCCATGTCGATGGCCACCGGCGCGCCCACGTTCGGCACGCCCGAAGCCGGCCAGGCCATCTACGTCATGGCTGCGCTGGCCCGACGGGTGGGCGTGCCGTTCCGCTCCGGCGGCCAGTTCACCTCCTCCAAGGCGCCCGACGCCCAGGCCGCCTACGAATCGGCCCACACGCTGCTGCCCACCCTGCAGGCGGGCGTGAACTTCGTGCTGCACGCCGCCGGCTGGCTGGAGGGTGGCCTGTCGATGGGCTACGAGAAGCTGATCCTCGACGCCGACCAGCTCGGCGCCATGGAGGTGTACGCCCGCGGCGTGGACGTTTCCGACAACGGCCTGGCGCTCGAGGCGTTCCGCACCAACGCCCACGGCGACCACTTCCTGGGCAACCCCCACACGCTGGCGAATTTCGAGACCGCCTTCTGGCGCTCCGAGATCGCCGACCACAACAGCTACGAGCAGTGGGCCGAGGAGGGCTCACTCGACGCCGCCCAGCGCGCCAACGCCCGCTGGAAGAAGATGCTGGCCGACTACGAGCCGCCCCCCGTCGACGACGCCATCGACGCCGAACTCCGCGACTACGTCGCGCGCCGCAAAGCCGAGATGCCCAACGAAATCGGCTGAGCCGCCGCTCGGGCGGCCCTGTCGGCACCCCCACCCGTCGTCATTCCGGCGGAGGCCGGAATCCACTGTCCAGCGGCCCGACCTGCGCTGCTGACAGATCGCTCAGCACGTTGTCGGGTAGCGGCGATGCTCAGTCCAGTCGCCACGCCGAGGCGATCACGTCCCAGACCGCTGCGGCGAGGCGGTTGCTGCCGGCCACGGTCAGGTGGACACCGTCCTTGGTGCGCACACGTACGCCGTCGATCTCGTCGGTGTAGTTGCCCTCCTCGTCGGTGAACAACTCCCAGGTGTCCACGAAAGTGACGTGGCGGTGTTCGGTGGCCTGCGCCGCGTACGCCTCGTTGAGGATGGGTATGCCCTCGGACAGCCGCGACTCCGACTCCCGGAGGGGCGGCACGCCGACCCACACCGTCTGCACGCCGGGTTGGCCCAGCAGGGCCATGACCCGATCCACCCGCTCCCGGTACAGGTCCACCCACTCGTCGCTGCGACGGCTCAGATACTGACCCTCGTGGTTCACGTCCTGGAAGTCGTTGGCGCCGAGCATGACCACGAACACGTCCACGGCCTCCTCCACCAGCATGCCGGCGAGGTGCTGGGGCCAGTCGAAGAAGTCCGGGCGGGACAGACCGGTTGACTGCCGGGGGTTCATTTCGAGCCTCACCAGGTCAACAGGGGTGAGCCGCGCCAGTCCCTCGGCCAGGTTCTGGCTGATGGAGTCGCCCCAGACGTAAATCTGCAGGGGACTGCTCGGCACGGGTGTGCGCGGCGCAACGAAGGCGGCCGTCGTGGCGGTCGGCAGAGGTTCGAAAGCACCGATAAGGGGGATGGTCCCGGCCATGAAGGTGCCGGCCGGGCAGTCGTCGCTCGGTACGGTTTCGTTCGGGCTCGTGCCGGTGGTAGTGCGGCCCTCGGGTCTGAACGGTAGGAACGGGTCGGTGGGGTCGTTCGGGCTGATCTCGGCGGGATTGCAGTCCTGCTCGTTGCGCTGTCGGGCCGTGCCGTCCTCGGTACCGCCCGCGCCGAGGTTGCCGTCACCGCTGCCGGTGTTGGTGCCGGCGTTGGGGTCGCCCGCTTGTCCGGTGTCGGAGACGTCGGTGTCCTCGCCTCTTCCGCTATCCCTGGTGCCAGGGGTGCTCTCGCCGTTGTCAGTCCCGTTGTCCACTCCGGCGTTGGGACTCGGGGGACTGCCGGGGTCGGACTCTTGGTCGGTGGCTCCCGTGATGCGTTCGACCGAACCGTCGACGGTGCCATCGGGGCCGTCCGCTGCCCCGGTGGCGGCTGCTCGGGCGCCGGCGATCAGGTCGTCCACGTCGTAGATCTTCTCGTCGCCGCCCAGCGCCGTGACCAGGCCGTCGGCCGGACGGTTCAGGGAGAGGAAGTTGGCCGCACGGTCCACTGCTTCGGCCACGTCCAGCGTGACGTCGCGCTGTGGCCCCAGCGGTTGCCGCTCGGCCAGGCCCACCAGGGCACCCGAACCGAACAGTGCCGCCAGGATCAGCGCCGCCAGGGTGGCCACGATGATGTGGTGGGGACGCAGGGGCCTGCGGCGATCGGGCGACGGCCCGATCATCGGCAGGTCGGGTGGGGTGTCGGCCGGCGGTTTGGGCCGGAACCAAGCGGGAGGAAGGGTGGAGGCCACTGGTCAGAACTGGAAGTAGATGAAGGGCGCCACGCCCTCCGGTCCGAACTGTTCGATGACCACCAGCCACAGGGCGAACCCCAGGCTCACGAGCAGCACCGGCACGTGGCTCACGGCGGCGATGGCCCGCTCGCCGGCCGCCCGCGGCCAGAAGTGGGCACCCAGCGTGACCGGGATCATCGCCACGAGTACCCATGAGAGCGGGCCGGGGTTTGCCCAGCCGCCGTCGAAGAGCCGCTGCAGCACGTCGCGGGCGCCGCCGAGTGAGTCGGCGCGGAAGAGGATCCAGCCGAAGCAGACGAAGTGGAACGTCACAAGGGGGCCGAGAATGCCGGGCAGGCGTAGTCCCAGCCGGCGTTCCACCAGCAGGCCGAGGCCGTGGAAGGCTCCCCACAGGACGAAGGTCCAGGCTGCGCCGTGCCACAGGCCCCCCAGCAACATCGTCAGGAAGAGGTTGCGGTCGCGCCGCCAGGTGCCGCCCCGGTTGCCGCCGAGAGGGATGTAGAGGTAGTCGCGCAGCCAGCGTGACAGCGACATGTGCCAGCGGCGCCAGAAGTCCCGAATCGACGCCGCCCGGTACGGCTGGTCGAAGTTCTCGGGAAGCCGGATGCCCATGAGTAGCGCGACCCCGATGGCGATGTCGGTGTAGCCGCTGAAGTCGGCGTAGATCTGGATGGCGTAGCCGTAGACCCCCAGCAGCACCTCCAGTGGGGAGAAGCGGTTCGGGAAGGCGAACACGTCGTCCACCAGGGCGTCGGCCAGATAGGTGGACACCACGACCTTCTTGAACAGGCCGGCGGCGATGAGCGTCGCCGCCCGTGTGAAGTCGGTGAGGTGCAGGGCGCGGGGTCGGTTGATCTGCGGGACCAGCTCGTTGACCCGCACGATCGGGCCGGCCACGAGTTGCGGGAAGAACGCCAGGTAGACGGCGAAGTCCAGAGGTTTGGCCGGTTCGGCATCGCCCCGGTACACGTCGAGGACGTAGCTGATGGCTTGGAAGGTGAAGAAGGAGATCCCCACCGGCAGGATGATGTTCAGCAGTGGCAGGTCGGGACTCAGGCCGAGCCCTTCGAGCGCCTGCTCGGCGCTGTCCACGAAGAAGCCGGCGTACTTGAAGAACCCCAGTGAGGCCAGGTTCACCGCCACGGCAAGCCGGACCACGTTCCGCCGGGCCCTCCGGCCGATCACCCGGGTCAGGGCGGTGACCGCCGCCTGGTTCAGCACTGTAGAGGCGGCGATGAGGCCCACGAAGCGGGCATCCCAGTAGCCGTAGAACACGTAGCTGGCGACCAGCATGAACAGCTTCCACCCGACACGCCCTCGGGGGACGAGCCACCCCACGGTCAGCACCACGGCGAAGAACACGGCGAACGTGAATGTGGGGAAGAGCATCCGGGATCAGGTTCATCCGGGGAGCGCGGTAACTCCGGCGACGGTTCACACCATTACCGGCAAGCTACTACCGCCGACTTCGCAGCCCGCGGCACCGCCCGTTCCGCCGGAGCGCTGGACTGTCCGCTGCTGACGGCTGACGCCTAGCTCTCACGGGCCACCGGGCCCATCTGCGACATCGAGCGGGTCCAAGGCTGAAGCCGTCCGACGACGGGCCGCTTCCGACGACGGGCCGCTTCCGACGCCGAACTTCGTGTCCGCGTCGTCTTCCGAGAGCCAAAATGGCCGATGAGATTGCCTGAGACTGGCGGCTATCCGGGCGGAGGACGCCGGTGCCGTGTCCGGCTCTCGCCTGCGTAATCGATCCGGCCTCGATCCCGGCGTCCCCCACCCTCATCAGTTGTCGTTCCGCCACCGTCATTCCAGCGCAAGCCAGAATCAACCGTCCAGCGGCTCGGTCGCAATGCCGGTGGCGCTCCGGCGGCCTCGCACGCGAATTGCTCCGCTTCGTGCGGCGGAGCGGGGGATAATCGGGGTCGTCATGCTGTCTACCGTCTCACCGACCGGCCGCAGCGCGTCTTCGTCCACGCTGAACCCCTTGTAACCGGTATATCACTCTGTTACAATATATGACAGACATCTCCAGCTCATTATCGTGTCGGAGGAGAACTCATGTCTGTGAGCATGGCAGTCGCCGGGCGGTGGCGCATCAGATTCAGGTCCGTGAACGCACCGAGATTCTCGCGCGGCTGGTTGCGTGCGGGGTGGCCAGGGACGTCGCGGCCGTTCGGGCGTCAGCAGCACGGTGAGCGTCGATCAGGTCGAGGTGCCAATCGCCGTCGACGGCGCCGCGCGCGGCTTGCGGGCGCGCCGGACGAGGGATGCGACACCCGGTAAGGTGCGCCGAAACACTACTCAGTTTCCTCGGACAGCAAGAGAACACCAATGGACGCAGACCAACTGATCGGCTCTGACCTGATACTCCTCCTCCTCGCTGCACCCACACGCTGGACGGAGGCAACCAACCGAATAGATGGAATTACGCGGTTGGAAAAATTGCTCTTTGTCGCGAGCAAGGAATGCGATCTTGATGATGTTAGCGAGGCTTTCGACTTCGCTCCCTACCACTATGGGCCCTACTCGCGTGCCATATATGAGGCGGTAGAACTGCTTGAGGAAGCAGGAATGATAAAAGAGTTGCGAGTTGCTGTTGACTCAGCGCTTGACCGCGCCGAGGAATTGTTTACGGATACCACGAACGAGCTATCATTCGAGCGCCAGTTCGTTTTGACCACAGACGGGCTAGCAGTAGCCAACTACCTGGCCCGTAGGCATCAGCGACTTCAAAAACAGATGAGTAAGATAAAGGATCGCTACGCAAGACTCTCGTTGCAACATCTCCTTCGCTATGTCTACACGGAATATCCTGATTACGCGAACCGATCGCGAATACGCGACAAGATATTGTAATCGATGGGGACCAATCTTCCGCGCCACTCTGATGAAACTTGATTCAGGGATCGTGTCTGCGCTGGTAACGTTTGCCTTAGGCGTACCGTCGGTCATCTACATGCGGCGGCAAGACAGACGCGAGACAGAGAAGCATCAATTGGGAACAAGTCCGATAGTTGGCGAGAACATGAATCGTCGCATGCCTGATACTACTGCGGGGTTGGTAGAGATACTTGCCGCGTCCATCGCACCATTTCGAGAACTGGACCTAACGGTGGCGCCCGAACAGCGACTCAAGCTCGAACTTGAACTAGTACTAAATCGTGCTGAAGTCTCCCAACGAATTACACAACTCTATAACTCGTCCTTTCATCTCAATGAACTCTACCGCCGATCGCGACGTGGCCGCTCCGTCCGGTTAGTTGCCGCTGTGCTCGCTACGATTTCGTTAGCCCTGATTGTTCATGAGAATGGTTTGGGGGGTGGTTTGGTTCTTTGTTGGGTGTTTGGGCGGGGTGTTGGGTGCTGGTGGGGTGTTTGATTGTGGGTTTTGGGGTCCGGTGGGGTGTTGTTTCGGGCTTGTGGTTGGTGCGGGGGCGCGTGTAGTTGGCCCGCCGGGTGGTTCGTGGTGGCGGTTGTGGTGTTTTGTGCCCTTTGGTGGGCTCTCAGCAGAGGGCGGCGATGTGGTCGTAGATGCGGGCGAGGTGCGCTGCGCCGGGGTGGTTGGTGGGCAGGCGGATGGTCGTTCGGCGCCCCGAGCGGGTGAGGCGTCCGGGGGTGTGCCAGAGGGTCCAGCGGAGGCGTTTGGCGGCGGCTTCGGCGAGGGTGCCGGCGGCGCAGGCGAGTTGTTGGAACCACACGACGAGGGTGCGCGCCCAGCACACGAGCGCGACCCAGGCGGCGTTGGCGTCGAAGTCCCCGAAGGGCAGGCGTGTGAGGCCGGCGTCTTTGAGGGCGGCGATGTGGTCCTCGACGACGGCGTGGGCGCGCATGTGCGCGTCGCGCTCAGCGGCGGGGCCTGTTTGGTCGGTCCAGTGGCCCCAGTAGCGCCAGTCGTCGCTTCTGAACAACGAGCGTTGCGCGCCGGGGTGGCGGGGTTCGCGGCGCACAATCAGGCGGGTGCGGTCGGGCCAGTCGGCGGTGTCGACGAACTCGGTGAGGTCCGCGACCGCCGCGCCGGGGCGCTTTTGGCCGTTTTGTTTGATCGCCGGCTGCCAACGCTCGGCGTCCGCGGCCGCCGCGGCGATGGCGCTGTCGATGGCGCCGTTGCGGCGCGCCACCAGGGAGAATCCCACGTTGCGGTCCCGGGCGGCTTCGGCGATGCGCACCGAGCAGCCCGCCGAGTCGGTGCGCAACACCACCGCTCGGGTCACGAGGGCGTCGTCGTCGCCGGGGAGGTGGCCCGCCGCCGCCTCGGCGGGCAGCCGCCCGATCGCCGCGTCCAGGAGCGCTATGTGGTCGTCGATGCTGTTGGCGGCCGCGTTGCCGGGGCGCAACACCGCGCCGAGCGCGTCGCCGTCGTCGCTGAAACACAACAGCGGATGAAACCCGTAGCCGCCCTTGTAATGCGCCGCCGCGCCGGCTTTGTGTTCGCTGTGAACCTCCACCAGCGTCGCGTCGATGTCCAAGACCACCGGCGCGGTGGCGTCCACCGGGGCGCGGCGCGCCCAGATCTGTGCGCGCACCGCCGCCTGGCGCGCCCACAGGTCCCCCACCGTCGCCGGGTCCAGCGACCGCAGCGTCCGATACAACGTCGGCGCCGACGCCACCGCCCCGAACAGGCCCCCCTCGGCGCGCAGATACTCGATATCACTACAGCACTCCCCGCCGCCGGCGAGCATCAACATCGCCTGCGTCAACACCTTGCCCCGATCATGGCCCGGCGCCCGCTCACCCGCCGGCGGCACCGCCGACGACAAAGACGCCCCCACCCCCAAACGATCAGCAAACAACCCCAAAGCGTGCAACCCGACGTGAGCAACCACCCCACCGCCGCCGCCTTCTACCCGCACCTGACGCACACTGTGTGTTGAGGCAGAGTTCGTGTCGTGTTTTGGGAAGAGTTTCAGACAGCATGTGGGGGTTGTGGATCGAGCCTGAGGAGGGCGTTTTGAGCATTGAGCATGCCGGGAAGAAGAAGCGGGTTTTGGCGCCGCAGGAGAAGTACGAGATCTGGATGCAGCTCGTGCGTGGTGAGAGCACCGTTGGTGACGCGGCCGAGCGGGCACGCGTTGACCGGTCCACGGTGGCGAGGCTGCGCGAGGTCGCTCGGCAGGGCGCGTTGGATGCGTTGGCGCGGTCGCGCCCGGGCCGGCGGGACAAGCAACGCGACGTGGAGTTGGAGGCGGCGCGCGCGGAGGTGCAGCGGCTGCGTGCAGCGCTGGCGGAGATGGCGGTGAAGCTCACGTTGGCGGAGGGAAAAGAGCTATGGGGCTGAGCGGCCAGGTCCCACAGCGAGTAGACGCGGCCGCCAAAGCCGGATTGATCGGCCTCGTCGACGGCGCGGTCCGAAGCGGCTGGTCCGATGCGCAGGCGTGTCGGTACCTGGAGTTGTCCCAACGCCGGCTGCAGCGCTGGCGGTGCCGCGTGGCCGCCGGTGTCGGTCTCGACGATGAGCCTCCGGGGGGCAGCGCGCTGCACGCGCTGACGCCGCAGGAGGCCGAGGAGATCGTGGCGGTGTTCGACGAGTGGGCCGAGGTGGATCGTTCGCATCGCAAGCTCGCCCATCGGGGGTCGTGGTTGGATCGCTTCTGGGCGGACGGCCAGTTCCATCGGTCGGTGCACGGTGCCGGTCATGATGACCGGTGCCAATACAAGCACCGACCGATGGAGGTACCAGCATGCCAGGCGCACCGCTGGCGTTGCACGAGCGCGAGGAGATTTCCCGGGCGCTGATTGAGGATCCGGCGGCGAGTTGGGCGGCGATCGCCCGGTCGCTCGGCCGGCATCGGTCGACGGTCGCCCGTGAGGTGACCGCGGGCGGCGGCCGTGGCCGTTACCGCCCGGCGATGGCGCAGCGGCGCGCCGAGCGGGCACGCTGTCGGCCGCGGCGGCGCCGCTTGGAGGTTCCGGGCCCGTTGCGGGACCGGATCGTCGCCGAGTTGCGCCTGGGGCGCTCCCCCGAGGCGATCTGGGCGGACCTGGCCGCGGCGGGCGTGGCCGCCCGGCCGTGCGTGGAGACCATCTACCAGGCCCTCTACGCCGGGGTTCTCGACGTGGAACCCCGGCAGTGCCTGCGCAGCCGCCGGCGGCGGCGACGCTGCCGCCAGCGGCGCAACCCCAGGTCGCGCCCCGGCGTGGCGAACATCTCCCTGCGCCCCGTGCAGGTGAACGACCGCAGCGAGGCCGGCCACTGGGAAGCAGACCAGATCATCGGCGCCCACAACCGGTCCTCCATGATCTGGCTCACCGAGCGCACCACCAGGTTCTCCATCCCGGTCACCATGCCCGACGGCTACACCGCCGACGCGACCCTCGCCGGCCTCATCGAAGGCCTCGACGGTATCCCCGCGCACCTGCGCCGCAGCCTCACCTTCGACCAAGGCCCCGAATGGGCCAACTGGCGCCGCCTCGCCGACCACTACAACCTCGACGTGTGGTTCTGCGACCCGCACTCGCCGTGGCAACGCGGCCAGATCGAGAACCTCAACCGCCAATGCCGCTGGTGGTTCCCCCGCGGCACCGACCTCCGCCTCATCACCCCCGCCCAAGCAGAACACGCAGCACACATCATCAACAACCAGCGCCGACGCAGCCTCAACTACCACAGCCCCGCAGAGCTGTATCATGCCCTCACCGTGCAGTGACCACTAGAATTGGCCGACCCCTCGACGGTGCGCCGCGTGCTTGAACGCCGCGACCTGCGGTTCGGTTCTGTGAAGCGCCCGGGGCGAGCACAGCGGCGACCGTGGCCGCACTGGGTGGAACAAGCCCCGAACCGGATCTGGATCTACGACACGACGCACTGGAGTGGCGCCCAGGCCGCGACCACGGTCATCTCCGATGTCGTGTCCCGCAAGTGGATCGCGGAGATCACCTCGGCCGACGAGACCAGCGTCGAGGTCCAAGCCGTCTTCAACCGGGCGCTGCGCACCGAAGGCCTCAACGAGGCAATCGACGCCCGCAACCCCCACAGTGTTCGCTGGCACCCCGACGCCGACGAGGCGCCGGTGTTGCTGGTCATGTCCGACAACGGCCCGCAGATGACCTCAGGATCCACACGGGAGTTCATGGCGCTGTGCTGGCTCGCCACCCACTACGGCCGCCCCCACACCCCCACCGACCAAGCCTGGATCGAATCACTGTTCGGACACCTCAAAACCGAACACCCCCACCTCGACCTGATCGAAGACATCGACGTGCTACGCCGCGAACTCGACATCCGCCGCGAGCACTACAACACCGTCCGCCTCCACGCCGGCATCGGCTACGTCACCCCCGACCAAGAACACCGAGGCCACGGCGACACCATCCGAGCCGCCCGCCGAGACGGACTCATCCGAGCCCGCCAACAACGAATCACCTACAATCGCAACCAAACCACACAACCCAACCATGCGGCCTGAAAAACCCCACAAAACACGACACAAACTCAGACACACCTCAACTGTTAGACTTCACCTCGGAAATGCCTCTCTTCCTGGGATCGAAACGCGCATTACACACGCATCATCCCACGTCAGAGAGGCTTTTCCGCGGACGCGCACCCCCACAAACACCCACCCCATGAACAATCAGGGTTAGCTAGTGTCTTGTTGCTCGGACTGGCTCCGTCGTTGACTCTGTCCGGCGCGGCCGGTGCCGGGTTTTGGATAATGCTCGCGGTACTAGTTGAATCTGTCCTGGCTGCGGTAATAGTGACTCTATACATACGCCGATGGGGAAAGGCTAGTAACGCTATCCTTGATCTGCCGAAAGGACATGCGCAATGAGCTATGATTCCGAGGCGGACCTTGTTGCCGAGTTACAAAGGTATGTGCCAACTCTGTGGGGATCGTCGGCCCGTAGCGATGTAGAGGTTCCTTGTCACGATAGTGCACGAATGGACCTTCTCGTATCGGCACCGTCCGGAGTCATTGCAGTTGAGGCAAAACTCTCGCACTTTCATCGCGTTCTGGCTCAGGCGTTTCTGCACAGATACTGTGTTGACTACACTTATATTGCAGTGCCTGCGGAGAAGCTAACAGAAGTGATACAAGCCGAAGCATCTCGCTTTGGTATCGGCGTAATCGTAGTTTCTGATTCAGTGGTGAAGATAGTCTCCGAGTCGACATACTTAAGTTCGATTGGCTCAATAAGAGAGAGATTGATCGAGTCGCTTCGCATTGAAGTTGATAGCGCGGAGGTCGTATGATGCTACATTGCCTTGCATATGGAAATTCCGACCAAGCGAGTTTTCGTGATGAACAGATACGACGCACGTTTGATATTCTGACTGTGCCGTCAACAATAGCGTCATACTATCCCGATGCAACAGCAGCTTTCGTATTGTCCTCGACACTCGACTATATGATTGAGCCGCGAACTCCGCTATTTCAGGAAGTTCTTGCTGAACCTCGAGCCTCCCACTATACGCTTGGATCACTTATGGGTGATTCCGTCTCAAAGCGGCTCGGCGACGGCGGTTCTGTAGTGTTCCCTGCCAGTTTCTATACGTCTGCTGTTTGCGATCAAATGGTTTCATCCATGATCGAGTTCCAACGTAGCTACGGAGGAAGAGCCGAAACCATCGTAGTCAAGCTTGATCGATATCGACAGTTGTTGGAGGAGGCGACTGGAGAAGTGCAGTCTCGAGATCTTAGTGAGTCGACACGACCGCCAGCGATTGTGCTGTGTCCGTACTTTGCGGCTCGGTCTAGGTCAGATCCATGGTGGGGAACGATGGAACGAATCTGGGCGGCAGCACTTGAGGCGAGTGACCCGAGGGAAATATCAGCCGTCGTAGCGATGAGTGACTTAGGTGGGCTCAGGGATAGTATTGACCAAGTGCCCAAGGAGATGTCGTCGCGCGTGTTCTTCTGGATTCCGGGCTTTGATGAACGGCGAGTGTCATCGGAGAAGCTGCGCTCATTGAAGGAGATGATTATAGGCAGCGGGACTGACAAGAGTCTCATGAACCTGTATGGTGGTTACTATAGCATCTTGCTTGGCAAACTTGGGCTTGCAGGTTTCAACAATGGATTGGGATATAGTGAGTCTCGCGACTGGCCGACTTTGGATGCCACCGGTGCGGCGCCGGCGAGGTATTATGTTCGGAGATTGCATGCGTTCGTCTCTGGCGCTACGGCTAGAGTATTGATTGAGGAAGACAGCGAGTTCGCGTGTGATTGCGTCGTGTGTGTCGACAACCCTAGCTCACCGAACCAACTCGATTATCATAGTCTCAAGAAACACTTTGCTCTGGCGCGAGCGTGGGAGATTCAGCAATGTGATTCGTTGGAGCTGTCGGAACTGTGCGTACGGCTACGAGATGACTGTAGGCGCGCCGACAGGCTGAGGAGCGCTTTGCCAGCTGGTGTGAGGATCCCGTTCGAACATCTGTCGAGGTGGGCTACGGCTTTGGAACCATGAGTGAGGCGGGTGCGGCAACGTTGCGTGCATCCCACGTCGGGTGGCGCCGTTGAGTGCATTCCGTAGTTCCATCGGACACTCCGGCGCCGGAATGGCAATCCGAACTTCGATCCGAGGTTGGAACTCACAATCCAGCGGTTGGGCGGGCTTGGCGATGACGGTCCGGGCGCGGACAGATTGATTGTTCCCCGCCGCGGTGTGGGGCGAGGGATAATCGGGGCCGTCATGTTGTCTGCCGTCTCACGACCGATTGCAGGACGTCTACGCCCGCGGGGACCTTCTTGCAAGAGTTATTTCGGGCCGTTACAGTATATGACAGCTTTCCCCGGACAATGGTCGTGTCGGAGGGGGAGGCATGTTCACGAGCGTGGCAGTCGCCGGGCGGCGGCGTATTAGGTTCAGGCCCGTGAACGCCGCCGAGTTGCTTGAGCGGCTGGTTGCCTACGGCGTGGCCAGGGAGGTTCGGGCGCGTTCGGGGGTAACCCGTGCGGTGAGCGTCAATCAGGTCGAGGTGGCACTCGCCGCTGACGGCGGGGAGCGCAGCCTGTGTGCCCGCTGGCGGGAACGGGTCGGCACGACCGGCCTCGCCTACCTGCTCGTCGTCGACGATGCCGGTGACCCCGGGAGCGTGCACGTACTCGGACCGAGCACGGTCGATGTGCCGATTCGCTCCGTCGAGTGCTCGAGGTTGGCCGACGTGTTCGAGGCGATCCCGACGATGTCGTCTCTCGAAGCTGCTCGCCACGTGGCAGGCGAGGTTGTCCGGCTGGCCGGCAGAGGCATGGTCGTCGAGGGGCTGCTGACCCGCCATGCCTTGGAGGACCGCTTCCGCAACGACCCCAAACGCTGGCAGGCGGCCGTGCAGGCGGTTGCGCCGTTGCGCATTACTAACGACTGGCGATCGGTGTTGGACGGGCTCGGCTACGAGATCGAGCGCCTGCCGCAGCGCGGCTACCTGGCCCGCTACGAGGGCCGCCCGGTGGCAATGGTTCACCCGAGGGCCAAGCCACAGGACTTCGTCCGTCTCGACTACTACACAGGTCGTCCCACCGCCGAGGTCCTGGCGGGCGACTGCCACAAGTACGGCGTCCGCTACGACATCCTGGCGTGCCGGAGCCGCTACCGGCTGTTCGACTGCGACCCTTCGACCACGACCGCCGAATGGCTGGATCTCGATGCCGCCCTGCTCGGCGAGAAGCGCCGACCCTATCTGGCCCTACTGTCGCCCTCTTACTTGGCCGACGGGGCCTTGGCCAACCTTCAGGCTGATGCCTGCGCCTTCGCCGACGCGGGTGAAGTCCCCCGAAAGCACTGAAATAGAGGAACTCTTCGTGCCTTGAGTCCTAACCCCGGAGCGACGTGCTGATGGTGACGATGGCGATTGCCAGGACGAGCGCACCATGGAATGCCCGGAGCGTGGAGGACAGGACGGCGCGTGGCCAAGTCGTGGTAGATGGGCCTGCCTCTTGCTGTCGCCCATGTGAGAACCTTAATCAGTGGAGCAATGGCATTCCCAAGAGATCGAGGTGCTCACGCCCACTCTCGCGGGATGGCTCAGGGTTTTGGCAGTGGGGATGGTTGGGGGTCTTGGTCTCGGTCGGGGGCGGCTGTCGGCTCAGTGTCTTCGAGGTCGGGGTGGAGGTTGGCGGTGACGGCTGTGCTTCGGGCGGGCAGGGCGATGTAGTCGGTCTGCTCGGCGACGGGAATGGTGTCGCGGGCGATGATCCGGAAGAGCACGTAGACGGCGATGACGCCGTGGACGGCGGCGAGCACCACGAAGAAGGCCGACGGCCCGGTGGCGCTGATGATGGCTCCCGCCACGGCCGGGCAGATCGCCGCCGCCACGCCGATGATGCGCGTCAGGGTGGCGGCTGCCGATGTGATCTGGCCCGGCGCCACCCAGTCCGCGGTGATGGCGACCGCGAGGGAGTGGAGGGGGAACGTGAAGCCGCCGAAGAGGAACATGAGGACCAGCGACAGCGCCGAGCCGGGTTCGGTCAGGAGCGATCCGCTCGCGGCCAGCGCCGCCGCCAGAGCGGTCGCGCCGATGACGCCTCGCCGCGAGACACGGTCGGAGATCCAGCCGATGGGCCATTGGAAGACCACGCAGCCGAGGGGTGCAGCCGCCGTGAACAGCGCGATCCGGGTGTCGGAGAGGCCTTCGGACTTGCCGTAGATGGCGGCCAGGCCCAGGAGGGTGCCGTGCGCGGCGCCGGCCCAGAAGGCGGTGAAGGCGCCCGTGGGGATCGTCCTCACGAGTTCGCGCAGCGACAGGGGCTCGGGTACCGCCAGCGGGGGAGCGGTCGTGGCCGACAGGGTGATGGGCACCAACGCCAACGAGACCAGCACCGAGACCAGAACGAACAACTCGAAGCCGGCCGGGTCACCGCCGGCCAGCAGGAGCTGACCCGTCCCCAGCCCGCCCATCATGACCACCATGTAGCCGCCCAGGATCCGTCCCCGGTTGGCGTTGGTGGCCATGTCGTTCAGCCACGACTCCACGACCACGTAGAGGCCCGCCACGCACAGCCCGAACACCATCCGCAGCAACGCCCAGGTGATCGGGTTGATCCACACCACGTGCAGGATCGCCACGCTCGACGCGGTCGAGGCCAGTGCCGCGAACACTCGGATGTGGCCCACAGCCGCCAGGAAACGCTCGGCCACCGTCGTGCCGAACAGGAAGCCCACGAAGTAGGCGGCCATAATGGCACCGCCCACAGCGAAACCGAACCCTTCGATCTGCGAGCGCACGCCCAGCAGGGAGCCCTGCAGGCCGTTGCCGACCATCAGGAACGCCATGCCCACCAGCAGGATCCGGACGGCGCGGCTGCCGCTGCTCGAAGGACCGTTCGTCATTGGCCCAATCCCAGTAGGTAAGAAGTGGCGGAATCTGTCCCGGTTCCGACCCGTGAACGACCCCAACCTACCGGTGTGTTATTCCGGATCGTGGTACCGTTCCGCGATGTGGGTCGGATGTCACAAGGGTCATCTGTCACACGGTGCACAGAGCCCGGGGAGTAGACCGTGAGCGAGACGTTGAGCGGCCACTGCCTCTGCGGGGGCGTGAGCTACGTGATCGAGGGACCGGCCCGTCCGGTCTGGAACTGCCACTGCGACCGGTGCCGGCGCTGGACGGGCCACTTCATGGCCGCCACCAACTGCGAGCACGAGAATCTCCGCCTCATCGCCGATGCGACGCTCACCTGGCACCACCCCGAGGATGATCCCAATGTGGCCTACGGCTTCTGCCGGCGCTGCGGCGGCTCGCTGTTCTGGAAGGTGATGGAGGCACCCCCCGAGGGGCCGCACGCGCAGACGCGTTGCATGTGGGTGTGTGCCGGCACGATCGATCCCCCGACCGGGCTGCGTACCGAGCGCGCCGTGTTCGTCCACGACGCAAGCGACTACCACACCCTCGATCCCGGCATCGAGACGAGGGACCGGGAATAGCCGCTCCGGCCCGGTCCGCCGCGGGATCCGGTCCGTATCACGGAACTGTTTTGTGCCTCGGCGCGCTGGTCCGCCCTGCCGCGTGCCTTATCCTGCGGCTATGGCGGTCCAATCGGTCGAGCGTGCCTTTGCCCTCCTGCGTTTTTTGGCGCTCGGACCGCTGGGGGTGACCGAACTGGCCGACCGGGCCGACCTTCCCAAGAGCACCGTGGCCCGCCTGCTGACCGCTCTCGAAACCGAGGGAGCCGTCGAGCAGGACGAGTCGGGCGGTGTCTACAGGCTCGGCGCCGGCCTGATCGACATCGCCGGCACGGTGACGCCGGGACGCAACCTCATCGCCACCGCCCGGCCGTGTCTGCTGGAGTTGGCCGACGAGATCGAGGAGTTGGCCGGCTTGTCGATCCGCGACGGCAATGAGGTCTATTACCTGGACCAGACCGAGTCGCCGTGGGACGTGCAGGTGCGGGACTGGACGGGCGAGCGGATACCGCTGCACGTCGTGTCATCGGGGCAGGTGATTCTGGCACACATGCCTGTCGATGAGCGCGAGGAATACCTGGCCGGCCCCCTCGAGCGCTACACGACCCGGACCATCACCGATCCCGACGCCCTGCGGACGCGGCTGGAGCAGATCCGCAGCATCGGGTACGTCTGGGTCTACGGCGAGTTCGTGGAGGAGATCCATTCGGTGGCCGCGCCGGTCCTCGGTGCCGACGGCCGCGCCGAGGCGGCGGTGCACGTGCACGGTCCGGCGTACCGATTCCCCGACCCCGACAGTGCCCACGACCTGGGCATGGCCGTGGCAAAGGCGGCCGAGCGCCTTGCCGTCCAGTTGAACGGCTGACCCCGCGCCTAGAAAGTGCTGAGTGGTTCACCGGCAGCGCACGCCTAGCGGCTGGACAGTGGATTCCGGCCTCCGCCGGAATGACGGAGGAGGTGGACCGGGCTTGCCGCCGGTCTTCACCACGTCAAGGATTTCACCCCAACCGACGCGTCACCAACATCCTGGCCGAGTACGGCTCAGCGGCGGGCGCGGATCTCGTCGATGATGGCCGGGATGACCTGGTGCAGGTCGGCGATGACGGCCCAGTCGGCCTTCACCACCATGTTGGCCTCGGGGTCGGTGTTGATGGCGAGGATGTGTTTGGAGCCCATGGCGCCCACCCAGTGCTGGATGGCGCCGGAGATGCCCGAGGCGATGTAGATCTCCGGTGCGATACGGGTGCCGGTCTGGCCGACCTGATCGGCGTGGGGTCGCCAGCCGTTGTTGGTCGCCGCCCGGCTGCAGCCCACCCGGCCGCCCAGCAGTTCGGCCAGTTCGGTCAGCCGGGCGTAACCCTCCGCCGAGCCGACGCCGCGACCGCCGCCGACCACCACAGGTGCCGTCGACAGCGTGACGCCGGCGGTGAGCACCACCCGGTCGCGCACCATCGTGCGGGCCAGACCGGCGTCGAGTTCCACGTCGAAGACCGCTGTCGAAGGCGCAGCAGGCGTCGCCGCGGGCTCGGCCGGCACCGCGTGCAGGCTGCAGGTCACCAGCGCCACGTCGGCGTCCAGGGTTGCGTCCTCCAGCAGCGACCCGCCCCACTGGATGCGGGTCAAGGACCAGTCCGCAGGGTCGATGTCGGTGCAGTTGGCCACGAGCGGGGCGTCCAGGCGGGCCGCGGCCTGCGCCATGACCTCGTTGCCGCGGTCGCTGCCGCACGCCAGCACCGCGGCGGGTCCCAGCCGCCGCACCATCTCGGCGACCACCTCGCCCCACGCCTCGGGGCCGTAGTCGGAAAGCAACTCGTGGGTGACGGTGTGGACGGCTTCGGCACCGTAGGCGCCCGCTTCCGCGACGAGTGCGCCGTCGTCGCTGCCCACGAGGGCGGCGTGCATCGGCGCGTCCATCCGCGCCGCCAGCGTGCGCCCGAACGTCAGCGCCTCCCTGGCCGGTTCGGCGAGACCGCCGCGGTCGTGTTCGAGGAGCACCAGCAGCATCTACAGCACCCCCAGCTCCACCAGGACGTCCACCACGGCGGGCGCGGCGTCGGGCCCGTACCCCAGGATCGTCGTCTCGGCCACCACCTCGGTGGGGCGGTGCAGGCGCCGCAGGCTCTGGCCCCCCCGCTCGGCGTCGACGGCGAGTTCGGTGATCGTCAGCTTCTTCGACGCCAGCCGTCCCCGCATCGTCGGGTAGCGGGGCAGGTTGATGCCCTCCTTCACGCCCACGGCGGCCGGTATGTCCAACTCGTACACCTCGAAACCACCGTCGGTCTCCCGGCGTGCCCGCACCGTCGTGCCGTCGATCTCGATGCCCTTGATGCCCCCGACAATGGGCCGGCCCAGGGCGTAGGCGACGCGGACACCCACCTGGAAGCCGCCGGAGTCGGCCGACTCGTTGCCGAAGATCATCAGGTCGAAGGCGCCGTCGGCCTCCTCGAGGGTTCTGACGGCCTCGGTGAGGGCGGCGGCGGTGCGCTGCGGATCCCAGGGCAAACCGTCGGTGGGCACCAGCACCCCCCGGTGGGCACCCACGGAGGCGGCGTAGCGCAGTTGCTCGGTGGCCTCGGGCGGTCCCAGGGTGAGGACCGTCACCTCGCCGCCGTGACGCTCGACGAGTTGCACGGCCTCCTCCACGCCGCACTCCTCGTGCGGGCTGGTGGTAAAGCCGAGGTGGGCGGCGTCCACGGCCAGGCCGTCGGCGGTCACGTTGATCCGGGCGCCGGGCGCCGGCACCCGCTTCACGCAGCACAGAATCCGCATCGGTTCCTCCGCCTGCCGTCCCTGCTCGCTCGCCCGACCCTCAGCCGCGCAGGCGGGTGTCGTCGGGGTCGAAGACGGCGCCGGCTCCGGCCACGCGTACCGGGAAAAGCTCGTTCATGTACATGACCGCCAGGTCGGTGCCCGGCTCGGCCAACTCGGTGGGCAGGTAGGACATGAGCAGGTACTTACCCACCGACGGGCCGGGCCCGGCACTGGTCACCCTCGACACCCGCCCGTGCGGGTCACAGATCCGCTCGCCGTCGGCGGTGAGGATCGGCTCGTTGCCGCCCTGCATGTAGCGCTTGCGTCCCCGGCTGTCGGTGTGGTCCTCCACGGTGAGGACGCACATCTGCGCCTCGGGGGGACCGGCCTCGCGGGCCGCCAGGTAGGCCTCCTTGCCGATGAAGTCGGCCGCCTTCACCCGCGGGCGTGCCAGCCCGGCCTCCAGCGGGTTGTACTCGCTCTCCAACTCGGCGCCCATGAGGCGGTAGCCCTTCTCCAGTCGGCCCGACGTGCCGTACACACCGCCGCCCGTGGGGCGCAGCCCCAGGTCGGCGCCGGCGGCCATGAGAGCGTCCCACAGATCCGGTCCGTTGTCCCAGGCCGTGTAGATCTCCCAACCCGTGTCGCCCACGTAGGAGATGCGAAAGAGTTCGGCGTCGATCCGCTTGGTCCCGCAGTCCAGTTTGACGGGGACGATCGATCCGTAGGAGGAGTCCGACAGTGCGTGGTCGCAGAGGGCGCCGAGCACCGCCGGGGCGTTGGGTCCCCACAACCCGAGCGTGGTGGTGCCGTCGGTGATGTTTACGAACGTCACCGAGCCGTCGGTGGGCATGTGCCGGCGCACCCAGAACTCGTCGCGCCCGCCGTCGAAGACGCCGGTCACGATCCGCACCTCCGTCTCGCCGGTGCGCATCATTGTCAGGTCGGAGTGGAAGCCGCCGTCGGGTGTCAGCCACGGGGTGTAGACGGCGCGCCCGACCGGCACGTCGATCCGGTTCACCGCCAGGCGGTCGGCGTAGGTCACCGCACCCGGGCCGGACAACTCGAAGATCTGGAAGGCGCTGAGGTCCACCAGCCCGCAGTTCTGCCGCAGGTTGAGGTGCTCTCCCATGGTGATGGGGCTCCACCAGCGGGCGTCCCACTCCACCTCTCGGTCCTCGAGGCCGTAGCGCTCCACGAGGTCGGCGTTGGAGGCGAACCACTGTGGCCGTTCCCAGGTGCGGGCCTGGAAGAACTCGGCGCCGAGGTCCTGCTGGCGCGAGAAATAGGGGCCGACGCGCAGGTTGCGGCGGCTGTCCCACTGCTCGGAGGGATGGACGATGCCGTATGTCTTGTTGAAGTGCTCCGAGGCTCGTGCCCAGATGTGGGTGTCGCTGCGCTCGTCGGCGTAGAAGCGGGCCACGTCGGAGCCGTGGACGTCGATGGCCCGCGGGTAGCCGTGGGTCATCCACTCGGCCACCACCTGTGCCATCCCCGGCCCCTCCTTGACCCAGATGGCAGCCGCCGACCACAGGTTGCGCACCTCGGGGATCTCGCCGAGGCAGGGCATGGCGTCAGGCGTGAGCGAGAGCAGGCCGTTGATGGCGTACTTGAGCTCGGCGTCGCCGAGCATGTCCATCAGCTCGATGGCCTCCTCCATCGGGACGTCGAAGTCGTCGGGCGTGAACGGCATCTCGGTGGGCGACAGGGCCGCCTCGACGTTGGAGGGGATGTCGTCGGGGTGGTGCAGGATCGGCCGGTGGGCGTACGAGCCGACCTCCATGGAGCCCGCCGACTGGCGCTCGTAGCAGAACGTGTCCATGTCCCGGACGATGGGATAGCCGATCTCGTTGTTGGTCTCGGCGAGCACGTCGAGGGGGCCGACGTCGGCCATCTGGTGCACCGCCGGCACGAGCGGGATGTAGGCACCGGCCATGTTGGCCAACCTGTTCGACCACACGCCGCAGGCAATGACCACGTAGTCGGCGCGGATCGTGCCCTTGTCGGTGACGACCGATTCCACGGTCCGCATGCCGGGCAGGGGACCGTCCGTTGTCGTGATGTCGAGCACCTCGGTGTTGGCGAACACCGCGCAGCCGGCATCGACGGCCAGGCGGCGCATCCTCGTACCCGTCTCGAGGGAGTCCACGACCGAGACGGTCGGGCAGTAGAAGCCGCCCCGCACGATGTCGGTGTTGACGAAGGGAACCAGTTCGCCCACTTCGGCGGGGTTGAGCAGGTACGCCTCGACGCCCCACGCGGTCGCCGAGGTCATGCGCCGTTGGAACTCGTCCATCCGCTCGGGTGTGCGGGCCACCTCGATGCCGCCGGAATCCACCGACAAGCCGAGATCGCGGTACTGGTTGGCGCTCTGCACGCCGAGCAGGCACATCTCCTTGTTGTGATCCACGGGGAAGATGAAGTTGGAGGCGTGGCCGGTGGAGCCGCCCGGATTGGGCAGCGGGCCCTTGTCCAGCAGGACGAGGTCGGTCCATCCGAGCTTCGCCAGGTGGCCCACCAGGCAGTTGCCCACGATTCCGGCGCCGATGACGACGCAGCGGGCCTCGGCGGGAAGTTCGCTCACCGTCATGCCTCCACTCCCGGCGGGGCGCCGCGGCGGGTGCCCCGTTCCTGCTGATCCTTCAGGCGTTGATCTGTGTCCTAAGGTGCGGCCCAGCATTCCTGGCAACACCCGGGCCGCGACCACACACCGGCCCAGTTCTGTATTATGGAATCGTTCCAGAATACGGAACAGCGGTCAACCTATCTTAGCGCAGGCCGATTCCGCGGGGCTGCGCAGGGATCAGGTTGGTCGGGGTGGCCACACACCCACAAGGGGAGTCGATGACGTTCCCGTCAGACCTCGAGATTGCTTCGCAGGCCCGCCTGCGGCCGCTGGAGGAGATCGCCGCGAGCGCCGGGATACCGCCGGAGTGCCTGGAGTTCTACGGCAAGGGCGCCGCCAAGATCGACCTCGCCGCCGCCGTCGACGCCATGGCCGACCGGCCCCGCGCCCGCTACGTGGTGGTCTCGGCCATTACCCCAACGCCCCTCGGTGAGGGCAAGACCACCACCACCGTCGGCCTGGGTCAGGCCTTCCAGCACATCGGCCGCACGGCCACCATCGCCATCCGTCAGCCCTCCATGGGGCCCACGTTCGGCATCAAGGGCGGGGCGGCCGGCGGCGGCTACAGCCAGGTGGTGCCCATGGAGCTGTTCAATCTCCATCTCACCGGCGACATGCACGCCGTGACGGCGGCGCACAACCTGTGCTCGGCCATGGTGGACGCGCACCTCTATCACGGCAACGAGTGCGGCCTGGACATCCACAACATCACGTGGCGCCGGGTCCTCGACGTGAACGACCGGGCGCTGCGCAACGTCACCATCGGTCTCGGCGGGCGCCTCGACGGCATCCCCCGTGAGAGCGGCTTCGACATCACTGCGGCCTCGGAAGTGATGGCCGCCCTGGCGCTGTGCAGCGGTCTGGCGGATCTGCGTGCCCGGCTGGGGCGCATCGTCGTGGGCTACACCCGCGGCGGCACACCGGTGACCGCCGAGGAGATCGGCGCGGCGGGGTCCATGGCGGTCATCCTGATCGAGGCGGTCAAGCCCAACCTGATGCAGACGCTGGAGAACACGCCCGCCCTGGTGCACACCGGTCCGTTCGGCAACATCGCCACCGGTAACTCCTCGATCGTGGCCGATCAGGTGGGGATCGCCATGAGCGACTTCCTGCTGACCGAGGCCGGCTTCGGGGCCGACATGGGTGCCGAGCGGTTCTTCAACATCAAGTGTCGCTACTCCGGTCTTGCTCCCGACGCGGCCGTGCTGGTGGCCACCGTGCGCGGCCTCAAGGCCCATTCCGGCAACCACCGCATCGTGGCCGGCCGGCCCCTGCCCGAGGCGCTGCTGGCGGAGAACCCCGACGAGGTGCACGCCGGGGGCGACAACCTCCGCAAGCAGATCCAGAACATCGCAGTCCATGGCTGCACGCCGGTGGTGGCCATCAACGCCTTCCCCGGCGACCACCCCGCCGACATTGCCGCCGTGGGTGAGATCGCCGCCGAGTACGGCGTGCGGGCCACCGTCACCACCCACTTCGCCGACGGCGGCCGCGGCGCCGCCGAACTCGCCGAGGCGGTGGCCGAGGCTGCTGAGGAGCCCAGCGACTTCGCCGTGCTGTACCCCGACGAGATGTCGCTGACCGACAAGATCCACACGGTGGCCACCAGGGTGTACGGCGCGGACGGTGTGTCGTACTCCGCGCAGGCCGCCAAGCAAATCGCCGCCTACACCGAGGCGGGCTTCGGGCACCTGCCGGTGTGCATTGCCAAGACCCACCTGTCGATCTCCTCCGACGCCTCCTTGAAGGGCGCCCCGACGGGATGGACCCTGCCCGTGCGGGAGGTCCGGGCATCGGTGGGTGCCGGGTTCGTCTACCCCATCTGCGGTGACATGCGCACCATGCCGGGGTTGGGGCGCGTACCGGCCGCCAAGGGGATCGACATAGACGCCGACGGAAACATCGTCGGGCTGAGCTAGTGGAACCGGTACGCGAACGCCTCCTCCGGCGGCGCGCGCTCACCGAGACGCCCGGAGGGCGGGCCGACCGGCTGGGCGTCATCGAGGCCAGCACGTTCGAGGTCATCCCGCTCAGCAACCTGGATGCCGCCATCGAGGCACTGCCGAACCGCTCGCGGGTTTCGGTGACCGCTTCGCCGGCCAAAGGGCTGGCCGCCACGCAGGAGATCGTCGAGCGGCTCACCGCACAGGGCCACGAGGCCGTCCCGCACATCTCCGCCCGCCTGGTGCGCGACCGCGCCCACACCCGCTCTCTGGCCACCTGGCTGCGGTCACTGGGCCTGTCGGAGATCTTTCTGGTGGCCGGCGACGTGACAGAGCCGGCCGGGTACCACGATGCGCTTGCCTTTCTCGCCGACCTGCTCGACACTGACCACGGCCTGCGGCGGGTGGGGGTCACGGCCTACCCCGACGGGCACCCCCTCATCGGCGAGGGTGCCCTGCACGAGGCGTTGCATGCCAAGCAGCGGATGCTCGCCGCAGCAGGTCTGGACGGCTACTGCAGCACCCAGATGTGTTTCGATGTTCCCCGGATCGCCGGTTGGCTGAGCGGCGAGCGCGAGGCCGGTATGACCCTTCCGGTGCACCTCGGTATCGCCGGCGTCGTGGACAGGGCCAAGCTGCTCAGCATCGGGGTGCGGCTCGGGATCGGCCAGTCGCTGCGCTACCTCCGCAAGAACCGCCGCGCTGCCATCAAGCTGATGACCGCGGTGAGCTACGACCCCAACGACCTGCTGATGCCGTTGAGCGCCAGGCTGGGGGCGCTGGACGTTCGAGGCCTGCACGTGTTTACCTTCAACCAGGTGGCGGCCACCGTCGCCTGGCGGCAGGAGAACCTGCGCTGACCGCCCGTCCGCAACCGGCCCATCGCCGGCCCGCAGCCGGGCCGACCGCGTAGCGGTAGGCTGACCGCCGACATGGGCGCTGCGCAGAACGACCGTCCCCCCCGCGACCACGCCGACTTTCCGGGCGGGCCTGTGCTGGCCTTCAACGGGGTGTCGAAGGTCTTTCCCGACGGGACGCACGCCCTCGACGAAGTCGGTTTCTCGGTGAGCCGCGGCGAGTTCGTCACCCTCGTGGGGCCGTCGGGATGCGGCAAGTCCACCGTGCTGCGCATCGCCTCCAACCTCGACACGGCCACCGGCGGGTCGGTGGAGGTGGACAGGGATCGCATCGGGTACATCTTCCAGGACGCCACGCTCATGCCCTGGCGGACAGTGCTCGGCAACGTGGAACTGCTGGGCGAGTTGCACGGCCACTCCCGGGAGGAGCGGCGCCGGCTGGCGCGGGCGGCCATTGCGACCGTCGGTCTGGATGGGTTCGAGGGCCACTACCCCAAGGCACTGTCGGGCGGTATGCGCATGCGTGCCTCCATCGCCCGCACCCTCACCCTGAACCCGCCGCTGTTCCTGTTCGACGAACCGTTCGGGGCACTCGACCAGATCACCCGCGAGCGGCTGAACGAGGAGACCCTCTCGCTGTTCATGCGCGAGCAGTTCGCGGCGCTGTTCATTACCCACTCCATCTACGAGGCGGCGTACCTGTCGACGCGGGTGCTGGTGATGTCGCCCCGGCCGGGGCGCATCGTGGCCTCTTTCGACGTGCCCTTCGAGTACCCGCGGGCGCCCGAGCTACGTTTCGAGACCTCGTTCGCCGAGTTGACCGGCGCCATTTCCGCCGCGCTGCGCGGCTCCTTCGGCGACGAGTGACGGTGGCGACAGGCCGGTAGCGCCGCCGGAGCCCGGCCGGACGCCACAGGACGGCCCGGTGGTGACACAGCCCGTCCCGGCGGGCGCCGAGGCGGAACCGGACTCCGGCGGCCAACACGACGAAACGATCACCGACAGCAGGAGGTACACGTGGAGACAGGCGTTTTCTTCTTCGGAGGCGTGGAGGTGGACGACGCCGGGGCAGGCCCGCCGGCACCCACCGACCGCCGTTACAGCCAGCAGCAGATGTGGTACGCCGCCGAGCGGATGCTCGACATGGGCGTGGCCGCCGAACGGGCCGGTTTCGACGTGTTCTGGCTCACCGAGCACCACTTCCAGTACGAGGGCTACGAGGTGCTGCCCAACGCCCTGCTGTTCGGGTCCGTGCTGGCCGAGCGCACCGAGCACATCAAGATCGGGGCGCTGTTCAACATCGTGCCCCAGTGGCACCCACTGCGCCTCGCCGAGGACTTCGCCACGATGCACAACCTCTCCGGTGGCCGCGGGGTGCTGGGCGTGGGTCGGGGCACCGTGCCTCGCGAGGCCGAGCCGCTGGGCACCTTCGTGGGCAGCTTCGACAACCCCGACAGGGCCGACGCCGACCGCATCAACCGGGAGATGTTCGACGAGGCGCTGGACGTGATCCTGGCGGCCTTCGACAACGAGACCTTCTCCTATCACGGCAAGTACTACAACCTGCCCCCCGAGGGCATCCCGGACCGGGGAGGGACGGTGCAGACCCTCACCCTGGTGCCGCGCCCGCTGTACCCCTACGACGTCTGGCAGGCGATCACCTCGCCGCCAACCCTGGAGTACGTGCCCCGCAGGGGCTGGGGCGGCGTGTTCTGGCTGCGCAACCACCGCTTCCTGGCCGACTGGTGGGAACGCTTCGGCGAGCTGTACGAGAAGGAGCAGGGGCGCGCCCTGGCGCCGGGCGAGAACCGCATGCTGGTGCTGAACGTGCGGGTGGCCGACACCTACGAGCAGGCGTGGGCCGACGCCCGCGCCGGCCACGACGAGTTCTGGAAGTTCCTAGGCCCCTACGGGTGGAGCCGCGGCTACATGGCCGCCGACGGTCGCCCGGCCGCGGCCGGGCTCATCCCCACGCTGGAGGAGTCGGTGGAGCAGAAGGTGTGGGTGATCGGCACGCCGGAGGACGTGGCCGAGGGGATCGCCGGCTATGCCGATGCGCTCGGCGGGTTGGAGCACCTGGCGCTGTTCCCGAACTTCCCCGGCGAGACGTACGACGAGGCCGCCGAGCACGTGCTGCGCCTGGGTGAGCAGGTGCTGCCGCTGCTGTAGCCGGCCGCCGCCCGGCGCCCGCCCGAACCGGAGGGGATGCGATGACACAGCCCGAGGACCCGACGCTGGCCGCCGCGCCGCATGAGGGTTCCGGCCTGGTGAACTCCCCGCTGCCGAGCCCCATGCTGCAGCCCTGGGAGGTGTGGGACCAGAACCTCTTCGACACCGAGATGCTGCGCGTCTTCGGACGCAGCTGGGTGTGGCTGGGCGACACCGAGGACCTCGCCTCGCCGGGTGACTACATCACCGGGCGGATCGGCTACCAACCGGTGCTGGTGATCCGCCAGAGCGACGGCACCATCAAGGGCTTCCTGAACAACTGCCGCCACCGGGCCTCGGGCCTGCTGTTCGAGCCGGCCGGCAACTGCGGCAGCACCCTGACCTGCCCGTACCACAACTGGTCGTACAACATCGACGGGCGCTTGGTGCGTGTCCCCGACCGCCGGCGCATGTACCCCGACGGCCTGCCGATGGAGGACTACGGCCTCGTCCCCTTCCGCATCGAGGTGGCGTGGGGCAAGCTCGTCTTCGGCTGCCTGTCTCGGCGGACCGAGCCGTTCAGGGAGTGGATCGCCCCCCTCGCCGAGCGTTACGACCGCTACGGCTTCGAGAACTTCAGCCGCTACCACCGCCGGCTCGACGTGACCTACGACATCAACTGGAAGGCGTTCGTGGAGAACTCCAACGACGACTACCACGTGCGGTTCGTGCACCGGCGCCTCAGCCGGTACCGCAAGCAGATGGACACCATCGTGCGCTTCTCGGGGCGGACGTGCAGCGGTTACAAGCCCCATGCGGAGATCGACGATGCGTCCGGCGGCCGCGACGACCTCCCCGAGGAGCAGTTGCAGGGCCACTACGCCGACTTCATCTACCCCAACCTGACGCCGCTGCCCTACCCCACGCAACTCATCCTGGTGCGCGCCGACCCCATCGCGCCGAACCGCACCCGGCTGCTGTCGCGCATCTACGGCGTCGGCAAGACCCTTGACGAGCAGGAGCGCGAGCTGGAGACACTCGCCGAGACCAACGCCGAGGACACCTCGATGGTGACCGTGCTCATGGAGAACCTGCGGTCGCCCTTCTACCGGGTGGGTCCGCCGAGTCTCTGGGAGGGTCGCGCCGCCCACGTCATGAAACTGATCCGCGCCGACGTGGCCGAACCTCTGGCGCCCGACGAGTTCAGCTGAGGCCGGCCCAACGGCACGGCAGGATTGGAGTGATGAGCGACGAACTGCTGCGAAGGATCGTGACCGATCCCGGCGTGATCGCCGACCCGTACCCGTTGTTCAGGGAGCTGCGGGAGACGGCGCCGGTCCACAGGCTCGGCTTCGCCGACTACTGGATCCTGACCCGCTTCGAGGACTGCCGGGCCGTGCTGCGCGATCAACGGCTGGGCAAGCCCGAACCCGGCGACGTCGTGCCGTCGCTGATGTCCGGGCCGTCCCGCGACGAGGGGGGCGACCGGTCGATGCTGTTCTTGAACCCGCCGGACCACACCCGCCAGCGGTCCCTGGTGAGCCGGGCCTTCACGCCGCGGCGCGTGGACGGTCTGCGGGCGTCCATCGAGGCCATGACCGGCGAGATCCTCGACGACCTCGCCGCCACCGGCGGCGGCGACCTGATGGCCCGGCTGGCCTTCCCGCTGCCGGCCAACGTCATCAGCGAGCTCGTCGGCGTGCCGCGGGCCGACCGCGACCGGCTGCGGCCGCTGATCCTGGACCTTGCGGCCACGCTCGAACCGAACCGGGGCCCCGACGATGCGCAGCGGGCCAGGACCTCGCGGGACGAGGTGCGGGAATACCTTCACGACCTGATCGAGCGTCGACGGGCCGAGCCGCGCGACGACCTGCTGTCGGGGCTGGTCGCGGCGGCCGACGGGGAGGATCGTCTCACCGAGGGCGAGATCGCGATGACCGTGATACTCATCTACGGCGCCGGTTTCGAGACCACCACCAACCTCATCGGCAACATGGTCCACACCCTGTTGCGCCACCCCGACCAGCTTGCCCGGCTGCGGGCCGACCGGTCGCTGGTGCCGGCGGCGGTGGAGGAGGTGCTGCGCTTCGAGCCGCCGGTGCAGGTGGACAGCCGGTACGCCTTCGAAGACGTGGAGATCGACGGGCACCTCGTCGGCAAGGGTTTTGTCGTTCTGACGCTGCTGGGGGCGGCCAACCGCGACCCCGCTGCGGTGGACGATCCCGACCGCTTCGACGTGGGGCGCAGCGAGATACCCCTGCTGTCGTTCTCGTCGGGCATCCACTACTGCCTCGGGGCCGCACTGGCCCGCCTCGAGGGTCAGGTGGTGCTTGCCGGCCTGCTGGACCGCTTCGAGACCTGGACGGCGCTCGAGGAGGCCCCACCCTGGAAGCCCCGCCTCACCCTCCGGGGCCTCGCCCGCCTGCCGGTCGCCCTGTCGTAGACGTCTGTGGGCGGTGGCCGCCGGCGCCGTGTCCGGGTCTCGCCTTCGTCATCGATCCGGCCCCGACCCCGGCGTTCCCCACCCTCCTCAGATCAGCGACTGGCGGACATCGAAGCGGCGCATCAGCGTGTCGCCGATGTAGTTCACCGCCATCAGGGTGCAGAACATCACGATGGCCGGGTAGATCGTCAGGTGCGGAGCCTGCGAGAGCTTGCCCTTGGCGACCGCCAGGATGCCGCCCCAGGTGATGGCCGGTGAAGGAACGCTCTTGCCGATGAAGCTGAGGCTGCCCTCGCCCACGATGACCAGCCCCAGGCCCAGGAAGGTGAACGCCACCACGATGGGCACCAGGTTGGGAAGCACCTCGCGGAACAGCAGCCGGGACGTGCGCGCCCCCATGCAGCGCGCCGCGGTCACGAACTCGCGCTGGCGGAACCGCAGCGTCTGCGCCCGAACGATGCGCGCCACGGCCCGAGTGGACAGGATTGTGACGGCGATGATGACGTTGCGGGTGTTCTGCTCGAGGACCGTGACGATGAAGAGGGCCAGGATGAGCGCCGGCAGTGCCAGCAGGATGTTGATCACGGCGCTGAGCAGTGTGTCCACCCACCCCCCGAAGAAGCCGGCCAGCAACCCGATGAGCCCGCCGATCAGGATCCCGACCGCGACGGCGATCACCGCGATCATCAACGAGAGGCGACCTCCCCAGACCACGCGGGCGAACATGTCGCGCCCCAACTCGTCGGTGCCGAACCAGTGAGACGAGCCGACGCCCAGCAGCACGTTCCGGGAATAGCTGTCGGGGTCGGCGAGGAATCCCAGCACCGGTGCGAGCAGCACGAAGAAGGTCAGCGCCGCCAGCCAGATGGCCGCCAGCCAGAAGCCCAATGGCTGCTCGGCAAGGCCCGGGTGCCCTGTGCCGCTGCCACGAGTCTCGCGCCCCCGCACGACGGCGAGGCTGTCGCGGCCCGGAAGGGCCGGGGCCCTCATCGGGTACGCACCCTTACTCGAGGATCCAGCAGCGGGTACGTGGCGTCCACCAGCATGTTCGCGGCCACGAACCCCGCGGCGATGAGGGCGACCAGCGTCTGCACGACTAGGAAGTCCTGATTGAACACGGCCGAGATGAGATACGTGCCGATGCCGTCGAGGTCGTAGATGATCTCCACCACCAGAGCGCCGTTCACGAGTTGGGCGGCGTTGAGGCCGGCGACGGTGACCACAGTGAAGCTCGACGGTCGCAGCACGTGGCGCAGCAGGATCCACCAGCGGGGCAGTCCCTTGGCTCGGGCCGCCTCCACGTAGTCCTCCTGCAACGTGGTGATCACATCGCTGCGAAGCAAACGCAGGAAGAACGGCATGACTCCCGCTGTCAGGGTGACGACCGGAAGGAGCAGCGACTTCCAGTGCGCCAGGATGCCGGAGGTCGGACCCACGTAGCCGCCTAGGTCGAACCACCCCAGCTTGGCGGCGAACACGAGCGCCAGCACAACGCCGAGAACGAAGGACGGCAGAGCCAGCAACGAGAAGGCGCCGCCGGTGAGCAGGCGGTCCACCCAGGTGTCCCGACGCACGGCGCTCAGCATCCCCAGCGGGATCGAAACGACCACGCTCAGCACGGTGGTGTACAGGACCAGCCAGGCGGTGACGGGCAGCTTGTCCTTCAGGCTCTCGGTCACCTGGATGCCGTTGCGGTACGACTCGCCGAGGTCGCCGCTGAGCATGTTGCCGAGCCAGGCCCCGTACTGCGAGAAGAGGCCGCTGTCGAGGTTGAGATTCTGGCGGCACTCCGCCAGCAGTTCCTCCGTGGCGCCGGTACCCACCGACAGGAAGCACGGGTCGGCGGGCAGCAGGCTGAGCATCCAATAGGTGGCGAAGGTGACGATGAGCACGACCGCGGCCGTCTGCACCAGCTTGCCGGCCAGGCGTTGCAGGATCCCCGCCGCCGTCAGCATGCCTCTTGGGACGATTCCCGGGCGGGCGCGCCTGCCGAGGTCACTGCACGGCGAGCCAGGTCTCGGCGAGGAACGTCCGCCCCCCAAGGATGTTCAAGAGCTCGTTCCCGTGCGGTGGCGGCATCGTGATCCAGCCCAGATTCTGGACCTCGTCGAGGTGGGGGACCAGCCAGCGCACCCAGTGCAGCCAGACGTTGTGGACGCCCTCGGCGAAGATCCGGTTGATGTCCTCGGCGATCCGCCGCAACTCCTCGCGGTCACCGGTGGCGGCAGCGCGGTCCAGGGCGGCGTCGAGTTCGGGATTCATGATGCGCCCGAAGTTGAGCGCCAGACCGCCGGCGAACTCGGAGTGCCACCAGACGCGCTCGTTCTCAAGGCTGGCACCATCGTGGTTCCGCCACTGGAATACCTGGAAGTTCCCCATCACGGCGTTGAGGATGAGCGCCCCCTGGTCCAGTTGCTGGATCTGGACGTCGATACCGCAGTCGGCCCACATCTGGGCGAGCAGTTCGGCGCCGGTCCGGTAGAAGGCGTCGTTCGTGGTGCCGAGCATGATCGTGCCGGGATCGTCGATCTGTGCCCAGAGCGCCCGGCCCGCCTCGGGGTCGTAGCCGGGGAACCCGGTGTCGGCCAGATGACCGGGGGTGTTAGGGGCGAATGGGCCGTTGGCGACGTCGAAGTTGCCCGCGGTGCGCAGCAGGTTGTACGTCTCGTGGTCGGTGCAATGGGCGAGGGCCTGCCGGGCGCGGATGTCGTCGAAGGGCGCCCGGGCGTTGTTGATCAGCAGGAAGAAGCTCTGGAGGAAGCTGCGCTCCTCGGTGGTCTTGAAGTTCTCCCTGTAGTCGTCGAAGTCCAGGCCGATGTCGGAGAGGGTGACGTGGATGTCTCCGGTCTCCAGCGCCAGTCGGCGGGCGTCGGGCTCGATGATGGGACGGAACACGATCCCGTCCAGGTAGGGAAGGGAGCGGCCCTCGGCGTCGGTCCGCCAGTAGGCGGGGTTGCGTTCCACGGCCAGTTCCTGGTCCGGAGTCCACGACTTGAACACGAACGGCCCGGTGCCCACAGGGTTGGCCGCCCCGTCGGGGTCGGTGTGCTGGCTGGGGGCCGCCAGGTAGCCGAATTGGCCCGTCAGGCCACCGGGAATGCCGGCGAACGGGGCGTTCGAGTACACCTTCAGGATCAGGTCGTCGACCACCTCCCAGCGGTCCACGCGGCGCAGCGCCTGTGCGGTGAGGGCTCCGCCCTTCAGACGCTCGACATGCACGGCCAGGGCGTGGGCGTCGGCGGGTGTGCCGTCGTGGAACTCGATGCCGGGGCGCATCTTCAGCGTCCAGATTGTGTAGTCCTCGTTGGCCTCGAAGGACTCCAGCAGGTACGGCTGCGCCGTCCCGTTCTCGTCCCAGACGACCAGGGGATCGAAGACGGCGCGCATCACGGCGTGGCAGGAGACGGCGCACTGCGTGGTGGTGGGGTTCCAACCGTCGGGAGTCTCCGCCTCCACGCCGAACACCAGCGTCCCGCCGTAGACGGGTCCGGAGGTGGGCTCCGGTGCCGCAACCGGGGCCGGAGGTGGGGGCGGTGGATCACCCGGTGGGGGGGCCGGAGCCTCGGGAGCAGGGGTCGGCGCGTCGGGTGCGGCTGGTGGTTCGTCGGGTGCGGCTGGCGGCGCGTCGGGTGCGGCTGGCGGTTCGTCGGGTGCGGCTGGCGGCGCGTCAGGGGCCGCGGTCGGCGCGCCGTCGCCGGCCGGCGGTGGGGGCGCCACGGTCTGCGGGCCGTCGTCAGCACCTCCCCCACAGGCGGCGGCGAGCAGCAGCGTGGCCACCGGCGCGGCGAGAAGTCGGCGGAGTTTGGCCTTCTGGATGTTTCCCATCCTTCTGCTACTCGATCCAGGTCTCGGTGAGAAACGCCCGCCCCTCGATGAGGTTGAGGATCTCGCTCCCGTCGGGAAGGGTCAGCAGGGCCAGGTTGTAGACGTGGTCGAGGTGCGGGAGCATCCAGAGCGACCAATTGAGCCAGACGTTGTGCACGTCATCGGCGAAGGCCCGGTTGATCTCCTCGGCGAGTGCCCGCCATTCGCCGAGATCGGTGGTCCGGGCGGCCGCCTCGAGGGCAGCGTCGATCCGCGGGTTAAGGATGCGCCCGAAGTTGATCGCCAGACCGGTGGCGTACTCGGAATGCCACCAGAGGCGCTCGTTCTCCAGGTTGGCGCCGTTGTGGTTCCGCCACAGGAACGCCTGGAAGTTCCCAATCACGGCGTTGAGGATGAGTGTCCCCTGGTCGACCTGGATGATCGCGGTGTTGATGCCGCAGTCGTTCCACATCTGGGCGATCAACTCTGTGGTGATCAGGTCCGCGGGGTTGTTGGTTGTGCCAAGTTCGACGACGCCGGGGTTCTCGAGCTGGCTCCAGAGCGCACGCCCGGCCTCGGGGTCGTAGGCGGGGAAACCTGTGTCGGCCAGGTAGCCGGGGGTGTTCGGCCCGAAGGGGCCGTTGGCGATCGGAACATTTCCGCGCGCGCGCAGCACGTTGAAGGTCTCGTAATCGGTGCAGTGGGCGACCGCCCGACGGGGGCGGATGTCGTCGAAGGGGGGCTTGGCATTGTTGAGCATCATGTAGGTCGTCTGGAAGAAGCTTCCCTCCTCCACGACCCTGTGGTTCTCCCTGTTGTCGGTGGCCGCCAGGGGGTCGTTGACGTGATGCGCGTCCAGGTCGCCCGACTGCAGGGCGAGTCTCCGGGCGTCTGCGTCGGGGATGGCGCGGAACACCACGCGGTCCAGGTAGGGCAGTTGGCGCCCCTCGGAGTCGGTCTTCCAGTAGTTGGGGTTGCGGTCCGCGACGAGTTCTTGGTTGGGGATCCACGAGTTGAAGACGAACGGGCCGGTTCCGACCGGGTTGGCCGCCCCGTCGGGGTCGACGTGCTGGCTCGGCGCGGCCAGGTAGCCCAGCTGGCCGGTCAGGAGGGACGGGAGGCCGGCGTAGGGGCTGCTGGCGTGTAGGTCCAGCGTGAGGTCGTCGACCACCGTCCAGCGCTCCAAGCGCCGCACCACTTGACTTGTGAGGGTGCCGCGCTTCATCGCCTCGAAGTGTGTGGCAAGGGCATTGGCGTCCGCGGGAGTGCCGTCGTGGAAGGTGATGCCGGGACGCATCCTCAGTGTCCAGGTCGTGAAGTCCTCATTGGCCTCGAACGACTCCAGCAAGTAGGGCCGGGGGGAGCCGTCGTCGCCCTCGATGGTGAGAGGGTCGAAGATGGCGCGCATCACGGTGTGGCAGGCCACGGCGCACTGCGTAGTCGCCGGGTTCCAGCCGTCGGGGGTCTCCGCCTCGAGGCCGAACACCAGCTTGCCTCCGTAGACCGGCTCGGCGACAGGTTCGGGCGCGGCCACCGGAGCCGGTGGCGGTGGCGGCGGGTCGCCGGGTGTAGGCGCAGGTGGCGGATCGCCGGGTGCGGGTGGCGGGGGTGGCGGGTCGCCGGGTGCGGGCGGCGGCGCCGGTTGGTCACCGCCGGATGGCGCTGTGTCCGCGGGTGGTGGGGGTGGCGGGTCGCCGGGTGTAGGCGCAGGTGGCGGATCGCCGGGTGCGGGGTCGTCGCTGCCGGCCGGCGCCGGGGGTGTGGTGGTCGCGGCCGGGTCCCCGCCGTCGTCGCCATCGCCGCAGGCCGCGGCGAGCAGCAGGACGGCCGTGACCACGGCGAGAAGTCGGCGGATACGTCGGGAGCGGATGGTTCGCAGCCGGGTGGTCGGCATGATCGTCCCCTTTCGGTTCTACCGCGGTGGGTCCGGGCGACCCCGTGGTGTACCCACGCTGCCCCGGGCCGCGGCGAGCCCGATGCTACTTAGCGGCCCCGCCGCCTGCCGGTCGGACATGGAGGGCAGCACCGCGTTCGACGAGTTCGTTGCGGATGAGCTTGCCGATGGCGTTGCGGGGAAGTGCCTCGATGCGATGGAACCGCTTCGGCACCTTGTAGGCGCTCAGCCTGTCGCGGGTCCACCGGCGCAGGTCGTCGGGCGCGAAGCCGCCCGCGCTGACGACGAAGGCGGTGACCTCCTCGCCCCAGCGGACCGACGGCACCCCCACGACGGCCACGCTGTCGACGGCGTGGTGGCGCGCCAGAACGTCCTCCACCTCGCGAGGGTGGACGTTCATCCCACCGGTGATGATGAGTTCCTTGCAGCGTCCCGTGATCGTGACGGCTCCGGTGGCCGGGTCGCGTTCGGCCAGATCGCCGGTCGGGAACCAATCCGCGGGGCTGCTGGGAGGTTGGCCGGCGTAGCCGGCGAACACCTGTGGGCCTCTGACGGAGAGCTCGCCGGTCGGGTCGCTAATGGCGATCTCGACGCCGGGTAGCGGGAACCCGACGCCGCCGGGCTGCCGAGGGCCGTCGTACAGGTTCGAGAGGTTCAGTCCCGACTCGGTGGTGCCGTACCTCTCCAGTGGGGTGATGCCCACAACGTCGGCGATCCGTTCGAACAGCGTCGGCGGCAGCGGGGCCGAACCCGAGATCGCCAGGCGGAGGTGTGGGGCATCCACGACGGCGCGGGTGGCGACGATGCGTTCCCACATGGCGGGCACGGCGAAGATGACCGACGCCTGCCGGCGCTGCGTCTCTGCGACGAGCCGCTCGGGGTCGAACCGGGAGAGGCAGTGCAGCGAGGAGCCGCTCAGGACGGCGGCGTGCAGGGCGCTGAGCCCGTGCTGGTGGTACATCGGCAGGGCGTGGACGACGGTGTCGGTCCGGCGCCACCGCCAGGCCACCATGGCCCCGCGTATGGAGGCCTGGACGTCGCCGTGGCGGAGAGGCGCCGCCTTGGGCGTGCCCGTCGTGCCGGAGGTGAAGGCCCGGATCGCCTCGTCGGCCGACCGCGGCAGTTGCGTGTGGGGAACGGTTCCCCCGGTCGGTGCGAGGTGGTGGATCGGACGGTGCACGAGGGGCGTTCCGGTGGCGATGCCCGAAACCGTGTCGGTGGCTTGGCCGCCGGTGATGGCCACCGCCACGGAGGCCTGCTCGATCTGTGTCTCGAGTTCGGGGGCTGTGGCAGCGGGGTTGGCGAGCACGACGGGGGAGCGCAGGCAGAGCAGTGCCAGATAACACCTCATGAAGTCCAGCGACGTCGGCGCGGCCAGCAGCGTGGGGCGCGACCGGTCCACGCCGGCGCGGGCCAGGTGCACGGCAAGCGCCTCGGTCTGTCCGTGGAGTTCACGCAGGCTGACGTGGGCGCCGTCCACCCCGATCCTGGTGTGCGTGCCGCCCGCGAGCGCCCGCCGCCGCAAGGCCCGCGGGATGGAACCCCGCCGGAGCCTGCGGGCAAGTTCGCGCCGGTCCGGACTCGCCGTGAGAGTCGGATCGTGCAGCCGCCAGGCGCGCACAGTGAGGTCGTCGAGGGATCCCTGCGATGTGCCCTGCGCGGCTGTCACGATTCCCGGTCCGTTCGAGGTGGCGTGGTTTCGCTGTCGACAGGCGTGTCGCTGCTAGCGACGGAGCCCTTCGATGCTCCCTGTCCAGTTCTCACGATTCCCGGTCCGTTCCCGATCGAGTGGTTCGTGGAGGTCCGCGGTCAGGAGTTGCTTGAGTCGTCGCCGGGCCGCCGGATCCGTCCGGGCGATCTCGGCGATCAGCTCGTCGCGGCGCGGTGTCGCGAGGCCCAACCGGACGGCCTCCGCGGCGTCCACCTTCCGCATCGTCAGGCACATGTCGGCCGCCGCGTGGCGCCCGACGGCGGCCACCAGCGCCCACGCCCCGACGGCTAACCCGTGGCCCGCACCCGCGAAGCGGAACCATGCCCGCGGTGTGACCATGCAGATGTCGGCGGCCAGGCAGAGTTGGGCGCCCCCGCCGACGGCCGCGCCGTCCACGTCCGCCACGAAGATGACCGGCGATGCGAGCATCCGCTGGTAGATGGCGTAGAGGCGGTCGGAAACGACGGCGCGCTCGGCGTCGGGAAGGGTCAGGTCGGCGCCGGCGCAGAACACCGTCTCCAGCGACGAGCGGAAGACGAGGACCGCACACTGCCGCTCTTCGGCCCGGGTGATGGCCGCGCCGAGTTCGTCCAGGAAAGGGGCGCCGATGGCGTTGCGGCGCCTCTCGTCGCCCATGAGGAACACAGCCTCGTCGGGTACCTCGTCACATCGCTCGTTGTGTAGGTTGCGTCCGCCGGTCACGTGATTCACGATAGATGACGTGTCAACGGTGTCGGACCACTCGGGGGTGGCGAACATGTCAGCAGCATCGCAGGCGACGGGCGCGCCGGTCACCGCAGCGGCCGAGGTGACGATACGGGCGGTCACCACCGCCGACGGGGTGGCGCTGTACACCGAATCGGTCGGTGCCGGCGATCCGATCCTCTTCGTCCACGAGTTCGCCGGCGACCATCGCAGCTGGGAGCCCCAGGTTCGGCGGTTCTCCCGGAGCCACCGCTGCATCACATACGGTGCCCGCGGGTATCCCCCGTCCGATGTGCCGTCCGATCCTGACGTCTACTCCCAGCAGCACGCCGTGGACGACGCCGTCGCCGTGCTGGATGGACATGGTGTTGCAGCGGCCGACGTGATCGGTATCTCCATGGGCGGTTTCGCCGGACTGCACCTCGCCATGCGCCACCCCGAGCGCGTTCGGTCCTTGGTGGTGGCGGGCACTGGCTACGGCGCCCGGCCCGATGAGATACCTCGGTTCCGCAGGGAGTGCGACGCCATCGCCGACATGTTGCAGGAGGCCGGATCCGTGGCCTTCGCCCACCAGTACATGTCGGGACCGTCGCGGGTGCAGTTGCAGAACAAGGATCCCAGAGGGTGGGAGCAGTACGTGCGCCACCTCGGCGAGCACTCCGCGGAGGGATTGGCGCGCACGATGCGCGGCGTGCAGCGGGAGAGGCCGTCGTTGTACGCACTGGAAGCGGAGCTGTCGGCGATCGATGCACCGGTCCTGATCCTGGCGGGTGACGAGGACGACGGTTGCCTCGACACGAGCGTGTGGCTCAAGCGCGTCATTGCCCGGGCCGGTCTGGTCGTTCTGGCGAAGTCCGGCCACACCCTGAACGTGGAGGAACCCGATCTCGTGAACACAGTCGTCGCGGACTTCCTGAGCAGGGTCGCCGCCGGCGCCTGGGGCCCGCGTGACCCGCGTGCCGTCCCCGGCGCCATCACCGGATTCTCCTAACCGCCCTGTCGTTCGCTGCCGTACCTGGCTTGCGCCGTCTCCACCGGCGGTGTTACATCATGTCCTGCCGAGTTTTCCGACCTAGGGGGAGCGTCCCGTGGACCTCGAACTGACCGACAAGGCCGCCATCGTGACAGGTGGGAGCATGGGCATCGGCCGAGCCGTCGCCCTGCAACTGGCCGAAGAAGGCTGTGACGTGGCCATCGTGGCCCGGGGGGAGGACTTGCTCACCGAGGTGGCCGGCGAGATCGCCGGTGCGACCGGCAGGCGGTGCGTCCCCTTGGTGGGCGACATGTCCGTTACCGCCGACGTGGACCGGGTCGTGAACGCCGCCGCCGAGGCGTTCGGGGGCCTCGACATCTGCGTGCCCAACGCCGGAAGCTCGCCGGGCGGGCTCCTCGAGGAGCTGACCGACGATCAGTGGAACGAGAGCCTCCAGTTGAAGTTCATGGGCCACGTCCGGACGGTCCGAGCCGCGGTGCCGCACCTGCGGGCACGGGGCGGCGGCTCGATCGTCATGGTCGTCGGCAACGACGGTCTGAAGCCGTCGTACTGGGAGATGACCGCCGGCGTGGCCAACGCGGCGGACATCAACTTCGCGTCGTCGGTGGCCGAGCAGTACGGCCCCATCGGGATCCGCTGCAACACCGTGAACCCCGGACCGGTGGCGACCACCCGCTGGGACTACCTCGAGGAGGCCATGGCGCGGGACAAGGGGGTGAGCGTTGAGCGGGCGCACGAACTCACCATCACGAGCCTGCCTCTTGGGACGATCTGCACGGCTGAACAGGTTGCCGACGTGGTCGTCTTCCTGGCATCGGCGCGCGGCGGTTACGTCAACGGCGCCCACATTCTCCTCGACGGCGGCCAGCGCAAGGCGCTGATGGACGTCTGAACGAACCCGTCGGCAGCACCGCCGCCCGTTCAGGATAGGTGGGCGGTTCGGTTGGGCGCTTCGGGTTCAGTCGCAGATGCCGATGCGCGGGATGCAGAGGATGGGAGCCTCGGTGGGTAGCGGCGCGGGATCGTAGGGCAGGTCGGGCAGGACGACTCGGGCGGTTCCGGTGGCGTCGGCGAGAGGCGGTCCGCCCACTGCGAGGGCTCCGGGGTGCAGTTCGCCGCGGAACCAGGGGCCGAGGATGAAGGGGAAGATGTCGGTGAAGCTGCCGTCGGCGTTCTGGATGCGGGTGATGTGGTAGTGGTAGCCGATTCGGCCGTGCGCGTGGCCGTTGAAGGCGTCGAGCGCCCAGATGTTCCCGTCGTCGCGACGGATGTCGAACCAGTAGTCCTCGAAGAAGGCGCCCGACGGGACCGCCGAGGTGTCCGGGCCGGGTTTCGGTGCGCCAACGGTGCCCGCCGTGGCATCCAGCGGGTCGGCCAGCAGGCAGGTTCTCCGCCCGGCCTCACCGCAGCCGGTGGGGGAATCCGCCGCGTAGTCGCGTAGGCGCCAGGAACTACGGGCCAGGAGTTCCAGGTCCACCCAGGGGCCGTGCACCGGGTAGCCGTCGGCGGCGAAGCCGTACACGGGGGAGTGCCGCGCACTGTCGTCGTCGAGGTGCAGCGCCAGGCATTCCGGGTAGACGTGGGGAGCCAGTTCGTCAGCGCCCTCGCCGGCGCAGGAGAAGCCGTCGTCAGCCACCGCGCCCGGTGCCACGTGGTGCCAGACTCCCTCGCCGCGGTGGCTGCGCCCGTCGCTCCAGTTGCCGAACGGGGCGCCGGTCACCCACAGCCCGACCGGCCCGGGGCCCGTGGCGGCAGGTGAAGTCGCCGGGACGGGCCGCAGGGGGAGGATCCCCGCCGTCCGTTCCCCGCCGGCGCCGGTGTCGGTGAGCACGGCGGCGTAGTCCGTGCCGTCGAGGGTGAGGACATCCACGCCGGTGACGTGCACAGGGACCGAGGTCGGCTCGGGCGGCGCGGGAATGCCATCCAGCTCGATGACGCCGTCGGCCGGTGTGCCCCCGTCGAGGGCAATCTTGTCACCCTCGGCCGCCTCGTCCCGCTCGCGAGTGTCATCCGGCGGAACGAGCCAGGCCGTGAGCACCTCTGTCGGACCGGCGCCGGCTGATCGCCTCGATTCGGCGCCCCCTGCAGCACAGCCGGCGGCGAGCAGCAGTCCTGCCGCCAGTACCACCCACACTCGGCGGGGTGTCGGCCACCGTCGGTGCGGAACATCATCCGCCGGTGGTCCCGCCGCCGGTACCGCGACCACCTGGCGGGTGGTGGGTTCAGGAGACGGCAACGGGGACTTCGTGGTCCGCGGCCGCACGGGCGGTGAACTGCGAGGCGGCCGCTGCGTCGACTGATGACAGCCGGGTCAGGTCGGCCGGGTAGAGGTAGTGCTGGCAGAGGTTGACCCGCTTGCGGGGTTCCTCGTAGAGCAGTTCCAGCGAGTCCGCCGGCACCAGTGCGGGGTGTGCCACCCCGCAGGCGTACGCCAGCTTGAGCAGTTCGGCGCGCAGGCTCACGATGTAGTTGGCGCAGCGGACCGACTTCCGGGTGGGGTCGAGGCCACGGGTGCGCCAGCGGCGGTGGGTGGTCACGCCGGTGGGGCAGTGGCCGGTGTGGCAGCGTTGTGCCTGCACGCAGCCGATTGCCAGCATCGCCTCGCGTCCCACGTTGATCAGGTCTGCGCCGAGGTTCATGGCCGCTAGCGCTTCGGCACCGAAACCCAGTTTCCCGCTGCCCACGAACACCACGTTGTGATGCAGCCCGTGCGAGGCGAAGGCCATGTATACCCTGGCGAAACCCCGCCGGAACGGCAGTGCAACATGGTTGGCAAACACCAGCGGCCCCGCGCCGGTGCCTCCCTCGCCCCCGTCGACGGTGACGAAATCCGGTCCCTCGCCGCGCTCGGCCATGCGCCGAGCCAGCTCGTTCCAGAACGCGCCGGATCCGACAGCGGACTTGATACCCACGGGCAGGCCGGTGACCTCGGCCAGCCGTTCGGTGAAGTCGATCAGGCCGTCCACGTCGCCGAAGGCGGTGTGCGTGCTGGGGCTCACGACGGTGCGACCGATCGGCACACCCCGCGCCGCGGCGATCTCGGGTGTGACCTTGACGGCGGGGAGCAGGCCTCCGAGGCCCGGTTTGGCGCCCTGGCTGAGCTTCACCTCTATCGCCCGCACAGGGACGGACCGGATCGTCTCGAGCAGGTGGTCCATGCTGAACGTGCCGTCGGGCTTGCGACAACCGAAGTAGCCGGAACCGAACTGGTAGATCAGGTCGCCACCGTGGCGATGGAACGTGGAGATGCCGCCCTCACCGGTGTTGTGCAGGCAGCCGGCCAGTGCAGCGCCCTCGTCCATGGCCTGCACCGCCGGGCCACTGAGCGAGCCGTAGCTCATGCCGGAGATGTTCACCACCGAGGCGGGCCGGAACCGCCCGGGCCGCTCCCTCCAGCCGCCGAGCACCTTCGCGCACGGCAGCGTGGCATCCTCGTCCACCTCGCCGGGGTGTCCGAAGGCGGCGTGCTTGATGATGAGATAGCCGGCGCGGTCGAGGTCCTGGTCGGTGCCGAAGCCGAAGTGCGGGTTCTGCCGCTTGGAGGATGCGTAGACCCAGCGGCGCTGCGCCCTGTTGAAAGGACGCTCCTCGTCATTGCTGGTCACGATGTACTGGCGCAGTTCCGGACCGATGCTCTCCAGCAGGTAGCGCAGATGCCCGATGACGGGGAAGTTGTGCAGGATGGTGTGCTTTCGCTGCACGATGTCGTAGAGGGCGACCGCCGCCAGCACCCCCCCGATGACCGTCACTGCGATGAGCCAGGGTGCCATGCCGCTCACGCTAGTGACATCGGTGGCCGGCGTGGCCTCGTGCGGCGTCTTCCGGGCCGCCGGGCCGGTCGAATGTCTCCTGACCGTGCTCTACACTCCCGCCGCAGCCAACCGGAGAGGAAGACACCATGAACAACAACGCCATCCCCGGCGGCGCCATGATGACCAGCGAAGTCCGTGACGGGATGCGCGTCGACTGGGATGCCCCCATCGTCATGGACGACGGCCTCGTCCTGCGGGCCGACATCTACCGTCCCGACGACGACGGGCGTTACCCGGTGCTGCTCTCCTACGGCCCCTACGCCAAAGGCCTGGCCTTCCAGGAGGGCTATCCCAGCGCCTGGGAGCGGATGGCCACCGAGCACCCCGACGTGACCGAAGGGTCCACCAACAAGTACCAGAACTGGGAGGTGTGCGACCCCGAGAAGTGGGTGCCCGACGGCTATGTGTGCCTCCGCGTGGACGCCCGCGGCTGCGGCCGCTCGCCGGGTTACATCGACCACTTCTCGCCGCGGGAGACCAAGGACCTGTACGACTGCATCGAGTGGGCGGCCGTCCAGCCGTGGAGCGACGGCAAGATCGGACTATCGGGGGTCTCGTACTACGCTATGAACCAGTGGTCCGTGGCCTCCCACCAGCCGCCGCACCTGGTGGCCATGATCCCCTGGGAGGGGGCGGCGGAGTGGTACCGGGACTCCACCCACCACGGCGGCATTCTCTGCACCTTCTGGGACAACTGGTACGACATGCAGGTCAAGAGCGTGCAGCACGGTCTGGGCGAACGGGGGGCGCGCAATCCCAACACGGGCGAGTTGGCGTCGGGGCCCGACACCCTCAGCGAGGAGGAGTTGGCCGCCAACCGCTGCAGCTTCGGCGATGACCTCTTCGCCCACGCCTTCGACGACGACTACCACGCCGACCGCTCACCGGACTGGTCGAAGGTGGTCGTGCCGTTCCTGTCGTCGGCCAACTGGGGCGGGCAGGGCCTGCACCCCCGGGGCAACTTCGAGGGCTACACGCGGGCGGCCTCACCGGAGCGTTGGCTGGAGGTGCACGGCATCGAGCACTGGACCGAGTACTACACCGACTACGGGGTATCGCTGCAGAAGCGCTTCTTCGGGCACTTCCTCAAGGGGGCGGACACCGGCTGGGACAGTGCCCCCCGGGTGCTGCTGCAGGTGCGCCACGTCGACCGTTTCGTGGAGCGCGGCGAGGAGGACTGGCCGATCCCCCGCACCGATTGGCAGCGGTGGCACCTGCACGCCGACGGTTCGCTGGAGGCCGCTGCCTGCGGCGAGGAGGTGGCACTGACCTACGACGCGATGGGTGACGGGCTTACTTTCCTGGCCGAGCCCACCGACGTCGAGACGGAGATCACCGGTCCCCTGGCGGCGAAGCTTTTCGTGTCGTCGTCCACCGCCGACGCCGACCTGTTCGTGGTGTTCCGGGTGTTCGACCCCGACGGCAACGAGGTGACGTTCATGGGTGCGATCGACCCGCACACGCCCATCGCCCAGGGCTGGCTGCGGGCGAGCCAGCGCGAGCTGGATCCCGAACTGTCGTTGCCGTGGCGTCCTTATCACACCCACACCGGGCGCCAACCGCTCACACCGGGCGAGGTCTACGAGTTGGACATCGAGATCTGGCCCACGTGCATCGTGGTTCCCCCCGGCTATCGGATCGGCTTCAGCGTGCGGGGCCGGGACTACGAGTACGGCGGCGACACAGCGGGCGAGCGCCTGTCCAACTTCAAGAACGAGTTGACCGGCTGCGGTCCGTTCCTGCACAACGACCCCCGCGACCGCCCCCCGGAGATCTTCCACAACGAGGTCACCTTGCACCTCGGCCCCGACTACCCCAACCACGTCCTGGTCCCGGTGATCCCGCCGGCCTGACCGGCAGCGGCGTGCCGGTCTAGCCGCAGGTACTCCGCACCGTCTCGGTTGCTTCCCTCGCGCCGGCGAGGCTGGAGAAGACGACTGTGCCGATCTTGTCGCCGTCGTCGGATCGGAGCTGCAATACGAGGCGTTCGTGGCGTTGCAGGTCGGACAGGAATCCGGGGACGTGGATCCGGTGCAGGTGGACCGACCGGTCGTCCAGGACCGGCCAGTCCTGCGTAACGATGGGTGCATCGTCGAATCTCCGGGCGACCTCCAGCTTCCGGCCCGGGCCGTCCTCGAGAATCGGTGCGCCGAGCCGCAGCGCGATCCTCAGCTCGTCGGAGAAGCACTCCACCAACAGGTCGACGGGCCGAACGCCGCCGGCGGTGACGAGATCGTGCTGGAAAGACCGGAGGGCGGCGACGGGCCGGGAGCCTTGGAGCGGATCACTGTCGTTGGTGTAGGTGCTCCAGTCGCTGATCGGGATCTCGTCGCCCGGTGCGGATCCGCAGTCCGCCAGAACTCGCGTCACGGCGTCGGCGTCGGCCCTCGCCGCGAACGTGATGGTGCCCGTCACCGAGCCGTCCGCGGCCTTGATCGTCACCCGCAGCGGGTCCGTGGGATCCGTCAACCCGCGCACAATCTCCCGCACCGCCACGGCCGGTGCCCGAACCCCGCGGCCGTTGGAGGTCACCGCCCACCGTGTGGCTGCGGCCGGCCGGGCGTCACCGAAACCGTAGGACACGTCCACCGCCCGGAACGACCCTGTCCCGGACAGGGCCTGCGTCCAGTCGATGTACTCGCTCCACAGGTACACGGTGGCGCCGACGGTCTCGTCGACGCAGGTCACGGTCAGCGTCGCGATGCTGTAGGGCGCCACCAGATCGTGTTCCTCGGAGTGCATCCGGGCGCTGGTCCACGCGTCGCCGTCTGGGTCCGACGTGTACACCCAGTCCTGCGCATCGGCGGGACGGACCGACACGGGATACGCCCCGGCGGACGTCGAGTACTCGCCGACCGAGACCTCGTAACCGCTCATCAACCAGAACTCGCCGCCCCCGTCGACGACGTGGTTGGTTGTGTACGGGGCGCCGTCGATGGGGGCGGTCCGGCGGTCCAGGCCGTGGCAGGCGCCCCGATCGGGAACCAAGCACGCTCGCTCGGTCTGGTCGATCCAGTAGAACTCGATCCCCTCGGCGTCGATGGCGGCGTCCTGCCACTCCTCGCCGCCCGCGCCGCGGCGGCGGGCGCCAAGCGTTGCGAACAGGCCGTCGGTGCCGGTCTCCGGGTCGGGGAGCACGAGCATCTGCGTACCCGGCTCGCCGGCAGGGGCGAGGAGGTAGTCCCCGGTCGTGCCCGGAACGTGTATCTCCACGTCGTCGGGGCTGATCCACCCAGCGGCGTAACGGTTGATGGCGATCGTGCCGACGGCAAGGGCGCCCTCGTTGTCGGGCTGTTTACCGAGCCCGCCGGACATCCGATCCATCGGATTGTCGTACTGCCAGACCTCGCCGTCGACGAGCGTGCCGCCGCTGTAGGAGTGCGGCCAGCACAGGGCGTGGCCGAGTTCGTGCGCCACGACGGCGGGGTCGGCCACGGCTCCCGCGTACACGACCACGGAGCGGCTGTTGTCGGGCCAGGTACGTCGTGAGTAGTGACCGCACCAGCCGTAGCCGAGCACCCCGTCGTCGGTGAGTAACGCCTTCGCCGAGACGACCAGAACGCCGTGGGCATCGTTGCTTCGGATCGTCCGTTCCACAGCCTCGGCGCAGGCCTCTGCTTCGGCGTCGGGGGCGGTGACGAGCCCGCCGGGGCGGAAGACCGGCTCGTACGCGCCCCCGGATTGCCAGTCGAACCAGTCGGTGACGCGCTGGGTGAAGGCGCCGGCGTAGTTGGCCGGGTTCAGCCGCACGTCGGGGTCCTCGGAGAAGGTGTCGCCGGACGGCGTGTCGCAGAGCCACACCTCCCAGATGTCCTCACCGATGCCGTAGGCGCTCGTGAAATCGAAACCGGCGATCAGCCCCAACGGGTCGATTGCTGTCTCCGCTGTCTCGGCGCTGCTCCGGGTCGTCAGGTGCAGCGACGCCGACACCAGCCAGCGCCCCGGCTCGGCGTCGGTGGGGAAGTTGCGCCGGTCGGGCAGCAGTCGTTCGCCCCAGGTGTTGTCGGACCGGCGCTGTTGCAGGCCGAACTCCACCCTGCCGTCGGTGAGCATGCGGGCCACTATGCGCGTGTTGGGAACCGCCGGTCCCGGCGAGGAACTGGAATGCCAGCGTCCCGGTTCGGCATCGGCGGGAAAGAAGCGCCGTGTCGGCAGCAGCCGTTCGCCCCAGGAGTCGTCGGTCTGACGCTGTTGCAGGCCGAACTCGACTCTCCCGTCGGCGAGCCTGCGCGCGGTGATGCGCACCTCGGTGGCGCTGTCCTGGGCGGACACGGCATCGGTGGCGCCGACGGTCACGACGGCGGCTGCGGCGAGGGACACCAGCAGGGCGGCTCGGAGGATCCGCGCCGCTCCGCCGAGGGGTCCGTTGTTGCTCACTGGGGGCTCCGTCTCTCGGCATCGTGTGGTGCTGCGGGGCCTGCCACCCGCCGTGGCCAACCCTACGTGCGGGGCGGGGGCGTGCCGCGGTTGGCCCCACGGCGCCGAGTGCACACAAGCCGGGCGCTCGGTGGCGTGGTCACAGGAATGGGGTCGGGAATGTCGGCGGCGGGACGCCGTGGCGCCGACGGCCCTAGGAGACTGCTGAGTAGGTCCGCAGTCCAGCTGTTCCGTCATTCCGACGGAGGCCGGAATCCATTGTCCAGCGGTCCGGCCTGCGGTGCCGGTGGACTTCTCGGCACTCTCCTAGCCGCCTGCCTGCCAGCCGCCGCCGACGGGGATGATCGCCCCTGTCAGGTAGGAGGCGTCGTCGCCGCACAGGAACGCCGATCACGGCACGTCGCGGGCCGCGGTAGTACGGTGCCGGTGACTCGTTCGGTCCGGATCCGTGGGGAGGTCTGTGCGCCGGTTCTGAGGCGCACGCCGAGGGACCGTGAACCGACCGGCTCTGCACAAGTTGTCGAACTCAAATGAAGGAGCAGACATGTCAGAAGAATCCACCTCGGAGAAGTGCGCGTCGGACAAGTATGCGGTCGGTGTTGTCGCCCTTCACCGCTTCAACGCGTTCGGTCTGGCTGCTGCGGCAAGCTTCAACGCGTTCGGCCTTGCCGCGCTGAGTCTTTTTAACGCCATGGGCATAGTCACGGTCGGCGGCGTGAACTCGATGGGCATCGTTGCGGTCGGCGGCGTGAACTCGATCGGTCTCGTTGCGGTCGGCGGCGTGAACTCGATCGGTATTGTTGCGGTCGGCGGCGTGAACTCGATCGGTATTGTTGCGGTCGGCGGCGGGAGCGTCACCAGCATGCTGTAACCGGCATCGGGGCCTCGCTCGGTGCGGAGGCCCCGAGGGATATGGCCATGTCGTCGCGATCGTGGGTATGGCGTTCGAGGACGACTCCCTCACAGAGGTGTCGCGCCGGCGCTAGCGCGGATCCCGCTCGCCGGTGAGGGCGGATAGTTCCTCGGTGACCAGTCTCACTATGAGGTCGTCGAGTGAGAGTTCCTCGTAGTCGCGCTGGGCGATATCGGTTGCGTCGCCGGTGGCGAGCCCTCCGGCGCCGTAGGTGAGGAACACGTACCGGCCGCCGGTGAACTGCGCCAGTTGGCGGAACACGTACTCGGCCTGATCGTCGGTGCCCGAGGACGACACGGGGAGGATCTTGATGCCCCGCGCGGCGGCCTCGATCATCGATGCGGTGTAGGGGGTTGGCACCGTGCGATGGATCTGCGGCGGGGCGTCCGCGACCAGGAAGATCAGCTGGATCGTCTGCTCCGCCGGCCGCCACGACGGTTTGGCGAGCGCGTCGGCGAGCGCCTCGTCGAGAGCCTCGGGGTAGTCGCCGCCGCCGTCGGCCACTACCACGGCCAGGGCGCGGGCGAAGCGGTCGACGTCGGAGGTGAAGTCGAACGTGGCGGTCAGGAAGCTGTCGCCCTCGTCCCGGTACAGCGTCATGGCCAGGCGCGCGTCGAGGTCGCCGGGCAACCCGTCGATGCGGTGGGCCACCTCGGCGATGCTGTCCTTGAGGCGGTCGATCTCGTCGGCCATCGAGCCGGTGGCGTCGAGCAGGAACAGCACGTCGAGGGCGACGGCGCCGTCGCCGGCGGTCGGCAGATCGGTCTCGACGGTCACGGACCCGCCGCGTGCCACCTCGATGCTGATCCCCCCGACGGTGACGGTGAACGATCCGTCGGCGGCCTGGTGTGCCTCGGGATGGAAGCGCACGGTGCCGTCGGCGGTCGTGCGCAGGCGGACCTCAACGTCCCCAACTGCCACGACGACCTCGGCGCCGGCTGCGGGCAGGCCGCCCTCGCCGGTCACCGTCACAACGATGCGCCCGGTCGGGTCGAGATCGCGGACCCGGACGCCGCGACCCAGAATGCGCTCGCGGTAGGCCAGATACTCGTCGAAGTGCTCGTTGTCGTCGATGGAGCCGCCGGTCAGCTCCCGCTGTTCCGGCTCGATGGGCACACTCGCGGCCGTCGCCACGTCGGCTGCTTCGTAGCCGTCCGCCATGTCCTCTTCCATGGCGACATCGAGGTCGGGTGCCGCTGGCGGTGGCGGGGCCTCGGCGGCCGCTGGCGGTGGCGGGGCCTCGGCGTACGCGGGCTCGCCGTAGTCCTCATGGGCGGCGTACCAGTCGGGTTCACCGCCGAGCCATCCGCCGCCTTCGTCGGTGGGCGGCGGGGTGGGTGTGTGGTCGGGTTCCGTGGTCGGCGGCTGGGCGGGGTCTGTGACGGTGGTGGTCCCGTCTTCGGTTCCGTCGTTGCCGGTGGGCGCGGGCGTGACGATGGGTCCGGGTTGTGTTGTCGGTGGCGGTGGCGTGGGGTCTGTGCCGGCGGCGGTGTCGTTACCGGTTCCGCACGCTGCGGCCAGGAGGCCGAGGGTCAGGACGCCGATCAGGAGCCGGCGAAGGGTGTGACGATGAGGGCTGTTGTGGCGCTGCATACAAGGTCAGACGTTACGAACACGCTCTGAGTTCCCGCTGCGGCAATATTCCGGCGATCTGCGGCCGGGAAACCACCGATGCGGCGGTGGGCGGAGCCGGTGACTCCGGTGCGGCGGGCGGTCAGTCGGTTGTGAAGCAGGCCTCGAACCAGGCCTTGGCGCGGACGAGTTCGGGGGCGCTTGAGCCGAGGCGCGCCGGCCAGTTGCCCGCGGGTCGTGCGACGTCGCCCGCCTGCACCGCCACGCGGCAGCGTTCCTCCAGGTACCAGAGGCGCGTTGACGCTTCGACGAGGTCGGCGCCGACGGCCAGCCCGCCGTTGGCCCACAGGAGCATCGACAGGTTGTCGCCCAGGGTGGCCGCCACCTGGTCTCCCTCGGCGAGAGTGGTGATGAGGGCCAGGTCGGGATGGGTGGGGACCACCTCACCTGCCAGGCCGCCCATACCGTGCAGCAGCGGCACGTCGCCCTCCCGAACGCCCCAGGCGGCCATGGCGGCTCCGTGGCCGCGGCAGACGGCGCCTACGTCGGGGCGGGCCCGGTAGATACCCGTGTGCATCGAGATCTCCAGCGGTAAGCCGGCGGGAGCATCGATCACCGTCCCGGACTCGTCGACCGTAAGGATGGTGTCGGCGTTGGCGTGGAGCAGCGGCGACGTGGAGGTGATCAGGAAGCCGCCGCCGGGCAGACGGGCCGAAGCGTGGCCGAAGCCCTCCACCAGGCCGGCGGCCGCCATCATGCGGGCGGTCGTCGCCACGTCGGCTTTGAGAGTCTCAACGGTCATCCTTCGCTCCCTTGGTCGCGCACCGGCATGAGCATGAGGGTGCAGTCGACGCTATTGCACGCGGTCAGGTCCTGCGGGCAGGCCGAGAGCAGCACCACGACTTCGTGGCGGGCCGGCAGCGTGATGGGGGCGTCCGCCTCGTGGGCCGCCGGGACCTATTCCCCTCGGCGGTGCCCCGCCGGGCGGGGGTCAGGCGGTGTGGTGGACGATCATCTCGAGCGTGTTGCCCCACGGGTCGCAGAAGAAGACCTGGCGCAGGGCGGCCGGCGAGTTGGGCAGTTCCCACCAGTCCACGTCGTTGGCGGTGAACTGCTCGATCATCTCGTCGAGATCGTCCACCTGGAAGGCAATGTGGTTGTCGTTGGGGCGCAGCGTGAAGCCACTGCCCCGCAACTCGCCGCCGGTGGTGAGGTGGACAGGTGTGCCGCCGGCGTCGAACCAGGCGCCGGGGAAACCGAAGTCGGGGCGGGGGAGCGGCGTCAGCCCCAGCAGTTCGCCGTAGAACCAGACTCCCTTGTCGATGTCGCCCACGCAGATGCTTCCGTGGTCCAGCTTGGTCAGTTTCGCCATGACTTCCTCCCGGTTCGTCCGTGTAGTTCGTGCAGTCCGTGCGATTCGTGTTGTCGGGGTGGTCGTGTCCCTGCGTGTGCCGTGTCCCGCCGCCGGCCACGGGGCGCCTCGGGTGTTCCTACTCGAACTCGATGGTCTTGGCGGGAAGGCCGAGGGCGATCTTGCCGACCGTCTCGAGGCAGCGTTCGTTGGAGGGCGGCATCACCAGGCCGGCCATGGCGTCGCGCAGGTAGCGCTCCATGGGCAGTGAGCGTTGGATGCCACGGCCCCCCAGCAGGCGCATGCCTTGGGTGGTAATGCTGTGCGCCGCCTCGGTGGCGAGGTACTTGGCCTGGTTCAGCACGTACGTGAGCGCCGCAGGGTCGAGTTCGTCGCGCGGGTGCCCCAGCGTGTCGCGCGCCCGGCGGGCCGCCTCCAGCTGCATGGACAGCCGGCCGATGTGCTGCCACGTGAGCGGATCCTCGCTACGGGGGGGACCGCCGTCGGAGCGCGGTGCGCGCATCGCCTCGACGCAGTACGCGAACGCCGCCTCGGCGATGCCGATGTAGACCGCGGTGTAGCCGACCGACCAGATGCTCATGTCCTGGCCCAGGATGGCGCCGACGTCACCGACGACGTCGGCGGGCTCGATGCGCACGCGTTCGAAGTTGATGGAGTTGGAGGCGGTGCCGCGCATTCCCAGGGTGTTCCAGTCGTCGAGCACAGTGATGCCGTCGCGCCCGGCTGGGATGAGCACCGTCAGCAACCCGTCCGCCAGACTCTCGGCGCCGTCCAGGAAGCTCCAGGTGAAGTAGTAGGTGGCGCCCGTGGACAGGGAGCAGAAGATCTTCTTCCCGGTCAGCCGGTAGCCGTCGCCGTCGGCTTCGATGTGGGTGCGGACCTTGCCTTTGTGACGGAAGGAGATGCCCGGTTCGCTGGTGATGGACGAGAAGACCGCGCCATCGGTCACCACCTCGCCGAAGTAGCGCTCCTGCTGGGTCGGAGTGGCGATCTGGCGCAGGAAGTGCAGGATCGCCGAGTGCATGTTGAAGGTCAGCCCTGTGCTGGCGCAGCCCTGGGCGATCTTGGACAGGATGGTGGCGTAGGTGAAGGGGTCGGCGCCGATGCCGCCGAAGCGCTCGGGCACCATAAGCGCCAGGAGGCCGCTGGCCCGTAGGTCGTCGTAGTTCTCGAACGGGAAGCGGTTCTCGGCGTCGACCATGGCGGCTCGAGGGGCGAAGCTGTCGCGACCCAACTCCTCGGCGAGGTCCACCCACTTGCGGTGGTGTTCGGGCACTTTGAACGGGGACACACGCGGTTCCATGACCCAATCCTAACGAAGGCCGCGGCGCCGTGGCACGGGGTTCGGTGCGAGGCCGGGGGCTTGCCGGTGGGATTGTCCGGGCGGTGCCAGGTGCCGGGCGGGGCTGCCGGTGGGGTTGTCCGGCGGGGCCACCGGTGGCCGTCGGCGCGCGTCCGGCGAAATCGCGCCGGCGCCATCCCCCGGCGTCCCCGCCTCCGTTGTTGCTGGAGGACGTGTCGCAGTGGCCCGGGTCGCGCTCCGGCGGGCCTGTTCTGTGTGCTCGGGAACTTTTGTTGTGGCGGGGGCGTCGGATGGTTGATCGGACGCGCACAGCGCGTGCAAACACAAGGAGGGACGATCATGAGACTGTTCGATGCGAGTTCCCGGTTCGGTACCCGGCTCTGGGTGGGTATCGGCGTTATCGCCGTGGCGGCCGTGCTGGCGACGGCCTGTAGTTCTGATTCGGAGGGAGATGCGGCTGTGCGTCGGAGTGTGGCTCCGGCACCTGCGCCTGCGGCCGAATCGCCCCCGGCGGACGCGGCCTACGAACGGCCTGCGACCACTGTCCAGGGGTATTCGCCTGCTCCTGAGCCTGCACCACCCCCACCGGCTCTGATGGTGTCGCCTGATTCTGCGGCGCCGTCACCCCCGGCCGCCCCCGCACCTGGCGAGGCGCTCGAAGCCGCGAGCGCTGCCCGGGCGGCTGCGGACTTGGTGCAGGCCACCGTCGAGGGCAACGAAGAGGCGATCGCGGCTGCGGAGAATGCGCTGGCGGACGCCCAGGCAGCCGCGGATGCCGCCCGCTCCGAGGCCGCCGCGGCACAGGCCGAGGCCGGCGAGGCGCGGGCTGCGGCCGCGCCTGCGCGCGCCGACGCCTCAGCGGCGCGAGCGGCAGCGGAGTCGGCCTGGGGATCTGTGGAGCCGACCCGGCCGGGTGAGTGTTGGGGGTGCGATTCCAACATCTTCCAGGACTACGGCGTGAACCCCTTTGTCGACACGTCTCGCGATTCGCTCTCGACGTTCGCACTGGACGTGGACACGGCTTCCTACGTGGTGTCCCGGAACTATCTGCGGGGAGGTGACCTGCCCCCGATGGAGGCAGTGCGCGTCGAGGAGTTCGTGAACTACTTCGACGGTGGCTACGAGCCGGAGTGGGACGAGTTCGTGATTGACATGGAGGCGGCGCCTTCGCCGTTCTCGCGTGACGGCTACGTGTTGCTGCGGGTCGGCGTGCAGGCCCCCGACGTCCTCGCCGATGTCGTGATTCCCGACAGTGTGATCGTGGTGATGGACCGGTCGGGATCGATGGGCGAGACCGCCGGCTACGGCGGGGAACACCTGGACCGGATCGAACTGGCACACGAGGCCGTGAATCTGCTCCTGTACGGGCTTCCCGACGGCACCCGTGTCGGGATCATCTCCTATGACGACCACGTCGAGACGGTTGTGGAACCGACCGATGTGGACGGCAACCGGGACCGGATCATGCGCCGGGTCCGTGACGACGTCTACCCGAGGGGCAGCACCAATGCCGAGGCGGGTCTGGTGCGTGGTTACGACTTGGCACTGGCGGAGGCCCGCAAGGGCCGGGAGGTGCTGGTGATGCTGCTCTCCGACGGCGTCGCCAATGTCGGCGCCACCCGCACCGATGACATCCTCAGGGAGATCGGCGATCGCGCCGATATCGGTCTGACCACGATCGGCGTCGGGCTCGGACCGTTCAACGACGTGCTCATGGAGCAACTGGCCAACTCCGCAGACGGCACGTACCACTACATCGACAGCACCCACGAGGCGCGCCGCATCTTCGGCAGCAACATCGTCAGCCTGCTGGCCCTCGCGGCCCGTGACGCCAAGATCCAGGTGGAGTTCAACCCCGACACGGTGTGGTCGTACCGGCTCCTGGGTTTCGAGAACCGCGATGTCGCCGACGAGGACTTCCGCGACAACACCGTCGACGCCGGCGAGGTGGGCCTCGGCCAGAGTTCCACGGCACTGTACGAGTTGGAGTTGGCCGGCCGGAGCCGTGAGCGGGACGATCGCGATTGGCTTGCCACGGCCACGCTGCGCTACCAACGGCCGCGCAGAGGTTCGATCACCGAGATCGAGGAGAGTGTCAGCGGCACCGACATCGCCCGTTCGTTCGCCGCGGCGGATCCTCACTTCCGTCTGGCCGCCGTGGCGGCGGAGTTCGCCGAGGTGTTGCGCCGGAGCCCGTTCGTGGAGTACCGGGACGCGGACATGGGGCTTCTGTCCGAAGAGGCCTGGTATGTGGCGGACGATCTGCGCCGCGACGCCGACGCCGAAGAGTTGGCCCGCCTCATCGACACCGCTCGGCGGGCGTCCCGCTAGGCGGCGAGTCGGCTGCACGACGGTTGCTCACGACCGGGATGGCCCCGCGGGAACGGGCCACTCCGGCCACATATACCCGACACGCCCCCCTGCGAGCCCTCTACCGGATGCGACCCGCTCCGGCAGAGGGCTCGCCCCATCCGGGGACGGCAGCCGGCTCCCTTCCGGTAATAGGGTTGAGGCTGTCGGGGAGCGCCTGCTTGCCGGATGTCATCGGAACGCCCGGGAACTTTTGCTGTTCCGGGATCGTCGTAGGGGTGTTCGGACGCGCAGTGAGCCGGCGTGAACTGGAGGGATAGCCATGAGAATCTTCGAGTTGTACTCCCGGATGCTCTTGCTCCGGCGGCCGCTGATCGGCGCCCTTGTCGTCTCGGGACTCCTGGCAGCAGCCTGCGGTTCCGATGTCACATCGACAGCGGAGTCTGAGACACGGCTCGTGGACGCCGAGGCCGCTCTCGTCGAGGCTGAGGCAGCAGCGGCCGAGGCGCGCTCGGAGGCGGAAGCGGCGCAGGCGGAGGCCGAGGCGGCGCACGGGGCCGTCGATGTCATGCGTGCAGAGGCTGAGGCGGCGCAGGTGGTGGCTGACGAGGCTCGGGCGGCTGCGGATGCCGTGCGTGCTGAGGCTGCGGCGGCTCAGGGGGAGGTTGAGGAGGCTGAGGCTGCGGCGGCCGCGGCGCGCGCTGAGGCTGAGGCGGCGCAGGTGGTGGCTGACGAGGCTCGGGCGGCTGCGGATGCCGTGCGCGCTGAGGCTGAGGCGGCTCAGGGGGAGGTTGAGGAGGCTGAGGCTGCGGCGGATGCGGCGCGCGCTCAGGCAGTTGTGGCGCGGCTGGAGGTCGAGGAGGCCGAGGCCGCCGCGGCCGCGGCGCGTGCTGAGGCTGCGGCCGCGCAGGCGGCACAGGAACAGGCAGCCGCCTCTTCGACTGTGACCGCGGAGACACCGACATCGACCGCGACGACCGCTGCGCCGCCGCCGGCGGAGGAAGGACCGTCCCCGGACATGGCAACCGACGAGGCCATGGACGGAGACATGGACATGGGCGACGGCACGGGAATGGCGGCCGCCGGCGACGGCTTTGGATCTGCCGCTACGCCCGCACGTGCGCCGCAGCTTTCCCTGGGGCCCTGCCGAGGGTGCTCCTCGAACACGTTCGAGGACTACGGCGTGAATCCCTTCGTGAACACCGCCGAGGATCCGGCTTCGACCTTCGCCCTCGACGTGGACACGGCCTCGTACGTGGTGGCGCGGAACTACCTGCGGGGTGGTGCGCTGCCGCCGCCGGCGGCTGTGCGCACCGAGGAGTTCGTGAACTACTTCGACGGTGGGTATGAACCGGTGCCCGACGAGTTCGTGATCGACACGGAGGCGGCTCCGTCACCCTTCGCGCCCGACGGCTACGTCCTGCTGCGCGTAGGAGTGCAGGCGCCCGTCGTTCTCGCTGATGTCGTCTTCCCGCAGAGCGTGATCGTGGTGATGGACCGGTCGGGATCCATGGGCGAGACGGCGGGCTACGGCGGAGAGCAACTGGAGCGTATCCGACTGGCGCACCAGGCTGTGGGTCTGCTACTGGACGGTCTGTCCGATGGCGTCCGCGTGGGCATCGTCTCCTACGACGACGTCGTGGACACGGTCGTGGAGCCGACCGACGTGGCGGGCAACCGGGATCGGATCATGCAACTGGTGCGTGACGAGGTCTACCCGCGGGGCAGCACCAATGCCGAAGCGGGCCTGGTGAGCGGCTACGACATGGCGCTGCGGGAGGCCGATGCGGGGCGGACGGTGCTGGTGATCCTGCTGTCCGACGGCGTGGCCAACGTGGGCGCCACCCGCACCGAGGAGATCCTGGAAGGGATCGGCGAGCGCGGCGACATCGGCCTGTCCACGGTCGGCGTCGGGCTCGGCCCGTTCAACGACGTGCTCATGGAGCAACTCGCCAACACCGCCGACGGCACCTACCACTACATCGACAGCTTCGAGGAGGCCAGGAGGATCTTCGCCGAGAACCTGGAGAGCCTGCTCTCGCTGGCGGCCCGCGACGCCAAGATCCAGGTGGTGTTCAACCCTGACACTGTGCGCTCGTATCGACTGCTGGGATTTGAGAACCGTGACGTCGCCGACGAGGACTTCCGCGACAACACCGTCGATGCCGGTGAGGTGGGCCTCGGGCAGAGTGCCACCGCCCTCTACGAACTCGAACTTGAGGAACCGGGCGGCGAGTCGGGTGACCCCTCGTGGCTCGCCACGGCGACACTCCGCTACGAGCGCGTCCGCAGAGGATCCATCACCGAGATCGAGGAGAGCATCACCGAGGCCGACATCATTGCGTCGTTCGCCGCGGCTGCCGCGCACTTCCGTCTGGCCGCGGTTGTGGCCGAGTTCGCCGAGGTGTTGCGCGGCAGCCCCTTCGTGGACGACGGTGACGCTGGCATGTCCGTGCTGGCGACCGAGGCGGCGGCGGTCGCCGAGGCCCTGAGCGGCAATCCCGAAGCCGCCGAACTGACACGCCTGATCGACGCGGCCCGCCGGGCACGCGGTGACACCGACGGAGGAGGCTGAGAGCGTCGTCGTCGATGCGGGGGGCTAGATGAGTAGTTCCAAGGGGTTAGTGGTCGTAGGCGATGAGGGATCGGGCGGGTCCTGGTTGTTGGGTGGTTTGGTTGTGCCAGATGGCGGCGGTGAGGGCGAGGAGTCGTTGCAGGACACGGGCGCAGACTCCCGCTGGGGTGCGGGCGCCGTGGCGTTCGAGGCCGAGTTGGGCTTTGAGGGTCTGGATGACCGATTCGATGATCTGGCGCAGCGGCCGCAGGAACCGTTGTCCGGGTCGCGGGGGTTCTGTTTTGGTGGCGGGGCGGATCAAGGTGATGCCTGCGGCGTTGAGTTGCGCCTCGAAGGCGGCGCTGCGGTAGCCCTTGTCGGCGAGCAGGGTCTGGCCGCGCCGGGCCACGTCGGCGCGCGCGATCATGTCCAAACAGACGTCGCGCTCGTCGGCTTTCGCGCCGGCGAGCGCGTAGGTGATCGGCAGCCCCGACGGGGTGGCGATGAGGTGCAGGCGCAGCCCCCAGAAATACCGCGAGTGCGAGGCGCTGTAACCGTATTCAGCCCATCCGGCGAGGTCAGAGCGCTTTTGGGTCTCGCGGCTGCGCCCGCATTCCACGGGCGTGGAGTCCACGACCCACACGTCGTCATACCACGACGGGCAGTCGCGTGCGAGGCAGGCCATCACCTGGGCCATCAGCTCGCCGCTGCGCCGCAGGCGCTTGTTGTAGCCGGGCCGCTCGGGCAGGTAGGGGAACCACGGCGCCAGGTGCGCTTTGGCGTAGCGCACGAAGCGGGCCTCCGAGTCGAACCCCAACAGCGCCTGCAACACCGCCAGAGAAACCAACTCCGCATCAGACAGCCCGGGGGCGATACCCACCGCGGGCCGCCGCGGCGCCCACTCCGGATGCGCCAACAACAGATCATCAATCGTCACATACAGTGCAGTCACGAGGGTGTCCAAGTCCGGGTTCATGCCAAGATCCTCCAAGATCAGGGATTGTTACACCCCAGATCTTGGACACCCTCAACCACCCAGCGGCGGACCCCCCGCACCCCTTGGAACTACTCATCTAGGGCGCTGATCCATCCGAAGCACGCTACCGGCCCCTCCCACGGCGACGGCGCACGGCTGGGGGTGAGCTGAGGGGGGATCAACGCCGACGACTGGGCTTGGGCTGCTTGGTGGACCGGCGCCGGCGTGCGGTTGGGGGGTCGGTGTCTGCTTGGGTGGTTCCCGGCCCGGGCCCGGGTGAGAATCGGCCGGCCGGGAAGAATCCCGCCCTCCGAACAATTGGCTGGACTAAATAGTTATTATCTGCTAATAATTGGTTGTCTGTCCAACAAAGGTCGTGCCGGGCAGCGGCGCGACCCCAGGAGGTAGCGACATGCGCAACGCCGCCGGTCACAGAACCCCGGGCACGGCCCGGGCCCCCAAACGCGACACTCACCCAGAATCGGGGGGGGGGGGGGGGGCGTTCAATGACGCGGGGCCCGTTCCTGTTGGTGATCGCCGCCGCGCTGGTAGCGGTCACAGCCCTGGTGGGGTCTCTGGTCGTTTCAGGCGGTGAGGCGCAAGCCCAGTCGTCTGTCCCCGCGGCGCCGACGGGCCTGAGCGCCTCGGCGGTCTCTCATGACGCGGTGAGCCTGGCCTGGGACGACCCCGCAGACGCCGCCATCACCGGCTATCAGGTGCTGCGACGCTCCCGCGACGGCGACGCCTACCGGGACGGGCGGGGCGCGTGGGAGTTCGTCGCCGTGGTTGCCGACACCGCATCGTCGGCCACCTCCTACACCGACACCTCGGTGACGGCGCGCACCCGCTACGTCTACCGGGTCAAGGCCATCAACCCCGCAGGCCTCGGCGCCCGCTCCAGCTACGCGAACGTCGAAACACCGGACGCGCCGGCCGCGCAGACCGCTCCCGGCGCCCCCACCGGCCTGCGCGCCTCGTCGGTCTCTTATGACGCGGTGAGCCTGGCCTGGGACGACGCCGGCGATACCACCATCGGCGGCTATGAGGTGCTGCGGCGCTCCCGCGACGGCGACGCGTACGGCGACGGGCGGGGCGCCGCGGAGTTCGTCGCCGTGGTCGCCGACACCGCATCGCCGGCCACCTCCTACACCGACACCACAGTGACCGCGCACACCAGGTACGTCTATCGCGTCGTCGCCGCCAACGCGGCGGGAACCTCGCCCCGTTCCAGCTACCTCAACGTCGAGACGCCCCCGGCGCCGGAGAACCCCGAACCCGAACCCGAAACCACCGAGACCGGCACCGAAACCACCGACACAACCGAACCCCCCGCGCCCGTCGCCACCGCCGTCCTCGTGACCGAACCGCCCGAGGACGAACCCCAGACCGCGCAACAACAAACCAGCGCCGACCAAACCCTCACCACAACCATCTGGACGGCCACCATGACCGTCGGCGTGACCGACACGACTGCGGCCAACGGGTTCCGGATCGTTGAGCGCGGGTATGCCAGCAGCGCCCTGCGCGAGTCCCCTTACGGCGGCCTCGACGACGACACCTTCGACTACAACGGCCACACCTACACCGTGGACCGACTTGCGACAGCACGTACGACCGCTCCTTCCAATGCCGTGATTCAAGACAATTTCCGGCTCACTGCCGGAGAGAGCGGCGATCGCCGCCTCGGCGCGGACTTGGTGCTGTACGTCGGCGACCAGCCGTTCCACCTCGACGACGCAGGGCCGCATCTTTCGACGCACGAACTCACCGGCGACAGGCTGTTCATCAGCTACTTCTGGGCCGACTTGCCGGTGTTGGTTGACGGGGAGAGCGTGGCGGTGCGCCTCGTCGAGGAGTTGCCGCCGATCCCGGCCCCCGAGACCATCTGGTCGACCACCATGACCACCGGCGCCGTCGAGAGCAGGCCCCGACCCTCTGACATTCACCGTGATATCGGATACACCATCCTCGGCGATCCGTCGGATCATTTCGGCAGCCTCGCCGACAACACCTTCGACTACGACGGCAACACCTACACCGTGCACCAGATCAGCCAAGCTACGAAGGTTTTCGTATCCGATGCCGCTGAAGTCTTTTACGGTGAACGCTTGTTTCATGTGACTGTCGACGATCACGGCAACGACCTCTCGGACCTGGTGCTGTATATCGGCGACTACTGGCTGTACCCCTTCGCCGACGCCGCCACCACAACTGTCGGCGTCTTGGGGACAGGCAGCGTCCGGGCACTCGTCTTTGACTTGATACCGCTGCTCGGCGGCTCCCAGCTGGACCCGGTGCGCAGCGGCCAGAGGGTCGCGGTGCGCATCGACAGGCTCGACAGGGAGTTCCGGGGCCCCGACGGCTATCCGGTGAGCGCCCGGCTCGCCGTCGGCGACGACTGGGTGGACCAGACCTACCCCAACGTCTGCGGAGGGTTGGACCGTTTCACGTGCCGCCTCCCCGACGCCGACAGCCAGTGGTTCGTGGTGCGCCTGGAGGACAACCGCCGCTACGTCGTCGAAGTCGACACCGAAGCCAACAACCACCGGCCCCGCCTGAACCACGTCGCCCCCACCTGGGCCACCGACAGCCGCATCCAATCCAGCGGAGACCGCGTCTATGTTTCGCCTCCAAGGCAAGGCCATGACGGCTATAGCTACACGGGCGTCACCGGCATGCTCACCGTCGAGACCTTCGCCGGGGCGAGGGTCTGGCGCGGCGGCGACTACCTCGTGCGCGTCAGCCACACCGGCTACAGCGTCAACGACCCCGACTACCGCATCCGCATCCGCGAACAATGACAACCGAACCGGCCCCCGTCCCTTGGAGGGTCGGTTCGGGCCGCGTTGGACTCAACCTGGACCTCGGCAGGTAGCGCTGGCCCGGGACGGGCACACTCCTCGAACCCGGCTCGGGCGTCACGCTCGGAGTGGATCGCCTCTGACGATTGCGGTGACCGTCTTCGGGCCGAGCCCTGACGCCTCGGCGATCTGCCGGAGCGAGGCGCCGGCGCGATGGGCGGCGCGGATCATCTCGTCGCGGATGGTGATCTCCTTGTGGGCCCGTTCGGAGCGGTCCTTGACTCCCAAAGAGTTGCTGAACAGCAAACATACCCATGCAACTCTCGTGGCTCTTCCACACCGACATGCCCCGACCTCCAAAGCAGGCTGAGTTGCAAGGCTGCATCGCACCGGCTGTTGCCGATTACGCTGGCGCTCGTGAGCGGTGACGACGACCGACCGGCGGACGATGGCTACGAGGCCGTGCTCGCGGAATTCCTCGGCGACCGGGGGCGCTGGCCGGGGCTGGGCGACGTTCTCGAGCGCGAACGCGCCGCTGACATCGAAGCGAGTTACACCGACCTCGACGCGGCGACGGCCGGCGCCGAGTTCTCGTCGCCGGCGCGGGGACTCGGATCGCAGGGTCTATCGCTCTAGTGGCTGAAGGACTCGTCGTGCTCGACGCGTGGCCGATCGTCGAGTATTACCAGGGGCGGGAACCTGCGGTTTCGGCTGTGGCGGAACTTCTGGGCGACCGCAGCAGGCCCCGAGTCATGAGCGTCGTCAACTTCGCCGAGGTCTGCTCGGCGATCTCGGTCAGGATCGGGGCCGACGCCGCAGCGAAGCGACTCCACGCCGGACGTGCCAGCAGAGTCGGCCGCCGACCGGCCGCCGCGTACGCTCCGGACCGCCAGATTGTCGACTACGTGACTGCTCCCCTGCGAGGGGCGGCTCCACGACCGGCCGGTACCGCGTAACCCAATTCTGACTCTCGGCGCGGCCTCCATGCCGCCATCGCACCACCTCGTTTCTTGGGAGTGAGTTGGAGCAATTCCGCCCGTAGGGAGTGCTCGCGACGATGAGAGCCGGGTAGTCCCTCGGCTACAGGATCTGCTCCAGGAACCGCTTGGTGCGTTCCTCGGTGGGGTCGATGAAGAAGTGCTCGGGGGTGCCGACCTCCACGATCTCGCCCTACTAGGGCGCTGATCCAAGGGGTTAGTGGTCGTAGGCGATGAGGGATCGGGCGGGTCCTGGTTGTTGGGTGGTTTGGTTGTGCCAGATGGCGGCGGTGAGGGCGAGGAGTCGTTGCAGGACACGGGCGCAGACTCCCGCTGGGGTGCGGGCGCCGTGGCGTTCGAGGCCGAGTTGGGCTTTGAGGGTCTGGATGACCGATTCGATGATCTGGCGCAGCGGCCGCAGGAACCGTTGTCCGGGTCGCGGGGGTTCTGTTTTGGTGGCGGGGCGGATCAAGGTGATGCCTGCGGCGTTGAGTTGCGCTTCGAAGGCGGCGCTGCGGTAGCCCTTGTCGGCGAGCAGGGTCTGGCCGCGCCGGGCCACGTCGGCGCGCGCGATCATGTCCAAACAGACGTCGCGCTCGTCGGCTTTCGCGCCGGCGAGCGCGTAGGTGATCGGCAGCCCCGACGGGGTGGCGATGAGGTGCAGGCGCAGCCCCCAGAAATACCGCGAGTGCGAGGCGCTGTAACCGTATTCAGCCCATCCGGGGGGGTCAGAGCGCTTTTGGGTCTCGCGGCTGCGCCCGCATTCCACGGGCGTGGAGTCCACGACCCACACGTCGTCATGCCAGGACGGGCAGTCGCGTGCGAGGCAGGCCATCACCTGGGCCATCAGCTCGCCGCTGCGCCGCAGGCGCTTGTTGTAGCCGGGCCGCTCGGGCAGGTAGGGGAACCACGGCGCCAGGTGCGCTTTGGCGTAGCGCACGAAGCGGGCCTCCGAGTCGAACCCCAACAGCGCCTGGGACACCGCCAGAGAAACCAACTCCGCATCAGACAGCCCGGGGGCGATCCCCACCGCGGGCCGCCGCGGCGCCCACTCCGGATGCGCCAACAACAGATCATCAATCGTCACATACAGTGCAGTCACGAGGGTGTCCAAGTCCGGGTTCATGCCAAGATCCTCCAAGATCAGGGATTGTTACACCCCAGATCTTGGACACCCTCAACCACCCAGCGGCGGACCCCCCGCACCCCGCACCCCTTGGAACTACTCATCTAGGTGTTCCCGGGCCAACGGTGTCGAAGGATGCTGAGAGCGCCGTCGCTCATGTGGGGGGCGCCAGCCGTTGCCGCAGCTCGCGCTTGAGGAACTTGCCGTTGGCGTTGCGGGGCAGCGGCTCGTCGAGGAACCACACGTGCCGGGGATGTTTGAAGCGTGCCAGGCGGCCGGTCAGGTGGGCGGCCAGGCCCGCCTCGTTGAGGTCCGCGCCCGGCCCGAGCACCACGGCCGCGGCCACCTCCTCGCCGAGACGGTCGTCGGGCACGCCGAACACGGCCACCTCTGCCACCTCGTCGAGTTCGTGGACGGCCGCCTCCACCTCGGCGCAGTGAACGTTCTCGCCGCCCCTGATCACCACGTCCTTGGCCCGATCCTTGATGTGGACCCAGCCGTCGGTGTCGATCACCGCGATGTCACCGGTATGGAACCAGCCGTCGACAATGGCGTTGGCTGTCGCTTCGGGCTGGTTGAGATAGCCCTTGATCACGTTCGGGCCGCGCAGCAGTAGCTCGCCCTGCTCGCCAACCTCCAGTTCCTCGCCGAGATCGCCGACCACCTTCGCCTCCATGCACGGCACCACCGGACCCACCGAGGTAGGTCGGGCCACGTAGAACTCGCTGCTGATGGCGGTGGCGATCCCGGTCGTTTCCGTGAGCCCGTAGCCGGTGTTGGGCCGGCCGTGCTCTAGTTGGCCGTCGATGCGCGTGACGAGGTCGGGTTGCAGAGCGGCTCCACCCCCGCCCATCGAATGCAGCGAGGATGTGTCGGTCCGGGTCCAGTCCGGGTGTCGCAGCACTTCACGCGCCATCGTGGGCACGCCGGTGAAGGTCGTGACCCGTTCCCGCTCGATGAGTCGCAGGGCCTCGGCTGCGTCCCAGTGATGCATCAGGACGAGTCGCCCGCCTGTGGCGGTGACGGGGTGGAGCACGCAGGTGCATCCCGTGACGTGGAACAGCGGCACCGGCACGAGCGCTGTGAGCGGTTCGGGGCGTGCTTGCGGGGGCGGGGCGCCGGAGTCGGCCTGTCGGCGCTCCCGGGCCACGTCGCCGCAAGCCTTGATGAACGCCAGGTTGATCAGGTTGTGCATCGAGCCCCGGTGGGTTGTGCGTGCTCCCTTGGGCGGCCCCGTCGTCCCCGACGTGTAGAAGATGCAGGCGTCGTCGTCGGGGTCGATGTCGGCGGGGGGCAGGTCTGCGGGCGCGCCCGCCGCATCGACCACGTCGCTCCAAGCGAGTGCGCCGGCGGGCAGGGCGCCCTCGTGGCGCACCACGATGAACGGAGGCCTTCCGGCGCTCGGTGCCAACAGTTCCAGACGTTCCCCGTCGAGGATCACCACCACCGGCGACGAGTCGCGCAGGGCGAAGTCCAGTTCGGGCTCCGTCCACCACGAGTTCATGGCCACCACTGCGGCGCCGGTGGCGATGACGGCCCAGTACGACACCACCCATTCGGGGTAGTTGCGCATGGCCACGGCCACCCGGTCGCCCTTACCCACACCGTGCTCGGCGCGCAGGTAGTGGGCCAGAGCCCGCACCCCGGCGTCTGCGTCGGCGTAGCTGTAGCGCTCCTCGCCGTACACGAGGTACTCCTCGTCGCCTCGCGCCGCGGCGCCTTCCCAGATCAACCGCATGTGGGGCGCAGCGCTGCTGAACACCCGGGTCGGTACACCGAGCACGTCCTGGGTGGTCCAGGCGAAGGGACCGCCGGGGGCCGTGAGTTCGGCGTAGGTGCGGTTGAAGTCCGCGATCAGATCGTCGGACGAGGCCCGTATGCGTTGATCGGTCATGTCCACGAGCTGCCGGCGACCTGTCCTACTCATGACGGCAGTGGCGCGACGGGAAAGATGCCGGGCATCGCGACGAAGCCCGGCAGGCGCCGGACACGTTCGGTCCACCGGCGCAGGGCGGGGTAATCCTCGCGTGCTCACCGAGGAGCTGAGGATCGTGAGTCGGATACCAGGTTGCTGCCGGGTCGTACTTGCCGGCGAGGTAGATCAGGATCGCGTGCGCGTCGCGCAGATCGCTGAAGTACACATCCTGGTGATCCGGTTCGCCGTCGAGGACTGTGACCATGCACGTCCCGCAGACGCCCTGTTCGCACGACGACGGCATGTCCACCCCTGCGCTCCGGAGGCTCTCGAGGAGAGACACCCCGGTGTTGACGACGAGGGTCTCGTTCCTTCGCGCCAGGAGCACCTCGAAGGTCGAGGTGTCGTCCTGCGCGGATTCGTTCTTGAAGTACTCGAAGTGCACCGCTTCCTCGGGCCATCCCGACTCAGTGGCAAGTGCACGAGCCGCTTCGATCATCGGACCCGGGCCGCAGACGTACGCGTGGCTCGTGGTCAGGTAGTTCTCAGTGATCTCCTGGAGTTTGTCGGTTGTCTGTGCGGGGGAGAGCCCCAGGTGCTTCGTCAAGCCGGCGGGCAGGTGATCGAGCACTTCGGGGAAGGCGATGTGGTCATCACTCTGCGCGAAGTAGTGGAGTTCCCACGTGAGTCCCTGGCGAGCCAGCGTCTGGGCCATGGCAAGCAGCGGTGTCACCCCGATGCCACCGGCAATCAGCACGGTCCTGGTCGCGTCCCGCCGGAGGGGGAAGTTGTTGTGGGGCGCAGAGAGGTCCAGGAGATCGCCCTCGTGCACGCTGCCGTGCATGTACCGGGATCCGCCGTGGTACTGGCAGGCGAGTTCGGCACCGTCGTTGATGCCGACGGAGAGTCGTACCCCGCGGTGAATGCACCGGTCCGCCCAGACGTTGATGAAGCCGTCGTCGGCTCGCCAGATGGCAAGGTCCTGGCCCAAGAGCCGGCTCCTGGCGATGTGGCGTGGTGCCAGGTCGGCGCAACCGGCGACGGGGTGGAGGAGTGACGTTGGGTCAGGAGCGGTCATCGTCGGGCCTCTCGGGGATCACGCCATAGGTGACACCGAGCTCACTGAGCCAACGCCTGTAGGCCACGGAGGCCCGGTCGGCTCGCACCGATGTTTCGTCGGCCGGGTCGAGGGGGAGCAGCCGGGGGTTCTGGTTCTCCAGGATGGGCTTGTCCTGACCGAAGATGTGCTGCTGGAAGAGCCGTAGCTGCCCGTCGGTGCTGGTGTCGTCGATGAGGCTCACAAAGCTGTGGGCCCGCACGCGATCGGCGGACAGTGCCTGGAGGAACAGCGCCACCACGTCGAGTCTCGATTCGTCGACCGGGCAGGACTTGTACAGCATCACGCAGAACGGGTGCGGTACCCGGTACGTGTACCGCGACATCTGCCCCTCGAGTGAGGAAACTGCCGCTACGGGCTGGAAGAACTCGCAGTCTCGGGCGAACAGATCGTTCGTCTCGGGATCCACTTCGACCTCGTATACCGTCACTTCGGTGCGGGGTACCTGCCCCAGGATTCCGGCGTGGACGTAGGGGAAGTGACCCATGTCGAGGAAGTTCTCGACGGCGCGGGGCGCCGAGACATGCACCCCGATCGTGCCGGTGGACAGGTTGCGGCGATCGGGCTCGTCGCACTCGGGAATCGCGAAGATCGACGGCGGCGGGGTTCCGAGGCTGGTCCAGGCGAACTCGTAGGCGGCTGTGGTCGGCAGGGGGTCGGGTGTTGCCCCTGCGCCCTGGACCACCTCCTCGATTACCCACGCCGACGGTACCCGGTCGTCGCTCAAGGTGACAGCGATGTCCCGGTCGAGCAGCCGTGTCCGTGTGACGTGCCCGGTGCGGAGATCTTCGAGAGCCGCGACGGGGTGCCAGAGATTCAGAATCGCCGGACCGGCTTCTGTCGTCGCGGTCGGTGGCAGAGTTCGCGCCCGCGTCACCAGCCGCTGATCCAGCCCTCGAGGAGCCCGTGCGGTTCGGTGTCCTCCGTGCCCCCGTCGGCGCCGGCCCGGTGTTGGAGCACGTCGAAGTCCGCTCCGGCGTCGGCCTGCAGGACGTGGTCGAGGTAGATGCTGCCGTAGCCGCGCCGGTAGGGGGCCGCGGGCAGGGGGCGCTCGGCCAGCCGCCGCTGGACTTCCTCGGGTTCGACGCACAGGTCGAGGCGCCGCGCCCCGGTGTCCAACACGATCTCGTCGCCGTCGTCAGCGGCGTGCAGCGGGCCGCCCACGGCGCTCTCGGGGGCCACGTGCAGCACCACGGTGCCGTAGCCGGTGCCACTCATGCGGGCGTCGGAGATGCGCACCATGTCGGTCACGCCCTGCTCCAGCAGTTTGCGGGGAATGGGCAGCATCCCCCACTCGGGCATACCCGGCGCCCCCTTGGGGCCGGCGCCCCGCAGTACCAGCACGCTGTCGGCCGTGACCGGCAGCGCCGGGTCGTCGATGCGTGCCAGCAGGTCCTCGATCCCGTCGAAGACAAGGGCCGGCCCCCGGTGCTGCAAGAGTCCCGCCGAGGCGGCGCTGACCTTGATGACCGCGCCGTCGGGGGCGAGGGAGCCATGCAGCACGGCCAACCCGCCGGGAGGTTGCAGCGGATCGTCGAGGGACCGGAGCACATCGCGGTCCCACACCTCGGCCCCGGCGATGTTCTCGCCCAGCGTCCGGCCGGTCACCGTGAGCGCGTCGAGGTGCAGCAGCGGGGCCAGCTCGCCGAGCAGGGCCGGAACCCCGCCGGCGCGTTGCAGGTCCTCGAAGAGGTGCTCGCCGGCGGGCTGGATGTTGGTCAGTACGGGGGTGCGGGCGGCGATCTCGTCGAAGCGTTCCAGCGGGAGGTCGATGCCGAGCCGTCCGGCCAGGGCGATGAGGTGCAGGACCGCGTTGGTGGAGCCGGCCACGGCCGCCAGGGCTGTGACGGCGTTCTCCAGCGCCTCGACGGTGAGGATCGTGGCGGGACGAAGCCCTTCGCGGGCGATCTCGACGGCGCGGCGCCCGGTCTCCTCGGCGAGGGCGCCCCGGCGGGCATCGCCGGCCGGTACCGCGGCCGAGCCGGGCAACGACATTCCCAGCGCCTCGACCAGGGTGGCCATGGTGGAGGCGGTGCCCATCTCGCTGCAGTGGCCAACGCCGGGCCGTGTGGCGGCCTCCAGTTCGGCGTACTCGGTGGCCGACATCCGCCCCGCCCGCAGGTCGTCGGTGTAGCGCCAGATGTCGGTGCCGGCGCCGATCCGCCGTCCCCGGAAGTTGCCCGGTTGCATGGGGCCGCCGGTGAGGGAGATTGCCGGCACGCCGGCGCTGGCCGCGCCCATGAGCTGCGCCGGCACGGTCTTGTCGCATCCCCCCACCAGCACAACTGCGTCCAGGGGGCTGGAGCGGATCATCTCCTCGACGTCCATCGACATGAGGTTGCGGTACAGCATCGTCGTGGGCTTCATCAACATCTCGCTGAGCGAGATCGTCGGGAACTCCAGGGGCAATCCGCCGGCCATATGCACGCCGCGCTTGACCGCCTCGACCAGTCCGGCGAAATGGAGGTTGCAGTTCACGAGCTCCGAATGCGAGTTGGCGATGCCGATGACCGGACGCCCCGAGATGGAGGCGTCGGAGAACCCCTCCGAGCGCAGCGCCGTGCGGTGCAGGAACCCGAACAGGTCCCGCGGCGCGAACCAGCGGGCGCTGCGCAGTGTCACGGGCACGGATCGGCTGGCGGCCATCGCCTGCTCACGCTAGAACATGTCCGGCCGCGGAGGACCGTGCGCCGACGGCCGGTTGGGTTGGGGACCGGGCGAGGGATCGGGTGAGGCGCCGACGAGCGTTCCGCGCGGTGAGGCGGCACAGTGTGCGCGGCGGACGTTGGAGGACCCGACCGCCGAAGGAGGCATCGGGCGGCGGGAGAGTTCGAGAGGTCGAGATTGACAGGAGAGACCGATGAAGGTGATGAGCCCATGAGAGGTGGCCGTCTGGAGGGTCGGCGTTGTCTGGTGACCGGTGCTGTGGGCGGTCAGGGTGCTGCGGTGAGTCGCCGTTTCGCAGCCGAGGGGGCCGCGCTGGCTGTCACCGACCTGGACGCCGGCCGCGTGGAGGCACTCGTCGAGGAGTTGCGCGACAGCGGCGCCACCGCTGTCGGGGTGGCCGCCGACGTGCGCGACGAGACACAGGTGGCGGCCGTTGTGACCGCAGCCGTCGATGCCCTCGGCGGCCTGGACGTGCTCTACAACAACGCCGGCGTGCTGCTCATCGATGCAGACGGGCCGAGTGAGGATCTCGAACGCAGCGCCTGGGACCAGGTCCTGGCCATCAACGCCACGGGCGTGTTCCTGTTCTGCAAGCACGCCATCCCGGCGCTGCTGGCGGCCGCCCCGGGTTCGGTCATCCTGAACGTCGGCTCGGCGGCGTCGTACCGAGGCGATCCTCACTTCCACGCCTACGCCGCCAGCAAGGGCGCCCTGCTCGCCTACACCGCCTCGCTGGCGCAGAACTACGGTCCGCGGGGCCTGCGGGCCAACCTCATCTGCCCCGGCTTCGTCGAGACACCCATGGTGGCCACCTTCCTCGAAGACCCTGACCTGGTAGCCCAGGTCGCCGCCATGACGGCCCTGCGCCGGATGGGAAACCCCGACGAGATCGCGGCCTACGCCGCGTTTCTTGCCTCGGAAGAGGCCTCCTACGTGACCGACTCGGTCGTCACCGTCCACGGCGGCCTCGTCAAGTGACGTCGACGCCGGCTACGCCACAACGGTCGAGCCGGCGCTAGGCGCCGGAACCGCGACAAAGGAGGACTCCTATGGGCAGGCTCGCCGGAAAGATCGCCATCGTGACCGGGGCCGGGCGCGGCATTGGCCACGCCATCGCCACCCGCTTCGGTGCCGAGGGGGCGTTCGTGGTGGCAGCCAACCGCAACAGCGACGAGGGCGAGGCGGTCGCCGCGGAGGTCGCCGCCGGCGGGGGCGAGGCCGTCTTCATCCGCACCGACATCCGCAAGCCGGAGGACTGCGAGCGGCTCGTGGCCGAGACGGAGTCCCGCTACGGGCGGATCGACGTGCTCTGCAACAACGCCGGCGTCGGGATGCTGCTCTCGGTGGAGGACACGACGCTCGAGGACTACGAGTACATCATGGACACCAACGTGCGGGGTGCGTTCTGGCTGACCAAGCACGCCGTCGGGGGCATGGTCCGCCGGGGGTCGGGCTCGATCATCAACCTGGCCTCGGTTGCCAGCTTCGTGGGTTTCGAGAACGACGCCGCCTACTGCGCCTCCAAGGGGGCACTGATGATGCTGACCCGCCAGGTGGCGCTGGACTACGCCGCTGCGGGAGTGCGGGTGAACGCCATCTGTCCCGGTTTCATCGACACGCCCGAGATGCACCACTACTGCCGGCAACAGGACGACCCCGAAGCGGCGCTCGCCGCGTGCGACGCGGCGCATCCCATGGGCCGGGTGGGCCAACCCGCCGAGGTTGCCGCCGCGGCGGTGTTCCTGGCCTCCGACGAGTGCTCCTTCATGACCGGAGCATCCCTCGTCGTCGACGGCGGCCTCCTGATCCGCTGACCGCAGCTGAGCCGGGTTCAGCGCGAGCGCACCGACGGTCCTGGCTCCGGGCGGTGAATGACGTGGACCCGTTGGCTGAGGCGTTCACCGCGCCGGTGGTGATGGCTCTGGCCGGTCCCCGGTCGTACCAGCGCGGCGCGGCCTACTACCACGACGGGAGGGTCGCCGCTTCGGTGGGCACTGACCTGCGGCTCAAGGTGACAGTACAGGGCACGATGCCCTATGCCGTGGAGTTGTGGGTCGACGGGGGTGAGCCGCGCTGGTCGTGCACGTGCCCGGCCGCCGAGGACGGTTCGTTCTGCAAGCACTGCGTTGCGGTGGCGCTTTCGCTGGACCCGAGCGAGCCGGCGGTTGCACCGTTCGGATCGGCGCGGGACCGTACCCCCGCCCCGGCGGCGGATCACGAACTCGCCGACTTCGTGGAACGACTCCCGCAGGATCGGTTGGCCGCAATCGTCCTGGAGCAGGCGGCGTCGAATTGGCGACTGCGTGAGCGCCTTCTGGCGGAGGCCCGGGCCGGGCGGGGGGACGGTCCTGATCTCGGGGCGTGGCGGCACCGGATTGAGGACGCCTTCGCGTCCTATGACGGCTTCGTTGCGTACCGGGAGGCGGAGGGCTGGGCCATGGTCGTCGAGGAGGTGATCGATGCCTTGGAGGATCTCTGCGACGCCGGCCGTCCTGAGGCGGCTGCGCTCTTGGCGGAACACGCCCTCCGTCGTGCCGATCAGGCCGTCGGATACGTCGACGATTCCGATGGTTGGCTGTCCGTTGTCTCGGAGCGGCTCTTCGAGGTTCATCATCGGGCCTGTTCGGAGGGTCGCCCGGATCCCGCGGAACTTGCCCGCGGCCTGGTCGAGTTGGAGCTGAATTCGGAGCTGGGGGGCTTCCGCCGGGCCGCCGCCGTCTACGGGGAGATTCTTGGCGAGGTCGGATTGGCGGCCTACCGCGAGCATCTCGAATCGCACCGCAAGCGGATCGACGTCGATGCCACCCGCGACGCCGATGACCGTGAAATCGACTCCTTTGTTGTTCAGGAGGCCATGGTGGGCTGGGCACTGGCCACCGGTGACCCCGACGCGCTCATCGAGGTGCACAGCCGCGCGGGCGGACCGACTCACCCCGGCGAGGTGTTGGAGATCGCTCGGTCGCTGGAGGCCGCGGGTCGTGTGGACGAGGCGATCCGCTGGGCCGAAAGCGGGCTCGCCGAACATGCCAACCGGTTCTGGCAGACGCTCGACCTACGGGGGTACCTCGCGGAGCGACTGCGTGAGCGCGGCGAGGCGAGCGCGGCAGTGGCGTTGTTCTGGGTCGCCTTCACGTCGGACCCGTCGTTGGTGGCCTACCGGCGTCTCCTCGAGGAGGCCAGGCGGGAGCCGGACGTCGCCGACGGCTGGTCGCAGCGCGGCGTGGCGGAACTGCGCGCCCGTGTTGCTGGTCAGGAGGCCGACGGCGAAGCATCGGAACGCCGAATCGGTTCTCAGACGGCGGCGGTGCTGGTGGACATCCTGCTCTACGAGGGTCGCATCGACGAGGCTTGGAGCGCGGCGATCGCCTTCGGCTGCGCCCGCGAGATGTGGATGACGCTGGCACGGGCGCGGGAACAGGCCCATCCCCTCGACGCAATCGCCGTCTACGAGACCGAGGTCCTCTCCCTGATCAACCGGAAGAAAACTCCTGCCTACAAGTCAGCGGTCGATCTGATGAACCGCATCCGCCGCCTTGCCGGTACGGCCGAAGAGCCGTACCGATTCAGCGGACTGCTCGAGCGAGTGCGCACCGAGCATCGGGCCAAACGCAATCTGAAGAAGCTGCTCGACGACAAGGGCTGGTAGCAGGGTCGGTCAGTTCCAGCCGAGGCCAGCGACCTTCTCAACGGTTCAGGGCCCAGCGGTTGCGCCGGTTCCGCCGGACGGGTTCGGTGGCGCGGATCAGGCCGGTGTCGGCCATGCGGGTGAGCCATCGGAGCACGGCCTGCTGGGAGATGCCTATCGATTGCGCGATCTCGCTGGAGCTGCGGGAGCCGTCCGAGAGAAGCTCGACGATCTGGCGTTCCCGCGGCGACAACTCCGGCGCTGTGGCGGTGACGCCGCCGGACCGTGGGCCTTCGGTGTGTGCGCCGCGACGTAGCTGATCCTCGATCAACAGGGCGCTGTCGTGGCTCGCGGTGGGGCGTGCCTTCGGCACCGCTTGCCGGGACGGCAGGTCGTCGGTCGGGGGATGGTAGCCACGAATCATCACCCGCAGCTCGGTCACGTCGTCGGTGAGGAGTGGCGGCGGCATTCCCGCCTGGCGCAGGGTGGCGACCGTTGCGCGCAGTCCCGATCCGCGGTTCTCGCAGACCGGTCGGCCGCTGTCGGGGATTTCCACGTCCTCGAGCAGCTTGGCGAGCCGGGCGTTGCGTGTCGCGGTGATACCCCGCCCGACGAGTTCGTCGATCTCGGTCCTGCCTGCGTTGGGTCCGTGCAGCCCGCCGACGCTGCTGACCTCGAACCGGTCGGGGTAGAGGGCGATCCGAACCTGGCTCCCGTGAGCGGACGGGTGGTAGTCGCGGTGCATCAGCGCATTGGCGACGACCTCGCGGACGGCCTCGATGGGGTAGTCCCAGATGTCCTGACGTCCGGCGCCGACAACGACCGAGCGGCGGCGCATGTTGCGGCGCATCGCGTCGAGCGCCCCCGACACGATCATCGGGATCGGCCCGTCCAGCGGCCGGTTGTCGAGGAAGCGGGTGCCGTCGGCCAGCGGCTCGCCGCTGGGGGTCGGCAGCGCCACGAACGATGCGGCGAGCTGTGGGAAGAACTGTTGGGGGTAGCGCCCGAGCGCCAGGAGGCCGGCCAGCCGGACGGGGGAGTCGGTCGTCGGCTCGGCGAGCACGCCCATCATGTGCAGCACTTCTTCCTCACTGGCGCGCCCGAACACCGGACCGCGGGTTTCCTGCAGTCGGCGGAGCAGAGCGCCGGTCAGCCGCGGGTCGAGGTCGTCGAGGAGCGCTTCGGGGACGACCGCGGTGTCGTCGTCGGGCTGACCCCGGCCCGAGACCATGACGTGGACCTCATAGGAGTTCAGGCGCCTGTCGCCGTCGTGGGTCCGCAGGTACGTTCCGCGTTCCATCCCCCGCGTGCGGATGTAGCACGGGCGCCTCTGATACCCCAGTTGCTCCACCCGGGCCACGACCACCGGGCGGCCCTCCACCCTGGCGATGTCGATCTCCGGCCGGACGGCCGGCGCCAACCCGTCCGAGCAGGCCGAGGCGAGGTCCGTGGCCAGCTTCGGCGCATCGATGTCGACGGGCCGGAAGTCACCGTCGCTCAGCCCGAGGAGCAGCAGACCGCCTCGCGCGTTGGCGAACGCGCACACCGATTCGATCGTCGAGCGGGGTAGCCCCCCTGCGGCTTGCTCGACCTCCACCGACTGCAGGTCCGTGCCTGCGGCCCGAATCCGCTCAACCGTCACATCGACGAGGCCCTGCAAACCGGGCGCAAACGAAACCGAATCATCCCCCACGGACCTCATGCTACAACCCGGTCACCATTTGTACAACTTACCTACAACTATACTACAATTGCGATTATCACGAACCAGGTTACTACGCCACTGTAACTGGCTCTTCGGATTTGAGCGGGGTGTAGGTCCGTGGCGGGGTACGAGGGCTCTGCGATTCTGACGGTATCTACTGCCTTCGGATCGGAGAGCCCTCGTGGAACTGGACCCTCCGCGTATGTGCGAGCTGCTGGTCGGCTTGCCGGCTGTGAACGTGCTCGGCGTCGAAGACGCCGGCCTGTTGCGGGTGCAGGTCGAGACGGACCTGGAGCGGCCCCGCTGCGGTGATTGCGGTGGTCGGGTGTGGGTGAAGGACCGCCCGGTCGTGGAGTTGGTGGACCTTCCGTGCTTCGGGCGGCGGACACGTCTGGTGTGGCGCAAGCACCGCTGGCGGTGCCCGAGCGGGTCGTGTTCGGTGGGGTCGTGGACTGAGGACGTGCCCGCAATCGCCGCGGCGCGCCTGGCAATGACGGACCGTGCCGGCCGGTGGGCGACCGAGCAGACCGGTCGCTGTGGCCGCACGATCGAAGACGTAGCGGCCGATCTCGGCGCTGATTGGCACACGGTCAACGACGCCGTGGTCGCCTACGGGGCGCCGCTGGTGGACGATGTCGGCAGGTTCGGGACTGTCACCGCGCTTGGTCTTGATCCAGCGCCTCGACGAGGTTCGCCGTCGGATGCAGAACGACACGCTCGGCCACCGCGGACGCAAGGACGATCCGCTGTATCGCTGCCGGCGGTTACTCACCAAGGCCGACGAGCGACTCAACGACGGTGGCCGGTCGAAGCTGCTGGGCCTGCTCGGTGCTGGCAACCCCCACGGCGAGGTCCGCATGGCGTGGCACGCCAGAGAAGTCGTCCGGTCGGTCTACGCCATCGACGATCCCGACCTCGCGGCGGAGTTCGTGGCGCGCCTCAGCACAGATCTCCAAGACACAGACTGTCCGCCCGAGACCCGCCGGCTCGGCCGCACCATCGCCCGCGGGGCACACCAGATCGTGGCCTGGCACCGCTCACGCGTCTCCAACGGACCCACCGAAGCCGTGAACAATCTGATCAAACGCGTCAAACGCATCGCGTTCGGGTTCCGCAACTTCGCGAACTAGCGGATCCGCTCACTCCTCTACGCCGGAAGACCCAATTGGGCACTCCTGGCCACCGTTACACCCCGCTTACACCCCGCTAATTTCCGAAGCGTCGGCAAATCGCTCATCGGCGTACCGCAAGAAGATGAGTCCCAGCACCGGCGAGGCGTACTCCGACGCCTTCAGCCCAGAGTTGGCCCGCAGTCGGTCTGCCGCGTCCCAGAGCGTTTTCTGCGGTTCGCCGAGGTCCGTTGCCATGCCTACCCTTCCGAGTCGTCGCTCCATTGTGGCCGCCGCGGTTGGTCCCCGCCAAGCCGCCGCGGTTGGTCCCCGCCAAGATGATGCTCAAGTTCGAAGACATCTAGGCGCATTCGGCCATGCCGCCGTCTCGATACTCGGCGTCGATCTAGGAGCGTGTGTTGCGTTGTCCGCGAACTAAGTTACGGTTATTGGGTAACCGATACTTAGAGGTGTCATGGCTTCATGCTTGCGGAGACGGTGGGACGCACAGTTCCAGGGGGCAAGTCGCCGCGACCGGCGCGGCTGCGCCTACGACGCGTATCTTGCCGATCCGCTCGATGGCTGGGAGCTGTCGATCCCCGCCGATGTGGCTGCCGACATTGCCGACGCCGAAGCGGCCGTCCGCTCGTTGAACGACGCCGGTACCGCCCACGTGAGCCTGGAAGGATTGGCCCGATTCCTACTTCGCGCCGAGTCGGTTGGCTCGTCAAGGATCGAAGGGCTTGCCGTGTCGGCCCGTCGCATGGCCCGCGCCGAGGCGGCGCTCGCGCTCGGCGGCGATGCCAATGATCGGGTCGCCGTTGAGGTGATCGGAAATATTGCCGCCATGGAGTCCGCGATTGAGTTGGCCACCAGCGCCGATCGATTCGAGCTCGACGACCTGCTCTGCGTTCACCGCACGCTGATGGACAACTCCCCGACTCCCGATCTTGGCGGCGCCGTGCGGACCGATCAGAACTGGATCGGCGGTAGTTCGTTCAACCCCTGCAGCGCCGCCTTCGTGCCCCCTCCGCCGGAGTACCTCGACGATCTGCTCGGCGACTTGCTCGACTACGTGAACGGTGATGATCATTCCCCCCTGGTCCAGGCCGCCATCGCTCACGCCCAGTTCGAGACCCTCCACCCCTTCGCCGACGGCAATGGACGAGCCGGGCGGGCATTGGTCCATGTTGTTCTCCGACGGCGGGGCCTGGCGCCGGCGTTCGTTCCTCCGATCAGCCTCGTGCTCGCCACGTGGTCCGACGACTACGTCAGCGGCCTGATGACGTTCCGCCACCTCAGCGGGCCCAACAGCGCTGCTCGATCGAACGGGGCGTCGAAGTGGCTACGCATGTTCGCCACCGCGACCGGCCGAGCCTGCCTCGATGCCAAGCGATACAGCATCGATATCGACGAGATCACCAGAGCCTGGCGTGCCAAGCTCGGTCGGGTACGGGCCAACTCCAGCGCCGACCTTCTCCTGCGCGTTCTACCCGGCGCGCCGATTGTGACCGTCGAGTCGGCCAGCGATCTGATCGGCCGCTCAAAGGCCCGCACGACCGACGCCGTGAATGTCCTGGCTTCCGCCGGCGTCCTGCGACAGCGGAACGTTGGTCGCCGGCGCTACCGCATCTTCGAAGCGACCGAAGTGCTCGACCTGTTCACGGGCCTCGAGCGAGCACTCGCCGGCCCCAGCGGCGATACCAAGAACGACCGCCCCATCAGGCTCGTGCCTCAACGTCCGGTGAGCGGCGCCTAGAGGCCCTTCGCCAAGTTGTGGGGCAGGGGTGTAGGGGGAATGGGTCGCAACCAAGACTGATCGCGTGCGCTGGAGAATTGGCGCTCCGGTCAGAAGTCGGGTTCTCGCAACTCCGCGTAGCCGGCCTCCGCCTCCAGGGAGCAGCGCCGCCAGAGCCCGCCGAGCCAGACGGCGAAGATGGTGAGGACGAAGGGGATCATCAGCACGAACTCCCGTGGCACCCGCTCGGTGATGTTGATCTGGGACTGGATACCGATGGCGTCGGCGAAGCCGAAGAACAATCCGGCGAAGGCCGCGCCGATGGGGTGCCAGGCCCCGAAGATGACCGCCACGAAGGCGATGAAGCCCCGGCCGTTGGTCATGTTCTCGGTGAAGTTGCGCAGTGCGCCCACCGAGAGTTCCGCCCCGCCGAGGGCGCACAGGGCGCCGGCGATGAGCAGGGCCCGCAGCCGCATCATCGACGGGTTCACGCCCACCGAGCGCGCCGCGAACGGATACTCGCCCACCGCCGCCAGGCGCAGACCGAAGCGGCTCCGCCGCAGCACCACCCAGACGGCCAGCACGATCACCGGCGTGATCCACACGAAGATCGAGTGCTCGGAGATGATCACGCCCGCGCCGGACGTGCTGCCCCGGCGGGGCGCGGCAGCACGACATCGGTGAACAGGGAACCGCGCACATCGAATATTGCTCCGAGGGCGTAGGCCGTGGGTCAGTTCTATCGGTCGATGCACGTTTCCGGCTGTCCGGGTCAACGTTTCTTGTCCAGATATCGGTGCAGGGGATGCTGATGTCCGGATCGTCAGGGATGGTCCGTTTCCGACGGGTCTGCCTATTGGGGGATCTCCAGTTGATCGAGGTGGATGACTTCGGCCGTAGCTGGTGCCATGGCGCGCACGAGCGGACGGTCGGCGGTCACCAGTGGACAGCCGTCGAGTTCCGCGAGCGCCACGTAGAGGCAGTCGTACACCGAGTGTCCGAACATGAGCGCGATGTCCAGAGCGGTCGATGCAAGGTCGGCGCTCGGGGTAGGCGTCGGCAGCGCGTCCATCAGGAGCGCCTGCGCCTGCCGTGCCTGCCGGGGTGTGAGTTCGTTACGACGGTGGCAGCGTTTCCAGAGGACGTTCGTGACCTCGGCGACGCAGATGTCGGGCGTGAGAATGCGGATGCGCCCGTCGGCCACGGCGGTGAGAAGAGTGCCGGCGCGATCCGAGCCCGGTTCGGGGAGGACCCACTTGACGGCCACCGACGCGTCAACGACGAACCGGTCGGCCGTGATCAACGGTGGCGGTCTTCTGCGATGAGGTGGACGCTCTCGGAAAGCTCGTCGCCGACACTGCGTCTGATGTCGTCGCGCAGTTCGCGCATTGCCGAGATTCGATGCACGAGACCCCGCTGTTCCACGTGTTCTCGGAGAGCTGCGCGCGCCACGGTGTTGAGGCTCTGGCCGGACTCCTTCGCCTCGGCTCGGAGCGCTCGAGCCACGTTCTCGGGCACATCGCGGATCGTCAGTTGCGTCATGACCCTCCTCCCACTGCGCAGGCTACAGCGTGCCTGCGCAGTGCAGGCACGGTGTAGGCACGGTGCGGCGACCGGTGAGGCGGTTCCGGACCGCAGCCCCGAATGGCTGCCGAAATCTTGGGGTGGGTGGCTGCCGCGCGAGCGTCCCAGCCGCGCCCGGATGCCTTCAGCAGTCGGCCAGTGCGGCGAGGGCGGCGCAGATCTCGTGACGTCGGTGTGATACCGAGCCCAGGCGATTAGTCAGGAACGACTTGCGGACCGGCTGAAGGTTGTCGAAGGAGGCGGCGCAGGGCTCCGGCAGTCCGTCGTCGGCATCGAGGGGTACCTCGGTGGGAATTTCTCTGACGGTGCGGGTGATCGGTGCGACCACGATCCTGTTCAGGACACCGATGGCTTCGCTGCGGGTCACCACCAGGACCGGCCGGCGTTGCCCTTCCGCTTCGGCCCACCAGACGTCCCCCTGCGCCGGTGTCACCATGGCTCCTCGGCGATCATGGCGATTGTTGCCTCGTCGTTCCAGCCCACCTCGCTATCGGTCTGAGGCAGCCGGCGGTAGCCGTCGATGATCGCGGCGGCGACGGAACGCCGCCGCTCTTGATCCACGAGCGCCCGCAGCCCGTCGCGAACCGCGTCGGATCGTGACGCTACGACACCACTGCGAACCAATTGGTCTACCTGGGCGACGAGTTCGTCCTCGATTCTTGCTGCAATCTGCATCATGCGATGAGCATAGCAATGTGGTTGACGTACCGTCTGACAAAAATGCGAACGCGACTCACAAGCAGGAGGTTGCGCCGGACGGGCGGCCGCTTGCTGAGCGCGCTCGTGGTGCCGGTGGACCGTTGGAGCCGGCGCAAGCGCACGTCTCCACCCCATTTCGGGCGCACCCGGCCACGGTTGGGAACCGCCTAAGCGGGCGCGACTACAGTGCTCTTGGCGATCGAGACCGACAGTTGGTGTCGCCGCTCCGTCTTCGACACAAATTGGGGGAAGAACAATGAGAAGACATCGGTTCATTTTTGTAGCGCTGCTGGCCGTTATCGGCCTGCTGGCCGCGGCCTGTGGGGGGGACGACGACTCCTCCTCCGCTCCGCAACCACCGCCGCCGCCTCCTGCGGACGAGCCGGCGCCGCCTCCCGCGGAGGAGCCGGCGCCGCCGCCCGCGGACGAGCCGGCGCCGCCGCCTCCGCCGGCGGACGAGCCGCCGCCACCGCCGCCCGCCGCGGCCGAGATCACCGGTGACACGCCGGCCGAGCGGGCCGTCGCCGGGATCAAGGCGCTCGGTCTGCCGTCCGACTTCACGATCACGGTGTTCACCGAGGATCTCACGATCCTGGGGCCGGAGGTCACCAAGGACAAGTTCGAGGCCGAGTCGGGCATCAAGCTGGACATCCAGAAGGCCCCGTTCGGGGACTACGCCAGCAAGATCCTCGCCGACGCCGCCACCAAGGCCGGCAACTTCGACGTGGTTCTCGTCGAGACGAACCGTCTCGGCGACCTCGACAACGCGGGCTACCTCATCGACGTGACCGCGTGGGTGGAGAAGTACGACCCGGACATCGAGGACTTCATCTTCCCGATCAGCCACACGGCCTCGCGGTACAACGGGCGCTACGTGGGACTGCCCACCGACGGCGACGTGTTCATCTTCTACTACCGCAAGGACCTGCTGGAGGATCCCGCCGAGCAGGCGGCCTTCGAGGAGGAATACGGCCGCGCGCTGACCGTGCCGGTGACCTACGACGAGTACGACGAGGTGACGGAGTTCTTCACACGGCCCGAGGACAACCTCTACGGTGCCGCGGAGTGGCGCATCACGGCCATCAACTACTGGTGGTTCTGGCAGAGGCTCTGGTCAGGTGGCGGCACCTACTTCAACGACGACATGTCGGCCGCCGTCAACAGCCCCGCCGGCGTGCAGGCGCTCGAGGACCTGATCGCCCTGTCCGACGTGATGCCGCCCGACGCCCTCAGCTACGGCTACGTCGAGACGGTGGAGGCCATGACCAGCGGCCTGGTCTTCTCCAACATCACCTGGCCGGCAGCGGGCAAGAACGCCAACGACCCGGAGGTCTCCTCCACGGTCGGCAAGTGGGGTTACGCCACCGTTCCCGGCTACGTCGTGGACGGCGTGGTCAACCAGAAGTCCATGTCGGCTCCCGGCTACACGATCCTGGTGTCGAACTACTCCGACATCAACAAGGAAGCCGCCTACCTGTACACCCAGTGGTTCACCAGCCCGGAGAATCTGATCCAGGCGAACCAGAACCTGGGTGGCAACACCGACGTGGTGCGGGCCTCCATCTTCGCCGACCCGGCGATGGCGGAGCTGTTCCCGGGTGCGGGCGCCTATCTGGATGCCCAGAAGGCGAACCTGGCCCAGGCCGTTCCCGACCCGGTGCTGCCCGGTTACGGCGAGTACGCCCAGGCGCTCGAGATCGAGATCGCCAGCGCAATCACCGGCCAGAAGTCGGTCCAGGACGCCCTCGACGACGCCGCCGAGGCGTGGGACGAGATCACCGACGCCTTCGGGCGTGAGGCCCAGTTGGCCGTCTGGCAGAACTTCCTCGCGTCGATCGCCGGCTAGGCCGCCGCGCCGCCCCCAGCGCCGACGCCGTGGCGCCGGCCGCTGTAGCCGCACCCCCGGGCCCTACGGGGCTCGGGGGTCGGCGCGCCCGGCGGCGCAGCAAGGCACTGCGGCGGCCGCGCTCCCGCTGGCTGTTCGTGGCGCCGGCGGTGCTGGTGCTGCTGGGGCTCACCGCCTACCCGTTCGGCTACGCCGTCTATATCAGCCTGCACACCTGGAAGACCACGTTTCCCCGACGGCCGTTCATCGGCCTGGACAACTACCGGGATCTGATCTTCGACGACGACCGGTTCATCAACGCCGTCCAGCAGACGCTGCTGATCGCCTCCTCGGCGCTCGTGATCGAGTTCCTCTTCGGTCTGGCGATGGCGCTGCTGTTCTGGACCGCCTACCAGCGGATCCGCTGGGTCGCCACCGCGGTGCTTTTCCCCATGATGATCGCCCCGGTGGTGGTTGGCTTCACCGCCCGTATGGCGTTCAACAACAGCTTCGGGTTCCTGAACCAGATCCTCAGCCTGCTGTGGCCGGGTGACGTCAACCTCCAGTGGTTGAGCAGTCCGTCGCTGGCACCCCTCGTGATCATCATCGCCGACGCCTGGCAGTGGGGGCCGTTCATGTTCCTTATCCTGCTGGCCGGGTTGCTCGCCACCGAGGGTGACCAGCTCGAGGCGGCGGTCGTGGACGGTGCCCGGCCCGTGCGGCTCTTCTGGCACGTCGTGCTGCCGTCCATGAAGCCCATCCTCCTCATCGCCGTCGTGTTGCGCGGGCTCGACCTGCTGCGCACCTTCGACCTGGTGTCGCTGGCCACCCGCGGTGGTCCCGGCATCGTCACCGAGACGATCACGTATTACATCTACAACCTGTCCTTCAAGTTCTTCGACCTGGGCAAGGGCGCGGCGGCCGCCCTGTTGATGCTGGGCGGGCTCAGCATCGTGGTGTTCTTCGCCGTGCGCTCGGTCGTGAAGGCCGCCCGATGAGCCGCGTCCGCACCAAGCGCTCGCCGCTGCGCCGCGCCGGAACCAACGCCGCCCTCGCCTCCGCCCTGGCGCTGGCGCTCCTGCTGGCGCTGCTCCCGGTCGCGTGGCTGGTGCTCACGTCGTTCAAGCCGGAGGTGGACTGGATCTCCGACCCGCCTGTGTGGATACCCAGCGACTGGACGACAGAGAGCTACACGCAGATGTGGACCGACGACGCCGGTGCCGGGGCGCTGTGGAACAGCTTCATCATCGTGGGCATCGCCACGGTGGCGGCCATGGCGATCGGCTCGCTGGCCGCCTACAGCTTCTCGCGGTTCCGCACGGGCGGGCGCCACATCGTGACGTGGATCCTGTCCGTCAAGTTCCTGCCGCCGGTGGTGTTCGCCGTGCCGCTGCTGATCATGTTCACCGATGTCGGGCTGTACGACACCTACCGGGGCCTGATCCTGCTCTACACCGCGTTCCAGTTGCCGTTCGTGGTTTGGATGATGAAGGGATTCTTCGACGAGATCCCCCTCGAGATCGAGGAATCGGCCCGTGTCGACGGCTGCTCGTGGTTCTCGGTCTTCACCCGCTTCGCGCTGCCGCTCAGCGCGCCCGGTCTGGCCGCCACCACCCTGCTGACGTTCATCTTCGGCTGGAGCGAGTACTTCGTTCCCCTGGTGTTCGCCAGCCACGAGCACTTCACGGTTCCCGTGCAGCTCTCGGCCTACTTCAGCGAGGCCGTGGGCCTGGAATGGGGGCCGCAGGCGGCGCTCAGCGTGGTGGGGGTGCTGCCGGTCGTGCTGCTGGCGCTTGTGATTCAGAAATACCTGATTCGTGGTATGACCTTCGGGGCCGTCAAGGGATAGGCGGGCACTGCGATGGGAAGATCGATGCAGGAACGAACGGGAGGCCGGCGCCGATGGCGATCCAGGTGAAGCAGGAGTTCCCGCACTGCGAGCGGTGCGGGATCATGGTGCACGAGCGCCGGCGGCGCATCGCGGCCACCGGCGGGAACGGCCCGGTGGTCTACTGCTCCGAGCTCTGCCGCGACGAGTACGTCGAGATGCACGACCTCTCCGACAGGGGCGAGTGGGTGACCGGCGAGAGCGCCGGCATCGGCAGGAGGAGGTGAGGCGGGCCATGGCTGTTCGCATGGGAATCGACATCGGCGGGACGTTCACCGATCTGGCGCTGTTCGACGAGGAGTCCGGTCACGTGCAGGTCACCAAGGCGGCCAGCACGCCGGGGGAGCCGCACCGGGCCGTCAACGCCGTGATCGGCAGGGCGGGCATCGACAACGCCACGATCCGTGATCTGGTGCACGGCACCACCGTGGCCACCAACGCCCTGCTGGAGCGCAAGACGCAATTGCCGGGGCTCATCACGACGCGGGGTTTCAGCGACGTGGTGTTCATCCAGAGGATGAACCGCAAGCACCACTACGACCTGCAGTGGGACAAGCCCCTCCCGTTCGTGGAGCGGCGGCACTGCCTGGAGGTGGACGAGCGCAGCAATTACAAGGGCGAGATCGTGGAGCCGCTGGACACCGACGGTGCGCGGCGTGCCGCCCGCGTGCTGCGCGACGAGGGGCTCTCCGACATCGCCGTGTGCTTCCTGTTCGCCTATGTCAACCCGGCCAACGAACTGCGTATGCGCGAGATCATCGCCGAGGAGCACCCCGGTGCCCGGGTGTCGCTCAGCCACGAGGTCTACCCCCGCTGGCGCGAGTACGACCGGATGAGCACGACCCTGGCGGACGCCTTCCTGAAGACCCTCGTGGGGGAGTACATCGAGGACGTTGCGGCCGGCCTGGCGCCCATCGGCGTGGAGGCCAACTTCTTGATGATGAAGTCCAACGGCGGCCTGGTGGACCACAGGGCGGCGTCGGCCAAGCCCGTGGACCTGCTGGTATCCGGGCCGGTGGGCGGCGTGCTGAGCGCCCTGTACTTCGGGCGCCTCGTCGGACGGGACAACCTCATCTCTATGGACATGGGCGGGACCAGCTTCGACGTCAGCCTGATCGCCGACGGCGAGGCCAACCGCACAGCCGAGTTCGAGATCGAGTGGGGCCTGCCCGTGTACACGCCGATGGTGGACGTGCGCACCATCGGGGCGGGCGGTGGCTCCGTGGCCTGGATCGACAAGGGCGGGCTGCTGCGCGTGGGGCCGCGCTCGGCGGGGGCCAACCCCGGCCCGGCCTGCTACCGGCGCGGCGGCATGGAGGCGACAGTCACCGACGCCAACGTGGCGCTCGGACGCATCAACCCCGACAGCTTCTTCGGCGGTGAGATGCAGTTGGATGCCGGGGCGGCACGCGCTGCACTCGGCCGGCTGGGTGACCAACTCTCCATGACCCCCGAGCAGGTGGCCATGGCCGTCGTGGACCTCGTGGACTTCAACATGGTGAACGCCATCCGGTTGGTGTCCATCGATCGGGGTCTCGACCCGCGCGAGTTCACGCTGGTCTCCTTCGGCGGCGCCTGCTCGCTGCACGCCAACGCCCTGGCCCGGATCATCGGCGCCCGCGACGTGCTGGTGCCCGTCTACCAGGGGGTGTTCTCGGCGTTCGGGTTGATGACGGCGGACATGCGCGTGGACGAGTCGGTGACGACGAGCTTCCGCTCGGACCTCGTGGACTTCGAACGCGCCACCGACCTGGTGCGCCGGCTACGGGATGCGGCGCTGCAGCGGATCGCCGCCGAGGGCTACAGCGGCACGCCGGTCCTGGAACCGACGGTGGAGATGCGCTACAGCGGCCAGAACTACGGCACCTCGGTGGTTCTGTCGCTCACCGACTGGGCCTTCGGCCCCGACGATCTGGCCGACACCATCGACCGTTTCGAGACCGAACACCGGCGCCTCTACGGCTACGACATCCCGGGTGAGATCGTGGAGCTCGTGCTCTTGAACATGACCGCCCTGGGCGTCAACGAGAGCCCCGGACTGGCTTCGCTGCCGCCCGGCGCCCCCGCCTCGCCTATCGACGAGCGGCCGGTCTACTTCAGCCCCGCCGGCTGGGTGCCGACGCAGATCTACCGCCGCGAGGACCTACCGCCCGGCGCCGAGCTGGTTGGTCCGGCTGTCATCGAGGAGGCCATGTCCACCACCCTGGTACATCCCGGCGAACGGGTTGACGTCGACGACTATGGCAACCTGCTCGTGCACGTGGCGCCGGCCTGAGCCCGACTCGGCACCCGCGGCAACGGCCGCGCGACCGCAACCACCTAAATCGACTGCAACGAACGACACCGACCGCACGAGCGAGACGGCAAGGAGCACACCGCCATGACACAGACGCTTCCCGGCCCCGAGACCACCACCATGCCCGCGGCCGGCGCCCTTGGGACGACCGCCCCGGACATCGCCGACGTGGACCAGATCACCCTGCAGGTGGTCAACAACTTCCTGGTCACCACCGCCCGCGAGATGGGCATCGCCATGCGCAACACCGCCTACTCGCCGCTGTTCAACGAGGGCCTGGACTTCTCCTGCGCCATCTTCGACGCCGGCGGCGAGATGATCGCCCAGGCCGAGTTCTGCCCCGCCCAGCTTGGTGCCATCATCTTCGTGGTGGAGTGGACGATCCTCGAGATCGGTACGGAGAACTTCAACCCCGAGGACGTGGTCTTGCACAACGACCCGTTCCGGGGCGGCTGCCACCTCCCCGAGTACTGCGTGATCAAGCCGGTTTTCTACGAGGATGAACTGGTGGGCTTCGTGGCCTGCATCGGCCACATGACCGAGGTCGGCGGCAAGGTTCCGGGCGGCTTCGCCGGCGACGCCACCGAGGTGTTCCAGGAGGGGCTGCGCATCCCGCCGCTGAAGATCGTGGACCGGGGCGAGGACGTGGAGGCCATCTGGAACATCATCATGGCCAACGTCCGCACGCCGCGGATGTCCTACGGCGACCTGAAGTCGATGATCGGCTCGCTGTTCGTGGGCGAGCGGCGGGTGGTGGAGTTGGTGGATCGCCACGGTCCGGAACGCTTCAAGGTGCTGGGCGAGGCCATCAAGGACTATTCCGAGCGCCGCATGCGCGCCGAGATCTCCGAGATGCCCGACGGTGTGTACGACTTCTCCGACATCGTCATCGACAACGACGGCGTGACCGAGGAGACGTCGCTGCTGATGGTGCGGGTCACGATCGACGGTGACAGCATCACGGTGGACTACACGGGCTCCGGCGAGCAGCGGCTGGGACCGGTGAACTGCACCTACGGCGTGACGGCCTCGGCCACCTACAACGCCTTGCTGCACCTCACCGACCACTCCATCCCGTCCAACTACGGGTGCTTCCGGCCGGTGCGCATCATCGCCCCCCACGGGACGATTGTGAACGTGGCCTACCCGGGTGCCAGCGTGGGCGGCAACTCCGAGATCCACCCGCACATCGTGATGGCCATCTACGGGGCGCTGGCCGATGTCCTGCCCGACAGGGTGTCGGCGCACGACGGCGGCACCTCGGCGCTTGTCGGCATCGGCGGCCACCACCCCGACACCGGGGAGATCTTCGCCAACCTCACGAACGAGGGCTGCGGCTGGGGCGGCCGCGCCACCAAGGACGGCAACAACGCCCTGTGCATTCCCAACGGCAATTGCGCCCTGCAACCCGTGGAGATCCTGGAGACGCGCTACCCCATCCTGCACGAGGCCCTCGCCATCCACGAGGGCTCGGCGGGGGCCGGGCGCAACCGTGGCGGCTTCGGCTACTACCGCCAGTTCAGGGTGCTGAGCGACTACCTGCGGGTGTCGTGCTTCATCGAGAAGGAGAAGACCCGCCCCTGGGGCCTCTTCGACGGCGAGCCCGGCAAGAACGCGGCCATGCTGGTCCAGCGCAGCACAGATGAGGACTGGACGACGTTCACCGAGGCGTTCGGCGTGGCCTGCAATGGCAAGTTCTCCGATGTGCGCCTCGGGCCTGGCGACCGCATCCGCACCGTGACCTCCGGAGGCGGCGGCTACGGCGACCCCTTGGATCGCGAGCCGGACCGCGTGGCCGCCGACGTTCGCCAGGGGTTCATCGGCATCGCCACCGCCGCTGAGGAGTACGGCGTGGTCTGCAGCGACGCCGACGGCACCGTCGACGAGGCCGCCACCGCCCGGCTCCGAGCGGAGATGCGGGAGAGGGCGGGCGCCGCGTCGTGATCGGCGACCGGTTCGGCGAGGTCGCCCTTGTCACGGGGGCGAGATGGGGCTTCGGCCGGGTCATTGCGCAGGCCATGGCCGGCACCGGGAGAATGACCGGTGAAGCCGTGGCCGTGGCCGGCGGCCTCTGAGCCGGCCGGCGGGAGTATCCGAGAGCCGATGTGCCAGTGGGGGAGGATGACTCGTGACGAAGAATGAACCGACGCCGCTCATCGGGGTCACCTCCGGCTTCGGCCGGCTCACCTTCGATCCGGAGACGGGGCATGTGCAGCCCGACGGGCTCGGCGCGTTGGACGTCGGCGTGTCGGTGAACGGCACCCGGCTCCGCCACGAGCGGACGGAGACGGCGATCCAGAGCCCGGTCATGGGCCGCGTCGTCCAGCATCTGGCAGGCGACGGCGTCACGGCGCGCCTCGTCTGGGACGCCCACACCAGCGGCAACCTGCACGTCTACGCGCGCCTCAGCGCTGAGCAGGCCGTGCGGCTCGAGCAGGTCGAGTTGCCCCGCGTCGCCCTGGAGAGCGGCGTCGATGCCGCCCGCGTGGACATCGGCGACGGGTGGGGCGTGCTGGTGCGGGGCACCGAGGCGGTCGCTGTGGCCGTCAAGAAGTATCCCTGGCTGGCTTCCTGGAACGATGTCGGCGCCTACGGGCACCGCACGCTGGCGGACAGCGCCGTGGCCACTGTCACCACTGACGGTGGCGACACCGATGACGCCTTGGCGGTGGTCACGGCGTTTCCCGTGGAGATGGCGCCCGGCCAGAGCCTGGAGGTGGCCGTCTTCCTGCGCCGCGGGTCCGGTGACGCCGAGGAGTTCCGCAGCGCTCTGCGCCGCGAGGTGCGCTACGACCACCGCGACGAGGTGCGCTACGTGCCCGAGGGGGAGTTCGCCGAGCAGCGGGTCTGGGAGGCGGAGGACCGTTGGCTGGGGCCGCCCATCACCGAGGGCGCCATGCAGCGGCCCTACGACCAGCTCATCACCCGCCCGCTGGGGTTGAACGTGCTCGCCCGGCGGCGCTTCACCTGGAGCAACGAGGACTTCTCGCTCTGGCGGCTCACCGGCAAGGACCATTACCGGGACTCCGGCGTCAAGAAGGCGTTCGCTCTGCTGGACACCCAGAACAGCCACGGCGGCTGGTACGAGGGCGTCGAGTTCTACAACCTGCCGCCCGAGCACCACCACATGTACGACACCTACATCTCGGGCATGTTCCTGCTGGATGCCTACGACGCCACCGGCTACGAGGGGTTCCTGGAGGCGGCCGGACGGGCGGTGCACTTCTGGGTGTCCAACCCGCCGCCGGCCAACGGCCACACCGAGGTGGCCGACGGGGCCTGGTGGTACCGCTGGGGCGGCTACGTCAACGAGTTGGGCTACACCGACGAGCGCTGCGTGCTGAACACGCACTCCGGGGCCACCGCCTTTCTGGCCATGTACGCCGAACGCACCGGCGACGCCGACGCCCGCCGGGGGGCCGAGGCCGGCCTGGCCGCCGTGCGCTGGGGGCTGCAGCGGGGCATCCAGCGTGGCGACGGGCAATTCCTCTACTGCCTCAGTCAGGTGGACCCGACGTTGGAGCGCCCCGGCGACCCGCCCTACATCAAGCTGGACCTCGTGCCGCAGATCGAGGACGTGTACACGGTCGCCTCCAGCTACCGGCTGATGATGGCGCTGCGCAGCATCCCCGACGCCGAGGTGACGGCCGCCATCCGCCGTGCCCTGGACTACTGGTGGGTGGGTCACCGCGCCGGCACCGTCTACACCTACCGGGCCTACTCGGCCATAGCCTTCGGCGTGGCGGCCGGCGAGATCGACCTGCGCTACGCGCTGGCGCTGCCGGAGATCCTGCGGGACCGCGAGCAGTTCACGTCGATGCAGCGCGGCCTCTCCTCGTTCATCGCCCCGCACGGGCTCCCGCTGGTGTACGTCCGGGCGCGCGGGCGTCCCGGCCGGTTCGTCGAGCCCGTGTTCGTGCGCCGCCGGCCCGGCGAGTACCTGTTCGCTCTGGTCAACACCGAGCAGCCCATGCGCCGGATCCCGCTGGAGGTCGGCCTGCCTGCCGGAGTGTCGCTGCGCGGCGCCTCGGTCATCGACCCGGCGGGCGATCCGCCGGTGGCGGTCCCCGTCTCCTGGGTGCCCGACGGCGAGAGGACGGCCATCGTGGCGGTGGACGAGCTGCAGGAGTTCGCCGTCGTGGTCGTCCGCCTGGAGCTGGACGAGCCTGATGACTAACGGGTCGATGCCCGAAGGTGCGATGCCGGGCGGCACGGTGGTCGTCGCCGGCGCCTCGTTCCCGGACCTGGAGCGAGAGCGGTCATTCCTGGAGCCGCTGGGCTGCACCATCGTCGACAGGCGTTTCTCTGCCGACGACGAGGTGCTGGAGGCCTGCCGGACGGCGGTCGCGGTGATGACCGACTACTTCGTCTGCGACGCGGCGCGCATTGCCACCTTCGAGCGCTGCCGGGTGATCTGCCAGTACGGCGCAGGGCTGAACCAGGTGGACGTTGCTGCGGCCACAGCCGCGGGCATCTACGTCACCCACACGCCGGACTACTGCTCGGAGGAACTCGGCGACCACACGATGGCGCTGATCCTCGCTTCGATGCGCCGTATCGTGCGCTTCGACCGGAATGTGCGGGCGGGACGGTGGGACTACAACGACGGCATACCGATGCGGCGCCTGGCGGCCTGCACTCTGGGATTGGCCGGCTTCGGGCGGGCGGCCCGGGCGGTGGCGGTACGGGCGCAGGGCTTCGGGATGGCCGTCGTGGCGCACGACCCGCTGGTGGCCGACTCCGTCTTCGCCGCCGCCGGGGTGGAGCGTGCCGCCGAACTCGCCGAGGTGCTGGCAGCGGCCGACGTGCTGAGCCTGCACGTCCCGCTCGTTGAGGCAACCCGGCACCTGATCGGAGCCGAGCAGTTGTCGCTGCTGCGTGACGGGGCGTTCGTGGTCAACACTTCCCGCGGCGGTGTGATCGACCAGCGCGCTCTGCACGCCGAGTTGTCCTCGGGCCGCCTCGGCGGTGCCGGGCTGGACGTTCTGGAGCAGGAGCCGCCGGCGGCCGACGAGCCGCTCCTGCGCTGCGACGACGCCGTGCTCACGCCGCACACCGCGTTCCTGTCGCTGGAGTCCCTGGACGTGCTGCAGACCCGGGCGGCCACGGAGGTGGCGCGGGTCCTCGGCGGCGAGGCTCCCCTGTACGGCGTGAACGCCGACCGTGTGCGTGGCGGTGACGCCGGCACCGAATCGGCGACCGCCCCTGATACGAACATCGCTCTCATCTGGCGAGAGAGCTGAGCCGGAGGACAACAATGGGCGCAATCACACTGGATCATGTCACCAAGGTGTACCCCAACGGTGTGCTGGCGGTGGACGACCTGTCGCTGCACATCGACGACGGCGAGTTCATGGTCCTCGTGGGACCGTCGGGCTGCGGTAAGTCGACGATGCTGCGCATGATCGCCGGTCTGGAGGAGGCCACCGACGGGACGATCACCATCGGCGACCGCGACGTCACAGACCTGGCGCCACCCGAGCGCGACATCGCCATGGTGTTCCAGAACTACGCCCTCTACCCGCACATGTCGGTCCGCCAGAACCTCGGATTCGGGCTGCGGATGCGCAAGATCCCCAAGACCCGGCGGGACGAGTTGGTGGACGCCGTGGCCACAACCCTCGGCCTCGGCGATCTGCTGGATCGCAAGCCGGCCGCCCTCTCCGGCGGGCAGCGCCAGCGGGTGGCCATGGGCCGGGCCATGGTGCGCGAACCGGCGGCGTTCCTGATGGACGAGCCGCTCTCCAACCTCGACGCCAAGCTGCGTGTGGCGATGCGTTCGGAGCTGGTGCGTCTGCACGGCCGCCTGCAGACCACGTCGCTGTTCGTGACGCACGACCAGACCGAGGCAATGACCCTGGGTCAGCGGGTGGCGGTGCTGCGCGACGGGGTGCTGCAACAGTGCGACACCCCCCAGAAGCTGTTCCGTCACCCCGTCAACCTTTTCGTGGGCGCCTTCATCGGCTCGCCGAGCATGAACTTCGTGGAGGCCGCCGTGGCGGGCGACCGGGTCCGTTTCGCCGGGCTGGAGATGCCGCTGCCGGCCGGCTCGGCACTGCGCGGCGGGGACCGCTCGGTGATTCTGGGCATCCGGCCCACGGATTTCGCACACTCCGACGACGCCGCCGGCGATCTGCCGCGCATCACGGTCGTGCCGTCGGTGGTGGAGGAACTGGGAGCGGAGACCTACCTGGTGTTCACCATCGACGCCCCCCGCGTCGACACCGAAGCGACACGCGCTGCCGCCGAGGGGGAGCGCAGCGACGAGATGACGCTGCTGGCCGACGAGGAGGGCTCCGTCTTCACCGCCCGCATCGACGCCCGCCGCTCACCCCGTGCGGGAACCGCCGTCGAACTCGCCATCGACAGCGACCGCGTCCACTTCTTCGACCCCGAAACCGGCGAGGCCCTCGGCGCCGCCCCGTAGCCCCCGGGCTAGCGCAACTTGGCGAAGAACGATCGGACGTCGTCGACGAACAGTTCGGGTTGCTCGAAGGCTGCGAAGTGCCCACCGCGGGGCATCTCCGTCCAGTGCCTGATGTCATCGAAGAACGGCTCGCACCACGAACGCACCGGTGGGACGACCTCCTTGGGGAACTTCGCCACACCGGCGGGGACCGTGACGGGTGCGGTTGTGCCCCCAGGGCTGCGGGCACCCGGCCTGAACATCTCCCAGTACAGGCGCGCCGATGAGGTGGCGTTGGCGTTCAGCCAGTAGAGCATCACGTTGTCGAGCATCTCGTCGCGGCTCAACACGTTCTCCGGATGCCCGTCGCAGTCGGTCCACGCCCGGAACTTCTCCAGGATCCAAGCCGCCTGGCCTGCGGGTGAGTCGGTGAGCCCGTAGCCCACCGTCTGGGGCCGCGTCGCATGCTGCCTGTTGTAGGACGACTCCCACTCGGCGAAGTACCTGATTGCAGCGACGGAGCCTCTCTCCTCCGGGGACCACTCGGGGTCGTCCGAGCGCAGGTCGGGGATCGCCATGTTCCAGCGCATGACCATGTTCAGGTGGATACCCAGGCAGTGCTCCGGGTGGCGGGTGCCGATCGCCGTGGTGACCGCCGAGCCCCAGTCGCCGCCCTGGGCGCCGTAGCGCTCGTAGCCCAGTCCGGCCATCAACTCGGCCCAGCAGTCGGCGATCCGTTCGACGCCCCAGCCGGTGCCGGTGGGCTTGCCGCTGAAGCCGAAGCCGGGCAGTGACGGGCACACGACATCGAACGCGTCGGACGCCGACCCGCCGTGGGCCACCGGGTCGGTCAGCGGCCCGATGACCTTCTGGAACTCCACCACCGACCCTGGCCAGCCGTGCGTGATGACGAGTGGGATGGCGCCGGCCTCGGGTGACCGGACGTGGATGAAGTGGACGTCCATCTCGCCGACGCGGGCCATGAAGTGGTCGAATCGGTTGAGTGCCCGCTCGCGCACCCGCCAGTCGTACTCGTTGGCCCAGTAGTCGCACACCTCCCGCACGTAGGCCAACGGGATGCCCTGGGACCAGTCGTCGACGGTTTCGGCCTCGGGCCAGCGGGTACGGCGCAGGCGGCCCTGCAGGTCCTCGAGGACGTCGTCGCTGATCGCGATCTTGAACGGTTCTAACTGCATGGCGTGACGGTATCCGGCCCCGGACCGCGGTCGGCGCGGCAACCCGACCGGGCTATGCGCAACGGCCGGGATCGGGAGATGTGGAGCGCGAGCAGGGAGTCCCCGCGCTCGAACGGAGAAGACCAGCCTCTACGAACCCCGGGGCGATTCATGTCATACTGGAGTTCTCTGTTGGTCGTGTGCTGATCTGCGCTGACTGTGGTGGTAGATCAGTCGCGGGGATCGGTGGGGCTGCTCGTTGGCCTGTGGAGGTGGTGTGGTGGTCGGGTCAGGTGGGTTTTTCGGTGAGTCGCGTGTTTTGATGGTGAATGGACTTGTTTCAGTTTATGACCATGTGTTACGGGAAGGTAGGGCGTGTTTGGTTTCTTTGGAGGCTCCGTCGGGTTGGGGTAAGACTCGCGTGGGGCGCGAGTTCTATGCGCGGTTAGCGGCTCGTCAGTCTCAGCCGGGGTATTGGCCTGATGAGATCAACGATCCCGATCAGGGGCGCAAGGCGGTGCGCCCGGCTCAGTTCGAGAAGCCGGGCCGGTCGTTGCCGGAGTTCTTTTGGTGGGGGATTGCGTGTGCGGTGCGCAACGGCGTGGCGACGGGCATGTTGCGTGAGGATCTTCAGCAACTTGATGACCACAAGTTGTTCTTGGAGGAGGCGCAGCGCAAGTTGGTGCCTGTGCGCAGGCGTCTTGCTGCCAAAGTGGTGAAGGTGGGCAGAACGCTCGGCGAGCACGGCGCGCTGCAGGCAGCCGCGACGGTCGGGGAGACGGTCGCGGAGGGGGTCGTGCCGGCGTTGGGGATCTCTGCGCGGTTGTTACGCATGGGCGTCAAGGCCGGCCGCGACCGTCAACAGGTCCGCCGGGCGGTCGCTGAGCCGTCGCTGCTGGGGGGTGCTGAGGCTTCTGACATCGTTGATGACAGTGTCGCCCTGTTGGGCGATATCAGCAGGGCCGGTTTGCCGGTCGTGGTCTTCGTGGAGGACATCCACAAGGGCGACACCATGTTGTTGGAACTACTCGACAGGTTGTTGCGCGTCGAGGGGCCGATCTTGGTGATCTCCACCACGTGGCCCGACAAGGTCGACTCGAACAGTGAACTCGCCGCGCTGGTGATGAGGCACGACGGCCGGATGCATCGCGTCGATGACAAGCGTGAGGCCGGCGAACCGTTCGCGCCCGGCGCGAGGTTTGTGGTCCTCGACGACGAGGCCCGTCGGGCGATTGTTCGCGGCTACTACCCGAAGATCGCCCCGAATGTTCTTCAAGCTCTCACGCACCGCTACAACAACCCCTTGGCCATTGAGATGGCCTGCGAACTGCTGAAGCGGCACCACCCGGGCGAACGCTTGGGAATCGGCCCGGAGAAGATCACAGAGATCCTGCCCCAGGATCTCCATAAACTGTACTTGGAGATATGGGGAGAAATCCCCAAGGAGACACGCCTCGCGCTTGCGGTGGCCCACGTCATCAGCCCGGCCAACATTGTTGGGGCTTCCCGCAGTGGCGACATCGAAGAATCAAGTGGCCGGCGCGACGGGGGCGAGAGACGTTGGACGCAGCCTGTGCTCCTCGACGTCATCAAGCACCTCAATTTACCAGACCGCGACACCGTCCTCGCCGAGTTGGACAGAGCCCCCCACGCCTATGCGTGGGTGCGTGTCATCGATGACTATCTTCGCTCATTCGCGGAAGAGATTCAAAGCGAAGTCGTCAAGACAGAGAGTAACGGACTCCTACGAGACGCGCTGTACACCAGCGACGCCCATCGGCAAGTCCTCGAGGCTCTCGCCTCGGTTCTGATCGCCAAGCACGACAAACATCCTGACACCACAAACCGCTCACGCAGCATCTTGGTGCTCCACGCCGAAGGCTATCTCACCAACGATCAACTCGCCGCTCAAGCCATACACTCCCTCCTAGCGGATCTCCACGACACCCCCCGGGAACTACCCGAACGGGTCCGCCTCTACGAAGACTATCTACGTCTCGATCCCCAACAAATCCTTACAGAAATACAATTCTCGATCCGCCACTACGGCGCCACTGCACTGGGCCAATCAGGCAACACAAGCAAAGCAATCACCGAACATGAGGCGCTCCTGGAAGACACTTTGCGGGTGCTGGGCGCCGACCATCCCGACACCCTCACCACCCGCAACAATCTCGCCGTTTGGCTGGGCGAGGCGGGGCGCGTCGACGGGGCGGTTTCCGTTGTTGAGGCGCTCTTGGGGGACCGGTTGCGGGTGCTGGGCGCCGACCATCCCGACACCCTCACCACCCGCAACAACCTCGCCGTTTGGCTGGGCGAGGCGGGGCGCGTCGACGAGGCGGTTTCCGTTGTTGAGGCGCTCCTGGAGGACCGGTTGCGGGTGCTGGGCGCCGACCATCCCGACACCCTCACCACCCGCAACAATCTCGCCGTTTGGCTGGCCAAGGCCGGGCGCGTCAACGCGGCGATTTCCGTTGTTGAGGCGCTCCTGGCGGACCGGTTGAGGGTGCTGGGCGCCGACCACCCCAGCACCCTCACCACCCGCAGTAACCTCGCCGGTTGGCTGGGTGAGGCGGGGCGCGTCGACGACGCGATTTCCGCTTTTGAGGAGCTCCTGGAGGACGAGTTGCCGGTGCTGGGCGCCGACCACCCCGACACCCTCACCAACCGCAACAACCTCGCCATTTGGCTGGGCGAGGCGGGGCGCGTCGACGACGCGATTTCTGCGCTGGAGGCGCTCCTGGAGGACCAGTTGCGGGTGCTGGGCGCCGACCACCCCAACACCCTTACCACCCGCAGTAACCTCGCTGTTTGGCTGGGCGAGGCGGGGCGCGTCGACGACGCGATTTCTGCGCTGGAGGCGCTCTCGGCGGACCGGTTGCGGGTGCTGGGCGCCGACCACCCCAACACCCTCACCACCCGCAGTAACCTCGCCGGTTGGCTGGGCGAGGCGGGGCGCGTCGACGACGCGATTCCCGCTTTGGAGGCGCTCTTGGAGGACCAGTTGCGGGTGCTGGGCGCCGACCACCCCAACACCCTCACCACTCGCCACAACCTCGCCTACTTGCTGCGCGAGGCGGGGCGCGTCGACGAGGCGATTTCCGCTTTTGAGGCGCTCTTGGAGGACCAGTTGCGGGTGCTGGGCGCCGACCACCCCAACACCCTCACCACTCGCCACAACCTCGCCTACTTGCTGCGCGAGGCGGGGCGCGTCGACGAGGCGATTTCTGCTTTGGAGGCGCTCTTGGAGGACCGGTTGCGGGTGCTGGGCGCCGACCACCCCAGCACCCTCACCACCCGCCACAATCTCGCCGGTTGGCTGGGCAGGGCGGGATGACTCACCGATCGGCCTGCCTGCTGTGAACGTGCTCGGCGTCGAAGACTCGGACCTGTTGACGGTCAACGACGTGGCGGCCGGCCAACTCCTTGACGTGGCCCGCTGGGCACACCAGATCGCCGCCTGGCACCGCTCACGCGTCTCGAACGGACCCACCGAAGCCGTGAATAATCTGATCCAACGCGTCAAGCGCATCGCCTTCGGGTTCCGCAACTTCGCGAATTACCGGATCCGGTCGCTCCTCTACGCCGGCAGACCCAACTGGGCACTCCTCGCCACCATCACACCCCGCTAATTTCCGAAGCGCCGACAATCCCCGACGATCGCCGCGGCGATCGCGCGCTGCTCTTCGTTGTTGGTTCGGTCGTTCATCCCGTGCGACGGTCGCGGGCGGCTCAGAAGGGGGAGGTCTCGCCGGTGGGGACACCGACGTCGAAGGTCTGCATGAGTTGCGCTAGGAGCGTGTAGTAGCCCACCAGGGTCACCAACTCCATGATGCCGTCGGCGCCGAGGGCGGTGTGGGCGGCGCCGAACACCGCGTCGTCGGGGCGCTTGCCGTCGATCAGCGCCCGGACGAAGGCGTGGGCGCCCGCTGCCGTGTCGTCGTCGAACGAGGGCGTCTCGCCGTCGTGCAGCGCCCTGATCTGAGCGTCGGTCAGCCCGGCCTTGCGGGCGATGGGGTCGTGCGCCCACCACTCGAACGGGGAGCGCCAGCGGGCCGCCACGGCCAGGATGGCCACCTCCCGCACCACCGGGCTCAGTCCGCAGCCGAAACGGATCGCCGCCCCGACCGACTGCACGGCCTCGCCGACCACCGGGCTAAGCAGCAGAACGTTGAACGGTCCCACCAGGCTGCCGTCGGCCTCGGTGAGGCGGAACGAGGCGTCGCGCGCCCGGTCCCCGCCGGCGATCAACTCGTACAGGCGCCCCTGTGCCTCAGAGAGTTCCTCGGGAGGAAGGCCCCGTAGCCGGCTCACGGCCCGAGGTCCACGATGGCGGCAACCGAGCCGCCGCCGGCCGGGCCCTGCTGCAAGCCCGCCACCGAGACGAACACCGCAGGGTCACCGATGGCGGCCGCGGCCACACCCCCCACGGCACCCTTCGTGTGGTGGGTGTGGTGCACATCGGAGTCGTTGAGCGCCACTTGGCGCCGCCCCCGCAGCCGCCCCGACGGGTCGGCCTCGCACTTGATGAAGCAGTTCACGACCCGCCCCTGTAGGTCCTCGGCCCGGGGCCGTTCGGGCAGTTCCAGGCCCGCCGAGCGGATGGCGTCGTAGATACCGTCGAAGTCCAAGGCGTCGCGCATCACCGAATGGCCGATGCGGTAGCGCCCGCCGACGCCGGTGCGGTTGCCCACCACCACGATCTGGGCCTCCACCTGCTCCACGCCCGACGAGCAGGAGGCCACCGAGGAGTACACCGACAGGTCGTGGGCGATCTGCTCGGGCCGGGGCCGGGGGATCTCGCCGAGAGCGGTGGCGATGCCCAACGCCGAGGTGGCGTTGGAGACCGCCATCGACTCCATCGTGTCGGTGAGGGCGACGGTCTTGCCGCGGGAGTGGGCATCGGCGATGCGCTCGGCGGTCAACAGAGGCGTCTTGGTCTGCACGAAATGCACGTCGGCGCTGTCGGAGATGCTGGCGGCGGCCATCGCCTGGTGGACGCCGACGGTCACCTTGTCCACCATCTCCAGGCGCCCGATCTCCTCGGGCAGGATCGGCTCGGACACGGCGAACCCCACGGCCAGGCGCTTCTCATCGGCCGGCTCGGCCGGACCGTCCACCTCGGCGAATACGGTCATGTGCGGCGAGATCACACCGTCGCAGCCTCCGGACCAGGCGATCGGCACCTGCAGTGCCTCGGCGCGGGTCTTCCCGGCGTGAGCCACGAGGAAGTCCCGCAGCACCCTGTCGGCCAGCACCCGGGAGAAGTCGTTGACGCCGCCGTTGCCCTCCACCTTGCCGATGAGGGCCACGATCCGGTCGGCCCGGAAGTCGCCGGCGGCGATGGCCGCCTCCAGTCCGGACGTGTCCTGAACGTTCTCGAAGGGAATCTTCCGTACTACGAAGGGCATTGCCGGGTCCTCCTCGGGGCGGGCCGTCGTTCGGTGCCGGTCGGCTGATCGAGCCGGTGGCCGGTGGTCCAATCATAAGCAGTGTTGAATCGTCTACGATCCTGCTGACATTTCCCGGTTCCCGGAGGCGGCGACGGTGTTCCGTTCCCGGTCCGTATCGACAGGAGGCAACGCCCATGACCGCTCCCAAGCACCTGCTGCCCGGCCCGAAGACCACCGCGGCCGGCGACCTGCTCTACGTCTCGACGATCTTCCCCGTCGACGCCGACGGCAACACTGTGCAATCCGGATCGAACTCCCCGTACATGGGCGACTCCGACGTCTACACCCAGTCCAAAGTCGTCCTCGACGAGTTGGCCGAGCGCGTGGGTTCGATGGACCGGGTGCTGCGGGTGGAGGTGCAACTGGCGGCGGCGGCAGACTTCCACGAGTTCAAGCTGGCCTGGATCGAGGCCTTCGGCGACTCGCCTCCGGCCCGAACCACCATCGTGGTCGGCGACGACTGGGTCGTGCCCGGCGCCCGGGTGAGCATGAACGCCGTGGCCCTCAGCAGTGGCTCGTCGCTGACGCGCGAGACCGTCCACACCGACGAGGCTCCCGACCCGATGGCCTACGAGCACGTTCCGCAGGCCGTCAAGGCCGGGCCGTGGGTGTACCCCTCCGCGCTGCCGGCCTGCGACTACGAGTCCGGTATCCCCGTGGGCAAGCGCCTGCCCGCCTTCCCCTACTACGCCAACGACGCCACCGATCAGGCCGAGTACGTATTCGCCAACCTGCAGAAGGTCATGCAGGCGGCCGGGACCAACGTGGCCAACACGGTCAAGGCGCACCTGTACGAGCCCGACCTCGGAACGTTCCCCGACGTGGACGCCGTATGGGCCCGCTACATGCCCCGCCCGCCCACACGGGCGTCCATGGCGGCACGCGACCTGCTCGTCGACAGGGCGGTGTTCGTGACCAATCTGCTGATGGTGATGCCCGACGACTCGATGGAGATCGTCGAGACCCGCAAGGGCATCCACTGGCACCCCGTGGACGTGCGCAAGGTGAACTTCACGCCCGGCATCGCCGTGGGCGACGACTGGCTGTTCCTGGCCGGGCAGGTGCCCGTGCCCGACTTCCTGACCGGCATCGTGGGCACCGGCCCGTCGGCTCTGCGCCACTACTTCTCCGACATCGAGATGCAGACCGAGACGACGATGCGGCTCATCGGTGACCAGATCGACGCCAACGGCTTCGAACTCAGCGACGTGGTGGACGCCCACATCTTCCTGGTGCACGCCCGGCGCGACTACCGGGGCTTCGTGCGGGCCTGGGAGCGGATCATGGCCGAGGCCGGCATCGAGAACCCGCCGGCCATCACCCTCATCCCGTCCAGCCAGCGCAGCGGCGAGACCGGCATCATGTTCCTCGGCCCCGACGAGGTCCTCCGCCCCGACATCGAAATCGACTTCATCCTCCACCGCAGCTGACGGCTCGCTGCCGCGGTGGTAGTCCGGGCCGGGTGGGGTGGGGCGCCGCTCTGCTCCTCCGACGCACGGGCGAAGAGTCGTCGCAGCCCGGCGCCCCGCCCCGCCGTGCTATGTGCTCCCTGACGTGTTGCTGCGGCCGCGCCTGCGCTCGAATGCGCGTGGCGCGTGCCGGATCGACTAGGGCTAGTCGTAAAGCAACTTGAAGTCCGATGCGTCGTAATCGAAGCACTCGAGAAGCCGGCCGACCCTTCGCTTGATGTCTTCGGGGTTGTTGGAGAGAGCGACGAAACATCCCGATGACATCGGCTGGTGGCGCGGATAGGACGGCGCAAGCGTGTCCGGATCACGCGCCGCGTGCGGATACTGGCCCCCCCTAACCTTCAAGACGCGATCGAAGTCGTCGTGGTGCCGCTCGTAGAGGAGGTCCACGAACTTTCTCATGGCTCCGATGTGCGTGCTCACCGGGTAGCGCTTGCCCCATAGCTGGATCGCTGTGGGCTTCCCCCAGCTGCGCCACCACTGAGCCGGTTGGTCCTGGTCCGAGGGTGCGGGTGCGGGGGGTGCGGCAGCCGTATCGGCGGGGATGGCGGTGGAAGGGATGGGTGAGCCGCGCAGCGCGGCCACCACCTGCGCCTTGGTCGGCCGCAGATTGACCTTCTCGTAGACCCGGTTGCTCAGCAGGTCGACCAACTCTTCGTCGGCCTTCTCAAGCATTTCTTTCCAGATGCTCGGGATCTCCTTGTTCAGTTGGGCCGCCTCGAGTTGCGCTCTGAGAACGAGCCTCGCTCGTTGTTCTGCCTGACCGCTGACCAGGGTTTCCCTGCTCAGGAAGGTGTCGAAGTCCTCCAACAGTTGTTCGACTGGGTCATCCATGACGTTCAGGACCGCAAAACGGCGTTCCGATGGCCGACCCGATTCCCTCGGGAGGTACAGCCACCATTCCAACCCGGTTGTGAGTACGCAGATGTCCACGCCCTCGTGGAATGCGTAGCCGAGTACTTGAACGACATGGCCGCGTAGGTCCAACCCGGGGGCCTTGGCCTCGATCAGTACCACGATGCGGTTTGAACTCTTGAGCGCAAAGTCGGCTCGACCGCCGCCCCTGCCGCCGACGGCGTGTTCAGGGAGGATCTCTGAAGGATCCCAACCCAGGTTCTGCAGGATCGGCGCCAAGATCTGGAACTTGGCCGACTCCTCGTTCCGGGGGACAGGCGATGAGCGGATTATTTCGAGTCGTTCTTGCAGCGACATGGGATCTCACGGTCGGGACAGGCGTTCGGTAGCTCGTCAGGGTAGTGGAGTCCCGTGGCGGCACTTCCGATGGCTACGGCGGACCCGGCGTGGGAGTGGAGCCGCACGCGAGTGGCTTCCGACAGCGCCGCTGTGCGGTCGGTTCAGCCCATGCTGACGTGTTGTACGGCGACGCCGGGCGTTGGTGCCCGGGCGAGGCGGCCGTCGGCGGTGAGAAGCGGGACATCGTGGGCGCGGGCGGTGGCGATGTAGAGGGCGTCGTAGGCGCTGACGTTGCGGTGGTACTGCCAGGCCAATCGGGCGAGCGCCCGGTGCGGAACCCGGTCGACAGGCCAAACGGTGAGGTCGTCCACGGCCATTCGTGCCCGTTCCTCCGCGAGGTATCCCTTCAGCACGGCCCGACGCAAGATCGACAGCACGTCCGCGTCCATCAACTCGGGAGCGAGGGGCGAGGCGTGCTGGATTGTGTCGGCCACTGTCAGGCCGAGCGGTGTCCTCAGCAGATACTCCACGGCGACCGAGGCGTCGACGACGTAACGCGTCACCCGATCTCCGTGCTGCGGAGCGAGCGTTCCTCCGCCAAGAGCTCTGCCGCCTCCACGCCGAGGTCGGTCACCGGTCGATGCGCCAGACGCTCACGCCATTCCCACCGTGCCAGCTCGCGTTCCACGGCCGTCAGCACCGCCGCGCTGATCGTGCAGTTGCTCGCACGCGCATGGCGGCGCAGGCGCTCGTGCAGATCGTCCGGGATGTTCTTCACCTGTAGATTCGCCATAGCATGAGAATAGCATGATGTGAGCATGACACCCTAGTGGGCCGACGTGCAACAGTGCCCGGCGGACTTGCCAACCTCGCGGCCAAGTAACGCGCCCCGGATACGACGGTGTTGCTTGTGTATCTGTGGCGGGGGTGTGAGACTTGGGGTGCAACTGACGCTGGGAGCAGAGAGAAATGGAGCGACACGTGGAACGACCGGTTCTTTACAGTCTTAACACTGATGCGCGGACCCCGACCTGACAGGAATGTTGCCGTGTTCGGGACTTCCTGAACGCGCACTCCGTCGAGTTCGACGACCGCAACATCCGCCAGAGTCCCGAAGCCCACGCTGAGTTGCTTGCCCGGACGGGCGAACTCGTCGTCCCGACGCTCATAGCGGGGGACCGCCGCGTCGTGGGGTTCGATCCAGCACAGCTCGAGGAGATCGTCCAGTTCCACTCGCCGGAGGCCGAGCCGACGTCGCAGCCGCCGGGGAACTCCCTCGAGGCTGACCAGGGCGAGCGGGTCATCACGTCAGGTGCCACGCTGGCCGCGGACCTGCAAAACCTGCTGGACCGCATCGTCGGCGAACTCGACTACAACGCCGCCAAGGGCGGTACACCGTTCCGCCTGGGGATGCACGACGGTCTCCGTTTCGCCCAGGACGCCGTTGCCGACCTGCTCGCTCGCCACGGTCACACCGCCGAAATCGAACCCCGCGACTGGGACGTCTGACCGCGTAACGGCGGGCATGGTTGAGGCCCGCGCGCCCGATCGCGGCTCCGGCCCGGTGGCTACCTATGAAGAGGCCGGGTGCGCCGCCGACACTGCTCGTTGATGATGAGCGTGGGCATTGGCTGTGTCGAACTCGTGGCTACGCGAGGCTTGGGCCGCTCTGTTCCAGCGGCTCAGCGAGGCGGCTGTACCACAGTTGGACTTCGCGGCCGGGGACGCCGACGATTTCGCCGATGCGGGTCCACGATGTCCCGGAGTTCAGCGCTTCCCTGATGGCTTCGATGAACTGCGCCTCGTCCATGGCACGTGTTCTGACCGCACGTTGCAGGACGTACTCGGCCACCGGGATCTGGTCCGACTCCGACGGGTCGAAGGCCTCGAAGCGGTCGGCGAGTTCATCCGCGTGGTCGAGAATCTGCTGGAGGGTCCACGGCATGGCTGTCACTCCAGGAATCTTGGCCGCATCGGCATGGCGTGAACAATAACGTCGGTTCGCTCGTCCTCATTGATCACCACGCCGACCTCGAGCAGGCGACCGCTCGCGTCCGCGCCGATGAGCATGTCCAAATCGTCCAGTTGGTGCACTCGAATGGGATTGCGGTAAGCATGGAGGATGTCATCGACGCTTATTCCGTGCCGGCGAGCCGAGTTGGCGATCTTGGGATTCATGGCGAGGCATTGCAACCGACGTCGCGCAGTTCAACCACGTTCGGACGCGGGGCAAAGGCGGTGCGCGGCGATGCTGTTCCCCCATGCCGAGCAGCAGGCCTTTGCCCGATAGGAGTCGGGAGCGGGTTCAACGTCTTCGGCGCACTAGGCTCATATATATGATATATAAGGATATAGCTCTAAAGGACGAGATATGCGGGTGTCGTCGAGCCTTGTGCCGCACTTTGCAACGGCAGCCTCGTCCGAGTCGTCATGCGCGAGAATTGTGGTATCGCAGGCGTCCCGCACCGCGGCGGTGGGGGAGCCCTCAGCCGTCGGGGCGGAGGGGGCGGCCCGACCAGCGGCGCACGATGCCGGGGTCGATGCCGAAGAGGTCGAGGACGCGGCCGACGGAGTGGTTGATGATGTCGTCAACCGTTTGCGGTGCGTTGTAGAAGGCGGGCATGGGTGGGGCGACGTGGATGCCCATGAGGGTGGCCTCGTGCAGGAGCCGGGCGTGGCCGGCGTGCAGGGGTGACTCTCGGGGCATCAGCACGAGGGGACGCCCCTCCTTGAGCGTCACCTCTGCGGCCCGGCTGAGAAGGTTGTCGGAGTAGGCGTTCACGACCGCCGAAAGGGTCTTCATGGAGCACGGCGCCACCACCATGCCCATCGTGGGGTAGGAGCCGCTGGCGATGGGCGCCGCCATATTCTTGATGTTGTGCACCACGTCGGCCAGCGCCTCCACCTCGCCGGCGCTGTGGTCCGTTTCGATGCCGATGTTCAACCTGCCCGACGGTGTGAGCACCAAGTGGGTCTCGATGTCGTCGACGCCTGCCAGCACCTCCAACATCCGGATGCCGTAGATGACGCCGCTTGCGCCGGAAATGCCGACGATCATGCGCACGGCGCGCCCCCGGGATTGTTCGACCTTTTCGGAGAGTTGAGTGGGTTATCGGCAGTGCAGACGCGACCGCTGGGCAGTGGATTCCGGCCTCCGCCGGAATGACTGGACAGGCTGGAGCCGTAACGACGCAACAAACGCTCAGCCGGTCTCGTAGTAGTGCACTTCGAGCAGCAGGCAGCCCTGCTCGCTGCGGAAGGGGCCGTGGTCGACGCCGGGCGGTCGGCAGGCGTAGGTGTGTGGCTCGTAGCCGACACCGCCGGTGCCCTGCTCGTCGCTGCCCACGAAGAGGTCGCCGCTGACGAGGTACACCTCCTCCCAGTAGTCGTGGCAGAACGGGACCGTGGTGTAGACGCCGGGCCCGAAGCGCAGCAGGCGGGTGCGGTTCCCCGACTTGCCGGCCTCGTCCAACTCGCTGGCCAGGATCTTCTGGGCGATCCCGTCGGGGTAGCCGGCCGGCACCTCCCAGCCCGAGTCCAAGTCGAGCGAGTGGAACTCCAGATGCGGTTTCGAGATCATCGACCGAGGCCCCCTGAACGTGGATCAACGCTGATTAGGCGTACGCCCACCACCGGATGTTGGAAATTTGACCACCGGCCGGTCGGCGCGGCGGGCCGCTCAGGACGCAGGTTGGCGGACCAGGCGAGCGATGGCGTCGGCGGCGGCGGGGTAGCGGGCGACCAACTCGGCGGGGTCGCCCAACTCGAAACCCTCGAGGTCGAACGGCGGCGCCATGGTGGTGCCCACCAGCGACCACTCGCCCGTGGTGGCGGCTCCCACCCACACGCCGGTGGGGACCGCCACGCACGGCCGCTGCCCGCGCCCGAGGTCGTCGCCCAGCGTGGGGGCGGTGATGCTCCCGTCGGGGTCGAGCAGCAGCATGTCGACGGCTGCGCCGGCGTAGTGGTGCCAGAGTTCGGGGCCGTCCAGGCGGTGCATGGCCGAGAAATCCTCGGGCTGCATCAGGTAGTAGATGGCCGAGCCGTGCCGGTCGCGCCACGTCTCGGTGAAGCGACCGCCCTCGTCGGCCAAGGGTTCCAAGCCGAGGAGGGCGATGACCTGCGACGCTCTCACCGGGTCACCCCGGAGGCCTCAGAACGTCGAGCACGTCGACGTGGTAGTCGAGCGTGATGGAGCGCCCCGTCACCGGGTCGTCCAGCGAGGCGCGGAAACGCCCGGCGGGCCGTATCCCCCCGAGCGCAGGGGACGTGCCCGTGAACAGCACGAACTTCTCGGGGCGGGCCGTGAACGGCGTGGCGGCCAGCAGATCCTCGAAGCCCATCAACTCGCCGAGGCGACCGTGCTGGTACAGGGTCTCCCTGCCGCCTGCACTGCCATCGCTGATCCAACTGCGCACCTCGATCTCGTCGGCGTGGTCGGCCACCTCGTCGAGACGCCAGGCGCTAGCGGCCAGAGGCTTCGGGCAGGCGATCTTGGAGAGGGCGATGTCGATGGCTTCCGCCGCTCGGTCGGTGTGGTCCGAGCCGAGCGTGAGGTAGACGTCGTCGCCGTCGAAGACCAGCACCGCCTCCGCCTCGCCGGATGTCTCCGCTCCCACGACGCGTAGCCGGGACTGCTGCACTGCGGCGGCGCCCGTCGCAAGGTAGAAGCTGGGGACCGTGTCGGGCGTGGGAACGCCCAGTTCCTGTAACTCGCCCAGATGTTCCTCCACGGCGGCCCGATCCCGACCCGTGAATCCGGCGATGACGACCGCGGTGGGATCGATGTCGACCGTGCCGCCGGGCACGTCGAATGTGAGGCTCATGGCTAGGACCTCCCCTGTTGAACACGCCGGTCGGGCACACCTCGACCGCCCCCGGAGCCTAGAAGGCCCCTGAGAAGTCCATTCGCAGACCGGCCTGTCTCGCTGGAAAGTGGATTCCGGCCCCGGATCAAGTCCGGGGCAGGCTCTCCGCCGGAATGACGGACAACGTGGACTGCGGAGTTACTCAGCGCTCTCCCAGGAGACCGCTCGAGCGGTGCTGCCGGCGAGGCTTGACGGGACAAACTCCATAGGTTAGATATATAGCTTACTTATGAGTACGCCCGCGAGTGGCGAGACTTTCGCCCAGCAACTTCCACTCACCGTGGGTCGCCGCGAGCTGTTGCGCGACGGTGACGACGAGCAGTTCCGCCGGCTGGTGCACAACCTGCTGGCATTTTCGGGAAGGCTGCAGGAGATTCGGGACCGCATGGGCGGACTCATCGGGCTCTCCGGCCCGGCGTACACCATCCTCATTGCGATCGCGCACCTCGCGTCGCGCACGGAGGTGGGCGTGACGTCCGTGGCGCGTCACCTGAATCTCAGCCAGCCGTACGTAACCGCGGAGGTGAACAAGCTGGTCGCCGCCGGTCTGGTCCACAAGGCCGCGTCGGACCGCGACGGGCGCTCGGTCTCGCTGACCGTGGCGCCGGAGGGGATCGTGCTGCTCACCCGCCTCGCGCCTCACCAGCGGGAGATCAACGACCGGCTCTTCGCACAGCTTGGGGTGTCATCCTTCGATCAGCTGTCGGGGATGGCAGCCCGTTTCGTGCACGACGCCGACCGCTCCCTGGAACTGGCCGCACTGAGCGCCGCCGACGGGACACAGCTGGCGGCGGGGGCGCACCGATGAGCCGCTCGCTCCGCGACGCGCTCGGCATGTTCGCCACAGGTGTCACCGTCGTGGCCGCGGCAGGCGACGGCGGCGAACTCGTCGGCATCACCGTCTCCAGCTTCAACTCGGTGTCGCTCGACCCTCCGCTGGTGCTGTTCAGCGTCGACCGCAGCGCGCTGAGCCTGCCGGCGTTGCGCCGGGCACCCGGCTACGCCGTGAGCGTGCTGTCGGCCGATCAGGTGGAACTCTCGCGACGCTTCGCCGGTACGGGCACCGACAAGTGGGCCGACCTCGACCCGGAGTACGGATTCGGTGGGGCGCCTCTCATCCCCGGCGCCATAGCCGGCTTCGAATGCCGGCCGTACGCCACCTACGACGGGGGCGACCACGAGATATTCGTGGGGGAGGTCGTCGGTCACCGGTCGACGCCGTCCCCGGCCCCGCTCGTTTTCTTCGGCGGCAAGTACCGCCAACTCGGTCAATGACGGGCCACGCCCCGGCCGACGCACCCCGCATCACACAGGAGGTCATGGCATCGTGAAGACAGGCGCCGATCACATCCGCTCGCTGCAGGACGGGCGGGAGGTGTACCTGGACGGCGAGTTGGTCGCCGACGTGACCACCAGCCGCGCATACCGCAACGCCGTGGCGGCGGCGGGCACGCTCTACGACGTTGTCGCCGACCCGCAGAACGCCGAACTCATGACCTACCGCAACGACGACGGCGCCGGCCCCTACAACCGCATCTGGCAGCTTCCCCGCTCCCACGCCGACCTCGTCCAGCGGCGCCTGGCGCTGGAGGCCTGGAGCGAGACCCACATGGGCTACCTGGGGCGTGCCCCCGACCACGTGGCCTCCACCATCGCCGGCATGTTCATGGGGCTCGAGCGGTTCGCCGCCTACGACCCCGACCGTGCCGCGGCCCTCGCCGACTACTACGCCTACGCCCGCGACAACGACGTGTACCTCTCCTACGTGATCATCAACCCGCAGGCCGACAGGTCGAAGTCGGCCGCGCAGCAGGCCGATCCGTACCTCACGGCGGGTGTCGTGGACTCCGACGACGAGGGGCTCACCATCCGCGGCGCCAAGATGCTGGCCACCGGGTCGGTCATGGCGAACGAGATTCTGGCGACGTCCATCCAGCCGCTCGCCCCCGACGAGTCCCGCTACGCCGTGTCCTTCGTCGTCCCTATGAACCTCCCGGGCCTCAAGGTGCTGTCGCGCCGGTCCTACGAGGCGGCCGCTCCATCGGTATTCGACTACCCGCTGTCCTCCCGCTACGACGAGAACGACGCTGTCATCTACTTCGACGACGCCAAGGTGCCGTGGGAGCGGGTGCTGGTGAACGAGGACGTGGCGATGAGCCTCGCCCAGTTCCACGAGACGCCTGCCCACGTGTGGCAGAACTACCAGGCGCAGGTGCGGCTCTCGGTGAAGATGCGCTTCCTGGCCGGGCTTGCCCGGCGGATGGCCGAGACGAACGGGCTGCTGGCCATCCCGCAGGTGCGCGAGGCGCTCGGGCAGATCGCAGCAGAGGCACAACTGGTGCACGGCCTGGTGGTGGCCATGGAGGTCGAGGGCGGCGAGCGGTTCGGCTACTTCACGCCCGACGCGCACATGCTCTACACGGCGCAGGTGCTCACCCAGCAGCTCTACAGCACGTTCACGACCCGGCTGCGCGACCTGGCCGGCGGCGGGGTGATCATGCTTCCGTCCTCCGACGCCGACTACACCAACCCCGAAGTCCGCTCGCTGATCGGCCGGACGCAGCAGTCGCCGGTGGCCACCGCCGACGAGCGGGTGAAGCTCTTCAAGCTGGCGTGGGACGCGGTGGGCTCGGAGTTCGGGTCGCGCCACGTGCAGTACGAGATGTTCTACGCCGGCGCCACGTTCGAGACGAAGGGCCACTCGTTCCGCCGCTACGACTGGGACGGCGCCACCGCACTGGTGGACCGCGTACTCGACTCCTACCCCGGCCCCGACACGCCCGCCGCCTGAAACCCGCCGCGGATCAACTCCGGGCGGCGCCGAGCGGCGACACTCCTGGGTGTGAGGCAGAGCGGAGGATCGGTCCCACACTCCGTCGGCGGTTCTGTCGTGGATTCGAGTGGTCGGCCTGTAGTGAATCGCACTGGGTTCGTTGGGGGCTCGGATTTTGGTTTCCAACCAGTGCGTGGGAGCGCAAGTCGCGATCTCCGCGTCGTACGGCCCGCTGCGCACTTGTGTAAGCGAACGAATGCATAAATGCTGTGTCTATGTACACATACAGATAGAGTATGTAAGCAAGCATTTACAAGACCGACGGGGGCGAATCCCATGGGCAGGATCTACAACTGTCGTGATCTTGGGTTGGTAGTGCGCGACATCCGGAAGCGGAACGGGCGCACGCAGGCCGAAGTGGCCGAACAGGCCGGGGTGAGCCGGGTCTGGCTGTCGCAGATGGAGAACGGGAAGCAGACGGTCGAACTTGGCATGGTGCTCCGGGTCCTGGACGTCCTGGGATCCGGGGTGGCCGTCGGCCCGTCGCACCGTGAGGGCTCCGAGCGCTTCGGGAGGGCGTTCGCCGCTCTCGACCCGGCGACGTACGAGCCGGGGCCGGGGCGATCCGCGGATGAGGCCACCGCTGCCGGTTGGGGTTCGTGATGTTCGGGGTGCTGTCGGTCCTCCTCGACGGCGAGGAGATCGGTCGGATCCTTCGATCAGCCGACGGGGCCCTCGAGTTCGTCTACGACGAGGAGTACCGCCGTGACCCCGACGCCACGCCGCTGTCGGTCGGGATGCCGCTGGATGTCCCCAGCCATCCGAACCATGTCATCGGACGCTGGATCATCGGGCTGCTGCCCGAATCCGATGAGGTCCTGCGACGGTGGAGGGACGCCCACGGGGCGCCGAGCCTCAGCCCCTTCGATCTGCTCGCCACACCCGTCGGCTACGACTGCGCGGGGGCTGTGCAGTTCTGCGATCCGTACGAGGCGGATCGGCTGGCCGAGCGGGGCGGAGGCGTGGAGCCACTCTCCGAAGCCGAGGTCGCCGAGCGCCTGCGTGATCTCCGCAGAGATGCCGCCACGTGGACCGACCCCGGTCTCGGTCTGGTGTTCAGTCTGGCCGGCGGCCAGCCCAAGACCGCCCTGTACCGCGACGAGGACGGCTGGGGCGTGCCGGTCGGTACGACGCCAACGACCCACGTTCTCAAACCGGGGCTGCCGCAGTACGAGTGGACGGAGGTGAACGAACACATCTGTCTGGCCGCAGCGCGGAATCTGGGCCTGCGGGCGGCGTTCAGTGAGTTGGCTCGGTTCGAGGACGAGGTTGCCGTCGTCGTCGAGCGCTTCGACAGGGCATGGGACGGCGACGAGTTGTGGCGCCTGCACCAGGAGGACTTCTGCCAGGCGCTCGGCCGCTCTCCCCGCGACAAGTACCAGCACGAGGGCGGACCGTCGCCGCCGGAGATCGTCGAGATGCTCCGCCGGCACGTGCCGACGACGGCGACGGGGAGCGACATCGGACTGTTCGTCGATGCGTTGGCCTACAACTGGATGATCGGTGCCCCCGACGCCCATGCCAAGAACTATTCACTGATCCTGAATCGGAACCTGGTGCGGATGGCGCCGCTCTACGACATGATCTCCGCCTTTCCGTACGACGACGGCGGTCGGCGCCCGTTCATGCTCGCCATGGCCGTGGGGGACACCTACCGGATTCCCGAGGTCCGTTCGGCGGACTGGACCGTCTTGGCACGACGCATGGGAATCGACCCGGTCACGGTGCTGGAACGCCTGCACGACCTGGCCGAACGCCTGCCCGCCGCCTTCGCCGCAGCCGTCGCGGACGAGCGTGTGCAGGAATGCGCACCCGCCTTCGCCGGACGGCTACTGGACCGCACGGAACGCCACGCCCGGCACTGCCCCGCGCTCGCCGAACGGGCACTCGAAGGTCTCCCGTAACCGCCGGCCCGCCGCCGTCCGGGTCTCCACAACGGGCAGAGACCTCTGCGCCGGGACGTAGGGTCCGGGCGAACGGTCCTGGGGTCAGGTTGATGCGACGATGGCGCCTACACAGGAGGTTTGAGCCGCCTGCGGACTGCGGCGTAGACGGCCAGGGCGCCGAGCAGGGTTCCGAGGCCCAGCAGCAGTGTGGCCCAGCGGGTTCCGAGCCGGTCCGCCAGCCAGCCTGTGAGGGGGGCACCCAGCGAGCGGCCGCCGATGAAGATGAAGGAGTAGACCGCCACCTGGCGGCCCTGCACGGCGCGGTCGGCCCCCGTCTGGATGCCGGCACTCGTCAGCGAGAGGAACGTGCCGACGCACACGCCGGTGGCCACGATGGTGACGGCGGCGACGACGACGACGGTGCCGGCGGCCACCGATGCCAGCGCGATCCCGCAGAGAACGAGCGCCAGGACGATGCGATTGAAGTTGGTGGTTCTGGTGGCTCGCATGGCCACGAGCAGCGAACCCACGAGCGCCCCTGCCCGCAGGCACGTGAACAGCACGGAATAGGTGCCCGCACCTCCGCCCAGGACCCCTTCGGCGATCAGGGGCAGCAGCACGTTGAGGTTCAGACCGATCACGCTGAAGGCGCCGAGCAGCAGGAAGGTCGGCCGCAGTTCGGGCGACCAGATGCGCGCCTTTGGCGCCGGTTCCGGGCCCGGGACTGCCTCGGCGGCCGGCGACGGCTCGTCCTGGTGGCCCGACACCTCCTCGACGGCGGGCGACGGCTCGTCCTGGTGGTTAGGGGCCGCCTTGGTGGCCCGCGACGGTTCATCGTGGGATTGGGGGATCAGCCGCAGGGACTGCACGAACAGCACCGCCGCGAACGCCGAGGCGGAACTGAAGGCGAAGCCTGCCACCGGGCCGACCTTGGTCAGGAGCAGCCCGGCGCACACCGGGCCGATGATCCCCCCCGTCGAGATCGTGGCGGTGTGGAGGCTGGCGGCGCTGGGCAGATCACCGGGGTCCACCACGTCGCGCACCAGCGCCCGCCGGACGGGCGCATCGATGCCGTGCACGCAGCCGAGCCCGAGCACCAGCAGGTACACCGTGCTGATGGCGGGGGGGTCGCCCAGAGTGACCAACACGAACATTGCGGCAATGACGTATCGGGCGGCCTGGGTCATGGTGAGCAACCGCGTGCGGGGGAAGCGGTCTGCGAGGCTTCCGGCCACACCGGCCAGCACCAGCGCGGGAGCGGCACGGATGGCGGTGCTGGTTCCCAGCGACAGTCCTTCCTCCGTGATCCGGTACACCAGCCACAGTTCGGTGACCATCTGGGCCGAGACGGAGATGCTGCTCAACAGTTGCACCGCGGCGTAGCGCCGGAAGCTGGCGGATCGCAGGGCACGTATCCCGAATCGCCCGGAGTCGGGTTTCAGGAGTCGGAACCATCCACGGGTCATCAGCGGCCCTTCTCGATCCTGACCTTGTAGCCTCGGCCTCTTCTTGAAGCCGACCGGCTCGGCTCGACCCTTCTTGACGACACGGGACTGCTGGCTACAGTAAGGTCAGTTTGTCCGACAAGCAGTCTAGGCCGACACGGGGTGAGCATGGGGAGCAGGCGGGGGCGCTCGCGCCGATGAGCGGCGGCATCGGCTCCATCGACACCTCTTTCCGGACGGCGATCCGGCGACTCGACGCCGCCGGCCGCCTGGCCAAGATCACCCAGCCGGTGGGGTTGATCGACGACGTGGCCGGTGTCATGAAGGCACTCGACGGGGGACCGGCGCTGCTGTTCGAGATCGCCGACGGCCACGACATGGCCGTCCTCGGCAACTTCCTGAGTTGCGATGACAACTGCCAGACCGCATTGGGGCTGGACCGCCACGAGATGCGCGCCGTGATGCAGTGGGCGCTCGACCAGCCGTTGGAGCCTGTACACGTCGCCGGCGGCCCGGCGCAGGAGATCGTCCTCGAACCCGGCGACATCGACCTCGGCCGGCAGTTGCCCGTCCTGCGGCACACGCCTGCTGACAGCGGCCGCTTCATCACCGCCGGTGTGATCCTGGTGCGTGATCCCGAGACCGGCGTGCACAATGCCTCGTTCCATCGCCTGCAACTGCTCGACGAGCGCCACACCGGTCTCAAGCTGGACTACGGGCGCCACCTGCGCCTGGCCTGCGAGCGGGCGCAGGAGCGCGGTGAGTCGCTCCCCATAGCGGTCTGCTTGGGGACCGACGTGGCGCTCATCTACGCCGGCGCCTACATGGGCTCCCAGATGCCCCCCGATGCAGACGAGCGCGCTGCGGCGGGCGGCCTGCGTGGCGCACCGCTCGAGTTCATCAACTGCGTGTCGGTGCCGCTGGCCGTACCGGCGGAGACCGAGATCACGATCGAGGGCGTCATCCATCCCGACCGGATGGTGCACGAAGGCCCGTTCGCCGAGTTCGTGGGCTACCTCTCGGACTCGGGGCCGTCGCCCATCTTCGAGGTGACCGCCATGACGATGCGGCGAGACCCCGTGTACCACGCCATCAGCGGCGCGGGACGCGAGACGATCATCCTGCGCAAGCACGTCCTGGAGGCCGGTGCCCTCCAGGCCATCCGCCGCGCTGTTCCCATCGTGACCGACGTCGAACTCACCGCCGGGGGGCTCTACCGCTTCCATCTCGTGATCCAGGTCGCCAAACGATCGAGCCGGGACGAGGGCTTGCAGCGCAACGCCATGCTGGCCGCCTTCGCCGCCCTCAAGGATCTCGACCAGGTGATCGTCGTGGACGACGACATCGACATCACCGATCCCGATGACGTGGAGTACGCGGTGGCCACCCGAGTCGAGGGATCGCGTGACATCACACTGCTCCCCGGCATGCGGGGTCACGAGTACGTGCGCGTCTCCGACGGCGGCGTGCGCACCAAGGTGTGCGTCGACGCCACCGTGCCGCTTGTCGAGCGGGAGCGATTCACCCGCGCCGAATTCAGCCGGGTCGACGTGGATCCCGCGGCATGCGATCGGACACCCGGCACCTCCCGTGTGCCGTGGTTGGCTGCCGACGTGGGGGACGCGGGCGGCAACGGTGCACCTTCGATGGCGCGATCGGGGGCGGTCGGGGCATGAAGCTCTCGCGGGAAACCCTCGCGGATCGCCTGTTCGATCAGCTGCGCCAGCAGATCCTGTCGGGGCGCCTCGCCCCGGGGCGGCGGCTGCCGTCCGAGAGGGAGATCGGCGAGGCGTTCGGGGTGGGACGCACCACGGTGCGCGAGGCCGTGGGCGGCCTGGTGTCGGCCGGATTCGTCGAGCGAGAGGGCAGGGCGCTGGTGGTGCGCGACCCCGACAGCATCGGCCCCCTGGCTCTCGGGTTCGCCACGGTCGCCTCCAGCGAGTCGGTTCAGCAGGTCTACGAGGTCCGCAAGCTCCTGGAGGTGCACGCCATCCGGCTTGCTGCCAAGAACCGGACGGAGGACGACCTGCGCAATCTGCGGAGCGTGCTGGAGAGCATGGACACCGACGACGCGCAGGCCTACCACGCCGCCGATCCCGAGTTCCACGCCGCCATCGCCAAGGCTTCCGGCAACGAGGTTCTGTACCAGATGTTCCAGTCCGCCCGGGAGGTCTTCTTCAAGTTGCCGACCTTCTGGCGGGTGTTCGGTTCGCACCGGCCGACGACCGACCGGCCTCCGATCGGCTCGGGTCATCGAGGCCACGCGGCGTTGCTGGAGGCCATCGAGGCCGGCGACGCCGACGCGGCGGGAGAGCGGATGCACGCCCTTCTCGACAAGGTGGAGAAGGACCTCGTGGCGGCCATCCTCACCTCCCACACCGAGGACGCCGACGGGGCCAAAGGGGCCGACGAGTCGGTGCCCGCGCCCATCTCCACCAGTACCGACGAGCAGAACAACCGAACCGGAGGCTGAAACCGTGCGTCAGGGATACCGGGTCATCGACATCGACACCCACGTCACGCCTTCCATAGAGCACCTGATGCTCTACGCCGACGCGGAACTGCGGGAGCGCCGGGAGGAACTGACGCCGCACATCCGGGTCACGAAACCCACACCCGGTCGGGGGCACCCGACCGAGCCCTACGGCGTGGTGCGGGTCAACCCCTACCCCTACAACCGGGTGGCCGGGCACAAGGCCGCCGAGGACCCCGCGACCCGCGGCGCCGGCGCCCGCGGCGCTCTGGAGGGCAGGGTTCAGAATCTGGCGATCAAGCCCATCGCCGACGGCATCCAGCACGGGAACTCCCAGGGCCGGCTCGACAACATGGACGTGGAGGGGGTCGACATCAACCTCCTGATCCCCGGCACCTGGGCGCCCGGATCGACGGCGCTGGACCTCTCCCTGGCTCTCGCCATGTACCGCGCCTACCACCGCTACATGGACGACTCCTGCTCTGCCGACCCGCGCCGGCTCAAGGGGTTGCTGCTAGCGCCGTGCGCCGATCCGGAGACCGCCGCGGCGATGATCCGCGATCATGCGGATCGGGAGTGGCTGGCGGCGGTCTGGCCCGTGCTGCCCGAAGGTCTCCCGGCCGACGACCCCGACAACGAGCCGGTTTGGCAGGCCATGGACGAGGCCGGCCTGCCGATCATCCATCACAGCTTCTTCTACGAGGCCCCCTACTTCCCCGGCTACCGCGACATCTGGGGCAACGTGGCGGTCGCCCGCACCGCCGCTCACGTCTGGGGCGCCCAACGCCTCATCAGCTACGTGATGATCAGCGGCATGCTGGACCGCTACCCGAACCTGCGGGTGGCGTGCGTGGAGACCGGGCACGGCTGGCTCCCCAACTGGATCATCCGCCTCACGAGTCAGATCGACTACGTCAAGGGGGCGATCCCCAAGGACCTGCAGCACACGCCCATGGAGTATGTCCGGATGGGACGCGTCTTCTGTGCAATCGAGTCCCACGAGGGGCCCGAGATGACCAAGGCCGTCAACGACCTTCTCGGCGACGGGGTGCTGATGTACGCCTCTGACTTCCCGCATCCCGAGTGCACCTACCCGGAGAGCACGGACCGCGTGCTGGCGTGGGAACCCATTCTCGGCGCTGACGCAACGCGCAAGCTGATGGGCGAGAACGCCGCCCGCTACCTGCGCCTGCTGTCGGACCCTTGGTCGCAGCAGCCGGAACCGGCGATGGCAGGTGTTCGTGGAGACTGAGCGGGCACTGCGTCTGATCGCCGTGGGCCGCCGGTTGGCGGCCGAGCGGGGCATGGTGGCAACCATCGCGGTCGCCGACGCCGCGGGACATCCGGTGGCGCTGGCGCGGGGCCGCTCCTGGCACGGCCCCTACATGGCGATGGGTAAGGCCCGCCTCGCCGCGGCGTTCCGCAAACCGACGGCCGACCTGATCGAGCGCTGGAAGGATCGTCCGCTCTTCCCGCAGAGCCTCGTCAGCGTCCTGCCCGGGGAGATCACCCTCAACCCCGGGGGGTACCCGCTGTTCGAGGGGGAGGAGTTCGTCGGCGCCGTCGGTGTCGGCGGCTCGACGCCGACCGACGATCACGAACTCTCCGCCGCCATAGCCGCGGCGTACGCCGACCTCGTCACCTCCGACGGGGAGAGCACATGACCGCGCGGCCCGTAGGTCGGGTCGCCGGCGGCGCAGGCCACCGCGGATGCCGCACAGGCTGCTGCCGACCTGGCGCAGGCCACCGCCGAGGGCAATGCGGAGGACGTCGCCGCCGCCGAGGCTGCGGCCGCCCGGGACGAGGCGGCGGCTGCCGCGGCCGACGCGGCTGCCACGCAGGCGGCCCTCGAGGCGGCAATGGCGGCGCCACCGGCGCCCGAGCCCGAACCGGAAGTGGTCATGCCGGTGCCCAGCGAGGAGATCGTCATCGCGGTGACCACCGAGCCGTCCACCCTGGACGCCCAGGTCGTGAACGACCGCGCCGCGCGAGTGATAACCGGGAACCTCTTCGAGTCGCTGCTGTTCCGTGGCCGCGACGCCAAGCTGGCGCCGGGCCTCGCCATCGACTGGCGGATCGTGGACGAGACCACCTGGGAGTTCACGCTCCGTCCGGGCGTGACGTTCCACGACGGCTCGCCGTTCAACGGCGAGGCAGCGGCCTACAGCGTGAACCGCATGGTGGCCGAGGACTTCGAGACCCAGCGCGGCTCCTACATCAGGGGCATCGCCGGGGCGGAGGTCGTCGACAACACCACTATCCGTGTCCTGACCGACGGACCCAGATCCACCCTGCCGCTGCAGATGGCCCAGGTGCCCATGGTGCCCAACGGCGCCGGCGACGAGATCAACGAGAACCCGGTCGGGACCGGCCCGTACCGCTTCGTCGAGTGGAACCGTGGCCAGTCCATCACCTCCGAACTCAACCCGGACTACTGGGGCACGGGTGCTTCGATCCCGCGCTTCACCGTGCGCGTGATCCCCGACGCCCAGACGGCGCTCGCAGCCCTGCAGAACGGTGAGGTGCACCTGGTGCTGGACATCCTGCCCGAGCAGGTGGACCTGGTGCCGCAGTTCAAGAGCGTTGCGGCCACCGAGTTCAGCTACATCGCCTTCAACACCTACGTGCCCGAGATGTCCTCTCCCGACGTCCGCATTGCCATGAACATGGCGATCGACAAGGAACTGCTGGCCGAGACCATCTACGAAGGGTTCGGCCGTCCGAACCAGGCGCAGCACATGGCGCCGGGCTCGACGGGCTTCAACCCCGACATCGGGCCCTACCCGTACGACCCCGACCGGGCACGGGAGTTGCTGGCCGAAGCCGGCTATGCCGACGGGTTCGAGGTCACTCTGAACATCCCGATCGGTCGGTACCTGCGTGCGGAGGAGTCGGGCCGGCTGATCGCCCAGCAACTCCGCGACATCGGCCTCGATGTGGCGCTCCGACTCTGGGAGTGGAACGAGTACCGCAGCGCGGGCCGCGTCCCCGGGACCGAGGAAGATGCGCTCGACCTCAAGTACGGCTGGAACTCCAACGAGTGGTTCGACGCTGCCCGCGTCGCCAGCCACGTGACCTGTGGTGGCCGCTCCAGCAAGATCTGCGACGAGTTCGTCACGGAGCAGTACGAGATCGGCGCCACCGTCGTCGACCAGGACACCCGCAACGCCGCCTACCAGGCGGCATGGGCCCGGCTGCACGAGAACCCGCACGCCATCTACCTGCTGCAGCAGGACCTCATCTACGGCATGTCCGAGTACCTCAACTGGGACCCCCGTCTCGACGACGAGTACTACGTCAGCGAGATGAGCTTCGGATAGGTCCTACCCGCGCACGGTACGACGGGGCGCCGCCTGACGGTTCCTGAGTGAGCTTCGGGCGGTGACCTCCGTCGACAACGAGACACCCCTGCCGGTCCGGCCCAGACGGGGCCGGACCGGTGGTGGGGTGGGGGTGCTGCTGCGGCGCCTGCGCGACGGCGTCATCACACTGGTGCTCGTCGTCGCGGTCATCTTCGTCCTCGCCCACATCGTCGGCGACCCGGCGTTGGTCTATGCCCCGGTCGACGCCCCAGACGCCGAGATCGAACGGATAGCTCGTACCTTCGGTCTGGATCGACCGTTCCACGAACGGTTCGGCAGCTACTTCGCCGACGTCTTCACCGGTGACTTCGGTGAATCCCACTGGCAGAAGCGCCCCGCTCTGGAGGCGGTTGCAGAGGCGCTGCCCAACACCATCCAGCTCACGATCGCCGGCATACTCGGAGCCGCGCTGTTCGGGATCGCGGGCGGGATCCTGGCGGGCTCGCGTCCGGGGTCGTTGTTCGACCGCAGCACGAACTTCCTGTCGGTCACTGCCCTGTCGGTGCCCAACTTCTGGCTCGGGCTGTTGCTGATCGTTGTGTTCGCCGTCCAGTTCGGAATCTTTCCCACGTCGGGCAAGCTGGGGTGGAACAGCATCGTGCTCCCGGCGCTCACGATTGCCGTGGTGCATGGGGGGCGCATCTTCCAACTCGTCCGCTCGGCCACCGTGGAGGAGATGTCGAAGCCCTACGTGCGGGTGGCCCGCAGCAAGGGCTTCCCACATCGCAAGGTCCTCTGGAGTCACGTGCTGCGCAACACCGGCCTGACGACCGTCACCATCGCCGGCTGGGAGTACGTGCGCCTCTGGGGAGGGGCCGTCTTCGCCATCGAGTACGTGTTCGCCTGGCCCGGCATCGGCACGCTCACCATCAACGCCGCCCACCGCCAGGACTTCTTCGTGCTGCAGGCGGCGGTCATCATCGCCGGGGCCTTCGTCATTGTGAGCAACCTCATCGTGGATCTCCTCTACCGGGTGATCGACAACCGCGTGAAGGCCACCTGATGGCTATCCGGGTCGTTGACGCCGCCCGCTCGCCCACTCGGTCGCCGATGACGGCCGCCGGCCGCCGGCTGACGGCGGTGGCGGCCGGGCGCGGCTGGTGGGTGTTCGCCGCCTTCCTGGCGCTCATGGTCGCCTGGACGGTCGCCCCCGACTTCTTCGCACCCCACGACGCCGAACGCCTCGATCCGCGCAACCGACTCATCGCACCGTTCGGTGACTCGCCGGCGGGCACGCACTATGCGGGCACCGACTCCCTTGGCGTGGACCTCCTCAGCCAGATGGTGCAGGGTGCCCGGCTCACGTTCTACATCGCCCTCGTGGCGACCCTGCTGGGCGCCGGCGTCGGCGTGGTGCTCGGCATGCTGGCCGGCTATTTCGGTGGTTCTGCCGACCGCCTCATCAACAGGCTCGGCGAAGCCCAGACGGCCATGCCCATGTTCCTCGTCGCCATCCTGCTACTGAGCCTGCTCGGGCCGAGCGTCACGATCCTGATCATCGTGCTGCCCACTCTGGTCTGGCCGATCTTCGCCAGGGTGGTCCGAGCCGAGACGCTGCAGATCAAACAGGCCACCTACATCGAGGCAGCGGTGGCCACGGGTTGCAGCACCTCGGCAGTGCTGGCACGCCACGTCCTGCCCAACGTGGTGCCCCGGATCATGGTGCTGCTCGTCGTCGAGATCGGCCACGTGATGCTGGCCGAGGCCGGGCTCAGCTTCCTGGGCGTGGGCGTGCAGCCCCCCGACGTGACCTGGGGCCTGCTCATCGCCGACGGTCGCCCGTTGCTCACCGTGGCGTGGTGGCTCACGATCCTGCCCGGCGTGTTGCTGAGTGTCACCGTGCTCTCCCTGAACATCCTGTCCCGGCGATTCGAGCAGTACGCGGGGGCCGCGGGATGAGCCCGCCCCTCCTCGAGGTACGCGACCTGCGCGTTGCCTTCAACACCCGCCACGGCATCGTGCAAGCGGTGGACGGGCTCTCCTTCAGCCTGGACACCGGCGAGGCGCTGGGCATCGTGGGCGAGAGCGGCAGCGGCAAGACGGTGACTGCTCTCAGCATCCTCCGCCTCTTCGGCCTGTTCGACGACGTGTCGCTGAGCGGCGAGATCCTGTTCGAGGGGCGCGACCTGCTGCGGGTTTCCGAGGCGGAGATGAGCCGGGTACGCGGCGGGCAGATCGGCATGGTCTTCCAGGATCCGCTCACGTCGTTGAACCCGGTCATGGCCGTGGGGGAGCAGGTGGCGGAGTCCATCCGCTTCCACACCGGGGCCACGCGCCCGCAGGCCCGCAGCCGTGCCATCGAGTTGCTCGACAGGGTCGGCATCCCCGACGCCGCCAAGCGCTGTGACGAGTTGCCGCACAGTTTCAGCGGCGGCATGCGCCAGCGTGTGATGGTCGCCATCGCCATCGCCTGCGAGCCGAAGCTGCTGATAGCGGACGAACCCAGCACGGCTCTGGACGTCACCGTGCAGGCGCAGATCCTGCTGCTGCTCGACGAACTGCGGCGCGAGATGGGCATCGCTCTCATGATGATCACGCACGACTTCGGCGTGGTGGCCGCAACCGTTGACCGGGTTCTGGTCATGTACGCCGGCCAACCGATGGAACACTGCTCCATCGAGCACCTGTTCGACCGGGCCAACCACCCCTACACGGAGGGCCTGCTGCGTCTCGTCCCCCGGTTCGACCATCGGGTGCACGGGCGGCTGCGTCCCATCGAGGGTCAGCCGCCGACGCTCGCGACCGAGATCGTGGGGTGCCCGTTCGCGCCGCGCTGCGCGCTGGCGGAGGATCGCTGCGCTAGCGAGCGCCCGCCGCCGGTGCGCCTTGGTCCGGACCACCAGAGCGCCTGCTGGCTGGCGGAGGATCGGGCCCAGCGCCTCACCCCGCCCGGGCGGCCCTGGGAGACCACCTCGTGAGCGACGTCCGCCCCCCGCAGCAGCGCAGCGACGACGGCTCGGTGGTCCTCGAGCTCGACGACCTCGTCGTCCGTTTCTACAGCGCGGATGGGCGTCCCATCACGGCCGTCGACCACGTCTCGCTGCGCGTCGGGCGCCGCGAGACGCTCGGGCTGGTCGGCGAGACCGGTTGCGGCAAGTCGACGCTGGCCCGCGCCGCGCTCAAGCTGGTTCCGATCCACGCCGGGCGGGTGAACCTGCTGGGCCGCAACCTCGCCGACCTGGACGGTGAGGAGTTGCGCAGGGTGCGCCGCCACAGCCAGATGATTTTCCAGGATCCGCTGGGCTCGCTGGACCCGCGCATGACCGTCGAGCGCATCATCGGTGAGCCGCTCAAGGTGCATCGCATCGGTGAAGCCGCCGAACGGGCGGATTCTGTGCGCGAGATGATGGATCTGGTGGGTCTTCCCGGCGAGCTGGCCGAGCGCCGCCCCGGGCAGCTGTCGGGCGGGCAGCAGCAGAGGGTCGGTATCGCCCGGGCGCTCATCACGAGGCCGTCGCTGGTCATCTGCGACGAGCCGGTGTCGGCCCTCGACGTCTCCATCCGGGCACAGATCCTCAACCTTCTCGCCGATCTGCGCGACACCCTGGACGTGTCCTTCCTGTTCATCGCCCACGACCTGGCCGTGGTGCGCCACCTGAGCGACCGGGTGGCGGTCATGTACCTGGGCCGCATCGTGGAGGAAGGTCCGGTGGAGCAGATCTTCTCCGAGCCCCGTCACCCCTACACGCAGGGCATTGTGGCGGCCATCCTGCGGGCGGACGGCCAGGCTCGGCAGCGGCTGCAACTCGTGCACCGGCTGGCGGCCGGCGACCTGCCCAGTCTCCTGGACCCACCCCCCGGTTGCCGCTACCAGAGCCGCTGCCCGTACGCCCTCGACGATCCGTGCCGTCTGGTCGACCCGGAGGCCGAACCGGTCGATGGCACCGACGTGGCCGCCGACGCGGCGCCGCACCGGGTGGCGTGCCACCGTCACGGCGAGATCGCCCTGCGGGAGGTGGACGTGGCGGTATCCGAATCGTGGGAGAAAGGCGAATCATGACACGCAGGATCATCAGCACCGACAACGCACCGACGCCGACAGGTCCGTTCAACCAGGGAATCCGGGTCGGAAACCTCGTTTTCACGTCCGGCCAGGCCGGCCGGAACCGTGAGACAGGCCAGATGGGCGACATCGGCGAGCAGACCGACTGGGCGCTGCGCAACATCGCGGGCATCCTCGCCGAGGCGGGTGCCACCATGGCCGACGTGGTGAAGGCGACCGTCTTCATCAAGGAGGGCACGGCGACGGGACCGCTCAACGAGGTGTGGAAGCAACACTTCGGTGAGCCCCGCCCGCCACGCTCCTCGGCGTTCATCAGCCGGCTGAAGAACCCCGAGATGCTGGTCGAGATCGAAGTGGTCGCGGTGGTGGAGTGACCGCGGTTCGCAACATCGGCGCCGCCTCAGGCGTCCTCCGGTCGGCGAGCGGCGTCGCCTCGACCGGCAGCCCTCTTGCCACCGGCGCGGCCCTCGACGCTCTGCGCAGAGGCGGCAACGCCGTCGACGCGGCCATCTGCGCGGCCGCGGTGCAGAGCGTCGTGGAGTTCCCGTGGTGCGGCGTGGGCGGCGACGCCTTCTGGCTCATCCGGACGTCGGGCGGGGAGGTCGTGGCGCTCAACGGCAGCGGCGCGGCACCGGCCGCTCTCGCGGCGGGCAACGGGGCGGCATCACCGATCCCCAGGTTCGGGCCCCTGTCGATCGCGGTTCCGGGCTTCGTCGATGCCGTGTGTGCTGCTCGGGAGCGTTTCGGCACCCGGTCACTGGCGGAGTTGTTCGAGCCGGCCGTGGCGTACGCCCGCGAGGGGTTCGCACTCTCGTCAGATGTCCGTGGGGCTATCGACCGGGTGCGCCCCTCGCTCGGTGCCGACTCCGCCCTGGGCGGGTTGGTCGACGGCAACGGCGCCGGTGTCGGTGAGCTGTTCCGTCAACCGGAGTTGGCGAGGACCCTGGAGGCGGTGGCGTGTGACGGCCCGGACGCCTTCTACCGGGGCTCGGTCGCCGAGGCGCTGTGTTCGTACGTCGGCGCCGGGGGCGGGCTGCTGGCCGCGGCCGATCTGGCGCAGCACACCAGTGCCTGGGTCGAGCCGCTCTGCGCCCGCTACCGCGACCTGACGGTGTACACCCAGCCTCCCGTGTCGCTCGGCTGCGTGATGCTCCAGCAGCTCCCGATGTACGAGCGGCTGGACACGGGCGCGCTTTACTTCGATGATCCCGTCCGGATCGACGCCATGGTGCGCTGCAAGCATGCGGCGTTCGGTGACGCGCTGGCGACCCTCAGCGACGACCCGCGGTCGGTGGCGCACGCTGCCGCTCTGCTGTCCGACGCGCACGTGGATCGACGGTGCGAACAGCTTTACTCGCTGGCTCCGGAGGATCTCCGGCGCCCGGCCACCGGGATCGCCGGCAGCGACACGACTTGTCTCACGGTGCTGGACGGCGACGGGAACGCCGTGACCCTGATCCACAGCCTGTTCAACGAGTTCGGCTCGCGGCTCTATGAGCCCACCACGGGCGTTCTGCTGAACGACCGCCTGGCGAACCAGGTCGTGGGTCCGGGGCCCAACGAGGTCACCGGCGGTCGCAAGCCGCTGCACACGCTGAGCGCGTTCCTGCTCGAGCGTGGCGGTCTGCCGGTCATGGCGGGGGCCACGCCGGGGGGGCGCGGGCAGGTGCAGATCAACTTTCAGGTGATCGTGAACGCCGTCGACTGCGGGATGGACCTCCAGAGTGCCGTGGACACCCCCCGCTGGCTGTCGGGCGCCCCGCGGCGTCCTGAGCCCAACCGGCATCTCTACCTGGAGCAGGGCTTCGGGGTGGCAGTGGGCGACGAGTTGCAGCGGCGCGGCCATGAGGTGATGCCGGCGGGACCCGCCGATACCGACATCTTCGGTAGCGTCGTGACGGTCGGCACCGACGGCGCCGGGGGACTCCTCGCCGCCGCCGACCACCGTCGCGAGGCCACCGCCGCAGGTCTCTGATCACCCTGTGGTCAGAGCCGCGGGACGTCGGGGAGAATGCTCGTCAATGCCACGTACCACGTCATCCGTCATTCCGGCGGAGGCCGGAATCCATGCGTGCCAGGCTTGTGGGTCGGTGGCGGCGACGGACTACTGAGCACAGTTCCAGGACAGGAGGCGAACCCACGATGAATGACATCACCCACTACGAGGTGGCATGCATACAGAGCCGAGCGCGGGCGGTGTCGCTGGACGCCGCAGAGCGTGACGGCGACATCCGGGCCAACCTGGCGCGCATTTTCGAACTGATCGACTACGTCACTGCCTTCGGCAACTCTGACGTGCGCCTCGTGGTGCTGCCGGAGTACGCCATCAACGCCCGCTGGGAGAAGCTGAGCCTGCAGCAGTGGATCGACATCGCCTCGCCCATTCCCGGCCCCTACACCGATCTGATCGCCCACAAGGCCCGCCGGCGCGGCAACCACATCGCGGCCAACATGATGGAGGTCCACCCGGACTTCCCCGGACGGTTCTTCAACACGTCGTTTCTCGTGAGCCCCCAGGGCGAGATCCTCATCAAGCACTGGAAGAACAACAACAACGCCTGGGTGTTCCCGTACACCACGCCCTCGGACATCTACAGCGAGTTCGTGCAGCGCTTCGGCCGGGAGGCGCTCTTCCCGGTGGCCCGCACCGAGATCGGCAACATCGGTCTGCTCACCTGCGGTGAGTTGGGGTTCCCGGAGAACGCCCGCTGCACGATGATGAACGGCGCCGAGATCCTGCTGCACCTCTCCTCGGAGCCCAACAACATGAGCCACGGCGACGTTCGCAACTGGGAGGCGCTGCGCACCGCCCGGGCGTACGAGAACAAGTGCTTCCTGGCCATGGCCAACATCGGCATGTACGAGGGAGCAACCCGCGGCCTGCACGGCTCCCACGGCGACTCGGCCGTCCACAACTTCGACGGCACCATCCTCAACAAGATCAACGGCCCCGGCGAGGCCACCATCAAGGGCCCGATCGACCTCGAAGCGCTACGGCGCGTGCGGGGCCGGCCCTTCCACCCCGTGACGATGCGGGCGCAGATGTACGCCCGCGAGTACGAGACCTACCCCGGCTGGCCCCTCGACGGCTTCGCCGACCACCCCATCGCCAGCATCGAGGAAACCCGGGCGGTGTTCAATCGGATCGTGGCCGAGCGCCGCGCCCGCGGCATCGACCGCGCCCCCCGCGACGCCTGAGGAAACGCTCGGAGGGCTTCGGCCAGCACTGGACCCATCCCATCCCGCTTGCAGCTTCGATCTGCTTAGGGGCTCCAGCACGCAACGGTGTTGTCGGTTCGCAGCCCGTCGAACAACTCCGCGCAGTAAGCGTCCGCACCCCCGACGTACCCACCGCCGGCATCACGGGGACCGGGTCGGCATTCGGACTATCGTTGCCCCTAATGCGGGATCTGCCTCTGCACTCAGGGGTGACGTCCTCGTTCCTTAACGATGGGTGGCTTGGGCCCCAAACCCACGACACGCGGGAAGGATAAAACCCGGTCTGCGGCGTCTTGTTGTCGCTGCCTTCGTTGCGTCGATCCTCTCGGCGGGCCTTGTGTTGCTCGTCTCGTGGTTCCTGTTCGGCAACGACCCGGTCGTCGAGACCACACGGATCGAGCAGGGGAGCGAGTCGGAAACGGTCGAGTTCGAGCAACCCAACCCTGCGGAGATTGAGCTTCTGGCGCCCGCCGCCGAGGAACCAGAGGTCGCGGAACGGGTCGAATCCAAGGCCGCGGAACCGGAGCCCCCAGAGCAGGTCGACCCCCAGGTAGCGGTGGTGGAGCCCGAGGCTGGGGGAGCGGAGCCGGGAGACGAGTCCGCCGCTGGGGAGGCGGTTGTGCAGTCCGATGTCGTCGATCCTGCCCCCGACGTGGCGGACGTGGCCGATTCCGCCGGTGAGGTGGCGGTGGTGGAGCCCGAGGCTGGGGGAGCGGAGCCGGGAGACGAGTCCGCCGCTGGGGAGGCGGTTGTGCAGTCCGATGTCGTCGATTCCGCCCCCGACGTGGCGGACGTGGCCGATTCTCCCGGGGACGTAGCGGCGGCCGAGCCGTCCGTGAGTGACAGTCGGGGTGTGAGTGTGGACGATCCCGCCGAGGAGGAGCCACCAGCGGCGCCGGATCCCGTTTCGTTCACCTTGGGAGGCGGGGCCCGCAGTGGAGACTCGCTCGTTGCAGTCGCCAGGGGGCGAACGTGTGCCGTGCGTCTCGACGGCGGCGTGTCCTGCTGGGGCGAGGACGCCCTGCGGGAGCGGTTGAGCGTGGCCGGCCTGGACGATGTTGTGACGATCAGCATCGGCGATCTGCCGATCGGGGCGTTCCACGCCTGTGTCCTGCACAAGGCCGGGACCGTGTCGTGCTGGGGTCCGGGAGCCGAAGGTCAACTCGGGCAGGGTGACACGGTTTCTCACTACGTGCCGGTCAGGGTCCCGGGGATCAGGGAAGCGGTGGCGCTCGCCGCGGGTGATTCCCACACCTGCGTTGTCCACGCTGATGGCGGGGTCTCCTGCTGGGGAGCGAATCACGCGGGACAGCTCGGCGACGGCACGGAGAGGTCCAGCAGTCTGCCGAAGCGAGTGCCCGGCTTGGAGGGCGTGGCGACGATCGCCGCAGGCCCCAACGCGACTTGCGCGGTCCATGTCGACGGCGCTCTCTCATGCTGGGGCCTAGGGCCGGCCAGCGTGTTCACCGAGGATCATCGGGCCCCCGGGAGGATCGAGGGTGTGGAGGGCGTCGTTTCCGTCGCGGTCGGTTGGGATCGCGTCTGTGCCGTGCGTAACGATGGCGAGGTGTACTGCTGGCAGAACGTCCGCGGTACGCAACCGGCTCTGGTGCAGGGTATCGGTGACGTCGCGGTCGTTTCCACCGGTGCGGGCGGTGTCTGTGCCCTGCACAACGATGGCGGCGTGTCGTGCTGGGGGGAGAGCAACGCTACCGGCCAACTGGGCGACGGCACGACGGCATCCCGCACACGGCCGGAGCGAGTTGCCGGGATCGCCGATGCGGTCGCCATCGCCATCAGCGTGGGCGGGCCGGACCTGGGCCAACATGCCTGCGTGATGCACGGTGGCGGGTCTGTCTCCTGTTGGGGGAGCAACGAGGCCGGACAGCTTGGAGACGGGACCCATGAGACCCGTCTGGTTCCGACGGCCGTCCGGCCGATCGAGCCGTTCCCGGCGGATCAGGTCCCGCAGAATCAGACGCTGTTCCTGCGGGCCTGGCTGGACATGGCCGTCGAGCAGCAAGAGTCCGAGTTCCCATGGATGGGCGCGACCTGGGACTACGTCCGGGACCGATCGTTCGCGATCACCTCCGGGTTCGGAGGGCAGGTGCACTCACTCTGCGGGCCCATCGGAGGCTCCTATACGTGCTGGGCCGATCGGATGGAGATCACCTCCCTGCACTTCTCGATCGTCGTCCACGAGCTTGCGCACGTCTATAGCGGCACGACGGATCTCGTTTCCGGCGAGGCGTGGGGCGCGGTGCAGCTCTACTTCGCCGTGACCTACCCCGATTGTCACACCGAAGCCGGGCAGCCACCGGGCGAGGAGATCCTGGCCGACACCGTCAAGAGTGTCGTGATGCCCTCGGCCTCGTTGAACTACTTCGACGCCGGCAGCTGCCCGGCCCTGCCCGACGAACCCACTCCAGAAATGCAGCAGATCGTGCGAGACGGATTGCAGGGCGAGATCCCCGGCTGGTACAGGGAGAACATCACCAATGGCGCTGAACTGTGGGCTGCGTTGCGACGGGCCCCGTCGGCGCAGATCATCGCCAACCTGGCGAACGCCTTTAGCGGGCTGTGCTCCACGGACTGGCTCACGTACCCGCTGGACGTGAACCGTCTGCCCCCGGAGGGAGCCAACCCGTTCAGGGACGGCGGCTGCTAGGAGTCCGGTGTGATTTGACTGGAGATCAGCCCGGCGCAGGGCGTGGAACGACTGCCCGCCAGAAGGAGAGTCTGAGTTGAGAAAGAAGGATTCCCGAACACGAGGAGCCGGGACGACACCCGGCCTTCGGCGGATCGTCGCGGTCGTCGTGGTCTCGTCACTGGTCTCGGCTGGCCTTGCCGTTGTCGGGGCGTGGCTGCTGTTCCGGGAGGATCCGGTCGTGGAACTCGTGGATTCCGGCCTGACCGGTGAGTCTGTCGAGACCGCGCCCGGCGCTGAGGCCGAGCCTGATGTGGAGGTCGAGTCCCCGACTGCGCCCGAGCCCGACGTCCAGCCTGGCGTAGACGTCGAATCCGAAGCTGCGTCGGCGCCAGAGGTGCCGCTCGGAGACGAGACAGAACCCGAGGTCGCGATCGAGACCGCTGTGGAGCCCGGCGAGGAGCCGTCGGCGCCGGAGGTCCCGCTCGGAGAGGAGACAGAACCCGAGGTCGCGATCGAGACCACTGTGGAGCCCGGCGAGGAGCCGACGGAGCCCGAGGTCGTCCAAGAGCCGGCCGAACCGGAGCCGCCGCCGAGCCCCGCTGTCGGGGAGGTCATGGTGGGTGATCTGGCGCGGAGCGCTGACACGCTTGTCGCAGCGTCCCGCGGCCGCACGTGTGCCGTCCGACCCGACGCAACGGTGGCGTGCTGGGGTCAGGATGGGTTGCGCGAGCGGCTGAGCGCCGCTGAACTGAAGGACGTCGTGGCCGTCAGCACCGGTGACGAACCCGATGTGGCCCTGCACGTCTGCGCGCTTCACGAGGGGGGAACCGTGTCCTGCTGGGGGTCGGGATTCGAGGGACAGCTCGGGCAGGGTGACCGCGCCAGTCGTTACCTGCCGGTAACTGTTCCGGGAATCACCGATGCCGTGGCGGTCGGCGCGGGGTGGTCTCACACCTGTGCCGTCCACAGCGATGGTGGGGTCTCCTGCTGGGGTGGCAACTGGTCGGGCCAACTCGGCGACGGGACCGACGAGTCCAGGCTGCTGCCGCAGAGAGTCCCGGATCTGGAGGGTGCGGTGGCGATCTCGGCCGGCCCGGACTCCACCTGTGCAATCCATGTCGACGGGGCCCTCTCGTGTTGGGGCCAGAGCGCAGGATTCGGCGCGCCAGGCTTCATGTCGCCGAAGACGGTGGGAGGTCTCCCAGCGGTTGTTTCCGTCGCGACCGGCCGGGGCCTGACCTGCGCCGTCACCGTTGACGGGAAGGTGTACTGCTGGCCCGCATGGCAGTTCCCGAGGCCGGGTCGGGTGGCGGGGATCGACGACGTTGTGACTGTCGCCGTGGGGGACGGCAATGTCTGTGCACTCCATCGCGACGGCGGTGTGTCGTGCTGGGGAGAGAACAACAGTGCAGGTCAACTCGGTGCCGGAACCACGACACCCAGCTCGCGGCCGGTACGACTCTCCGATATCGGCGATGCGATCGCTCTCAGCGCCAGTTCGGGGTCGCCCGATGTGGGAGCGCACGCCTGCGCCGTGCACGAGGACGGTTCAGTCTCCTGCTGGGGAAGCAACGAACACGGGCAGTTGGGGGACGGTACGCACGAGACCAGGTTGACTCCGACGCGCTCGATGCCATTCGAGGCGATTGCCGCAGACCGCATACCAGAGACTCCGACGCTCCTGCTCCGGACCTGGATGGACGCGGCCGTCGAGGAGAGGGAAGCGGAGTTCCCGTGGCTACGTGTGGCCTGGGACTACATCCGCGAGCGATCCTCCGCCGCCCCGATCGGGAGTTTCGGTGGGATGGTCCACCCCTTCTGTGCTCTTTCTGGGGGCTCTTTCGAGTGCTGGGCGGACAGGATGGAAATCGCCGAATTGAGCTTCGGGGGAGTGGTGCACGAACTCGCACACGTCTATGACCTGACCACAGGCCTCGCGCCCGGCAAGGCGTGGGGCGCGGTGCAGCTCTACTTCGCCGCGGCCCATCCCGACTGCTTCCTGCACGCAGGTCCGGGACAGGAGATCCTGGCCGACGTTGTTGCCCATCTCCTGGTTCCAACCACCTGGCTGACCTATTACAACTCCGGATGCGCATCAGTGTCCACGACGCCGAGCCCCGAGGCGGAGGAGATCGTCCTGGCCGGCCTGGCCGGGGAGGTCCCCGACTGGTACACCGAGAACATCACGAACGGAGCAGAGTTGTGGGCGGCGCTCCGGCCTGTTGCCACGCCGCAATTGCTGGCCAACCTGGGGGACGAGGTCGGTGGTTTCTGCTCGACCGACTGGTTCACGCATCCGCTCGATCTCACGCGATTCCCACCCGAGGGAAGCAACCCGTTCATGGACGGTGGCTGTCTGGAGTAACGATCCAGAGCGTTGTCTCTCGGCGGGCGAGGTCGCGGGCGGACCTCCCGGCGCGTGCAACTGCGTCGAACTCGACTCTCAGATGCCGCCGATGGGGCCCAGGGCTCGGCGGTAGGCGAGGGCGGCGGCGTCGGGGCCGCGCAGGTGCAGTTCCTCTGTCAGTCGAACCGGCAGCGGCACCGGCCGCTGACTCTCCACGACGCGGCGGTCGGCCTCCATGATGACGTGGGTGAAGTCGAGGAAACCCTGGTCGTCTCCGTTGACGTCGTAGTTGCGGGAGAGGAACAGGAACAGTTCATTGGTGTCGTCGGTTGTGGGTCTGCAGACCAGCGAGACGACCGTGCTCTGGCCGTCAGGCGTGCTCTTGCGCAGATGCACGCTGAACGGCAGCCACAGGAAGTACTCCCAGTGGACCTCGGTGCCGCTGGGCGAGTGCACGCCGCCCGGCTCCAGCTCCTTGTAGTCGAAGTAGAAGCCGTAGTCCGTTTGGACGACCTCTTAGCCTGGATCCACCGATGGGTTGGGTGTGTTGGGGGTGGGGGTGCGCGGAAGTGCCTCGCTGACCTGGGAGAATGGCCGGTAGTGATAGCGGCTTCGGCCCAGATCGAGGAGGCACTTCCTGTGAGTGGAGTATCGCGCAAGATTGACCGGTTCGGGGTGACCTTCGACGACGAGTCGTTGGTGGCCGACGCGGGGCTGGTGGTGGCGGCGACGTTGATGGATCGGTTGGGTTTGGAGTCTCTGGTTGATGAGACGGTGCGCTTGGGGGGCCGCGTCGGCGGCGCGTCTCCGGGGCGCAAGGTGTTGAGTTTGGTGGCGGCGATGCTGGTCGGCGCCACCCATATCGATCACGTGAATCGTCTGCGCGCCGGGGCGACGCGCCGGGTGTTGGGATTCTCGGTGGCGGCGGCGTCGACGGTGGGGTCGTTGCTGCGTTCGTTCACGTGGGGTCACGTCCGGCAGTTGGACAAAGCCGCAGGTGTGGCGCTGGCGCGGGCGTGGGCCGCCGGCGGCGGCCCCGGGGAGGATCCGATGACCATCGATGTGGACTCGACGATCTGTGAGGTGTCCGCCAAGACCAAAGCCGGCGCCGCCTACGGGCACACCCAACAGCTCGGTTATCACCCGCTCATCGCGACCCGCGCCGAGACCGGCGAGACGCTGCACACCCGCCTGCGCAAGGGATCCTCCCAGAGAGGCAACGTGCACTTCATCGCCGAGACGGTCGCCCGCGCCCGCCGCGCCGGCGCGGCGGGCCAACTCACCGTGCGCGCCGACTCGGGGTTCTGGTCCAACGAACTCATCGACCGCCTCGACGCCGCCAAGGTGCGCTGGTCGGTCACGATCCCCCTGTATGGCCACGTCAAAGCCGCCATTGGTGCCATCGACGAAGACGACTGGGAGCCCATCCCCTACCGCGACGGCGGCGACGCGCAGGTCGCGGAGACCACCATCATCGCCGGCGGGCGCGACAACCGCCGCGACGTGCGCCTCGTCGTGCGGCGCACCCGCCTCACCGACAGCGCGCAGGCCGCGCTGTGGCCCGACTGGCGCCACCACGCCTTGGTCACCAACCGAGACGACCTCAACAGCGCCGCCGGCGACGCCTATCACCGCCAACACGCCACCGTCGAACTCGCCATCCGCGACCTCAAGGCGAGCACCGGACTGGCGCACCTGCCGTCGGGGAACTTCTTCGCCAACGCCGCCTGGCTGACCTGCGCCGCACTGGCCCACAACCTCTACCGCTGGATCACCACACTCGCCGAAACCCACCCCACGGGACGTCTGCGCGTCGGGCGAACCGTCCGCAACCAACTCCTCGCTGTGCCCGGGCGCCTCGTCAACCACGCCGGACGCCCCGTCCTGCGCCTCCCCGCCCGATGGCCCTGGGCAACCACCTTCCACACCACCCTCACCAACATCCGCGCCCTACCCCAACTCTGCTGAGCCCCCACCAGAACACCCACCGCCCCACCGCCCCGGCGCCCTAGCGCGCCCCAACACGCCCCCACGCGCCCCGAACCACCCCAGCGCCCCCTCACCGGCGCCCCACACCGCCACCGGCGACCCCAACCAACACCCCACAACCCCAACCGCCCCAAAAACCACCCCAACACACCCCCCACCAACCCGAATCGGTGGATTCAGGCTTAGATAGTGCGTATAGCGCAACGACGGTTGTCGCTGGCTGCTACACGCCGTCGATGGCTGATATTGTGGTGATCTCGCCGTGCGGCGCTTGTCGAGAACTCATTTACTATCGAGCGCCCCATGCACGGGCGCTCGCGCCGGGCGGTGTGCGACCAGCGGCGAGCACGGCGGAGACCCTGTGTGAGTTCGCCGCCCTCGTCGCCGAGCAGCACAACACCATGAGTGGGTTCCACATGATGAGTGTGCGTGATATCGCAACGACATACAGGTACGCCTGCGGCGGATCCGAGGCGACCGGGGACGATACCGTCATGGCAGCTGCCGCTCGTAGCGACTCGGACCGCCGCCGATTCGTTGTCGCGGCGACGCGGAAGCGCCTAGGCGGGGCTCAACGAGTCACCGCGGTCCTTGCTTGTGAGGAGGCCGGCGTCACCGAGATCACGGAGGTGGGCGAACAATGTCGCGAGTTGCTCCACAGCCTTATTGAGGTGCTGTTCGCTCTCGTCGAGCATGGCGAGCAGCAGGTCCGCTCGCCGCTGCCGGTAGCCTTGCTCCCGGTTGGAGGATTGCACACCGGCACCGACCTCCTTGTCGTTCCCTTGTGGGGCCGGGTTGTGAATGTCCCGCCGGCGGAGCCGCTCATAGATCGGTTCAAGCTGGTCGTCCCGCCCGAGCAGGAGAACGTACAACTGGTCCAGGGTTCGGCCGAGGCCTTGAACGGCACGGCGGTCGCCGGGCGGAGGAAGAAAGAACCACACGATCGGCACATCAAGCGCCGCCGCAAACGCCGCGATGTGCTGCACATCGAACTCGCGATGCGGACGCGTTGGGTCCCAAGAGCGTTCAAGTGCGGAGATCGTCGCTTGCGACGGCCGCGTGTTGAGGAACGGTTCCACACGGGCGGCGAGTTCGCCTTGTGTCCATCCGCGCAACTTCCTGGCGGCCCGGAGGTTGTACGCCACGATCTGGTTGAGGTTGACCGGTATTTGCGGGCTCATGGGGTGGGTCCGATCTGCGGGGTCCTGGCTGCGCATGGTATGTCACCTCGGCGGGTTGCGGCACGGGCGGTCACATGGTACAATGCAGAGGTTGAATCGACAACCCCCCGTGGCGGACCGCGGCCGGTATGGCTGACCTGCGGTTAGAACTCTGATACGAGGCGGGGTTGTGGGGTTGTCTCAAACGGGATACAATACCCACGTTGAGTCGATGACATGAGAGGACCAAGAGATGAATACCACACCTAACCCAGCCAAAATGAGAGGCACCGCTCGCGTGTCCCATGTCGCAGCGACGTTGGTGATGGCGCTCGCCGCGACGCTGACAGCACGCAGCAGGCGAGGTAACCCTCCTGCCAGCTCCGCTGCTGGCTCACAGAGAACCCGCGCTGGTGGCTCCGACCGCATCACGTCCCGGCCTCCGCGCCGGAGACCGGAAACCGGGACCACAGTCCGGGTGCCCGACTCGGTGCGATGCGAACATTCGCCCGGTGGCACTAGATGAGTAGTTCCAAGGGGTCAGTGGTCGTAGGCGATGAGGGATCGGGCGGGTCCTGGTTGTTGGGTGGTTTGGTTGTGCCAGATGGCGGCGGTGAGGGCGAGGAGGCGTTGCAGGATGCGTGCGGCCACGCCGGGGCGGGTGCGGCCGCCGTGGCGTTCGAGGCCGAGTTGGGCTTTGAGGGTCTGGTTGATGGATTCGATGATCTGGCGCAGCGGGCGCAGGAACCGCTGGCCGGGCCGGGGCGGCTCTGATTTGGTGGCGGGGCGGATCAAGGTGATGCCTGCGTCGTTGAGTTGGGCTTCGAAGGCGGCGCTGCGGTAGCCCTTGTCGGCGATGAGGGTCTGGCCCCGCCGGGCCACGCCGGCGTGGGCGATCATGTCCAAGCAGATGTCGCGTTCGTCGGCTTTGGCGCCGGCGAGGGCGTAGGCGATAGGCAGTCCGGCGGGGGTGGCGAGCAGGTGCAGGCGCAGCCCCCAGAAGTACCGTGCGTGCGAGGCGCTGTAGCCGTAGGCGGCCCATCCGGCGAGGTCGGAGCGTTTTTGGGTCTCGCGGCTGCGCCCGCACTCCACCGGTGTGGAGTCCACGACCCAGACGTCGTCGTGCCAGGCCGGGCAGTCCCGCGCCAGGGCGGCGAGCACGTGGGGGAGCAGTTCGCCGCTGCGGCGCAGACGCTTGTTATAGCCGGGGCGCTGGGGCAGATACCGGAACCACGCCCGCAGGTGCGCTTTGGCGTAGCGCACGAAGCGGGCCTCAGAGTCGAACCCCAACAAGGCTTGCAGCACCGCCAAGGTCACCAACTCCGCGTCGGTGAGCTTCGGGACGAACCCCACCGCGGGCCGCCGCGGCGCCCACTCGGGGTGCGCCATCAACAAATCATCGATCCTCACATACAGTGCAGTCACGAGGGTGTCCAAGTCCGGGTTCATGCCGAGATCCTCCAAGATCAGGGATTGTTACCCCCAGATTTTGGACACCCTCAACCACCCAGCAGCGGACCCCCCGCACCCCGCACCCCTTGGAACTACTAATCTAGGTGCGCGGACGGTCCCTGCTGGCACAGGAACCGCCGCCGCCAACGCAGCCACCGTGGTCTCGCGGTCCGAAAGGGTTACCCCGCCGTATCGCCCGGTCGGAGGGTGAAAACAATGAGCAGGCTGACCGCAGCCGTCCTGGCCACTCTCGTCGTGGTGACCGCGTGCGCCCCCGATGCGGCGACCACACCGCCCCCCAGCGCCGTCAGCGACACCGACCCAACCCCAGCGGCCCCCACCGCTGTAGACACGGCGGCACAAACCGCGACCACCGCGACATCCGCGCCGACGCTGCCTCCCACCAAGGTGGACCTGCCAGCGGCGGACCTGTGCCACCCTGCGTACGACCCGTGCGTGCCGTGGGCGCCGGGCGACGCGCTGGACTGCGCCGATATTGAGCCTCACCTGCTGCCGATCGCAATTTGGGATCCCGCCGACGACCCCTACCGTCTCGGCGACGGGGAGAGCTATCTCGGTTGCCGGGCTTATGGCGTCGCCTCCGGCGAGGGCGACGCTGAGGAGGCACCACCGCAGCCGGCCGACGACGAAACAGTCGAGGCCCCACCGCCGGCCGACGAGGAAACAGTCGAGGCACCGCCGCGGCTGGCCGACGAGGAAACTGTCGAGGTGCCCGCCGCTCCGGTGGCGGTGGACAACGGAGGTGGCGAACCGGTCACAACCACCCCCGGGCCACCTATAGGCGACGTAGGCGAGCCTGCGCCGGAGCCGGAAACTCCGCCGGTTTCTGAGCCCGTCCATGTGCCGGAGCCGGAACCCGAGCCGGAGCCGGAACCCGAGCCGGAGCCGGAACGTGCGCCGGAGCCCGAACCCGATCCAGAACCTGTGCCGGAGCCGGAGACGACCGTTACGACGTCGGGATTCGACGACGAGAAGAACACCGAGGAAGTGTGCCTGTTGGACCCGGAGGTCGACGGTGGGCGGGATTGTGCGCCGCCGACGGCGGGCATCGCGGTCCAGCTGTACTCGCTGTGGTGGCGCGATCACTGGCTCCCGGATCCGGATGAGCCGGAGGACTGGCCGGAGGATCGTTGCACCGGCGGCGACTACGAGCTGTACATCGACAGCGGCGACGACTACGACCCTGGCGCGTACGTGTGCCGGTCGCGGCCCCTGACCCTCACGGTCGGCAGCCGCATCGAGCGCGTCGACCTGTCCGGGGAGAACTACCGCCGCTACACCGTCACCGGATTCACCGACGAGCCCTTGGAGCGATTCCCGGTGTGGACCGACGTGGTGTGGGGCATCTACATGTGTGAGGAATCCTGGGTCCGCCACGAAGGCGACTGGTACCGGGTCCTGGACAACAACACCTTCGAGCCGGAACGTGTTGAGGGCCTGTGGAATGCGTGGCGCGACGACGACGGCCGTTACCGCCTCGGGGAGGGCATCATGCACGTGAGCGACACCTGTTGAGGATGCGGGGCGGCGTTGCGCTGCTCGTCGTCGCGGCGTTGTACTTCGCGACGGTCTGGACGGTCGGCGACACCGTCTCCGCGACCGGCCACCGCACATGGCAGCCAGGCACCGTCACGACGGAAACCGACACGGAGACGACGGACTGGTCGCCGCCCCGCACGCTGACATCGTCGGCGCCTCCGGGGCCGGGCTGGGGCGACAGGACCATCAAGCGGCACACCAACAAATGGCGCTGCTTGCGTGGTCCGGTAATTAACGGCCCACCGGATAATCCGACCTACGGTCCTTGTCCCGTACCAGGGGAGAAGACGAAGGGCTGCGTCAAGATCGTCGACGGCGCCGGTTGCGGGCACACCACCGTGCCCGGCAACCCAAAAGGTACGTGGGAGTGGTACACCCATCAGGAGATTCACGAGTACCGGCGCTGGCGCTGCGACGCCGACGGTACGACCACATACAGTAAGGCCGATCCGGGTACGGGGCCGGACGAGTGCGGTCACTGGCAGACGACCACCGGCACAAGCCAACCGACGGCGACCTCTGACGTCCCGACGACAACCTCGGCACCGACGACGACGACGATTGCGCGCCGCCCCGACTTGGACGACTACCACGCGTCGGCGGATGTGGTGTATGTCGCGTTGGGCAATACGGCGACTGCGCATGTGCGCAACAACGACGACTTCAACGTCCGGGTCTGCCTTTACTTCGGCGGCGTTGGTGGCTGCGAGAGTGGGCGAGGCGAGTGCGGGAATCTGATTCGTTGAGGCTGCGCGGAAACGTGGGGAGTGGTGTGGCTGAGGGTCCCTGAGATGGGGTCGAGGCCCTGCTGGAATCGGTGATTGTCCAATCGCCGAGCCAGGAGGGCTGTGTTGAGGCAGAGTTCGTGTCGTGTTTTGGGAAGAGTTTCAGACAGCATGTGGGGGTTGTGGATCGAGCCTGAGGAGGGCGTTTTGAGCATTGAGCATGCCGGGAAGAAGAAGCGGGTTTTGGCGCCGCAGGAGAAGTACGAGATCTGGATGCAGCTCGTGCGTGGTGAGAGCACCGTTGGTGACGCGGCCGAGCGGGCACGCGTTGACCGGTCCACGGTGGCGAGGCTGCGCGAGGTCGCTCGGCAGGGCGCGTTGGATGCGTTGGCGCGGTCGCGCCCGGGCCGGCGGGACAAGCAACGCGACGTGGAGTTGGAGGCGGCGCGCGCGGAGGTGCAGCGGCTGCGTGCAGCGCTGGCGGAGATGGCGGTGAAGCTCACGTTGGCGGAGGGAAAAGAGCTATGGGGCTGAGCGGCCAGGTCCCACAGCGAGTAGACGCGGCCGCCAAAGCCGGATTGATCGGCCTCGTCGACGGCGCGGTCCGAAGCGGCTGGTCCGATGCGCAGGCGTGTCGGTACCTGGAGTTGTCCCAACGCCGGCTGCAGCGCTGGCACAGTGCCCCCGAATCCGCTCGACAGCGACGACACGGTGCTACGCGCCGCAGCAGGCTTGCTGCTTCTGGAGGAGGCACAGAACCTCTGTGTGCCACCGCCTGGCTTCGATGTGTCGTGCACCAGCGCGACGGAATGCGCTACATGGGTGCCGCCGGTGCTCGGCCCCTATGCAGCGCGAGTCTGTTACGAGTACCGCAGCAGGCCCGCTCCAACCAGCGTCGACCCGACACCGCCGTGGGTGCTCGATGCCGATTGCTTCGTCGACCTGGTGTACGTCGAGTTGATCGGCATCGTCGGGCGGTCCTGACGCTTGACCGTCGGTGCCCCTTTACCTTGTTGAGTGGCCCTGGCGTGGCAGCGTTGGGGCTGGTTGCTCGCCGCGGCGGGTAGGGCTGTAGCTCCCTGTCAGTTTGATGGCCCGGGGTGTTGTCGCCTGCCGCGGTCGGGTGCCTAGGACCTCTGACAGGGACATGCCTTCGGGGCTGGTCGTAAAGTGGTTGAAGCACAGGGCCGGGAGCATCCGAGCCATGCTGTTCCCGGACCCTAGGAGCCCACCATGCAAGAAGCCGACTGCGTCGACGTTGAAGTGTTCGTCGGCGTCGACGTCGCCAAAGGCGACCACTACGCCTGCGCTGTGACCTCAAGGGGTACCGAGTTGCTAGCCCGCAGCCTGCCCAACGACGAGACAACTATTGGACGCCTCCTCGACGACACCGCGGCGCTCGGCACGGTCGCCCTAGTGATCGACACGACCATCTCGCCGGCGTCTCTGCTCATGCACGCCGCCGCTGAGCGCCAAGTCCCTGTGGCCTATGTGACGGGGCTGAGATGCCGGCGAGCCGCGGACCTCTACGCCAGCGCCGCCAAAACCGACCCCAAAGACGCCGCGGTGCTCGCCGACTACGCCCGCAGAAACGCCGACCGCTTCACCTAGAACGCGCTCAGCGACGAACTGCTGGAGCGCCTGGGGATCCTCAACGGCAGAGACGTCCGACCTCGCCGCCGATGCCACCCGGACCGCCCAGAGGCGCCCTGGTGGCCATCTCGCCCGCACTCGAGCGAGCCATCGGCGACAAGGTGACCACCAGCGCCGGCGCACGCGACGCCTTGGCGCGCTGGGGCACACCCACAGCGCTCCGCGCAGCCGGTCGTGCCCGCATACGCAACCGCATCGCGAAGCGCTCCCCCTCAACACCCGACCCCGCAAAACCCTCCGCTGGAGTACCCCCGCCGAAGCGCTCGACGAACTCTTACACTCCGCCCAGCAAGGCAGTGTTGCGACTACCGGTTGAATCCGGTCAATTCACGTCGCTGCGTCGGGGTGAACGCCTCAGCGAACTCGGCACCGTCGCCTCGGTCGGATCCGTCGGCGATTCCTACGACAACGCGCTGGCCGAAACCGTCATCGGCCTCTTAGCCTGGATCCACCGATGGGTTGGGTGTGTTGGGGGTGGGGGTGCGCGGAAGTGCCTCGCTGACCTGGGAGAATGGCCGGTAGTGATAGCGGCTTCGGCCCAGATCGAGGAGGCACTTCCTGTGAGTGGAGTATCGCGCAAGATTGACCGGTTCGGGGTGACCTTCGACGACGAGTCGTTGGTGGCCGACGCGGGGCTGGTGGTGGCGACGTTGATGGATCGGTTGGGTTTGGAGTCTCTGGTTGATGAGACGGTGCGCTTGGGGGGCCGCGTCGGCGGCGCGTCTCCGGGGCGCAAGGTGTTGAGTTTGGTGGCGGCGATGCTGGTCGGCGCCACCCATATCGATCACGTGAATCGTCTGCGCGCCGGGGCGACGCGCCGGGTGTTGGGATTCTCGGTGGCGGCGGCGTCGACGGTGGGGTCGTTGCTGCGTTCGTTCACGTGGGGTCACGTCCGGCAGTTGGACAAAGCCGCAGGTGTGGCGCTGGCGCGGGCGTGGGCCGCCGGCGGCGGCCCCGGGGAGGATCCGATGACCATCGATGTGGACTCGACGATCTGTGAGGTGTCCGCCAAGACCAAAGCCGGCGCCGCCTACGGGCACACCCAACAGCTCGGTTATCACCCGCTCATCGCGACCCGCGCCGAGACCGGCGAGACGCTGCACACCCGCCTGCGCAAGGGATCCTCCCAGAGAGGCAACGTGCACTTCATCGCCGAGACGGTCGCCCGCGCCCGCCGCGCCGGCGCGGCGGGCCAACTCACCGTGCGCGCCGACTCGGGGTTCTGGTCCAACGAACTCATCGACCGCCTCGACGCCGCCAAGGTGCGCTGGTCGGTCACGATCCCCCTGTATGGCCACGTCAAAGCCGCCATTGGTGCCATCGACGAAGACGACTGGGAGCCCATCCCCTACCGCGACGGCGGCGACGCGCAGGTCGCGGAGACCACCATCATCGCCGGCGGGCGCGACAACCGCCGCGACGTGCGCCTCGTCGTGCGGCGCACCCGCCTCACCGACAGCGCGCAGGCCGCGCTGTGGCCCGACTGGCGCCACCACGCCTTGGTCACCAACCGAGACGACCTCAACAGCGCCGCCGGCGACGCCTATCACCGCCAACACGCCACCGTCGAACTCGCCATCCGCGACCTCAAGGCGAGCACCGGACTGGCGCACCTGCCGTCGGGGAACTTCTTCGCCAACGCCGCCTGGCTGACCTGCGCCGCACTGGCCCACAACCTCTACCGCTGGATCACCACACTCGCCGAAACCCACCCCACGGGACGTCTGCGTGTGTTGAGGCAGAGTTCGTGTCGTGTTTTGGGAAGAGTTTCAGACAGCATGTGGGGGTTGTGGATCGAGCCTGAGGAGGGCGTTTTGAGCATTGAGCATGCCGGGAAGAAGAAGCGGGTTTTGGCGCCGCAGGAGAAGTACGAGATCTGGATGCAGCTCGTGCGTGGTGAGAGCACCGTTGGTGACGCGGCCGAGCGGGCACGCGTTGACCGGTCCACGGTGGCGAGGCTGCGCGAGGTCGCGGTAGGCCACCAAGCGCCGCCCCAGCAGATCAACACCGAGCGGCGCATCGGCGGTCACCTCTGCCGATTCCGCCACCGGATGCCAGTAGTTGGTCAGGTCGGGGGGGTCGGCTCCGATGTCGTCGAGAATCGCAGCCGTCGCTGTCGTGGTCATGGCTCCTCCTCGAAGAGTGCTGGGGAATCCGTTGCGACCGCTGGCCGGGTTGCCGACACTCGGGCTGCGGCCCCCCAGAATGACGCTATTCGGAAATTCCGAGCGAGGCCGCCACTAGCCGGCGGTCTACTGGTCCCGGTGGTGGTCGATCCCGAAGAACGTGGCTTGCAGAAGCTCCTCGTCGAGCATGTCGGCGGCCGGCTGTGAGGGTCCGAGCACGCCCGAGTTCAGCACGTAGACCCGGTCCACGTGCGGTAGGCACAACATCGGGCTCTCCTCGATGACCCAGAGGACCGAGGTTCCCTGTTCGCGCACGGCCACGATGTCGGCGATGCGCTCCTGCACGATCGCGGGGGCCAGACCCGTCGTGGGCTCGTCCAGAGCCAGGAAGCGAGGTTGGGTGATCATGGCGGAGGCGATGGCCAGCATCTGCCGTTCGCCACCGGAGAGAGTGCCGGCGCGGGCGCGGCGCAGCGCCTGCAGTGCCGGGAAGGACTCCAGCATCTCGCCGATGCGCCGGGTCTGCGTGCGCACCGACTCCCGCAGCAGGCTCACCGCAAGGTTGTCGTACACGGTCAACTCGGGGAAGGTGTTGCCTTCCTGCGGGACGTATGCCATGCCGAGGCGAGCGAGGCCTCCCGAGCCGATCCGTGACAGGTCGTCGCCGGCGAAGCTCATCGTGCCGCCCTGCAACTCCAGCAGGCCGAACAGCGTCTTCAGCAGAGTGGACTTGCCGGCGCCGTTGGGCCCGATCACCGCCACGACCTCCGCCGGGGCCACCTCCAGGCTGACGCCGTGCAGGATGGGCAGGTCGCCGTAACCGGAGTGCACGCCGGTCAGCACCAGGCTCGGCGCGGCCTCCTCATCCGGTGCGGCGCCCCCGGAGGTCGGCTCGGTGCTCATGTGTCCGCCCCCATGTACACCTGCCGGACCAGAGCGCTGGAGGCGATCTCGTCGGGCGTGCCCTCGGCGATGAGCCGCCCGTTGGCCATCACGTGCACGTAGTCGGCCACGTCGAGCACGAAGGAGAGGTTGTGGTCGATGATCATCAGGGCGATACCGCTGCGATGCACACTCCGTATCAACTCCGAGAGCCGCGAGATCGCACCGGGGTTGACGCCGGCCGCCGGTTCGTCCAGCAGAAGCAGCCGGGGTCGGCTCATGAGCTGCCGGGCCAGTTCTGCGAGCTTGCGGTCGCCCGCGGCCAGCTCGTCCACGGGGGTGTCGAGGAGCCGGTGCATCCCCAGGTCCGCCAGGATCTCGTCGGCCCGCCGCGACAATTCGGCGGTCTCGCGCCGGCCCCGGGTCGTGAACATTCCGGTGAGCACCGCGTGCGAGGCGCCCGCCACCTGCAGGCTCTCCCAGACCGTCATGGTGGGAAAGCCCATCGGTGTCTGGAAGGTGCGTACAACGCCCCGCCGGGAGATCTGCCAGGGGGCCAGCCCTCCAACCGGGCGGCCGTCGAAAGTGATGTCGCCGGCATCGGCTCGCTCGTAGCCGGTGACGATGTTGAACAGTGTCGTCTTGCCGGCGCCGTTTGGTCCGATGAGAGCGGTAATGCGATCGGGGTACAGATCGAGGGACACGTCGTGCACCGCCACGTTGCCCCCGAAGGCCTTGAACAGACCGTGCGTGCTCAACAACGCGCCGCTGCCGGTGCTCTTCGGGGCGGTCACGGCGCCTCCTCTGTACCGGCGTTGCCGCGCTGGCTCAAGCGCCGCAGCCGCGACGCCACGGCAGCCCCGGCGGTGTCGAGGGCGGTCGCCCGGCGGGCTCGCTCCCCGAACGTGCCGCGCTCCGAGAGCAGGCCCTCGGGGCGGAAGCGCAGTACCAGCACCAGCAGCAGGCCGATGGAGATGGGATGCACGGCCACGAGCACGTTGCGGAACTCCAGCGGCACCTCGATCAACTCCACCAGTTCGGTGTAGAACAGCAGGACCACCACGCCCAGCACGGCGCCGAACCGGCTGGCGATGCCGCCCAGCACCAGCGCGGTCCATGCTGTGAACGTGAACTGCGGCTCGAAGACGCTGGGTGCCACGTAGCGCAGCCACCACAGATACAGCGGAGCGACGCCGCCGACGGCAACGCCCACCAGCACGAAGGTCTGCAGGCGCAGCCGGCTGACCCGGATCCCCAGCGACAGAGCCACCGGCTCGTTGTCGCGCATGGCCCGCAGCGCCCGCCCGTAGCCCGAGCGGCTCATCCGGCGCGTCAGCCCGTAGACCAGCAGCACAGCACCCCAGGTCACCACGAGCAATACGGCTCGCAGGCCGTCGCGTTCGAAGAAGCTCTCGAACGGCCGGGCCACGCTGCTGAAGCCCACAGTTCCGTGGGTGACGCTGCGCAGGTTGATCGCCAACTGGCGGAACACCTCCGCGAAGGCGAACGTGATGATCAAGAAGTACTCGCGCCGCGCTCGCAGGGCGGGCAGTCCAACGAGGAAGGCCACGATGCCGGTCATGGCCATGGCTGCGAGGATTCCTGCCCAGACGGGCCAGCCGGGGGCGAACTGCACCTCGAATTCCCCGGGGGGGTTGGTGGTGATGGTGTAGGTGTAGGAGCCGATGGCCAGCAGCCCCACGATGCCCAGGTCCCACATGCCGCCCCATCCCGCCTCCACGTTCAGCAGCATGGTGACCGCGGCATAGACGCCGACGAGGGTGAGCAGGCTCATCCAGAAGGTGGGTGACCCCAGGGCGCTCAGGGCGGCCAGGGTGCTCACGGGGCCTGCTCCGCCCTGCGGCGCGTGCTGAACAACCCCTCCGGACGCACGAGCAGTACCAGGATCAGCGCTCCGAACGCCACGACCAGGCGGTAGGCGGTGGGGATCCACAGCGCGCTCACGTCCATGGCCAGGCCCAGGAGTACGGCCGCCGCCATCACCCCCATGATGCTGCCGGTGCCGCCCAGTACGGCAGCCGAGAGGATCACCAGGATATTCTCCCATCCCAGCGTGGTGGTGATGCCACCGCGGCGCACCGCGATCATCACGCCGGCCATGGCCGCCAGCGCTGAGCTGATGAACCACACGACACCCGAGACGACCCGCACCGGTATGCCGCGCACCGCGGCCAGGGCGGGGTTGGAGGCCGCGGCGCGTAGCCAGCGGCCCATGCGCGTCAACGACAGGAAGAACTGCAGGCCCAGCACCGCCCCCAGCGACAGCAGGATCATCCCCAACTCGCCGGTGGCGATGTCGAGGGCGTCGTGCTGTGCCCCGAAACCGTCGCTCCGGGTCGCCAGCCCGAACACGGTGGCGGCGGCGACGGTGGCCAGAGCCAGCACCAGCCCGGTCCCGCGGGCGGCCCACAGGCCGGCCCAGGCGCCGGCCACCTCACGGTGCTCGGCGCGCCGGGCGCGGTTGGCCAGCAGCCAGCCCACCAGCGCCGCCAGCGCCGCGGCCAGCACGAGAACCAGCGCGAACTCCGGCACGGAGAACTCGATGCGGCTGCCGAAACCCACCGGCACCTTGCGCAGGATGGTGCCGAAGATGGCGATGATCGACCCGTAGATGACAAACGCGAGGCCGATGGACGTGAACAGCAGCACGTTGCCACCCTGGTCCGCCACCGGCTTGAAGACCACCACCCCCATAGCCACGCCCAGGACGCCGACGATCACCATGGCCACGAGCCCGGCCAGGAACACGTTGAGGCCGGCGTTGGTGATGAGGATGATGGCCAGGTACGCGCCGAGGGCCAGTACATGCCCGTGCGCGATGTGCAGGAAGTTCTCGGTCTGGCGGATGAGGGCGAACCCGACCGTGGCGGCGGCCAGAACCCCCCCGGTGGTCAGCCCGAAGATGACGTGTTGCACGTGAACAGAATCGAACCCCGGGGCGGCCCCGCCGTCGGGCGGGGCCGCCCCCGGGTGATCATCGGTCTGCTTGGGCTACCGGCCCAGACTCGCGTCCAGTTCGATGACTCTGAGCTGGGTGTACGCGCCACCGACGATGTGGTTCACTGCGACCTTCGGCGAGACCAGGTTGCCGCGCTGGTTCAACTCGAGCGAGCCCGAGGGGCCGTCGTAGTCGATCTCCTCGCCGCGTTCGAGTGCTGCGACGCCCTCGGCGTACGTGAGGACCTTGGTGCCCGGCGCGTTGAGGACCTTGGGGACCTGTGCGGCGACAGCGGGACCGTCGGTGGTGCCGGCGGCGGTGATCGCCAGAGCCAGACCGATGTACTGGTCGAACTGGTTGGTCTCGTAGAAGCCGGTGGGCGGCGGCTTGCCCGCGTACTTCTGGTGCGCGGCGGCGAAGGCGGCGTACGCGGGGGAGTCGAAGTCGTCGGTGACCTGGGCGGCCAGAATCCGGCCGGCGGGCAGGTCAGCCGCGGTCTCGGCGATGTCGGGCACCTGCAGGTCGGGTGAGACCAGGATCGTGGCGTCGTAGCCCCTGGCGATGTACTCCCGGAGGATGGGGATCCCGGCCTGGGGGCCGGCGCCGATGTAGACGGCCTCGGGGTTGCCCGCGAACGCCTGCTCGACCTCGGCCTGGTAGCTGTCGCTGCCGGGAGCGAAGCGCACGTCGGCGACGATCTCACCGCCGATCTTGTTCTCCCAGACGTCTCTGAAGACCTCGGCCGGGCTTTCGGCGCCCTCGGTCTGCTGCACCAGCAGGGCCACCTTCGTGTAGCCCAGGTCTCGGGCGAGCTGCGCGGAGATGATTCCGTACGTGGTGTCCGAGGCGGTGATGCGCCAGATGTAGTTGCCGCCCTTGGTGTCCAGCTCGGTCGTCCCGCAAGCCGGGCACATGGTCGGCATCTCGTCCTCGGCCACGGTGTCCAGCAGGGCGACGGCCCCGTCGGACTCCACGCCGCCGAGCGCGTCGATCTCCTCCCTGATCCGGTTGTATCCGGAGACGGCGCCCTCGGCGGTGGACCTGTTGTCCTCCACCACGAGTTCCACCTCGCGGCCCAGAATCCCGCCGTCGGCGTTGATCTGGCCGATGGCCGCCTCCGCGCCGTCCTGGCTCGGGGCACCCCACGAGGAGTAGTCCCCGGACAGGCCGTTCAGGAATCCGAACTTGATCGATCCTTCGTCGTCATCGCCACCGCAACTGAGGACGACACCGCCCAGCACCACGATCGCGAACAATGACAGGAAAATGCGTCGCACGTTCTCCCCTCTCACTTTCTCGTCAGCTCGTTCAACTAAGAACCGAGCTTCAATCACGTTGAAAACACAGTATCAGGACTGCTGCCCCGGCGCGCAACCATGGGTCGGTAATGGGCGACGGTCTACACTGCCGCCGACGCGTCGGCCGTCCCACCGGCCATTGCGAGGGCAAGTTCGTCCATGTCCAAGTCGCCCACCGATCCCTCCAGCACGACCCGACCCCGGAACAGCACGATCAGGCGGTCACTCAGCTTGAGGAGTTCCTCGAGATCCATTGAGAGCAGCAGGACGGCGGCACCGCTGTGCTTGACGTCCAGCAGCCGCCGATGCACGTACTCGATGGCGCCCACGTCGAGGCCCCAGGTGGGGTTATCGGCCACCAGCACCCGGGGCTCACGCGACAACTCCCGAGCGAGGACCACCTTCTGCTGGTTGCCGCCGGAGAGACTCGCGGCCAGCAGGTCGGGGTCGGGCGGCCGCACGTCGTATTCCTCGAGTAGTCCCCGGGCACGGCGGCGGACGCTGCGCCAGTCCAGGAGGCCACGCTTGTTGTAGGCACCGGCGGGTATGTCGGACATCGCGATGTTCTCGGCCAGGGTCATGTCCAGGATCAGGCCCCAGCTGTGACGATCCTCGGGGATGACCGCCAGTCCGGCGCTGCGAAGGGCACTCGTGCCGGACCCGGTGACATCCTCCCCGGCGATGCACACGGTCCCGGACTCAGCGTCGGCGAGCCCGCAGACACAGTTGACGAGGGTGCGCTGGCCGTTGCCCTCCACCCCGGCCACGCCGAGTATCTCGCCGGGCCGCACCATGAAGGAAAGGTTGTCGAGGTGGTCCGCCCCCTCGCCGGGGGCCTTCAGCTCGCGCACTTCCAGTAGAGGGATGTCCTCGGTCCAGGGAGCGTGGTCGCTCTCGACGGCCACGATCTCCTGACCCGTCATGGCCCGGGTGAGGCTGCGCTCGTCGAAATCGCCCCGCTCGGTTGTCGTGACCCTCTCCCCGCCGCGAAGCACGGTGACCCGGTCGGCGACTTCCATGACCTCGCCAAGCTTGTGTGTGACCAGCACGATCGAGCAGCCTCGCTCGCGTAGGTCGCGCAGTATGTCCAGCAGGTTCTCGATCTGCCGCGGGCCCAGCAGCGAGGTCGGCTCGTCGAGGATCAGGATGGTGGCACCCCGGTAGAGCACCTTCAGGATCTCCACCCGCTGCTGCAGGTCGACCGGCAGATCCTGCACCGCGGCGTGCGGATCGAGCGGCATGCCGAATCGTTTGGCCAAGTCGGTCGTCTCGGCGCCGATGGCACCGCGACTCAGCCGCAGATCGGTGGCGGGGCGGGAACCCAGGACGATGTTCTCCGCCACGCTGAACGTAGGGACCAGCGAGAAGTGCTGGTGCACCATCCCGATGCCCAATTCCAGGGCATCGTGGGGCGAGTTGATGTCCACTTGTTCGCCACGCGCGTGGATCGTGCCGGCGTCGGGCAGGACGTGGCCGAACATGACGTTCATGAGCGTCGTCTTGCCGGCGCCGTTCTCTCCCAGCAGCACGTGGATTTCGCCGGCGCGCAGATCGAAGTCGATGTCGCGGTTCGCTCGCGTGTCGCCGTAGCTCTTGGAGATGCCGTGCAACTCGACGACGTTGCCGTTGGTTGGCTCATTCACGACGGGCGTGCTCCTTCGATCGGCTCCGCCGAGTGCTCAGCGGCCGTCGCCACTGTTCGCCACGGCGCGCCAGATCTTCTCCGGCGCGAGTGGCATGTCCAGGTGGCGGATTCCGAAGGGTGCCAGGGCGTCGATGACAGCGCTCTGGACCGCGGGTGTGGCACCGACCGTGCCCGCCTCGCCGATGCCCTTGGCACCGAGCGGGTTGAGGGGGGTGGGCGTCGTGGTGCGGTGGGTCTCGAAGTCGCAGAACTCCGCAGCGGAGGGGATGAGGTAGTCCCCGAAGTTGGTGGTTCGTGGTCCCGCGTTGGCGTCGTAGGCCATCTCCTCCCACAACGCCTGCGCCACGCCCTGAGCGATGCCCCCGTGTTGCTGGCCCTCGGCCAGCAACGGATTGATGACGTTGCCGCAGTCGTCCACACAGAGGTGGCGCAGCATGCGCACGCCGCCGGTCTCGCTATCCACTTCGACGACGGCGACGTGGGTTCCGAACGGGAAGGTGCGCGCTCCCTGGTCGAAGTCGCATTCCGCAGCGAGCGGGTCGGGGGACAGTTCGGCCAGCCGGGACCAGGAGAGCACGGTGTCGGGTGACCCCGCGACACCGAGTCCCTCTCCGCGGTACACGGCGATGTCGTCGGCGTTGGCCTCGAGATGCTCTGCGGCGACCTGGCGAGCCTGCTCCACGACGGCGGCTGCGGCTCGGTCGATGGCCGAACCGCCCAACTGGAGCGAGCGCGAGCCGTACGTGCCATTGCCGCGGGGCACCAGATCGGTGTCGGACTGGATGATCTGGATGTCGCCCATCGGAATGCCGAGCTGTTCGGAAGCGATCTGGGCGTAGGTGGTCTGGTGGCCCTGACCGTGGGACGAGACACCCGACAGCACGGTGACCGTGCCGTTATCGTGGATCTCGACCGAGCCGTAGTCGGAGCTGGGACCGTTGCCGGTCACCTCGATGTAGTTGGCCACGCCGATGCCGATCTGGTAGCGGTCGCCCCGCCGGCGCCGCTCGGACTGCTCGTGCCGCAGGTCGTCGTACTCCACGAGCTCGACGGCCCGCTCCATTGTCCCGAGGTAGTCGCCGGCGTCGTAGACGGCCCCGGTCGGGGTCTCCACGGGGTCGCTGTGGGTCTCGATCAGGTTCCGGCGCCGGACCTCGACCGCGTCGAGGCCGATCTCGGCCGCCAGAAGGTCCATGGCTCTCTCGACGAGCGCTGCCGCCTCGGGCCGGCCCGCCCCTCGCAGCGCCCCGGTCGGAGCCGTGTTGGTGACCACGCTGCGCGCCCGGAAGTCGATGCGCGGGATCCGGTAGGTGCCCGACGCCATCATCTTCGTATAGAAGGTGAGCCAAGCGCCGATGTCGGGGTAGGCGCCGGCGTCTTGTGTGACGCTCACCTTCATGCCCACGACGGTGCCGTCGACACGAGCGCCGATTTGGACGTCCTGGACCTGGCCGCGGGCGTGGCCCATATGGAGCATGTTCTCGGTGCGGGATTCGATCCACCGCAGCGGGCAGCCGAGCCGCACAGCCAGAGCGGCGGTCACAACCTGCTCCACGTACGCATGACCCTTGGCTCCGAATCCTCCTCCGGTGGCGGGCACCACGACGTGGACCTGCTCGATGTCGAGTCCGAGGCAGGTGGCGATGGTCCGCTGGACCGAGAACGGGCACTGGGTGGGCACCCAGAGCCGCAGGCGCCCCTGGCCGTTCGTGGCGTCGACGTTCGGAATCGCCAGGATTCCGTTGGTTTCCATCGGCGCCGGCGCGATCTTCTGGTTCACGTACCTGAACGACACCACCACGTCGGCGTCGTCGAGGGCTCCCGGATCCTCCAGCGGGTCGACTTCGAACACGACATCAGTGCCGTCCATCGGATCGGAGACAGCCGGGAGCTCCTCGATCTCGACCACCACGTCCTCTGCTCGGTCACGAGCCTCCGCGACGGTGTCGGCCACGACTGCCGCCACGGGATCGCCCACGTAGCCCACCGTCCCGCGAGCGAGGGCCGGACGCCCGAAGTGGGCGGGGGCCGGCGGGCCGGCCAACATGTCGGGGAGATCCAGATCCTCCGCGGTATAGACACCGTCGCCACCGGCGATGCTGACGATCCGCCCGTGTGGCACGTCCGAGCGCACGAAGACGACGCTGCGTGCCTCGATGTCGAGATCGTCCACGTAGGGCCGGCCACCGACCAGCAGCGCCGCGTCCTCGCGGCGCAGCACGCTGTGGCCGAGGATCGAGCCCGCCTTACTCATCGAGCCACTTTCCGTGGTGCCGCCGTCCCGCCGCCGCTATCGGCCTCAGGGTGCGTAGCCGGTGAGGTCGAGGATGACGTGTGCGCCGGGCACCTGCAGCGGTCCGCCGATCCGCATCGTCGTGGAGGCCGGCTTGGAGCCGGGGAAGTGGCGCGCCCACTCGTTGATGGAGATCTGGAAGTCGGCGAAGTCGGCGTGGTAGCACTGCCGCTTGCAGATGTTCTCCAGCGAGGTCCCGGCCGCCTCGCAGATGGCCGAAATGTTGCCGAGCAGGTACTCCATTTCCATCTGCGGCGGTAGGCCGTAGTGAGGGAAGCCGGGGTTGCGCTGCACCGAGGCGGGGAGGCTCCCCCGCTCGTCGGTGGGGATCATCGTGCTGAAGAACAGGTAGTCACCCGCCTTGACGGCCTGCGGCTCGTGCCACGGGGGTTCCACCGCGTCGGACGTCTCGATGGTCTCCTTCGAGATCGAGGCGTCGTCGGCAAGCAGCTTCATGGCGATCTCGATCCGCGACCCCATGCCGCCGAGGCCCATGTAGGGCACGACGACGCGGGCCGGTGGGTTCTCCGGGAACCACTGGCGCCACACCCGGTCCATCCCGGCGAAGTCGTTGGGGCTCGAGAGGTAGACGGTGGCCTTTACGCAGTTGTCCTGCAGCGAGGAGGCGCCGGCGGCGTCGGCGATCTTCTCGAGCTTCTGGAGCGTGTAGTCGGTCTGGCGCTCGATCGGCGAGTCGTACCAGAGGTAGGGGTTGACCCGTGCTTCGGGGGCCAGCCCGCTGTGCTCGCCCATGTGGCGCTCGGACATCCAGTCACCCATCCAGTCCACGGGGATCTCCCCGGCCAGAAAGATCCAGTCGCCGCGGCGGACGGCGGGTGAGTAGCCGGCCAGAGGGGACGGCACGCCCTCCGGTGTCTCGAACCCTACGCTTGGGCCGCCCGGAATGGCGAGTAGGTCAACCTCGATCAGCGAGTCCGCAACCAGTAGCTCTTTGATACCCATGCCGGTGGAGGCGGGCCGCGGAGGCTGGATGTACAGATCGCGGGTTCGCAGGTACGGCGTGATGGTGAGGCGCGGCCAGGTGTTGCCCGCGGCGAACTCCTCCATCGTGGGGTATTCCGAGGTGAACCACTGGTAGATGCGCACCACGTCGGTGGCGATGTCGCAGCCGGCAGCGGCCAGGGTCGTCGTGAGGTTGTCCAGGATGATCTTGGACTGCAACTCGAGGTGGTTGTCCAGGTAGGGGTTGCGGCCGTCGCCGCCGCCCTCGGCGGTGATGCCGGTTTCGAAGTCGGTAGCGAGCTGGCCCGAGAAGAACACCCAGTCGCCGGCTTTGACGGCGGGGGTGTAGGGCATGAGCGGCGCGGGTTCGCCGCCCCAGATGTGCTGGATATCGCTGGACATGGGTATCTCCGGTTGAATGGATGGCGGGGGGACGTACTGGGCGTGCGCCGGGGCGCCGCAATCGGCGCCCCGGCGACGGGAACGCTAGGCGGCTTCCTGCTTGTCCAGCAGGCCGCTGCTCTCGGTTGTGTCGGTGATGCCGACGAACTCCTCGGGCACGTCGACGCCCTTGCGGGCGTACCACTCGCGCACGAGAGCGGGAGCGTCCACGACCAGGCCGAGATGCAGCGAGATGATCTGCAGGGCAGCGTGCTCAACCTCCTCCGTGTAGCCGGCCACGATGTCGCGCGGCACGATGACCCGGAAGTCGCGGTTGGCGGCATCGAACGCCGACGAAAGCACGCAGGCGTCGGTGTAGGTGCCCGTCAACACGAGGTTCTGCACGTTCAGTTGGTGAAGCAGGAACTCCAGATCGGTGGGATAGAAGGCCGACAGGCGCTTCTTCGTCCGCACGTAGTAGTCGCCTTCTTCTTCCTCGACCAGAATGTCGAGCCACTTGGTTCCTTCCCAGGAGTGCTGGTCCATCAAGGAGTTCGGAGGGAGGTACAACTCGTACATGGCCCGCCAGTTGGCCATGCGGTTGTGGTGACGCGAGTGCAGGTCGTCGATCCCGCCGTAGCGCTGCCAGTGCTGGACGTGGATGATGGGGATGCCGATGGCGCGGCAGGCGGCGTGGAACATGTTGTGCGCCGGGATGCGCCATCGGGCGCGCGGCGCCGGGCAGGTCAGTTCCTCCTCGGGGCCGACGTGGCCGCGGTGCATGTCTATGCAGGCCACCGCCGTCTGCTCCGGGTCGAGCCACTTGTCGAACACGTCGGCAGAGTTGCTGGTGCCCGAGGGCAGGGTGCGACGCTCCTTGTCTTCCAGGTAGCAGTACATCTCGGTGTGCATTGTTGGCCTCCTTGGTGCCGGTCGGATCATGGATGGGTGGTCGGTCTGTCGAGGCCGGGCTGCACAAACTGTCCGGCCTCCCGAACGCCGGGGAGCGACGGGACGGTGTCCTGTGCTCCCCGGCGTTCGGGTTGTTCTTCGGGCTGTGCGGTTGAGTGCCGCGGCGGGCGTGCTCAGCAGCCGATGTCGGCCAACTCGATCTTGCCGCCGATGCCCACCTCGAGGCCGACGGGGTTGTCGCCCTTGGTCTCGTCGGGGATCTGGATCTCGCCGCTGCGGACCCGCGCTTCGAAGTCCTCGTAGACGGCGATGTCCTCGGCGGTCAGAGCGGAGAGAGCAGGATCTCGCACCGGCGCCGCGGAGATGCCCGGCGTGTTGTATGCGGTGAAGTCGTTGAACTTCTCGACTTCGCCGCGAACGCCCCGGCCGATCATCTCGCGGGATACGTCGGCGAGGCCGTGGATGGAGGAGGACAGGATCACGTCGGGTGCAAGGTGGTGACTGTCGTAGTAGGCCGGGATCACCCACACCTGGCTGTCAGCCTCCTGCGCCGCGTCGATGATGCCGAGCACCGCCTGGTCGGTGGCGGACTGGATCACGTCCACGCCACCGGCGATCAGTGCCTGCGCGGCCGTCTTGGCGAGACCGGTGTCGTCCCAGGTCATGACGTACTCCTGGGTGAACTCGATATCCGGGTTCACGCAGCGGGCGCCCAGGTGGAACGTCTCGGGCTGGCGGGTCAGTGCCGGGAACGGGAAGCCACCCAGCGCGCCGACGTGGTCTGTCTCGGTGATGAGCGCCGCCAGCACGCCGGTGAAGAAGTTGGCGTGGTGCTGGGCCATGTCGATGAAGCAGAGGTTGTCCGGGCTGCCCTCCAGCAGGTCGGGCGGGGGATCCACCGGCGCCACACACACCTGCACCTCGGGGTAGGCCTCGGCAACCTGCGCGGCCGGGTCCGCCATGGCGCCGTGGGCCATGAGAACCAGGTCGAAGCCCTCGGCGGCGTAGGCCAGGCCCTGCTGCAGGTAGTCGTCCACCTCGTAGGCGTACTCGGTCGGCTCGACGTGCACGTTGGGCCACAGTTCCACAGCCTCCTGCGCGCCGTCCCACCAGGCGTTCGCCCAACTCTCGTCATTGGAGAAACCGGGGAAGAGGACCACGACCCGGTAGGGCTCGGCGTCCTCCGCCGGTGCGGGTGCGGGCTCGGGCGGCGGAGGAGCCGGCTCGGGCTCGGCTGGGGGTGGGGGTGCGGGCTCGTCCGAGGGTGGGGGTGCGGGCTCGTCCGCGGGTGGGGGTGCGGGCTCGTCCGCCGGAGCGGGTGCGGGTTCGGGCGGCGGTGGTGCTGGTTCCGGCTCAGCGGCGGGGGCCGGTGCCGGCGGGGCCGGTGCCGACGAGTCGTCGTCGTCGCCGCCGCAGGCGGCGGCGATCAACGCAACGCTGAGGAGCAGGCCGAACAGCTTTGGTACGGTGCGACGGTTCATCTGTCTCTCCTTGTTTGGGTTTTGGTTGGGTCGAGGCCTCGAGCCGCGCGCTCGGGCCAGGTTTCTAGCGGCCGCGCGCGGCAGCGCAGAGTAGTGGGCATCGTAATTCGATACCACGGCGCTGTTCCAAGTCGCCGGTGGTCATCCTCGTGCCTCGGCCGCGGGCTCTCGCCAGGGGATCCCCACGGCCGCGGGGTACCGCGAGCCGCGCGACACCGCCACGGCCGCCACGGTGACGATGTAGGGGAGGGCCAGCCAGAACTGGTCGGGCACGGGATCGAAGAAGTCGATGAGCCCCGAAACGAATTGCAGCGCCTGGCTGAGGCCGAAGAGTCCGGCAATGGCTACCACCCACAAGGGATTCCAGCGGGCGACAACCACCACCCCGAGAGCGATGAAGCCCCGCCCGGACGTGAAGCCGGGAATGAAGCGTCCGGATGTGGACATGACGAGAGCCGCCCCGCCGAGACCGGCCAGGGCGTTTCCGGCAATGACCGCCGTGTACCGCAGCCGCCACACGTCCAGGCCTGCCGATGAGGATGCGTGCGGCCGTTCACCGGCGGCACGCGCGTAGAGTCCCCACCACGTGCGCCGCATGACGTAGAAGATCACGATGGCGAGAAGGATCGAGATCCAGAACAGGAAGTTCTGTTCGTTGATGACGTCGCGCAGCTTGGGAATCCGTCCGAACAGCGGGACCGTCCAGGGCGACAGGGTGGGCGAGGTGTTCCCGATGATGACCTGCGAGGTCAGGATGCCCGTGAGGCCCAGGGCGAAGATGTTGAAGAGCAGCCCGGTCACGATCTGGTCGGTACCGCGTCGTACGTAGAGAGCTGACAGGAAGATTCCCGCCCCGATGCCCGTCGCCGTGCCGGCGAGCAGACCCAGCGGGACGTTGCGGGTATTGACTCCGACGAGTGCGCAAATCGCCGCGCCGAACAGCATGGTGCCCTCGATGCCCACGTTGAGGACGCCGGCCTGCTCGCTGATGGTTTCGCCGAGCGCCGCAAGTAGGACGGGGACCATGAGCCCCAGTCCCGAGGCGAACAGCGTGATGATGACTACCTCGGTCACGGCGTCCCTAATTCTGGGCGTAGCGGAACTTGATGGCCCCAGTGACCATCAGGGTGATGACGAACGTGGCGATGAGCACCTCGCCGAAGGAGGCGGAGATGCCTGCAGCGGCCTGGAGGCTGTTGCTTCCCACGCGAAGCGTCGAGAAGATGAATGCCGCCGGCAGCACGGCCATCGGGTTCAGCCGAGCGAGCAGCGCGACGGCGATGCCCACGTAGCCGTAGTTGGAGATCCACAGGTCCAGGGCCAGGTCGTGGTGGATCCCCCCCACGGTCACTGCACCGGCCAAGCCGCCCGCCGCGCCGCCGGCCGCGAACGACGACACGGTGACCAGACGGGTGCGAACGCCCGCCAGGCGGGCGGCCCGCGGGTTGGCGCCGATCGAGCGGATGGAGAAGCCGAGTGAAGTGCGGGTGATCAGAACCCATGCGGCGAGGGCGGCGGCGAGGGCGATGAAGACGCTTATGTCCACCTTGGCCCCGGCCCAGAAGTCAGGGAATTCGGCGCTCTCGTGAATCTCCTTGCTCTGCAACTGCGCGTAGATCTCGGGCCAAGCCACAGTGACGACGTAGTTCGCCGCGAAGAACGCCAGGAAGTTAAGCATTAGCGAAGTGACGATCTCGTTGATACCGAAATACGCCTTCAGTAGGCCCGGGACGGAGCCCCAAACCGCGCCTCCCGCCGCGGCTCCAACTATGAGGATCAGCACGAAGAGCCCGTGCGAGGTGCCTTCGGGGAGCAGGATCCCGAGCGTGACGGCGACGATCGCGCCGGCGAACATCTGGCCTTCGCCGCCTATGTTCCACAGCCGAGCAGTGAAGGGGATGGCTGCGGCCAGCCCGGTCAGCGCCAGGATGGCTGCCGTCATGATCGTCTGCCCCAGGAAGATCTCTTCGGCGAGGGAGTTTCTGACGATGGTCCTGGCGACCGTCCACGGGTTGCCGCCGAAGGCGAGGACGATGACCGCCATGATGGCGATGGTGAGCAGGATCGAGCCGGCGATGTCGCTGTGACGGATCGCGGCGAAGATGTTTAGACGCGCGACACCGCCTGGGCTTCCCGGGGTCGCGGCACCTTCGCCGCTCAGGTCCGTGCCGACGGCACCGTGACCGCCGCTCCCCTCGCTCAGTTTGCCTCCCTCGGCCTCGGCACCGGTGCCGGCCGCACGCTCCGCCGCACCGGTTGTGACAGCGCGACGATAGTCCGTTTCGTGCCCGATGTCTTCAATCTGGTGCGTGCCGACTTCAGCAATATCGCAATTCTGCGGGCCGGGCCGGGGCTCGTGCTGCCGACGGGCCTCGGAGCGCCTTCGGCGAGCGTCGTCCCGAACCGCTGTACCATCGGCTTCGTGCGCGCTGTCCCTACCGAACCCGCGGTGGTCGCGAACGCTCCGGCAGAGAACGCTGCGCCGACCGAGGCGCCGGCGCCGTCCCAGCGGCCGGTGCTCGGCCCCGACGAGCACCTTGCCGAACTGGGCGTGCGCATCCGCGGCCTCCGTGCCGAGCAGGGTCTCACCCTGCAGGCGGTGGCTGATCGCACCGGTCTGAGTTCGTCGATGGTCTCCATGGTGGAGCGGGGGCGCACGTCGCCGTCCATCGGCACCCTGATAGCCATCGCCTCGGCGCTGGGCGTGCACATGTCCGAGTTGTTCGAGTTGGACGTGGACGGCCCCCGGGACGCTGTGCAGCGGGCCGGCGAGCAGCAGGTGGTGGAGGCCGCCGACGGGGTACTACGACGGCTGGTGCAGGTGGACCCCCGCCGCGGACTGGAGTTGGTGGTCAACGAGTACGCCCCCGGGACGGCAAGTGCCTTGCAGGTCACCCATCACACCGGGCACGAGTACGGATTCGTGCTGGAAGGTGTTCTGACGGTGGAACTTCAGAACGCCTCGCACCGGATGGAACCCGGAGATTCCATTGCCTTCGAGTCCACCCGGCCCCACCGCATCGTCAACACGGGCTCCGAGCGGGCACGCGCCGTCTGGGTCAACCTGTCGCCGCGGGGCACGCAGCCGGACATCGTGGGCGACAACAGCCGGGGGGCTTGAAACAGCATCTCACCATCGGCCCAAGACGGCCGACAGTCGTTCCCGCCGGCGCCGAGCACCCACGCACGTGACGCGTACGCGTGGACGTGAGACGATGGACGGAGGTTCAACCAAGGAGGTTCCGTGTCCGAGCAGCTGACAGGAAAGACTGCGTTGGTGACCGGCGGCAACCGCGGGCTGGGTCGGGCCATGGCCCTGGCTCTGGCCGCAGCGGGGGCCGACATTGTTATCTGGGGCCGGGATGCGGACGCCCTCGGGCGCACCGCCGGTGAGATCGGCGACGCCGGTCGCAAATGCCTCACGCAGGTCGTGGACGTCACCGACTCGGCGCAGGTGTCCCGCGCCGCGGCGCGGGCCTGGGACCGCACCGGCGGTGTGGACGTCGCCTTCAACTCGGCGGGCGTGCTGCTGATCCGCCCGGCTGTTGAGACCAGCGACGAGGAGTGGGAGGCCACGCTGGCCGCCAACCTCACCGGCGTCTTCTACTGCTGTCGGGCTTTCGGTGAGCGCATGCTGGAGCAGGGCCATGGCAAGATCATCAACATTTCCTCCAACTTCGGCCTGCACGGCGGCGCCGACTGGGCGGCGTACTCGGCGAGCAAGGGCGGGGTCGTCATGCTCTCCAAGAGCCTGGCCTGGGAGTGGGCGCCGGCGGTCACCGTCAACGTGATCGCTCCGGGTGCGTTCTACACCGACATCAACAGACACCTGCTGGACATCCCGGACGTCATGTCGGCGGTGGCGGCCAACACGCCTCTGGGGCGGGTGGGCGATCCGCCCGAGCTGGGGCCGCTGGCCGTCATGCTGGCCGGACCGGGGTCGGACTTCATGACCGGTGCGGTCATCAGCATCGACGGCGGCGTCATCAAACCCTGAGATCAAGCCCTGAAAGGCCCGGCCTCAGCCGGCCACAAGACGTCCCGCCCCCGGCGCGGCGCTCCCGGCTACAGTGCTGTTCAAGCGGTTGCACCTTTTTTGAAACTCGCAGGCACGGGAAACAACCGGGGTATGAGCAAAGAGCATCGAGTCCAGGTACTGAAGGGCGGCGGGAACAGTGTTTCGCTGCCGCTCGTTGCCGCCGGTGGTGAGGCCGTGGCGGTGGTGTGGCCCGGCGTGGGCTCGCAGTACCGCTCGCTGCACCGCATCTGCCTGCAGCCCGGCGGGCACACCATCGACCTGCGCCACCCCGCCGAAGCCGTCTACTACGTCCGCTCGGGCAGCGCCACGGTCGTCGACGCCGACAGCGACGAGCAGCAATCCCTCATCGAGGGGTCGATGGTGCACGTCGATCCGTCGACGGCGCACCGCTTCGAGGCGGGCAACGGCGGGGCGGAGATCGTCGGCGGGGCGTGCCCGCCCGACCCCGCTATCTACGAGACCGGGGAGGTCCGCTAGTGGCAGTGCGAGTTTTTCACCGCGACGAGCCTGATCTGATGATGCCGATCATCTCCGCCGACGCCCGGCTCATTGTCTGGCCCGGCGTGGGTGCCGAGGTGGCGAACATGAATTACGTCGTGCTCGAGCCGGGTGAGCAGAACGTTCCCCACACCCACACCGAGTCCGAGGACACGATCTTCATCATCGAGGGACGGGGATCGGTCAGGGACATCACCAATGACGTCCGCCTCGAGTTCGAGGCGGGTGACGCGGTGCACGTGCCGCCCGGCGTGGAGCACGCCGTCTGCGCCGACCGGGACAGCCGCATCGTCAGCGTGGGCGGTCCCTGCCCGCCCGACCGCCACCTCCTGCGGCTGCTCGGAGTGGAGTGAGCCGACCCTCCCTCCCAGCGGCACGGTGAGTTCTCTCGGGGTCGGCCTGGCGCAATTCGGGGCACCCCCCGGAGACGCCGCCGCCAACCGACGCCACACTGTCGAGGTGGCCACGACCCTGTTCGAGCAGGGGGCGAGCATCGTGGTCCTGCCCGAGTTGTGCGTGCCGTGGTACACCGCCGAGCCCGCCGAGGTGGCCGCCGAAGCCGAGACGCTGGACGGTCCGACCACCGAAGCGTGGCGCGCCGTGGCCGCCGCGCACGACGGTCTGGTCGTGGGTGGCTTCTGCGAACGGGCGGGCGCCGGGGACGACGAGGTGTTCTACAACACCGCGGTGGCGGTGAGCGCCGGCGGCGTCGTCGGCCACTACCGCAAGCTGCACCTGTTCGGCACCGAGAAGCTGTGCTACGCGCCGGGGGATCTTGGTCTGCCGACGTTCCCGACGCCGTTCGGACGTATGGGGATCTGCGTGTGCTACGACCTGCGTTTCGTCGAGGTGGTGAGGATTCTGGCGCTGTCGGGGGCCGACCTCATCTGCGTGCCCACCGCGTGGATCAGGGGGTTCGACCATCGTGATGCCGTCGGCGACGAGATAATTCCCCACGCGCGAGGTGCCCTGCTGCAGGCCAACCTTTCCCAGGTGTTCATCGCCTGCGCTTCGCAGGCCGGCCACTACGGCGACCTTCACTTCCTGGGGTCGTCGATCCTGGCCGGGCCGTACGGGCGGCCGGTGGCCGGTCCGCTGAACGCCGATGGTGACGAACTGCGGGTGGCACACGTGGACTTGGCCGAGGCGGCGCAGGCGCAGGTGCGCAGCCCGCTGGTCCGGCCGCGATTGGATCGGCGCACCGACGTCTACGGTGTCACGCTCGGCCCGCAACAGTTGTGAGATCCCGGGAGCCGTGCCGATGACGACCATTCCGACGTTCGAGGCCTGCGGGCGAGTTGCCGCCGTGCGACGGCCATGAAGCCCGCCCGCTTCGCCTACACCGCCCCCGACAGCCTCGAGGGCGTCCTCGACGCTCTCGACCGCCACGGTGACGAGGCCAAGGTGCTTGCCGGGGGCCAGAGCCTGGTGCCGATGATGAACTTCCGCCTCGCCCGCCCGGAGGTGATCGTCGACATCGGGCGCACCGGTGGCCTCGACGACATCTCCGTCGCCGACGGCCGGGTCGTCATCGGGGCGCGGGTGCGCCACCTGGAGCTCGTGGCCCCGACGTACCTTTTGCCGTCCGGCGCACGGGAGCCCGTGGGTGGTCGCCTCGGCGCCCTGCTCGGGGACGTGGCGCGCTACGTGGGGCACCTGCCGATCCGTGTGCGGGGCACGTTCGGGGGATCCATCGCCCACGCCGACCCGGCGGCGGAGTGGTGCATCCTGGCCCGCACTCTCGACGCCGAGATGGTCGTGCGTCGTCGGGGCGGCGAGCGGACCATCGCCGCCGAGACGTTCTTCGAAACGGTCTTCACCACCGCCCTGGCCCCCGAGGAGTTGCTGGTGGCGGTGCACCTGCCCGTGCTGAGCGACGACTGGCGCACCGGGTTCTGCGAGTTCAGTCGCCGGGCCGGGGACTTCGCCGTGGTGGCCGCCATGACGGCGCTGCGGATCGATCCCCGAGCCGGGACCATTGCCGAGGCTCGCGTCGGGGTGGGAGGCGTGGCCGGCACGCCGGTCCGCCTGCCGGGTGCCGAGGCCACTCTGGCGGGTGAGGCGCCCGGCGCTGCGCTGTTCGCCGAGGCCGCCGCGGTTGCCGCTGCGGAGGTGGACCCGACGGGCGACCTCCACGGCTCGGCTGTCTACCGGCGCGACCTGGTGCAGGCGATGGTGGCACGCGCCCTGCGTCACGACACGACGGCGCCCGCGCTGCGGTGACGATGGTGGCGCTGTGACCTGGGTTGGCCGCTCCATCCGACGGGTGGAGGATCCGACCCTGCTGCGCGGTGCCGGGATGTTCGTGGGCGACATCGGCGCAGCCGCCGCGGTGCGGTTCGTGCGCAGCCCGGTGGCCGCAGGCATCATCCGTTCGGTACGCGGCCCGGCCTACACGATTGCCGACCTGGACGCCGACGGGGTGGGCAGTATCGAGGCGGTTCTGCACCGGCCCGACTACGTGAAGGTCTCCCAGCCGCTGCTGGCGCGGGAGCGGGTGCGCTATGTGGGCGAGCCGCTGGCGGTGGTCGTGGGCGCCACTGCCGAGGAGGCCGAGGACCTCGCCGAGCAGGTGGAGTTGGATATCGAGCCCACACCCGCGGTGGTGAGCCTCGACGACGCCCTCGCCTCTGGCGCGCCGGTCGTGCACCCCGACGTCTCGACGTCGAACGTGGTCGTGGCCGGCGAGATGGCCACCCCCGGCCTGGAGGCGGCCCTCGCGGCCGCCCACACCGTTGTGGAGCTGGAGGTCATCTCGCGTCGCCAGGCCGCCCTGCCCCTCGAGGGCCGTGGCTCGCACGCCGTCACGGACCGTTGGAGCGGGCGGACCACGTTGCACGCCTCCGTGCAGGCGCCGCACATGGTGCGCACCGTTATCTGCGATCTGCTGGGCATCCCCGAGGCCGACCTGAGGGTCGTGGCGCCCGACGTGGGCGGCGGTTTCGGGCAGAAACTGCCGCTGGGCCGCGAGGACGCCGTTGTGGTGTGGCTGTCGCGGCGCCTGGGGCGCCCCGTGGTCTGGCTGGAGGACCGCAGCGAGAACCTGATGGTGGCCTGGCACAGCCGTGAGCAGCGCTACCGGCTGCGTGCCGGCTTCGATTCCGACGCCCGGCTGCTGGCCCTGCAGGCCGACGTGGAGAGCAACGTGGGGGCTTGGGCGTGCTACCCGATCACCTGGGGAGTCGAACCGCTCATGGCGCTCGCCGAGTTGCCCGGCCCCTACGTCATGGGTGAGTACGGCGTGCGGTCGCGGGGCATCACCAGCCATACCTGCCCCATGGCGCCGTACCGGGGGGTGTCGCGCCCCGCCATCACGCTGGCGCTGGAGCGGCTCATGGACACCGCCGCGGGCCGGCTCGGCACCGATCCGGTGGAGATACGTCGCCGCAATCTGGTGAGCGTGTTCCCGCACACGTCGCTCACCGGGCTCACCCACGACGAGGGCTCGTACCGCGAAGCGCTGGAGGTGGCCGTGCGGCACGTCGACCTGCCGGCCGCCCGTGCCCGCCAACAGGCAGCGCGCGCTGCCGGGGGGCCGCTGGTGGGCATCGGCATCTGCACCTTCTCCGAGCGGACCGGCTACGGAACACCGGCGTTCGCGGCACGTGCCATGGGGGTCACGCCGGGCTGGGAGCACGTGGAGTTGGCGATGGATCCGTCGGGCTACGTGACCCTGCGGATCGGCGCATCGCCCCACGGTCAGGGCCTTGCCACCGCGCTGTCGCAGATTGTGGCCGACGAGGTGGGTGTCGACCCCGACCGTGTCAGGGTCGTCCACAGCGACACCGACCGCACCCCCTACGGCTGGGGGTCGTTCGCCAGCCGGGCAATGGTTCTGGCGGGCGGCGCGACACAGCTCGCCGCGCAGAAGTTGGCTACGCAGTTGGCGGCTGTGGCCGCGGAGGTGCTGGAGGCCGCCGCCAACGACGTGGTGCTGGCCGGCGGTCGGGCCGTCGTGGCCGGTACCTCGGTGGGGGTGGACGTTCCCGAACTGGCCCGCATCGCCCACCATCACACGGAGCGGCTGCCCGAGGGGGCCGCGCCGGGCCTGTCCGTGCAGGCCGGCTACGACCCCGGCGGCACGTTCTCCAACGCCTGCCACGTCGCCGAGGTGGAGTTGGATCCCGACACCGGCGGCGTGGCGGTACGCCGCTTCGTAGTGGTCGAGGACGCCGGCCGGCTCATCAACCCGATGATCGTGGACGGCCAGATCCGCGGCGGCGTGGCTCAGGGGATCGCCAACGCCCTGCTGGAGGAGATCGTCTACGACGAAGACGGCAACATCCTGACCACATCGCTGATGGACTACCTGCCGCCCACCACTGCGGAGATCCCCGACATCGAGATACTGCATCTCGAGACCCTCACCGATGCCAGCGTCACCGGCGCCAAGGGGGTGGGCGAGGGCGGCACGATCGGCGCCCCGGCGGCAGTGCTGAACGCCGTGAACGATGCTCTGGCGCACTTGGGCGTGGCTCTGAACGAGATGCCGGCCACCCCTGAGCGGGTGCGGGCTCTCGTCCGCTCGGCGCAGGAGGCGAGCGGGGCCAACGGATCGACACAGGAGGCAAGAAGCGCATGACCGACCTCTCCGAGGCCGCGGTTGCGGTCCCCGTGGAACTGCAGGTGAACGGCGCGGCGTACCGGATCGAGGTGGAGCCGCGCCGCACCCTGGCCGACGCCCTGCGCGACGACTGCGGCCTGACCGGCACCCACCTGGGTTGTGAGCACGGCGTCTGCGGAGCCTGCACCGTGCTCATCGACGACGAGCCGGTGCGGTCGTGCCTGCTGTTCGCCGTGCAGGCGACGGGGGTGGAGATCCGCACCGTGGAGGGCCTCGCCGCCGCCGACGGCGCGCTGCACCCGTTGCAGGAGGCGTTCTGGCGCCACCACGGCCTGCAGTGCGGCTTCTGCACGCCCGGGTTCCTGATGCTCAGCGCCGCGGTCCTTGAGACCCGTCCCGACATCGGCGACGCCGACCTGCGGGAGGCCCTGTCCTCCAACCTGTGTCGCTGCACCGGCTACCAGACCATCGTCGAGGCGGTGCAGTCGGTACGCGACGCCGCCGGGGCGTGAGTGTCGCCCGCCGCTGAGCCCCCACGGGGTCGCTCGCTGATCGGCGAGTCGGTCCCGCGTCTCGAGGATCGACCGCTACTGGTCGGCGAGGGCCGCTTCCTCGCCGACGTGTCGTTCCCCGGCGAGGTGCACCTGCGGGTCGTGCGCTCCGACATCGCCCACGGGCTTCTGCGGGGCGTGGACCTGCGCGAGGCCCTGGCCGTCGACGGCGTCGTGGCGGCGTGGAGTGCCGCGGAGGTGGCCCACCTTCCGGCCATCGAGTTCCGGATGACCGGTTTCGACGAGCTGCGGCCGTACTGCCAGCGGGTCCTGGCAGCCGACCGGGTGCGCTACGTGGGCGACCCTGTGGCCGTGGTTCTGGCGGACGATCCCTACCTGGCCGAGGACGCCGCCGAGTTGGTCTTCGCCGACATCGAGCCGCTGGAGCCGGCACTCGATGCCTCCTCGCCGCAGGCCGTTGCCGCCATGACATTGGAGGGCGGCTACGGCGACATCGCCGCCGCCTTCGCAGGCGCACACCGGGTCGTGGAACTGCAGGCCTCGGTGGGCCGCCACACGGGGGTGCCCCTCGAAACCCGTGGCCTGCTGGCGCGCCCCACCGACGACGGCGTTCTGGAGTTGCACGGCATCGCCAAGGTGCCGCACTACAACTGCGCCACCATCGCCGCGATGTTGAAACTGGCACCCGGCTCGGTCGTGGGGCGGGAGGGTCACGTTGGCGGCGGGTTCGGGATCCGCGGCGAGTTGTATCCCGAGGACGTGCTCGTGGCCTACGCGGCGCTGTCGCTGGGGCGCCCCGTGAAGTGGGTCGAGGACCGCAGGGAGCACCTCCTGGCGGCCAACCACTCCCGCGACCAGACCTACCACGTGCGGGCGGCCGTCGACGAGCGCGGTGTGGTGCAGGCCATCGACGCCGAGTTCTTCCACGACCAGGGGGCCTACGTGCGCACACACGGCGCCACGGTCCCGAACCTTTCCGTGGCGCTGCTGCCGGGGCCGTACCTGGTGCCCTCCTACAAGGCGCGCGGCCACATCCGGCTCACCAACAAGACCCCGGCCGGCACGTACCGGGCGCCGGGCCGGTACGAGAGCACGTTCGTACGTGAGCGGCTGCTGGACGCCGTGGCGACCGAGATCGGGCTGGATCCCGCCGAGGTTCGGCGCCGCAACCTGATCCCCACCGAGGCGATGCCTTTCGATCGCGGCGTCAGCACACTCGGCACCCCGGTCGTCTATGACTCCGGCGACTACCCCGTGCTTCTGGAGCGGCTGCTGCACCACGTCGGTTACGAGTCGCTCCGGGACGCGTTGGCGCAGCGGCGCCGGTCGGGCGAGATGGTGGGGCTGGGCATCGGCATGTTCGTGGAGAAGTCCGGGCTGGGTCCGTTCGACGACGTGCGTGTGCGGCGCCTCGACGGCGGTGGTGTGGAGGTGATCACGGGCGCCGCGTCGGTGGGGCAGGGGATGGAAACCGTCATCGCCCAGATCTGTGGCGAGGTTCTGGGGGTGGACTACACCGACATCACGGTTCGCCACGGTCAGACCGACATGATCGGCCGCGGCATGGGCGCCTTCGCCAGCCGGGTCACCGTCATGACCGGCGTGGCTGTGTACTTGGCTGCCACCGAACTGGCGGAGACGGGACGCCCGGCCGAGGTCACCTTCAACGCCGATCACATGACCTACCCGTACGGCGCCCACGCAGCGGTGGTGCGCGTGGACGCCGGCACCGGCGGTGTTGCCATCGAGCGCTACGTCGTGGCCTACGACGTCGGGCGGGCGGTCAACCCCATGCTGGTGGAGGGCCAGATAATCGGCGGCGTCGCCCAGGGCGTCGGCGGCGCGCTGCTCGAACTCTTCAGCTACGACCCCGACGGGCAACCCCTGGCCACCTCGTTCATGGACTACCTCATGCCCACCGTGGCCGAGCAACCCCCCGTGGAGGTACTGCTGAGCGAGGATGCCCCAAGCCCACTGAACCCCCTGGGACTCAAGGGCGCCGGCGAGGGCGGCACGAACGCCTGCGGCGCCGCTATCGCCGCCGCCATCGACGACGCCATCGGGCGACCCGGCGCGGTCACGTCCCTTCCTGCCACACCGGAACTGGTGCGCTCGCTCATCAGGGGGTGACGGCGGCGAGGGTCCAGTCCAGGACGTCAGCGGGCCCGCTGTCGCGGTGGGCGGTTGCCTGCACCCGCACCGCCCGCAGCCGTCCCTGGCCGGCGGGTGTCTCGCCCAGCAGCGTGTGGGAGAACGACAGGAGGTCGCCCTCGAACACCGGACCGGTGTGCGAGCAGTACCCCCAGGCCACGACCGTGGCCATGCCGTGGAGCACCCGGCTGAGCGAGGCCTGCGCCATCCCCGCAACCTGCAAGCCGTTCACCAGACGGCGCCCGTAGGGCGACACCTCGGCGTCGCGGTGGGCGAACGCCAGGTTGTGGGTTAGGTGCAGCAGTGCCGGCGTGTTGTCGATGTAGTCCCGCAGGGGATCGGCCACGGTGGTTCCCGCGTCCCAGGTGTCGGGTTCGCCCAGCAGCGACAGCCGCCAGTGCTCGGGCACCAGCGGGGCGCAGGCGGCCAGGTCGATGCCGCCGGTCTCGTGGGCGGCGTCGACGCCACTGTCGATCTCGTCGTCGAACCCCGGCAGGTTCGGTCCGGTGGCCGGCAGCAGGGGGCAGCGCCGGTACGACACGACCGCCACGCCGTCGGCGGTGCTCTCGCACTCGACCAGCACCATGCCCCGCGGCGCCCGGTCGGGGCGGGGGCGCCCGTCGCGCATGGCCACGACACGCACCGAGGTCTCGAGGGTCTGGTCGCAGAACACGGGCCGCAGCAAACGCACGTCGCGGTAGAACAGGTTGGCGATGACGCGGCGGCTGACCGTCGTGGTGTGGCCCACCGAGAGCGCCATCAGCAGCCCGGGGCTGACGAGCGGGCGTGGCGACCCGGTCACCTCCTCGCACAGCCGCCGGTTCTGCACCAGGGGCAGGCGCTCGCCGACGAGAGCCTGGTAGACGGCGCAGATGCCGCTGTCGATCGTGACTCCCGGCTGGCGGGGCAGCTCCTGTCCCGGACGCAGCAGGTCGTAGTAGGGCCCGTCGAGGGGGATGTGCCCGTGGTGCGCGGCGAGCGGATCTTCGGGGCTCATCGCGCCTCCTGTTGCCCTTCGGTTCTCGACTCGCCCCTGTGGCCGGACTGCCGCATCGCGCCGACGTTCAGCGGGCCGTGCGGAGGCCTGCGAAACCGTTGAGGCGCAGCGAGTTCCCGAGCACGAACAGCGAGGATAGCCCCATGGCCGCGGCGGCGATCTCCGGATGCAGCAGCCCCAGCGCGGCCAGCGGGATGGCGGCGGTGTTGTAGGCGAACGCCCAGAAAAGGTTGCTGCGGATGGTCCGCAGTGTGCGCCGGGCCAGGGCCAAGGCATCCACCGCAGCTCGCAGGTCGTCCCCCACGAGGGTCAGATCCGATGCCTCGGCCGCCACGTCGGCGCCGGTGCCGATGGCCACGCCCACATCTGCCGAGGCCAGTGCGGGGGCGTCGTTCACGCCGTCACCAACCATGGCCACCCGCTGTCCGCCGGCTTGGAGGCGTGCGATCTCCGCAGCCTTGCCGGCGGGTGTCAACCCGGCGAGCACGCGGTCGATGCCCACCTGCCTGCCCACCTGTTCGGCTGCGGCCGCGTTGTCGCCGCTCAGGAGTACGACGTCGAGGCCCTGCGCCTTCCAGGCCGCAACGGCCGCTGCGCTGGTGGGCTTGACACGGTCCGCCAGTGCCAGGAATCCCTCCGCGCCGCCATCGGCTCCGACGAACACGAGGGTGCGTCCGGCGGCGGCGTGCGCAGCGGCGTCGGACTCGAGTGCCGTTGGGACACGGTCGAACAGTTCCCGCCGCCCCACCGTGACGAGGACCGCACCGTCGGCGTGGCCACGCCCGCCAGCAGGGAGGATCACCCGACCCTGTACGCCGAGACCGGGCAGGTTGCGGAAGTCCGCGACGACCGATCCTGTGCCGTCACCGCCCTCGCCGGCTCCGGTCCGCTCGCTCACCCCGCCACCGTTGTCGTCCCGTTGATCGCCTGCCGAGCCGGCGTCCTCGCCGCTTTTGCCTCCGGCAGGCTCGACCGTGGCGGCCCGCAGCACAGCGGCCGCCACCGGGTGCTCGGAACGGGCCTCCAGCGCCGCAGCCCACGCCAGCAGTTCCTCGATGGCAACTGCTCCGGCAGTCTCGGTGGCCACGACCTCCAGGCGGCCCTCGGTGATAGTGCCCGTCTTGTCCAGGGCCACGACGTCCAGGCGCCGGGCCGCTTCGAGGGCGTCGGGTCCCCGGATGATGACCCCCATCCGGGCACCCCTCCCGCTTCCGGCCAGGAACGCCGCCGGCGTGGCCAGTCCCAGGGCGCACGGGCAGGCCACGATGAGGACCGCCACGGCCGGGCTGATGGCATCACCGGCCGGCCCCACCAGGAGCCATCCGACGAGGGTGGCGAGCGCCACGATGACCACCGCCGGTACGAAGACCGCCGAGATCCGGTCGGCCAGACGCTGTATGGGGGCCTTGCGGGAGAGGGCCTCTTCCACCAGGCGCACCACCTGTGCCAGGGTCCCGTCGGATCCCACCCGGTTGGCCTCGACCACCAGGGAGCCGTTGGCGTTGAGCGTTCCGCCTGTCACCTCGTCTCCGGGTTCGACTTCGACGGGCACCGGCTCGCCGGTCATCATCGACGTGTCCACTGCGGAATGCCCGTCGATTACCACACCGTCGGCGGCGATCCTCTCTCCGGGCCGGACCACGAAACGCATTCCCACGGCGAGGTCGGCGGGTGCCACGTCGCGGCCGTCGACGAGCCGCACGGTGCCGGCACCCAACTCGACGAGGGCGCCGATGGCGTCGCCGGCGCGCCGCCGGGCACGTGCCTCCAGGCGGCGTCCCAGGAGGACGACTGCCACGATGACCGCTGCGGTGTCGAAGTAGACGTGCCCGTCGAGGCCGCCGACGGTTATCACCGCCGACCAGCCCCATGCCACGAGCGACCCCAGCGACACCAGGCTGTCCATCGTGGCGTGGCGCCGGCGCACTGCCCGCCAACCCGGACGGTGGAAGGCCAGACCGCTGATCAGAACGACCGGCATGGTGAGCCCACCGACGAGCCATTCCCAGCCGTCGAAGCGCAGCGCCGAGATCGACGAGATCACCATGGATGCGGCCGCCAGGGCCAGGGTGGCCAGCAGGGCGCCGCCGGTGCCGGTGCTGTCGGTCTCGCCGTTGAGGTGCAGGCGACCCGGCACGGCCCGGTAACCCAGCCGCTCGATGTGTGCCCGCACGTCGCGCTCGGACAGCGCGTCGGAGTCGAAGGACACGCTGGCGCGGCGGGCGGCGAAGTTGACCTGGGCCCCGGACACCCCGCTCGTTGCGTGCAGAGCCTTCTCGATGTGGGCCGCGCAGGCCCCGCAGGTCATGCCGTCGACGGTGAAGTCGACGCGGCTCATCCGTTGCGGCGAGCCGGGGACTTCCCGTCCCTCCGGGGGTGCTGTCCGTTCCAGTGCCTCACCTCCCGTACCGGTACCCAGGCTATTGCCTGGCGCGCTCCCTTCCGGGCGCAGGGCCGTCCCCGCAGGCCGCGCCGTTGCCCCGCTGCCGGGACATCATCGTTGCTACTTCGTTGCGGGGTTCTACGATGCCGCCGATGCGCCCGGCTAGCGGTCACAGGACCACCGACCACCGCGGATTCAGGTTCGTGGCGCGGACCAGCCGACCGCTGGCCGACGCGCTGGCCCACTGGGAACTGCCGAACGTCCTGCCCGTACCGGCGCCGGCTCTCTTCGCCGGGAACCATCGCAGCCTGTTCGACATCATGGTCGGGTTGCGCTTGTTCTGGAATTTCGGGGCCTCTGTCCGCATCGTCGTGGCCAAGCGCTACTTCGACAACCCGTTGATGGGGCCGCTGCTGCGCACCATGGGCGCTATACCGCTGGGTTCGGGGAGGTCGGCCCTCACGGGCATCAAGGCCTGCCTGGACGCATTGGATCGTGGCGAATCGGTGGTGATCATGCCGGAGGGGCGGCTGATGCGTCCGGGCGAACGACGAGACGGTGTCGGTCCGCCGGCCGCCGGTGTCGGGGTGCTGGCGGCGCGCAGCACCGCACCGCTCGCGCTCTGTGCCATTACGGGCACCGATCGGGTCTGGCCGCCGGGGCAGCGTTTGCCCCGCCTGCGCGTCGGCTCGTCCCGCCCGACGGTACGGGTCCTCGTCGAGTCGCTTGCTCCACTTGCCCCCGATGAACGCGCTGACCGCGAGCGCGTGGCCGAGGCGATGATGTCGCGGCTGGCGGCGTTGGTGGAAGCGCCGGACGGCCAGGAGAGTGCTGAGTAGTCCATCGACAGCGCGCGTTGGGCCGCTGGACAGTGGATCCCGGCCTTCGCCGGAATGACGGAGGAGGTCGTACGCAGTACTAACTGAGCAGTCTCCTAGGAGTGTCGTGGCGGGGCGCCGGTCCGGGTACCGCGCCTGCCCGGCGCCGCCGGCAAGCCGTGATTAGGAACCCTCCGCCTCACTGGTTGCGAGGCGCCGGGCGAGGCGGCGCATACCCGCCAGCCAGCGGTCGGGGTCGCCGGCTCGGCGCTGCGCATAGGTCGACACCTCGGGGTGCGGCAGGATCAGGAATCGCCCCTCCCTCAGGGCCTCGGCGGTTGCGTCGGCCACCTGGTCGGGCTCCAGCACGCCGTCCACCGCCGCGGCCGGCAGCGGAACAGCGGGGGACGGTCCGGCGGCAGGCGCCGGCGAGTGACCTACGAGCAGCGGGGTGCGCACGGCCTGCGGGCACAGGGCGGCCACCTGCACGCCCCGATCGCCGTAGGTGATGGCCAGCCACTCGGCCGCGGCCACGGCGGCGTGCTTGGTCACAGCGTACGAAGCCGAGTCCAACTGGGTCAGCAGGCCCGCAGCCGAGGCGGTTACCACGAGAATCCCGCCACCCCGCTGGGCCCAGCGGGGGATCAGCACCTGTGCCGCGGTGATGTGCGCCATGACGTGCACATCCCAATTGCGTTGCCAGTCGCCGACGGTGGTGTCCAGACCTCCGGGCGTGAGCAGCCCGGCGTTGGAGCAATAGATCTCGACCGGACCGAGCGACAGTTCCACCTCGTCGATCATGCTGCGGGTGGCCTCGGCGTCGGACACGTCGAGGGCGAAGCCCCGGCCGCCGACGCCGGCCGCCACTGCGGCCGCACCGTCGCCGTCGATGTCGCTGACCGCCACTAGCGCTCCGTCGGCGGCCAGGCGACGAGCCAGGGCGGCCCCGATGCCGCTCGCTCCGCCGGTGACGACTGCTACGGCGCCCCGCGCTGGGGGATAGCGGCCGGGGGTTGTGCTCGCGGCGGCGCGCGTGGCCGGGGGTTGGTCCGACGCAGCGTCGGGGATGGCGCCCACGACGTGGAGGTTACGCGGTCCGCCACGGGCCGTTGCGAGGCCTCCGGGGGCTTGCGCGTGTCGTTCTTCTACCCGGATGTCCGATCGTGGTGCCCCAGGCATCGGAGAACTCTCCGGTGGCTCTAGTGTCACCGCTGAGAAAGTGGGTCTCCTCGCCGAAGGTGAAGTGCCACCCGCAGAATCGAACCCCACCCGGGCAGGCGAACGAGGGGCTTCCGGTGGGTGAACGGAGGAGAGGAACGGGATGGGGACGCTGCGATGAGGATCCGGCAGCGGGCAGTGTGGCTGCCGGCGGCTGCGGTTCTGCTGGCTGTGGCGGCCTGCGGCGGGTCCGGCGGCGGCGCTGTCACGTCGCAGCCCGCACCGTCCGGCGCGGCCGCGCCGCCGTCCGCCGACAGTTCGCCGCCCTCGCCCGATAGCCCTCTGCCCCCGGCCGACAGCCCGCCACCTGCCGAGGGATCACCGGCGACACCCCCAGCGGACGGCGGCTCAGCCGACCGGGACTTGGCGGACACCCTGCCGTCGGTATCCACGATGCCCGAGTCCTCCGCCCCGCTTCCGTCGGAGGAGGACATCCCGACCGGCGAACACCCCGAGGGCATCGAGGGTGTGGTGGCCGTGCCGGTGATCAATGCCGATCACGTGCGCTACGACGTGGACTATCCCACCGCGCCGCCCGCCGGGGGCCCACACCTGGGCGCGTGGCTGAATTGCGGCTTCTACACGGTGCCGGTGCTGGACGAGTTGGCGGTGCACTCCCTGGAGCACGGCGCGGTGTGGGTGACCTACCGCTCCGATGTGGCGGCCGGGGGGCTCGACGAGTTGGCAGCGCGGTCGGCCGACGAGCCGCACCTTCTGGTGTCACCGTACGAGGGGCAGGACTCGCCCGTGGTGCTGACCGCCTGGGCGCGTCAACTCAGCTTGGAGTCGCTGGACGATTCTCGCTTCGAGCGCTTCCTGGAGGTGTACTTGGTCAACGGACCGACGACACCGGAGCCCGGTGCTGCCTGCTCGGGCGCGGTTGGCGTGCCGCCCGACGCGCCCGAGGCGGTCCCGCAGCAGGGATGAACGCCCAACCACCGAAACGCCGCTCCGCCTCGGGAGGATCCCGGTCCCGCGGCTCGAACGCCCGGCCTGCTCGTCGCCCCGAACCGTCGAGGGGTGCGTCCCGCCGGTCGAACGCTCGGCGAGGGCGAGGTGCCCGCGCAGACCGCACACGCCTGTGGCGGGCCGTCACGTGGGGCGCCGTCACCGTCGGCCTGGCGTGGATCGTGGTTGCCCTCGTGGTGTTCCGAGGTGGCGACGAGGATCCGCCGCTACCCCGCCCGGTGGAGGTGACGGCCGGCATCGACGGCTGCCGGCCGCAGACGTTCACCGTCGAGCCGGGCGAGTTCATCGTCCTGCGGGTGACCAACACGACCGATAGCGACTTCGAGGTGATCGTCACCGACGAGGCAGGTGTGGCGCTGCGCACCTCGCCGGGCTACGACCCGGACGGCTCATCGGCCCCGGCAGGACTCGTGCGCGTGTGGGCCGACCTTGCCGGGGCCGAGCCGCGCCTGCTAGCGGCCGGGATTCTGGCGCATCAGGGCCACGAGGACGAGGCCGGCCCCAACGCCACGGCGGACTTCCGCTATCGCATGATCGTGGCGGAGAACGGTGTGCGGATCATGCCGGTCACGTTCCCCGAGATCGGCGAGTTCGCTCCCCTCACGCAGCTGCTGTGCGCCGCGCTGCTCCCCGACGGGACCCTCGACACCACGATGCCCGTCGGACGTATCGACCTCACCGGCCCGAGCAACTGAGTCCCGCCTCCAACGTCATTCCGGCGAAGGCCGGAATCCACTGCCGAAGCCGATCCTCTCCCGTGGTCGCGCGCGAACCCGCAACCAACAGGAGATCACGTCCGTCGCTGTACGCGCCGCCCTCAACCGGGCCGCCGAATCGGTCGGCCCGTTAGCGCAGTTGTTCGGCGCTGAGGGCGCTCAGCAGCTCCGCCCCGCCGGTGACAGCCGGCGCCAGGGCGACGGCCGGCGGCAGCAGTTGCCGGCAGAAGAACTCGGCGGTGACCCGTTTGGCCGCCAGGGCCTCGGCCTCGGCCCCGGTTGCGCCGCTCGTCAACTCGCCGCGGGCGGCCTCAGCGCAGCGTGCCAGCAGCCAGCCGGCCACCACGCTGGCCAGCAGCCGTAGGTACGGCGCCGCGCCGGCCAGCGCGGCATCGCCGCGATGCGCCAGCAGCCAGTCGGTACACGAGCGCGCCGCCACGACAGCGTCGGTGAGCGGCGCCCGCAGCGCCGCCAGATCGTCGTGCAGGCCCTCGGCAGTGGCAGCCACCCGATCCAGCAATTCGTGCACCACGGCCCCGTCGCGCATCGCCAGCTTGCGCCCCACGAGGTCGATGGCCTGGATGCCGTTGGTGCCCTCGTAGATGGCGGCGATGCGCACGTCCCGGCAGTGCTGCGCCGCGCCGGTCTCCTCGACGTAGCCCATGCCGCCGTGGACTTGCAGTGCCAGAGAGGTCGTCTCGTTGGCGACATCGGTGCACCACGCCTTCGACAGCGGCGTCAGCAGGTCGCACAGTTCCTGCGCGGCGGCCCGTTCGGCCTCGTCGGGATGGTGCCCGGCGAGGTCCAGGGCGGTGGCGTTGAAGTAGCACAGGCAGCGCATGGCCTCGATGTAGGCCTTCTGGGTCATCAACATGCGCCGCACGTCGGGGTGCTCGATGATCGGCGCACGCTCGCCCGGCGCCGTGTCGGCCCGGCGCCCCTGCTGGCGATCGCAGGCATAGTTGAGCGCCTGCTGGTACGCCCGGTCGGCCACGCCGACCCCTTCGAGGCCGACGCCGAGGCGGGCGTTGTTCATCATCGTGAACATGTACACCATGCCCATGTTCTCCTCGCCGATGAGGTAGCCCACGGCGCCGTCGCCCTCGCCGAGAGACATGACGCAGGTGGGGCTGGCGTGGATCCCCAGCTTGTGCTCGAGTGAGACGCAGGTGACGTCGTTGCGCTCGCCGAGGGTGCCGTCGGCGGCGACGAGGTACTTCGGGACGATGAAGCACGAGATCCCCCGCGAGCCGGCCGGGGCGTCGGGGGTGCGGGCCAGCACCAGGTGGATGGTGTTGGCGGCCATGTCGTGCTCGCCCCAGGTGATGAAGATCTTCTGGCCGGCAAGGCGGTAGGTGCCGTCACCGGCCGGCTCGGCGCGGGTCGTGAGGGCGCCGAGGTCCGAGCCGGCGTGCGGCTCGGTCAGCAGCATCGTGGCCGTCCATTCCCCGGAGACGAGCTTCGGCAGGTACTCGGCGCGCTGCGCGGCACTGCTGTGGCGTTCCAGCAGGTGGATGCCGCCCTGCGTCAGCAGCGGGCACAGCGACAGGGCCAGGTTGGATGCGGTGAGCATCTCCTGCAGCGCCAACCCGACCGTCCACGGCAGGCCGCCCCCGCCTATGTCGGTGCCGAAGGCGGCTGCGCCCCAGCCGGCCTCCACGTAGGCCTCGTACGCCTCGCGGAAACCGGGAGGCGTGGTGACGGTTCCGTCGTCGTTGCGAACGCTGGGTGTCGTGTCGCCGACGCGGTTCAACGGGGCGAAGACCTCCGAGACGAAGCGGCCCGCCTCGGTGAGGATGTCGCCGAGCGTGTCGGGGTCGAACGTGGCGAAGGCCTCCAGCTTGGCCAGCGAGCGCACGTCGCAGATATGTTCGAGAACGAACTGCATGTCCTGCAGGGGCGGGCGGTAGGTGCTCATCGGTCTCCTCCGGTATCCGGCCTCCGCCGCTGCGGGCGTGCGGCCCCGGCGCCGTTCTGGGCGGGTTCGCGATTCACGGTACCGGCTCGGCGGCTCTCTGTTGCTGCCCGGCGCGTGGCTACGCCTGTGCGGAACGCGGGTCGCTCCGGGGGCGGTCGTGCCCATCGCCCAGGTCCCTGCCGGCGCGTTGACACACACGTGCAGGGAGGCAACCGAGGATGGGGCGCCGGTGCTGGGGTCGGATCCCGCCGGCGAGAGCAGACCGGCACGTGCGGTCGCCACCCGGACACAACCGATGACAACCGAGGGCGGCGATGTCGGGGGCGGCGTATGCGGCCATCCCTAGGCCACCGAAGCGCCACCGGCAGCGCCGCCCGAACGCCACGGACGCCGGCGTCCCCACCCGTCCGGAGGTATCCGGCAGCGGATCGGCTAGAAAACAGCGGCGGAGAACGCACACCAGAGAGGATCTGACATGGCCGAACTCGAATTTCACGGGAGCACCCTCAACACCAACGGCGACCTGCCGGGCGTGGGAGCAGCCGCCCCCGACTTCAATCTGACGGGCGGCGACCTGTCGGACGTGAGCCTTGGCGACTTCGCCGGCCGGCGGCTGGTGCTGAACATTTTCCCGAGCATCGACACACCCACCTGTGCCAACAGCGTGCGGGCCTTCAACGAGCGCGCCGCAGGCCTGGACAACACCACGGTGCTGTGCGTGTCGGCCGACCTGCCGTTCGCAGCCGGGCGGTTCTGCGGTGCCGAGGGCATCGAGAACGTCTCCTGTGCCTCCACCTTCCGCTCGCCGGACTTCGCCGACACCTACGGCGTGCGTATCCTCGACGGCGTCGTGGCGGGCCTGTGTGCCCGGGCCGTGCTCGTGATTGACGAGCAGGGGACGATCACCCACTCCGAACTCGTGACGCAGATCACCAACGAGCCCAACTACGACGCCGCCCTCAGCGCCCTGTAGCAACTACTCATCAGGCCCGGCACCGGCTCCCGAGAGCCGAACCCGGCGGGAGCAGCCTGTTCAGATCAGGGTCGCTCGAGACACGCTCATTGCGACGTCCAGCGCGATACGCGGGCCATCCCGACCATACGGGGCCATCCTCGTGGAGATCGTGCACTCCACTCCACGGCGTTTTGACACTCCACTTTATGGGATTTCAAAACTCCATTTTGCGGAACTCTCGCACGCCAGTTCGCGCCGCCTCCGGCTGTGCAGCCCACCGGGTCTCGATCCGAGCCCGGGCCGCCGCAGGGGCGGGATCCAGCGGTGGCGCTGCGATCCGGCGCGTTCAGATGAACGTCGTTTGGCCCGTTTTCGTCTTCTTGGTGACTTTGGGGGCTTTCTTCGCCTCGGGCGGTACGGGGAGCACTCCCGCGTCGGTGAGGTCGGCGACGGTGGTCTGCGGTCCATCGATGATCGCCGCCAGCAGCTCGGCCTGTTCCGGCTCCAGGCCGACGAGCACGGTGAGAGCGTTGAGGATGTCGAGTAGCTCGACGTCCCACTCCCGGCGCCATCCTGCCGGGGTGATCCGCTCGAGGGAATCCGACGCCTGAGTGCCCTTGTTCGACTTGCGGTAGTTGAACCAGGACCTGATGACGTTAGTGCCCGAAACTTCGTAGTAGTGGACCTCGGGCAACACGTTCTCGAAGACACCAGCACCGATCTGGAGTTCCCGATGCTCCGCGCTGTAGCCGAGCGTGCTGTTTTGGGTTCCCTCACCCGTTTCGGAGCGCAGCCGTGGTCCGTTGTCCACGCGAATCCGTCCGGCTGGGCGACTGTCGTCAGCGTCTACGCAGCGCTCCCCGAAGGTGTGTGTCCAGATGACCCGCCGCCCGATCCCGACCGCCATCGACCAGTAGTCGCGGTCCGCGGTCACGGGTACACGAAGGCCTGGCGTGTGGGGCGAGACATCGTTGAGCCAGGCCGTGTAGGCGGGGTGCGCGCACACGCACGCGGCTGCGATATAGGCGAGCACATCCTCGGGCTCAACGTTCAGGCCGAACAGACTGCCGAGATGATCGAGCAGCCCGGGTGTCACGTTCGCGGTAGTGGCGATGCTGTCGCGAAAGAGCGGGAACGCTCGTCCACCGCGCCCGTGATAGTGGTGCTGGCCGGGAAGCAGGTGAGTGAACGTGACCGCTGGCCCGTTGTCCGGGTGATCGTCCTCGATGCAGGTCAGGTGGATCTGCCGGTCACTGCGTGCCTCCCACAACGGCGGCCGGGGCCTGTCGAGAACGCGGATGTCGGGAATGATCCGCTGCCGGTCGAATGACCGCCAAGCCAGACGGATAGGGGCTGGGCAACGATTCGTTTCACGGGAGATCGGTGTCGCCGCCGACTCATCGGGACAGCCGCTGAGATTGGTCTTGAATCCTCGCTCGATCGGACGTCCGTCGGTCTCCTTGAATAGCGATTTCTTCCTATCCAGGTCTGACTCTGTGATGAGTTCGTTCCAACGTCGCTCGAGTGTGTCGGAATCCGGTGCCGTGGGCCAGCCGCGGTTGGCCTTCAGGCCCGGTGAGGACCACGGGAGTAGATCGTGAATGGACGGGCAGGAACGCCAGACGTCCTCACCCGCGGGCTTGAACCGTGCGCGCCAGCCGTCAGGACATCGCGTCCACGAGTGGTTCGTGTCACTGCTAATAGCGATGGTTTCCAGTTCGGCGAACTTGGCGTTGCGGGTGCCCGGCGCTACTTCTCGGAACCAGACTCTCGCAGGCCTCTCGTCGGTTCGCGGGGAGCGAACAGCGCAAACGACGGCAATCTCGTGCGGCACTTGCTGGAACATCCGCGTTGGCACGTCCGGTTGATGCCCCTCGGGTGAGAGGGACACCACCCAGATCTCTGAGCATGAACGCCGCAGCCACGCGCGCATCTGCTGGAATCCGTCTCCGTTCAGCCATGCCGCGGTCGTCACGAGGCAAACCACACCCGGTGAATCGCCGTTGCCGGCGTTCTGGAGAACCTTCCAGGCAGCCCAGCGCCAGAAGTAGACCAGCAGGTTCGACATTTTGTACACGTGGGAACCGACGCCCCACTCCGACGGAGGTTTCCAATCATCGAGAATCGACGATTGGCGCGCATCCGGGTTACCGTGCTCGACCCAGCCGCCGAGACCCTTCGCCAGGTCGTGGTACGGCGGGTTGCCGATGGCGACCATAACAGGCGTGGTTTTCTTGAGATCATTGGCGGCGCGCCGCTCTCTGCCGATCGGCTCGTAGATCGATCCCAGGCGGTCCTCTTCGACGTAGGGGTCCGCGAGGGTGTCTGCCAAAAGCACGCGCGGCGTGCTCTCGGCCCCGTGGCGGCGGAATCTTGCTCCCGTGCGGAACTGCGCGACGCTGTAGGGACCGGTCTGGATCTCGAATCCGATGAGCCGTTCTGCCGCTTTTCTGAGAGCGCCCGCTACGGCGCCGGTCCCGTCGCGCTGCTCGACCGTGGAGGCGATCCGGTCGACGATGTGCAGGAGGAAGGTTCCTGTTCCGACGGCAGGATCTATGACCGTCACTGCCTCGTTGGCGAACCCGACGGCTGGCCAAGCCGCGTGACGAGTACCTCGTCGGTGAGGCGCACCATGAACTTCACGAGTTCCGCCGGCGTGTAGTACGAGCCCGATTTCTTGCGCAGTTCGGGGTCGTACCGGGCAAGGAAGTCCTCGTAGAAGTAGAGCCAGTCGCCGGCGTCGTTCAGGAGAGCCGGTCGGTGGCAGCGAGCAGCGAGAGAAGGGATTCCACCGACGGCTCGATGTTCCTGATAGCCGTCTCGGAGCACAGCACCCTGAGGGCTGTGGGTATCAGCCCGACCTCGGTGCCCAACTCTCTCGTTGCCCGGACCACCCTGTCGGCGACGCTGTCTCCCGTGTCGAGATCGGCGTCTGCTGCACGCGCGGCGATCAAGCCGAAGTGATGGTCTGCGCATATGCGTCTGCGAACTCCGCGTTCGTCGCCTCCGGGAACAGCAGCGAACGCCAGTCCTCTGCAACGGCGGCAAGCCCACCCGATTCGTCGATACTCAGCGTGTTGAGAATCTGGTTGCGCAGCACCTGGCAGAGCCGAGCCGTCGTCTCGGCGAGTTCCTGAGCTGGGACTTCGGAGGACTCGTGATGCGTTGGCGCAGAATGCATCGAGCAGGTCGTACCAACGTTCAGCCGGATCGATTCTGGCGCCGGCGATCCCCCTTACTTCGGTGCAGTCCAAGCAGTCACCCGCGAGACCTGATTGCCCGTCCTGCCAGAGGATCCAGTCGATTCCATCGGTGTAAAGCAGGTTCGGGAGGTGGCGCAGCTGCAGCCACTGAGCCCGGTCGTGGCCCCGGAAACCATCCGGATCGACACCAGCGCCCGGCGCCTTGAGTTCGACGTGGCCGATGATCAGCCCACCACGGGCGACGGTGTAGTCGGGCCGCGCACCCTCGGACGGCGCCAGCTGATCTCCCCGGCGAGGACCAACTTCCAGCATGGCCGAGATCCTCCGCAACTGATGCGACCAGCACCTCTGAATCGGAGTGACGCAGATGGTCCTCCAGCGCTAGTCCCATCGTTGGCACCCGAGCCGCCGGCAGTCAACCTTCGTGCAGAGGTACGCGTAAAGACGTCCTGCCGTACAGCACGGCCGTTGTAGCTGAGTTGCTCATCACAATTCTCTGAGGGTTGGCAGAACTACTGTCGCCACTGGCGGGGGATAGTCCTTCCGCAGCGGGTCAACGAGTACAGGTACCGAGGTTCCGCGGTACTTCAACCGTTTTCTCAGTCGAGCCGATCTGCTGTACGTCGGAGGTCTAGCTGCGTGAACGCGAAACAAACGCGGGCTCTCTTGATGTCGACACGAAACAAGTCGAGCCGCGCAATTTTCTGGAGACAGGCTTCCACTTGTTCGCGTGCATCGGTGTCCATGACGCCCTTGATCGCGCACTGACGCGCCAGCGATTGCATCGCCTTGGGCGAGTCACAGCGTGGACCTCCGCCGATATCTGGCTTTGTGGATTCTTTGCCAAATGCCCTCCAGTCATCGCAGTCCATCGCAATTCGATGTCCGTCGATCTTGAGTCGGCAACTCTGCTTCCAGGCCGCTCTCGTCAACCGTAGTCCGAAACAGGCAACTACATCGCGAGTGGAGATCGCGCAGTAGATGCTATGGAGTTCATCCCGCACGGCGCATCGACTCGAAGCGGCAGTCCCATTAGCTTCGAGGTCGTCAGCGATGTCAACGTATTCGGCCTCAGGGATACCCCACTCGGGATCCGGCACTTCAGCGACGGCCACAGCCGAGCGCAGCGTCGTCATGCTTGAAGAGGTACACACCAATGTCGGAGTGTGCAATTGCGTCCTCAGACGTCAGGTCGCCGTTGCCGCCAGGGTCCGCGGGGGACAGCATGCAGTTGGATAGGGGCTCGAGTAACACGGAACTATGTGTCGCGCATAGTACCTTTACCCCAGCGTTCGCGAGCCGTAGTAGAGCACGGGCTACTCGTCGGATAGCCTCGGGATGGAGATCCGATTCGGGCTCGTCAACAATAAGAAGGTCTCAGCAGCGTCGACGCGTTCTTGGCTCCAAATTGCAAGAGGAGCGAGATCGCCTACCGTTGATGAAGCTCTCTGTATAGGGATATCGATTTGTCAGCCCTCCTGGTACCATGCAGAGCTGGTATCTCGCCTGATTCCTCTGAGTCAATTGTTACCGGGCGATCTATCGTCTGCTGGAGTAGATGTCGCCCAGAGTCTAGTCGCGTCAGATTGGGATGCCTGCGCGACGCTGCAGGCGGCCATGTCCGATCATTCGAGGCTCTGAACCTCCCCGACAGGAAATCTAGAGCGACACCGCCTAGCGAGATGTCTCTGATGGTGCGTTCTAGGCCAAAGCGTTCCCGGTCAAGTTGTAACTTCATACGCGGCAGATCGGTCCAAGCCTGCCATAAGGCCCGAGCGACCAGAGGGAAGATAGTAGGAGGTAGCACCGAATCCATAGGAACTCAGATACTCTGCCCACAAACCTTCGGACAATGATAGAGTATAAAGGTTGTATTCAAAGTCGAAGTACATACCATCGCGTCGTTCTGCGTCGTGTCCGACCCGCCCTAGGGTATCCCGGAATGTTCTGGATGATGTCGTCCAATTGATTGGCTGGATGCTTGCTAAAGTTATCCCGTTTCTGACTGACTTGAGGTGAACCGCTTGGAGTTCCGAACAAATTAGCAGAAGTGCCTCCGTTCGGTCCGCAGAACGTGAAATCGAACATCGGATTGTCGCATATGCCCCAAGTAGGTAATCTGCCATTCAGTCCTGAGCACGCCGAAGTAGGCTCGCACTCGCCCGGCAGATTCTCGGAGGAATCTTGTAAGAAACCGTGGATCCAGGTTCGAGCCTTTGTTGCGACAGCGGGCGGGAGCCTCGACATCTCGTGGAAGCGTCCTACCTCGCTAGCGAGGTCTTCAAGTATCATTATTTCAGTGCCCCGTCCAGTGTCTTACTCGGATCGGCGGAACGCGTCATGTTCAATGCCTTGTGGGCGGCGTGGATGGCTTGGGCCATGTAGGTCTTGCCGGTGTTGTTCTTGGCGATGAGCAGTGTCAGGGGGCGCAGTTCCACCTCACACGATCCAGATAGTCGGACCCAGATTGTCGAGACGGATCTTCCCTGAAGGAGTCATCGTGGCACCTCCTTTCTGGGTGTCCCTCTATCTGATTCCTGCGCTTGCGCGGAGAACTCGGTGACTTCGGAATGGCGTTGGGTCATGGTTACGTTGAGCCACGTTGGACGGGTGAGGGCCGGCATCTGAGGGTTTGAACGTCCAGTTCGACGGAGGCGGCCCTACTTGAACTCCGGAGTTTGCCGGTAGTCGCTGAAACGGGCGGCAGCGGCACCGCGATTCCGGCCTTCGCCGGAATGACGGCTGGGGAACGAGCGAGCGGGCAGCGTATGCGTTGCCCGCGGATCAGGCGATGGTGCAGGGGAGGTGTTTGATGCCGTTGATGAAGTTGGAGCGGAGGCGTTCGGGTTCGGCGGTGGCGCGGACGTTGGGGAATCGGCCCAGCAGTTCGCGGAACATGACGCCGATCTCCCGGCGGGCGAGGTGGGCGCCGAGGCAGAAGTGCGGGCCGGGCCCGCCGAAGCCGATGTGGTTGTTGGGGTTGCGGCGCACGTCGAAACGGTGAGGATCGTCGAACACGTCCTCGTCGCGGTTGGCCGAGTAGTACCACATCACCACCTTGTCGCCGGCGGAGAAGACGTGGTCGCCGAGGGTGGCGCCGTCCGTGGTGACCGTGCGCCGGAACTGGAGCACCGGCGTGGCCCAGCGCACGATCTCCTCGATGGCCGTGGGGGTGACCGTCTCGAAGTCCTCCAGCCACACCCGCCGCTGCTCGGGATGGTCGGTCAGCGCCCAGAGCCCGTGACTGATGGCGTTGCGGGTGGTCTCGTTACCGGCTGTGCAGAGCAGGATGAAGAACGACGCCATCTCGGCCTCGCTGAGACGCTCCCCGTCTATCTCGGCGTGCACGAGTGCAGAGGTGATGTCCTCGGCGGGCTCGACCCGGCGCTTCTCGGCCAGTTCGGTCATGATGTCGGCCAACCCGGCACCTGCCACCAGGATGGCCTCCAGGACGTTCGTCCCCTTCGGGACGTATTCCGGGTCGCCCGCTGACAGGACGATGTTGCTGTGGTCGAGCACCTCGGCGTGCAGGCTCTTGGGGATTCCCATCATCTCGCAGATGATCTGCAGCGGCAGGCGGGCGGCCGCGTCGGTGACGAAATCGCACTCGCCCCGGTTGGCCAGGTCGTCGACGATCTCGGTTGCGACCCGCGCCACCTGCTCCTCGACGCGGGCCAGGGTGCGGGGGGTGAACCCGCTCGACACCAGTCTTCGGAGCCGGGCGTGGCGGGGGTCGTCGAGCGCGAGCATCGAGCCGAAGAACTCGCTGAACTCGGTCGGCATGTCGGTGATCGTGGCGCCGTGCCCGGAGCAGAACAGATCGGCCCGCCGGCTGGCCTCGACGATGTCGGCGTGGCGGGTGATCGACCAGTAGCCGGGGCCCGCGGCGAGGACCTCCTCGCCGGCCAGGTAGTAGGCGTGTTCATCGAAGAAGCGGATGGGATCCTCGGCGCGCAGCCGGGCGAAGACCTCCTGGCGTTCCGCCTCGGGGAGTGCCCAGAACGCTGAGGCGTTGCTCAGGTTGATCTCGTGCAACTCCACGCCGGGGTTCCCTCCGGTGTCCAGCTCGGCGGCCGTTCGGGCCCTCTGAGGTGGTGCGAGTATCCCCTCAGGTGGTGCGGCCGATGCGGGCGCTGAGCACGTCCCGCAGGCTCACGATGCCCATGAGGCGCCCGTCGCCCATCACGGGAACGTGCCGGAAGCCGCCGGAGAGCATCAACTCGGCCGCGGCCTCGGTGGTGGTGTCGGCACCGCAGGTCGTGGGATCGGGTGTCATCCAGCGGTCGATCGGGTCGCTCGCCATGTCGGTGGCCCTGCTGGCCGCCCGCAGCACGTCACGCTCGGTGAGGATGCCGCTCAGCATGGCGCCGTCCACCACCAGCACCGACCCGATCCCGCGTCGCACCATCTTCTGCGCAGCCTCGGCCATCGGCGTCGACCCGGGTAGCGTCACCACGTCGCTGCTCATCACCTCGCGTACGGCGGCCATGTCAGCCCGACCCTCCCGTCTCGTCGTAGCCGCTGCCGTCACCAGGCTGTGACGGGGTGTCGAGATCCTGGTTCAAGCGGCGCCAGAGCGCACCCGCCCACCCGACGGCGTGGGGCCATTCCCGCCAGAACGCCTGCAACGTGGCGGCATCGATCTGATCGGCCGCCTCCTCAGGCGTGACCGCCCGTGAGATATCTTCGAGCAGGCTCATGGCGTCGAGCAACTGTTCGGACGGGTCGATCATGGCGCGGCCTCCTGCGGAGAGTTTGCCACATTTCCCGCTGCGCACACATCGCGGCGGCGTCCGGGTGACGCCGACGTGCCGCGGTTTCAGGCGTCGGCCGGGATCCAGGTGCAGTGGAAGCCGAACGGGACGCGGTTGGGAAGGTTCACGGTGGCCAGGGGCTCGGAGCCGATGGCGTCGGCGGCGAGGACGACCAGATCGCTGGTGTTGCGCTCGCTGTCGTACACAAAGGTCAGCACGTAACCCTCGTCCTCCTCGGCGTCGGCGTGACGAGGCACGAAGACCGGTTCGCTGGCATAGCGCGAGGGTCCGAAGTGGTGGTGCTCGGTGGCCTGCGCCACCAGGTCGAGGCGCACCACGCGGTGGCCGTGCTCGACGGTGCCGTGCTCCTCGTCCACCAGTGTGGTCACGTAGGCGTAGCGGTTGGGGCGACCCAGCAGCCGTTCGTCGATGCGGGGGAAGTCGCAGCGCACGTCGAACAGGGTCTCCTCCCGCACGGCGCCGTCGCTGAGTCCGAGGGTCCAGCGATGCACGATCGCCGGAACGTCGAAACGATCCGATCGGCTCTCCCACAGGCTCGGGTAGCGGCAGGCGTCGAGCGTGATGCGGCTGCCGATCTCGCAGGCGTTGACGGTGTGGAAGACGTAGCAGGGCTCGATGTCGAACCACTGCACGTCGCCCCCGTCGCGCGGCATGACCCCGAGGCGGGCCTGATGCCCCGGATCCCACCGATAGGGCAGGCCGCCGTTGTCAGCCGGTTCCAGGACCACCGGCAGGTCCATGAACACGACGTGGTTCGCCGTGATGGCGAAGTCGTGGACCATCACGGGGCGTGGCAGGTCGATGTCGACGGTGCCGACGAGCCGGCCGCCGGCGTCGAAGCGGTAGTACGTGAGGTGCGGCGCCTCGACCCCTGTGGCGAACGCCAGCATCTCGCCGGTGCGCGGGCAGATCTTCGGGTGGGCGGTCAGCGCCTGCACCGCGCCGCCGAAGTCCACCGGCCCCACGGTGTCGAGGTCGGACGTCACCTCGTAGGGCACGTGGCGTTCCTCGAGCGCCAGAATGCGCCCTCCGTGGACCACGACGTTGGTGTTGGCCGGCGAGCGGTCCGGGCGGTCCGGGGTGCCCGCCGGCTCGGTCAGCCGGGGAGTCCGCACCCAGCGGTTGCGGTAGCGCACGGCGCGCCCGTCCCGCAGGAGGACACCGTGCAGCATCCCCTCACCCAGGAACCAGTGCGGCGAATCGCAGTGGGGAGGGTTGGGGCCGGTATGGACCAACATCCCGTGCAGGCCCTCGGGGACTTGGCCGCGGATGGGCAGATCGAAGGTCTCGGTCTCGTCGGGGAGGGGGCCGTGATTGCCCCGCAGCCACCAAGGCTTGTCCGAGTCTCCTGCGCTCCTGTCAGCCACGATTCCGGGATACTAACGGCGCGTTCGCTCTTCGGCACGGCCCGGCGGCGCGCGAGCCGGCCGTATGCTCGCCGCGGTGGTTGGTGATGGTATGTCCCGGGTGTCGACGTGAGTCCGGTGGAGGCGGTCGCCGCGGCGCTGGTGATGGCAGCGGGCGCTGCGGTGCAGGGGAGCGTTGGTTTCGGTATGAACGTCGTGGCTGCGCCGATCCTGATCCAGATCGACGCCGACCTGGTGCCGGGGCCGCTGCTGGCGGCGGCGCTGGTGATGAGCGCGCTGGTTGCCCGGCGCGACCGTATCGGGATCGATAGGTCCGCCCTCCTGTGGGCGCTCTGCGGGCGCGCGCCCGGCGTGGTGGCGGGCACGTTCCTGCTGGTGAAGGTGTTCTCGGACTGGGGGTTGTCGGTCTTCCTGGCCTCGGTGATTCTGGCGGGGGCGGCGCTGTCGGTCTCGAACATCCGGCTGCCCCGGGCGCGTTCGTTCATCGCGCTCGGTGGGTTGCTGTCCGGGGTGGCGGGGACGACCACCGGTGTCGGCGGCCCGCCTCTGGGTCTGACGTTGCAGTACCTCCCGCCGCGCCGACTGCGGGGCACGATGTCGGTCTACTTCCTGGTAGGGGCGTCGCTGTCACTGGTGTCGCTCGCGGTGGCGGGGGAGTTCGGCAGCCGCCACCTCGTGGCGGTGGCGCTGCTGGTGCCGGGCCAGTTGCTGGGTTACGTCCTGTCGGGGCGGCTGGCGAAGGTGCTGGATCGCGGCTACACCCGTCCCGCGCTGCTGACCATCTCGGTGGCTGCTGCGGTCAGCCTGCTGATCCGCGCTCTCGTCTGAACCACATCGCCGGCCCAGCAGCCGGCTGACCGCCGCCCCCGGCCGGAGGGCACGAAGCTACGAATCCGGCCCGATCTCGGTGGGACGCACCGAACGGTTCTCCGCTGCCGAGAGGTAGGCGGCGTGCACCAGGCGCAGGGTGTGCAGGTTGTCGCGACCGCTGTTGGGCGGCTCGGTGTCGTCCTCGATGGCGGTCATCAGCGCCGAGACGGGGCCGATGAAGCCGTCAGGTATCCAGCGGCCGGGCAGTTCGGTCTCGAACCCGTCACCGGGGTGCTCGTGCGCCGACCAGCGGACGGTGTCGGCGCGACCGTGGGGATAGTCGTAGGACAAGCCCATCGTCCCCGAAACCAGACCTTCGGTGCCCAGGACGCGCACCCGCCCGAACACGTCATCGCTGCGGTCGTTGTGGTCGACCGCCACGAAAGCCTGCAGGCCGGAGGCGTAGTCGAGGATCGTGATCGTCCTGGTCTCTCCGGTCGGGGCCTGCTGCGGGTCGCGGGCGTGGCGGCTGGTGACCCACTCCGGCTCGCCGTGGGCGCCCAGGAGGAAGCGCATGCCGTCGAGGTAGTGGATGCTGTGGTACATGATCTCGAGTTGCGGGACGTTCATCAGCCAGGGCCACAGGTGCCAGGGGTTAACCATGGATTCGTGGATGGAGGCGACCGTGGGTGTCCCGATCCTTCCCTGTGCCATCAACGTGTGCATCGCCCGTATGACCGGGCTCCAGCGGTACTGCTGGTTGACGGCCAGCTTCACTCCCGCCGCCTCGGCCCGCTGCACGATCTCGACGGCTTGGGCGAAGTCATCCGAGAGCGGTTTCTGGCACAGCAGGTGCTTGCCGGCTTCCGCGAGGGTCCGAACCAGCTCGAGTTGACGCCACGCGGGCACGGCGATGTCCGCGATTTCCACCGAGGGGTCGCCGGCGACTTCATCCAGCGAGCCGAACACTCGCCCGACGCCCCACCGCTGGGCGGTGCGCTGCGCGGCCTCGGGGTTGATGTCGAAGCACCCCACCACGTTGAGCCCGTGCGACGTGTAGGCGGGTAGATGGCCGTCGTTGGTGATCCCGCCGCAGCCCACGATGGCGATGCCGCGATCGTGGCGATCGGGGAGCCATGACCGCGTGTCGAGACCGAGTGCGGCCGGATCGGGAGCGGCGGTGTTCATGTGCTGCCATCCTTGGCTGTCGGATTCGCCCGGAGACGCTCGGGTGCCCTTGATCCTGGCTCCCGGCTCGGAGCAGGTCAGGGAGGCGGATCGGCCGGGAACGTTAGCCCTGGTCGTTCACGAGAGTGGCGGGATGCTGGCTTTGGGTGGCGGTGTGGCCAACGTCGTCTTCCCCTCAGCCGAAACGACCGACAGGTGCGGCTGCACGCGGCCCTCGGTCGTTGGCAGCCTATGCGCAAGTAATGTCATATTATATTGATATATTCCCTTCGTAGTGGTCTCGTAGCCAAGACGACCGCGCGGGAGGGGCACGTGACTGAGTTCGAGAGGGCTCAGGCGTTGATTGCAAGGTGGCGAGAGAGCCAGACGGGTGTGCGTTTCCCCGATCTGGCGAAGGTGTGCCGCCTATACTTCGGCGAACCCCGCCGTAAGGGCAGCCATCTGATATACCGAACACCTTGGAGGGAAACGCCGATCGTGAACATCCAAAGCCACGACGGGGAGGCGAAGCCCTACCAGGTGCGCCAGGTTCTGCGGGCCATTGATCTCAAGGAGAAGCCTGATGGATGAGCCCTGCTACGAGTATCGCGCTTTCTGGTCCACTGAGGATGACGCGTGGGTGGGGCTGTGTGACGGGTTCTCGCTGGTTAGCCACTTGGCGCCTACCGAGGCAGAGGCGCTCGACGGCATCCGATCTCTCGTGACCGACATCGTCAGCGACCTGCGATCCGACGGCGAGCCGCTGCCGCGTCCCGCTCCCTGGGAGCAGCACAGCGCCGCACAGTTCTCCAGGGCGCGCGTTCGGAGCAGCTGACCCCTGTCCCACGGTTGATCGTCCGTGGCTTGGCGCCACAGCGGACGGTCTCGAGTTCGACGCTGGCCCGTCGTGGGCCGATCGCCTCGCTGCCGCACCGTCGGCATCACTTTCCTTTCTTCGACCAGTGTGCCTTCACGATGGCAGAGGAACCCCATAGGGTGTGCCGAATCCTGACCGGTCGGTCAAGAACGTCGCCGTCGGGGAATTCGTCCGGGGAGGGGATATGAGTGAGGGAATGGTGTTCGAGGGGCGTAACGCCTTCGTGACCGGAGCAGCGAACGGGATCGGCCGCGGCGTCGCATTGCGCCTGGCGTCGGCGGGGGCCGCTCTGGCGCTGAACGACATCGATAGCGCCGCCCTCGAGGCTGTGGTCGGCGAGATCCGCGATGCCGGTGGGCGTGCCGTGGCCTATCCGGCCGATGTGGCGTCCCCCTCGGCAATCGGGGCCGCCGTTGGGGAGGCCGGCGACGAGTTGGGACCGCTCACGCTGGGAGTGACGTCCGCGGGCATCGTCGACATCGTTCCCGCCCTCGAACTCAGTGAGGAGGCCTGGGACAGGACGCTGAGCGTGAACCTGAAGGGCACCTTCTTCACGATGCAGGCGCTGGCCCGCCACATGATGGCGGGTGAGGGCGGCCGCCTCGTGGCGATCGCCTCGATCGGCGGGAAGAGGGGCCGCGCCGACGCCGTCGACTACACCGCCTCCAAGGCGGCGGTGGTGAGCGTGGTGCAGTCGCTTGCCATGGCACTGGCCCCGAAGGTGCAGATCAACGCGGTGTGCCCCGGCGTCGTCGACACCGCCATGACCCCCAAGATTCACAAGGCCCGGGCGAAGCGGGCCGGGATCACCGAGGAGGAGTCGGTCGACGCGTTGGTGGCGACCATCCCGATGGGACGAATCCAGACAACGGACGACGTGGCGCGGGCCGTGCAGTACTTCCTCAGCGACGAGGCCGACTACGTGACCGGGCAGGCACTGAACGTCTGCGGGGGCTTGATCTTCCATTAGCCCTGATTGTTCATGGGGTGGGTGTTTGTGGGGGTGCGCGTCCGCGGAAAAGCCTCTCTGACGTGGGATGATGCGTGTGTAATGCGCGTTTCGATCCCAGGAAGAGAGGCATTTCCGAGGTGAAGTCTAACAGTGTGAGGTGTGTCTGAGTTTGTGTCGTGTTTTGTGGGGTTTTTCAGGCCGCATGGTTGGGTTGTGTGGTTTGGTTGCGATTGTAGGTGATTCGTTGTTGGCGGGCTCGGATGAGTCCGTCTCGGCGGGCGGCTCGGATGGTGTCGCCGTGGCCTCGGTGTTCTTGGTCGGGGGTGACGTAGCCGATGCCGGCGTGGAGGCGGACGGTGTTGTAGTGCTCGCGGCGGATGTCGAGTTCGCGGCGTAGCACGTCGATGTCTTCGATCAGGTCGAGGTGGGGGTGTTCGGTTTTGAGGTGTCCGAACAGTGATTCGATCCAGGCTTGGTCGGTGGGGGTGTGGGGGCGGCCGTAGTGGGTGGCGAGCCAGCACAGCGCCATGAACTCCCGTGTGGATCCTGAGGTCATCTGCGGGCCGTTGTCGGACATGACCAGCAACACCGGCGCCTCGTCGGCGTCGGGGTGCCAGCGAACACTGTCGGGGTTGCGGGCGTCGATTGCCTCGTTGAGGCCTTCGACGCGCAGCGCCCGGTTGAAGACGGCTTGGACCTCGACGCTGGTCTCGTCGGCCGAGGTGATCTCCGCGATCCACTTGCGGGACACGACATCGGAGATGACCGTGGTCGCGGCCTGGGCGCCACTCCAGTGCGTCGTGTCGTAGATCCAGATCCGGTTCGGGGCTTGTTCCACCCAGTGCGGCCACGGTCGCCGCTGTGCTCGCCCCGGGCGCTTCACAGAACCGAACCGCAGGTCGCGGCGTTCAAGCACGCGGCGCACCGTCGAGGGGTCCGCCCAGAAGCGACCCAACCACGACCCCCGATGGGCGAGCTTGCGATGCGAACGATCCACCTCGGCCCACTCGTCGAACACCGCCACGATCTCCTCGGCCTCCTGCGGCGTCAGCGCGTGCAGCGCGCTGCCCCCCGGAGGCTCATCGTCGAGACCGACACCGGCGGCCACGCGGCACCGCCAGCGCTGCAGCCGGCGTTGGGACAACTCCAGGTACCGACACGCCTGCGCATCGGACCAGCCGCTTCGGACCGCGCCGTCGACGAGGCCGATCAATCCGGCTTTGGCGGCCGCGTCTACTCGCTGTGGGACCTGGCCGCTCAGCCCCATAGCTCTTTTCCCTCCGCCAACGTGAGCTTCACCGCCATCTCCGCCAGCGCTGCACGCAGCCGCTGCACCTCCGCGCGCGCCGCCTCCAACTCCACGTCGCGTTGCTTGTCCCGCCGGCCCGGGCGCGACCGCGCCAACGCATCCAACGCGCCCTGCCGAGCGACCTCGCGCAGCCTCGCCACCGTGGACCGGTCAACGCGTGCCCGCTCGGCCGCGTCACCAACGGTGCTCTCACCACGCACGAGCTGCATCCAGATCTCGTACTTCTCCTGCGGCGCCAAAACCCGCTTCTTCTTCCCGGCATGCTCAATGCTCAAAACGCCCTCCTCAGGCTCGATCCACAACCCCCACATGCTGTCTGAAACTCTTCCCAAAACACGACACGAACTCTGCCTCAACATGTGCTGCGTCTGAGTTCACCGCGGAGATGGTGTTGAATAATTAACCTAGTTTGGTGGTCTTCTCGCTGATATGCGAAGGAGCATCAGATGACTACTGGAGACGGTCGGCGTCGGCCGACGAAGTTGTCCGCGGAGGCGAAGTGGGAGATTTTCCTGCAGGTCACCTCTGGGGAGGTGACCCAGGCCGAGGCGGCCCGTAAGTGGACGGTGGACGTGTCGACGATCATCACGATCCGCCGCACGGTGAAGGACGCGGCGTTGGCGGCGTTGGCTCGCCGGCCTGGTCGGCCGGCGAGCCAACGCAACTGGGAGCTCGAGGCGGCACGCAACGAGATTGGTCAGCTGACCGAGGCGGTCAAGGCGCAAGCGATCGAGTTGGCGATCATCCGGGGAAAATCGGGATGGGGCTGAGCGGACCGGTCCCGGCGCGAGTCCCCGCCGAGGTGAAGGAACTGGTTCTTTGCACTGTCGACGACGCGGTCGCCGGCGGGTTCGCGCACCGCTGGGCAACCGGCCTGTGGCAGGTCTCCGATGATCGGGTGCACCGCTGGCGCGCCCGGCGCAGCGACGGCGATCTGGAGGACCGCAGCGCCGGCGCGACGGCCGTGCATCGCCTGTTGGACGGTGAGGTGGAGGCGATCTTGGAGACCGCCGAGGAGTGGGGTCCGGTGGACCGGTCGCATCGCAAGCTCGCGCACCGCGGCTCCTACCAGTCCAAGGTGTGGGTCTCGCCGTCAACGTTTCGGCGTGTTCTCGCTGCTCACGGCCTCGTCCTGGCCCAACAGCCGGCGCAGCCACGGCGAGTTCGCACACCGTGGCCGCCCTGGCTGGTGTGGGAACCCAACCGGATCTGGATCTGGGACGTCACCCACTTCGGCGCCGCCCGACGGGTCGTGTTCGCGATCGTCGACATGGTCTCGCGACGCTGGATCGCGACGCTGGTCTCCACCGAAGAGACCTCCACACAGGTCCGCGTCGTCTTCGACGCCGCCCTGCTCACCGAAGGTCTCGACGAGTTGCTCACCGACGAACGCCTCGACCTCGACGCCGACGACCCCGACCGGCCGATCCTGCTCGCCGTGTCCGACAACGGCCCGGCCATGACCTCAACAGCCACCCGCGCCTACATGACACTCATGGCCATCGCCCAGCACCACGGCCGACCACACACCCCCACCGACCAGGCGTGGATCGAGTCGTTCTTCGGACACATCAAACACGAATGGCCCCACCTCGCAACGATCACCGACGCCGAACAGCTCGACGTCGAGCTGGCCCGCGTCCGCGTCGAGTACAACACCGTCCGCCTCCACCAGGCAATCGGCTACGTTACCCCCGACGACGAACACCACCACCGAGGAGAACACATCCGCGAGGCCCGACGCCAAGGCCTGAAACGAGCCCACCAACAACGCCTCGACCACAACCGCCAGACAACAACAACCACACCCGAGAACACCCCCCAACTTGGTTAATTACCAACCCCAATCTCCGCGGAAGACTCAGACACACCTCAAACACAAGTGTGCGTCAGGTGCGGGTAGAAGGCGGCGGCGGTGGGGTGGTTGCTCACGTCGGGTTGCACGCTTTGGGGTTGTTTGCTGATCGTTTGGGGGTGGGGGCGTCTTTGTCGTCGGCGGTGCCGCCGGCGGGTGAGCGGGCGCCGGGCCATGATCGGGGCAAGGTGTTGACGCAGGCGATGTTGATGCTCGCCGGCGGCGGGGAGTGCTGTAGTGATATCGAGTATCTGCGCGCCGAGGGGGGCCTGTTCGGGGCGGTGGCGTCGGCGCCGACGTTGTATCGGACGCTGCGGTCGCTGGACCCGGCGACGGTGGGGGACCTGTGGGCGCGCCAGGCGGCGGTGCGCGCACAGATCTGGGCGCGCCGCGCCCCGGTGGACGCCACCGCGCCGGTGGTCTTGGACATCGACGCGACGCTGGTGGAGGTTCACAGCGAACACAAAGCCGGCGCGGCGGCGCATTACAAGGGCGGCTACGGGTTTCATCCGCTGTTGTGTTTCAGCGACGACGGCGACGCGCTCGGCGCGGTGTTGCGCCCCGGCAACGCGGCCGCCAACAGCATCGACGACCACATAGCGCTCCTGGACGCGGCGATCGGGCGGCTGCCCGCCGAGGCGGCGGCGGGCCACCTCCCCGGCGACGACGACGCCCTCGTGACCCGAGCGGTGGTGTTGCGCACCGACTCGGCGGGCTGCTCGGTGCGCATCGCCGAAGCCGCCCGGGACCGCAACGTGGGATTCTCCCTGGTGGCGCGCCGCAACGGCGCCATCGACAGCGCCATCGCCGCGGCGGCCGCGGACGCCGAGCGTTGGCAGCCGGCGATCAAACAAAACGGCCAAAAGCGCCCCGGCGCGGCGGTCGCGGACCTCACCGAGTTCGTCGACACCGCCGACTGGCCCGACCGCACCCGCCTGATTGTGCGCCGCGAACCCCGCCACCCCGGCGCGCAACGCTCGTTGTTCAGAAGCGACGACTGGCGCTACTGGGGCCACTGGACCGACCAAACAGGCCCCGCCGCTGAGCGCGACGCGCACATGCGCGCCCACGCCGTCGTCGAGGACCACATCGCCGCCCTCAAAGACGCCGGCCTCACACGCCTGCCCTTCGGGGACTTCGACGCCAACGCCGCCTGGGTCGCGCTCGTGTGCTGGGCGCGCACCCTCGTCGTGTGGTTCCAACAACTCGCCTGCGCCGCCGGCACCCTCGCCGAAGCCGCCGCCAAACGCCTCCGCTGGACCCTCTGGCACACCCCCGGACGCCTCACCCGCTCGGGGCGCCGAACGACCATCCGCCTGCCCACCAACCACCCCGGCGCAGCGCACCTCGCCCGCATCTACGACCACATCGCCGCCCTCTGCTGAGAGCCCACCAAAGGGCACAAAACACCACAACCGCCACCACGAACCACCCGGCGGGCCAACTACACGCGCCCCCGCACCAACCACAAGCCCGAAACAACACCCCACCGGACCCCAAAACCCACAATCAAACACCCCACCAGCACCCAACACCCCGCCCAAACACCCAACAAAGAACCAAACCACCCCCCAAACCATTCTCATGAACAATCAGGGTTAGGGGTGTGTGAGTCGTCCACCGGGGGCACAGATCGGACGGTTGGGCAGTGGATTCCGGCCTCCGCCGGAATGACGGTCGTCGTGGTGCACGGCACCGCGAACCGGTTCCCCAACCCGGCCGCCGGAGGTAGGACAGGCCGTGGGAATCGGAGCCGAGATCACCCTGGCGGAACTCGAGGCCGACCCCGATCCGATCCTGGCCCGGATGCGGGCCACGGAGCCCGTGTGCCGGGTGCCGTCCATGGACATGTGGCTGGCCACCCGTTGGGACGACGTGGCCTACATGGAGGCTCACCCCGAGTTGTTCAGCGCGGCGACCGATCCCTCGTTCCTGGCCCGAGCCCTGGGACCGAACATGCTCGTGATGGATCCGCCGGGGCACACCCGCCTGCGCGCCATGATGCTCCCCCCGTTCCAGTCGAGCGGACGCAGCGGTACCTTCGTCGCAGGCGAGTTGGCCAAGTTGGCCGACGGAATCATCGATGGGATCGAGGGTTCGCGGTTCGAGTTGATGCACGCCTACGCGCAGCCCCTGGCCGCTGGGGCACTTGCCACCGTGCTGGGCCTGGACCACCACGGCTTCGACCGGATGTGGTCGTGGTGCGAGGGGCTGGTCACCGACATCGCCAACTTCGAGAACGACCCTGAGGCCACCGCCATCGGCGAGGCGGCCAAGGCCGACCTGGGAGCGGCGATCGGCGAGCGCATCGGCCAGGCGGCCGGAGGTGACAGCGCCATCGACTGGTTCGTGCGGGCCGGCGCCGCTCCTGCCGAGATCGTCAACAACGTTCGCCTGATGATCTCCGGAGGGATCAACGAGCCGCGCGACGGCGTGGGACTCGTGGCCTGGGTGCTGCTGTCGAGGCCGGATGTGCGGGAGGAAGTGGCATCGGATGGGCGGCGCTTGCGTCGCCTGGTCGAGGAGGTGTTCCGCGTCCACAGCCCCGTCGGCACCATCACCCGCCAGGCGACCCGGGACCTCGAACTGGCCGGCGTACCGATCTTGGCCGGTGATCTCGTGTCCGGTGTGCTCCGGTCGATCAACCTGGACGAGGAGCACTGGAGCAATCCCGCCGAGATCGACTTGAATCGCCGGGAGGGCCCGCACGCGGCGTTCGCTCTGGGCGTGCATCGCTGCCTGGGCGAGTGGCTGGGGCGTCAGGAGGTGCGGATCGGCATCGAGCGGTTGTTCAACCGGTTCCCGGATGTAGCACTGGACCCTGCCCGTCCAGTCGAGTTGCACGGCTTCGAGTTCCGCGGACCCCGGGAGGTCTGGGTCGCCGTCTGACGCGCGGAGGCGCGGAGGCGCCGGCGCCGCGCACCCTGCAAGCCCCGGACGCCGACGCTTGTTCCGGACGGGGGTCGTCCTGCGGTCGTGGCCACGACAGGTGGCTGCCGCGGGTGGGTCGCTTGCGTGCTCGCCTTGGGGCGGCCGCCCCGGCGGCTACATTTAGCCCTCCGCACCTCTCGTCGACAAGGATCCAACCATGCTCTGCGGCACGCATCACGTCGGTTTCACCGTTCCCAACCTGGATCGCTCGGTGGCGTTCTACACGGCCCTGTTCGAGACCGAGCCCTTCGTGCGACGCATCTTCGAGGCCCCGTACACCGCGGAGCAGATCGGCTACCCCGGTGCCCGACTGGACGTGGCGCTGATTCGCATCCCCAACTCCAACGTGCTGCTGGAGTTGATCGAATACCTCGAACCGGTCGGGGAAATGGTCGACATCGAGACCAAGAATCCCGGCACGGCCCACCTGTGCCTGTCCTCGGACGACCTTGCTGCGGACTTCGAGCGGTTCGTGTCACTCGGCGCCACGCCACGCAGCAAGGGGCCGGTCACGATCACCTCGGGCCCCAACCAGGGCAAGCGCGTCGGCTACTTCCGCGACCCCGACGGCATCACCATCGAGATCCTGGAACTCCTGCCGGGTTGAAGCCCGCTCTCCGCCGACCTCAGTGCCTCCACTCCCGCCGCCGAACATCGCTCAATGCGGCAGAGGATCACCCAAGATAGTCTGACTCACTGATGGAAGACGACTTCACCTACCCGCCGGCCCGGCTCGCGGAGTTCCTCGCTGCCGCCGAGAACCCGTCTCCCGGTGCGGGCGACGCGCCGGACGCCCCTTCGGCTCTGGTGGAGGCGCTTCGGGCATCGGCGCTGGCGTACCTGGCCGAGCTGTCGGCGTCCGAGCAGGCAGAGATACTGGATTGCCTTCCCGCGGCGGAGCGGGAGGGTGTCCTGGCCGAACTCCCCGTGGAGGCACGGGAACGGCTGCGGGAGTTGCTTTCCCCCGAGACCGTCACAGTGCCCTGATCCCGGCCGTGGATCTCGGCCGGCTGCGAATACTGGAATCGGCCCGTAGGCACGGCCAACGGAATGGCGACATCTTCCGCGCCGTCCGGTCGCCGCTCAGGGTGATCTCCGACGTGCCGCGCACAGGAATGGTGACAGTGGTCGGGCTCGACATCCACGGTTTGCCAATCGAGGTTATGATCGACGTGGCGTGGCCGAACGGTCCGGTGGTGTTTCATGCCAAGTGGATTGATGACAGCCGGCAACGGGAACTGTTGGGTGGCCGCCGATAGCGTGTCTACAGGCTCCAGACGTGGTCGAACGGCTTGGCCCAGCCGTGCTCATCCGTCTCCTCGATGGAGATCAGGTCGGCGAAGGACTCCTCCCAGCGGGCACCGACGGCGCTGGCGTTGTAGCGCGCAGCGGCCGCCTCGTAGTCGTCCACCTCGATGAAGCTGATGACGGCGTCGCCCCACAGGTAGATGTCGTAGCGGCCGAAGCCGCACTCGCGCAGCAACTCCTCGATCTCGGGCCAGACCGTGGCGTGGCGCCGGGCGTACTCGGCCGGGTCGCTGACCCGGAAGTAGTGGCTGAGGCGCACGGGAACCCGATCCTTGCGGCTCCGGCGCTCAGTGGAGGGCCTGGCGCCCGCGTCGCCACTCGTCGAAGAGCACCCCTCCGATGAGGGCGGCACCCTGGGCCACCCGCTGGTAGAAGGTGGGGACGCTCAGCAGGATGAGTCCGTTGATGAGGATGGAGAGGAACAGCAGACCCACGAAGGTACCCAGCAGGCGTCCCCTTCCGCCCTGCAGGCTGGCCCCTCCCAGGATGACGGCGGTGATGACGGTCAGTTCGGTCCCGTTGTTGACCGACGGCGCAGCTGTCACCAGCCGGAATGTGGTCACCAGCCCGGCCAGCGCACCGGACACGCCGAAGAACACCAGCTTCCAGCGGTTGATGCGTACGCCTGCCAAAGCAGCGGCGCGTTCGTTCGACCCGATTGCGTACATGTACCGGCCGAAGCGGTACCTCGGGATGATGAAACCGAAGAAGAGGTACGTGCCGAGCAGGATCAGGATGATGTAGGGGATACTCCCGATAGAGCCCGTTCCCATGCGCAGGAAGGAGGGGTCCTTGACGACGATTTCCCGGTTCCCGGAGATGACGAAGGCCATCCCTCGGAAAATCGCCAGAGTGCCCAGCGTGGTGATCAGGGGATTGATACGTCCGTAGCCGGTGATGGCGCCGTTGATGAGTCCGGCGACGCCCCCGAGGAGGATGGCTGCCAGCACGCTTGCGGCGAGTCCCGCTCCGTTCTCGACAACGCTGGCGGAAGCCAGGCCAGCGGCCGCGGAAACCGATCCGACGGAGAGATCGAATTCGGGTCGTTCCGGAGTTCGGTGCCGGATCGGGGTCCGGGCCATGCTCTTGTGGGAGTGGCGAGGTAGCGCGGCTGGACAGTGGATCCCGGCCCCGGATCAAGTCCGGGACAGGCTTTTCGCCGGGATGACGGTAGTAGAGGGTGGGGGATTCAGCCGTCGGGGCCGGCCACGACGCCGGCGTCGTGTAGGCGACCGATCTCGGCGGCCGACAGTCCGAGGCAGTCGCTGAGGATCTCGTCGGTGTGCTGCCCGAGGCGGGGCGCGGGGGCCGGGTCGTCGAGGCGCAGCGAGGTGAACCGCAGCGGCGAGCGGGCCTCCAGCACGGTGCCCACGCCCGGGTGGGTGGCCTCGGCGAACAGGGGGTTGGCCGGCGAGCAGCGGGGATCGTCGGCTACGAGCTGCCGGAACGTCCGGTACGGGCCCCAGCACACTCCGTGGCGGTCGAAGGCCTCCGCCACCCCGGTGAGGGGCCTGCGGGCGCACCAGTCCTCTATCACGGCGAAGATGCGGTGCCGGGCCAGGTAGCGGTCGCCCTCCCGCCGAGCCAGGTCCAGGCCCAGCTCCTCCGCCAGGGCGGCCATGGCGTCGCCCATCTCGCAGGCGGTGCACAGCGCCTGCCACTGCTTGGGGCTGATCGCCACGGCGATGACCCGGTGCCCGTCGGCGCAGCGGAAATCCCGGCCCAGGGCACCGTAGAGGTCGTTGCCGATGCGCGGCCGCTCGGTGTGGAGGATCTGAGCCTCAGCTACGTGACCGAGAGCGGTCACGGCCGCCAGCGCCACGTCGGACAGGGCCAGCGTGACGAGTTGCCCCTCGCCGGTCCGGCTGCGGTGGCGCTCGGCCGCCAGCAGGCCGAGGGCGGCGGTCTGCCCGCAGATCAGATCCCAGGCGGGCAGCACGTGGTTCACGGGCCGTCCGGGGTCGCCGTGGTCGTTCTGGCCCGTCCCCGTCTCTGCCGCGCCCGTCCCGCCCGTCCCCGTCGCTGGTGGGCCGTTCTCGCCCGGCCCCGCCTCTGTCGTGCCCGCCGTGCTTGCGCCCGCCTCCGCCGGTACCGCCTCCGCTCCGCCCGCCTCCGCTCCGCCCGGCTCCGCCTCTGTCGCCGGATGCCCGGTGACTGCGGGATACCCCACGGCGCAGTTCACCGTGTAGTCCACCGCCGTGGTGCCGTCGTGGTTGCCGGTGATGGCGAGCATGATCAGGTCGCCCCGCCGGGCCCGGAGCCTCTCGTAGGCCATCCAGCCCGTGGCGGGGAAGTTGGTGAGGAAGATGCCCCCCTCCGGGCCAGGTCTGCAGATCAGGTCGGTCAGCAGTTCCCGCCCTGCCGGCGAGCGGACGTCCACCTGCAGCGAGCGCTTGCCCTTGTTGAGCCCCGCCCAGTACAGGCTCGTGTTGTTGTCGGTGACCGGCCAGCGGCGATGGTCGATGCCGCCGCCGATGGGGTCGAAACGGATCACGTCTGCACCCATCTGGGCCAGGGTCATCCCTCCCGATGGGGCGGCGACGAAGGCCGCTCCTTCCACCACCCGGAGGCCGGTGAGCACGTTGTGCACCCTCACACCTCCCTCCGTGCGGGCTGCGGGCATTGTGTCACCCGCCGCCCGGCGCCGCTGCCGTGGACTCGGTGGTTCTCAGGCGGGGAGGTCGAGGGCGGTGAAGGAGTCCAGATCCTCCACTGCGGCGGCCGCCCGCTGCAACCAGGTGTCGATCACGTCCTCGGGGGCGGCGCCGATGGCCATCGTGACGACAACGGCCTCGAGGGCGTAGGCGGCGTGGCGCCGGTAGGCGGCCCGGGCATCTGCGGCGTCCAACTGCGGACCGCCGGCGACTCGCAGCCGGCGCCGGTAGCGGTCGAGCAGCATGTCCTCACCGGCGCGGCGGTCGTCGGTGTCGAGCGCCAGCGTGCAGAAGTAGGCAACGTCGCGCGCCCACTGGCCGGCGCGCACCATCTGCCAGTCCAGGAAGATCGGCTGATCGTGCGCGGCGAACGCCAGGTTCCCGCCGTGGCAGTCGTTGTGCACGAGGGTCTCCGGCGGCGCGGTCAGCCGCCGGTCGGCGATCCGGCGGTGGCGGGCGTAGCGCAGTGCGTCCTGTCGAAGGCGCGGCGAGACCTGCTCCCCGGCCAGGATGAGCCCCCGGCGCATCAGGGGGAGGCCCAGCCACGCGCCCAGGGAGCGCTCCCGTGCCGCCTGCGCCCGCAGCCAGGCGCCGCCGGTGCCCTGCCGCGGCCGATCCCAGCCGAAGGCGTGCAGGTCGGCGAGGGCGTCGATGACCGACATGGCCTGCCGTGCGGTGCAGGCACCGTCGCCGGGCCGCAGGCGGGCACGCTCCGACAGGTCCTCCAGCACCAACATGAACCGGGTGCCGTCGTGGCGGGCGTGCAGACACGCCGGCACCTGCACCGGTACGTGCGCCGCCAGGGTCCGGTAGAAGCGGATCTCGCTCTTGGTGAGACCGGCCATCTCGGCCAGAAGGCGCGTGGCCGGCGAGTTCGACGGCGTCTTGACGAACACCGCCCGCCGCCCGCCGCCGGCGAGGTGCACGACGGCTCGCAGGTGCCTGGTCGTGAACGAACCTTCCTCGAGGCGTTCGATCCGCCGGACGGTGCCCAGGGGTTCGTGCAGCGCCCGCCGCAGCCGGGCCTCGATCGTCTCGCCGGGACCGATCAGCAGATCGCCCGCCACACGGGCGGCGATGCCCAGCACCACGCCGAGGATTGTACGTGTCAGCGCGTCGCGCGCCAGACGGTGTCGCCGCCGGGCGTGTCCTCCAGTTCGATGCCCAGAGCGCCCAAATCGGCACGGATGCGGTCGGCCGTGGCGTAGTCGCGTGCCGCCCGCGCCGCCCGCCGTTCGTCGACGAGCCGACCCACGGCCTCGGCGTCGATCCCCGCTCCGGCGCCGGAGGGTTCCTGCGTCTCAGCACGCAGGTCCAGGCCTAGGGCACCGCTCAGGTCGCGGACGGTGGCGAGGGCGGACGCCGCGCCGGCGGCATCACCGCCGTCCAGGCGGGTGTTACCCGTGCGCAGCAGGTCGAAGATCACCGCCACGGCGCCGGGAGTGCCCAGGTCGGCGTCCATCGCATCGATGAAGGCGGCACGGGCAGCACGATCGTCGTCGCCGGTCACGGATGACTGCCCGCCGGCCGCGCGGTCCACTTCGACGGCGACGGACCGGTCCCCGCGGCCCGTACCGGCTCCGCCTGTGCCCCCGGTGGCGGTCACCCGGCGGGCGAAGGAGTCGAGGCGCGCAATCCCCGCCGCCGCCCCCGCCAAGACGGCCTCGTCGATCTCCATGGTGGAGCGGTAGTGGGCCTGCAGCATCGCCAGGCGGAGCGCCCGCGGGTCGTGCGCCGCCAGCACGCCGGCCAGCGTGCGGAAGTTGCCCGTCGACTTGGCCATCTTCTCGCCGCCCACGTTGACCATCGCGGAGTGCATCCAGACGCGGGCGAAGCGTTGCCCCGCCGCTTCAGCCTCGGCCCGCTCGTTCTCGTGGTGCGGGAAGATCAGGTCGGATCCGCCGCCGTGGATGTCGAAGCCGTCGCCGAGGAGCCCCAGCGACATGGCCACACACTCGATGTGCCAACCGGGCCGTCCCGGCATCCAGGGCGAGTCCCAGGTGGGTTCGCCCGCCTTGGCCGCCTTCCACAGGGCGAAGTCAAGGGGGTCGCGCTTGCGCTCGTCCACCGTCACCCTGGCGCCGGCGCTGTCGCGCAACTCGTCGGGCCTGCGCCGGGGGAGGCGTCCGTAGTCGGGGTACTGCGCAACGTCGAAGTAGACGCCGGCGCCGTCGATCACGTAGGCCGCGCCCCGCGTCAGCAGTTCACCCACGAAGGCCACCATCTCCGCCACGTACTCCGTCGCCCGGGGCCGCTCGTCGGGGTCCTCCACGCCGAGGGCGCCGATCTCGCCGACGTAGACGTCGGTGAAGCGGGTGGCCACCTGTCCCTCGCTGCTTCCCTCCTCGGCGGCTCGGGCGATGATCTTGTCGTCGATGTCGGTGATGTTGCTGACCATGGTCACGTCGGTGCCGCGCCAGGTCAGGTAGCGGCGCAGCACGTCGTAGGTCACGGCGGTGCGGGCGTGGCCGAGGTGCGGCACGTCGTACACGGTGGGGCCGCAGACGTAGATCGACACCTCCCCGGGCGTGCGGGGACGCAACTCGACGACCTCCCGGCTGAGCGTGTCGTAGAGGTGCAGCACGGTTCTCACCGTACCGCCACACCGGCGGTGTGATTCGCTGTCCGGCCCGTCGCCTCACCTGTCCGCTGCCGGGCCCTTCACCCGGTTCTTCGAGGAGATCGCGGCCCTGCTTAGCGTTCCGACCGGCATTGACGGATCGACTGGGGCGACCGTTCCGAGGGGGGATGCTGTGGTAATTTTCCGACAACCGGTTCAACCCGGTCGTTCATCGACAAGAGGGAAAGAAGATGATGGTTATCAAAAGGACTAAGCGGCTGCGCCTCTGGTGGCTTCTGGTGGCGCTGCTGTCGGTGCCGGCGCTGCTGGCAACCGGTTGCGGGGGCGACGAAGACGCCGGGCCGGCGCCTGCCGCTCCGGCGCCCGAGCCGCCCGCCCCGGCGCCCGAGCCGCCCGCCCCGGCGCCCGAACCGCCTGCACCGGCCCCCGAGCCCCCGCCACCTGCGCCCGAACCTCCTGCTCCGGCACCCGAGCCCCCAGCCGCAGAAGGTCCCGACCTCGGCTCGCAGACGACGATCACGCTTGCTGTGAATCCCTGGAACGGGTCGGCTGTGAACGTGGCGGTGGCGGCGCAGTTGCTGGAGGACGAGTTGGGTTACACCGTCGAGACGGTGGAGATCGACGAGAACGCCCAGTGGGCCGCCATCAACACCGGCGACATCGATGCGTCGCTGGAGGTGTGGCCGTCGGGTCACGCCCAGAACAGGGCCGACTTCATCGACAGCGCCGATGGCAATGTCGACGACGCCGGACTGTTGGGACCGGTCGGCAAGATCGGCTGGTTCATGCCCACCTACATGGTGGACCAGTATCCCGCGCTCGCCACCTGGGAAGGCCTGGCCGATCCCGACTTGGCGGCGATGTTCGCTACAGCCGAAACGGGCGACAAGGGCCAGTACCTCGGCGGTGACCCGAGTTGGACGATCTACGACCCGCAGATCATCGAGAATCTCGGTCTGAACCTGGAGATCGTCTACGTGGGTTCGGAGACGGGGATCCTGGCGGCGCTCGACGCGGCGTACAACCGGGAGGAACCGATCCTGTTCTACTTCTGGACGCCGCACTCGGCGTTCAACACGTACGACCTGACCAACGTGCAGCTGCCGGCGTACAGCGACGACTGCTACGACCTGGCCGACGCAGGCGGGGTGGACTGTGACTATCCGGCGGACGACCTCTTCAAGATCGTCAACCGCGACCTGGCCACCGACGCCCCCGCGGCGGACGCCTTGCTGCGGAACATAAACTACGCCGCGGCCGACCAGATTTCGATGCTGGCCGCCGTCGAACTCGAAGGGCTGTCCATCGAGGAAGCAGCGGCGGCGTGGATCGACGCCAACTCGAGCACTTGGCAGGCCTGGCTGCCCTAACCCTGGCACCTGTAGGGAGCGGAGGCGATGCCCTCCGCGCCCTATGGGGAGCAGTTGTTGTACGACTTCATCATCGCGGGGGGCGGCTCAGCCGGTTGCGCACTCGCCAACCGGCTGAGCGCCGACCCCGCCAACCGAGTACTCGTCCTGGAGGCGGGGCGCCGCGACTGGCGCTGGGACGTGTTCATCCACATGCCGGCGGCTCTGGCATTCCCCATCGGTAACCGCTTCTACGACTGGCAGTACGAGACCGAGCCCGAGCCGCACATGGGCGGTCGCCGCGTCTATCACGCCCGGGGCAAGGTCCTCGGCGGGTCGAGTTCCATCAACGGGATGATCTTCCAGCGCGGCAATCCGGCGGACTACGACAAGTGGGCGGCCGGTGCGGGCATGGAGAATTGGAGCTACCGCCACTGCCTGCCGTACTTCAAGCGGATGGAGACGTGCCTGGCGGGTACCGACGAGTATCGGGGGGGTGAGGGGCCGCTGGTTCTTGAGCGGGGACCAGCCACCAGCGCATTGTTCACGGCCTTCTTCGAGGCCGTGCAGGAGGCCGGCTACGAGTTGACCGCCGACCTCAACGGTTTCCGGCAGGAGGGTTTCGCCGCCTTCGACCGGAACATCCACCGGGGGAGGCGGCTGTCCGCAGCGCGGGCCTACCTGCATCCTGTGCTGGGCAGGCCGAACCTGACCGTCGAATGCGGCACCCACATCAACCGCGTCGTCTTCGAGGGAAATCGTGCGGTCGGCGTGGAATGCAGCCGGCGCGGCCGGACGCGCACCGTCCGGGGGGCGCGGGTGATCCTCTGCGGGGGAGCGTTCGGCTCGGCGCAGTTGCTGCAGCTCTCTGGCGTCGGTCCGGCCGACCTTCTGCGGTCGCTGGACATTCCCGTCGTTGCCGATCTGGGCGGAGTCGGGGAGAACCTCCAGGACCACCTCGAGGTCTACATCCAGTACGCATCCAAGCTGCCGGTGTCGATGCAACCGCACCTCCAGACCTGGCGCCGGCCCTGGATCGGTCTGCAGTGGCTGTTCCGGCGGGGCCCCGGTGCAACCAATCACTTCGAGGGTGGCGGGTTCGTGCGGAGCAACCTCGAGGAGTCCTACCCGAACCTCATGTTTCACTTCCTGCCGCTGGCGATCCGTTACGACGGCTCGGTACCGAGCGGGGGGCACGGCTACCAGGTGCACGTCGGCCCGATGTACTCCGACTCGCGCGGCCGGGTGCGGATCCGCTCGAAGGACCCGCGAGCCAAGCCCGCGATCCTGTTCAACTACCTGTCGACCGCCCAGGACCGGCGCGAGTGGGTGGAGACGATCCGCGTGACGCGCCACATCATGAGCCGGCCGGCTTTCGCCCCCTACAACGCCGGCGAACTCTCGCCGGGTCCCGACATCGCCGGCGAAGCCGAGATTCTGGACTGGGTGGCCCGCGACGCCGAGACGGCGCTCCACCCGTCGGGTACGGCCCGCCTGGGTCGCGATGCGATGTCGGTGGTCGATCCGGCGTCCATGGGCGTGCACGGCACCGAGGCTCTGAGCGTGGTGGATGCCTCGGTCATGCCGAACGTGACCAACGGCAACATCTACGCTCCGGTCATGATGATCGCTGAGAAGGCAGCCGATCTGTTGCTCGGAGCCACGCCGCTGGAACCCCTTGACGTGCCGTTCTACGCCGGCGCGACCCGGGCGTCGTGAATCGGAGGGCCTGATGCGGACGGTTGGCGTCAGCGGTCTGTGGAAGACGTTCGGCCGCAAGCCGCAGGAGGCCCAGGAGATGGCGCGGGCGGGGGTCTCGCGCCAGGACATCCAGGCCGAGACCGGATGCCTGGTGGCCGTGCGCGACGTCAGCTTCGAGGTCAACCAGGGTGAGACGTTCGTCGTCATGGGCCTATCGGGGTCGGGCAAGTCGACCCTGGTGCGCTGCGTGTCCCGCCTCGTTGAGCCCACCGAGGGCCGGGTGGAGATCTGCGGCACCGACCTCACCGCCGCCGACACCGCCGAGTTGCGGGAGTTGCGCCGCAACAAGATCGCCATGGTGTTCCAGCACTTCGCCCTGTTCCCGCACCGCCGGGTGGTGGACAACGTCGCCTACGGGCTCGAAGTACAGGGCATGGACCGCAAGGAACGCCAGGAGCGCGCACGGCAACTGCTCGACACCGTGGGGCTCGACGGCTGGAGCGACCACTACCCCCAGCAACTCAGCGGTGGCATGCAACAGCGGGTCGGCCTTGCCCGGGCACTTGCAGTGGATCCCGAGGTGCTGTTCTTCGACGAGCCCTTCTCGGCGCTGGACCCGCTCATCCGCCGGGAGATGCAGGACGAGTTCATCTCTCTGCAGGAGCGGCTGCAGCGCACACTGATCTTCATCACCCACGACTTCGACGAGGCCCTCAGATTGGCGGACCGCATCGCCATCATGCGTGACGGGCAGTTCGTGCAGGTCGGCACGCCGGCGGAGATCCTCACCGAACCGGCTGACGACCATGTACGCGCCTTCACCCAGGACGCGCCGATCGCCAAGGTGCTCATGGCCTGCTCGCTGATGCGTCCGCTCGGCGATGTTGCCCCGGACGCCGGCTGGCGGCGGATCTCGACCGTTGCCCCGCTGGAGGAGGCGCTGCCCCTCCTGCTGGCATCGGGCAACCCGCTTGTGGTGTGCAATGTCGACGATGAGCCCGTCGGACTGCTGTACGGCGCCGACGTGGCCGAGGCGGTGTCGGAGAAACACCGGTGACCGCCCTCGACGCGCCGGGCGGGCAAGCCGGCGGGGAGGCCGGCAGGCGAACCACCGAGCGCGCGGCGGCCCCCGCGCCCGATATCCCCGGAGGCCGGGGCCGACTGAGTGGCGGCACCGGCCGGCTGTTCACGGCTCTCCTCGTCGTCGTTGTGGGCGGGTTCCTGGCCTCGTGGCTCCTCTCGGGCTTCGGCGTCTTCCCGGAGTCCCTGGATGTCGGTCTGGCCGATCCGATCGACCGCGCCAGACGCTGGCTCATCGGTAACCAGACCTCGCACTGGCTGTACACGGTCGTGCTCAACCCGATCTCCGATGCCATCGATGCCGGAATCCGCTGGATCGAATCGGCTCTCGTCTGGCTGCCGTGGTACGTCTACCCGGTGTTCACCGGGCTGGGGCTCTGGTGGGCACGAGGACGCGTGGCCGGCGTGCTCGGGCTTGCCGGGGTCTGGGTGACCGGGATGCTCGGACTCTGGGACGAAGGTCTCTCCACGCTCGCGTTGATGAGCGTGGCGGTCATCATCTCGCTCGCCATCGGGATACCGCTCGGTATCGCCTCCTGGCGCAGCGATCGCTTCGCCCGCGTCCTTCGCCCCACGCTCGACGCCATGCAGACCATGCCCGGGTTCGTCTACCTCATCCCGTTCGTCCTGCTATTCGGCATCGGCCGCGTGCCGTCGGTGATCTCGGTGGTGATCTTCGCCATTCCGCCTGTCGTGCGGCTCACCGATATCGGGTTGCGCAACGTCTCGCCGGCGATGGTCGAGGCCTCGGAGATGTTCGGTGCCACCGATCGCCAGACGCTGCGGATGGTGCGTCTGCCCCAGGCGCGCCCGGCGATCCTGGCGGGCGTGAACCAGACGATCATGCTCGCCATGAGCATGGTGGTCATCGCCGCGTTCATCGGCGCCGGGGGTCTGGGTCAGGTTGTGCTCCGCTCGCTGCAGACACTGGACGTGGGTAGGGCCACCGAGGCGGGCGTCGCCATCGTCATCATGGCGATCATTCTCGACCGTTTCTCCCAAGGCATCGCCACGGCCTCCCCCGGCCGGGACGCCCGATGGATACGGCCTTTCGTCGTGGGTTCCGGGGTTGCCGCCATCATCGGTGGCCGCGCCGGCCACGGCGCTTTCCCGGAGAATCTGCACTGGCAGTTCGCCGACTACATCGACGACGCCGTCGGTTGGGCGCAGATCCATCTCTACGACATCGCCGACTCGGGGATCGGCACCGGCCCGTTCAGCGACTTCGTCACCCTCAACCTCGTCACCCCGCTGCGCGAACTGTTCGCCTCGGACATTCCGTGGCCGGTCATGATCGGGATCGGGGTCGTGTTCGGGCTGGCGGCGCGGGGGATCCGTCTCGGGGTCGGCGTCGGGGCGGCGCTGCTGGCCATTGGGCTGCTGGGCATGTGGCAGGAGTCGATGGACACCCTCGCCCAGGTTGTGGTCGCCGTGGTCGTGACCCTCATCATCGGCGTTCCGCTGGGCATCCTGGCGGCCCAGCGGGATCGGTTCCAGGCCACGCTGAACCCCTTCCTGGATTTCCTGCAGACGATTCCCAGCTTCGTCCTGCTGGTCCCGGTGATCATGCTGTTCCACGTCGGGCGCATTCCCGGCATCATCGCCTCGATCCTGTACGCCCTCCCGGCGGCGGTGCACTACACCGATCTGGGACTGCGCCGCGTGCCCGTCGAGATCGGCGAGGCGGCCGACAGCTTCGGCTCTACGCGCCTCCAGCGGCTTCGCCGCGTCGATCTGCCGCTTGCCGCGCCGGAACTGATGGTGGCCATCAACCAGACGATCATGCTCGTGCTGTCGATGGTCGTGATCGCGGGCCTCGTCGGCGGCGGAGGTCTGGGTTTCGAGGCGGTCAAGGGCCTGCGCCGCAGCGACAGCGCCGGGAGCGGAGTCGAGGCCGGCATCGCCATCGTGCTGCTCGCCGGGATCCTCGACCGGCTGACCCGAGCGGTCGCCGACCGTCTGAGGCCCCCACCGGCGTCGGTAGAGCGGCCGCACGGACGAGTGCGGTGAGTGTCGGCGCGTTGCGCTCGGTGTAACGAGTTGGGCGCGGCATTCTGGGAGTTGATTCGTTGTAGCTAGATAGTGAAGGTGGAACAGGAACTAGTCGTAGTCAGAACTTCAGGCTATTTGCTTCAGGCTATTTGGTTGTTACGATAGAGACGACTATCGGGCTAGTCGGTAGAGGTTTGGTGATCGTTGGGATGCGAGGGGGTCGGCGGCGCTGGCGTCGGTGGCGCCGGCGATGGCAATCCTGGAGGCGGCGCCGACGTTGGCGGAGCGTCTGGGGTTCGAGCCGACGTCGTCGCCTGCGTCAGTCGATCTAGCCGGGTTCAGACCTCGTAGCGCCGGTCCACGTCGACGAGTTCGACCGGGGCGCCGAACGACTCGGTGGCCTCCTGGCCGAAGGCTGCTGCATCGGAGCCGGGCGCAAGGTGGGTGAGCAGGAGCCGCTTCACGCCGGCGCCGGCGGCCATTGCCCCCGCCTGCGTGGCGCTCAGGTGCGGGGACGGCGGGACGAGGTTCTCGTGCAGGAACGTCGCCTCGCAGAGCGCCAGATCGATGCCCTCCCCGAGCCGGGCGAACGACCAGTCGTTGCCGGTGTCGGCGGAGAAGGCGAACGAGCGCCCGCTGCTGTCCACGCGGGGTGCCAGTGTCTCCACGGGGTGGTCGGTGCGGGAGAAGCGCCAGTGCTGGTCGCCGATGACGACCCGGTCGTCGGTGGTGATGCGGTGCCAGTCGATTGTCGGTGCGAGGTCCTGCGTTCCTGCAAGAGCGCACGCCAAGGCGTGGGTACCGGCGGTGCCGTAGACCGGGAGACTGCTGCGATCCACGTAGTAGCGGCAGGCGACGAAGACCATGGCCAGATCCAGCCAGTGATCGGGGTGTTCGTGCGTGATCACGATGGCGTCCAGGTCGGCCAGGTTGCAGTGGCGCTGGAGGTTGGCCAGGGTGCCTGGCCCGGTGTCGAGCCACACCCTGGTCGAATCCGACTCCACCAGGTAGCCCGTGCACGGCAGGCCGGGCCCGCTGTAGGAGCCCGAGCAGCCCAGGACGGTGACACTCAGCCCCACCGGGCCACCCCATCCTCCACCGACGGCAACGACCGATCCCTCACAGGGGGATCACGGTAGCGGCGTTGGGCCGCCGGGCACCCCACCGGCGACACATGTCACTGTCTGTTGACCGGTCGGCGGCCGCGTGCCCCCATGACCGCGGAGCGGCTCGTGGATCCAGCCCAGGTGGCGTGGTTCGGGGCGCGGGTGCCCATGGCCCGGGTCGGGGAATCCACGGAGATTGCCGAGGTCATCGGGTTCCTGCTGAGCGACAGGGCGTCGTACGTCAAGCGCACCGAGCGCCGGTGGCCGGGACCCCCACCCGCCTACCGAGCAATCGGCGAAACATATGATGGGGCGATGACTGAGCCGACCACTCTGGTGGGTGTTTTCGACGCCGACGGTGGTTTGCGCGGTGAGTTGCGTTACGTGCTCGACAAGCTCGCCGGTCGTGGACATTGCGCGTTGTGCGACATCACTCACGGGATGAACCCGCTGGGGAAGCGCTCGTGGAAGGACGCCTGCGCGGCCGCGAGCCTCAACGTGGAACTCCTCCACCGCGACGAGGCGTTGCCGGAGCAGTTGGCGGCGGCGGATCGACTCCCCGTGGTGTTGGCCGGCGACGGCGAGGGCTGGCGAGTCCTTGTCCCAGCGGGGGATCTGTCGGCGTGCGAAGGCAGTCCCTCAGAACTCCTGAAGCTCATCGAGGTGCGCCTGGGGCGCTGAGAATCGAGAGATTCTCAACACTTGACAAACCGGCTGCAGTTTGCTGCTGGAGTGGCGTGCGCGGTCCTGCCGCCGCGGGGAACTTGCTGACCAGCACGTTTGAGAACAAGTCTCATTTGTGTGGCCCTTTCGGCCGGAATCGGCACTGATTGATAGTGTGGCTCTATAGGTAAGTTCGATATTATCGAATTGTGTTTGGGTATCGGTGCTGCCAGACTGGGATGAGAATGAAACCCACCACAAGGGAGGCTGCACCATGACGACCCAACGCCCCACCCTGACCACCGAGTCCGGCGCTCCGGTTGCCGACAATCAGAACAGCCAGACGGCCGGTCCCGCCGGTCCGATCCTGCTCGCCGATCAGCACCTCATCGAGAAGCTCGCCCGGTTCAACCGGGAACGCATTCCCGAGCGGATCGTGCACGCCGTCGGTTCCGGGGCGTACGGAACGTTCACGGTCACCAACCCTGAGGCAGCCCGCCGGACCCGCATGGACATGTTCTCCGAGGCCGGCAAGCAGACCGACGTGTTCGTCCGGTTCTCCACCGTGGCGGGGTCCAAGGGCGCTGCCGACGCGGTGCGGGATCCTCGCGGTTTCGCGGTCAAGTTCTACACCGCCGAGGGCAACTGGGACCTCGTCGGCAACAACACGCCGGTGTTCTTCATTCGCGACCCGCTGAAGTTCCCGGACTTCATCCACTCCCAGAAGTACGACCCCTACACCAACCGTCAGGAGGCCGACAACGTGTGGGACTTCTTCTCGCACTCCCCCGAAGCCACGCACCAGTTCACCTGGCTGTTCGGCGATCGGGGCCTGCCGGCGAGCTGGCGCCACATGAACGGCTACGGGTCGCACACGTTCCAGTGGGTGAACCGGGTGGGGGAGCGCCACTGGGTGAAGTTCCACTTCAAGTGCGATCACGGGGTTCGTTGCTTCGACGAGGCCACGGCGGCACGGGTGGCCGGCGAGAACCCGCAGCACCACCAGCAGGACCTGTACCACGCCATCGACCGCGGCAACTTCCCGTCCTGGACTCTGAAGGTGCAACTGATGTCCGAGGCGGACGCAGCCGGCTACCGGATCAACCCCTTCGACCTCACCAAGGTGTGGCCGCACGGCGACTACCCGCTCATCGAGGTGGGGCGCATGGAGTTGAACCGCACGCCGGACAACTACTTCGCCGAGGTGGAGCAGGCGGCCTTCGATCCGGGGCACGTGGTCCCGGGCGTCGGACCGAGCCCCGACAAGATGCTGCAGGCGCGGCTGTTCGCCTATGGCGACGCGCACCGCTACCGGCTGGGGATCAACCACACTCAGTTGCCGGTGAACTCGCCGAAGGGTTGTCCTTTCGACCACGGCCCGAACTACGGCCGCGACGGGTTCATGCGCTTCAATGGCAACGGCGGGCGCAGCGTGAACTACGAGCCCAACAGCTACTCCGGACCGACGCAGACCGGCAAGGAGCTGTACAAGGGCTTCGACCTCGGCGATGTCTCCGGCGCCTACGGTCCGGAGGTCCGGGCGGTCGACGACTACCAGCAGTCCGGTGACCTGTACCGGCTCATGGGTCCGGACGAGCAGCAACGCCTGGTGGACGCCATCGCCGGCTCGCTGGCGCAGGTTCAGCGCAGCGAGGTCGGGGAGGCCATCGTGGCGCGCTCCATCGATCACTTCCGGAAGGCCGACGCCACATACGGCAGCCGCGTCGAAGAGGCCGCGGCAGCCGCACGGATATAGATGGCCGGCAAGGCGCGGGCAACGCCACGGCGAACGGCGACGGCAGCGCCACGGCGAACGGAAGGGGCAACGGTGCGGCGAATGGAAGGGGCAACGGTGCGGCGGCCGCGAAGTGGAGGCCGTCCTTGACCTCCATCGGGATGCGCCCGACGATGCGCCAGTTGGAGTACCTGGTGGCGCTCGACACGCACGGCCACGTCGGCCGGGCGGCGGCGGCGTGCTTCGTCACCCAGCCGACTCTGAGCGCCCAGATCCGCGAGCTCGAGAAGCACGTCGGGGTCATAGTGACCGAGCGCGTCGGGCGGGGGATCGCCGTCACCGCCGCCGGTCGCGAACTGGCCGCGCGGGCCCGGGTGATCCTGCGCGAAGCCGACGAGTTGCTCGAGTCGGCACATCGCTCGGCTACCGAGCTCACCGGGCCGCTGCGGGTGGCGGCGATCCCGACGGTTGCGCCCTACCTGCTGGCGAGGGTGCTGCCGGCGGTGCGTGAGCGCCACCCGTCCGTCGAGATCCACCTGCTCGAGCGGCAGACCGGACCGTTGACAGCGGCTCTCACCGCCGCCGAGTTGGATCTCGGACTCATGGCTCTGCCCATCGACGACACGCGGTTCGACTACGAGGTCATTCTCAAAGACCCGTTCCTGCTGGCGATGGCGCCCGACCACCGTCTGGCACACCAGTCGCACGTCGCGATGCGTGGCATCCGCGAGGAGACGGTACTGCTGCTCGAGGACGGGCACTGCCTGCGCGACCAGACCCTCGAGATCTGCGACCGGGCGGGAGCCCGAAACGGCGGAGACATCCAGGGCACCAGCCTGCACACGATCTGCCAGATGGTTGCCGCCGGTATGGGTGTGACACTCCTGCCGGCCAGTGCTCGGCAGGTCGAGGCCCGTGAGGGCACCGGTGTCGTGGTGCGACCGTTCAGCGACACCAAGCCGGGTCGTGAGGTGGTGCTGGCGTGGCGGAAGCTGGCGCCGGCCGCCTCCCTCTACCGTGACCTGGGCCGGCTGATGGGCGATCGGCTGGCCGAATCCGCTTAATTCCCCTCCCCGGAGCCGGTCCGGTCCACCCTCCCTACCATCGGGGTCGACCGGACCGGCGCTCGGAGAAGTCGTCGCACACCTGACGGCCACACGATCCGGCCCGCACCGCTCCCACGACACCGCGGCTACCATCGACTCGTACCGGCTGAGGATCCGACGGATTCCACGTCACAATCCCGCCGGCCCGCCCACGTAGCTCAGTTGGACAGAGCAGGGACCTCCTAAGTCCAAGGTCGCAGGTTCGACTCCTGCCGTGGGCGCAGCGACAATACCTCATATGTGCAGGTCAAAGTATATGTCATGGTGATTTCGGGGCGGGTATATCCCTCGCAGTGTCCCACAGTGTGATCCGGATAGGCAGTTCGTCAGAGCGTGGTCGGCACGACACGGGCTTCTCGCGGCGGCCATGGGGGACCTCGCTGGCCTGTGGCTGGCTCGCGATCCACGCGCTTCGACCTCGGAGCGGAGCCAGCCGACGGCGCGGCTGTTCTCGCCGCCGAGGCGGATCGGCGCCCGGAAATCGCCGGCCTTGATGCGCCGGTGAAGCGACGAGCGGCCCAGGCCGGTCACCTCGAGCACCTCCGCGAGCCGCAGGATCCGATCAGCCATGGTCATGTTCCTTTCACGTCGACGGCGCCGCTTGGGGCACGGCGCGACGAACTGGCGGAGCGAGGCGGCCGAACCCGCAACGCGGACCTGCACGTGCGGTGTGACCCCGCAGGTCCGCGAAGCGCAGCCTGCGGTACCGTCCAGGACGCGTCCCTCGATGCCTTATGGGATCCAGCTGTACAACTGCAGTTCACAGCGCGTCAAGGAGCAAGATGTGCTTGGCGACGGTCGGTGGCTCACTCGTGGTCTTGAGCGCACGATCGGCGTGCACCTCCGTCGCCGTCGACGAGCAGCGGAGCGGGGGTCTACGACTTCCTGACTCTCAAATACCCTATGAACTGGGAGAACACCAAGTCGGGCGAACTTCGATATCACTTCTGGTATCGCTCATGATCGAGACCGAAATCGCTGCCAGCAGCTCGCCCCGAGGTACCCCAATGGCGCTCCGTCGGCGCGGCCTCGTCCTCGTGCCCGATTGCACGCAGCGCGTCAGCCAGGTGGGTGTGAGCCGACGCGCTGGTCTGCCGTAGCTGGGACCGTGCTCGGTCTCGCAACCCACCGCCGCAGTTCAAGCAAGCTGACCGCGCGAAACACAGGGCAGACCAAAGCGCAATGTGCCGCTAGGGCGTGTGAGCGGGGTCTATGACGCCATGTAGATCGGTGATGCTCGATTCGAACATCTCGATGTTGCTGAGCTTTGTGCGCCGGTTGCCCAATTCCCGCCGAATGGCCAGCATGACGTCGCCCACTGAGCCGAGCGCCTCAACCGGTGCAAGGGGACCGACTTCGGCGACTTCGCTCCCTTGGTAGAACTTCTTCATCATCGTGTTGAAGGCACGCACGACGTCATCGGAGCCAACCAGGTTGACCTGAAACATGGCATCCCTGTATTCCTTGCTCTGAACCTGGATCCACCGATGGGTTGGGGTGTTGGGGGTTGGGGGTGCGCGGAAATGCCTCGCTGACCTGGGAGAATGGCCGTGTGTAACGGCGGCTGTTCGGCCCTGATCAGGAGGCACTTCCTGTGAGTGGAGTATCGCACAAGATTGAGCGACTGGGGGTGGTCTTCGACGACGCGTCGTTGGTGGCCGATGCGGGCTTGTTGGCGGCGGGCACGCTGGTGGGCCGGTTGGGCGCCGAGGCGGTCGTTGACCGCATGGTGCGCCTGGGGGGACGCCCCGGCGGGGCGCGTCCGGGTCGCAAGGTGTTGACGTTGGTGGCGGCGATGCTGGTCGGCGCGACGCACATCGATCACGCGGATCGTCTGCGCGCCGGGGCGACGAGTCGTGTGTTGGGGTTCAAGGTGGTGGCGCCGTCGACGTTGGGGACGTTCCTGCGCGCCTTCACGTGGGGACACGTCCGCCAACTCGACAAAGCTGCCGGCGAGGTGTTGGCGCGGGCGTGGGCGACCGGCGCGGGTCCCGGCGCCGATCCGGTGACCATCGATGTGGATTCCACGGTCTGTGAGGTGGTCGGCAAGGCCAAGGCCGGCGCCGCCTACGGTCACACCGGCGAGTTGGGCTATCACCCGTTGGTGGCGGCCCGCGCGGAGACCGGCGAGGTGCTGGCCGCGCGCCTGCGCGGCGGTTCGTCGCAGCGCGGCAACGTGCACTTCGTCGTCGAGGCCGTCGGCCGCACCCGGCGCGCCGGCGCGACCGGGCCGCTGACCGTGCGCGCCGACGCCGGGTTCTGGTCCTGGGACCTCGTCGCGCGCCTCGACGCCCTGGGGGTGCGCTGGTCGATCACGGTGCGCCAGACCTCCAAGGTCAAAGCCGCCATTGCCAGCATCGCCGAGGCGGACTGGGCGCCCATTGCCTACCCCCCCGGCGGCGAAGCGCACGTCACCGAGACCACCCTGGCCGCCACCGTCGACGGCGAGGCGCGCCACCTGCGCCTCGTCGTGCGCCGCAGCCGCCTCACCGAGGCGACCCAGGGCGAACTGTGGCCGCACTGGCGCTACCACGCCTTTATCACCAACACCACCCACGACACCGCCGCCGCCGACGAGTTCCACCGCGCCCACGCCAGCATCGAACTCGCCATCCGCGACCTCAAACACACCACCGGACTGGCGCACCTGCCGTCGGGGAACTTCGCCGCCAACGCCGCCTGGCTGACCTGCGCCACACTGGCCCACAACCTCTACCGCTGGCTCCACCACCACACCGCCGGGCGCCGCCGCGGCCAACTCACCGCCGGGCGCACCGTCCGCAACCAACTCCTCGCCCTGCCCGGGCGCATCGTGAACCACAGCGGACGCAGCGTCCTGCGCCTGCCCGCCCACTGGCCCTGGCAGCGCACCTTCACCGACGCGCTACGACGAATCCGCAACCTGCCGCTGCTCATCTAACCCCCACAGGACTCCCCGAAACCAGCGGCCCCCCAGCAGCCCCCGCGCGCCCCGACACGCCCCGAACCCGCCCACACCGGCGAACACACACCCACCACCGCCGCCGCCGAGCACAACGCCGACCAAACAACGTCCCCCAACCCCCACCAGACCCCCACCACCACCAGCCAACACCCACCAGCCAGCCGAAACGGTGGATCCAGGCTGAATGATCTTGGATGGATCCTTAGCGTTGCGAGCTTTGCTCCCCAAGATGGCCGAGAATGGCTCAAGCAGTTTCACGTAGAGCATTGCGCGCTCTGAGTGGAGGCGCTCAGTCTCTCGGCGGGTGAGTTCGATTCGCGATTGGATCCACCATGTCACGAACCCTCCCGCAAGAGGGCCAAGCGTCGCCACGAGCACTAGAACTACTGCCACAGCAAGACGCTACATAACGCGCAGGGCACACCTGCGGACCGTGCTGCTACCGCGCGGTCAGTTCGGTTCGATCTCGGACGGTTGTAGGCGCGGAGTTCGCCCACCGACAAGATGTGGCTCTCCGACCTGCCAGCGTTTCGGGTCGTCGCGAGACCGTGCGAACCCCGCGAGCGCTCGCGGCAAGGGGGCGTCCCGTGGAGTGGTGGGCTTTGGGGTTGAGCCTCGGTGTTAGTTGCCGGTTGTGAGTTCGGCTGTGGCGATGGTATCGCGCTCGGGGTGGAGCAGGCTCATGGAGTCTTCGGAGAGGTAGCGCCGGTCGGTGGCCTGCCATTCGTCGTGGAGGTCGGCGAGGATGGCGCCGACGAGGCGGATGGCGGAGGCCTCGTTGGGGAAGATCCCCACCACGCGTGAGCGGCGTTTGATCTCTTTGTTGATGCGTTCGAGGGGGTTGGTGGACCAGATCTTCTGCCAGTGCGCTCGGGGGAAGGTCGCGAAGGCCAACACGTCGGCTTTGGCGCCATCCATCAGTGGTCCGGTCTTGGGGAACCGGGCGGCGAGTTGGTCGCTGACCTGGTCCCAGGCGTCGGCCACGGCGCCGGCGTCGGGTTGGGCGAAGATGGTCCGGAACAGCGCGGCGGCCATGTGCTGGTGCGAGCGGGGCACCAGCGCCAGGAGGTTGCGGATGAAGTGCACCCGGCAGCGCTGGCGGGCGGCGCCTTGGAACCACCGCTCGGCGGCGGCGGCGAGCCCGCGATGCGCATCGGAGATCACCAGGCGCACGCCACCGAGGCCCCGGTCCCGCAACGAAGCGAGGAACTGTTGCCAGAAGGCTTCGGTCTCGCTGTCGCCGACATCGCAGCCCAGGACCTCCCGGTTGCCGTCTGCGGTGATGCCGGTGGCGACGACAGTGGCCATCGAGGCGGGCTGGGACACGCTGTTGCGCACGTTCAGGTAGGTGGCGTCCAGATACACGTAGGGGAACTCGACGTGGTCCAAGCGGCGGGACCGGAACGCCTCGACGGTCTCGTCGAGGCCCCCGCAGATACGGGACACTTCGGATTTGGAGATCCCCGAGGTGGCGCCCAGCGCGGCGACCAGGTCATCCACCGAGCGCGTCGAGACGCCCGCCACGTACGCCTCCATGACGACCGCCCACAGCGCCCGATCGATGCGCCGGCGGGGCTCGAGCATCGACGGGAAGAAGCTGCCCTTGCGCAGCTTGGGGATCTTGAGCTCCACATCGCCGGCCTGGGTCGCCAACAAGCGGGACCGGTGCCCGTTGCGCTCAGTCACACGGGCCTCGGTGCGCTCATAGCGTCCCGCGCCGATCGCGCCTGTCGCCTCGGCCTCGATCAGCTCCTGGAGCACCAACTCCACCGCCTCGCGAACCAAGCCCGCGCCGCCGCCGGCGCGGAACGTCTCCCACAGTTGAGCCGTGGCAGTATCAGAAAGGGTCATCGGAGTGTCCTCCTCGATGAGTGAGTGGTTCTTCTCACCGAGGATCACGCCGATGACCCACCTACAGGTGGACCCTCCCAGCTACCTCAAAACCCCACCACCCGGCGGGACGCTGCCGACGCAAGACACAGGCTGCGGCACTAGCACACGTCATCGAGTCCTGCGCTGACGCCTCGCCACTACAAAGCGACGCCGCCCGCCGCCGCCTCGCACTCCGCAAGCTCAAACGCCACTAACAATCCGTGCGCGCCGACGCACAAACCTCTGGACACGGTGTGCGCCCGCCACGTCCTATAGGCGTGTGTGCGCGAAAGGCCCACGGCACACCTGCGCCTACGCAATACCCGGGGAGGTTCAGATTGCTTGATCTCGGGGTGGCGAAGGACGGAAGGAGTGCTGACCCGCGGCGAGGTCCCGAAGCGCTCACCACGCGACCCGAACCCTCAAACCGACCCGCCCAATTCTGAGCAGGAGAGCTGACCCGGGACAGTTGGTGGCAACCTGGGCCACGATGCTTGCTCGTGGATGCCACACCACCCTCACATTTGGGTGGCTACTAAGGTGGCTAGCCGCCGTTGAGTGCCAGTAACTCGCGGAGAACGTCTTCGTCGGAGATGTCCGCCGGCCAGCCGTACGCGGCGGCCACAGCCTCGTCAAGGGTGTCGTGTGCATCGGCGAGCCATTGCGGGCGGGCGTTGTAGAGGTTCGTCAGGGTGCGGTTCTTGAGCGCGTTCGCCGCCTGCTCGTCGCGAGGAACGGGCCGCTTCGGATAACCGGGAACCGGCTCGTCGACCCACTCGACCCATTCGGGCGGGTTGAGCCAGCGGTCACGCAACTCAACAAGACGTCGGGCTGCCACGGCTATTGCCGTAGCACGGGGGTCGGGCGCTTGCTCGGCCGCTGGCACGGCTGGCGACAGGCCGGTCGGGAACGGAAAGGTCGCGAAGGTAGATGTGGGTGTGTAGCGCGGATCGTTGCCTTTGCCGAGCCATGTGCCGAGACGGAGCGACCAGATCTCGTGGAACCGGCTGTGCAGAATTCCGAATGTCGTGTCGTCGTCACGAGCGATGACGATCAGCTGATGATCGGGACAGATGCGCGCATCGAGCCAGGCGAACAGGCGGTACTTGGCGACGGTCGGCGTCGCGATGCATCTCGACAGGCCGTCGAGCGCTGCCCGCATCTTCGGCCGCGGCTCCGCGTGGCGCCACCAGTTCTCGCGATAGGCCAAGCGCCGGTTCTTCTGGCGCATCGGGTACACGTGCTCCCTCGTCCAATGGAACGGTTCTTCGTACAGCGCCGCCTCGTCGATTGGCATGGTTGCCCCGAAGTCGACGATCCACTTTCCCGCTGGCCGCCGGGTCAGATCCATGGCGTTCACCCACGGCTTCAGAACGTCGGCGTTCGTGCGGCTGTTCGGGTTCGCGGGCAGGCGGAGCCACTCACGCGCCAGATCGCCCGGGATGTCGAAGGGACCACCCTTCGTGTCGCCCATGAACGCCACGCCGTCATTCTCAGCAAGGCGACGGGCCTTCGTCAGGTCGACGCCGATGCCGTCGCGCCGCGCGGTCAGGTCTGTGTAGATCTCGTCGACCGCAGCGCCGTCGAGCCGCGTGCTGGCCACGGCCTCGTTCCCAGCAGGCGAGAAGCAGACGAGCGACACCCGCACGGCCGCTCCATCGATCACCCACGGCTCATCGCTCCACGCCTCGAAGATCCGCCGATTTTTCGTTGCGGCCGACAGTGCACGGCGGTTGGCGCCGCCTCGGATCGAGTTCGTCGCGACGAGCCCGGCCCGGTTCGCCTTGCCGGATGAGACCTGCTGCCCCGCCTTGTAGAACCAGTAACAGACGAGGTCCGCGTCGGCGGGCACGCGGCCGGCGTAGGTTGCGTACATCCGCGACACGTAGTCCTCGCCCAGGTTGTCGATCAACATTTTGCTACCCAGGAACGGCGGATTACCGATCACGACATCCGCTTCCGGCCAGTCCGGTTCGGTGTTGCCCGGTGTCAGGATCGCGTCGCGGCACTCGATGGTGTCGAGCGGCTTCAAGATGGGGTTGCGCGACTCCGAGAAGCCGTTGCGTCGCATCCACTGGATCTCGCCGATCCACACCGACACACGCGCCAGTTCGGCGGCGTAGGGGTTGAGCTCGATGCCCTTCACGTTGGTCGGGCCGATCTCCGGGAACGCCCGCTGGAAGCCGAACGCCTCCGCCTCGAGCTGCACCTGGTGCTCCAGGTCCTTGAGCGCCTGCAGGGCCAGATACAGGAAGTTGCCCGAACCGCAAGCCGGGTCGAGCACCGTGAATGCTCGCAGCCGATCCAGGAAGGTCCGATAGCGCCGTTCGGCCTCATTCCGGCGTTTCGTGCGGCCCGCCGGCGCCTTGGTGGCCTCCGCGCTCTCCAAGTTGGCAGCGATCTCTGCCTTCTCCACAGCCCATTCCGTGAGCCACGGGCGGATCACCACCGGCTCGACGATCAGCATGATCTTGTCGCGGTCGGTGTAGTGCGCCCCGAGCTGGGCGCGCTTGCCGGGGTCGAGCCCGCGCTCGAACAGTGTGCCGAGGATCGACGGGTCGATCTCGGACCAGTCCAAGGCCGCCACCTTCAACACCGCAGCTATATCAGACTGCTCCAGCGGCAGAGCGTCGCCGTCAGTGAACAGCCCGCCGTTGAACCAAGGCACCGATTCGAAACCGACCTCGCCACCGTCGGCCATCACTTCGAACAGAGTCCCCGCGAGGTCCGTGAAGCGATCCGGATTGAGCCGAGCTCGGATCAGCATCCTTGAGAACATGTCGTCCGGCAGCAACCCGACATCGTCGGCGAACATGCAAAGGACCAGCCGATTGACGAAAAGTGCCACCCGCTGCGGATCGTGGCCCCGTTCCCGCAATGCCTGCGCAACGGCTACGAATGATGCCGCCGCGCGCTCAGTCAGCGATTGACGGGTCTCTCCCGGCCGCAGCCGCTCGGGGTCCGAGAGCGCCCACTTGAGCAGATCGCGCGTCGCTGCGTCGGCGAGATCGTCCAGGACAAACTCGTGAGTCTTGCTGACGCTGTTCGTCCAGTTGGTGCGGATGCGGAACCGCATCATGTCGCAGACGATCAGCAGTGGCGGGTTCTCCAGCGCCAACGCGTACTGCCGGAGCTGCTCGAATGCAGCGTCGAGGTCCTTCCCCTTGGCCTTGTACTCCCAGGCGAAGTGATGGCGCTTCCAGACATCGGCCCAACCGTCACCGCCACTGTCCTTGCGAGCCCCTCGCTCAAAACAGTACGACTCGCCGGACGGGTCGACGTCCGCGGGCTTGGGTTCGCCCAGCAACTCGCAGAGGTCGAGGAAATGCTGCTGCGACGCTGAGCGCTCCGTCAACGTGGAGGCTCGCCACTTGCTGATGAACTCGTGCGGCGTCATGGCAGCGATCAGGGTAGTCAGTCATACCGACACCGCTCGAGATCAAGCAAGCCGACCGCGGAAACCGAGAGCACCCGATCCCGGGGAACGCGTGGCAACGACCGTGGGAACCGTCGAAGCCAAAGAGAGCGAGTAGCGCTCTGACCTGCAAATTCGTTGGACAGTGCGAGTCCGCACGCCGCGATCGAACCGAAGAATGCCGAGCAAGGATCCTGACGCAGAACATCACAGTGCCGGAGATTGTTGAGTGCGCTCACGGGGCAGGGCGAGATATGGCAGGGCAAGGCACGGCTGCCCTGCGCGGCTACTCAGCGCGATAGCTCCCGTAGCTCCCGGTGCAGCGCGTGGCAATGACTCCGGGTGTCCGCGAAATCCGTCGTTGGCGGCTCCCTCTGATGCGGACTGGTACGGGCTGATATGGCGCCAGCACGGCGATTTCCCTGTCCGGAAGCAGACATGGGGTATTTCGTGGGATAGATCGCTCGACTAGCTGTGCATGCTGGGGACGTTGTCCCCGAGGGTTGAGGCTGGTGTTGTCCAGCCGAGCGCTCCGTGGGTTCGGTGGCAATTGTAGTAGTGGAGGAAGCCCTGGTAGGCGTTGGCGCGTTCGGTTTCGCTGGTCCAGGGGCGGATGTAGGCCCATTCCTCGAGGAGGATGCGGTGGAAGCGTTCGACTTTGCCGTTGGTCTGGGGCCGGTAGGGGCGGGTCTTCTTGACCTTCGTTGCGGTGCGTTTGCAGGCTTTGTGCCAGTCTTTGGACCGGTAGCAGCCGCCGTTGTCGGTGATGACGCGTTCGCAGGTCACGCCCCAGGTGGCGAACCAGGCGTGGGCGCGCAACCAGAATTCTGCGGCGGTTGGGCCACGCTCGTCGTCGAGGTGCTCGCTGTAGGCCAGGCGGCTGCGGTCGTCGAGGGCGGTGTGCAGGTAGCGGTAGCCGGCCTTGGCGCCCGGCGTGGGGGCGTTGCCGCGTCCGTGGACCCTCCAGCCGCCGCCGGGAGGGATGGCGGGCAGCTTCTTGATGTCCACATGGACGAGTTCACCAGGCCTTTCGCGCTGATAGCGCACCGGCGCCGGTTTGGTGGCGCGGTCGCCGCGGTCGAGGCGCCCCAGGCCGGCGTCGGCGAGGATCTTCTGCGCCGTGGACGGCGCCACGCCGACCCTGTGGGCGATCCAGCCGGCGCCGCGGCGCCGACAGCGACGCAGGCGGATCACCTCGGCGCGCACCTCCGGCGGTGTACGCCCCGGGCTGCGGCGCGGCCGGCTGGAGCGGTCCAACAGACCGTCGGGTCCTTCCGCGAGGTAGCGGTCGCGCCACTTGCGCACCGTCTTGGGGTCCACCTGGAACCGCTCCGCGGTCGCCGCGACACCCCAGCCCTCCACAATCAGCACATCAACCATCCGCCGCCGCATCGCCGGCGTCAGCTTCGCGTTCAGATGCTGGGTCCTAACCTGTGCCATGAGCCCTCCTTGCGGGGTGTGAGCTGGTTACTTGCCCACAGCATCGCCGGAGGGCTCACCTCAACGGTGAACCCTCAATCCCATCCACCCAGGGACAACCTCCCCGGTTGTCACAACTAGCCAGCACCAGATTGCGTGTGGCCTGCATCTGTTCGTTCTGCTCGCTGCGCCCACGGTGTGCGCTGCACCGTGTCGGCGACAACTCGGAACGGATTCGCTCGGAGCCCACCGTCACCAAGCCGTGCAGCACCTGGTCGGTCTTGGCCTCGGTCTCGCAGACCGGTTGGCACCGGATCTGCAGGGTGGTCACCGCCGAGCCAACGCCGCTCGCTACTGGATCGTCATCGTTCGCGCGCGTGCCCCAACAGTCCAGGATCAGCATGCTGACCGGGTAAAACCCTGGGCGCACCGGAGCCCGCGAAATACCCGGGGAGGTTCACCCCCGATCCGGCCGAGCGCGTGGTAGCGCGTCCCGCTAGTTGATCTCGTTCCAGCGGGCGCTGCGCCGACGTGAGACGGGGCGGCGCCCGTGGAGCTTCGGTTTGGTGGGTAACATCTCACCGAGCCATGGCCGATGACCAAGGGATGACCGGAGACCAGGCGGACGGCGGCGACTCGGCGTCCTATGAGGGGTACGTGTACGTGGCGACGAATCCTGCCATGCCCAACATGGTCAAGATCGGCAGCACGACACAATCCGATCCCCAAAGCCGTATCACTTCGCTGTTTACAACCAGCGTTCCGGTCCCGTTCGAGCTTGAGTACGCAGCAGCGATCGCGGGTGATCCCATCGAGGTCGAGCGGGCATTGCACCAGGCCTTCAGGCCCCAACGACTTCACCCGAAGCGTGAGTTCTTCAAGGTCGAGCCATTCCAGGTGATCGCGATCCTCAGACTTCTCGACGTTGCTGACATCACCGAGCAGGCCAAGTCCGATGTCGAGGCTGAGATATCGCAGGAAGACCGCGATGCTCTTGAACTGGTCAGACGCAGACCGACGCTCAATTCTGATGAACTAGGTCTGGCGGAAGGTTCGACCCTCACATATGAACGCGATGAGGGAGTCAAGGTCGAGGTAGTCGATGCCCGGCGTGTGAGGCTCATCGAACTCCCCGAGGACGAGTACCCAGCAGTCGTCTTTGACGACGAGCCGAGGTATCTCTCGCCGCTTTCGCGGGACCTTCTCGGAGTAGCGCATCGTGTGCCCCCCACCGGGTACTGGCGAGTTGAGGACGGACGATCGCTTCTCGAGATATACGACGAGAGGTACGGACCAAGGGAATAGCGCGCCCGTGCATCGGCCCTAGTGCCAGGGCTAGACCACCTGGTCCCCAACACGCGGGCTTGATGATGAGCGGAGCCAATTCGTTCCGATGTCCGGAACGTGGTGTCGCCGTCACGGCCGCGCCGATGCGCGGGATGCGATCGTCAGCACATGCCCGAGGAGGAAATATGATCGATCCGGCGAGGGCAATCGGCATTCTCTATATCGGCAGCGGCATGGTCCTACGGGGCCACGCGGAGTCTGACGACCGGACCTCGCTCGTGGTGGGGCCTGAGGACATCGAGATTGGCGGGATTGTGCGCGATCCCGCCAGTGGTCGGTGGGACTACGACGCCGAGCTGCTGCGGTGGCTTCAGTTCGATAGACACCCTGACTTTGCGACCGACCGTGATGCGGCCAGGAGACTGAGGGAGATCCTTGAGGTCTATTCGGGTTCGGATAGCTGAGGAATTCGGTGGCCTGGCCATCGGCCCGGGCCGACACGCCGGGAAGCCGTTAACGCCGCTGGACTGGCAGCGCCGGTACCTCGGCGGGCGCTTTCGGTCAGCCGGGTGACGAGATCTTGAGCGTCGGAACGGGCAGCGGGAAATCGACGTTGATGCCGGCGATTGGGGTGGACGTGGATCGTCCCTTGGTGGATCCGATGGCCTCGAGGGCGATCGTCTCCATCAGCTTCGATCGGAGCCGCGGGGCGATCTCCGAGCACTTGCTGTGAATCCTGGGGCCGTCGCTGGACCGCTATGGGGATCGGCCGCGGGGTCGGTTCCAGGTCAGGACTCGGCGACTAGGGCGCCGGTGACGGATCGGGAGGCCGGCGCGTTGGTGCGGGTGATCGGCTGCGATCCCCGGCATGGCCATGAGTTGCGGCGGCGGTTGCTGATCGTGGACGAGGTAGTGCAGTGGTCGAGGAGCGGGTGACCGGCGACGCCTCGGCGAACTGGAGACTCTCGAAGCACACCGAGGGAGAACGGCGGGCTGCGGCCCGCGACGACGCTGCAGTTGCGGCGATCCTTGCCGTCGCCGCGGGGTCCCGGCGTTTGCACGCCGCGACGCAGCACCGCCCGTCGCGGTCCGCGTTGGCTGGGTGACAGGTAGCTAGCCTCGTCGTGGAAGGCACACCAGACCATCAAACCAAGAAGAAGGGCAATCAATAATGAACAGCAACGGTTACGAACACTCTGGTGGCGCCGAAGATTCTCCCGATGCGACAGGTAGCGAGGAAACCCGCGTCTTCTTGATCGCTGGGCACCCCTACATTCAGAACCTCGCCAACCCGGACGAATCCGGATACCGAGATCCGAAGGACTTCCCTGAGTTGTACGACGAGGCGGGAGACTACGAGTCCTAGAACTGGCCTGCCCCGTAGCGGGGCCGGCCCGGCAGCCCGGCAAGGCTGTTGCGGCGCATGCCAGTTCAAGGCCCTAGCGCTCAACGGCGATGCCCCGTCCGTGTGTCAAATCGGCATGGATTCGTCGGGCGCCGTAGGTCCGCCCCGAGAGGTGATCGATCTCCCCGATTACCTCCAACAGCGTCGCAGGGCGCACCCACTTGCACACCGTCTCCGCCGTCGGGTCCAACTTCTCGGCAACCGACCAGATCACCTCCCACTGAGAACCACAAGCCGCTCGATCTCAAAGACCACCCCCACCGCCACTCCTTGCTGGGCATGCTTACACCCGTCGAGTTCGAAATTCGACATCCATCAACGGCAGAATGAATCCAACAATCCACCTCCACCAAACCCAAGGCACACCAATTGGCAGGCGCGGATCTCGTGGCCCGACGATGCGTGCTCAGCCCAATAGCGGAGACATCCAGCGTGGCCAACGCACGCGGGAACCAAACCGCATCGGGCTCTGGGGCACTACCCACCGGCCCTGCTGTCTGACCGCTTCCCCCGTGAACAGCCCAAGTCTCAGAGGACTGGCCTACAGCACGCGCCGCAGGCCGGGGGTTCCGCCGCGATACTCACGAACCGCCGTCGGTTGTGGCCGGGAACTCTACGATCTGGTGGAGTTCCGTCGACAGGTCCGAGGCCTCGCTCAGTAACCGTTGGCACCGTTGGCGACGATACGAGAACCACGGCTCGTTCTCAGGCGGATCGTGGAGTTCCTCTTCCAGGTAACGCAGTTCGTGGTCGACTGTGGCCGTCGCGGGTTGCAGTGACAAGATCCGAAGGGCCATGGCCGCGTTGATGGATGTCCAGTCAATTTCCGCCGGGAACTCGGGTTTGGTCGGCATCGGAACGCTGGGGAGGCGGGTACCGGTCGGGTACTCTCCTTCGTCGTCGATAGCTGCCTGACAGTCGGCGACGAACTTGTCCAGGATGGGGCACACGAGCAGAGCGAGTGAGCGGCGTCGTCGGTTGCTGGTGAGCCAACGGGTCGCAGCCGGGGTGAACACGGACAGCACCCAACCTGCACCGACGCCGATGAGCACGATCCACACGTCGTTCACGGCGATGCGGTCTCCCTCGTGGCGCGGCGGGTCATCAGCCAGCCACGCTATCGGGGGGTGCAATCGGGAGGCCGGCGCATCACCAAGTCCACGAGCGCGGCTTCGGCCTCACCTGTTACTGAGGCCCCGACCACTTGCCCCCAGAATCATGACTGCCGTACGCCTGTGGGAATCTCACAGCCGTGTGCGGTGCCATGTTTGTGATGGGTTGTAGTTGTCCTGGGTCAAGATTCTTGCTCAGTTTTCGGTGGGTTCGGTTGGGGTGTTCGGTCGTCTAGGTAGGCGGTCAGGGGCGGCGTCTGGTCGAGGGCTTGGTGGGGACGGATCGAGTTGTAGGTGTTCTGGAATTCCTCGATGTGGTCGGCGAGGTCGACGCCGCTGGCGATGTCGTGGCGGTAGAGGTGTTCGTATGTCAGCGTCTCGATCCAGCGTTCGACGACGCCGTTGGTCCACGGCGCTCGGTGGCGGGTCCGCACATGGGTCAGGTGGCGGTGGGCGGCGAACCAGCGGGTCACAGCGACGGATTTCATGGCCGGCCCGTTGGCAGAGACGACCACCAGCGGCGCGATCTCGCCGGTGGCTGGATCGGTGCAGTCCTCGAGGAGGGGCGCCCCAGCATCTCCTCGGCGGCCTCGACGGCGCCGGCGAGGGTGACGATCAAGTCGGCGGCGCCCTGGGTCGTCGCCACGGGGCACGCCAGGACCAGTTTGGTGGCGTAGTCCACCACCGGGCACAGCCGCCAGATGCCCTCAGCGGTGGTCTCGAACTGGGTGAAGTCCACCTGACGCGGTTGCGCCGAACCGGCGGCTCCACGAAGACCTCCCGGCGCGCCTGAGCGAGCTGGCGGCGCTCGGCCTGGTAGCGCACCGGCTGCAGCAGCCCCCGCCGGGCCATGGCCCGTTTCACGCTCGAAGCCGAGCCCAGGTCATGCCGTCGGCGGCGGCGATCTTGCGGTAACCCCACGCCGGCCACTCCGCGGCGTATTTCGCCGCAGTCGGTTCAATGCGGTCCACCACCGGTGCCGGCCACGGCCCCTTGGGCACCTCGCCGGCACGCAGCCGCGCCAGCCGGGCGTGATGGGTGCGCCGCGGCACGCCCACCAGCTCGGCGAACCTCGAGATCGAGCAGCCGGAATCGGTGCGAATCATCTCGAGGTCCTCGAAGGAGGGAGATACTCCGCCCCCTTCGCCCACACCCGCAACTGCACGTGCGCCTCACCCAGGGCGGCATTCAACTCTTCGTTCTCGGCCTCCAACTCGAGTTCCCGCGACGATCGGCGCCGCTGGGGGCCCGCCAGGCCACCACGGCCGGCTTCCAAGAACGCGTTCTTCCAGTTGTGCACCGTCTGCTCGGCCACACCGACACGACGCGCGGCCTCCTCCGCCGACACCTCCCCGCGCAGCACCGACATCACCACCTGCAGCTTGCGCTCAGAGCTTCTCTTCACTGGCTTGGACATCAGGATCTCCTTGCATCAGACCCAACCTAGACCTGAGCAAGATTTCCTGACCCGGGACACCACGTGTCGAGCACACAGGGGGAAGCTCAAACGGAGGGGCCTGAGATCCCTGAGAGCGGACCTGAATCCACCCCTAGATCCTTCCAGCCCGGATCGGCAGGTGGCTCGGGAGCCGCCTCTCGGCGAGCTTGGTTCGCCGATCCTTTCCGATTCGCCCGACTCGGCCCGACCCGGACGGTGCGGCTGCGCTGGGCGTGGCTATGCGTCGGCGCCGCAGACGTCCTCGGCGAGATTCTGCCAGTCCTGGCTTAGCGATCTGCCGGTGAGGCTCCACTCCCAGGAGTCGGGGTTGCCGCCCGCTGTTACCCAGGCGTTGCGGGCTGCGTCGTCGTCGTAGGGGCAGTGGAACAGAGTCGTTGTGACCGCGTTGAGTAGTTCCTCGGGCGGGTCGTCGCGTGGCGCATCACAGCCAGGGAATGGCGTGCTGCCGGTCCCGGGCTGGTAGCCGGTGCCTTGGTATGCGTAGTCGTCGATGGCGCTGGTGGCGAGGAGCATGGTGTCGGCGATGAGCGCTTCCTGTAGCTGTTCGGGGGTCGGTAGTTGGTCGTTGTGGCAGCCGGCGTAGTGGGCGGCGAACGCGTCTCGGATTGGCGTCCATTCAACGCCGGCGGTGTTGTTCCAGACGCGGGCGAGGGCTTGCAGCAGCGGCTCGGCTAGGCGAGCCTCGTCGGTCTGCACGGCGAGGAGAGCGAAGAGGATTTGGGTGCCGTGCACGCACGCCACCGTGGGCGGGTTCCAGTCGTTGAGCGTCGAGCCGAGCGGGAAGTTGGAGTTCGGCGGGCACACTTCGGTGAGGTCGTCGACGAACTGGATGTCGCTGGCCTCCCAGGCGGTGCGGAGCCATGGCCATGGCACTTCGTGGCTCGCGACGACGGCCTCGAGGGCCTGCAAGGTCCGTCTCTGGACGTGGGCGGTGTCGGCACAGAGGCGGGGCACGAGAGCCGCCCAGGCGGAGGCTTGTTGCTCCTCTGCGGAGCGGAAGAGGCGGATCGAGGACCCGGATTCGTCGTCTGCTTTCGCCCGGGCGGCTGCTTGGGCGGCTTCGCCGTCGAAGCGGCAGTTGAACAACTCGGTTCGGATAGCGGTGAGCAGGTGCGGCGCCGGTTCGGCGGCGTCGACGAGGCACCCGGCGAAGCCGTCGTTCCACAAGCCGTCCTCGTAGTAGCCGAATCCGCCGAGGCTGAAGTCACCGAGGGTGGCCCCGCTGGCGATCACCATGGCGTCGATGAGCAGTTCCTCCTGCAGGCGCTCGGGCGTCGGCGCTCGGCGGCTGTAGCAGCCGGCGTAGTGCTCGGAAAACGCGTCCTGGATCGGTGCCCAGTCCGCGGCGGCGGTGTTGTTCCACACGTGGCCGAGTTCGTGTAAGACCGTCTCCTCGTTCTGCACGCCTTGCAGCGTCAGCAGGAGCTGGTCACCGCGCACGCATCCCACCACGCCGGCTCTGTCGCAGGGCGCCGGCAGGCGCTGGTCGTAGAACCGCACATCGCTGCGCTCCCACGCCTGGCGCACCCATGGCCACGCCGCCTCATACTGCTCGACGACCGCTTCGACGAGGGCGAGCCCCTGCTGTTGGACCTGGGGGTGCACGTCGCTCTCGGCGATGTCGTCGCTGCTAGCAGCCGGCGGCCCTGCTGACGCCGCCGGAGCGGGAGAATCCGATGGTGCTGCCGGCTCGACACCCGGGGCGGGAGAGGAGGGAAGTGTCGCCGGCTCGGCCAGCGGGGCTGTGGCGACGAGTTGGGGCCCGGTGGGGCCGCTGTTGTCGTAGAGCAGGTACGCCGCCAAGCCCCCGCCGACGAGGGCGACCACGATGAGCAACGTCGCGGCGAGCGGGCTGACTTGTCGTTGGGTCCGGGACATACCCGCACGCCCTCCTGCTCTCTGCGCGGCGCAACTACCCACGCATTAGGCGACTCTGACCTGATCCGCTAAGAGTCTGCCCGCAAGATCCGCCAGCGCCGCGCCCTGGGGCCGAGTATGAACCTCCCCAGGTTCCACGCAGGCTGTTCGGCCTAAGTGTCGGCCTCCTAGTTGAGCGTTGTGACGGGCCGTAGGTCCCACACAGCCCGTTCCACAAGAGGCCGGTGGATTGTGTGGGAACGTGCGTGGGAACAATCGCTCAAGCGGCACCCAAACGTGTGTTGAACTGCAGGTTCGTGGCTGGTTCGGGTCCACTCACGTCAGCCTTCGCGAGATCCGGGGAGGCCCATGCTTGCGTGTACAGTTCGGCGACGACAGTTCTGGCGGGGGTGTCGGGGCGGGGAGTCGTTTTGGAGACCACGATTTGTCCGGAGCGGATCTGATGGCTGGTGCTGGATGAAACTGGTTGACGGCGGGCGTTTCTTGGCACCTGATGCGCGGCTGGGGCAGTGGTGGCTGCCGCGCAGCGAGGATCTGAACGAGCAAGGTGATCTCGACAGCCTGCCGACACGCCGTGAGGTAGGAGTCCTTGCTTCATCTGAGGCAGGACACTGGGAGCTAGTCATCTCCAGCACACGACGGCCCGGCGACGAGACGATCGACGAGCCGTGGTCAGACCGACTGGTTCGCCGAGATGCGATCTGGGGCAGCACAGACGGAATGCGTGTGAGCTTGTTCGACGGCCTCTGTGTCCGGCCGAGATCCCCTCTAACGAGCGATCGGGAGTCAACCTGGACGGGCAACTGGTCTGCTGAGTCAGAGCGTCGGTGGTTCAACCCCGAGGACCGAGTACGGCACATTGAGATCGAGTTTGACATCGGCGCAGCATGGGTCGCACGCACGCGTAGGGGAGGTCCCGACATCAACCTCCATGACCACTGGCATGCTGAGACGCGCACATTCGAAATCCCCGATGCAATCGTGTACGAAGTCGAAGTCGGCAGCGCAAGAGTTCAGTTGCGCTGTGAGTGCGCGCCTCGTATTGCGGCGGCGTCGTTCTCGGCGCAGTTACGCACCTACTTCGCGATAGACGGCGACTTGCCGCTTCGCGAAGTAGGAGACCGGTGGGTACGTCCCCTCTACGAACTCGTCAGTTTTCTCTCCGCGAGGAACGCCAGCGTGACGCTGGTGCGGGCGCGAGACTCGCACACGAGTTCGTGGGGCAACTTGCTCTATCCCCAGCCTCTCGCGTCAGAGAGGAACAGCGCCACCGAGATCTCTCCACCTGTGCGCGTTCGGTTCGCAACCCTCGGCGACCTCGTCGCGAGGGGCGTGGACTTCCAGACGCTGCTCGAAACCCACTTTGACTTGCAGCCCAAAGGGTTCGGCGCTGTCCTCGCGCCGCTGGTTGATACGCAGGGAGCTCTACTCGATCAGAGCGTTGGTGCCCGCCTCTTGAGCGCCATCAGGTCACTAGAGGCATACGAGAAGACACTCGGGACCAAGAGGTCCAAAATCAACTTGAAGTTGACCCTCAAGAACCTCATCAACGACAGCGGCCAGATCGGCGACGACATCAAGCGGCTATGGGAGATGCAGGAAGCGCGAGGCTTCGCAACGTCGATAATCGCACTCCGGGACCGGTTCTCGGCACACGGCCAGCCCGGTCACCGCGGCAGATTCCCCACAGAATCAGAGAACCTCCGCCTAGAGCAACACCTGACAGCTCTGCGATGGCTTCTGCGGTGGCGGTACCTCCAAGCCTTCGGCATCAGTGCAGAGGCTGCGTTAGCCCTGGTCACGGAATCGGCCGACTACAGGTACATGATTCGTGCCCTCGAATAGCAGTGAGGGGGACCCGGCTTTCGCGCGGTCAGCTTGTCTGATTTCCGGCGACAAGCGTTTGTCGATTGCGCTGGGGCGAGCCAGAAGCTCTCGCGATCGGTCAGTTCTAGTGGTCACTGCACGGTGAGGGCATGGTACAGCTCTGCTGGGCTGTGGTAGTTGAGGCTGCGTCGGCGTTGGTTGTTGATGATGGCGGCGGCGTGTTCTGCTTGTGCGGGGGTGATGAGGCGCAGGTCGGTGCCGCGGGGGAACCACCAGCGCCATTGGCGGTTGAGGTTCTCGATCTGGCCGCGTTGCCACGGCGAGTGCGGGTCGCAGAACCACACGTCGAGGTCGTAGTGGTCGGCGAGGCGGCGCCAGTGCGCCCATTCGGGTCCCTGGTCGAACGTGAGGCTGCGGCGCAGGTGGGCGGGGATGTGGTCGAGGCCTTCGACGAGGCCGGCGAAGGCCGCGTCGGCGGTGTAGCCGTCGGGCATGGTGACCGGTATGGAGAACCTCGTGGTGCGTTCGGTGAGCCAGATCATCGAGGACCGGTTGTTGGCGCCGATGATCTGGTCTGCTTCCCAGTGACCGGCCTCGGCGCGGTCGTTCACCGCCGCCGGGCGCAGCGATATGTTCGGCCCGCCGGGCCGCGACCGGGGGTTTCGCCGCTGTCGGCAGCGCCGGCGCCGCCGGCGGCTGCGCAGACACGCAGCGGGGCGCACGTCGAGGATCCCGGCGTAGAGCGCCTGGTAGATGGTCTCGATGCACGGCCGGCCGGCGACGCCGTCCGCGTCGAGGTCGGCCCAGATCGCCTCGGGGGAGCGCCCCTGGCGCAACTCGCCGCAGATACGGTCGCGCAGCTCGCCGGGCACCTCCAGGCGCCGCCGCCGCGGCCGGCGGCGCGACCGATCAGCGCGCCGCTGCGCCGTCGCCGGGCGGTACCGGCCACGGCCGCCGCCCGCTGTGACCTCCCGGGCGACCGTCGACCGATGCCGGCCAACCCGCCGGGCGATCGCCGCCCAACTCGCCGCCGGATCCTCAATCAACGCAACAGCGATCTCCTCGCGCTCGTGCAACGCCAGCGGTGCGCCTGGCATGCTGGTACCTCCATCGGTCGGTGCTTGTGTTGGCACCGGTCATCATGACCGGAACCGTGCACCGACCGATGGAACTGGCCATCCCTAGGGCGGCCACCGACCGATCGCTCAAAGCAAGCTTGTTTGCGGTAGCTGGGTGGGGCAGTCCACTGGAGCGCAGATGCCGCAGCGGTCGAGGCTCCACTCGTGGGTCCGCAGGCAGTCCCATAGGCCGACGCTGGTCGAGAAGTCGGGGCGAAAGTGTCGGCCGATGACAAGTGGCCCGATGATCGTGGCGCCACCATCCGCGAGAGTCTTGTATGCGGTGGCGATGCTCTTGCCCGATGTGAACGTGTCATCGAGCAGGAGGACGCGTTGGCTATCCACTTGTGGTGTGGTGAGTTCGTAGCACGGCGTGGCGCTCGAGCCTGTCGCGTTGAGTGCGTTGATGTGTTTCGCTTGCAGCGAGGGAAGCAGCGCGACCACTGCCGCGAGCGCGTCCCGGTCAGCTGACGGCACGGTGACCACAAAGTCCGGCTCGACGCCGAGACAACCCTGGTGGTTCCGGAGGAACAGCCCAAGAAGCGCGGCGAGCACGAGAGAGTGTTCGCGCCGTTCCTCGTTATCGTCGGCTTCCTTGTAGTCGCGTAGCCGACGATGCAGCCCACCTACGTGCAAAGACATTGAGATTGGAAGCACCGTCGGAACGTCGAATCGCTCACATTGGTAGCAGCGATCCCAACCGGGATTGACGCCGCTGCGACAGTTCTTACAGCAAAGCCCAACGCAAGGTGCCGCAATCGGCACTAGCGCTGGTTGAACACGGCGCAGGTATCCGAGAGCCTCACGTCGCTTCACGCGAACACGAAAGTGCCGTCCGCGACGACCGCGAGATGCTCGTCCAGTTCGTCAACGATCTGCTCGGCATCCTGTACAACGGTCACATTGCTCGGCGACTGCGACATCGCTCGCGCCCAGGGTTGACCTGTGACGAGGCTCTCCACCAGGAACACGGGCTTGCCATGCTCGAGGGCGGCCTCGGCCTGTCTACGCGCGCCGGAGGACTCTGACGCCTCCACGACGACCGTGGCCATCGACAACCCGGATGTCGTGAGGTTGCGGGCGGGAAACGACCAGCGGCCGCTCGCCGCGCCGGGCAGAAACTGTGACACACACGCGCCGCGCCGACTGATCGCCTTGGCCAATGCGCGGTTCGCGACCGGGTGGACCCGCTCGATGTCGGTCCCGAAGACCGCGATCGTCCGCCCGCCTGCATTCAAAGCGGCCGCGTGCGCGGCAGTGTCGATTCCGGCGGCGAGGCCGGCGACGACCGTATAGCCACGCTTGACGACACCGGCGGCGAGGCGGGCAGCAAGGGCTCGTCCCAGGTCAGACGCAGCACGTGTGCCCACGATGGCGACTGCGCGGCGGTCGTCGCTAGCTAGCTCGCCGTTGACGAAGAGCAGAGGCGGTGCGTCGTGTACCAACCTGAGGTTGAGCGGGTAGCTGGAATCGGTACAAGCAGTCACGGCGATGCCCGCCGCGCGGAGCCGAGCCAGTTCCGCCTCCCAGTGGTCGCGACGCGCAGCGGCAGTGGCTAGACCTCCCTCGAGCCATCCGCGGTCCTCCGCGTTAAGTGCCGAGGCGTCGCGATTGAGCGCCAGTTCCTCCAGCAGGAAGGCCAATCGCCACATCACTCGACCGTTCATAGACTTCGCGAGTGATTCGCAGGCCGCCACCAGCAGCGCTCGATCAGAGAGCATCTGCTCAAGCGTCAGTGTCTCCATCGGTCTCCCTCTGACGACAGTCGTGCTGGCACGCCAGGCATCCCGGCCGTCACACTCAAACCGTCCTCTCCACACGTTACGCGGACGATCAACTCTCATAGATGATGCTACGCACCTGCGACAGGACCCGTCTCGCGGGCCAGCTCGGCAATGCCGGATTCGCAGGAGACAGGATCTGTCAACGGTCAGTAGATCTTGCCTCGTGAGGGACAGCAGACCTGCCCGTTCGTGGCTAACAGAACTGCCCGGTTGTGGCCAGTGGTCTGCCCCGTGTTTTTCGCGGTCGGGTTGTTTGACTTTCGGGCACGTGGCCTCTGAGGAGATCCTCGTGCCGAGGACGCACCCCGTTCGGTTCCTTCGCAGGATCCCGGATCTGGTCGAGGCGCGAACGCGAGGCGGGTGAGACCGTCAAGCAGATTTCGCTGCCCCGAACTGCGCCGGCAGGTTGGATGTCTAATGGATTATCTAATGAACGAGACGACACACAGCACAACGAGCCGGTGCTGGCCGACACGCGAGAAACGAGTACTCCCTGCTAGATAGCACTATCTGGCACCTTCCAGCACGATCCGACACCGATCCAATAGGGCTCACAACCCGAAGGTCGGAGGACCAAATCTCACGGGTCACACCGGCGTACCGGTCTGGCTCGGCAGACGACGGCAAGGCATGTGGGAACGCGCGTGGGAACGGTCGCCAGCGCTGCCTGCAAAACCATCGCTGACCTGGATGTTCGTTGACTCGTTCGGGTCCGCTCACCTCCACTCGGGGGAATCGAACGGCCCCATCTGTACCGATGGGATGCTGCAGCGTCCCGGACTCGGAGGTCATGGCGGCGCTTGAGTCGATGTGGGTCGCCCGTGCCGATTGCACGTCAGCTAGTTCGACATCTCGCGTGGGAAGAATTGTGGGAACTATGTAGGTGGCTAGCCAAGCGGGGCGTGGTGCGGGGCTAACGCGGTGGGGCTAGTGTCCGCGGTCTATGCCCGACAACCCTGATCCCTCTGCCCATGAACGCCTCGCGGCCGAGTCGCTGGTCTATCAGTTCGTGGTTGCTGTGTTGATGCCGTACATTCCGGCGGCCTCATACGGCCAAATTGTGGAGCGATTGAACTCAGAGTTCCCTGAGTATCTTGACGGTGCGGTTCGCCCGCTTGCGCAAGGCGAGCGCGATCATCTCGTGGCACTCGGTCGCGAACCGCTGCATGATGTTGCTATGCAGTTCGTCGCGTTCGGCGAGTTGCGGCCTTGGCGGTTGTGAGTCGTCAGTTAGCGTCATCGTTTCGCCAATCTAGCAGTGGTGCGAACATACGCGCGCGATATCTGACTGCGTAAATCGCTGGTCAGCGGCCGATAGCACTGTCACACCCCCGTTGCATACTGTAGGTATGACGAAGCGTGAAGGACTTGAGGGGGACCCGGTTGTGAGTCCGGGTGCTATGGGTGTGTTGGTTGGTGTTGGTGCGCCTCCCAGTGGGCAGCGTAGGCGGCGGGGGTGAGCCCGCCGAGGGATTGGTGGGGCCGGTAGGTGTTGTATTCGGTTCGCCAGTCCTCGAGGACGGCTCGGGCCTCGACGATGTTGGCGAAGTCTTCGGTGTTGAGGCACTCGTCTCGCAGTCGCCCATTGAAGGACTCCACGAAGGGTGTCTCCCAGGGCGAGCCTGCCTCGATGTAGGCGGTGTGGGTGCCCCAGATCCGACCAGTCACGCAGGGCAGCGGAGACGAACTCGGGGCCGTTGTCCATGCGAAGGTGAGCCGGCGCTGCGCGCTCGGCGACGAGACGCTCGACGGTGCCGACGACGCCGTCGGCGTCGATGCTGTGGGCGGCCTCGATGGCGAGGGCCTCTCGGGTGAACTCGTCGACGATGTTGAGCAGCTTGATGCGGCGCAGATCGGCGGTCTCGTCGAACTGGAAGTCCAGGGCCCACACGTCGTTGGGATGCTGGGCGCGCAGCCGGGCCGCGGTGCCGTCTGAGAGGCGACGGCGCTTGGCTTTGCGCTGAGGTGGGCGTTGCAGGCGCTCGTCGCGCCAGAGGCGCCGTGTGCGCTTGGCGTTGGTGACCAGCCCGGCGCGGTGCGCCACCGCATGGGCCTTGCGCCATCCCAGCCGGGGATGGCAGCGGGCGAACTCCCGCAGGTGCTCACGCAGGCGTGCCTCGGCGTCACCCGGCGGCGCCTTGGGCCGGCGCTGCGTCGAGCGGTTCTGTCCCACCACCCGACACGCCCTTCTCTCCGAGACCCCGAACCGCTCGCAGAGGCGCTCAACCGCGATCCGGCGGCGATCCGGGGTCACCATTTTCCCTCGGCCAACTCCTTGAGCATCGCCTTGTCCAGCTCCGCCTCCGCCGACAGCTTTTTGAGCCGAGAGTTCTCCACCTCCAACTCCTTGAGCCGCTTCACATCGCCGGCGCTCATGCCCCCATAAGCGCGGCGCCAGCGATGCCAGGTCGACTCGGTGATCTCCAGATGCCGCAGCACCTCAGTGAGATCGCTGCCCGAGCCCAGCATCCGCTCGCCCTCGCGGACCTTTCGGACCGCCTGCTCAGGAGTGTGACGTCTCCGCTTCATTGTGGTCATTCTCCCATCCTCGGGGACTCAGACCCACAACACGCGGACTCAAATCAGGGGCCCACCTCAGACTCTCACTCGCCGGATTCTTCCAGCGGTTCCCCGACGACGCCGCAGCAGAAGCATGGTTCATTGAGCGGCGCTGGCCTGACGGGCCTGAGTGCCCGCACTGCGGTGGCACCAACATCGCCACCGTGGCGAACCGCAAGCCGATGCCCTATCGGTGCCGCGGCTGCCGCAAACACTTCAGTGTGACGGTGGGGACGATCATGCAGTCCACGAAGTTGGGGTTGCGGACGTGGCTGCTGGCGATCTACCTGCTTGCCACGGACGCGAAGGGCCGCAGCAGCACGAAACTGGGCCGGGACTTGGATGTGCAGCAGCGCACCGCGTGGCACCTGGCGCATCGCATCCGCGACGCGATGACCGCAGCCGACAGCGCCGCAAGCGACGTGTTCGCCGGGCCCGTGGAGGTTGACGAGATGTACGTAGGCGGTTTGAACCGGAACCGGCATGAGAGCAAGCGACACCGGAACGTCGGCGGCGCCAAAGGCAAGGAGCCGGTCATCGGGATCGTTGATCAGCCGACGAACCGCGTGGCCGCGGTGCCGGTGGGTCGGGTGACGACGAATGTCGTTACCGGGTTGGTGAAGCAGCGGGTCGCCGCCGGCAGTGCGGTGTTCAGCGACGGGTCCAGCGTCTATCAGTGGCTTGGCGTGGTGGGATATCAGCATGAGGCGGTGAACCATCTGCAAGGCGAGTTCGTGCGCGGCGGTGTGACGACGAACTCGGTCGAGTCGTTCTGGGCGTTGTTCCGCCGCGGCTACTACGGGACGCACCACTACATGAGCCCGAAACACTTGGACTCCTATGTGGGCGAGTTCGCGGCTCGCCACAACATGCGACCGTTGGCGACGACCGATCGGATGGCGCTCGTCGCCGGCGGGATGGAGGGTCAGCGGTTGCGCTATGACGAGTTGGTGGCGCCACTGGAGCCGGTCCGGATGGTGCCGGGGGACCCCTTCTGAGCGGGGTTAGTGAGGTAGATTAGGCCCTGTGACCAGCGCAAACCCGGGGAATGAGTGCGCGCATTGTGACGGTCCGGGCGGCGTGGTGACGTACTCGAATCAGGTGTCAATGCCGATCAATGGGCGGGTGCAGTGCATTGACTTTTGCATCCATCGGATCGTCGCTGCCCTCAATGCGGGCGGATGCGGGACTGTGGCCAGTTGCTGCGGCCACAAGACAATGCCGGCACGGATCGACCTCGCCGACGGCCGCGTGTTGGCGGTGTACGCCGACGGTAACGCCGCTCAGGTCGTGTGGCAGGCGTTTGAGCAGAAGTAGCACCCGTTGACCTGCGAGTAGTGCTCTCGCGCTTGTCGAACCGCTTGGTGACAGTTGTCGAAGTAGCCGAGGTAGGTGCGATTCAGCACGTCGGGCATCCGTGAGCACCCGGTTTTGTGTACTTCGTGGTCGCCGTTGGATTGAGCGTTGTCGTTGACGTAGTAGTGCTCCATCAGGTCTCCTCATGTTGTCGGCAAAGGGGCGCTTCGGAAATTAGCGGGGTGTGATGGTGGCCAGGAGTGCCCAGTTGGGTCTGCCGGCGTAGAGGAGTGAGCGGATTCGGTAGTTGGCGAAGTTGCGGAAGCCGAAGGCGATGCGTTTGACGCGTTTGATCAGATTGTTCACGGCTTCGGTGGGCCCGTTCGAAACGCGTGAGCGGTGCCAGGCGACGATCTGGTTGGCCCAGCGGGCGATGGTGCGGCCGAGCTGGCGGGTCTCGGGCGGACAGTCAGGGTCTTGGAGATCGACGCTGAGGCGTCCCACGAACTGTTCGGCGAGGGCGGGATCGTCGATGGCGTAGATCGACCGGAGGACTTCTTTGGCGTGCCATGCCATGCGGACCTCGCCGTGGGGGTCGCCCGCTTGCAGGAGGCCCAGCAGCTTGGCCCGGCCACTGTCGGTGAGGCGTTCGTCGGCCTTGGTCAACAGCCGCCGGCAGCGATACAGCGGGTCGTCGGCGCGTCCGCGGTGGCCGAGCGTGTCGTTCTGCACGCGGCGGCGTACTTCGTCGAGGCGCTGGTTCGCCAGCTTGACGAGATGGAACGGATCGGCGACCTGTCTGGCGTCGGGCAGCATCGTGTCGAACGCCAACCGCCACGCACCGCGACAGGTCCAACACAGCCCACAAGATCGCGTCGCGCCACTGTTCTGGCTGCTCAGCGAGCCATGCGCACGCGCCGGCGGCGGTGCGGCCCTCGATGACGTCGAGGAGTTGGCCGGCCCCGACGTCGACGATCGACGTGGACCACGCCTGGGTTCGCCACTGTCCCTGCCGGGCGAACAGCACCTCATCAAGACCAAGCGCAGTCACAGTCCCGAACCTGCTGGCGTCGTCCACCAGCGGTGTCCCGTAGGCGACCACGGCGTCGTTGACCGTGTGCCAATCAGCTCCGAGATCAACCGCCACGTCTTCGATCGTGCGGCCATAACGACCGGTCTGCTCCGTTGCCCACCGCCCGGCACGGTCCGTCATTGCCAGGCGCGCCGCGGCGATTGCGGGCACATCCTCGGTCCACGACCCGACCGGACACGACCCGCTCGGGCAGCGCCAGCGGCGCTTGCGCCACATGAGCCGCGTCTGCCGCCCGAAGCACGGAAGGTCCACCAACTCCACGACCGGGCGGTCTTTCACCCACACCCGACCGCCGCACCCGCCGCAACGAGGCCGCTCCAGATTCGTCTCGACAGACACCCGCAACAGGTCCGTCTCCTCGACACCAAGCACGTTCACAGCCGGCAAGCCGACCAGCAGTTCACACATACGCGTAGGGTCCAGTTCCACGAGGGCTCTCCGATCTGAAGGCGGTAGATACCGTCAGATTCGCAGAGCCCTCGTACCCCACCGCGGACCTACACCCCGCTCAAATCCGAAGAGCCGGCAAAGGCCGGAATGGGGGCGAAAGTCACCGAGATAGGATAGGTGTTTGTCGTCCGTGTAGGGCGCGTGGGGTAGGATTAGCCCTGTGACCAGCGCAAACGCCGCCGCGTCAACCCCTAGACGACCGACCGGTACACTTGCGGTACCGGTCGAAAGGCCGCATGAGAGGAGAGACGCGTGAGCGATCAAATTGAGGTGGGCGACGCGGTGTATCTGGCTTCGAACCCGCGCACCAAGATGACGGTGACCAGCATCTTCGAAGGGGACGCCAATGTTTCTTGGATCGCTGACGGCGACATGAAGTACAGCACCGTGCCGGTCGCTGCGTTGCAGAAGGTTCAGTACCGTGACCGCGGTTGACGTTCCGATAGGTGACCCCGACGAGCGCCCCCGCGCCGCCGACGATGACGAGCCGATCGTGAATTGGGACGACTTCGAGGCGATGGGCAAACGCGTGCTCGCGCTCCCCCCACAACCCGACACTGACGAGTCCGCTAGCTGATCTGACCTGCCCCCTACAATGCGGCCATGCATACGAAGCACCTGCAACACGCACTCCGCCTCGCGCAAACCACCCGACCCTTGTTCGACCACCTAGAGATGTTCGCGCGGGCCATCGACCGGCAAACGCCGAAGTCACGGACGATGCACCTCATCATGTCGCCGCCCCTTGACGAGCCGTCCCCTTTCTGAACGGCCCTTTCCCGATCACAGCCGACGGGCGCAGTTAGTCGCACCAGAAGTCGAACATCTCGTTGCGGTCCACGCCGTCGCGGACGCTGCCGTCCCAGCCGTGATGCAGCCAGCACTCCGACTCTGAATCGAACCCCCGCTCCTGCCACCGAGGCGTACCGCAACCAGCGGCGATGAGTGTGGCGACAACAAGGGCGGCGAGGGCGAGTTTCGCGGCGGCGGTCATGGTTGGCTCCCCTCAGGGTCGGTTGGTGGGGGCGGGTAGCCGATGACGCGGAACGTGATGCGCCACCGGTTCGTCTCGTCCTGTGTCTGGCCGCTGCCGGTGGTGAGCGCTCGAATGCTCCCGAACGCGAGCACGATCTTCGTCTCGCCGAAGTACAGGTAGAAGGTCGAGTAGCTGTCCAACCCGAGCGATTGCAGGAACGCGTCGCCAGCAGCGAGCCTGTTGGTACCCACAGCACCGCCGAGGGTGCCGGCGTACTCCATCGATGGCGTGGCGAGCGTGTAGTCGGGGTCGGGCGTGAGCCGGGCGGTGGTGATCGAGTTGGCGAGATAGTCCCGCGTTAGCCCTTCCGGGTAGTCCATCTGGAAGGTGACGAAGCTGTCCGCTCCGGCGGCTTGAAAGTCCAGGTCGGGCCATTCGTAGGTCTCGCGGTCGAACTGGTATGGCCCCCAGTTGCGGATCTCCGGCCGCAGCCCCGCGGCGACATCGCTGGGCGAGATGGTCGCTGCCCAATCTGTGACCAAGGAGCGCACCAACGCATCGATCTCCGGTTCGGACAGTCCAGCCTCACCCGCCGGGCCGGGATCGCCCGGTGGTCCTTGCTCGCCCACCGGGCCACGCTGGCCCTGTCGGCTGGGATCGCCTCGCGGTCCGGGTTGGCCGACTTCGCCGGGGGCACCTTGGTATCCGACCTCTCCGGTCGGCCCCCGCAACCCTGCGAGGCCCACGGGGCCGGGCGCGCCAACCGGTCCCGCGCACGACGCCGTGGCGAGTACGGCGAGCACAAGCGCGGCAGCGGCGAGAACTCGCCCAGCGCGGGCGGGCAGGTCGGCTATGGGTGGCCCCCTTCGGTCAGAGAGTCATGCAATCTGTCGTGAACGCAGACAGCCGATCCGAAGGGGACCGCGGGCGCGACTCCCTGAACTCTTCTCGGCTGCCCGCACACTTGGCGCGGGGCGTTCACGACGACGCGCACCCTAGACGACAGTCACCACCGCCGCGGTCCGCCCAGCGCTTCCCGCGGCACAGAGCGCCTACAAATGTCAACCCCTAGACGATCAGATTGAGCGCACCTAGCAGGCGACTCCGTCAACCGCTCGCCGCCCCATGTCGAGCCGACTGATAGCAGGCATGCCACCATGACAGACCACCGCCCCGGGTTCCGAGACTTGGCCAACCACCACGAGATCCGAGCACGCGCTGTCGCAGCCGTAGAACATGCCGCAGGACAGGCGAAAGAAGTCGCCTTCCAAATCGCTGACCACATTGCCATCCACCTGGAACAACCCATCGACGATCAGACAGCTCAGGAACTGTTCTCATCAATCGACAGTTTCACCCCGGCCCTCACTAGCCGCCTCACCGACCTCCGGACCGCCATCGAGAACTTCCGGAACACCATCAAGGATGACCCCTAGGAACGCCCTCCGATAGACACCGATCTGGTCGCGGATCATCTCCTCGATCTGAACTTCAACGCTACTCACCATTTTCGGCACTCCTTCTCCGTAGCACACCGGTTCACGCACCAAGAGTGCCATTTGCTACCTATACGAACCTGAATTTGCCTTGGCTAGTCACCTACATAGTTCCCAGAATTGTGGGAAGTCTGCACGGCTGCAGACAGCGGTGATCGTCAACGAGACTCGGGTTGACACGGTGACGCACACGCCCCACAGCCTGCGTGAATCCCGAGGAGGTTCAGTCCAACGGCAAGCCTGCTGTCCCGAGCATCGTCGTCTCGTTCACGGCGATCTGCCCTTGATACCTGTGTCACCTGCGTCCGAGGATGCAGTTCGTGCCGTTCTCGTGTTGTTGTCCGGCGGTCAACAATCCCCAGGTCGCCCATAGGGCCGCGCCAGCCACAACAGCGACCAGCCATCCGCCCCATTGCCCCGCTACGAACCCGTAGGCGGCTGCCAGGATGAGTGCCGACGCCAGAAAGACCCAGCGACAGGCAGTCAGTGCCCGGCCCAAGTCCCGACCGACCGCCCGTACTAAGGGCAGTTCATATCCGCTGGAGCGGCGGCTGGCAATGCCGCACACCAGAAAGGCAGCACACATCAGAAGGAACGCATGAACCTTGTGCTGCAGCAGTAGCGCAGCCAGCAACACCACGAATTCTGTGAGCATGTGGGCGACGCTAGCCTCGACAGCGCCCTGGGTCGGGGACTGACGCGTCGTGGATGGCGAGGTGAGGGGGTCCAGAACACGAGGGCAGCTAGATCGGCGAGCCCCAGATGGTGTGCCGTTGGTTTCGCGCGCTGTGAGCTTGCTTGATCTTGGGTGGTGGGTGCTGGTTCAGGTGGTGATGTACCGGCCCCAACCCTCCATCGTCTCGCGTCGGCGCGCCAGGAGGTCGGATCGGGCGTAGGCGGCTTCGGTGGCATCGGCGACAGAGTGCGCGAGGCATGCTTCGGCGACTTCGCGGGCGACGGCGGTTTCGCCGCACCAGTCGCGGAAGCTGCTGCGGAATCCGTGGGGCACAGCGTCGATGCCGTTCTCGCGTAGGAGTTTGCCCATTGTGGCGTTGGAGATTTCCCGCCCGTTGGCGCTGGGGAACACGAGCCTGGGGCCCGTGGGGAGTTCGTGTGCCGCGGTGAGCAGGTGCAGTGCCTGAGCCGAGAGGGGGACACGGTGGGGGCGGGTGTTCTTGGCGCGTTCGGCGGGGACGGTCCACAGAGCGGCGCCCTCGTCGATCTCGTCCCAGCGGGCGCCGCGGACCTCCCCGCTGCGGGACGCGGTGAGGACGAGGAACCGGAAGGCGAGCTTGGTGCCGGCCCACGCGCTGGAGGCCTGCACCGTGGCGAGCGCGGCGGCGACCTCAGCGTGGGGGAGTGCTCTGTGGTGTTGTACCCGGTGGCCGTTGCGGGGCAGCGCCCGGCTCACCGCCGCGGTCGGGTCGTCAGCGCGGTGGCCTTCGGCGATGGCCCATGCCATGACAGCGCTGACGCGGCCCTTGAGCTTGCGCGCCGTCTCGCGGCGCGTCTGCCAGACCGGCGCCACGACAGCGAGCACGTCCTCTGAGGTGATTTCGGCGACGGATACGTCGCCGAGGCGTGGGTAGGCGAAGCGCCGCAGTGTGGACCGCCAGTTGTTCGCGGACTTGCCGCCGTCCTTCCATGACGGCGCGTGCATGGCGATCACCTGCTCGCACGCCTCGGCGAAACTTGGCGCGGTGCTGCGCCGGCGCTGCGCCGCCGGGTCGCCTCCATGGCGGGCGAGTTTGCGGTACTCGAAGGCTGTTTGGCGGGCCTCGGCGAGCGTCGTGTACGGGTAGCCGCCCAAGCCGAGGTCGCGGCGTTTGCCGCGTATGGTGCCCCGCCAGATCCATTGCTTTGACCCCGACGGGGTGACGCGTAGGATCAGGCCATGCTCGTCGGTGTACTTGCCGGGCAGTGTCACGTTGCGGACGAACGCCGCGGTCAGTTGCCTCACGGTGTTGATGTGCCTCCGTGCCTGTCGTCGCGGCGTGGGAATCGAACCCGCCTATTGTGGGACACGATTGGGAGCCGAACCCTCATGTCCCCGGATTGTCCCACAGTATATTCGGGATACCCTGGAACCGCATGGAGCGGTAAGACTCAGGTAGAGGATCTCTACCTGCGCTTTTGCGAGCTGTATGGCACCTCACGGAATCGTCCGGAATCCCGGAATGGCGCATGCCGTGGGCGCAGCGATAAGAGTTCACACTGGAAGAAGGCGTTCTTGGCGGGCGGCTAGATCAGGCCTTGGTGTATCGCGGTGACGACCGCGTCGAGTTTGGTCTTGGCGTTGAGCTTGTGGCGCAGGCTACGGACGTGGTTTCTCACGGTGTGGACGCTGATCTGGAGGTCTGATGCGATCTGGCTGGTGGCGGACCCGACTGCTACGAGGCGAAGGATCTGGATCTCGCGTCTGGAGAGACCGCCGGGGCCCGGCGCGCTGGGCTGGTGGGCGGCTGGGTTCGGGGCGGGCTCGGGTTGGGGGGTGGGCGGGAGTTCGGACGCTTGGCGGTCAGCGGGAGCCGGCGGTCCCGATTCGGGTGGGTCGTCGAACAGGTACAGCAAGAGCGCGTCGCCGCCGGGCTGGTCGGCAACCACGACGGGGGTGAGCGCGACTTGCTTGTGTCCGCCGGACGCGCACATCATCGAGGCCGTGAACGGGTCGGGGGCGCGGCCGACTGTAGGGCCCGGCATCGGCGGACCGTTCGATGCCGGCCCGGGGCTCGCCTTCTCGGGAGCCGCCGCGGAGATGACCTCGTCGCGTCGCCGGCCGATCACCTCCGCGGCCGACAGGCCGAGAATCCGTTCGGCCCTGTGGTTCCAGAACACGAATGTGCCGTCCGGCGCCGTCGCGCAGGCCCCGAATCGGGCGATCGCTAGTAGGGCGAATACCTCGTCTCGTGTCACCGGGGCTTGCACCGCCGACCTCCTGAGTGTTGCGGACGACGCTCCACAGCGCGCCGCCCTGCTGTAGCGGCTCTGCCCGAGCCTATACCAGATACGTGTCAGAGTGATGACAGATACGGCACATCGGTGGCAAACCTATGTCATTCGACCCGGATGGCTTCAGTGGTCTGACACGTCCCAGCGAGTGGGGGGTCCTGACGGCCGGGAATAGCACTAATGTGTCCAAAAATAGCACTAGTGTGTCATAAATCACTATGGCCAAGTATCATCGCGTGGTCGTGCACCGACGGTGGCTCGCCCGTACCGGCGGCGAGGTGGGATTCTGATCGCGCGGCGCGCGCCGTGAGCGGACGACGAGCGGATGCCAGAAGGAGGCGAGCGGTTGACACAAGCTGAGGCCCTGCAAGCACAGGTCGGTGCGCTGTACGCGCGGCTGTGGAGGTTGAGCGAGGCCGGCCTGGGCATCAACGAGAGCCTGGAGTTCGACAGCGTGCTGCAGGTCGTCGTCGACAGCGCCCGTGAAATGACCGGCGCGCGCTTCGGAGGCATCATCGTCATCGACGGGTCGGGCCACTTTGAGCGTTTCGTTTCCTCGGGCATGACCCCCGAGGAGCACCGGCTGCTCACCGAGTTACCTGGGGGTCCGCGGTTCTTCGAGCACCTCGTTCGGCTCGGCGAACCGTTGCGGGTCCCGGACGTGGGCGCCTACTTCCGGTCGCACGGGCTACCGAAGTTCCGTCCCCGGTTCGAGATCGGTTCGTGTCTGGCGGCGCCGATCTGCAGTAACCGCGAGGCGGTGGGGTTCATCTACCTGGCAAAGGGAGCGCGGGGCCCCGAGTTCAGCGACGAGGACGGCGTGACGCTGGCGGCGTTCATTTCCCAAGCGGCACCGGTCATTGCGAACGCGCGCCGCTACCGGGACGAGCGGAGAGCCCGGGCGGACCTGGAAACCTTGATCGACACCTCCCCGGTCGGGATGCTGGTGTTCGACGCGCCGCGAGGCACCGCCGTGCGGACCAATCGCGAAGCGCTGCGCATCGTCAGCGAACTGCTCGGGCCCGGCGAGTCGGTGGCGGATCTACTGAAGCTCATGACCGTGCGACGCGCCGACGGGCGGGAGGTCTCGCTTGCGGAGATCCCGCTGGCGCAGGCCCTCGGCACCGGCGAGACAGTGCGCGCCGAACAGATCGTCCTGGCCCGGCCCGGCCGGCGGTCACGCACCGTGCTGATCAACGCCACCCCGGTACGTTCCGACGACGGGAACGTCGAGTCCGTCGTCGTCACCATGCAGGACATGACGCCGCTCGAAGAGATCGACCGGCTGAGGGCGGACTTCTTGGGCTTGGTCAGCGAGGAACTGCGCCCTTCGTTGGTCGCGGTCAAAGGCTCGGCCGCCACGCTGCTGGAATCGCTGCCGGCCCTTGATCCCGCGGAAACCACACAACTCGTGCGTGTGATCGACGCGCAGGCCAACCGGATGCGCGATCTCATCGGCGAACTCCTCGACCTGGCGCGAATCGAGAGCGGCACCCTGCCCGTGATCCTCGAACCCACAGAGGTGAACCGGCTCGTCGACGAGGCCGCGAACTTGTTCGCGAACGCGCACGGCCACAACCACATCGCGATCGACGTCGCACCGGACCTGCCGTTGGTGATGGCCGATCGGCGCCGCATCCTGCAAGTCGTCAACAACATCGTGTCTGTGGCATCGCGGTTCACCGACGCCTCGGCACCGGTTCGCATCACCGCCGCACACGACGGTGGGCATGTCCAGCTGTCCGTGACCGGCCCCGGCCCCAGCGTGCCGGCCGAGCGCCTATCGCGTCTGTTCAGCAAACGCTCACCCCTCCAGCCCGACGAACGCGCCGCCGGCATCGACGACCCGGCGCTGAGACTCGCGATCTGCAAAGGCATCGTCGACGCGCACGGTGGCCGACTCGGGGTCGACAGCGACAGCGCGGGCCCGGGGACCCGCTACGTGTTCACCCTGCCGGTCGCGCAGTCCAAGACGACCCCAACGGCGCGCACCCGCGCCCTACCAGCACAACCAGAGGCATCAGCGATCAGGATCCTCGTGATCGATGACGACCCGCTCACGCAGCGCTACATCAACGGTGCTCTGACCAAATCCGGCTACCACGTCATCGTCGCCGCCGACGCCCACCAAGCGCTCGGCCTGCCGGCGGCGAACAAGCCCGACCTGGTGCTCGCCAGTCTCGCCGCGCCCAGCGCCGACGGGGTCGAGATCATGAGCGCGCTGCGTGCCCAATCCGAGGTGCCGGTCATCCTCCTCACCGGATACGGCGAGGACGAAGCCATGTTGCGCGCGATGCAGGCCGGAGCCGCCGACTACATCGTCAAGCCCTTCTCGCCGACCGAACTCGACGCCAGGATCAAAGCCGCCCTCCACGAGCACTCCGCGCCCGGCCCGACCGAGACCGCCGAGCCGTTCACCGTCGGCGACTTGACCATCGATTACGCCGCCCGCACAGTCACCGTCGCCGGCGAACCAGTGCCACTCACGCGCACCGAATACCAACTGCTGGCCGAACTGTCGCTCAACGCCGGACGCGTCCTCAGCCACGACCAGCTGATGCGCCGAGTCTGGCAGTCCACGTCGCCCGCGGCCGCAGGAATCGTCCGCAGCGCCATCAAACGGCTCCGCCGCAAACTCGGCGACGACGCCACCAACCCCACCTACATCATGACCGCGCCACGCATGGGCTACCGCATCGACGCCCCAGCAGCACCAGCGACGCCTCTGTGGGTGTGACGACCGGGGAGGTTGGGTTGGCTATGCTTCGGCGACCTCGCGCGGTTTCAACGGTGGGGCCTCACCGGGGCGTCCACTGGCCCTGCGTCCTCCACGATCTCAGAGGAACGCCAGATGTCTACCCCATCGTCAGCCCGTCTGGGATTGAGGTAATGATCGAGTGATTAATCATCCTCTGGCGGGTACCCCGTTTGGGACCGCACTGATTCTGTGTGTCGCCGTGGCTGCGCTCTGCTGGGTGCTCTCACTGCTGACGGGGGAGTGTTCCTGGGTCGACCGCGTGTGGTCGCTGGTCCCGCCGGCGTACTGCCTGATCGTTGCGGCCGATCTGGATTTCCGATCTGCCCGCGTCAACATCATGACCGTGCTGGTTGTGATGTGGTCGGTGCGGTTGACGACCAACTTCGCCCTGAAGGGCGGGTACCGGCCTGGCGGCGAGGACTATCGGTGGCCCTATCTGCGGGGCAAGGTCAGCAAGCTGCAATTCCAGCTTCTGAACGTGACTTTCATTGCCCCCGGCCAGATGGCTGTCGTGTGGCTGTTCACCGCGCCCATCCATCAAGCGTGGGTGCATTCCGAGCAGCCGCTGGGGTGGCTGGACTACCTGGCGATTGTGGTGTTCCTGGTGTTTCTCGCACTCGAGAGCATCGCCGATGCGCAGATGTTGCGATTTCAGAAGAACAAGAAGCGGCTGGTGGATGCGGGACTTGAGGTAGAGAAACCGTTTATGGACGAGGGCCTATTTCGATTCTCTCGCCACCCCAGTTACTTCTGTGAAATGGGAATGTGGGTGACCTTCTACCTCTTCGCCATATCCGCGTCAAGCCGGGTCTGGCACTGGACGGGCCTTGGCTGCCTGCTCCTGATATTGCTCTTCCAAGGCTCTTCAAGGCTCACCGAAGAGATATCGAGCGAAAAATATCCTGCCTACAGCCGCTATCAGGCTGCTGTACCAAGACTCATTCCCCACCCATTCCCCTCCAAGCGTCGGAAGCAGAGACAGACCAGCATCAGGTGATGGGGGGTCGGTTCCCTAGCGCCCGCAAGCCGTGGGCGCTACTGCCGTACCCGCCAAGCCTCCAGGTCGGGATCGACGGTGCGGTCACGCTTCAGTTCGCTGAAGTTCTCGTAGCGGGTCAGCCAGGCGGTGTGGTGCCACAGCGCCACGGCATCGTCGTCGTTGTCCGGCGGGTTGGAGATGACCGGTCCGAACGTGGCCGGCCCGTCGGGGCCGTCGACCTGGATCGTCGGAACGCCGAAGCTGCGGGTGCTGCTCGTGAGCCAGGTGTGCTCGGCCAACAGCTTCTCCCAGGTCGTCGGGTCGGCCACGGCGTCCGCCAGCACTCCCTCATCGAGCCCGGCGTCGACCAGAGCCCCGGTGATGGTGGTGTCGTCCTTGTAGGGCTGCAGACCGTCGAAAATGCGGTTGCCGATGGCGCCGTAGTAGCGGGCCATGGCCTCGTTGCCGAACCGGTCGCGCACAGCGATGGCGGTGCGCAGCGCCTTGACGCCTCTCCCGAGGTCGGGGTCGAACTCCTCCATCGGTTTTTCGAAGTTGATGATTGCAAGTGAGAACACGCCCCACTCGACCTCCACGACCCCGAGTTCGGCAAGTCGCCGGACCCAGCGGAAGGTCTGGTAGCACCACGGTCAAGTGGGATCGAAATAGAAGCGGATGGGCTCGGCCACGATGTCCTCCTCGGTTCGCCCCCCGGTGACCGTGCTCGGACCGGGGTGGCATCGCCAACGTTACCGCCCGGCCCGTGCGGACGATCGCCCGCGGCACTCGTCGCTGTCGGAGAATCCGTGTACGCGGCATGGGGGGCCTGAGCCGGGGACGGCGTGCGCATAGCCGCGCCGGCGGCGACGCCCACCCGCGTACCCGGTGGCGGTGTTGCGGCGCCGTGCACACCGGTAGACTCCCCGGTCTATGTCACGCATCTGTCAGGTCACCGGGCGCAAGCCGTCGTTCGGCAACAACGTCTCGCACTCGCACCGCAAGACCCGTCGCCGCTGGAACGTCAACGTGCAGCGGCACCGCTACTGGGTGCCGTCGGAGAAGCGCTGGGTCACCCTGCGCCTCAGCGCCAAGGGCATGAAGACCGTCAACAAGCACGGCATCGAGAAGGTGCTGGCCGACATGCGACGCCGCGGGGTGAAGGTCTGATGCCTGCAGGAAGTGACAAGCGGCCGATCATCAAGCTCCGCTCCACGGCGGGCACCGGCTACACCTACGTGACCACGAAGAACCGGGTCAACCAGCGCGAGCGCATCACGCTGAAGAAGTACGACCCGGTCGTACGCCGCCACGTGGAGTTCCGCGAAGAGAAGTAACCCTCGTGGCCGGGCGATCTGCTCGGCCGCACAGTGGCTTCGCCGGGACGCTCCGCTCCGGCCGGCGCCGGGCTCGGAGTGCCGAGCAACTCTGCCGGCGACCTGTTCCGTCATTCCGGCGGAGAGCCTGCCCCGGACTCGATCCGGGGCCGGAATCCATTCCTCAGCGGCCCGGCATGCGCAGTCGATGAACTACGCAGCAGGCGCCCCCAACATCCCGCTCCGCCCAACTTCAGCGCCGGTCGCCTCGCAGGTCGAAGACGATCTTGGTGGCGCCTCTTCGCCCGGCATCGCGGGCATGACGCAGCGCCGCGCTGTATTCCTCGAGGCGGTAGCTCGCCGAGACCAGGTCTTCCAGCCCCGCCGAGCGGACCAGTTCGAAGGCAATCTCGAATGTGTGGACGGTCGGCCCGCCGTCGAGTTGTTCGCTGCCGTACGTGTAGGCGCCGAGCAGTGCCACCTCCCGGTGCCACACAGGTGCCAGGTCGATCCGCCCCGGCGCCGGCATGCCGCACAGCACAACCGACCCCCGGGGGCGTGTCACAGCCAGGGCGTCGGTGAGGGAGGTCGTGCTGCCCACCGCGTCGACGGTCACGTCGGCGCCACCGCTCAGAAGGTCCCCGTTCATGCGGCAGCCCACCACGCGTCGCATGGCCCTGCCGATCTCGTTTGGCTTTACGACCAAGTCGGCGCCGAGCCGGCTGGCGAGGCGCTGCTGCTCGTCGTACTTGACGGCGGCGATGATGCGGTCGACAGCCGATCCTTCGCGCAGAGCCGCGATCACGCACAGCCCGATGGGGCCGCCGCCGATCACGACGACGGTGCCGCCGGCGGGCACGTCGCCACGCAGGGCGGCGTGAATGGCGCTCGCCGCCGGTTCCACCATCACGGCTGCTTCGTCGCTCAGATCCTCGGGCACCTCGTGGATCTGGCTCTCGTGGGCCACCAGCTGCGTGGACCAGCCACCACCGGTCTTCTTGCACGCCCCGATCTGGATACCGGCCCCCAGTGGCGGGGCGGTCAGGTGGCCGTAGTCGTGACCGTCGGCAGGGGCGGCGCCGTCGTGCGGGGGCGTTTCGCCGCGTGTGGCGTGGCCGAGCACGGCGTCGATCACCACGCGCCGGCCGTCGTGCAGATCGCCCACCACCTCGTGGCCCGGCACGAACGGGAAGGACGCGAGCGGTTCGAAGTACCGCGACGTGCGCCCGCCGAGGAGTGCGAGATCACTGCCGCAGATGCCCGACAGGCGGGGATAGACGTTGTGCCAGCCGGCTCCGGGCAGGCGGGGTGGGGCGATGTCGGCGAAGCGCAGGGGAGCGGTGCCGGTTGCGGCGGTCCCGGAGATCCGCGTCGCCAGCGCGGTCGCCGCGTAGCGGGCCTCCTTGCGTTCGAATACGAGAGCCTTCACCGGCGCCAAGGGTAGCGGCGCCCCTCCGCCGGTCAGGTCGCGTCGCGTCGGCGGTGTCGATGGTCCCTGTTGCGGTGGTGCGGGTGGACGGCGCCGGGAGCCGACAGAATGGGGGCGTGAACGTGTCCGCCGTATCCGATGATCCGGTGTCGCCTGCCGTGCCCGATGATGCACCGCCGGTGGAGACCGCTGACGCCGGGTCCGCGCCCCGCGCCGGCGGGGAGGCGGACGGCGACGTGACTCTCATGCGGGAGATGCTGACGGCGGCCCTGCTGGCCGACGACCCCACGGGGCCGCTCTGGCAGTTGGTGGGCAGCGGGTGGGCTGAGCGGATTGCGCCTGAGCTGCCGGCGCTGCGCCTCGAGCAGGACCCGATCCATCGTCACAAGGACGTCCTGGCCCACACGGTGGCGGTGACGGCAAAGACCAGGCCCGATCTGCGGCTGCGTCTGGCGGCGCTGTTCCACGACATCGGCAAGCCCGCCACCCGCTCTTACGAGCACGGCAAGGTCACCTTCTACCAGCACGAGGCCGTCGGTGCTCGGATCACCCGCCGGCGGCTGCGGGCGTTGGGGTACCCGACCGACGTGGTGGCCGACGTGACGGAGTTGGTGCGCCTGTCCGGGCGGTTCAAGGGTTTCAGCACCGGATGGTCCGACGCCGCCGTACGCCGTTACACCCGCGATGCCGGTCACCTGCTCGGCCATCTCAACGAACTGGTGCGCAGCGACTGCACGACCCGCAACCGGGCACTGGCTGCGGAAATCCAGCACCACGTGGACCGGCTCGAGCAGCGCATCAAGGAACTCGCCGAGGCGGAACGGCAGGCCGCCGAGCGTCCGCTGCTCGACGGGCACGCGGTGATGCAGCGACTGGGCATCGGTCCGGGGCGCGAGGTGGGCGAGGCGATGACCTACCTGCTCGGGTTGCGTCGGGACCATCCCGAGCTGTCCGCCGATGAGACGGCCCGCCGCCTCGACGCCTGGTGGGCGCAGCGGAGCACGGCCGGAGGGTAACGCCGGCCCTCGTCGGCGCGGCGCGGCACGGAGGATGCCGGGCGGCGGCGGTGTCCGGTGGCCTATCTTGGGGCGCACGGTAACGGCCGAGAGGGGTGTGCAATGAGCGCAACGGTGCAGGACACCACAGTGATCGGTACTCGGCGGCTGCGCCGGGAGGATCCGGCGCTGCTGTCGGGCGAGGCCCGCTTCGTCGACGATCTGGACGTACCCGGCGCGCTGTGGATGGCGGCGGTGCGCAGCCCGCACGCGCATGCCCGGGTGAACGGCGTGGACCTCGCCGGCGCCCTCGCCGCCCCTGGGGTCGTGGGCGCCTACAGCGGGGCGGACTTCGCAACCCTGGGTGCGGGGCCGCTGCCGTGCGCCTGGCCTGTCACACCCGACATGAAGAACCCACCCCACCTCGCCGTGGCCACCGACGTGGTCTGCCACGTGGGTCAGATCGTGGCGGTCGTGCTGGCGGAGAGCCGGTACGCGGCGGCCGACGCCGTCGAGGAGGTCGTAGTCGACTACGAGCCGCTCGACGCGGTGGTGGACCTCGAGGAGGCGGCCGCCGACAGCACCGTCATCCATCCCGACATCGGCACCAACGTCAGCTACGTCTGGGAACTGACCCCCGACGCCGACGCCGTGGACGCCGCCTTCGCCGCGGCCACCCACACGATCAGCGAGCGCTACGTGCAGCAGCGGCTCATCCCTGCGGCCATGGAGCCGCGCGGCGTGGCGGTCGTGCCGGCCCCGTACGCCGGCGAGGTGACCGTGTACTCCTCCACGCAGATCCCCCACATTCTGAAGGTCATGCTGAGCCTGACGCTCGGCCTTGCCGAGCACAAGGTCCGCGTCGTCGCTCCGGCGGTGGGCGGGGGATTCGGTTCGAAGCTGAACGTGTACGCCGAGGAGGTCGTCTGCTGCGCGCTGGCGGTGGCGCGGGGGCGCCCGGTGCGCTGGACCGAGGGTCGCAGCGAGGCGGCGGTGGCCACGATCCAAGGCCGCGGACAGATCCAGGACATCTCCCTCGCCGCCGACGCCGACGGCAAGGTGACGGCGGTGCGTGTCGCGTTGCTGGCCGACATGGGCGCCTACCTGCAACTCGTGACCCCCGGCGTGCCGCTGCTGGGCGGATTCATCTACCACGGCTGCTACGACATAGGTGCGTATTCGTTCCGTTGCACCGGCTTGTTCACCAACAAGACCCCCACCGACGCCTACCGGGGGGCGGGCCGGCCCGAGGCCACGTACGCCATCGAGCGGGCCATGGACACCCTTGCGGCGGAGATCGGTATCAGCCCCGACGAGATCCGCCGCCGCAACTTCATCTCGTCGTTCCCCTACGACTCCGCCGCGGGTTTGACGTTCGACAGCGGCGACTATTCCCCGGCGCTGGCCAAGGCCATGGATCTGGTCGGCTACGACGCCCTGCGCGCCGAGCAGGCCCGCCGTCGCGCCGAGGGGGACTCCCGGCACCTGGGTGTGGGCTTCTCCAGCTATGTCGAGATGTGCGGGCTGGCGCCCAGCCGGGTGCTGGCGGCGCTCAACTATGCCGCCGGCGGCTGGGAGTCGGCCACGGTGCGGGTGCTGGCCACCGCCAAGGTGCAGGTGGTGACGGGCACGTCGCCGCACGGGCAGGCGCACGAGACCTGCTGGTCCATGATCGTGGCCGAGCGCCTCGGGGTGGACCCCGACGACGTGGACGTGCTGCACTCCGACACGGCTCTGGCGCCCCTGGGCATGGACACCTACGGCTCGCGGTCGCTGGCGGTGGGAGGCACGGCCATCTACATGGCCGCCGAGAAGGTCATCGACAAGGCGCGGACCATCGCCGCTCACCATCTCGAGGCCTCCGAGGAGGATCTGGACTTCACCGCCGGCACGTTCAGCGTGCGCGGCACGCCGTCGGCGAGCATCGACCTGGCAACGATCGCGTTCGCTGCCTTCACCGCGCACGACCTGCCCGACGGCACCGAGCCGAACCTGGAGGCGCAGGCCACGTTCGATCCGGTCAACTTCACCTTCCCCTTCGGCACCCACGTGGCCGTGGTGGAGATCGACGCCGAGACCGGCGAGGTGGAGTTGGTGAAGTACGCCGCCGTGGACGACTGCGGTGTGCAGATCAACCCTCTGGTCGTGGAGGGGCAGGTACACGGCGGCATCGTGCAGGGTGTGGCGCAGGCCCTCTGGGAGGACGCCGTCTACGACGACGCCGGGCAGTTGCGGACCGCCACCCTGGGCGACTACCTGGTGCCCGCCGCCTCCGACGTGCCCGGCCTGCTGACGGGCTCGACGGTGACGCCCAGCCCCGCCAACCCGCTGGGTGTCAAGGGCGTCGGCGAGGCGGGGACCATCGGCTCCGCCCCGGCGGTTATCAACGCCATCGTGGATGCGCTGGCACCGCTGGGCGTGCGCGACGTGGAGATGCCGGCCACCCCGGAGCGGGTCTGGCGCGCCCTGGCCTCCTGACCGCCCCCCGGTACGCCCACCCGTCCGTCATCCCGGCGGAGGCCGGGATCACTGTCCAGCATCCCGGCGGGTCAGACCCACCACCAATCGGGAACCCCAACAGTATGAGTGTCATCCCGGCGGAGGCCGGGATCCACTGCCCAGCGGTCTCGGCTGCGCTACCGAAGAACTACTCGGCGCTCTCTCAGCGTTGGCGGAGTCGGGCGTAGCCCTCGGCGAAGAAGTCCAGGGCCGCCTGGCGCTGGTCGGCGGCGGCGAGTAGCCGGTCGTAGCCGAGGACCGCGCCGGGGAAGCCGTCGGCCCCCCAGTAGTCGTCGCCGGTGTCGATGCCGCCCCACGGCCCCACGTACAGGTAGGGAGCCGGATGGTTCCCGTCGCCGGGTGAGGCTCCGTACGTGGCACGACGGCTCACGTCGTCGCTGCTGCTCGTGGCCGCTGCCGCGCCGCCGGCGGGGTCTCCGGCTGTGATCTCCACCGCGGGGTCGAAGTGGCCGGGCCACAGCTGGGTGCGCCCCACGTCACGGGCGCCGGGCGTGAGCCGCAGTTCCTCCAGCACCGAGAAGGCGAACCCGAACCAGTCCCCTAAGAAGTCGGTCTGAGCCGCATCCACCGCCAGCGGCCGGTCGAGGTCGCCGAGCGGCGGGCTGTCGTGCTCGGCCTGATCGGTGCCGGCGGTGACGCCGCAGTGACCGGCGGCGCTGTTCAGCGACCCGATCGGCGTGGCGCGGGCCTCGTCGCCGTGTTGCACCACGATCTGCCCGTCGGCCACCCGGACCTGGGTGTCGCGACCGTCGCGCACGAAGAACGGGGTGCCGAAGCCACCGGCGGTGTAGCGCAGACCGAACTTGCCGTTGGCCTGCTTGCGGGCCTCGGCCACCACGGCGTAGGCCAGTCGATGGGCGTCCTGCAGCCGTCCGAGGTAGTTCTCGGGCACGGGGCCGAGCCGGCGCCAGGGGCCGAGCCAGCGGTCCGCGGCGAAGTCGGCACGGCCGGCGTCGTCGCCCACCACCTGCCGCCACGTCAGGGCGCCGGCCGACGTGGGGGTCACCGTCTCGATCGCTCTGCGACCGTCGGGTCCGATCCGGTTGACGGGATCTCCCGGACAACCGGCGCCCGGGGTGGCCGGATCGTCGGCGAACCAGGGAGGTACGTGCACGGCGGGAGGCGACGGTTCCAGCACGTAGGCCCGGCGGGCGACCTGGCCCGGGGGGAGTTGCGCTTGTGCCTCGGCAGCGGCGTTGCGCCACCCGGTACTTGTGGTATCGCTCGATCTCATGGTCGCATCATGGCGCGTCGCCGGCCCTTTCACTGCCCAGCCGGTCGGGAGCCGTTGTGTCCGGCGCGGCCCCTGTCCGGTACCGAGGGCATAGTCTCGGCGGCAACCGGGACGCCCTACAGGGGAGTAAGAACATGCGGGCAGCAGTACTGCGGAACGTCGGCGACACCACGCTGGATGTCTGCGACGACGTCGAGTTGATCGACCCTGGTCCCGATGATGTCGTCGTGGACATCACCCACACCGGCATCTGTCACTCCGACCTGTCGGTGATGAACGGCACGATCCCCCAGACCGTGCCACTCGTGCTCGGTCACGAGGGGGCCGGTGTCGTCAGTGCGGTCGGCGACGGCGTCACGTCGGTGACCGTCGGCGACCACGTGATAGCGGTGTGGTCACCGCCGTGTGGGAGTTGCGTCTACTGCCTGCGGCACAAACGCCCGAACCTGTGCGCCGACCTGCAGTTCGGCATCATGCTGCGCTCCCAGTTCCGCCAGGGCGACCTCGAACTTTCATCCATGTGCGGTGTCGGCACCTTCGCCGAGCGGACTTTGCTGCCCGAGCAGGCCGTGGTACGGATCGACCCTTCGGTGCCCCTCGAGGCGGCGGCGCTGGTGGGCTGCGCCGTGATGACCGGCGTCGGCGCCGCCATCAACACCGCCAAGGTGACCCCCGGCTCGTCGGTGGTCGTGTTCGGCGTCGGCGGCGTAGGCGTGTCGGCCATCCAGGGCGCCCGGATCGCCGGGGCAGCGGAGATCGTGGCCGTGGACCTCAACCCGGCCAAGCTGGACGTGGCCCGATCCTTCGGCGCCACCGAGGCCGTGCTGCCCGGCGACCTCGACGCGGCGAAGGCCGAGATGAACGACGGTCAAGGGTTCGACTACGCCCTCGAATGCATCGGCAGTCCCGTCACGATGCGCGCCGCCTTCGATGCCGTGCGCCGCGGCGGCACCTGCTGCGTCGTTGGTGTCGGCCGGATAGAGGAGCAGGTGACATTCAGTGCCTTCGAGATCTTCTTTGCCGAGAAGGCGCTGGTGGGCTCGTACTACGGCGGCGCCGACGTGCGGGTGGACTTCCACCGCATGCTGCGTCTCGCCGACGCCGGACAACTCGACCTGCTGGGCATGATCGACCGCCGGCTTCCCCTTGAGGACATCAACGACGGCATCGAAGCACTGCAGGCCGGCGAGGTCGTCCGCCAAGTCATCGAGATGTAGGGGCGATCCCGGGCTCCCGCTTCGTCGTTCCGCCACCGCCGCGCCGGATAGTCTGAGCGTGACCGCAGGCCGCCGAGCAGGAAAGACCGCCATGAGTTACCGCATCGTCGTCGATTTCGATCTGTGTGAGAGCAATGCCATCTGTATGCAGGTGGCGCCTGAGGTGTTCGAGGTGCGGGACGACGACTTCCTGTACATCCTCGACGAGACGCCCGGCGAGGATCTGCGGGCCAAGGTCACCGAGGCGGTCCAGCGCTGCCCCAAGCAGGCCATCTCCCTCGCCGAGGGCTGAGCGGTCCCAGGCGGCCGCCACCGGTTTGGCCGCTTCTCCGCCCCGATCCAGCCGTATCCCTTCCCGGTTGCGCGTGCCGGCTGAGGCGCTGACGTGAAGTCCGTGACGGTGGTGGGGGCCTCACTGGCGGGCCTGCGGGCAGCCGAAACGCTGCGCCGGGAGGGCTTCGACGGCACCATCACCGTCGTTGGCGACGAGACCGACGCTCCTTACGACCGCCCACCGCTCTCCAAGCAGGTGCTGGCGGGGGAGTGGCCCCCCGAGCGGGTGGCGCTGTACGACGAGGCGACGCTGGCCGATTTGCGCCTGGACTGGCGGCTCGGACAGCGGGCCGTGGGCTTCGATGCGGCCGAGCGGGCGGTGACTCTCGACGGCGGCGAGCGCATCGTGGCCGACGGCGTGATGATCGCCACGGGGGCGCGGCCGCGGACCCTGCCGGGCACCGAGGGCCTCGCCGGCGTGTACACGCTGCGCAGCCTGGCCGACAGCCTGGCGATCCGCGCGGAGTTCGACGCCACGCCGCGGCGGGTCGTCGTGGTGGGCGCAGGTTTCATCGGTGCTGAGGTGGCGGCCACGGCGCGGGGTCGGGGCCTGGACGTGACGGTCGTGGAGATGGCCGACGTGCCGCTGGAGCGGGTGCTCGGGGCGGCGATGGGACGGGTCTGCGCAGACGTGCACGTCGATCACGGCGTCGATCTGCGTCTCGGCACCGGTGTGGCGTCGCTGGCCGGCACCGACCGGGTCGAGCAGGTGGTGCTGAGCGACGGGACCCGCCTCGATGCCGATGTGGTCGTGGTCGGGGTGGGCGTGATCCCCAACACCGAGTGGCTGGCCGGCTCGGGGTTGGAGATTGCTGACGGCGTGGTGTGCGACGAGACGACTCTGGCGGCGCCGGGCGTGGTGGCGGCGGGCGACGTGGCCCGCTGGCCCAACCGGCTGTTCGGCGAGTCGATGCGGGTGGAGCACTGGGACAACGCCATCTCGCAGGGCATCGCGGCGGCCAACCGCCTGCTGGCCGGCGACGGTGGCGGCGAACCCTTCGCGCCGATCCCGTGGTTCTGGAGCGACCAGTACGACCGCAAGATCCACCTCGCCGGCCGGTCCGGTCCCGACGACGACGTGCACGTCGTGACCGGCTCGCCGGCCGAGCGCCGCTTCGCCGCCATCTACGGGCGGGCGGGACGGCTCGTGGGCGTGCTGGCCTTCAACCGTCCCCGCCATGTCATGCAGTACCGCCGGCTGATCGCCCGCGGTGCTTCCTGGGACGAGGCCCTGGAGTTCGCCCAGTCCCAGGCCTGACGCACGGCGGAATGCGTGGCTGACTGCGAAGCGCTGTTCGACCTACCTTGGTGAGCATCCCCGACGGAGATTTCTGTTCGCGGTCAATCTGCTGCGTAGTAGCGCCGTCCCCGCGTCCGCCCTTCAGCGCGCAGCACGCCGGCCTGAACGAGGCCGTTCAGGAAGTCCCGGACTACCTGCATGCTCGTATCGAGCAGCTGAGCCCCCTCGATCACGGAGATGCTGCCTTGCTGCTCGACCCTGTCGAGCAGCACCTGTTGCTGCCGATTGCGTGTCCCGATCGCAGTGCTGCCAACGCGCAGTATGACCGCGTCGGATAGCACGTGACGAGAACCGCCGCGAGTCCCGGTTCTGACGAGTAGACCCCTCGCGGTCGCCCCCGCGAGAATCGCACCGACGTCAGCGTCGGGCATCAACTCACGCAGGCGTCGGGGCGTGACCGAGCCTTCGTGGTTCGCTACAACCACGGCGCGACGTTCCTCGGGCGTCATCTGGATGTCGGACAGCGACCGCAGCCAGACCTGGTCGTCGATATCGACCAGCATCCGGTTGCGGAGCGTGACCGTCACCGAGTCGGCGGTCGCGCTGAAGAGCGGCGGTTCCAGCAATCGGGACTCCATCTCGCTGAACATCCGGTCCACGCCGTCGCCGTACTCCTCGACCAGCCCCACCGTCTTGAGCACACGCATGATCCGCGGATTGCGGCTGTAGTGCTCCGCTCGCATGTTGTCCACGGTGATGTGCCCGGGGAGCGGCCCGGGGCTGGTGACCTCGATGCGGTCATTCCAGATCGTGATGTCGATGGTGCTCCCGATCAGGCTGTAGTCGCGGTGGGCGAGTGCGTTGACGATGGCCTCGCGCAGCACCTCCTCCGGGTACTCCGGAATGGATTCCCGCCGCAGGCCGGTGACAACCTCTTGCCGCCCAGTGTGTTCGGCAATGAACGCCAGGCACTGCTCGGCGACGGTGAACAGCGGCCCGGCAACTTCGGCGCGTGCGCCACTGGGCCCCGGCCCCGGACCCACGCCGGTCCGACGGACGAGTTGCACCGCGGCTCGGGGAATGTGCTTCCTGGGGTCGAGGGCGAAAAGAACTGCCGCTGCCCGGAGCGCTCGAGAGTCCGCCGTCGAATCGGCTGCGAGCGCCACCCCGAGGTCCCCCAGCGCCCGGATCACTTCGGACAGGCGGGCCGGACGGCGACCGTCGGCTACCAGCGCTTGGTTCACTGCCTTCAGGTCGAAGTCCCCCGCCTGGGGCGATTGCAGAACCTCCTCCTCGCCAGAGTGCTCGTTCCGTTCACGGACGAATCGCCCCATGGCATCGCCGCGTAGCGGTTGCGAATCGCCTCCGACGCGCCGCAGGAGCCGGCCGTCGGGTGTGGTGACGATTCGCCCGCGCACTTCGGGGACCGCGGTGATCGTGAGTTCCACTCCGTCGACGCACGTGGCCTTCACGTCCACTTCCACGTCGCATTCCTTCGCGAACTTATGGATCCGGTCGAGAGTTCTCTGGCTGCGCGGACAGCCGACAATCTTGCGGTCATCGCTAACGCCATGGATGATCAGCCCGCCGGAAGTCATGGCCATCGCCGGGATCGCATCGAGCATTCCGCGGGAGACGCCGCGTTTGAAGTCCAAGCCGGCGTGCTCAACGTTGCCGAACCGGTTCCAGAACTCGTCCGCGGTCAACTCCTCGGGGATCTCGTCAAGACGGATTCCTCCAGCCATGTGTCAAAGATAGCACTATCTTTCCGATAAATCGGCCACTCAGTCAATTATCGGTAAAGATGTGATTATCTTCTTCGGGTTGGCCCGGGATTTCTGGTTGGGGTGCGTATCCGGAGAACTCAACTCTGCGGGAACCTCGTTACGGCGTGATTCAGCAGCTATGCGGAGAAGATAGTAGTATCTTTACCGGTCAACGGCATATATGTCTCTTCTGGGTAAAGTTGGAATTATATTTCCCGGACCGGTCGGGCAATCGGCGGCGCAACCGGCGCTGGTGCGGGAGGCAGCCCGTTCGGTGGTCAGATAGGAGCGTCGAGGGGGTCCCAGTTGTAGTGGGGGAGTGTGGTGTGGCCGGCGTCCACGACGATCTCCGCTCCGGTGACGTGCTGCGATTCATCTGACGCCAGCCAGAGGGCGGCGTCGGCCACCGCCTCGGCCGGCAGCAAGCGCCGCCCCGGCAGGATCGTGTTGTGGCGCACCTGGTGGTCGAGCTGCTCGGTCGTGGACGTGGCCGAACCGGTTACGAACTCCTTCGAGTAGGCGTTGACCATCATCGGGCTGTTCACTGCGCCTGGCAGGAGGGCGTTGGAGCGAATGCCGTAGCGCCCCAACTCGAGGGCTGCGCACTTCATCAGCCCGGCCATGCCGTGCTTGGATGCCGTGTAGGCGCTGTAGTCGTAGCCGCCGTGGCGGCCGTTGGTGGACACCGTGTAGATGAGGCTGCCGCGGCGCTGTTCGATCATGTAGGGGGCGACCGCTTTGGTGGTGTGCCAGGCGCCCGTCAGGTTCACGCCGATCACCGTGTCCCAGACCTCGTCGGTCATCTCGCACAGTGACGCGATCCAGAAGATGCCGGCGTTGGCGCAGGCGATGTCCACCCGTCCCAGCTCCGCCACGCCGCTCCGGACGACCTCGTCGAGTGCCGCCTGGCTGCGCACGTCGGCGACCTCCGCCACGCAGTGCGCCCCGGCGGCGCGCACTCCCTCGGCTGTCTCGGCCAGGTCGGCCTCGGTTGCCAGCGGGTACGGCACAGTGCCCGTATCGCAGACATCGCAGAGGATGATGTCGGCGCCCTCGGCGGCGAACCGCAGGGCAATGGCGCGCCCCTGGCCCCTCGCCCCGCCGGTGATAAACGCCACCCGGCCATCCAGACGCCCCACGCCCCAGCGCCTCTCAGTCGCCGGTGCCGGACTTGGCGACCGCGTCGGCCAGTTCGTCGACCGTGAGGTCACCCTTGTGGACGACCCGACTGACGGTGCCCCGGTGCATGATCACGATGCGGTCCGCCGCGGGCAGTACGTGGTCCATGTTGTGGTCGATGTACAGGACGCCCAGGTTCTGCTCCTTGGCTTCCCCGATGGAGTCCAGAACCCGCCGGGTCTCGCGCACCGACAGCGCCGCCACGGGCTCGTCGAGCACCAGGAGCTGCGAATCGAAGTGGATCGCCCGGCTGATGGCGAGCGACTGCCGCTCCCCGCCGGACAGCGTGGAGGCCGTCTGGCGCGAGGAGGTCACCGAGGTGAGGCCGACCTCGGCGAGGTGGTGGTTGCAGGTGTCCACCATCTCCTTGATCCGGAGGAGGCGGATGCCCATGACGCGGCGGTGGAGCTCCTGGCCGAGGAAGAAATTGCGCCACAGCGCCATGTCGTCGACGATGGCGAGATCCTGGTAGACGGTCTCGATGCCGGCCGCTCGGGCCTGCCGGGGCGATCCGAACCGCACCGCACGGCCGTTGATCTTGATGGTGCCCGCCGTCGGCTCTATGTAGCCGCTGATCATCTTGACGATCGTTGACTTGCCGGCGCCGTTGTCGCCGACGAGTCCCACCACCTCGCCGGGGTGGATGGCCAGGCTGGCGTCGCGCACGGCGTAGTTCTTCCCGAACCGGCGGGACACGCCCACCAATTCGACGACGGGGGTGACAGCTTCGGTACTCATCCGAACAGCGTTGTCCTGATGCCGCCGCGCCGCAGTACTTCGACCCGGGCGTTCAGGCCGGCGGAAACCACGAGCAACACGCCGACCAGGCCCAGGTAGTACTCCGAGGGCACCTTGATGACGATCAGCCCCACCTTCAGCGAACCGAGGATGATCGCCCCGAGCATCGAACCGATGACCGTCCCCTTCGCTCCGAACAGCGAGGTCCCACCCACCACCACGGCCACGATGGCCAGCAGGTTGATGTCGATGCCGGAGGCGACGCTGGAGGACCCGAAGTCGGCGAACTGCAGGATTCCCGCCAGCCCGGCCAGCAACGCGGCCAGCACGAAGTTGATGAGCTTCACCCGCCGCACCGGGACCCCCATGGCTCGGGCGACGCCCCCGCCGTAGCTGCCGGCGGAGTAGGTCCAGTTGCCGTACTGGGTGCGCCACAGCACGAAGGCCAGGACGAGTCCCACACCGACCATCCAGGCGAACGGGGCGGCGATCGGACTGCCGGGGATGTCGGCGCCCAGAATGCTCTTGAGCCTCCCCTCCTCCTTGATGAGGTCCACCGGGAAGCCGCCCAGGATGATCCGGTTCCAACTGGTCACGGCAAAAAGCATCCCCAGTGTGACGATGAAGGACGGGACGCCGACGTAGGTGGTGATCAGGCCGTTGATGAGCCCGACGCCCGACACGATGGCCAGGCCGGCGAAGAATCCGGCCAGGATCGGCCAGTCCCACTCGCGCATCAGCCAGCCCATCACGGCCGGCCCGAGGGCGAACGTGGCCGAGACCGACAGGTCGAACTCGCCGGAGATCATGAGCGCGGTGACGCCCAGCGACACCATCCCGACCGAGGACGTGAGCGCCGCAACCGAACTCATCAGGTCGGGTGACGTGAAGAAGCCCACGTCTCCCGATAGGAACTCGAAGACCAGGAACAGGACGACGATGGCGATGAGCGGCGCCAGCTCCTGCTGCGCCAACACGCGCCTGCCGGCGCGGCCGGCCCTTGCGAGTCGGCGCTCGGCGGTTGTCTCGTTCACGGCGTTCGTCAAGCCGTTCGGTGCTTCGGGGAGCGGCGTCGCGTGTCGGGGTGCACCTCGGGGGCGCCCCCCGACACGCCGAGCCGTGCCTGCGGTCCTAGCCGGCGAAACCGGCCTCGAACAGCGCCTCGACCTCGTCCACGTTGTCGGCGGTGATGATCAGCGTTCCCGGGTCGATCACCGGCGGGTCGATGAAGCCGAACTTGACCTTGATGTAGGCCGAGATCACCCCGTAGAACGTTTGCAGGAAGGGCTGCTGCGTGAGGCTCAGCTGGACGGTGCCGTCCTTGACCCCCTGGATGACCGTCTGGTCGAGGTTCCACATGACCAGCGGGACGTCCGAGCCGGCGTCGGCCTTGGCCTGCGCGGCCGGCGTGCCCGAGGTGGTGTCCCACGTGACGATGCCCTGGGTGCCGGGGTTGGCGGCCAGGTACGTCTTGATGACCTCGAAGTTCGGTGCCGGATCCAGGCCCGGAAGCGGGAAGATTTCGAGATCGTCCTCGCTCCAGCCGGCGTCGGTGAACACCTTGACGTAGGCGTTCTGGATCTCGAGGTGTTCCGGTGAGTCCGGCAGGGAATTGAACAGCACCAGCTGGTCGCCGGGGTTGACGTGCTCCAGATAGAGCAAGGCGCTGCGGGCTGCTGCGGCGGCCTTGTCCAGGCCAACGGCGGTGCCGGAGAGCCTGCGGACTCTGGCGTCGTCGGAGTCGGTGCCTACGTAGTTGTTGTAGAACTGCACCGCGATGCCCTTGTCGAGGGCGTCGATGACCGCTTCCTCGTACTCGGCCGTCCGGTAGTCCACCAGGATGGCGTCCGGTCCCGCCGCAACCGCCGTCACGATGAACTCGTTGACGTTGGCGAGGCTGAAGTCCTCCGGCGCGATGTAGGTGACGTTTGCGTCGGCGAGGGCATCGCCTGCGGCCAGCGAGCCGTTCTGGATGAGATCCCAGAACGGGTTGTTGAGCACCGAGCCCACGACCCAGATCTCGATGGCGTCGCCGTCGGCCTGCGTGAGGCTCACCTCGTGGTCGCCCTCGTCTGCTGCAGGTGCCGCGGCGGGTGCGTCCGGCGCCGCGGCGGGTGCGTCCGGTGCCGCGTCGGGTGCTGCGTCCGGCGCCGGTGCTGCGGGCGGCGGAGCCGCGCCGCCGTCGTCCCCGTCGTCGCCGCCGCAGGCTGCTGCGAGCAGCGCGAATACGGCGAGAAGAGCAGCCAGAACGGTCAGCCCTCCCCCGATCCGCGACGTTCTGTTGATCTTTCCACGCATAGGTGGCCCCTCTCCAAGTGATGTCCACCGCCGTCTCTGTCGCGACGCGGTGACCGTGTTGGTGACACGGCGGCCGGACCCCACGCCGGAGCGTAGATCCCCCATTGTGCTGCCGGCAGCTTCGCAGTCTAGGTTGCCTCCCGTGGTTGTCAATCGGCCGCCTACGGTGGCGGATCCGGTGGGCTATGACCCGCTGTCCGCACAGGTGCAGGAAGACCCGTACCCCTACTACCGGCGGCTGCTGGCCGACCACCCCCTGTACCACAACCCTGAACGGGATCTCTGGGCGCTTTGCCGCTATGCCGACCTGCGCCCGGCGCTGAAGGACTGGCACACCTTCTCCAGCGCCGAGGGTGTCAATGTCGAGCCGGGTTTCACGGAGTGCATCGGTCCGGAGATCCTCAACATGGACCCGCCCCGCCACGACCAACTCCGGCGCCTCGTGGGTCACCACTTCTCCAACGCCACGGTGGGCGCCTACGAGCCGATGGTGCGCGCCTTCGCCCACGAACTGATCGACGGGCTCAGCGCCGACGGGGGCGGGGATTTCGCCGCCGACTTCTCCCAGCGACTGCCGGTGCTGGTGATCTGCCGGCTGATGGGCATCCCGCTGTCCGACGAGGCGACCGTCCGGAAGTTGGCCCACGACATGCTGCTGATCCTGTCGGGCAGCGACGAGTTCTCGGCCCTCGCCGCCGCCGCGGGGGACGAACTGCGCAGCTACTTCGCCGATCTGGTGGCCGAGAGGCGGCGCTCGCCCCGCGACGACGTGATTTCCAGCCTCGCCACCGGGGAGATCGACGGCGAGCCGATCGGCGACGACGAGGTCTTCGGCATGTGCCTCATCGTCTACCTTGCGGGCAACACGACGACGAGTTCCCTCGTGTCCAACGGCCTGTTCCTGCTGGCGCGCCATCCTGAGCAGCAGGCCGCCTTGGCGGCGGCGCCCGACGCCGTGCCCGACGCCGTCGAGGAACTGCTGCGCTACGAGTCGCCCGTGCAGTGGACCTCCCGAGTAACCACCACCGATGTGCAGATGCACGGCCGGGTGGTGCCGGCGGGCAGCCGGGTGCTGATGCTGCTGGCCGCGGCGCACCGCGATCCGCGCGTGTTCGACGAGCCGGACACGTTCGACGTCTTCCGGCGCCCTCGGCGCCACCTCGGTTTCGGCGACGGTGTGCACCGCTGCGTGGGGGCGCCGCTCGCCCGCCTGGAGGGGCGCGTGGCCCTCGAGGTGATCTTCGAGCGGGTGCCCCGCTTCCGCCTCGCCGGCGAGATCGAGCGCCTCCACATATCCACCGAACGCGGCCTGGCCCGCCTGCCGTTGGCGGTGTGAGGGCCAATGAGCACGTCGGGCAGCACCCCGCATCCTGGTGACGACCGCAAGGTCCCCCTGAGCAGGATGCGCAGGCGCATGGCGCGCGGCGTGACGGAGTCCCGCCGGACGGCGGCACACGTCTGGACCTCCGTAGAGGTGGACTACGAGGCGCTGGAGCAGGTGCGGGGCCGGTACCGCACCGAGTTCCGGGAGCGGGAGGGCTTCTCCCTGACGTACCTGCCGTTCGTCGCCGCGGCGACGGTGGATGCGCTGGCGGCCTACCCCGAACTCAACAGTTCCCTCGACCTCGCCGGGGGCTCGCTGACGTTGCACGGCGCTGTCCATCTGGGCATCGCGGTGGATCTGGACCGGACCGGGCTCATCGTCGTGGTGGTGCGCGACGCCGGCGCGCTGTCGCTGCAGGATTTGGCGAGGCGGATCCACGAACTGGCCGGCATGGCCCGAGCCGGTCGCCTCCGTGCCGGCGACGTAGCCGGTTCGACGTTCACAATTACCAACACAGGGTCGTTCGGCTCGTTCCAGTCGGCGCCCATCATCAACCTCCCCAACGTGGCCATCCTGGCCACCGACTCCGTGACGAAGCGCCCCACGGTCGTCGCCCTTCCCGACGGGGCCGACACGATTGCCGTGCGCCACATCGGCCACCTGGGCCTGTCGTGGGACCACCGGGCGTTCGACGGCTCGACCGCTGCACTTTTCCTCGGTCGCATCAGAGAGAACCTCCAGACGTGGGATTGGGAGCGGCACCTCCGTTCCGGTGACCGGTCCACCGATGCACCTCCGCCCGCCGACGGCAAGAATCGCGCGGAGCGCTGAGGTTGGAGAATCGGGGGGAACCGTGAGGCTGGAGAACAAGGTGGCGGCGGTTACGGGAGCCGCCCGTGGGCTCGGCGAGACGATCGCTCGCCGGTTCGCCGTCGAGGGCGCGAGCGTGGTGGTTGCCGACATCGATGGCGCCGGCGCGGCGTCGGTCGCCGAGTCGATCACGGCGGACGGTGGCCGGGCCATTGGCCACGAGATGGACGTGAGCGATGCCGCCGATGCGGAGGCGATGGTCGCAGCGGCGGTGGACGCCTACGGGTCGCTCGACATCCTCGTCAACAACGCGGCGGTGTTCGGGGCGACGGTCCACGTGGCGGACATCGACGAGGCGGCCTGGGACCGCACCATGCGCGTCAATCTCAAAGGCCCCTTCCTGTGCTCCCAGGCGGCGATCCGCCGCATGCGCCACCAGCCCGCAGGAGGGAGCATCGTCTTCGTGTCGTCTCTCTCCGGCGTGCTGGGCAACGAGAACCAGGCCGACTACAACGCCTCCAAGCACGGGGTGATCGGTCTCGCCCGTTGCATCGCCCAGGACTGCCGGGACTGGGGAGTCCGCGCCAACGTGGTCGCCCCCACCGGGATGGTCGGCACCGAGATGATGGCCCGGAACGATCCGGCGAACGTGGCGCCCTATGCGGCGCAGACCGCCTTCGCCCGCCTGGCAACCACCGGCGAGGTGGCGAACGCCGTTCTGTTCCTCGCCGGCGACGAGGCCTCGTTCATCACCGGCACGGTGCTGATGGTGGACGGCGGGGTGCACGCCATGCAACCTTCGGCTCGCCAGCTGAGCGAGGGTGCCGAGCGTTTCCTGGCCGAGCAGGGCTAGGGCTGCGAGACCCCGGTGAGCCATCACCGAATCGTGGACTGCCATCATCACCTCTGGGATCTCGCCGAGCACCGTTACGAGTGGCTGCAGGCTGAGCCCCTCTTCGACACCTTCCTCGGCGACTACTCGTCGATCCGGCGCGACTACCTGATCGAGGACTACCTGGCCGACGCCCGCCCGGCAGGGGTCGTCAAGTCGGTGCACGTCCAGTGCGAGTTCGACCACGCCAACCCGGTGGGCGAGACCGAGTGGCTGCAGGGCGTGGCCGATCGGCACGGATTCCCGCACGGCATCGTGGGATTCGTCAACCTCGCCGACCGTGCGGCCGGTGCGCTGCTGGAGGCCCACGCCGGCTTCGCCAACTTCCGGGGCGTCCGCCAGAACCTCAACTTCGACGCCGACGACCCGCGCCGCTGCTTCGCCGACCGGGGGGACTACCTGACCGACCCTGCGTGGCGCCGCGGATTCTCGCAGTTGGCGGCCCGCGGCCTGTCGTTCGATCTGCAGATCCTGCCGTCGCAGATGGGCGAGGCGTACGAGGCCCTGGGTGCCTGTCCCGAGACGGCGGTGGTCTTGGACCACGTCGGGCTGCCCCTTGACCGCACTCCGGACGCCATGGACACCTGGCGTGCGGGTATGCGCCGGCTGGCGTCGCTGCCCAACGTGTCGGTGAAGCTCTCGGGATTCGGGATGATGGACCGCGCCCCGAGCATGGCCACGATCCGCCCCGTCGTGCTGGAGACGATCGAGATGTTCGGCGTCGACCGCTGTATGTTCGCAAGCAACGTCCCGGTGGACAGTCTGGGCGGCACCCTCATCGACTTCTTCGACGTCTACCGTGCGGTGGTGGCCGACTTCGGCGACGAGGAGCGCGGCGCCCTGTTCGCCCGGAACGCCGAGCGCTTCTACCGCATCTGAGCCGCCCCATCTGCGATGAGGACACCATGAACAGCGACTCCGCACCCGAGACCCCGACCGGCGCTGCCGCAACCGCCGGTAACGAGACCCCGACCGCCTCCCTACCACCTCTGAAGCTGGGCATCTGCCTGTGGAACCAGGCCCTGGAGTGGTCCGACGTCGTGGGGACGGCCCGCCTCGTCGATGATCTCGGCTACGACCACCTGTGGATCTGGGACCACCTCCTGTCGATCTACGGTGAGCCCGACCAACCCGTCTTCGAGGCCTGGTCCACGCTGGCGGCGCTCGCCGCCTCCACGGATCGGCTGCACTTGGGGCCGTTGGTGACGGCCAACACGTTCCGCTCGCCTGCGCTGCTGGCCAAGATCGTGGCCACGGTGGATCACATCAGCGGCGGACGGGCCATTCTGGGCATCGGCGGGGGATGGTTCGAGCAGGAGCACCGCGCCCACGGCATCGATTTCGGCAGCGGGTTCGGTGAGCGCCTCGACCGCCTCGACGAGGCCGTGGGGCTGATCCGGGCGCTCTTCGCCGGTGAGGAGGTCAACTCCGACGGGCCGTACTACCCCGTGGCGGGCCTGCGCCACGTGCCGCGACCGGTTCGGGGCCACGTCCCGGTCCTCGTGGGGGGTCGGGGCAAGCGCAAGACGCTGCGCACCGTGGCCCGCTACGCCGACGTTTGGAACGCCTACGGGACCCCCGCCGAGTTGGTGGAGCACGACGAGGTGCTGCGCCGGCACTGCGTGGAAGTCGGGCGCGACCACACCGAGATCGAGCGGTCGGTGCAGGCCAAGGTGATCGTGCGCGACAGCCGGGCCGCCGCCGAGGCCGCGTTCGGCCGGCTGCTGTCGCTGAACCGGACCGTCTGGGAGGGTGCCCGCCCGGGCGCCGAGCCCGACAGGATGAACCGCCGGATCTTCCCCGACCCCGCCTCCTCCATCTGGCTGGGCAGTCCCACCGAACTCGCCGAACTGATCGCCGGTTATCGGGATGTCGGCTTCGGCACGGTCATCGCCGAGATACCCGCCCCGTACGACACCGAGACCATCGAGCGGCTGGTGGGCGAGGTCGCCCCGATGGTGGATGGACACCGGTGGGGGCGATGACGTCACTTGAGGAGACCGACTCCGGCGCGATGACACGGCAAGGGGGTTGTCATGCACCGGCTGGCGGGTAAGAGCACCGTCGTCACCGGCGCCGGGCGGGGCCTCGGCGCCGCCGTGGCCGAACTGTTCGCCCGACACGGCGCCCGGGTGGTGGTCTCCGACGTGGACGCGGCCTCGGCCGAGGCCACGGCGCACCGGATCACCGACGCAGGCGGCCAGGCGTTCGGGCTGCGTGCCGACGTGACCTCGGCGGCCGACGCCGAGCAATTGACGGACGCCGCGGTGGAGCACTTCGGCGGCCTCGACGTTCTGGTGAACAACGCCGGGATCGCCAGTGCGGGCACCGTGTGCGAGGTGACCGAGGCGGACTGGGACCGGGTCATGGCGGTCAACCTCAAGGGCGCCTACCTGTGCTCCCGTTTCGCCGTGGCGCACATGGTCCGCGGCGGGGGCGGGTCCATCGTGTGCATCTCCTCGGCCTCGGGCGTCATCGGCCAGCCCGGGCAGGTGGCCTACAACGTGTCCAAGCACGGCGTCGTGGGTCTGGTCCGCTGCATGGCCCTCGACCACGCAGCCGATGGTGTCCGCGTCAACGCCGTGTGCCCGGGCGTGATGCGCACGCCGATGCTGGACGCCCTGAACGCCGAGCAAATCGCGGCGCTGCAGGCGATGCACCCACTGGGGCGGGTGGCCGAGCCGGCCGAGGTGGCGCAGGCGGTGCTGCACCTCGCCGGCGACGAGTCCTCGTTCACGACCGGGGGAGTGTTCCTGGTGGACGGCGGACTGACTGCGATGTAGATGGCCGAGCACCTCGGGCCGGGCCCACCGGACACTTGCTGAGTGGTATCCGTTTTGATAGCCGGCCGAGCATCTCGGGCTGGGCCTTGGTGTGGTGTCGCTCGGGGCTGTCGGGGGGCCGCCTCGCCTCGGCGGGGCGTGGCGTGGTCCGGGGCGGCCGCGTCGGCGCTGATCGGCCGACCGCCTCGCCGTCCGATTGCGCGGATCGAGCCGCCGGTTATGCTCACGGCCGGCGGCGCAGCGTTTCACATGAGGGCTGGTCCTGTGTGTGAGCCGGCATCCGGAACGATCACGAGGAGTTCGATGCGCATGAAGGTCAAGACTTTCGACCACATGGCAGTGACGGTCAGCGACACGGAGAGGTCCTTGGACTTCTACGTGGGCAAGCTGGGGCTGCGTCTCGCGGAGAAACACCAACTCGAGGGTGACAAGGTGGACGAGGCGAACGGTCTCGAGGGTGCCCGCGCCCAGTCCACCCGGCTGCTGGCGCCGGAAAGCCCCGACGTGCTCATCGACCTGCTGGAATACTTCGAGCCCGAGGGCGCGACGCACATCACGCCGATGGGCTCGGTGGGGTCCTGTCACTTCGCCCTCGTGGTGGACGACCTGCCGAACGCCGTGGAGGAGCTCACGGCCAAGGGGGTTCCGTTCATCTCCGGCCCGGTCAACTTCGCGCTGACCGAGGGCTCCGTCAGCGTCTGCTTCTGCCTGGATCCCGACGGGAACTACGTCGAACTCATGGAGGAGTATGAGCACTAACCGCGTGCTGCGTCGGCGACAGGCGGCACTCTCCGTCATTCCGGCGAACGCCGGAATCCACTTTCGAGCGGACATGGCTGCGCTGCCGGCGGATCGGTCGGCAGTCTCTGAGGTGTTACGGCTCGGCGCCGCTGCGTGGACCCCGGTGGTGTGACATGACCTCGGTGCCGGACGCGGTCCTGACGGACTGGCTGGAGCAGATGGTCCGCATCCGCTTGGCCGAGGACAAGGTCATGGAGATCTACATGCAGGGCCTCGTGCCCGGCACGGTGCATCTCTGCCAGGGCCAGGAGGCCGCCTCCGTGGGTGCCATCGGTGCGCTCTCCGACGACGACTGGCTGGTCTGCACCTACCGCGGCCACCACCACGCCCTGGCCCGTGGCATGGATCTGGAGGCGTTCTTCGCCGAGATCATGGGTCGGGACACGGGCGCCTGCGGCGGGATGGGGGGCTCGGGCTACGTCATCGACGCCTCGCTGGGGATGCTGGGCTCGCCGGCCATCATCGGCGCCGGCATCCCGGTGGCCACCGGGGCGGGCATGACCGCCCGCCTGCGGGGTGAGGACCGCATCGCCGTTGGCTTCTTCGGCGACGGGGCGTGCAACATCGGCGCCTTCCACGAGGCGTTGAACATGGCCCAGCTCTGGCGCTCGCAGGTGGTGTTCCTGATCGAGAACAACCAGTACGGCGAGTACACGCCCTTCCGGGACTCCACGGCACTGCCCGGAACGGCCGGCAACATCGCCGAGCGGGCGGCGGCCTACGGCATGGCGCACACCGTGGTGGACGGCCAGGACGCCGTCGCCGTCCACGGCGTTGTGGCGCAGGCCCGGGAGCGGGCCGTCGCCGGCGACGGCCCGACCCTCGTGGAGGCGCAGACCTACCGCTACCGCGGCCACTCCCGCACCGACCCGGGTGTCTACCGTCCCGAGGGCGAGCTGGACGCCTGGAAGGCCCGCGACCCCATCGGTATCGCCGCCGACCGCCTCGTTGCCGCGGGCGCCATGGCGGCCGGGGGTCTCGACGGGCTGCGGGAACGTGTGCAGCGGGACGTGGACGAGGCCGCGGACCGTGCCGCCGAGGGGCCCTGGCCCACCATGGAGCAGGCCCGGAGCTATGTCCTCGCCGACTGAGCCCCCGGCCGCGGCGCCCCCCGACGGGGCGGTCGTGATGACCTACCGCGAGGCCATCCTGTCGGCCCTCGACGACGCCATGGCTGCCGACCGCCGGGTCCTGCTGCTCGGCGAGGACATCGCCAAGGCGGGCGGACCCTTCAAGACCACCGTGGGGCTGTACGAGAAGTACGGCGCCGATCGGGTGTTCGACACGCCCATCGCCGAGAACGGCTTCTGCGGTATCGCCCTGGGCATGGCGCTCACCGGCCTGCGCCCGGTGGTGGAGATCATGTTCAGTGACTTCCTGCCCACGGCCTTCGACGCCATCGCCATGGAGATGCCCCGCTGGCGGTTCATGTCCGGCGGGCAGACCTCCGCGCCGGTCACGGTGCGGGCCAGCGGCGGCGGGGGCGGGCGTTTCGGTGCCCAGACATCCAGCACCGGCGAGTCCTGGTTCCTGCAGTTCTTCGGGCTGCAGGTGGCTGTGGCGGGCTCCCCGCAGGGCGCCTACGGGCTGCTGCGCACCGCCGTCGCCGAGAACAATCCGGTCGTGGTGTTCGACCACAAGGCCATGCACCTGCGCAAGGGGTCGGTGGTGCGCGGCGACGCGAACCTGCCGGAGATCGGTCGGGCCGTGGTGGTCCGCCCCGGCGGCGACGTGACCGTCGTGGCGTCGCTGCTGATGGTGCATCGCTCCCTGGAGGCGGCTGAGGCGCTCGCCGCCGAGGGCATCGACGTCGAGGTGATCGACATCTCCTGGCTGCGGCCCCTGGACGTGGCCACCGTGGCGGCCAGCGTGGCGCGGACGGGGCGGCTCGTGATTGCCGAGGAGCAGTACCACGACGGAGGTTGGGGGGCTGCCGTCATCTCACGCCTCGCCACTGCCGGTGCCCCCCTGGCCGTGCCGCCGGTGGCGGTCAGCACGCCCGAGGTACTCATCTCGCAGAGCCCGCCTCTGGAGGACCGGATGATCCCCAGTGTCGAAAGGATCAGCGACGCCGTCCGCTCCGTGTGCCGCTGATGCTCATCCCCGTCCGTATGCCCAAGTTGGGCTATGACATGATTGAGGGGCGGATCGAGTCGTGGCTGGTGAACGTGGGTGACGGGGTCCGGCGCGGTGAGCCTCTCGCCGAGATCGAGACCGACAAGATCGTTATAGAGATGGAGTCGCTGGCCACCGGCACGCTGGTGGAGGTGGTGCATCCGGCCGGCGAGGCCGAGATCGCCGTGGGCGAGGTCATCGGCTACCTCGACGACGGCAACTGACCGCCGCAGCGGACCGTCCACCGGGCCCAACCGCTCAGGACGGCGCCTTTGAGCAGGGAGAGCAGTCGAGCACGATGAGAGTCGCTCGCCCGGGTTCAGGACGGGGTCTGTGAGAACGGAGAGCAGGGTGCGGCCGCTGGCCGTGGTTTCGGTCAGTTCGGCGGCCATGACCTTCGGTTCGATCGTGGGATTCGTGCCGGGTTTCATCGCCACCGCTCTGCGCGCCGATCTCGGCATCGACCGTTGGCACGTCGGGCTGTTGATGGGCCTGCACTACGGCTGCACCGGTCTGGGATCGCTGCCTGCCGGGCGCATCACCGACCGCTGGGGGGCGCGCGTCGTAGTGGTGGCCGATCTGGTGCTGGTGACGCTCGCCGCTGCGCTGGCCGCTGCTCTGGGCAGCTATCCGGCCCTGCTGGTGGCGGCCGTGCTGAGCGGCTCCGGGTACGCGCTCACCAATGTGGGAACCAACGTGGCCGTGGTGCGTGCGGTCAGTCCGCGATGGCGCACTTTGGCCATGGTGGCCAAGATGGCCGCTATTCCCGGCTTCAGTGCTCTGATCGCCGCCGGTGGGCCTTGGGTTTCGGTTCGCTGGGGCTGGGAGTGGGTGCTGGGCGCTCCGGCGGTCGGCGCCGCTGTGGTGGCGCTGGCGGCTTTCCGGGTGCTGCCCGACGACCGCCCCGACCGTCGCGGCGACCTCGATCGCCGGCTGCCGAAGCACTTCGGCTGGTTCCCGGTGGCGGCGTTCCTGTTGGTCGCCGGGTCGATGCCCGTGTACGCCTGGTCGGTGCCGTACCTCGAGGAGTCCCTGGGCGCCTCGTCCACCCTGTCGGGCGTGCTGGTGGGGGTGGCCGTGGCGGTCGGTGCCGGGGTTATGATCGTGGTCGGTCTGCTGGCCGATCGGATGGGGCCGGAGCAACGGATCCGCCTGGTCATGGCGCTCTCGGTCAGTAATCCGGTTACATGGGTGCTGTTCGGATTCGTGCGGTACCGGGTCCGTCTGGTCATGACTCTCGCCATGACCCTGGGCGTTTTCATCGCCCTGATCCTGGCGGGGGGAACGTTCGGCGTGGGCGTCGCCATGGTGGGGATCATCGGGGGGATCTCCTTGCAGGTCGCCTGCATCGGCGCGATGCACGCCGCTGTCGTGGACCGGGCCGGCCCAGCGGTAGCCCGCGCCACGGCGGTGACCGCGACCGGTTACTACCTGGCCGCCCTGGTCTCACCGGTGATGTTCGGTGCTTTCGTGGACGGTGGCGGCTCCTACGGATGGGCCTGGTTCATCGCGTGCATGCTGCTGGTCGGCGCCGCGGTGGCTTTCCGCCTCGCCGGACGGCTCCCGCCCGGCGCCGGCGCGCCGGCCGATCCCGCCGCCGTACCGCCGACCGCCGCCTGATCGCCGGTCGGGGGCTCACCTGATCGTCGGCCGACCGGCTTCCGCCCGGCGCCTGACCGGGCGGCTCAGTCCTCCCGTCCGCGGGAGGTCAGAATGCGCCCGCCGAACGGGTTGGGTGGGTCGAAGCGACCGTCTGCGTACACGAGGTCGCCGTGCACCCACACGGCGTCGATCCCCTCAGGTGGGGTCAGCGGCTCGTCGAAGGTGTTGCGCTCCCGCACGGTCTCCCAGTCGAAGAGCACGAGCGAGGCGTCGGCACCCGGCCGCAGCACCGGGTCGTCCAGCCTCAGGAACCGGCACGGCAGGGTGCTCAGCCGGTGGACGATCTCGGTGAGCGGGATCCCTAACTCGCGGGCCATGCGCAGCGCCTTCGGGAACGATCCGATGGAGCGGGGGTGCGGCTTCTGGCCGGGGCCGGGCATCAGCCCGTCGGTGCAGACGGCCATGGTCGGGCGGCGGAAGAACCGCTCGACTGTGGCGTCGTTGCCGTAGTGGGTGATGATGGTGATCTCGCCCCGGTTGGCGACGAAGAAGTCGAACACCGCCTCGTGGGCGGCGAGGGAGTCGAGGTCCGTCTCGCCGGCCGCCCGCGCCACGTCGCCGAGCCGCCCGCCGAGGAAGTCGTCGCCGACGCCGGTGCGCACCCCGGCGATCTGCACCCCCTCGAGCCCGCCGCAGAAGTCCACGAAGTTGTCCCACGTGGTGGTGTCGCCCCGGATCCGCTCGTAGGCGGCCCGGCGGGCCGCGGGGTCGCGGAGGCGGGCCAGGAATTCCTCCCGCAGCCCGGCGCGCACCTCGGGCGGGAAGATGGCATCGCCGGTGGTGCTGCCCGCCGGGTAGGGGTACATGTTCTCCATGGTGGGGATGAAGTCGGCGGCCTCGTCGATCAGGGCGATCAGGTCGTTGTACTTGTCCCAGTTGCGCCGCCCGGCGATCTTGCTGTGCTCGTTGCAGTAGCCGCCGCCGCCTTCGAAGGCGGGAATCAGCACCTCGTTCAGGGCCGTGACGATCTCGTCGCTCTCCGAGCGCAGGTGCGGGAACAGCGCCCCCGGTTTCACGTCGTTGAAGGCCGCCACGAGCAGCGTGAGTTCGCGCCGGTCGCAGTACACGGCCGGGTTGTAGACCAGCCCGGTGGACAGCCCCAGCGTGAGCGGCGCCTCCCGCCGCACCACCTCGCACATGTCCCTCAGTTGCTGGTCGTCGGCCACCTGGGCGAGGTTGCCCATGACGGCCCGGCGCACCGCGCTGTGGCCGAGGTGTACGCCCATGTCGGTGACCGAGCGTCCCCGGTGCCAGTCGAGGAACTCCACCACCGTCGACCACGTCCACGGCTCGCCGATCGACCCGTCGAGAGGGGCGAGCTGAGCGGCGTACTCGTAGCGCTGGTCGGATAGCACGGGGGCGGGGGACAGGCCGTCCGATCCGCAGATCCGCTTGGTGACGCCACCCCGCAGCGCCATCTCGCAGGTGACGGGGATGCCGTGACTGCCGATGCGTGCGCCACCCAGCGCGCCGTGGTTGTGCGTGTCCACGAAACCGGGAGCCAGTACCCGCCCCCGCCCCTCGATGATCCGATCCGCGCCCCCCGTGCCGCTCGGCGCAACGTCGCCGAGATGCACGATGCGGTCGCCGTCGATCAGCACGTCGCCCTCGAACGGCTCGGTCCGCCCGTCACCGTTCACGATCACGACATCGGTGATGAGCTGGCGGACAGGCACAAGGGCACGGTACCCGCCAACCCGCTCTGGCGAGGGTTCGCAACTGTCCGAGTCGCCGGCTCGGCCCGTCAGCACTGCGTTCAGCGCAATCTCGCGGCTGCTCGACGACTGGCTGATGATGCCGGCCGCGGCGACTCTAGGCTGGACGTGTGCGAGCGCTGGTGCAGCGGGTCGCGCAGGCTCGTGTGCGCGTGGACGGCCAAGTGGTCGGCGAGATCGGTCCGGGGCTGTGCTGCCTGGTCGGGGCGACCCACGGCGACGACCGCGACAGCGCTGTGAAACTGGCCGCCAAGGTCTGGCACCTGCGCATCCTCGCCGACGAGAACGGTCACATGAACCGGTCGGTTGCCGAGGTCGGCGGCGAATTCCTGGTGGTGAGCCAGTTCACCCTGTACGGCGACACTCGCAAGGGTCGCCGACCGTCATTCGTCGAGGCCGCCGCCCCCGACCAGGCGGCCCGGCTGATCGACGAACTGGTCACCGAACTGCGGCGACTGGGTGCAATCGTGGAGACCGGCTCCTTCGGCTCCAACATGGCGGTGGAGCTCATCAACGACGGTCCCGTGACCCTGATGATCGAGGTCTGACCGGGAGGTAGCGGTTGGCGATGACGAGCCGGGTCGTCTCGTCAGTCGTCGCCTCCTGCGGTTGGGTCGGCTAGGGGGACCAGCCGCGTCCGGTGCGCCCAGTCGATGATCCGTCGATCCGTCGTGGCGAGGCGCATCCCCGCCAGCATCGCCGTGGCGACGATCAGCTGGTCGGCGGGGTCGTTGTGGAATCCGGTGTTCATCAGGAGGACGGACTCGACGGCGATGTCGCCATCGATCGGGATTTCCCGGAGGCCCGACTGCAGCCGCTCGCGGCGCCAGACGCCGGGATGGCATCCCAGGTCGATCCGCCCGTGATGATGCAGGCGCGTGGTCTCCACGAAAGTCACCACGGACACGGCGACGCCACCGTGTTCGAGGCCGTCTTCCACCTCCGCCTTGATGGCCTCACTGATGTCCGGGCTGTCGACGGCGAGCCGCAGCAGGACGTTGGTGTCCAGCAGCAGGCTCACCAGCGGCGCTTGTGGTCACGCATCGAGGTCGCCGACTCGTCCGGTCTCGCGGAGCACGTCCCAGTCCTCGGTAGGAATCGCCGGCAGGCTGTCGATGTCCGCGAGGATCCGCAACTGACCTCGGCAGGATCCGACCAGCTTGGGCCGCTCCTGGCGGAACGGGCTGACCCGCACCACTGGCCGCCGATGCTTGGTCACGACGATCTCCGTTCCGGTCTCGTGCACCTCGTCCATGAGGCGCAGGCAATTCGTCTTGAACTCGCCGGCGGGCACGGTCCGTTCTGCCGAGGTAGTGGTTGGGCGTGTCATGACACAAGTATAGTCACATTTATTTGACCATTGCGCGGCGCGGGTCCCCTCTCAGCGGTTGTGGGCACCTGGCCTGAAGGCAGTTGAAGCAAGTGTGTCGTACCCACGTCCAATGCCGTACCCGATGGGTGCAGTGATCGAGAGCCTTGGGCTCTCCACGACCGCCGTGCAGTGTCCCCTTCGTCCTGTGTGTCAACCGGCTTGGAGTTGGGAGCTGTGGAGGTGGACGGTGTCAGCCTCTCGGGATCGTAGCCGTGAGGATGGCGGCGGGCGACCGTGCGACGCCCGTGAGCGCGTAGCACCGGCGGGTGGCCGAAGACGGTTGCGCCGAATGAAGGGTGGGAAGAACTGTAATATACCGAATAGTCACAATTTGCCGACAGGATGACTCGCCTTCACGGAACCGGACGCGGTTCGGTGAGTACAGTTGGCCCATGCCCTCAGCGCCGACCGGGGCGGCCCGGCATGGTGGTAGTGGCGACGACGAGAGGGGGAAACGATGGGTGACCTGAAGGCCGACGGGATCGTTCTACCGGGATTCGAGGGGCGCGTGGCGGTGGTGACCGGCGCAGCTCGTGGCATCGGGCGGGCCATTGCCGAGGCGATGCGGGGGCAGGGGGCACGTGTCGGCCTGTTCGACGTGGAATGGGACGGCGAGGCGCTGCCGGACGACCCGGGGATGCTGGCCGTCGACTGCGATATCTCCGACGCCTCTTCCGTCGATGCGGCTATCGGTGCGGTGGAGGCCGCCTTCGGGGCGCCATCGATACTGGTCAACAACGCCGGGATCCTGGGACCGGCCGGCATCGCCAACACCACCCCGGAGGACTGGCAGCGCGTCTTCGACGTCAACGTGACCGGCGCGTTCCTGTGCATCCGCCGGGTGTTGCCGGCGATGCGCGAGGCCCGCTACGGACGCATCATCAACATCGGGTCCAACTCCGGGAAGATGGGCAGCCTGTCGGGCGTGGTGGCGTACGCCGCGTCGAAGGCGGCCCTGCACAACCTGGCGAGGGCGGTCGCCCCCGAGGTGGCGCGCGACGGGATCACCGTCAACGCCTTGGCGCCGTCCATCATCCAAACCCGCATGACGCAGACGCCGGACATGCCCAAGTACGCCGAGTTGGTCCTCGTCGGGCGGATGGGGACGCCGGACGACGTGGCCTACGCCGCGCTGTTCCTGGCGAGTTCGGCTGCGTCCTACATCACCGCTGAGATCATGGACGTCAACGGCGGCTACTACATCGACTGAAACGACCCGGCCCGGAGATGCCCGGCGGCCCGCGCATGGTCATCCTCCGGATCGGCTCGAATACCGAACTGAACGTGTTCGAGATCGACGGGAACACCCAGGCCGACCACCAGACGCCCATGTTCGGCCGGGGCCGCCTCGACCATCTCGGCCTGCGGGCGCCGAACATCGGGGCCTTCGACGAGATCCGCCGTCGACTCATGGCCGCCGGCGCCGCCGACGGTTTCGTCACCGACTTCGGGTCCAAACTCAGCATCTTCTTCCGCGACCCCGACCGGATGGAGTGCGAGGTGCTCGTCGCCAACCCCGACGCCGTACCCCGCAGGTACAACCCTCCCGGCACCCCCGCCCGCCGCTACCGGACCTGACCCCGTCTGCCTGAGCCCGGTCGTCGAGCGAGGGCTACTCGGCGGCGGTGAGAACTTCGGTGCGCCCCTTGACCTGCCCGACGCTCTCGGCGAGATCGATGACCGCGGTGACGAGCTGGTCGATGCGGGCGTCGGTTCGGCTGGACGACGAGCGGATCTCCTCGCGAAGTTCCTTGAACTCGGCAGTCGTGGCTTCGCGTTGGGCAGTGAGACTGGTGGTCATGTCGGTGCGTAGGGTGTCTGTGGCTTCGCGTTGGGCGGCGAGACTGGTGGTCATGTCGGTGCGTAGGGTGTCTGTGGCTTCGCGTTGGGCGGCGAAGCCGGCGGCCGTCTCGGTGCGTAGGGTGTCTGTGGCTTCGCGTTGGCTGGCGAAGCCGGTGGTCATCTCTTCGCGGATCTCTGTGCGTTGGGCGGCGAGACTGGCGGTCATGTCGGTGCGTAGGGTGTCTGTGGCTTCGCGTTGGGCGGCGAGACTGGTGGTCATGTCGGTGCGTAGGGTGTCTGTGGCTTCGCGTTGGCTGGCGAAGCCGGTGGTCATGTCGGTGCGTAGGGTGTCTGTGGCTTCGCGTTGGCTGGCGAAGCCGGTGGTCATCTCTTCGCGGATCTCTGTGCGTTGGGCGGCGAGACTGGTGGTCATGTCGGTGCGTAGGGTGTCTGTGGCTTCGCGTTGGCTGGCGAAGCCGGCGGCCATCTCTTCGCGGATCTCTGTGCGTTGGGCAGTGAGACTGGTGGTCATGTCGGTGCGTAGGGTGTCTGTGGCTTCGCGTTGGCTGGCGAAGCCGGCGGCCATCTCTTCGCGGATCTCTGTGCGTTGGGTGGCGAGACTGGTGGTCATGTCGGCGCGTAGGGTGTCTGTGGCTTCGCGTTGGGCGGCGAAGCCGGTGGCTATCTCTTCGCGGATCTCTGTGCGTTGGGTGGTGAGGCCGGTGGTCATGTCGGTGCGTAGGGTGTCTGTGGCTTCGCGTTGGGCGGCGAAGCCGGCGGCTATCTCTTCGCGGAACTCCTTGCGCTCGACGGCCATCTCCTGACGGAACTCTCTGCGTTCGGTAGCCGTGGTGTCCCGAAACTCCTTGCGCTCGGTGGCAGCGTCTTCGCGCAGATCCTTGATCTCGGAGTGGCGCGACCGGTCGAGGTAGAGCATGACGGTCAGGATGAGGCCGAGCGCGCTGAGGATTGCCGTTTCCATGGTGTTCCTTTCGGATCGTAGCGGACGGCGGTGGCAGCGGAGATCGGCAGGAGGGTTCCGACGAGACGCTGAACGCCAAAGGGAGGCCGCTCAGGAACCGAGACGCACTCAATAGGCTATATATACATAGAATATACCGATATATCAACTAGACGTGGCGTCCGATTGACCCGGATCGATCGGTCACGGTGCGTGGCGGCGGAAGGTGACGCTCATGCGGGGCGGGGCGGCGGCCACCTTCGGGACGGCGTGCTCCCAGCGGTGCTGGCACGCGCCGCCCATCACCAGAAGATCACCCGAGGCCAACTCGAACGGGCGCGAGCGCCCGCCGCCCCGGGGTCGCAGCAGGAGCCGTCTCGGCCCGCCGAGCGACACGATGGCCACGATGGGGTGCCGGTGGGTCAGCCCCACCCGGTCGCTGTGCCACGCCACCGAGTCGGCGCCGTTGCGGTAGTAGTTGACCCGGACCGAGTTGATCCTCTCGTCGTAGCGGGCGTCGACTTCCGCGGCCATGGCGTCGATGGCCGGCGGTGTGTCGGCGCCGCCCAACTCGCAGCCGGCGCTCAGGCGCGGCTCGTCCACCATGCGGTCGTACATGCGCCGGCGGGAGTTGGTCCAGGCAAGGCGGGTCGCCAGATCGATCAGCAGCGTGTCGGCGCCGCGCAACCAACCGGCTCCCACGTCCACCCAACACAGGTCGTCGAGACGGTGACGGACGACGGCGGCGTCGACATTCACCGCCGGCCGGCCTCCGGTGAAGAGGCCGATCTGATACGCCCCGAGTGCAACCACGACTCGAGCGTACACAAACACATGTTTGTACTCAAGTCGATACAGGTCGGGTGCCGTGTTCAAGAGCGTGTCAACCTTTTGGTGCCGTTAGCCGTCTGTATGGGTATGAGGAACGAATTTCGACTGCAGGCTTCCGGGCCGAGCGCTACCCAGCACAGGCTGCACTGCACCTGCCGCCCGATCCGGTGGTCCTCCCCGGTCACCGGTGACGTGGACGCAGCGGATCTACCGTGCCCGGCCTTCGCCGCGAGCCCCGTGTCCGCGGCCCCGAAGCCCGAGCCGCGGCGCAACCGTCAGGTGTCGACGTGGGATTGGGGCCGGAGCGGCGGCCACCCGCAACAGCGCCCCACCGCCGCCTGATCCCGGCCGACAGGGGCTGACCCGCAGCCGTCACACACCACAACTGAATCCCCCCCCACCGGTCCTGGATCCCCCCTCCCGGGGCCGGCACACACCCAACCGGCCCCGGACCCCCCATCCGGGGCCGGTAGCGTTTTCGACCCGCGGTTGTCGGTTCGGCCCGTGCCCGCCGTTCCATCGTCGCTCGGGTGCCAGGGGGGCGTCGCTCGGTGCCGCTCCGCCCCGTGCTGCGCGAGACTTGGCGCCTCGCCCCGTTCTCGCAGCCGCGGAGGATCCCATGACGAACGCGCAGCAGTTGGCCAACGACGCGGCGGTGCAGATCGGTGACCGTCTCGGCGGGGCCTTCGACGCCGTCGTCGTGCTCGGGACGGGATGGGACGACGCCGTGGCCGAGCTGGGCGAACTCGAGGCGCAGATATCCACCACGGACGTGACGGGCTTCCCCGCCTCCCGTGTCGAGGGGCACGGGGGAACCGTCGGCGCCGTGGCCGCCGGCGACCGCCGCCTGCTGGTGTTCAGGGGTCGGGTCCACCTCTATGAGGGGAACAGCGCCGCGGCGATCACTCACGGGGTGCGCACCGCTGCGGCCCTCGGCTGCGGGGTGGCGGTGCTGACCAACGCCGCGGGCGGTCTGCGCCCGCACTACGGCGTTGGGCAACCGGTGATGATCTCCGACCATCTGAACCTGACCGGCGAGTCGCCGGTGGCCGGCACCGAATGGGGCACCGACCGTTTCGTGAACCTCCTCGACGCCTACTCGCCCCGCCTGCGCGCCCTCGCCGCCGAGGTGGACCCGGCGACGCCCGAAGGGGTGTACGCCGGACTGCGCGGCCCGCACTTCGAGACCCCCGCCGAGATCGAAATGCTGCGAGTCATGGGCGCCGATCTCGTGGGGATGTCGACCGTGCTGGAGTGCATCGCCGCCCGGCACTGCGACCTCGAAGTTCTCGGCGTGTCGCTGGTGACCAACCTCGCCGCCGGGATGGCCGATGAAGGGCCGAGCCATCAGGAGGTGCTGGACGCGGGCGCTGCATCCGGCGCCCGGGTGGGACGGTTGCTGCGCGGCGTGATCGACCGCTGCTGACCTCCTTCTTATGAGCGACGCCGGGTTGCGGGCGGCTGCTGAGGCGTGGCTGGAGGCCGACCCTGATCCGTCGACGAGGTCCGAACTGGCCGGTTTGCTGGCGGCCGCTGAGACCGACGGGGCCGCGGCGGAGGAACTGCGCCACCTTTTCGACGGTCGCCTGCGTTTCGGCACCGCCGGGCTGCGGGCGCCGCTCGGCGCCGGGCCGGCGAGGATGAACCGGGTCGTCGTCCGCAGCGCCACCGCGGCGGTGATGGCCACGCTTCCGGCGGGCGCACGGGTGGTCGTGGCGCACGACGCCCGACGGAACTCCGACGTGTTTGCAGCCGACGCGGCGGCTCTGGTAGCCGCCGCCGGGGGAGAGGCGCTGTTCCTGGGCCAGGCGCCCACCCCCGTGGCGGCGCACGCCGTTGTGGACCGGGGGGCGCAGGCCGGCGTCGTCATCACCGCCAGCCACAACCCGCCCGGCGACAACGGCTACAAGCTCTACGGGGCCGACGGCGTGCAGATCGTGCCGCCCACCGACGCCGAGGTGGAAGCGAACATGGCCGGGTCCCCGCTCCCGCCTCGCCAACTGCCGGCGCCGTCGGGCAGCGGAGCGGTCCGCCACGTCGGCCCCGAAGCCACCGAGCGCTACCTCGCGGCGATCACCCGGCGCCTCCAGCAACCACCGCCGGACGGCGCACCGGGCGAGCCGGTCGCGTCAACCTCGCATCGTCGTTCCGGCGAAGGCCGGAATCCGCTGTCGCCCACCGAAGGCGTGCCGCTGCGAGTGGTGTACACACCGCTGCACGGGGTGGGGGCGCCGGTGCTGCTGGCATTGTTCGAGCGGCTGGGACTACCCGCCCCGGCGGTCGTGGCCTCGCAGGCCGCCCCCGACGGCGACTTCCCGACCGTGGCGTTCCCCAACCCCGAAGAGCCCGGAGCGTTGGACGCCGCCTACGCCCTGGCCGCCGAGCAGGATGCCGACCTGGTGATCGCCAACGACCCCGACGCCGACCGCCTCGCCGTGGCCGTACCCGCCCGGATCACCGACGAACCCGACGGTTGTTCCGGCTGGCGGCGGCTGACCGGCGACGAGTTGGGCGTGCTGCTGGCCGACTACCTGCTGCGTCGTCGTGCTGCAGCCGGCGACGTCGGCGAGCCGGTGCTGCTGGCCGCCAGCGTGGTCTCCTCGCAGATGCTGGGCGTGATGGCGGCCGACGCCGGCGTGGCGTACGCAGAGACCCTGACCGGGTTCAAGTGGATCGCCCGGGCGGCTGACGGTCGAGCGGAGCGGCTGTTGTTCGGCTACGAGGAGGCACTGGGCTACGCGGTCTGCGACGAGGTGCGCGACAAGGACGGCATCAGTGCGGCCGCCCTGCTCGTGCAGTTGGTCGTTGCCCTCCGGGCCGAGGGCTCATCGCTCGCCGACCGTCTCGACGATCTGGCCCGTCGCCATGGTGTGCACGCCACCGGGCAGGTCACGGTTCGCTTCCCACCCGCTGAGGCCGCCGCAGGTCCGGCAGCGGCCACCGACCGTCTCCGCTGCAACCCACCGGCCGACATCGCCGGATTGACGGTCGTCGCCGTGACCGACTACCTGACGCCATCGGTAGCGGAAAGCGAGGCCGCTGGGCAGTGGATTCCGGCCTCCGCCGGAATGACGGTGGAGGGGACGCCCGATCCGACCGGTGAGGGGATTCCGGCCCTGGATCGGAGTCCGGGACATGCCTCCGCCGGAATGACGATGGAGGGGACGCCGGGGCCGGATCAATCGCTGCCGACGGACAACCCGTCCCCGCCGACGGACAACCGGTTGCCGGTGACGGACATGTTGGTTTTCGGGTTGGGGGGTGGTGACAGGGTGGTTGTTCGGCCCAGTGGCACCGAGCCCAAGTTGAAGGTGTACGTCGAAGCGGTCGAGGACGTGCGTGATGGTGATCTCGCGGCGGCCCGCCGTCGTGGGCACGACCGCCGACACGGGATCGCCGAGGCAATGCGTCCGATGGTGGTTGCCCAACTGTCGTAGTCCCGCGAACCTCCGACCGAGGAGCGGGTAGCGATGGGTTCCGGCGCGCGGCCCGGCGGCGGTCACTCGGCAGGCTGAGCAGCGGGTGGTGTGAGGAACTCGCAGCGAGGGCCGGTGGCCCGGGCCAGTCGCATGTCCAGGGTGGCAAGGGGCGCGCCCAGCATCTCTGCAAGCGCGACGTACCAGGCGTCGTAGGCAGTGACGTTCGACCGGAGTTCCCAGACGCGGTGGGCGACCGGCGAGTAGGGGAACAGGGAGACGCGCAGCAGACCGAGGTAGTGATGGGCGAGCGAGGCGGCCTCGGTCGAGAGGCGACCGGCGAGGGAGTCAGCGCGCAGCACGTGAGCCACCTCGACGGGCATCACGTGCGGTGCGGTCAGGTCGTCCGAACTCATCAACTCTTCGGCCCAGGAGCCGGGGGTCCCGCCGAGGAGCCAGGCCACCACGACCGAGGCGTCGGCGATCAGTGTCACCGTCGGCCGGAGTCGCGGTACTCGAGGATCTCCTCGACGCTGAGCCCGCGCCCGGTGCCCTGCCGGAATTCGCGTACTGTCGCCATCAGAGCCTCCGGATCGGGGCGTTCGGCAAGCTTGATCAACTCTTGGCGGAGGTATTCCTGCAGGGAACGCCCGCTCTGGGCGGCACGGGCCGCAAGTTCGTTGCGGGTGTCTTGCGGGACGTCTCTGATGGTGACCGAAGGCATACCTGCATTGTACATGCAATAGCAGCAGAAGACATGCACCGTCGGGCTCTACACATCGCGATCTGCCGCATCCACACGCCCGCACCGCGCGGGTGAGGCCGGCCACCCGCGCGGTGCCGACTGGCACGCAGCGCGCTCTGTGCCCGTTCGGCGTGGACGCCTACTCTGTCGAGGGGTCGAATCAGGATGGTTCGCTGCCGATGGGAGATGATGACCGATGCAGCCGTTCAGGATCGCCACGTGGAGCGAGGTGCCCGACCGCACACCGGTGGGGGCGCCGGCGGGCAACGTCGATCTGGTGATCGTGCGTTTCGACGACAACCACTCGGTGCTCTACGGGCGCTGCCTGCATCGCGGCGCCCTCATGAGCGACGGAAGCATCGTCGGCGACAACATCGTCTGCGGTCTGCACGGCTGGGACTACGTGTTCCACACCGGCGTCTCGAGTTACGACAACGCCGAGCGCCTGGCGCGGTTCGCTTCCTGGGTGGAGGGCGACGACCTGCTGGTGGACCTCGACGAGATCGGGCGCTGGGAGAAGGAACACCCCCAGCCGTACGATCGCAACGCCTATCAGGGCACCTACGCCGACCCCCACGGCGACGCCGCCGAACCGCATGTCGGCCTGATCCGACAGCTGGCCGCCGAAGGCCTCGAGTACGTCGGCCACCACGGACCGGTCACGTCGATGGGCGTGCCGCGCCAGAACCTGCCGAGCTGGGACAACATCCAGTTCGTCACGGCCCAACTGGCCCGCCGGCCCCAACTCGACGACGTTGCGGTCGGTACCGACGTGGTAATCGGCTCGAACGCGGTCCGGCCGTTGCGCCTCGACATCCCTCTCCTCGTGAGCGACATGAGCTTCGGGGCGCTGTCGGAGGAGGCCAAGGTGGCGCTGGCCCGCGGCGCGGAGTTGTCGGGCACCGGGATCTGCTCGGGTGAGGGCGGCATGCTCGACACCGAACGGGCGGAGAGTTCGCGGTACTTCTACGAACTGGCCAGCGGCTTGTTCGGATGGTCGCTGGACAAGGCGGCCGGCTGCGCCGCGTTTCACTTCAAGCTCGGCCAAGGGGCCAAGACCGGCACCGGCGGGCACCTCCCCGGCAACAAGGTGCAGGGCAGGATCGCCGAGGTGCGGGGCCTGAAGCCGGGCACCGCCGCCATATCGCCGTCCACGTTCGAACATCTCTGCAACGAGGACGACTTCCGCCGCTTCGCCGACACGGTGCGGGAGGCGTCGGGCGGGATACCGGTGGGGGTGAAGCTCTCCGCCCAGCACATCGAGGACGACATCGACGCCGCACTGCGGGTGGGGGTCGACTACATCATCCTCGACGGCCGCGGCGGCGGCACCGGCGCGGCCCCTGTGATCTTCCGCGACAACATCTCGGTGCCGACCATCCCGGCACTGGCCCGAGCCCGCCGCCACCTCGACACCCGCGGTCGCCGCGACGTCACGCTGGTGGTCACCGGCGGGCTACGGGTGCCCGCCGACTTCGCCAAGGCACTGGCCCTCGGCGCCGACGCGGTGGCCGTGTCGAACGCGGCCATGCAGGCCATCGGCTGCCTGGGCATGCGGGCCTGCGCCTCGAACAATTGCCCGGTGGGGATCGCCACCCAGCGCCCCGAGTTGCGCGCCCGCCTCCCCGTGGACGAGGCCGCCGGACGGCTGCACAACTTCTTTTCCGCCTCCGTCGAGCTGATGGCCGTGCTGGCCCGGGCCTGCGGGCACACCCACCTCGCCGAGCTGTGCCCCGACGACCTCACCACCTTCGACCGTGACATCGCCTACCTGACCGACATCCGCTACGGAGGAGTCCGCCTTCCCTAGCTGTGACAACCGGGGAGGTTGTCCCTGGGTGGATGGGATTGAGGGTTCACCGTTGAGGTGAGCCCTCCGGCGATGCTGTGGGCAAGTAACCAGCTCACACCCCGCAAGGAGGGCTCATGGCACAGGTTAGGACCCAGCATCTGAACGCGAAGCTGACGCCGGCGATGCGGCGGCGGATGGTTGATGTGCTGATTGTGGAGGGCTGGGGTGTCGCGGCGACCGCGGAGCGGTTCCAGGTGGACCCCAAGACGGTGCGCAAGTGGCGCGACCGCTACCTCGCGGAAGGACCCGACGGTCTGTTGGACCGCTCCAGCCGGCCGCGCCGCAGCCCGGGGCGTACACCGCCGGAGGTGCGCGCCGAGGTGATCCGCCTGCGTCGCTGTCGGCGCCGCGGCGCCGGCTGGATCGCCCACAGGGTCGGCGTGGCGCCGTCCACGGCGCAGAAGATCCTCGCCGACGCCGGCCTGGGGCGCCTCGACCGCGGCGACCGCGCCACCAAACCGGCGCCGGTGCGCTATCAGCGCGAAAGGCCTGGTGAACTCGTCCATGTGGACATCAAGAAGCTGCCCGCCATCCCCCCCGGCGGCGGCTGGAGGGTCCACGGACGCGGCAACGCCCCCACGCCGGGCGCCAAGGCCGGCTACCGCTACCTGCACACCGCCCTCGACGACCGCAGCCGCCTGGTCTACAGCGAGCACCTCGACGACGAGTGTGGCCCAACCGCCGCAGAATTCTGGTTGCGCGCCCACGCCTGGTTCGCCACCTGGGGCGTGACCTGCGAACGCGTCATCACCGACAACGGCGGCTGCTACCGGTCCAAAGACTGGCACAAAGCCTGCAAACGCACCGCAACGAAGGTCAAGAAGACCCGCCCCTACCGGCCCCAGACCAACGGCAAAGTCGAACGCTTCCACCGCATCCTCCTCGAGGAATGGGCCTACATCCGCCCCTGGACCAGCGAAACCGAACGCGCCAACGCCTACCAAGGCTTCCTCCACTACTACAATTGCCACCGAACCCACGGAGCGCTCGGCTGGACAACACCAGCCTCAACCCTCGGGGACAACGTCCCCAGCATGCACACCTAGCCCACGACAGGCTCGTCGAGGGCTTCGGCCGCGGCCTCCCAGCGGGCGAGCAGGGTGGCGGCCCGGTCGACGGCGGCATCGTGGGCCGAGGCCAGGGCACGTACCTCGTCGGGGCGGCTGTAGATCTCGGGATCGGCGAGCCGTTGTTGCAGTTGGGCGACTTCGATCTCGGCGCGCACACAGTCCCGCTCGAGCCTGGTGGCCCGCCGCAGTAGCTCGCCGGCTTCGTCCCGTTGGCGGGCGCCGGCTTTGCGCCGCTTGCTGCGGGCGTTGCCGCCGGCACGGTTCGGGCTCCCGGCCCGGCCGGTTGCCGGCGGGGTCAGCACGGACTCGTCAACGCCGTGGTGCCACGTTGCCCGCCCGTTGCGCACCTCGATGAGGGCGTCGGCCGTCGAGCGGATCAGGTGGCGGTCGTGGGTGACGAGCAGCACCGTGCCGGGATAGGCCACCAGGGCGTCCTCCAGCACGTCGCAACTCGGCAGGTCGAGGTGGTTGGTGGGCTCGTCGAGCACGAGGAGGTTCACCGGCTCGACCATGGTGCGCGCCAGTGCCAGGCGGGTGCGCTCCCCGCTGGACAGTTCGCCCACCCGCCGGTCGGCTGCGTCGCCGGGGAAGCCGAAGGCGCCGAGAATGGATCGCACGTTCCGCTGCCGAAGTCGATGCCCGCTGAGAACACCTCGATAGCCCGCCGTTTCTCGTCGAGTTCGTCGGCCTGATGCTGCTCGAAGGTGGCCACCTTCACGTTGCTGCCGATCTGGGCCTTCCCCTCGGTGGGGGTCAACTCGCCGAGAATCAGGCGCAGCAGCGTGGTCTTGCCGGCGCCGTTCGGGCCGACGAGGGCGACCGTCCGGCCCCGCTCCACGGCCAGGTTCACCCCCGAGATGACCGGTTCGATGCCGTCGTCGTAGCCGACGGTGGCGTCGGTGAGTTCGACCACCACCCGGCCCGACCGGGGAGGCTCGCCGAAGGCGAAGCGGGCGACGAGTTCGCTGCGGCTGGGCGCCTCGATGCGTGCCAGCTTCTCGAGGGTCTTCACCCGGCTCTGCACCTGCCGGGCCTTGGTGGCCTTGTAGCGGAAGCGCTCGATGAAGCGCTCCACCTTGGCGACCTCGCGGGCTTGGTGGGCCGCGGCCGCCTCGATGCCTGCAAGGCGCTCCTCGCGGGCGACGACGAACTCGGCGAACCCGCCGACGTAGGCCATGGCCGTGCCTTCGGCCAGCTCGACCACCCGGTTGGCCACGGTGTCGATGAAGTCGCGGTCGTGGCTCACGAACAGCAGGGCGCCCGGCCAGGCGACCAGACGTTGCTCCAGCCAGGCCGTCGAGTCGATGTCGAGATGGTTGGTGGGCTCATCGAGGATCAGGACGTCGGGCCGGGCAATCAGCAACCGGGCGAGGGCCACGCGCATCCGCCAACCCCCCGAGAGTTGCCGCACCTCCCGGTCAACGTCGGTGGGGGCGAAGCCGAGCCCGGCCAGCACCTTGTTGACCTCGGCTTCGAGGGCGTAACCGCCGAGTTGCTCGAACCGCGCCTGGGCCTCGCCGTAGTGGGCCAGCACGGCCTCGTGGTCCTCGCCCGGCGTGGCGAGCCGGTGCTCGAGGTCGGCGAGTTGCTCGGCGAGGCGGGCGACGGGCCCGGCGCCGGCCAGAACCTGCTCCCGCACGGTGCCGGCCGCCGACGTGCTCAGATCCTGGGGCAGGTAGCCGATCTCGGTTCCCCGCGGTCGGGTGACGGTTCCCTCGTCGGACTCGCCGACGCCGACGAGTATCTCCAGCAGCGTGGTCTTGCCGGTGCCGTTGCCGCCGACGAGCGCGACCCGCCGCCCGGCGGCGAGTTGCACGGAGACATCGGCGAACAGCCGCCGGATGCCGTAGGACTTGGCCAGTCCCGACGCGGTGAGCATCGTTCAGAGGCTACGGGCGGCGCCGGCGACCGGAGCCTGGGAGGCCGCTGCGGTGTCCACCCGTAACGCAGCCTGAGCCGCTGGGCAGTGGATTCTGCCCCCGATCGGGGTCCGGGGTGACGTTGCTTCCGCCGGAATGACGGGAGGGTGGCGGGTCAGAGCGGGATGGCCGCTACCCCGGCGGCCGCCGAGGCGATCCGGCGGTCAGGCGTTCTTGCCGAGGGTGGCGGCGGGGCTGGGGGTCTGGCCCTGCAGGGCACGGCGGCGAGCGAACAACTCCTCGGCGGCCGCTTGGGCCTCCTCGGCCACCGTTGCGACGTCCACGGAGATCACCTCGCCCCCGCTGACCAGCCGGCGGCCCTGCACCCACACGTCGGCGACGTCGTGCGCCGAGGCGCTGAACACGAGGTGTGCGGGGGCGTTGAAGTCCTCGCCGTGCAGTAGCGGCACGAAGTGCAGGCTCCGCAGGTCCACGGCCACGATGTCGGCGTCCTTGCCCGACTCCAGCGTGCCCGTTTGGTCCAGCAGGCCCAGCGCGGCGGCGCCCGAACGGGTCGCCATGTCCAGGATGTCCCACGGGTCGCCCACAGTGGGATCCAGGGTGGACACCTTCGCCAGAAGCGAGGCGAACTTCATCTCCTCGAGCATGTCCAGGTTGTTGTTTTCCTTCTCGCCGTCGGTGCCCAGCGCCACCGTCACGCCCTGGCTCCGGTAGAAGCCAACCCGGGCCGGCCCCGAGGAGATCTTCATGTTCGAGCACGGACAGTGCGTGACCGAGGTGCCGGTCTCGGCCAGGATCCGCACCTCCCTGTCGTCGAGCCACACGCCGTGGGCGATGACCGTGGACGGACCGAGGATGCCGCGCTGGTAGAACTCCTCGATGGGGCGCCGGCCGAACTGCCGGAGGCACTCCTGCACCTCCCAGATGGACTCCGAGGAATGGGTGTGCAATCCGGTGTCGAACTCCTCGGCGAGGGCGGCGGCGCCGCGAAACATGTCCGCCGAGCAGTAGAAGATGTGTTCCAGCCCGACCCAGGAGCGCACCCGCCCGTTAGCGGCGGTGCGATGTGTCTCCAGCAGGCGGCGGTTGGTTTCCAGCGTCTCGAAGTAGTCGTACAGGTCGGCGGTGTAGGGGGCCAGCGTGGCCCTTATACCCACCGCCTCCGCGGCCCTCGCCGAGCCCTCCATGTATCGCCACATGTCCAGTACCGACGTGGTGCCGCCCCGCAGCCCCTCGGTGTAGGCCATCCAGGAGGCCGCCTCGGCGATCTCGGGGGTGAGCGCCCGGTGTGCCGGGTCGATGTGGTTCTCCAGCCACTCCCACAGCGCCAGCGACTCGGCGGTGCCCCGCAGCAGACCCGAGTGCAGGTGGCAGTTGTGCATGCCGGGGATCACGGCGTGCCCCGCGGCGTCGATGACCGCGACGTGCGCGGCTGCAGGGTGGCGGTCGACCTCGTCGACACTGCCGACGGCGGCGATGACGCCGTCGATCACGAGGACCGAGCCCGGGTCGTGGTACACGTGCCGGCCCTCCATCGGCAGCACGATGGCTCCCCTGATCAGGAAGGAACGGTCGGGGTCGGGGTTGGCGGACATGTGGGACTCCTCGGTGTCGGTGTGCTCGGAGCGGAGGGGTTGGCGTCGGACGGTGCGGTCTGGTCGGGGTGGTGCGGTCTGTTTGGAGCGGTGCGGTTGGGATGGACCAAGCGGGTCGGCGCCGACGGTCACCGGCGGGTCGGGGCTCAGCGGTCGGGCACGTAGTTGAAGCCCAGCGACTTGGGCATGCGTGCCCGGCGTGCGCCGATCACGAGGATGATCAACGCCACCAGGAACGGGATGGTCTGCAGGGCCTCGGTCGGCACGCTGTCCGACACGATGTTGCGCAGGTTCGTACCCAGGGCGTCGGCCAGGCCGAACGCGAACGCGCCGACGGCCACGCCCCACGCCGACCAGCGCACCATGATGATGACGATCAGGGCGATGAACCCCCGACCGGCGGTGATGGCCGGCTCGAAGACGCCCACCAGGGCGGTCGTGATCGCGGCGCCGCCGAGGCCCGCCGTGAAGCCCGACAGCAGCGTGGCCATCGAGCGCACCCTGATCACGTTCACCCCGCGGGCGAACGCCGCGTCGGGATCCTCGCCCACGGCCCGCACCTCGAGGCCGAACACGGTGCGCTGCGCCACCCACCACACCACGGGCACCGCGCCCAGGGCAAGCCACGTCATCCAGCTGTTGGAGAGGAACGCCTCGCCCACGAACGGGATGTCCGACAGGCCGGGGATGTGGATCTCCTCCAGGATCCCCACCTGGCGGCGCTTACCGCCCAGCGGCGTGGTGAGGCGGAAGATGTAGCCCGTGAGGCCCACCCCCAGGATCGTGAGGCCGAAGCCCACCACGACCTGGTTGGCGTTGAGGCGCACGCACAGCCACACCATCAGCAGTGCCAGGGCGGCCCCGGCCAGGCCCCCCGCCAGCAGGCCCACCACGATGCCCGACTCGACCGCGACGTACAGCGACGTGAGGGCGCCGATGATCATGTAGCCCTCCAGGCCGATGTTCAGCACGCCAGCTCGCTGGGAGAGCGTCTCGCCGAGGGAGGTCAGGATCAGCGGCGTGGCCAGGCGCAGGCCACCGGAGATGGTGGCGGTCCAGAACGTCAGCTCGGCCAGCTTCGCCATCTCAGCCCTCCCCGTGCCCGGTGTCGGCAGCGGCCGCGGTGCCGGCCCGCCCCCAACCGGCGACGGCGCTGAACGTGTCGGTCAGCGAGCGGGCGGCGCGGCGCAGGATGGCGGCGATCTGCGGGGCGTAGCGCACCGCGAACCCCAGCAGGATCAACGCCTGGATCACGTCGCTCAGCGACGCCGGCACTCCTTCGGTGGCCTGCATGTGCAGCCCGCCCGCCTGCAGCGCCCCCACCAGCACGGCGGCTGCCACGATGCCGACCGGCCGGGCGCCACCCAGCATCGCCACCACCAGGCCGAAGAAGCCGATCTCCTCGGCGATGTCCACGAACAGCCGCTGCAGCAGACCCGCCGCCTGTAGCCAGCCCGCCAGACCGGCGGCGGCACCGGAGATGAGCAGGGAGTTCAGGATGATGCGCCGGCCGGGAATGCCCAGGCTGTGCGCCAGCCGGGGGTTCTCGCCGTACAGGTCGTAGCGGTAGCCCATCGTGGAGCGGGCCCAGAGCCCGAACAGCAGCACTGTCACGACGACGGCCAGCACTCCGGCGTGCAGCCGGGTGCTCGCAACCAGGTCGCCGAGGGCGGCGTTCTCGGGGAACGGCTCGGACTTGGGCGTGATGGCGCGGGGTTCCTTCAGGGGGCCGTTCAGCAGGTACGCCAGCAGCAGGAAGGCGAACTCGTTGAACAGCAGCGTGGAGAGGATCTCGTTGACGTTCAGGTGGGCCCGCAGCAGGGCCGGAATCAGCACCCACACCATCCCGAAGACGGCGCCGCCGATGGCCGCGGCCGGCAGGGCCACACCCGACGGGGCGTCCTGGAACAGGAACGCCGTGGTGAGGGCGCCGATGCTGCCGGCGATGAGTTGGCCCTGCGCGCCGATGGTGATGACCCCCGCCCGCAGGGCCACGGCCGCGCCCACGCCGACGACCGCCAGTGGCGCGGCGCGCGCCAACGTCTCGCCGATGGCGAACCAGTCGCCGAAGCTGCCCGTCAGGATCGCCCCGTAGGCGGTGAGCGGGTTCTTGCCCGAGCCGCCCAGGATGATCGCCCCCAGCCCCAGCGCTCCCACCACCGCCAGGAGGCTGGTGCCGAGGCCGATGGTGGCCCGCTCGAAAGCCGTCTCGGTTCGTGCCGAGATGTCGGCCCCAGGGGCGTCGCCGTCGCTGCTCATGTCGCCTCGTCCGGCTCGGCGTGCCATTCCAGGCCGGCCATGACCGCGCCCAGGCGGGCCGGGTTCATGTCCGCCACGGCGAACCGGTCGGTCACCCGCCCGCCGCTCAGCACCACCACCCGCTGGGCCAAGTCGGCCACCTCGTCGAGGTCGGCGGAGATGATGACCACCGCCCCGCCGCGTGCGGCGGTGTCGAAGCAGCGGTCCCGGATGGCCTTGCCGGCGTGCGGGTCGAGACCCTTCGTCGGGCCCGCGGCGACCAGCACGGCCGGGTCGCGTTCCAACTCGCGGGCCGCCATGAGTTTCTGCTGGTTGCCGCCCGACAGCGACCCGGCCCGGGTCGCCGGTTCCGGCGGGCGCACGTCGAAGCGTTCCGCCAGGGCGCGGGCATGGCGCCGCACGGCCGTTCGCAGCCGCACGCCGAGGCGGGCGAACGGCCGCTCTGCCACCCGGCGGGCGATGAGGTTCTCGCCCAGGTCGAAGTCCGCGGCCAGCCCGGCGCTGCGGTCCTCGGGCAGCAGTGCCACGCCACCGCCGATGGCGGCCGCCGGCGAGCCCGTGACGTCGGCGCCGTCGACCAGCACGCTCCCGGCGTTTGGGCGGACCTGCCCGGTGAGCACCGCCGCCAACTCCTCCTGGCCGTTGCCGGCGACCCCCACGACGCCCACGATCTCGCCGGCCCGCACCCGCAGCGACACGTCGCGCAGTCCCGTGCCGTGCTCGACCGCCAACCGGAGCCCGTCGGCCTCCAGCCGCACGTCGCCGGGTTCGAGGGCGGGCCTTTGCACCTCCAGCAGCGAGATGTCGCCGACCATCAACTCGGCGATGCGATGCAGGTCGGCGTCGGCCACGTCCCGCCCTGAGGTCACGACCCTCCCTTGGCGCAGCACGGTCAGCCGGTCGGCCAGTTGGGCGAGTTCGGGCAGGCGGTGGGAGATGTAGATGATGGGTGTGCCCTCGTTGCGCAGGCGCAGGCAGAGCCCGATGAGGGCCTCGGTCTCCAGCGGGCCGAGTGCCGAGCTGGGCTCGTCCAGGATCAGCAGCCGGGCACCCCAGGCCAGGCCGATCAGGATCTCCGCCTGCTGGCGTACCGCCATGGGCAGGTCGTCCACCAGTCCGTCGGCGGGCACCGACAGGTCCAGTTCGGCGGCCAGCCGCTCCACCTCGGCGCGGGCGGCCCGGGCGTTGAAGGTACGCGGCCACGGTCGCCACCCGCCCGCGTGCTGCTTCGGACGGCCCAACTCGATGTTCTGCGCCACGGTGAGGCCCCGCACCAGCGACAGTTGCTGGCGCACGTGCGCCACGCCCGCCGCCGACCCGTCGGAGCGCCGGCGGGGAGTGTAGGGCTCGCCGAACAGCCGCAGCGTTCCGGTGTTGGGCCGCAGCGTGCCGGCCACGATCTTGGCCAACGTCGTCTTGCCGGCCCCGTTCTCGCCGACCAAGGCGTGGATCTCGCCGGCCCGCAGGTCGAAGTCAACCCGGTCGAGCGCCTGCGTGGCGCCGAAGCGCCGTGATACGCCGACCGCCTCGAACGCCACGGCGGGGATGTTGCCGGTGCCTTGTCCGACGGCATCGCGGCTCGTCGTGTCCTCGCCCATACTGGTCATTCCGGCGGAGAGCCTGCCCCGGACTCGATCCGGGGCCGGAATCCACGTTCCAGCGATCCCGGCGGGTCTTGCGGAATCGGTCCCGCCCCGGCGGCGGTGATCTTTGCCCTTGCTTCGTCGTAAGCGCAGGTGTTCACGGCGCTCCTCTTGCCGGCGGCGGGAGGGTGGCGCGGGCGGCTGCGGCCACCTCGTCCTCGTCGACGCTGACGCAGCGGCCGCCCTGCACAACCACCTCACCGGCGGCAATCACCAGGTCGGCGCGGTCGGACAGGCCGGTCAGCAACAGCCCGATGACCGGGTCGTGCACGCCGACGCGATCCACGGTGGTGATGTCCCAGGCGGCAAGGTCGGCGCCCGAGCCCGGGGTGAGAGTGCCCAGCGCCGAGCGGCTCAGGCAGCGAGCCGAGCCACGGGTGGACATGGCCAGCAACTCGCGGGCGGTCAGCCAGCGCTCGGGGTCCGGGCTGTACTGGCGGTGCGAGAGGGCGGCCAGCCGCATGTCGCCCATCTGGTTGCCGCCGTCGTTGGAGGCCGAGCCCGTGGTGCCGAACCCCACCGTGCAGCCCCCGTCGAGCCACCACCGCACCGGCGCCGGGCGGAACCCCATGCGCAGGTCGGGAGCGATGAGGTGCACGATCCCCACACCGGCTGCGGCGTACTCGGGAATCTCGCCGCGGGGGGAGTCCATCATGTGGGCCAGCCACACCTTGTCGTTGTGCCAGCCCGCCTGGCCGATGACCTGCCAGGGGGACTTCCCGTAGCGGCGGCGGCAGAATTGGGTGTCCACACCTTCGTAGAGATGCGTGTGCAGGCCCACTCCCGGATGCTCCGCCGCGATCTCGGCGAAGGCCGCGAACACCTCGAGGCGGTCGACGTGCGGTCCGCACGGGGCCAGGTCGATGCGGATACGGGCCAGCGGGTCGGGGTCGTGGTAGGTCTCGATCAACTCGAGGCTGTGGCGCACCACCTCGTCGATGCTCTGGCAGGCCTCTTCGGGCGCTTCCCCGCCCGCGCTGCGGGCGTACGTCATGGTGCCCCGGCCGGCGTTGAGACGGATCCCCACCTCGACCGCCGCCTCGATGGTGGCCTCGATGTAGGGCGCCGTCACCCCACCCGGGAAGAAGTAGTGCTGGTCGGCAACGGTCGTCACCCCGCACAGCAGCGACTCCACCATGCCGGCCCGCGCCATCGTGGCGATCGCCTCGGGCGTGAAGTGGTCGTTGCGCCACCACTGCATGCAGAGCTGCCCGAGGCCCTTCAGCCACTCCGGGAGCAGGGTCCGCTCGAGTTCGGGGATGCAGCGCAGACCCACCTGGTAGAGGTGCTGGTGGGCGTTGATGAGGCCCGGCATAACGAGCAGCCGGGAGGCGTCGATGACCGTCTCGCCGCCCTGCGGCGCAAGCTCGCCGATCTCGGCGATGCGCCCGTCGGAGACACGGAGGTCGACGTCGGCCAGCTCGCGGTCGTCGGCGTCGAAGGTCAGGAGGTGGGCGATGTTGCGCAGCAGCAGTCCGGGCACGGGCGCCAGTCTGGCAAAATCGGCACGCTTGCGGGGCGATGTGTTCAGCAACGCCGATGGTGATGCCGCCGATCGGTTCGGACGGTGCCGGTCCAGACGAGTAACTGAGTCGATTATGCTAGTGAGTAAATTTACTCAGGATCATAATCAGCTTGGTACACTGCCCTCATGGCCGAATTCCGGCGTGCCCAAGTAGAGACCCTGGTTCAGCGGTTGTCCGAGCCGCCCGAGCGGCTTGTAGCAATCTTCGGTCCTCGCCAGACCGGCAAGACGACGGCGGCACGGCAGGCGCTCGCGGCCATCGGACTGCCGCACCGGTACGAGGCTGTCGACATGCCTGTGTCCCTGGCGGTGCCCGGGCCGAGTCCGGTCAGTGCCGAGAACGTTGTGTCTTCATCCGCCCGGCGCGACGCTCGGTGGCTGACGGAGGTCTGGGAGGACAGCCGGCACCGGGCCTGGACGTCGCAGCGGGGCTTCGTTCTCGTCCTGGACGAGATTCAGAAGATCGCCGGCTGGTCGGAAGCGGTCAAGGGTCTTTGGGACGCCGATCGGGCCACCGGCTGCCCGCTGCGTGTGGCGATTCTGGGTTCCGCGCCGCTACTGATGCAGGCCGGCTTGAATGAGAGTCTCGCGGGCCGCTTCGAACCGATCCGCCTGACGCACTGGTCCTATCGCGAAATGTCGGACGCATTCGGTTTCGACGTGGAGCACTACGTCTTTTTCGGCGGCTATCCGGGGGCGGCTCCGCTTGTTCACGATCCCGAGCGGTGGGTGGCATACGTCCGCGGCGCTCTGGTCGAGCCGGTAATCGAGCGCGACGTGCTGGACATGACCCGAGTCGACAAGCCGGCACTTCTGAAGCGCCTGTTCGAACTTGGTGCGCTCTACTCGGCGCAGGTGCTGTCGTACAACAAGATGCTCGGCCAACTGCAGGATGCCGGCAATACCACCACGCTGGCGCGGTACCTCGACCTGCTCACTCAGGCGGGGCTGCTGAGAGGTTTGGCGAAGCACACCGGCCGCCCGGCGTCGGCGAAGGCTTCGACACCGAAGCTGAACGTGCTGAACACGGCTCTGACAGCCGCTGTCTCCGGGTATTCGTTCGACGAGGCTCGATCCGACCGCTCGTTCTGGGGTCGCATGGTCGAGAGCGCGGTAGGGGCGCATCTCGTGAACACCGCGTCGTCGAGAACCCAGGTGAGGTATTGGAGGGAAGGGCACCACGAGGTGGACTTCGTGCTCCAGCGGGGACCCCTAACGGTAGGAATCGAGGTGAAGAGTGGTGCCGCACCGGTCGTGCTGTCCGGCCTGTCGGAGTTCCAGAGGCGCTTCCAGCCTCACCTGACCTTGGTTGTGGGGGAGGCGGGTGTACCGCTTCATGAATTCCTGTCCCTGCCGGCAGATCACTGGTTTGACACGACGTGACTACCAGGGTTGCCCGTACCTGTACTGAGATCACCGACGGTGCCCCCCACGTCGCTGCGACGGAGGGCAAGCCGCTGAGCGAGTTCAGATCGGCGGCTGCCTACGTGCTGCTCGGTGATCCCGGCGCAGGGAAGACAACAGAATTCGAGAGGGAGCGCGAGGCGCTCGGCGAGGCAGCGGAATTCGTTCGCGCTCGGGACTTCATCTGGCTCGACCTCGACTCCCGCCCCGAGTGGCGACACAGGACGCTCTTCATCGACGGACTCGACGAGATGCGTGCCGGTGCTGCGGACTCACGTATCCCGCTGGACGAGATCCGCAACCGGCTCGACCGACTTGGACGGCCAAGGTTCCGCATCTCGTGCCGCGATGCCGACTGGCTCGGCCTCACCGACCGGCGAAGTCTGGAGGCTGTCTCGCCCGATTCGCGCATCACCGTGCTCCGGCTCGATCGGCTCAGCGAGCAGGCCGCCGCCGAGTTGTTGAGTTCGCGGAGTGTCGGCGTCAGTGTCGAAGAGTTCCTGCAAAAGGCGCGTATCCGGGGCGTCGGTGGCCTGCTCGGCAATCCCTTGACGCTCGACCTCCTAGCGGACGCGGTCTACCACGGTGGGGCTTGGCCGGCGAGTCGATTGGAGACCTTCGAGACGGCATGCCGACGGATGGCTGCCGAGCAGAACGAGGAGCATCGCGAGGGAGTCTCCCCCCAACCGGTGGAGACCATCCTGGATGCCGCCGGCTACCTTTGCGCCCTGCAGTTGCTTGGCGGAATTGACGGATACTCGCCTGCACCCCGAGTCGAGAGATCCTCGTTTGTCTCGTTGGACATGCTTGGGGACGCACGCGAGCACCGCTCGCGGACCTGTCTCGAGTACGCGTTGGCCACGAGGCTGTTCACGGCTATCGGTGAGCGGGATTCCAGCCCTGTTCATCGGCTCGTGGCGGAGTTCCTGGCGGGCCGCTACCTCGCCGGTCTGATTAGCGAAGGCCTCCCGGCTCGACGTGTCGTCGCTCTCATGACCGGCGCTGGTGACGGGCGCGTGGTCACGGTGCTCCGAGGCCTCTCTGCCTGGCTGGCCGCACACCCCGGCGAGGCGCGTCGGCAGCTGATCGACGCGGATCCCATCGGCGTCGGCATCTACGGCGACATTGGAGGGTTCACGACCGCCGACAAGGAGCGGCTGCTTGAATCGCTGGCGACATTCGCAACGGAGGGGCCCTTGTCGGGCCATCACTGGCGTGACGGTCGAGCGAACGAGGCCTGGTACGACTCCGGTTGGGCGTTCCGGTCTCTCGCGTCTTCGGACATGGCCCCCACGATTGACGAGTTGCTTCGTACCGCTGGGACTGGACCGCCGGGCGACCGGCTCATCGATTTCGTCCTGGATCTGCTTTCGGAAGCCGACCGGACGGAGATCGCATCACACACGGCTTTGACGTCGACGGTTCGGGCCATCCTCTTGGAGGTCGCAACGCCGCCCGGGGTGAGGCGACGAGCGCTGGACGCCTATCTACGTCTCTCGCCGGGTGGTAGTGACAAGACACGGACACTCACCGTGCTTCTAAAGGCGGTCCGCGAGGGCGAACTGCCGGACCCCGACAACGAACTAGTTGGAACCCTCCTGGATCGGCTGTATCCGGACTTGATCACTCCATCGCAGGTATGGCACTACTACCGCTCTGTGACGGGACCAGATGATCTTGGATTTCGCTACTGGCAATTCTGGGAGACCACTCTGTTTGAGCGCTCTTCGGACCAACAGGCGGCGGAACTGCTCGACGCACTTCACGAGGATGCATCGCGGTTGATTCCGGAACTCGACGAGTCGCAGGTCGAGCGTCTTCCGGTTCGGCTCCTCGAACGAGGCTTGGAGGCTTGGGGAGAGCGCCTCGAACTGTCACATCTCTACAACTGGCTCAGCACGGTTGGACGCCTACTGGTCACGTCGTTGCCGGGCGACCGGGCACGCGGTGTCCGGGAGTGGCTCGAGGCTCGACCGGAGATCCAGAAGGCTGTCTATCTGGAGTGGCTCACGACACGCAGTCCGGATGATCCGCTCGGTTACTGGCGCTGCGATGCGTTGCACGGGAGCAGGCTTCCGTCGGATTTTGGAGTGTGGTGCCTCGATCAGGCCATCGCGACCTCAGACACGAACCCCGCGGTATCACAGGAGTTGCTGAATGAGGCACACCGATCACTGCGAAACCCAGCGAGGAACAAGGGTCTGACTCTTGACGTTCTGTTCGAGCGCACCCGCGTACATCGCACACTGGCAGAGCGGGTCGACGGACTCATGCAGCAGGGTTCGTCGGAACAGTCCGCGGCCGACGATCCGCACCTGAAGGAACTCGAAGGCCTTCGCGAGCAGGCCCGTGTTGACCAGCGCAAGCGTCGCGAGGAATGGTCGGAACTCGTTTGCTCCCGAGAGACCGAACTGCGCGAGAACAGGTTTTCATCCCAGAACCTGAACACCCTCGCCAAGGCGTATTTCGGCCTGTTCGCGGGCGCCGACCGGATGACCTCCCCCCACAGCCGGATCGCCGAATTCATCGGTGGCGACAGCGGTCTCGTCGACGCGGTCCTCGCCGGTCTTCGGCAGGCGGTGATGCGCGATGACGTGCCCGCTGCCGAGCGAACCATCTCGCTGTACTCGGAATCGAAGCATTCGTGGTTGGCGTATCCGCTGCTGGCGAGTCTGCACCTGCTCGATGAGGAGGACCCGGCACGGTTGGACGGCCTCGACGACGCGCTGAAGCGCAACGCCCTCGCCATCCACTACTGCGTGCCGGTCGGTCCCGTGTCTGCGCGTTGGCACGGCCGATGGTTCCGGGACGATCCCGAACTGGTTCTCGATGTCCTGTATCGGTGCGCGGTTGTCGCTCTTCGGGCTGGTGACGAGTCCCCACCCGGGCTCAACGTTCTGGGAACCGTCACCGGCCACGACGACCTCGTGCACGATGTGAGGTTGCGACTGCTCCGCGCTTTCCCGATCCGCGCCCCGAGCGAGCAACACCCGCTGCTCGACCGGCTGCTGGGCGATGCCTTCGAGTACCCGGACAGGTCGGCACTCCGTGTACTGGTCGAAAGGAAACTCTCCTCGGCGAGTATGACCGTCGCCCAGCGCGTCCGATGGAGGGCGACCGATGCGCTGCTCTGGTCGGGCTCCGGGTTTGCGGAATTGGCGGCTTGGGTGGGAGCGAGCGAGAGGCGCGTCAGGTATCTCGCGGAGTTCTTCCGCAACATCTCGGATCGGCGTGGCCTCGATGGCTCAATCCTGGACACCGTCCGAGATGTCGCCGCGTTGAAGTGCACAATCGAGATGCTGGGATGCAAATACCGCCCATTCGCCGAGAGTGGGCTCGTGACGCTTGAGATGGACGCATCCGACCGCATCTTCAAGCTGATTGCACAACTCGGTGCGTTGGCCGGTGACGAAGCTCAGCAGGCGCTTCGCGACCTGATCGACGATCCGCACCTGGCAGCCTGGCATGACCGACTGATCTGGTCCCTGGAGCGCCAGTGCGTGATACATCGCGATGCCTCCTACGAGCATCTGAGGATCGAGCAGGTCCAGCGCACACTCAGCGACGAGGCACCGTCGAACGCGGCGGATCTGGCGGCACTGCTGACCGAGAGGCTCCGTGATATCTCAGCGGACGTGCGGGGCGGAAATAGCAACCTTTGGCGCCACTTCTGGAACGAGGACGAATACGGTCGCCCCACCGACGCGAAGCCGGAGAACTCCGGTCGCGACTGGCTGCTTGAGGCTCTGGTGAGGCGTCTTCCTCCTGTTGTCGACGTAGCGCCGGAGCGCCTCTACGCGTCGGGCAAGCGGGCCGACATGACTGCTGGTTGCGGAGTGTTCAACGTTCCCATCGAGATCAAGCGAAACTCCGCTGTCGACCTGTGGAGCGGGCTGCGCAGGCAGCTCATCGACCAGTACACGACCGACCCAGGAACATCGGGTTACGGGATCTTCCTGGTGCTTTGGTTCGGAGCGGGCGAGACGACGCGGCCCCCTGACGGCGGTCGCCCAACCACAATCGAAGAGCTGGCGCAGCGACTGGAACAGGACCTGACCCGCGAGGAAGCGCGCAGAGTCTCCGTGGTCGTGATGGACGTGACCAAGCCCTGACTCCGCATGCCGCGCCCGTTGATCGGCGAGACTGCCGACGGACGACACCGACGAGTCCCGGGAGGCTGCCTGGGTGTGCCGCGGGGCGTCCGTTTCGCCGGCGGCACGGCTGAACCGGCTGGTGCGGGCCTTCGGTAGGCAAAAGGCCGACCGAGGGCGCACAGGGCACGTAGCCGGCGGACGGCCGAGTTTGACCTGCACCCGTTGGGGGGGCCTCCCCGGTCGAACGCGAGGAACTACGGTTTGGCAAATGATGTGTTCGGATGTACGGCGGCGTGCTGGTAAATGTCGCCAGGATGGAGTGTTGGGATGAGGGCGCGATTTTCCAGGGCCGTGGTGGTCTCCGACTTCGAGGGCACCCGCCGGGTGGCAGGACGCTCCGGTCGGGCGCGGTTTGTGTGCGTGGCGGTGGCGGCTGTGCTTGCTGTGCTCGGCGCTGCGGTCGTGTCGTCGGCGGCTGTCGCTCAGCAGGCCGACGACGAGGTGCGCATCGTGGCCCGCAAGCTCGACAACGGCAAGGTCGAGTTCGGACTCCAACAGCACCGGTCCGATGACTCCTGGGGTGAGCGACAGCTCCCGGCGCGGCGCCTGTTCCCGACCACCGCCACTGTCGGGCGCTGGCTGGCCAGTGCGGCGCTGACGGTCAGCGTCACAGCGACGGGGAGTAGCTCCGCCGCCGACGTGGTGGTCCGTATCACCGCCCGCAAACGCGCAAACGGCAAGATCGAGTTCGGACTCCAGCAACGCCTGGCGGACGACTCCTGGGGCGAACGCCTGCTGCCCAGGCAGCGCCTCTTCCCCACCACCGCCACAGCCGGCCGCTGGCTACAAAGCACACCCATAACGGTGACACCTCCGGTAGTAGCTGAAGACCCCGCAGGTGAACAGCCAAGCGATGAGACTGAGGATCAAATTGTGCTTGCGGATAATGATTTCCTTACAGCAGCTGCAAAACTGGCATATTTGGAAGATGCTTGTCGATTTGATCCACATACCCGCGAATGTACTAGACAAATTGAGGGAACAACTTCAGATAGAGTCATACAGATGGCTAATACACTTTTTGAATGTGAGTTTGATTTCATAATTAACAGGTGTAGCGGCACGACACTTGAAGAATATGCACAACTATGGAGTAGGTTAGCATGTCCTGTAGGTTGGCATTTTAATGTGGCTGATAATTGGTGTCATTCTGTTTTAGGGGAATGGGAGTAAAAGTATACCATCCTCCTGTCAGCTATTCTGAATCCCGACGCAGCCTCTGGTCATCGATCAATTTCAGAACATACTCCAAATTGTACTGCTTGATTGGATAGCCCTAGAGTTGCTGCTTGCCTGTTATGGGGCAGGGAAAGTGTCACCCTTCTCGCAGTCGAGATGGCAAAGCACCAACATCAATCTATGAGTCAAGATGGACGCACTCTTGAGCGGCGACGTCCCATCGTCGATGCGATCATCAAGGGTTACCGCGGTCTACTCAGACCGACAGAGCGGTGGCGGGACAGCGAGGCAACCGTCGCCATGCTCACCTCCTCGCAAGTGACTCAAACCGCAACCTGTGCAAGAGACTTCGACGCAGGGCAAATGCGAAGAATATGCGGATCAAAATACTCCAGTATGCTGTTGGTATGCACAAGCGGCGTGTCACGATCACAGTGGACGAGGCTCTGCTCGACGAGGCCAGTGCTGCGGTCGGTGAGGGTCGCGCCCGGTCGGTGAGCGAGTGGGTCGCCGGGGCCATGGAACAGCGGCGGGTCAGAGACCGGCGGCTCGGCGTGCTCGGCGAACTTGTCCGCGACTATGAGGCCGCACACGGGGTCATCACCGACGACGAGATCGCCGAACAGACCCAACGGGACAGGGATGCCGCTGCCTCATCGCGGATGGCGGCCGGGCGAGCCGGGTGAGCGTCATTCTCGACGCGGGCGCGTTCGTGGCGCTCGAGCGCAATGAACGGGCGATGTGGCGCCGTCTCAAGGCAACTCTGGAGTCCGGGAGTCCGCCGATGACCCACGGTGGCGTGATTGCCCAGGTGTGGCGCGGCGGAACCGGCCACCAGACCCGACTCGCCCGGGCGCTGCACGCCGTGGAGACCGTCCCCCTCGACGACGAACTCGGGCGCCGGGCCGGCGTGCTGCTCGCTCGCTCCGGGCTGGCCGACGCTGTCGATGCAGCACTGGCGGCCATGGCCACCCACGGCGATCAGATCGTCACATCCGACCCCGACGACCTCGCTGCCCTCGTCGCCGCGAGCGCTCAGCGGGTCGACGTCGTCCCGACCTGAGCATCTCCGTTCCCCGCCCCCGCCCGCCGGCGGTCGTCGTCGGCGCCTGCACGCTGTCGATCGCGTTCAACTCGGCCTACGGCTACGTGCCGGGGTTCGTGGCCACCTCCCTGCGCGCCGATCTGGGCGTCGGGCGCTGGTACGTCGGGCTGCTCGTGAGCCTCTACTTCGGCTGCGCGGGCTTGGCGTCGCTGACGGCGGGGCGCGTCTGCGATCGCGTCGGCGCGCGGCTGGCGGTGGTCGCCGGGATGGCGCTGGTGGTCCTTGCCTCAGGGGTGGGCGCCGGTCTCGGCGGCTACGCCCCGTTGCCCGCCGCCGGTGTGCTGGCGGGGTTCGGCTACGCGCTCAACAACGTCGGGACGAACGTCGCCGTCGCCGGTGCCGTCAGTCCCCGCCGTCGCACCGTCTCTCTGGCGACGCGGAGTTCCGGCATCCTCCTGATGAGCGCTGTGAGCGCAGCCGTCGCTCCGATCGTCGCCAGTCGCTGGGGTTGGGAGTGGGTGTTCGGTGGCCTCGGCGTAGGCGCTGGGGTGATGGCATTTGTGGCGCTGGGAGTCCTACCGGCCGACAGGGGTGAGTTGGACCAGTTGCGCCAGGGCCGCTCGCACCCCCTACCGAGAGGGTTCGTGTGGTTCCCGGTGGCGGCGTTCTGCCTGATCGCGGGTGCCCAGCCGCTGCTCTCCTGGACCGTGCCGTACGCCGAGGAGTCGCTGGGCCTGTCGTCGACGTGGGCGGGCATCCTCGTCGGAGCCTCCTCGGCGGTGGGTGTGGTGGCGATGATCGCGACCGGTGTGGGTGCCGACCGGCTGGGGCCGCAGCGGCGCATGCGCCTGCTGGTGGCGCTGGTGGCGGGGACCGGCGTCTCGTGCCTGCTGCTCGCCGCCGGCGGTGTCCTCGGTCTGGGTGTGGCGATGGTGGGCGTCCTCGGGGGGATCGTCCTGCAATTCGCCGGCATCGGCACGATGCACGCCACCGTCGTGGACCGGGCCGGTCCGGCCGTCGCCCGCGCCACAGCCGCCACCATGACCGGCTACTACCTGGGCGCTCTCGTCTCGCCGGTGGCGTTCGGGGCGTTCGTCGACAGCGTCGGCTCCTACGAGTGGGCGTGGCTCATCCTCGCCATCCTGCTGGGGGGTTCCGCCGTGGCGTTCCGCCTCGCCGGCCGGATCGAGCCGGTCGATTGAGTGGCGCGGCCGGGGTTACCCTCGGCAGAGCATGAACGGATCGTTCGGATTCTTCGCTCGGCCCGGGTCGGGCCACGGCGCGTCGACTTGCCGTTGCGCCGATGCCGGCCCTGGTCGTTCTTGCCAGTCGGCTCAGCTGTTGCAACGTCGATGCCTTGGGAGCGCGCCGATGATCTTCCAGCGGGTGGCGGAACCGGCCGAGTCCTGGCGTCTGACTTGCGACCCCTCGGGGGCGCGCCGATGACTGGCCGTTTCGTGGGCCGGAGCGTGCCCCGCGTCAACGACGAGACGATGCTTCGTGGCGCGGCGCGATACGTGGCCGATCTGGCGAGCACGATCCCGGGCGTGCTGCACGGGGCCGTGATCCGCAGCCCTGTGGCGCACGGCATTCTGGAGGGAATCGAGACCGACGGGCTGCCCGACGGAGCCCGCCTCGTGGACCCCGACGAGTTGCGGCGGCAGGCGACGGGCGAGTTTCCCGTGCTGTGGCACCTCGCCGAGCAGTACCAGACCTCCACGCCGCTGATCGACGGCAGGGTGCGCTACGCCGGCCAGCCGGTCGGTGTGGTGGTGGCGCCAACCGCGGCAGCGACCGCCGACGCCGCCGAGGCGGCGCTGCCGTTGATCCGGGAACTGCCGGCGGTCACCGACCCGACAGCGGCCGTCGCCGACGATGCGCCCCGCCTGTGGGACGACGTGGCGGGCAACGTGCTGGCCGCCTGCACCTCCGGCGACACAGCCGAGCACACCGAGGCGGTCTTCGCCGCCGCCGACCGTCGGCTGCGCACCACGCTGGGGATCGGACGCCTCAGCGGGGCGCCGATGGAAGGCCGAGGCGTGCTGGCGGTGACCGAGCCGACGGGCAAGCTCGTGGTGCATACCTCAACGCAGGCCCCCCACGCTGTGCGCGACGCCGTCTGTGAGGTGCTGGGCGTGCCACAGCACCGGGTGCGGGTGGTGGCGCCGGACGTGGGTGGCGGTTTCGGCCTGAAGGACCACCTCTACGAGGACGAGATGATGGTCGTCATCGCTGCGCTGGCGCTGCGGCGCCCGGTGCTGTGGGCCGAGAGCCGGACGGAGTCGCTGCTGGGGACCACGCACGGCCGCGGCGAGGTTTGCGACGTGGAGGTGGCCTTCGACGACGACGGGACGCTGCGCGGCCTGCGCATCGACATGCTGCGCAACGCCGGCGCCCAGTGCAGCGTCTTCGCCGGGGGGCCGCTGTTCGTGGCGCTGGGGATGGCGCCGGGGCCCTACACCTGGGATGCGGTGCGGGGCACCGGGCGGCTCGTAGCCACCAACACCATGTCCACGGGGGCGTACCGGGGGTTCGGGCAGACCCAGTCGGCGTTCATTGCCGAGCGGGCCGTCGACCTCGTAGCCCGGGCGCTGGGACGGCACCCCGCGGAGCTGCGGGAGCAGAACATGATCCGCCCCGAGGCACAGCCCTACACCACCCGCACGCACGTCACCTACGACAACGGCGACTACGCCACACCGCTGCGCCGCGCCCGGGAGCTGATCGAGAGACGGTCGGACGCCGGTGGCAGGGCATTGGCCGATCCTGTCCCCGACACCGCCGGGGCGCCCGCGGCGTCCAGCGGCAAGCCTTCCCGACCCTCGTCCGGTGAGGACGGTGGCGGGCTGCTGCGTGGCGTTGGGTACGCCTCCTACGTGCAACTGGCCGGTGTGGGGCCGAGCTTCCTGAACGAGCTGCTGGGCCTGCGCATCGGCGGCTACGAGACCGCCGTCGTGCGCATGGAACCCGACGCCGCCGTGCGCCTCTACACCGGCGTCTCGCCCCACGGCCAGGGCCTCGAAACGACTCTGGCGCAGTTGCTGGCCGACGAACTGGGCGTTGATGTCGCCGATGTTGACGTGATCCACAGCGACACCGACGTCACTCCCTACTCCGCCTACGGCACCGCCGCGTCCCGCTCCATGGCGGTGGGTGGTGGCGCAGCGGTCGTCGCCGCCCGGGAGGTGGCCGAACGGGTCCGCGCCATGGCCGCGGAGATACTGGAGGCCAACCCTGCCGACATCACCCTGGCCGACGGCCACGCCACCGTGGCCGGCACTGCCGCCTCGGTGCCACTCGCCGAGGTGGCCGCCGCCGCCCACAGGGGTTTCGGCATGCCCGCGGGTCAGGCCCCCGGCCTCACCGCCTCGCACGTCTACGACCCGGTCAGCCCCACGTTTTCCTACGCCACGCACGCCTGCGCCGTGGCGGTGGACCCCGAAACCGGCGGCGTCGAGATCACCGACTACGTGGTGGTCCTGGACTGCGGCACCGTGGTGAACCCGGTGATCGTCCGGGGGCAGGTGCACGGCGGCGCCGCGCAGGGCATCGGGGCGGCGCTGCACGAGGAGATCGTCTACGACGCCGACGGTCAGCCCCGCACCACCACGCTCGCCGACTACCTCGTGCCGACTCCTGACACCATCCCCAACTTCACCGTGGAGTACATGGAGACACCATCCCCGCACACGCCCGGCGGCATGAAGGGCATGGGGGAGGGCGGCACCAACGGTGCCTACCCGTGCGTGGTCAACGCCGTCCTCGACGCCCTCGCCACCGCCGGCGCCACCACGACCGCCGACGCCACCCTCACCACCCCACTCTCACCCCAGCGCCTCTGGGCGACCCTCCACCCCGCCGGCTGAGCCTGCAGCCGCGTGGCCGGCGGCGAGGTAGCCGTAGGTGATGGCGCGGGCGTTGGCGAGGCCACCGACGTAGGCGGGTTGCTCGACGTAAGCGGCGGCGTTGCCCGTGGCGTACAGGCCCGGAATCGGGCGGCGATCCTCGCTGAGCACCTGCGCGTCACCGTTGATCAGCAGGCCCGTCGAGTAGATGCCTGTGCCCAGCAGCTTGAGCGGCAGACCCCAGAACGGTGGCTCGCGCAGCGAACCCAGGTTGGGGTTCGGCGATTGGGCGGGGTCTCCGGCCCGTAGCCGGCTGTACGGGAGCGTGCCTCGATCGAACGCGGGGTCATCTCCGTCGTCGGCGGTCTCGTTGAAGGTCGCTACCTGCGCCACGAGGCCACCGGCGTCGACACCGAGCGCGGCGGCCAGGTCCTCGAGCCGCGACGCCTGCACGACGTTGGCCGGCCACTCCTCGGTGTCGCCGAGTTGGTAGCGGGTGCGGTAGCGGTTGTCGCCGATGAGATAGCACGGATAGTTGGGGAACCGGCCGTCGTCGTCGTATTCCTTGATCGCCCGGATCAGGAATCCGTAGAAACTCTCGTCACCGAAGCGCCTGCCGGACCGGTTCACCACGATCGAATGCGGCAGGCCGAGAGCCCGGGACAGCTCGCGGTGCAGCGGCACGTCGGTGCCCGGATGGCGCTCGTCGGGACTCTCGAAACCGAGGATTGTGAACGCCTGGCCCGACCGCACCCGGGCCGCAGCGGTGGGCTCGACGAGGCTGAAGGCGTCGCCGTCGAGCACCGGTGGGGAGGCTTCGAAGATCTCCGGCAGCCCCTCCAGGTCCGCCGCCCACGGGGCGTTCCCGTAGCTCCCGGTTGCGATCAGCACGCCGCGCCGGGCACGAATCTCCACGCGCTCGTCCCCGGTCTCGACGACGGCGCCGACCACCCGCCCGTCGGCGGTGAGCAACTCGACGCATCGGGCTCCCAACTCGATGGGCACGCCCCGTTGGGTCAGCGCGGCGGCGGCGAATCCCGCCGCCAGACCGGGACCCCACGTCAGCACATCGTCCTGTTGGCGCCCGCGGCGTAGGTCGGCCAGGGCGCTGTGTGCCACCAGGTCGCCGCCGGCCTCCCGCACCTCGGCGTGGGTCAGACCGAGCAGCCGGAAGTGGGGCGAACTGCGGCTGCGGTCCCGCCACGGGCCCAGCGCGGCGCCGGCGGCGGTGACCTCGAGGATGCGACCACCCGGCTTGGAGCCAGGCGCCTCCGGGTAGTACTGGTCGCCCAGCCCGGTGCTCGTGAAGGCGACACCACAGCGTGCGAAGTACTCAACGGCCTCCGGTGCCCGCCGGATGAACGTGTCGAGCAGTTCGGCGTCGACCGGGGCGCCGTCGCGGTTGACCCATTGCAGGTAGCCGGCGACGTCAGCGGGGTTGTCGTCGGCACCTGCTTGCTGTTGCAGGTGGTTGTTCCCCACCCAGATCACTCCGCCGCTGTATGCGGCGACGCCGCCGATCAGCGGGGACTTCTCCACGATCACCACATCGAGGCCGCTCTCGGCGGCACGCAGGGCGCCGGCGAGCCCACCGAGCCCGCCGCCGATGCACAGGAAATCGCAGTCGCGAGTCGCCACTTGGAGTTACCTCACCTCGACGCGCTCACCGACGACTTCATGGCTGATCTGGGATTCGCACTCGTGGGGCGCCATGTGGTTTCACGGCCTCCAAACGATGATCAGCGACAGCGACACTCGGTCGGTGCCGCATCCAACCATCTGCTGCGGTCTCACGGCCTCTGACCGGGACAACCGGGATCAGCGACCGTACCATTGGCCGATGCACCTGGGGAACAAGCCGCTGTCGGTGACCGAGCATCTCGCCGGCTTCCTGACGGCTCGCCGGCAGGGTCTCCTGCCCGAGGCGGTGCAGCGCCAGGCCCGGCGGCTGCTGCTGAACGCCGTGGCCGCTTCGGTGGCCGGCCACGACCATCCCACTATCGGTCGGCTACGGGCGTGGGCGACCGACGGCGTCTCCGGCGGTTCTGCCCACTTGCTGTGGCTCGGCGACAGGACCACCGGCGACCGAGCCGCGCTGGTCAACGGGGCCATGTTCGAGGTGCTCGACTTCAACGAGACCCACCTCGAGGCGTTTGTGCACCCCACCGCGCCTGTGTGGCCGGCCGTGCAGGCCACCGCCGAGGCGTCGAGCGTGTCGCTGTCGGGGGCGCTCGGCGCCGCCGCCCTCGGTATAGAGGTCGAGTTGGCGGTGGCGACGATGCTGATGCCCGCGCACTACGACAGGGGTTTCAACCCGGCGGTAGCCGCCGGTGCCGTCGGAGCTGCGGCGGGTTGCGCGGTCGTGCTGGGGCTGGACGCGGAACGGACTGCCCATGCGCTGGGACTGGCCGCACTGGGAGGCGCAGGGCCGCTCGAAGCACTCGGAACGGCGGTCCACCCCTATCGCATCGGGGACGCCGCCCGCAGCGGGTTCGTCGCCGCCGACCTCGCACGGCGAGGCTTCACGGCGCCGGCGTCCGCCATCGACGGCGAGCACGGCCTGCTGGCCACGGTGGCGGCGAACGCCCCGACCGCCGTGGCGACCACCCTGGGCTCGCTTGGCGACGACTGGCACATCCTCGGCCCCATCGCCTTCAAGAGGTACCCCACCGAGACCATCAGCCAGGCGCCCCTGGATTGCACGCTGGACATCCGGGAGCGGACGCCCGAGGCCAAGCGGTCACAGCTCACCTCGATGACGTTCCGGGTCGCACCACTGGTCGCCGACGTGAACCGCGGCCGGCGACGGCGTTTCCCTGTCCCGACCGACGACCAGCAGGCACGCTTCGACGGCAGCTACTGCGTTGCTGCGGCATGGCACCGGGGGCGCTTCACGACCGAGGAGTTGGACGCCACCGCACGTACTGACCCCGATGTTCTGGCTCTCCGCGAGGCGGTCTCGTTCGTCGCCGACCCCGGGCGCGGCATGGAGAGCGCCGTCCTGGAGGCCACGTTCGCCGACGGCAGCACAGAGCGCAGCGCTACCGCCGCCTTCAAGGGCTCGACCGCCAACCCGATGAGCGACGACGACCTCATCGCCAAGTTCGCCGACCACTCAGCCGGCGTGATCGCCCCGGAGAAGGTCGAAGCAATCAGCGAGGCAATCCGTGGGGCCAATCCCGAACTCGATACAGCGGACTTCACCGCGCTGCTCGCGCTCTGACGGCCCCTGCGGGGCGGTGCTTCCTACGAGTTCCTCCTGGCGGTGGAGGAACCCGGGCGGTGATGATCCCGCGCTACAAGAGTCCGCTCGTCGCTCCTTTGTCGACAATTGGTTGACGGGTTGACGGGTTGACGGGTTGACGGTAAGCTGGACTCGTCATGACGACCGGAGTCCACGCGACGACTGAATTCAACATCGTTGATCTGCTGGGTCGGCTGCTGGCACGTCGCACCGACCCTGGCCATGGCCACGTCATCCTGAGCGAGGTCGAGTATGACGAGCGGCTCCGCAACGCCCTTGAGGCGTCGATTGCCGCCGACAGCGTCATCGGGAGCACCGAGAGCATCGTCGCTGAGGCCGCATTGCGGCGGATTCGCAACCGGCTGATACACGGTCAGATCGAAACGAGCAACTCCGACCGACTCCTCGAAGCGTTCACCGTGAAACTCGAGCCAGGACTCCTGCGGCCGCTTCAGGCGGCCTTCGAGGAAGCGGTGCGCGAGCTTCGCCGACGCCGCGACAACGACGTCGGTCTATCCGCCGCAGTTGCTGTGGCTGAAAGCTTCGTCGAAGCATTGGCCGCCGACGCTGAGTTGTTGGGCAAGCTCGACGACGACGAGGCGATGCGCCTCGGTCGCCGCGCCGCCGCGCAGGTGTTGGCAGCGGTACGGTGGTCTCAGGTCGTCGGCGATCGGCTTGACACCAGCCAGGTCGTACAACTCCTCGGTGTCAGCCGCCAGGCGTTGGCCAAGCGCCAGAACACCGGATCACTTCTCGGTCTACCCGGCGACGGCACCACCTGGTACCCGACCTGGCAGTTCGACATCGACGGTGCACGCATCCGGCCCGAAGTCCGTGACCTGATCGGCGCCTTCCGAGACCGTCTCGACGACATTGACCCGCTTGTGGTCGCCGCTTGGGCCACCACACACCAGGACGAGGATCTCGCCGGCGAGACGCCTGCCCAATGGCTGCGCGCCGGTCGCGATACGACTCAACTGCGGCAAGCCGCCGAGCGGGCCTCCGCTCGACTGAGTCGGTGACCGACTGGGGCGCCTTCCCCTGCCGACGTGTCGACCCAACCACACCGCTGTTCCGCATCCACCAGTTCAGAGGAGCCCCACCCCTATCTGGCGGATATCAGGGTGAGGAATTTCAGTGACCAGAAGTGGGGAATTTCAGTGAGCGCTAACAGCAGGATCCGGTGCATCCACCGGCACTGCGAGATAGAGGCCCCGGCGCACACGCCGCAACCACCCGCGCGACGCCAATGCAGCCAACCTCCGGGCAGTCGCCTCACGACTAAGGCCCAGCGCTCCGGCCGCAGCTTCAGTTGAGTTGTAGGAGGGCCAGCACCGCTGAAACCGGAGAACCGCGGGAGTGTCTCACGCCTGGTACAAACTGGGGAATCATGAAGGACGGTCTTCAAGTAGCAACACATTCTGCATCTGCGTCGTTGGCGGTCCGTACCGAGGCGCGACGTGTCGCGGAGACCGCCGACCGTTCCGCGGCGCAGCGGTCCGCGCTCGGGCAGTTCTTCACTCCGGCGCCGATTGCGTCGCTGCTGGCCGGCATGTTCGACCCTCCGGACGGTGTGGTGCGCGTGCTCGACCCTGGCGCCGGTGTCGGTTCCCTGACAGCCGCTCTTGTTGATCGAGCGGTGGTCGAGGGCTGGGCTGTCGACTTGGACGTGACAGCGGTGGAGGTAGACGGGGCCTTGCTCGGTGCGCTCACCGAGACTTTGCGCGAATGCTCGCAGGCCGTGCCATCGATCACTGCGCGGACTGTGTCGGCGGACTTCGTGGAGTGGGCCTGTCGCAAGCTGGACGGCGGACTCTTCGCGCCACAGGAGGTGGGATTCGATCTGGCGATCCTGAACCCGCCGTATCAGAAGCTCGCCACCTCGTCGGCATTGCGGCGGATGCTGACGCGCACGGGAATCGAAGTCACGAACCTATACGCCGCGTTCGTTGCCCTTGCTCTCCGGCTTCTGAACCCGGGCGGCCAGCTTGTGGCGATCACGCCCAGGAGCTTCTGCAACGGCCCGTACTTCCGGGCGTTCAGGCAAGGACTGCTGGAGCAGTCGGAATTGCGCCGGATTCACCTCTTCGAAGCCCGCGACAAGGCATTCCGTGACACAGGCGTGTTGCAGGAGAATGTGGTCGTCCATCTCGTCAAGGGTGCTGCGCAGGCGGCGGTGACCATCTCGACGAGTGCCGGATCCGGCGAGGAGGACGTCCGAGAGGATCGGGTGCCCTTCGCGAACGTCGTTCGTCCCGACGATCCAGACTCATTCATCCGCATCGTCTCGGGGGATCCGGCCGTCGCAGCCGCAACGCGAATCGCGGCACTTGAGTGTTCCCTGCCCGGCACGGGTGCCGCGGTGTCGACAGGCAGGGTCGTCGATTTCCGGGTACGCGAGCACTTACGCGAGTCGGTTGTGGACGGCACGGTGCCGCTGGTCTATCCGTACCACCTCCGGTCGGGGCGCGTCCGGCCGGAGGAGTCGCGCCGCAAGAAACCCGCAGCGCTCGCTGTCAACAGCGTTACGCGGAAGATGCTGCTTCCGGCAGGCAACTACGTGCTGGTCAAGCGGTTCTCCTCCAAAGAGGAGCGGCGGAGGATCGTGGCCGCCGTGCTGGAGACCGATGACCTGGGAGCCGACGAGGTGGCGGTCGAGAACCACGTCAACGTCTTCCACCGCGACGGGGCTGGGTTGCCCCTCGACCTTGCCTGGGGGTTTGCTGCGTACCTGAATACAACGGCGGTCGACATGTTCTTCAGGCAGTTCAACGGACACACACAAGTGAACGCGACCGATCTGCGGTCATTGAACTACCCCAGGGTGGGGCAACTCAACGCCCTTGGGGTCGCAGCCAGGCAGGTCGAGCACACGCAAGCCGCCATCGATGCGCTGTTTGACCACTACGTCCCCTCTTCGAGAGAGGATCGATGATGGCCACCGTGGACGAGGCCATCGACGTACTGAGCCAACTCGGGTTCCCGAGGCAGCAGCGCAACGAGCGATCCGCTCTCGCTCTCTTGGCGCTGCTTGATCTCACCTTGGACAAGCCGTGGAGCGAGGCTGCGGATCCTTTGCGGGGCATTACCCAGATGATGAGTTTCATGGCAGAGCGCTACGGGAAGCGGTACGCGCCGAACACGCGTGAGACCGTCAGGCGCCAGACGGTTCACCAGTTCCTCGCAGTTGGGCTCGTCGTGTTGAATCCTGACGAGCCGCACCGGCCGATCAATAGCGGCAAGACCGTCTATCAGGTCAGCCCCGCATCCCTTCGTCTGCTGCGGGCGTACGGGACAGTGGACTGGTCGGTTGAGTTGAAGAGCTATCAGCGCCGAATCGAGTCACTGACAGAGCGCTGGGCTCTCGAGCGGGATCTCCAGCGAATCCCCGTCACGCTGCCGGAGGGACACCAGGTCAGTCTGTCGCCGGGCGGGCAGAACGAACTGGTAGCGAGGCTCGTGGAGGACTTCTGCCCAATCTTCACACCTGGTGGCCGGGTCCTGTACATCGGCGACGCGGACGAGAAGTTCGCGATTCACAACGAAGAGGGACTAAAGGAACTGGGAATCACCCTCGACGAGCACGGCAAGATGCCTGACCTGGTCGTCCACGACGTGCTCCGGAACTGGCTGGTGCTCGTCGAAGCCGTTACCAGTCACGGCCCGGTCAACCCAAAGCGCCGTGAGGATCTCCGGGATCTGTTCTCGGCCTCCTCCGCAGGTCTCGTATTCGTGACGGCATTCGAGAATCGGCGCACGCTGGCGAAGCACGTGGCCGACATCTCCTGGGAGACCGAAGCGTGGGTTGCAGAGGACCCCACGCACCTCATCCACTTCGACGGAGAGCGGTTTCTCGGTCCGTATCACGACTGACCCGGTTGTGTCTGAGAGGCTGCTGAGCAATCAAGGTTTGGCCGAGATCGCAGGCCTTTTGACTTACGATTTTGTGTCCGATGGTCTTGCCACTCGGGGATGAGTCAGCACATCCCAGCGCTATCTCCACTCAGTCTTGTCCGACAGCGACGGATTGTGGCGCGTCGATCCGCGTGGGAGACCGGTATCGGCTCGCCGCTAGCCGGCGGACTGGCGGTCCCAGGTTGTTGGTGTGATGCCCTGTGCCCGCAGTTCGACCTTGCGGATCTTCGCCGTGGGTGTCTTGGGGAGGTTCGCGACCACCTCGACGTAGCGGGGGACCATGAAGCCGGGCAGGCGGGGCGCCAGGAAGTCGATCAGCTCCGCCGGTGCCACGGTGCAGCCCGGACGGGGCACCACCACGATCTTCACCTCGTCCTCGCCCCACTCCGAGGGCACGGCCACCGCGGCGGACTCCAGCACACCGGGATGCTCGTTGACCACGACCTCGACCTCGGCGGAGGAGATGTTCTCGCCGCGGCGGCGGATCGTGTCGGAGATCCGGTCGAGGAAGTAGAAGTTGCCGTCGCTGTCGTAGCGGAACGCATCGCCGGTGTGCAACCAGAGGTTGCGCCAGGCTGCGACGGTGGCCTCGGGCATGTCGAGGTAGCCGGCCATGAGCGTCCACGGGTCATCCGCCCGCACGATCAACTCGCCCACGCGGTCGGGCCCCACGTCCTCGTCGTCGCCGTCCACGACCCGCACCTGATAGCCGGGCCGCACCTTCCCGCAGCTCTCCAGGTTCGCCAGGGTCCAGCCGTCGGAATGCAGGGGAACGCTGACCTCGGTCATGTTGAAGGCGGTGGAAACCCGCACACCGAACCGCTCCCTGAACTCGTCGAGTTCGGGAATGAGGGGAACCATCACCACGGTGTGCAGCGGGGTGGCCGCATCGTCGGGCCGAGGTTCCTGCCGGTGGATGAAGTTGGCCATGGCGCCGAGCAGGAGCGTCGTGGTGCAGCGGTAGCGCCGGATGTCGCCCCAGAAGGCCGACGTGTTGAACGAAGGGCGCATCACGACACGGCCACCCACCAGACCGAACGTGTAGATGGGGCCCTTGCCGCTGATGTGGAATAAGGGGAACGGCAGGTAGTAGGCGTCGTCGGGGCCGAAGTCACCGGTGAAGATGTCCGCCGACGCCGTGGCGTGCAGGTGGGCCCACGGCATCAGCACGCCCTTGGAAGGCCCGGTGGTGCCCGAGGTGTACATGACCGTGGCGATGTCGGCAGGTCCGGGGCCGTCGAGGTCGTCCGCGGGGGAGGCCCCGGCGAGGAACTCCCGGCGCCCGACGACCCGGAACGGCAGATCGGTCCTCACGTCGTTCGGGTCGGTAGTGGTGTGGTCGTCGGTGGCCGCATTGTTCCCCTCGGCGGCGGCGTCGTCGTCCCGGCCGATAGGTGTGTGGTTTGGGTCGGTGGCGGCGTTGTCGTCAATGACCACCACCGTTTCCAGGTGGGCCAACCCGTCGGCCACCTCGCGCAGCCGGTCGACGTATTCCCCGACGGTGACCAGCAGTTTCGAGCCCGAGTGCTCCAGCAGGTAGCGGAGCATCCGACCCACGTACGCCGTGTTGACGGGAACCTCGACGGCGCGCAGCCACGAGAGCCCCAGCCAGGCGCTCACCGCGTCGATGTCGGTGGGAAGCATCACGGCCACCCGGTCTCCTGGCCGCACCCCGAGGCGGCGGTAGGCGTCCGCCCACGTGAGCGCCGCGCTGTGCATCTCGGCGTAGGTGACCGACCGGCCGTCCACCTCCTGCAGGAACGTCCGGTCGGGGTGCTCCTGCGCCCGGGCGGCCAGCAGGTGCGGCAGGACCAGTTCACGAGCAAGCATCAGCGACCCCCGCTCGACGCAGCCCGGCCCGACGCGGTCTTTACCACCGTCGACGGCACTATCGGTGTCCCGAGGGCGGCCCAGTTCGTCACCGTCGGCAGCGGCACCATCAGCGTCCCCCGCTCGGGGTCGCCATGCGGACGGCGTTGATGGCGCCGCCGTGGCGGACGATGTCCGCCTGACGTGGGGAGAGGTCGTGGCGTACATCGAAGCGGACACCGGTGGTGGCGTTCAGCACGCTGCCGGTTCCCGCCTCGAGCAGCGCGACGGGACCGTCGAGGAGCAGGGTGTGTCCCGCGTCGACCGCCTCGTAGCCCCCGAGGTCCGCGAACACCAGAGGCAGCACCCCGAAGAGCACGAGGTTCTCGTGGTGGATCCGGGCGTAGTCCAGGGCGATGGCCACCCGGAGGCCCAGCAACCGGGGCGCCAGCGCCGCCTGCTCACGGCTGGAGCCCTGCCCGTAGTTCCGCCCGCCGATCACAGCGTGATCCGATCCCGATGCGGCGCGGGCACGGTCCGGGTAGGTGGGATCGACGCCCTCGAAGGCGAAGTCGCTCATCCGTTCCACGTTCGACCAGAACGGCATCGCACGCGGCCCCGCCGGCAGGATCTCGTCGGTGGACACGTCGTCGCCCATCTTCAGCAGAACGGGCAGCGAGAGCCGGTCGGGCATCGGCTCGAACCGGGGCAGCGCCGGATGATTGGGCCCCTTGGCGAGTTGGACGTGCTGCGCCTGGTCGAAGTCCGGCGGCGGCACCAGCAGGTCGTGGTTGGTGACCCAGCGGTCCGGCTCGTCGATGACCGGGGCCGCCGCCCCCAGCGTCCGGGGATCGGTGATGACGCCGGCCAGGGCCGACGCCGCCGCCGTCTCGGGGCTCACCAGGTACACCTGATCGTCTGCCGTTCCCGAACGGCCGGGGAAGTTGCGGGGCACCGTGCGCAGGCTGATCCGGCCGGCCGCCGGCGCCTGACCCATACCGGGGCAACCGTTGCACCCGGCCTGATGCAAGCGGGCCCCGGCCTCCAGCAGGGTGGTGACGTGGCCGCAGCGGGCAAGGTTCCCCAGAGCCTCGCGGCTGGCCGGGTTGATGTCGAAGGAGACGCGATCGTGGACCGTCTGCCCGGCGACGATGTGCGCAGCCACGGCAAGGTCACGGAACGAGGGGTTGGCCGACGAGCCGATGTACGCCTGGTGGATCTCCGCACCGGCCACCGATGCGACCGGCACGACGTTGCCGGGAGATGGCGGGAGCGCCACGAGCGGCTCGACGCCGCCCAGGTCGATCTCGCTGCGGTGGTCGTAGTCGGCGCCGGGTTCTGCTTCGAGGCGCCGCCAATCCCCGCCCCGCCCCTGGCGCCTCAGGTAGCGCCGCACCTCGTCGTCGGAGCCGAAGAGCGAGGTCGTGGCGCCCAGTTCGGCGCCCATGTGGGCGATCACGTGGCGATCCCACGCCGACAGGGTGTCCACGCCCGGCCCGTGGTATTCAATCAACCGGCCGGAGGCACCGTCGGTGCCGTGGCGGCGCAGCATCTCCAGGATCACGTCCTTGGCGCTCACCCACGGTTGGAGTCCCCCAACCAGGCGCACACCCCAGATCTCCGGCATCGTCAGGTACAAGGGCTCGCCGGCGAGGGCGAGCGCCACCGCCAACCCGCCGGCCCCGATAGCCAGCATGCCCAGTGAGCCCGCGGCACAGGTGTGACTGTCGGAGCCCAGCAGGCAGGCGCCGGGACGGGCGAAGGACTGCTGGTGCACGGCGTGGCAGATCCCGTTGCCGGCCCTGCTGAACCAGAGCCCGAAGCGCTCGCACGCACTCCGCATCATGAGGTGGTCCTCGGAATTGCGCTGGTCGGTCTGCAGGAGCAGGTGGTCGACGTAGCCGACGCCGAGATCCACACTCGCCCGGTCCACGCCCATGGCCTCCAACTCGAGCGCGATGAGCGGTCCGACCGAGTCGTCGATGAAGACCTGATCGACGCCAAGGGCTATCTCCGAGCCGGCGACCGGATCCCCGGCCACGAGGTGCGACTCGATGAGCAGGCGTGCCAGCGGTCGTCCCATCGGTGGCCCTCTCACCCCTTCCGGAGGTGGAATCGTTCCCCGAATCCCGGATCCCGGGTGGCCCGTACCTGCCGCTGCGCCTCCCGGTCGAGCAACTGGCCGAGGGGAAGCCGCAGGGCGTCGTTGAGGTTCTGTTTCATGGCAACGAGCGCACCCGGTGCGGTGCCGGCCACGCGCCCCGCAACCTGCCGCACGTGGGGCAGCAGGTCGTCGTCGGGCACCACGTCGGACACCAGCCCGATGCGTTCCGCCTCAGCCGCGTCGATGACATCAGCCAGCAGGTACAGCTCGCGCGCCTTGGCCGGCCCGACGATCCGGCTGAGTGTCCACGTGCCGCCGAAGTCACCGGAGAGACCCACCTTGGCGAACGCCGTCGTGAAACGAGCCGACGCCGCCGCGTAGCGCAGGTCGCAGGCGCACGCCAGTGCCAGCGCGCCCCCCGCGCACGGTCCGTTGATCGCAGCGACGGTGACCGGCGGCATCTCGGCCAGCAGGCGGCTTGATTCCATGAGGTGCCGCAGCAGCGCGGTGTCCTCTGTCAGATCTCCGGTCCATGGGGCGTCGCGGTCGTCCCGGTCGCCGCCCGCCGAGAACGCCCGGCCCGCACCGGAGACGATGACCACCCTGACCGTCTCGTCGTCCGCCACCCGTTGCAGGGCGTCCAGCAGCGCTTCGAGCAGCCGCACACTCAGGGCGTTGAGCTTGTCGGGCCGGTTGAGCGTGACGTGGGCGATGCCGTCGGACGCCTCCGCCAGAACGAGGTCAGCCATCGTGACCGTCAGCCTCGTGGCCACCGCGGACCCGACTGCCGTCGATGTCGCCGTCGGCGCTGCTTCCGTTGCCGTTGCCGCCACCCGATCGCCGGAGTTCCGCCGTGGCGGCGTCGTCCACCTGCAGGTCCGCGGTGATGGCCACGCCGTAGTGGCGCCGTGCCGCCTCCGGCGAGACGAGGCCGCTGCGTACGTCCGCCAGCACCGCTCCCGCGGGACGCTCGTGCGGGTCGCCGAGTCCGCCCGCGCCGGCCGTGACGAACGCCAGCCGGTCGCCTGCCCGCACGGCGACCACGTCGCACTTGGAGGGCAGTTCCTCGGTTGTGCCGTCGGCCCGTTGCAGCGTCTTGGCGCTGACGGCGCCGGACTGTCCCCCCGCCCAGCCCCACGGTCGGCTCTGCCAGCGATCGTCCTGGATGGTGATCTCGCCATCGGCGTCGAAGCGGTACACCTTCTCCACCCCGTTGCCCCCGCGGTGGCGTCCGGCACCGCCGCTGTCGGGAATCGAGCGGTAGGTCTGCACCATCACCGGGAAGTAGCTCTCGATGTACTCGGTGGGGATGTTGGTGAACAGCGGCCACCAGGAATGCCCGTCGATCCCGTCGCCGGCGGGCCGCCCCGGAAGACCTCCGTAGCTGATCTCGCCGAGCTGGAAGTAGACGTCGTGGGCATCGTGGCCGCTGTAGGTGAGCGCCGGGCTGGATCCGTAGCCGGCGCCGGCGGCGAACTCCGGTGCGCAAAGCGCCAGCACGCCCTGGATCACGTCGAAGTGCCGGGCGAGGGTGATGTTCAGCAGGCCGAGCGGGGCCGGGAACTCGGGGCTGACCAGCGTCCCCGGCTCGAGGATCACCTCGAGCAGGTCGTGGAACCCCTCGTTGAACGAGATCTCCGGGTCGAACGCCATGATGAGGTAGATCCCCACGAACATCTTGAAGAGACCGTCGTGGGTGGCCAGGTTGATCGGGCCGGGTGCCTGGGGGTCGGTCCCTGTCCAGTCGAAGAAGGCCGTCTCGCCCTCCCGCCACACCGTCAGCTTCATCTCGAACGGGCCGTTCCCCTGCCCGTCGTCGTCCACCACGTCGGTGAAGCTGACCGGCTCGGTGGGGATGTGGCGGACGATGATGGCGGCCATGGCGTCGCGGGTGCGCTGCAGCAAGGCATCGCACGCCTGGCGGTAGGTGTCGGGGCCGAACCGGGCGCAGAGGTCCTGCACCCGCGCCGCCGCGGTGCGGCACGCCGCCACCAGGGCCATCAGGTCGGCCTCGTTCATCTCGGGCGTGCGCGAGTTGTTGAGGATGATCCGCAGCACGTCGCGGTTGAGGCGGTCCTCGGCGAAGAGTTTGACGGGCGGGATGCGGAGGCCCTCGTCCCAGATGGACGTCGCCGTGGCGGCCATGCTGCCGGGCACCGTGCCGCCGCAGTCCAGTACGTGGCCGAACATGGAGGCGTAGCCCACCCGTTCGCCCTCGTAGTCGATGGGCGCCAGCACCAACCAGTCCGGCGTGTGCTGGATGGCGCCACCGCACAGGTACGGGTCGCTCTGGAGGATGACGTCGCCGGGGCGGATCTCTTCATCGAACGTTTCGAGCAGCAGCGGAACGTACGAACCGAACTGGCCGACGAGCATGGCGCCCGCGGCGTCGGTGACGAGCGGGAACTCGTCGTGCTGCTCGCGGATGATGGGCGACATCGCCGACTGCAGCACGACGGCGTCCATCTCCTCGCGGATGTTCCCCAGCGCGCTCTCGATGATCTCCAGCGTTGCCAGGTCGACCGCGGCGGCCGGGTTCGTCATCGGTGGCCCTCCGGGGTGATCAGCAGGTTCAGCCAGGCGTCGGTGACAGCGACGTGGCCGGCATGCACGAACGTGGTCGTGTCGGTCTGCACGATGATCGCCGGCCCGGCGACAGTGTCGCCCGCCTGCAGCCGGTCGCGTGCGAACACCCCTGCGGGCGCCCAGTGCCCCTGCTGGTAGACCTGCTCGGTCGACAAGCGGGCGTGGCTTCCGTCGCCGGCAACGACGGCGTGGGGCTCCTGCGCCGTGTGCGGGGCCGGGCCGCGTGCCTCTATGCGCGCGTTGACCAACTCGATGGGGGCGTCGGGGACGAACCCGTACAGCCGGCGGTGCTCGTGGCGGAAGCGGTCGGCCAGAGCGTCGGCCCTGATGCCGCCCTCGTCGTCGGCCGGTACGTCGATCTCGATCTCGTACCCCTGGCGCAGGAAGCGGAGGTCGCAGGAATAGGCCAGCGTGCCGCCGGTCAGGCCCTGGGCGCCCAGCCAGTCCGTTGCCCGGTCGGTCAGTTCGCCGAACGCCTTCGCCACGTCCCGGTCGTCGTCGGTTCGCAGCTCGCGGATCAGCGTCCTGCTGAAGGAGTTGCGGTGGCCCACGGTGTGGAAGCCGTAGGCCGACAGCACACCGGGCGACGGCGGCACCAGCACCGGGAAGCAACCCAGCAGTGCGGCCAGCGAGTTGCCGTGCAGCGGTCCGGCGCCGCCGAAGGCGACGAGGGAGTAGTCGCGGGGATCGAGCCCGCGTTCGACCGACATGATCCGCAGGGCGCCGGCCATCTTCTCGTTGGCGATGTCCACGACGGCCTGCGCTGTTTCGTGTGCGGTGAGGCCGACAGCGGCGCCCAGCAGGCTCAGCGCTCGCTCCGCCGCGTCACGGTCCAGCGTGATCTCCCCGCCCAGCAGACCGGTCGGCAGCCGACCCAGCACGAGGTTGGCGTCGGTGACCGTGGGACGGTCGCCGCCCCGGCCGTAGCAGACCGGCCCCGGCTCGGCTCCCGCCGACGCCGGCCCGACGCGGAGCCCTCGCAGCAGTGGCGGCACGAAGGCGATCGAGCCGCCGCCGGCGCCGATGCTGCGCACGTCCACACTCGGCGAGCGGACCGGCAGGTTGCCGACCACCGTGTCACGGGCGATCAACGCCTCGCCCGCCGTGCAGACGGAAACGTCGGTGGACGTGCCGCCCATGTCGAGGGTCAAGATGTCGTCGAAGCCCGCGGCGGTGGCGACGGCCAGCGCGCCGGCCACGCCGCCGGACGGCCCGGAGATGATGGTCTCGACGGGCCGTCGGGCTGCGGCGTCGCTCGACATCAGCCCGCCGTCGGAGCGGACGATGTTGACGGCGCAGTCGAGGCCCTCGGAGCGCAACCGGGATCCGAAGGCACGCAGCGACCTGGAGACCGACGGCGAAATGTACGTGTTGACCACCGCCGTCATGGCTCGCTCGTACTCCCGGTACTCGGGGAGCACCTCGTGGGACAGGGTGACGTGGACGTCCGGCGCCACCTCGGCGGCGATCCGGCGCACGCCCAACTCGTGTGCAGTGTTGGCGTAGCTGTGGAGGAACACGACGGCGATGGCCTCGACGCCACGGCCGGCCAGGTCGGCCACGGCGGAGCGGGCAGCTTCGTCGTCGAGCGGGGTCTCGACCGTCCCGTCGGGACGCACCCGTTCGGGGATCTCGCGGGTCAACTCGAGGGGCACGAGGGGGTCGGGCTTCACCCAGTTCAGCCAGCCGACGAGAGGCCCCGGGGTCTGCGAGCGGGCGAGGTGCAGGATCTGTCCGAAGCCGACGGTCGTGAGCAGGCCGATGGTGGCACCCCGCCGGGTCAGGAGCACATTCAGAGCGGCGGTGGAGCCGTAGTGCAGGGCGGCGATGTCGCCGCGGCGCACGCCGCTGTCCTCGCACACCCGGTCGATGCCCGCCGGCACCGCCTCGGTCGGATCGGCAGCCGAGGGTGTCTTGGCGATCCAGGTGCGCCCCGTGGCGGGTTCGGTCAGCACCAGGTCGGTGAAGGTGCCGCCTGCATCGATGGCGAGCGAATAGCTCACGGGTTCATCCGCCGCGCTGGGGGCCGGCGAGGGCCGGCAGTGTGGTGAGCACGATGTCCAGGTCGACCACGTCGCCGTACTTGGCGTCGATGTCGAACAGGTTGGCCTCGTGCGGTTCGGCGGCGATGTCGGCGACGCACTGGCGGGGGAGGATCGTCCTGAAGCCGTGCTGCATGGCGTCGATCGCCGAGGCGCGCACGCACCCGCTGGTGGTGCATCCCGTGAGGATCACCGTGTCCACCGCGGCGAAGGTCAGGTCGGAGGACACTGTCGTCCCGAAGAAGGCGCTGGCGTACCTCTTCACGACGACCGGCTCGTCGGGGAGACGCCCTAGGCGCTCGTCGAGTTCGATCATGTCGCTGCCGAGCCGCGCGTGCTCGAGCGTCGGGCACTTCTGGAAGAACCGGCCCGCGTCCCGGCTGGGATCCTCGTAGCCGGTGACCGTGTAGAGGACCGGCAGCCCGTTGTGGCGGGCAGCCTCCAGGAGCCTCGCCGTGGCGGCGATTGCGTCGGAGAAGTCGCCCCCGCCGGGCACCGACGGGTCGACGAAGCAGCGCTGGAAGTCCACGACGAGCACGGCGGCGCGGTCACCGAAGCCGACCCTGCCACCGAGTTCGGCCTGCTCGTAGATCCGATACTTGTCCTGCATCTGCTCAGTCTGCTCCGGGAGCGGTGCGTTGGCTCAGAAGCACGGCCCGCTCACCGATGCGCTGCCTCTCCTGCGTCCTGTTCTGCGTCCTGTAGCGCATCTCGTCCCGGCCCCGTCAGTCCTCGTCGGCGGCGGTGTAGCGGCGCTCGGACTCGCGCCATTCGCCGAGCCCGACGAAGTCGTTGAAGTTGTCGAACCCGGTGAGCAGGTCCCGCAGTTCGTCGGGTGAGTCGATGTCGGCCAGGCGTCCGAAGAAGGTAGCGGCGGCGCGGTGCACGGCGAGGGCCACGTCGGCGAACAGGATCCAGGCGAACCCCAACTCCTCCAGCAATCGGCGGGAAACGTGCGGGGTGACGCCCTCGTACGCCCAGTTGAACAGTTGCGGCGTCGAGATTTCCTCGGCGATCCGGCGGATCTCCTCGGTCGACTGGGGCGCCTCCACGAACAGCACGTCGGCGCCCGCCTCGCTGTAGGCGTGCGCACGATCCAGCGCGGCGTCCAGCCCTTCGACCGCCCGCGCATCGGTGCGGGCGATGATCACGAAGTCCGGGTCGCGGCGCACGTCGGTCGCTGCGGCGATCTTGGCGACCATCTCCGCCGTGGGGATCACGGCCTTGCCCGCCATGTGGCCGCAGCGTTTGGGTGTGACCTGATCCTCGATGTGCAGTCCGGCGGCCCCCGCCGATTCGAAGGCCCGGACAGTCCGCATGACGTTCAGCGGGTTGCCGTAGCCGGTGTCGGCGTCGGCGATGACCGGCCGCTCCACGGCGCCGCAGATGCGGCGGCACACCTCGACCATCTCCGTCATGGTCACCAGGCCGATGTCGGGACCGCCGGTGATCGCCGCCGCGCTCCCGAATCCGGTGACGTGCAGGATCTCGAATCCGGCGGCTTCGGCCAGACGGGCGGTGAGAGCGTCGTAGGCGCTGACCACCAGCCGGCTACGGCCGTCGCGCAGCGTGGCGCGCAACGCAGCGGCGGTCATGGCCCGGACCTCGTGTTTCCGCCCGGCTCGTCCGTCATGGGCCGCACCCGGGCGAACCCGCGCGGTTCCCTCGTCATGGGCCGGACGGGCGAACCGTTCAGTTCGCCCGTCGGGAGGCCGCCCCGGTCATGGTGTGACGTCCTGCAGGTACAGGGCCCCGAGCGGGTTGGGTGCGATCCCGTTGAACCCGCCGAGATGCACCCAGGGCAGCACGGTCTCGACCAGCGGCACGTAGGGCACCTCCGAGGCCAGCAGCGACTGCATCTCGGCCATGAGGGTGTCCCGGGCGGGTCCCAGCGGCTCGGCCACGATCTGGTTGAGCAGGGCGTCCACCGCCTCGCTGCCGTAGCCCTCGAGGCGCAATGACATGGGTCCGACGGCCAGCAGCAGGAAGTAGGCGACGTCGTTCACCAGCGGCCGGGTGCCGAAGAGCCACGCCTCGAGCTCGCCCCCGCGGGTCGCCGTGTTGAAGTCCGCCGGCGACGAGATCAGGTCGATGCTGACACCGATGCCCACGTCGCGCAGTTGATCCTGGATCAGCACGGCGACCTGTTCGGCGTAGGGTCCTGGACCCGAACTGGGGTTGATCGACAGTGCGAAGTCGAAGCCGTCGGCGAGCCCCGCCTCGGCGAGCAGCGCCCGAGCCGCCTCCGGGTCGTAACGCGCCGCGGCGTCGGCCGGCGGATCGGGCTGGGGGATCGCCGTGGAGATCGGGTACAGGCCGGGCTTGCCGAGACCGGCGTAGGCGCCGGCGATGAGGGCGTCCCGGTCGATCGCGAGCGAGATGGCTTGGCGCACCCGCACGTCGTCGAACGGGGCGAAGCGGGTGTTGAGCGACAACTTGTCGAGGTTCACGTCCAGCCCGGCGATGGGCTCGATGCCGTCCCCGGCGGCGGCCACGACGCTCTGGAACAGATCGAACGTGAGACCACCCACGAAGTCGACCTCGCCGGCGCCCACCAGCAGCATCCGGCTGCCGGCGTCAGGTACGGCCCGCATGACCACGTTCTCGACCGCGACGTTGTCGGCGTTCCAGTAGTTCGGGTTCTTGGCAAGGCGGATCTCCTCGCCCGGCAGCATGGATTCGACCTGGTAGGCGCCGTAGCTGGCCGAGTTGGTCGCCATCCACTCGGTCGCCCACGGATCCTCGTCGGTGGCGTTCGCCTTCGCCTCGACACTGTCGAGGATGCCCATGCCGTACCACGTGAGCACCGGCAGCGTGAGCGAGTTGGCGGACGGTGCCACGAGCCGGAACGTCTGCCCGTCGATGACCTCGATGGGATTCTCGCGGTCGATGCCGCCGACGCTCAGCAGGAACGGCGTGATGAAGTCTGTGGCCAGACCGCGCTGGAACGTCCAAAGGACGTCGGTGGAGGTCGCATAGTTGCCGTACGGGCTGAGCGCCTCACGCAGAGTGAACACGTAGCTGCCGCTGTCCTCCAGGGTCCACGACTCGGCGAGTTCGCCCTGGAGATCGGCAGGCCCCTGCAAGGCCGTCGCCCCCTCGGCGAGGGGCACGTAGCGCACGAGGGTGCTCACCACGCTCTGCGTGGTCTCGCCGGTGGGCCGCCCCTGGTACACCGCAGGGTCGACGTTCGACGGGACGGCCGGGAAGATCATCGTGAACGTGACCGGCTCGGGCTCCGGTGGCGGTTCCGGTGCTACGGGGGGAGGCGCTGCCGCTGCGGACTCGGCGTCTGCGGCGGCCTGTTCCGCCGCGGCCCGGGCCTGCTCCGCGTCGGCTTTGGCGGCCGCCGCTTCGGCTTTGGCGGCGGCTGCCTCGGCCTGGGCGCCGGCTGCTTCGGCCTGGGCGGACGCGGCTGCGTCCTGCGCCTCGGCCAGTGCTGCTCCTGCGGCCTCGACGGCGTCCTCGTTCCCTTCGGCTGTGGCGCGGGCCAGATCGGCGGCCGCGATTGCTTCCTCCGCTCGGGCCGCTGCCGCGGAGGCCGAGGCATCCGCTGCGGCAGCCGCGGCGTCGGCGGCGGACGCCGCGCTGTTCGCTGCTGAGGCTTCGGAGCGAGCCGCCTGCGCCTCACCCAGAGCATTCGTGGCGGCGGCCGACGCTGCGGCGACGTCGTCCCCGCCGCCGTCGGCGCACGCCGCGGCCACAAGCGCGAGCGCGGCTGCGAGCGCGACAAATCGACAACCGGTGTTCCGTGGTCTCATCGTGCAATTCCCCTCTGGACCAATCCAACGGCTGAACATCTTACGCCCTGAGGAGCCCCGTGTCCTTTGCCCACGGTTCCTCGCGATCCCCGGAGCCCTGCGATTCCCGCGTCCGAAGCCCCGTCACCCCCTCGCCTGGAGCCCCGCCACCCCGGGTCGTTCCGGAGGAGGCCGCAATCCACCGTCCAGCGATCTGACTTGGGCTTCCGCTCACGATGCGAGCGGGCCCCTCCCGTCGTTCCGGCGGAGGCCGGAACCCACTTTCCAGCGATCCGGCCTGCTGCGATGGCTTCGCTCCTCCGTCGTTCCGGCGGAGAGCCTGCCCCGGACGGGACAACCAAACGAGAGGCCCTCCGCGCCCTCAAACGGCGAATCTCCGACCGCGTCTGGACCCACCTCCAACACGGCACCACCCGAGGCCACCCCGCCCCAGCCTTGACATACAAGCTCACCACTCGGCGGGACGCCCCCATGTGGTGCGCGCCCTGCAGTCGGCGGTGCGCGAGCAAGAGGTCGATCACGCCTACCTGCTGCACGGGCCCCGGGGCAGCGGGAAGACCTCCACCGCGCGGGTGCTGGCCAAGGCGCTGAACTGCACGGACCTCGGCTCCGACGGCGAGCCCTGCTGCGTCTGCGAGTCGTGTGTGTCGACACAGGGACTGGACTAGCCCGGACGGCGACACCGCGAACCAACTGCTGCGTCTGCGAGTCGTGTGTGTGTCGATACAGGAGGGGCGCTTCTTCGACCTCCAGGAATTCGACGTCGCCGCCAACAACAAGGTCGACGACATGCGGGGCGTAGAAGGCGTCTACCAGCGCTCCGACATGCTCAACCGGCGACGGCCGCTCATGGAAGCCTGGGCACAGCACGTGCAGCTTCGATGAACCTGTCGGCAATAACGCAAGGTGCGGGGCCGGTAGGTGTTGAGCCCGTCTCGCGGAATCGGTCGGAGAACGGCGATTCGAAAGGTCATCCGATGTTCCCGGGCGGTTCGGCTCCACAAGCATCAACGCGGAGTATCTGCCCAGCGGCAGCGTTCTCGATGACGTGTTCGTCGCATCCTGGCACGAGGATGTAGAGACGATCGATAACCTCGGCATCGCCAAGGCCGAGGTGGATTCGCGGATCCTCGCTTGAGAGCCAACTACTCCCTGCAACAGCACTTCGCGCCAGGACGAGACCGTTGGCCAATTCCGCACGAACCCGCATCCCCGGCACAGGAGTCCCGGCATCGACCAGCAACCAGTTGCCGCCATCCTGGAGGTTGGACAGCAGCAACAGCGGCTGACCGATGGCGCTGATCGCCGCGTCAAGATCTCCGTCGTTGTCGTAGTCCGCTAGTGCGACAGCCCGACCATTCACGGACGGGATGGCGTCTAGTCCGACGCGCGTCGTTGCGACGGTGAAACGGGGCTCGGATGACGTGCCGATGTTCTCGAGGTAGGTCAGAGCTTCTCCCGCGGCGGTGAGATCCTGGATCGGAATGTCGCCGTTGGCCATCAGGAGGTCGAGATCGCCGTCGAGATCGATGTCGCCGAACGAGACGCCCCAGCCGGTCGATCTGAGTCCGACATCGCTCACGGTGGGAAAGCCGCGCTGTCGGAACGCAAGCGGACCCGTGCTGGCGAGAGCGGCGTGCCCTTGCCCTTCGAGGTTGGTGACGACGATGTCAGGTCGCTCGTCTGCGGTCACATCCCCAACTGCGATTCCCATACCGCTCCCGCGATCGTTCGCTCCACTGGCCGCGCTGATGTCACGGAACAGCAGATCCCTGTGCCCGCCGGGAGACTCGCTGAGGTACAGACGGTTCGGTTGCGTGTCGTTGGCGATCAGTAGATCTAGATCGACGTCGCCGTCGACGTCCACGAGTGAAACACCTAGGCCGTACTCCGGGCCGGAGGACTCGAGCCCGGCGTCAACGGCTTCGAAACTGACGCGACCTCGCTCCGATGGACCTCTATTCATGAGAACGAGATCCGCGACTGGTTCGAAGGTGTTGGGGAACCCGGTCGAAGCCTCAGGCCGGGCTCGGTTGAGATCGGCGTACCCGGCCACGACCAAGTCGACGAAGCCGTTGCCGTCAATGTCACCCGCGGCGACTCCGGTATGCCATCCGTAGGCGTCGGCTCCCGCGAGCGATGCGCCTTCGACGAAGCCGGTCCCCGCCTGGTTCCAAAGCAGGAGGTTGTCTCGTGCGGTTGTCACGTAGAGGTCAGTCCAACCATCTCGGTCGAAGTCCGCGGCGACGCATCCGTTAGCTCGAATCTCGTGACCGGCGCCCCACTCCTCGGTACGTTCCTCGAAGCGACCGCCGAGATTGGCGAAGATTCGTGTAGTGGGAAGTCCGCCTGCCGCGTTCCACAGGCCCCACTCCCCATCGGACCAGGTGTCCGTGACGAACAGGTCTAGCCATCCGTCGCCGTCGACATCGAGCCAGCAGAGTCCGCCTCCCATCATGGCAACAGGGTCCATGGTGACGTCCCATCGAAACGCCGAGTGGGTCACGGAGAGCCCGACGTCGGAGGCGACGTCGACGAGCAACGCGCCGCGGATCACATCAGCCGGCGCGTCGTGGTGCGCAATCCGACTGGCAGTCGCGGCAGTTGTTGACGTGCCGGCGACGACGGCCACCAGGAAGGGCACGGTGAAACAAGCGATCAACGCTCCGGGCAATATCGTGCTGGGGCGTATCCAGGACGCGCCGGCACGGCTCCTCATCCGTAACGATGCCAGGGCGAGGACGCAAAGTGCTGTGGCCGCGAGGTTGACTAATCCGTGCCACCAGACGCGGTAGGTACTGAGACGGGTTCCGTCCAGCGCGCCGAAGGTCGTTGACAAGCCGACAGCTCGACCGGTGGTGAGAATCGTGATCGTCAGAGCGATGTGTTCGATGACATGCAGACCTTGAAGGGCCACGGTAGCTCGCGCCCAGCGGCGTGCCGGCCCCTCGGGCTTCGTGTGGTGCCAGAGCAGGATCGCGCCGATGAGAAAGACAAGATTGCCGATCAAGTGCAGGTATTCCATGCCGCGGGCCATCGCCAAACTTGACTCGGCGTTGCGGTCGAGGCGAACGCCTCCAAGCCAACGCGAGATATCCGTCGCCCAATCCGACATCCACGGTGGCCGGCCCGGGTAGCGAATCCACATGGCCATCTGGGCGATGTGTTCGCTCACATGTATGGATTGCACGATGAGCGCCGCCGACATCACCGCCAGCAGAACCCTTCCTCCGAGCAGGAGTCGATCGCGCGCCAAGGGAGTCTCTCGTTACGTCATGCCCGACCTGAGGATTGTCGAGCTCGCCTGGACACCGAATCGATGGTGACCGCGAGCAGCAGGATGCAGCCCGTGACGATGAACTTGCGATCCGAAGGCCAACCAAGGAGGCCCATCCCGCTCTCGACCGACGCGATCACCAGCGCGCCCTGGATGGCACTGGTCACTTTGCCGCGTCCACCGAACAGGCTGGTGCCCCCGATCACCGCGGCCGCGATGGCGTTCAACAGGAGGTTTGGTCCAACCGAGTTGTCGACGGACCGCAGCCGCGACGCCAGCGCCAGGCCACCGAATGCGGCCATGGACGATGAGATCATGAAGCATGCGATCTTGATGCGGTCAACGTTGATACCGGCGCGACGTGCAGCTTCGGCGTTCCCACCCACGGCCAGTTCTAGTGGTCACTGCACGGTGAGGGCATGATACAGCTCTGCGGGGCTGTGGTAGTTGAGGCTGCGTCGGCGCTGGTTGTTGATGATGTGTGCTGCGTGTTCTGCTTGTGCGGGGGTGATGAGGCGGAGGTCGGTGCCGCGGGGGAACCACCAGCGGCATTGGCGGTTGAGGTTCTCGATCTGGCCGCGTTGCCACGGCGAGTGCGGGTCGCAGAACCACACGTCGAGGTTGTAGTGGTCGGCGAGGCGGCGCCAGTTGGCCCATTCGGGGCCTTGGTCGAAGGTGAGGCTGCGGCGCAGGTGGGCGGGGATACCGTCGAGGCCTTCGATGAGGCCGGCGAGGGTCGCGTCGGCGGTGTAGCCGTCGGGCATGGTGACCGGGATGGAGAACCTGGTGGTGCGCTCGGTGAGCCAGATCATGGAGGACCGGTTGTTGGCGCCGATGATCTGGTCTGCTTCCCAGTGGCCGGCCTCGCTGCGGTCGTTCACCTGCACGGGGCGCAGGGAGATGTTCGCCACGCCGGGGCGCGACCTGGGGTTGCGTCTGTGGCGGCAGCGTCGTCGCCGCCGGCGGCTGCGCAGGCACTGCCGGGGTTCCACGTCGAGAACCCCGGCGTAGAGGGCCTGGTAGATGGTCTCCACGCACGGCCGGGCGGCCACGCCCGCCGCGGCCAGGTCCGCCCAGATCGCCTCGGGGGAGCGCCCCAGGCGCAACTCGGCGACGATCCGGTCCCGCAACGGGCCCGGAACCTCCAAGCGGCGCCGCCGCGGCCGACAGCGTGCCCGCTCGGCGCGCCGCTGCGCCATCGCCGGGCGGTAACGGCCACGACCGCCGCCCGCGGCGACCTCACGGGCGACCGTCGACCGATGCCGGCCGAGCGACCGGGCGATCGCCGCCCAACTCGCCGCCGGATCCTCAATCAGCGCCCGAGAAATCTCCTCGCGCTCGTGCAACGCCAGCGGTGCGCCTGGCATGCTGGTACCTCCATCGGTCGGTGCTTGTATTGGCACCGGTCATCATGACCGGCACCGTGCACCGACCGATGGAACTGGCCGACCGCGTAGATGTGGCGGCCGAAGCGGGTTCGCTCGGTGATTACGAGCAACGTGACGGTCGATACGCCCAGGATCACACCGATGAGGGGAAAACCGCGGTTGGCGTTGGTTATGGCTACCGCACCAAAGGCGACAGTGGCCACGACGCCTACCTTGCCGACGAAGGATGCCATTGATTGCGCCGCCAGCCCCTGGGCCAGGATCGCTCGATCGGAGAGATACTGCGATGCCGCGTAGCCGGCGACAGCCACCGCTGCGAGAGCCCACCCGACCCCATCGCTGAGGAAGGTGTTAGCAATGTCGATGACGGTTTCGTCTTGGATGCGGATCAAGCCCCGCGAACCGGCCATTGCGAGGATCACGCCCGTTCCAATGAACAGCGTCGCGAGGGTCACTATCAGCGACGGGACACCCAGCATCGCGACGAGCCAACCATGAATCGCCCCCACAATCATCGCGACGGCGGCAGCGGCCGCGCACGCGACGAGCCAGTGGACCTCGTTGCCATCGGGAATGAGCAGCCGGGCGATGATGATGCCGCCGACGCCCGACATGACCCCGACTGAGAGATCGATTTCACCGATCAGCAGGACAAAGACAATGCCGAGCGAGATCACAGCGACGGGTGCCATTTGCACGATCATGTTGGTCAAGTTCTGAGACGAAAGGAACTTGTCGTTTTGCACTTGGAAGATAAGGGCAACAACGACAAGGCCGAGGACAACCGGAAGAGATCCGATGTCCCCAGCCCGGACGTTGTTGAGCCATGCGTGCCAACCGTCCGACAGGCTCTGTCGGCGGCCGACTGGGGAATTGGTCGCTGGATCGGACGGGGACGCCTCTGATGCGGCTGTCATGCTTGGGCCACCTCCGCTTCGGGATCGGCGATTCCTAGGCCAGGCACCCTGTTGAGCTCCCCAGACGTGATCGCCTTGACGATCTCCTGTTGGGTTGTCTCGTCGCGGTCGTAGACGCCGACGCTTTGTCCGAGCCGCAACACCAGGAAGCGGTCGGCGATCTCGAAGAGATCATGGAGATTGTGGGAGATGACGATCACGCCAAGACCTCGATTGGCGAGTCGCTTGACAAGATCGAGAACCTGGCGAGTTTGGGCAACACCCAACGCGGCCGTTGGTTCATCGAGGATGACCGCTTTTGAGTTCCACATCACCGCTCTTGCGACAGCGACCGACTGCCGCTGACCACCCGACAAGCGTGCAACTGACTGGTTCATCGACTGGAGCGTTGTGACAGCCAGATTCCGCAGGGTTTCCGCAGCCTGTCTTTGCATGGACGCCTCGGCCATCAACCTCGCCCTGTTGTGCTCTTCGCGTCCAAGGAACATGTTGTTGGTCACAGTGAGGTTGTCGCACAGCGCGAGGTCCTGATAGACGACCTCCACGCCCAGCGCGGAGGTGTCCTTTGGTCCGTGGATCGTGACCGGCTCGCCCTCAAAGCGAAACTCGCCCGAATCGATGCGATGGGTCCCGGCGATCGACTTGATGAGGGTGGACTTCCCAGCACCGTTGTCGCCCACCAGGGCCAGGACTTCGCCGGTGTATAGCTCTAGGTCGACTTCGGCCAGAGCCTGTACCGATCCGAATCGCTTCGAGATTCCAAGCGCTTCGAGCAGGGGCGTGGCGTTCTGCATTCTCGGTCCTTTGCAAAACCAGTCGGGTCCGGGCACGGTGAAAGGAGGCACCGTGCCCGGACCAGGCTGATACTTAATTCGCCGTGGCGCAGAAACTGGTGTCGGCGAGGGAGCCGACGCAGATTTCCTCGACAGTGCGGAAGCCGTCGGCGATAACGGTTTCGTTGATGTTGGTGATGTCGGTCGCGACCGGGGTCAACAGCACTGAGGGAATGTCGTTGGTGCCGTTGTTCACTGTGGCGGCGACGTCGGTGGGCTCTCCGCCCTGCCACAGTGTGATCGCGAGATCAGCCGCTGCGAAGGCTTCGGCCCTGACCGCCTTGTACACGCTCATCAACTGGTCACCGACCAAGATGTTCTGGACGCCACCAACAGTCGCGTCTTGTCCGGTCACCGGGATGCCGTTGATGCCTTGGGCTTGAAGCGCCGCGATCACACCACCGGCCATGCCGTCGTTGGCAACGATGGCCGCATCGACGTCGTTGCCGGCGGCGGTCAGGATCTGCTCGGCGATGGTCTGGGCCTGAACATTGTCCCAGTCGGGGACTGCTTGACGAGCAACCAGGTTCCACGAACCGTCATCGAAGTGGGGCTGGGCGATGCTCATGTAGCCCTCGGCGAACAACGTGGCGTTGTTGTCCGTGGGGCCGCCGTCGAGGATCATCACGTTGGGGACGCCATCGAAGTCGGCCAACGCGGCTTCCATCGCCGCGCCCATGGTTGCGCCCACTGCCACGTTGTCGAAGCTGACGTAGTAGTCAGCTCCTGGACCCTCGACCGTCAGCCGGTCGTAGTCGATCACCCTCACGCCCTGGGATCGGGCATCGTCGATGATCGCCGCTCCCGAGCCAGAGTCCAGATTGACCATCAGCAGCACCGTCGCGCCATCAGTGATGGCCTGCTCAGCCTGGGTCTGCATCGTCGACGCGTCACCCTCGGCATTCAGAATCAGATACTGATCCGACGCCAGACCAGCCGCAGCGAACGCCTCCTCGAAGAACCGACGATCGTCGTTCTCCCAACGAGCCGACGTCGCCGAATCCGGCAGCAACACCGCAATCTTCCCCTCACCGGTCGAAGCCGCGGGAGGTGGGACCGCAGCGCCGCTGATTCCGGCGGCGGCACACGCCTCGGCGAGGGAGCCGACGCAGATTTCCTCGACAGTGCGGAAGCCGTCGGCGATAACGGTTTCGTTGATGTTGGTGATGTCGGTCGCGACCGGGGTCAACAGCACTGAGGGAATGTCGTTGGTGCCGTTGTTCACTGTGGCGGCGACGTCGGTGGGCTCTCCGCCCTGCCACAGTGTGATCGCGAGATCAGCCGCTGCGAAGGCTTCGGCCCTGACCGCCTTGTACACGCTCATCAACTGGTCACCGACCAAGATGTTCTGGACGCCACCAACAGTCGCGTCTTGTCCGGTCACCGGGATGCCGTTGATGCCTTGGGCTTGAAGCGCCGCGATCACACCACCGGCCATGCCGTCGTTGGCAACGATGGCCGCATCGACGTCGTTGCCGGCGGCGGTCAGGATCTGCTCGGCGATGGTCTGGGCCTGAACATTGTCCCAGTCGGGGACTGCTTGACGAGCAACCAGGTTCCACGAACCGTCATCGAAGTGGGGCTGGGCGATGCTCATGTAGCCCTCGGCGAACAACGTGGCGTTGTTGTCCGTGGGGCCGCCGTCGAGGATCATCACGTTGGGGACGCCATCGAAGTCGGCCAACGCGGCTTCCATCGCCGCGCCCATGGTTGCGCCCACTGCCACGTTGTCGAAGCTGACGTAGTAGTCAGCTCCTGGACCCTCGACCGTCAGCCGGTCGTAGTCGATCACCCTCACGCCCTGGGATCGGGCATCGTCGATGATCGCCGCTCCCGAGCCAGAGTCCAGATTGACCATCAGCAGCACCGTCGCGCCATCAGTGATGGCCTGCTCAGCCTGGGTCTGCATCGTCGACGCGTCACCCTCGGCATTCAGAATCAGATACTGATCCGACGCCAGACCAGCCGCAGCGAACGCCTCCTCGAAGAACCGACGATCGTCGTTCTCCCAACGAGCCGACGTCGCCGAATCCGGCAGCAACACCGCAATCTTCCCCTCACCGGTCGAAGCCGCGGGAGGTGGCTGATCGTCTTGCGCGTCTTGCGGCTGGGTGGTCGACGGCTGGGTGGTCGAATCGTCGTCACCGCATGCAACAGCGACGAGAGAAAGAGCAAACAGAACAGCGAGAAAGCGTAGCGCACGTCTGATCATGAGTCCCCCCTTAAGACTCAGGGCCGGGGACCTATTGTCCACGGCGTCTAAAATCGCGATTGTACGAACCTGGACGAAAATCAGGCCACAATTCTTCGGCCCGTTCGCGGAAAAAACTATAAACCTGGATCCACCGAGGCATCGAGCGCTTGGCGTCGATGTCGGGCTGTGGTCGATTCTGGCCCACGAGACCGAGGAGGCTGCCGCTGCGGCGGACGGGTTGGGGTGGAGTCCGAACTCGACCTGGCAGGTGCTGCGCCACACCGCTCGTGTGCCGGCTGGTCGACGCTGTTGCGCACCTTGAGACGGGGGCTCACGCGACCCGGTGCCGGGCTTTAGCTACGCTCATCGCATGCTGACGGTCACAGGGGTGTCGAAGCGCTATGGGTCGATCCAGGCTCTCTCGGATGTCTCGCTCACAGCAGGTGCTGGTGAGATCGTCGCGGTTGTCGGGGAGAACGGAGCCGGAAAATCGACGCTCGTTCGCTGCGCAGCCCGAGCGGTTGCCCCTGACTCCGGCACGGTCGCTGTCGACGGCGTCGAGCTCGGCGGGAGTCCTCGCGATGCGATCGCGAGTGGCATTTCGGTCGTCTGGCAGGACCTCGCGCTCTGCGAGAACCTGGACATAACCGCGAACCTCTTCCTCGGTCGCGAGTTGGTGGTCCATGGGGGTCTCCGGCAGGCGACGATGCATTCCCGAGCGGAAGCCACATTCCGCGACTTGAATGTCGTTGTCCCGAAGCTGGACAGGTCGATCGATCTGCTGTCGGGCGGTCAACGGCAGCTGGTTGCGATTGCTCGCTCGACCCTCGACAAGCCTCGGGTCCTCATTCTCGACGAGCCGACCGCGGCCCTGGGTATCGCCGAGAGGCGCACGGTTCTCGATGTTGTCCGCACGCTTCAGGCCCGAGGCGTGGCGATAGTGCTTGTGTCGCATCAGCTCGATGAGGTTTTCGATGTCGCCGATCGGATCGCCGTCCTTCGCCATGGGCGGGTCGTAGCCGATGTCTATCGTGCCGAGACGCACCCCGACGACGTCGTAGCTCTGGTCACGGGGGCGGATGCTGATTCAACGGCGGGCAAGCAGCTTCGGCGACTACATAGCTTGGCCGAACAGCTCGCCGAGGCAGACGAGGCGTCGGTGATACCACTGACCGTGTCCTCTCTGTCGGGGGCGCTGGCGGTGGATCGCCTGGCCATCAGCCTGGTTGAGGACCACCCCACGGGCTCGCTGCTGCGTCTATCCGCGTCACTCAATCTCCCTGAGCGTCTCATGGACCAGCTCGAGTCCGTGGCGATGGGCGATCCGTCGGTCTTCGTGGCCGAGGCGGCCAGAGGTCCGACGCTCGTGGTTGTCCCCGACCTGCGCGTTCGACATGGCGATCCCCTGGTAGAAGCCGCTGCCGAGGCGGGATTGATTGGCGCATGGGCCGCCCCCATCGTGGGGGCCGGCAGGGCGCTGGCAGTGGTCGCGGGCTTCACGGACACCATCGCGTACCTGCAGCCGGATCAGATCCAGTTGCTTGAGCTTTTCTCGTCAATGGCAGGCGCTGTGATCGAGCGAGGTCGTCTGGTTGGGTCACTCGAAGAGCAGAATCGGGCCCTGGAAGGGCTCAGCGGCGTGCTCGAGACGTTGGCGGGTCCGGAGCTTCTCCACCAAGGGATGCGAGCGGCGCTCGACGCGGTCTGCGAAGCCGCTGCATGCCAACAGTCGGTGCTGCTCGTGCGGTTCGACGGTGAAGACTGGACTGTTCACACGGCCTCCACCGGCATCGACCCTGGCCACTCCATGGAGTCCCTGTTGAGGAACATGAAGGAAGCCGGCGAGGTCTCACGTCAGAGTTACTGCTCACGATTCGAGTGGTCACGAGGATCCGGCGCTCTGGTGTGTCGATGGAATCAGCCGGCCCCGGCCGCACCAAACCTCGTGATTGACGGTGCCGCCGAGTCCTTCGCGCTTGCGCTGGAACGCGAGGTACAGATTGGGGCGGAGCAAGAAACCGCAGCGCTCCGGCGCAGTCGAATACGCGAACGTGAGCTCGCCCGCCGCCTCGGCCACGAGCTTCGAACGCCGCTCACAGCCATCAGGGGATTCGCGTCGGCGATGCTGCAACCTGACGTCGACTGGCCTGACAGCGAGAAGCAGAGATTCATCACTATCATCGAACGAGAGGCTGGCCGCATGGCGCGGCTGGTCAACCAGCTGTTCGACGAGTCCGCATTGGAGTCCGGAGTCCTTCGACTGGATTGCGACTACTGCGATCTGGTTGCCGTCCTTGAGAACGCGGCCACACTCGCGGCGCCGGACGAGGACGTCCAGCTTCAAGTCCCCGATACGTTCACCATCTGGGGCGACCGCGACCGATTGCAACAGGTATTCGTCAATCTGATAGCGAACGCCTTCCAACACAATCGGGAAGGCACCGAGGTATCCGTAAACCTCATACCTCCATCAGAGCCCGATAGTGAACATGTCACGGTCGTTGTATCCGACAACGGGCGGGGGCTGCCGAGCGACGCCCTCGATTACCTGAACGGTCGCGTGATCGAGAGATCACAACAGCAGGGGCTTGGGCTGCGTGTCGTCCGCGGTCTTGTCGACACGCACGGCGGTCGAATCGACGCCTCGGTCTCGGACGGTTCACAAATCGCGATCACGCTTCAGGTGGATCGGGGCGACGAACAATGAAACCGACCAGGGTCTTCGTGGTGGAGGACGATCCCAATGTTGTCGACCTGATTCGGTCAAACTTGCTGGTCAGGGGGTACGACGTCGAAGTTGCCACCAGCGCCAACACCGCGATGGCTCAGTTCGCGCACTATGACCCGGCGGTCGTGTTGCTGGACCTCATGCTCCCGGACGGTGATGGGTTCGAGATATGCCGCGAGATCCGGCAGATGAGTCCGGTCGGCCTTATCGTGGTGTCGGCCCGCACCAGCGAGTATGACAAAGTTCGTGCCCTGAACTTGGGGGCCGACGACTACCTCACCAAACCCTTCGGGGTCGACGAGTTGATCGCTCGGCTGGTTGCCACCCTGCGCCGCTGTCGGCCCGCCGATCCGCCTGCCGACATGGTTGAGATCAGGCTCGGCCACATCCGCATCGATCTGGACGCGCGAGCGGTCTACCGGGACGGAGAGCGTGTGCAGCTGACGCCGACGGAGTACTTGCTGCTGCAGGTTCTCGCTCTCAACGAAGGCAAGCTCATGTCTTACGGGCTGCTCCTCCGGGAGGTCTGGGGTCGGGGGTACGAGGAGTCGCGTGAATACGTGCGGGTATATGTGGGCCGACTTCGGGCCAAGCTCGAGCGCGAAGGATTCCCCCCATTGATCTTGACCGAGCCCCGCGCCGGGTACCGACTTGTTGCTCCTGAGCTTCCCCCCAAATCGTAGAGAGGTGGTTAGGCCGCGTTGGCGACAACTTGCCCCATGCTTGACATAGGAACTCACTGTCCAGCCACCTGACCTGCGGTGCCCGCTGACCCTCAGGGGCCGCTGAGAAAGGCCTCGTAGAGCGCGGCGACGCCCGCGACGTCGTCAGGGAGCGCATCCCAGCGGCCGCCGGGCACCAACTCTGCGGCTTCGGGGCTGTGGGCCTGCAGCGGATCGTCGGGATGTGCGGCGATGATCGTCGGGACCCGTACCTTCCTCAGGCGCTCCTGTGTCGGATAGCCCAGCGCCGCCCGGTACGGCAGGTGGTAGGTGTCGAGGCGCTTGGCGGTTTCGACGAAGCCGCGATGGAAGGCGGAGAGCTCGACCATTGGGACCCAGCGGATGCCGGCGCGGGAGTGGCGGAACCACGGCCAGTAGGTGGTGAACGACCGGCGGAAGTGCCACGCCGCCTGCAGGTGAGTGCCGTCCCAGGTCGGCTCGAACAGCGGGAGGTAGTTCGCCAGCAATTCCGGTCGCGCCAGGAGATCGGGCCGCCCGCCGTCGTCGAACATCGTGACGCCCTCAAGTATGAGACGCCGCACCCCGGGGTTGGCGAGAGCCACCTCCACGGCGATCAGGGCACCGGTGTGGGTGCCGTACAGGTCGAAGTCGCCGACTTCCAGGCCGGCCAGCGCTTCGTTGACAATGGCGGCGAAGTCGGCGATTTGGAAGGGGCCGAGGCCCAAGGGAGGGTCGGATTCGCCGTTGCCGGGCGTGTCGAAGGCAATGACGGCCCGGCCGGGAGCCAGTGCCTTCATCAGCGGCTCCAGCAGCACCGACGACGTGGGGGAGGCGTGCAGCATGACGAGCGGACGGCCCGCTCCGGGTATGCGCCGCAGGAGAAGTTGCCCGTTCCGGGTTGTGACGTAGGCACGATTGACGGCGCCCGGTGTCGGGACTTGCGTCGGGTGTCGCAGTGACCGGTCGGCGCCGCTGCCACCGCCGATCAGCGCTCCCAGCCGCCGCTCCCGGTCCGGCGTCGGCGGCAGTTGGATCTCCTGCACTCCCGGTCCGCCGAGCCTCCCAGGATGCTCAGCGAAGGACCCCCGGTTGCCTGTGGGCCGGTCGGTGTTGTCGGGATCTTGGGGTGGGGGTGTGGGGTGTGTCTCGAACGGGTCTCCGGTGCCGACGGCCAGCGTTGTCGGCACTGCCATCCCGGCCAGGGCGTCGGCGGCCCGGTGGGCGAACGCGGCGCGCAGTCCGGCTCCGTATTCCGGACCTGCTCTGAGCACGTCGGTGGCGCGGCGCTGGAGCACATCGGGGGGCTGCTCGTCCACGTCCAGCCTGGTCGCCGCGGAGGGCCGGTACCAGGGCGAGAAGATGGACTGCTCGCGGCACCACCACCAGGTGGCGGCGATGTGGGCGCCGTCCCACGACGGCGTGAACCGGGGGCAGAAGTTGCCCGCCAGGTCGTCTAGCTGGGCGTCATCCAGTAGCGGGATTCCCTCCAGGACGAGGTTGGCGACCCGGCTGGGGTGGCGGTTGCCCACTTCCAGCGCTACCTGCGCCGCGGAGTGCAGGCCGTAGAGGTGGCAGCGGTCGACGCCCAGGGCGTCCAGCGTTTCGGCCACCGCGTCGGCGTAGTCGGCGACGACGGGCGAGCCCTCCAATCCATGAGAGTTGCCGCAGCCGGGGAGGTCCACGATGACGACGGTGAAGTCGTCGGCCAGTGTTCGTGCCAGGGGTGCCAGCGACCCGGCCGACCACGGGAAGCCCGGCAGGAGCATCGCCACCGGACCGGATCCGGCGAGCAGGTAGTGCACCTCGCGCCCGCCCACACGCACGAAGTGCCGGGAGAAGCCGTCGGGGTATGCCGAGGCGCCCTCCGTCACGTGAACGCGGGGGGTGGCTCGTAGCCGCCGACGACGTCGGCGAGTCGTCGGGCGAAGTCGATGGTGGTGCGGTCCTCGAGGAACGGGCCGATGATCTGGATGCCCACCGGGAGCCCGTCGGAGGCCCGCCCCACGGGGGCGACGGTGGCCGGCAGACCGGCCATGCTGGCCATTCCCGCCCAGACGATCTGGTCCCAGTAGTCGCGTGTCTCGCCGTTGACGGTGATCGCCCGGTGGTTGATGTTGGTGTGGTCGTGCGGGATGGCGGTCGTGGGCACCGTCGGGCAGAGCAGGATGTCGCAGCCGGCGAAGAAGTCGGCCCAGCGCGCCCGGAAACGGGCCCGTTCCTCGTCGGCGGCGAGCCAGTCCCGGTGCCGTTGGGTGCCGTCACGGAGGTAGCGGGCGAGTCGCCGGTCGTCGTCGGGCGCGAGGTCCTCCGCCCGCGCCAGCAGCACGTTGTAGATCCGGTCCTCGAAACCGGCTGCGGTGACGCCGTAGAGCAGGCGCTGGTAGGTGCGGTGGGCGTCGCCGAGTGAGAAATCGGGCCGCCGGTCGTCGACCGTCACACCGGCACGGGCCAGGGCGTCCACGGCGTCACTCAGGACGGCGCCGACCGTGCTGTCGATGGGACAGGCCGGGTCCTCCATCCACACGGTCACTCGGTAGTCGCTCAGAGATCTGCCCCGCGGCGCCGGCAGTTCGACCCGCCAGGCGGTGGCGTCGGCCTCGTCGGGCCCAACGAGCACGTCCAGTGCCAGCTCCAGGTCCTCCGCGGTACGGGTGAGCGGTCCGACCACCGCGAGGTCCACCGGGCTCAGCGCACCCGGTGTCGGCGGGATGTGTCCGCGGGTCGGGATGATGCCGCTGCTGGGTTTGTGCCCGTAGATGCCGCAGTAGTGGGCCGGGTTGCGCACCGAACCGCCGATGTCGCTGCCGAGTTCCAGCGACGTGATTCCGGCGGCGACAGCGGCGGCCGACCCGCCCGACGAGCCGCCCGGTGACCGTTCGAGCGCCCACGGGTTGCCGGTCGTGCCGAACACCTTGTTGTAACTCTGCGCGTCCCCGCCGAACAGGGGGCAGTTCGTCTTGCCGAACACGACGGCCCCCGCCGACTTGAGCCGCGCCACGGCGGTGGCATCGCGCTCGGGACGGTGCTCGGCCAGCGAAGGCGATCCGGCCGTCGTGCGCAGCCCCTCGGTCTCGAGTGTGTCCTTCACGGTCATCGGCAGGCCATGCAGCGGTCCGACCGCCTCGCTCCGGGCGAGAGCGTCGTCGGCTTCGGCCGCCAGCCGCCGCGCACGCTCGGTATCCAGCGTCACGACCGCGTTCAGCGCAGGATTGGCAGCCTCGATCCGGCGCAGATACAGGTCCAGCAACTCCCGACTCGACACCTCACCGGCCCGCAACGCATCAACAAGCCTTCCCGCGCCGACATGGGCCAAATCCACCATCCCCCCACCCTATGCGCCGCCTCTTCCCGTTCGCCTCCCCCGGCGCCGGGTGTGTCGCCGGGATGTGCCCGTGCCCGCAGTCGCCCGGTTTCGACCGTTCCGGACTCTTGCCTTCAGGCTGCGGTTAGCCGGCGAGGATCTGGCTGACCCTCTGGTGGGATACACCGATGAGGCGGCCGACGTCGCGTACGGGCAGACCGTCTTCGCGCAGGAGCCTCGCTGCCTCGCGCCTGGCCGAAGCGGCCGCCTCGGTCGCCGCGCCGGCCGTCGCCAGAGCGTCCTGCATCGTGTTGAGGAGGCCGGCCACGTGGGCGGGCGGCACGACATCCACGTCGATCCTGCCGACCTCGTCGGTTTCGATGTCCAACATCATGGCGATCGCCTCCCGAGCCATCGCCTCGACCTGATCGAGGCGCTTGGCCTGCGAGAACAGGCCCCCGAGTTCGGGAACAGTAATGGCCCACCAATCGCCCGACCGGACTGCCCGGGCTCGATAGGCATGGGTCTCATCAGTCGTCACCTGTGGTCACCTCCCTGGCTTTCCTGAGGATGCCTACGGCCGTGTGTTCGTTCACCGCGCTGTGGCCCGGGATGACGATCCGTTCGGTGCCGATCATCCAGATCTCGTGATTGGCGCCCTCGCGGACAAACACCAACTCCACATCGGCGGACTCGGCGATCGCGCGTAGCCGCCTCACGAGATCACGCCTTTTCACAACTCTAAGTCCATTATCCTCGCCAAGTCAAGGCAATCTGATTAGCCATCACACAGGGGCGCCAAGAGGCGATGCCCGCAACCCGGTGGAGGTTCCAGCGCAAGGCCGTTGGCGGACCAGGCGACCCAGAAAGGGGCGCGCGGAGCATCCCCCACGCCTCACGCCACCCCAGCCCCCAACACCATCCAACACGCACAAACAACTATGTCACAGTAAAAATACTGTATTAGCATAAAAATGATAGAATAATCTTATCGAGTCACCGCGGCCCTGCTGACGGCGCGTGCCGTATCGAGCTACTCCGCAGAAACAAAATCTCTCGCAGAAACAAAATATTCCGCAAGATCAGCGATCCCGAGTATCGTAGGCGTCACTCTGTCCGCGCCATGATCAGGTTGTCGACGTCGAAGGAGGCAGCGTTGCCGTGCGGCCCCCCAACCCGTTCTCTCCGTCATTCGGCATCAGTCCTCCGGTTCTGGCCGGTAGACGGGACATCCTCAATGGCTTCGACACGGTGTTCGACAGCATTCGCAGCCCGAGTTATGCCACGCTGCTGTGGGGTCTGAGAGGTACCGGCAAGACCGTGTTGCTGAACGCCATCGAGGATCGGGCCAAGGCCCAGGGTTGGGCGACCCTCTCGGCGGTTGCGGCGAAACGCAGCGGGCTGGTCGAGCAGGTCGCCGCGAAGGCGACCCGCCAACTGCGGGTGCTGCGTGATGAGCACGGTCTTGCGCCGCGACGCGTGGTCACCGGCGCGTCGATCATGGGCGTCGGTATCCAGACCGAGCGTGCCCTCGGTCAGGATCAGACACCGCCCTCCCCACTGGACCTGGAGGTGGAGATGGCGGCGCTGGCGGACTTCCTGGCAGAGCGCGGCGCGGGACTCCTGGTCACCATCGACGAGTTGCACGTGAGCGACGTGGACGAGATCAGGGAGTTCGGCAATGTGTTTCAACTCGTGTCGCGCCGAGCGGAGCGGCCCGTCGCCTTCATGGGGGCGGCCCTACCGGAGTTGGAAGATCGGTTGCTGTCGGGCGACGCCAGCACCTTCCTGCAGCGGTGCCGCCGCCACGAGATTGGCAACCTGCGGCCGTCGGACACCGCGACCGCGCTGCGGCGGCCCATCGAGCAAGCGGGAGGCCGCATCGACGACGACGCTCTGCGCGTCGCTGTGGACGCATCGAGGGGCCAGCCCTATCTCGTGCAGTTGATCGGCTCGTACGCATGGGACGACAGCGATGACCCGATCCGCGGCGTCACCGCCACCGATGTCGCCCGGGCCGTGGCGGACGCGAGCCTCCAGTTCGGCCACCACGTGCACGGGCCGGTCTGGCACAAGCTGTCGGACCTCGACAAGAGGTTCCTGATCGCCATGCTCGCCGATGTTGCCACCAGTACCGTCGCCGACATTGGTCGACGCTGGGGTCACGGTTCCCGCAGCCTGAGCACCTACCGCAAACGGCTCCTCGCCGCCGGGCTGATCGCCTCGGTCGGGCGGGGCAGGGTCGCCTTTGCGGACACCACCGTGCGCCCCTACGTCGCCACCCGAGCCGTCGAGGAGGGCTGGACCGACGAACTACCGCCAGACTCCCTCGGGGCCGAATCCCTCTAGGAGTAACAACCGGGGAGGTTGTGCCTCCTGCGGAGGCTCCGCTCGTTCGTGGGGAGTCGGGCGAACGTTCCTGAGGGGCCCACTAGCGTGGCGGCCGTGACGGGCGACTCCACCACTCCGCAGGGCGAGATCTGGACGCCGCTGCGGATCGGCGCCACGACGGTCAAGAACCGGATCATGCTGTCGCCGCACCGCCAGGCGTACGGCGACGACAACCAGCCCACCGACCGCATGATCGCCTACTGGGTGGAGCGGGCGAAGGGCGGCGTGGCGCTCGTGGACGGCGAGTCCACGTCGGTCAGCCGGCGCCTCGCCCGCGCCAGCGCCGAGTCCGGCCCGTCCGGCTGGCGCCTCACCGCCTGGGAGGAGCGGGTCATCCCGGCGTTCGCCCGTCTCGCCGAGGCGCTGCACGCCTACGACTGCAAGATCTTCATGGAATTCAGCACGTTCGGAGTGAACCAGGCCGCACGGATCGACTTCGACGACTGGTACCCGGTACGCGGCGCATCGAGGGTGCCCTCGCCGGCGGCCACCGACATTCCGTGGGAGATGGATCAGGAGTACATCGACGAACTCGTCGAGGACTACAGCCGCTCGGCGGCCAACATGCAGAAGGCCGGCATCGACGGCGTCGAGGTGCACGCGGCCCACGGCTACCTGCCGATGCAGTTCCTCAGCCCGGCGTTCAACAAGCGGAACGACCGCTACGGGGGCTCAGCACGACGCAGAGCGCAACTGCTCGTCGAGATCGGCGAAGGCATCCGTAAGCAGGTCGGCAGCGACTACACGGTCGGCATGCGGATCTCCTTCGACGAGTACATCGGCGATGCCGGGCTGACGCCGGAGATGGCCGAGGAGTACCTGGACATCTTTGCCGACACGGGCTTCTTCGACTTCTTCAGCGTGTCGAGCGGCAGTTACCACAGCTTCCACTACGCGGTCCCGGCGATGGGCTCGGTCCCTCCGGCGTTCCTCACCGCCTACGGCCGGCGCGCCAAGCAGGTCGTCGGTGATCGAGCCAAGATCTTCCTGGCCGGCCGCGTCCTCGATCTCGCCACCGCCGAGGAGGTCATTGGTTCCGGCGCCGCAGACATGGTGGCGATGGTGCGCGCCCACATGGCCGACCCGTTCCTGATCCGCAAGACCATCGAGGGGCGCGAGCAGGAGATCGTGCGGTGCGTCGGCGCCAACGAGTGCGTCGCCACAGGGTTCCGCGGCCGCCGGATGCACTGCGTGATGAACCCGGCGGTGGGCCGCGAGGAGCGCTGGGGCGAGGGCACGTTGCAGCCGGCCGCCGAGCCGAAGCGGGTGGCCGTGGTCGGTGCCGGTCCGGCCGGTCTGAAGGTCGCCGGCGTGGCGGCCCTGCGGGGACACCGGGTCACGCTGTTCGAGGAGAGTGCCGAGGTCGGGGGGCATCTGGACCTGCTGAAACGCCTGCCCACCCGCGGCGACTGGCAGAAGATGATCGACAACCTCATGGTGGTCATCGGGGCCAATGACGTGGAGGTGCGGCTCGGCGTTGCCGCTACCGCCGCCGACCTCGGTGCCGGGCGGTTCGACGAGGTCGTGTGCGCCACCGGCTCGGTGTGGGATCGGACCGGGTTCTCCGGGGGACGGGCGGATCGCACCGGGATCCCTGGAGTGGACGGCCCGGGCGTGCTCGATGTCGCCACGGCCGCCCGGCGGGCACTGCACGATCCGCTGGCCTTGGGTGGCAAGGTCGTCATTCTCGACGACTGCGGTGCGTACCTGCCGCTCGGGTTGGCCGAAGTCCTCGGCGCCGCCGGCGTCGACGTCGAGGTCGTCAGCCGCTTCGCCGTCATCGGGGAGGACCTGGTGGCGACGCTGGAACTCCCGTGGGTGCTTCCCCGACTGGCCACCGCCAACGTCACGCTCACACCGAACCATTTCGTCGAGGCGATCCGCGGCCGGCAGGTCGAGGTCTACACGACCTGGAACCGCCGGACCCGCATCATCGACGAGGTCGACACGGTGGTGCTGGCCATGCTGCGCAGCCCCCGCGACGAGCTGTATCACGAACTGGCGGTAGCCGGATCCACCCCGGCGCACCGCATAGGTGACGCGCTGGTGCCCCGCGCCCCGTCCGACGCCACCTTCGAGGGCGAGCAGCTCGGTCGAGCCCTCTGACATGGCCGACCTCGAACTGATCTGGCGGCCGCTGCGGATCGGCGCCACCACCGTCCGCCACCGGATCATGGTCGCCCCGCACGGGCAGGCGTACGGCGAGAACCACCAGCCGAGCGACCGCATGATCGCCTACTTCGCCGAGCGTGCCAGAGGAGGCGCGGCGCTGATGGGGGTGGAGGCAACGTCCGCCAGCCGGCATCTCAGCGGGGCCCAGCCCGGCGGGGCGACCTCGGGGTGGCGGCTGACCGCCTGGGAGCAGCGTACGATCCCCGCCTTCGCCCGGCTGGCGGAGGCGGTCCACGAGCACGACTGCCGGATCGTCGTGCAGCTCAGCACGGGCGGCGTGAACGACGTCGGGCGGGCCTGGACCGACAACTGGCATCCGGTGCGAGGCCCGTCGCGGGTGCCGTCGCCGATCATGAACGAGACGCCGGTCGCTCTGGGCCGGGCCGACATTGACGAGTTGACGTACGACTACGGGCAGTCGGCCGCCAACCTGCAGGAGGCAGGCATCGACGGCGTCGAGATCCACGCGGCGCACGGCTACCTGGGGATGCAGTTCATCAGCCCTGCCTTCAACAAGCGCAACGACGCCTACGGCGGGTCGGTGGCGAACCGCTGCCGCTTCTCGGTCGAGGCCGCCGAGGCCATCCGGGGGCGCGTCGGCGGCGACATGACGGTGGGGTTGCGGCTCTCGTTCGACGAGTACATCGGCGATGCCGGCGTCACGCCAGAACTCGCCGAGGAATGCCTCGACATCCTCGCCGCCACCGGGCTGTTCGACTACTTCAGCATCTCCTGCGGCAGCTGGTACTCCCTGCACCGCACGGTCCCGCCGATGGGGTCGGCACCCGAGGCGTTCCTTGCCCCGTACGGCAGGCGGGCCAAGCGCGTCATCGGCGACCGGGCCAAGGTGTTCCTGGCCGGTCGTGTGCTCGACCTCGAAACCGCCGAGAAGGTGATCGCCGACGGCGCCGCCGACATGGTGGCGATGGTGCGCGCCCACCTCGCCGACCCGTTCCTGGTGCAGAAGACCCGGCAGGGCCGCCAACGCGAGATCGTGCGATGCGCCGGCACCAACGAGTGCATGGCCGCGCCGGCGAAGGGCCGGCAGGTCACCTGCGTTGTCAACCCGTCCGCCGGCCGCGAACGCGTCTGGGGCGAGGGCACGCTGCGGCCAACCGCCGAGCCGAAGCGGATCGTCGTCGTCGGCGGCGGGCCGGCCGGGATGCGGGTGGCGGGCGTCGCGGCCAAGCGGGGCCACGAGGTCACGCTCGTCGAGCGCGCCGCGCGGCTGGGCGGCCACCTGGATCTGCTGCGGCGCCTACCCACCCGCGGCGACTGGCAGAAGGTGATCGACGATCTGGCAGTCGTGCTGGAGTTGAACGGCGTCGAGATCCGCCTTGACGAGACCGCAACGGCCGAGTCGCTCGCCGCCGGATCGTCCGATGCAATCGTCTGCGCCACCGGCGCCACATGGGATCGCTCGGGATTCTCCGCCGGCCGCCCTGATCGGGAGACGATGCCGGGCGCCGAGGGGGACCACGTGCTGGACGTCGCGACCGCGACCCTTGCCGCGCTGGAAGACCCAGGGGCGCTCGGCAGCAAGGTCCTGATCCTCGACGACACCGGCACGTACCTGCCGCTGGGGCTCGCGGAAGTCCTGGGTGAAGGAGGGGTCGAAGTCGAGGTCCTGAGCCGGTTCCCCGTGATCGGCGAGTTGGTCGCCGGCACCCAGGACCTCCCCTGGCTGCTGCCGCGCCTGGCGAGCGTGAACGTTCGGCTCTCGCCCAATCACTTCATCGAGTCCATCGACGGGTGCCGGGTCGATGTCTACGAGACCCTCTCCCGGCGCCCGCGGCAGGTTGACGGTGTCGACACGGTCGTGCTCTCGATGATGCGCAGCCCGCAGGATGCACTGTTCGGCGAGCTCCACGACGTTGGCGCAATTTCCACCTGCTGCATCGGCGACGCCGTCGCCCCCCGCTCGGTCGCCGAAGCCATCTACGAGGGAGAGAGGTTGGGGCGCGCTCTCTGACTCCGCCATCGCGCCGTTGGTGACGCCACGGCATTGCGCCGCCGCGCGCTCGCGCCGTTGGTGACGGATCGTCGACCGGCTGGTTTGACGGCTCCATCTGTATTCCTAGACAATGAGAGCAATACCCATAGTTGCAAAATAGTTCTATATAGTCTAACTTTCTGACCGATCGGTTGGTTGTCGGTGTCGGGAGGTTGGATCGATGGGGTGCGAGAGCGGTGGGTGTTTCGGGTGGTTGGATGCGCACGCCGCGGGTGTCGGGTTCGGTTGTGGGCGTGTCCGCCGGGGGTGGTTGCGGCGTGCCGGCGGTGTTGTCGTGGCGGTCACTGTCGTGGGGTCGGTGTTGGTGTTGTCCGAGCGGGCCGTGGTGGCGCAGGCGGCGCCGCCGGTAGCGCTGTCGAGCGGTGCCGTGGTTGCTCAGGAGTCAGAGGAGTCCCAGACACCGCAGTCGTCGTCGGTCGGCGCGAGCGCGGAGGCGTCGAAGACGACGTCGGGCGGTTGGTGGGACGGTTCGGGCGTGTTGGCCGTCGCCCCGCCAGCGGTTGTCGAGCAGGGTTGGTGCGGCTCATATGGGGGTTGGTTGGGTTTGTTCGCCGGCGGGCCGTTGGTGACGGTGTGCGACGGCGCCGTTGTGGCGCAGTCCTCAGAGGAGTCCCAGACACCGGAGTCGCCATCGGACGGGGTGAGTGCTCCGGTCGATCCGCCGCAGTCGGCGCCGGCTGTGGCTGCGTCGTTGGAAGCCTTGGTGGTGACTGTGGGCGGTCCGGTAGTGGATGTCGATGTCACCGCGGCGTTCGCGGGCATCGTGGACACGTATGCGGCTACCTCCAGCGATGAAGGGACGGTGAGCGTTTCGGCCTCTGGGCCAGTGGTGTCGGTCAAGGGCGTGGCCACGGGCGAGGCGACGGTGACGGTAACGGCGACGAACTCGGCGGGCAGCGTGTCTCAGGCGCTCGTCGTGACTGTGCACCCGTCGGTGCCTGTGGTGGCGAGGGAGATCCCTCGCCAAGGTTTGGTCGTCGGTGATGCTACAACGGTTGTAGATGTGGCAAGCAGCTTTGATGGTGTTGTTGATACATATCGGGCCGTGTCCGCCGATGAGAGTGTGTTGGCGGTCTCGATGGCGGGTTCACAACTCTCATTGACGCCTCTGGCGGCTGGGTCGACAACGGTTTCAGTGATCGCCTCGAACATGACCGGCAGCGCAACTCAAGTAGTGGAAGCTGTAGTTCTCGCATCTGGTTGTGTGGAGTCGTTGGGGACACCGGACGGGAGTGTGGTTGTTTCTCATGAGCGTCGTTGGGCTCGGGAAGATTTGTGTCTTTCTGTACATGCTTCGGAGGATCGCTCGAGGCGTCATTATGCGCGTTATTTCTCGGTGACTTTGGATGAGGCGATGCATGTGCGGATTGGTTTGTCCGGCGCGGAAAGGCTTACTGATGAGTACTTGTTTTTGTTGGCGGGCGCGGGTACGGCGGGCGAGGTGGTCGCCAGTGACGTTGAGACTCGTGATGGGGCGACTGATCGAGCGTACGTGGAACTCGTGGTCGAACCCGGTGTGTATACGATCGAGGCCGCCAGCGGCCATCTGGTCGGTGGCTCCTACGAACGCGAGGACGACTTCACGCTGACGATCGACGCGTTCCCGACGGCGCCGACTGTGCCGCCGCCTGGTTGTTTCGAGGCGTGGGGGGTTGTGGTTGGGGCGGAGGTCGTGTCTCGTGATGGTCGGTGGTCGCGGCGGGATGTGTGTCTTTCTGTTCACGCCACGGAGGATCGCTCGAGGCGTCACTATGCGCGCTATTTCTCGGTGACTTTGGATGAGGCGATGCATGTGCGGATTGGTTTGTCCGGCGCGCAGGCGTTGACCGATGAGTACTTGTTCTTGTTGGCGGGAGAGGGCACTACTGGCAAGGTGGTCGCCAGTGACGTTGAGACTCGTGATGGGGCGACTGATCGAGCGTTCGTGGAACTCGTGGTCGAACCCGGTGTGTATATGATCGAGGCCGCCAGCGGTCACAGGGTCGGTAACTCCTACGAACGCGAGGACGACTTCACGCTGACGATCGACGCGTTCCCGACGGCGCCGACGATACCGCCCGTTCATTGTTTCAGATCGTTGGGCACGCTCGGCGGAGAGATGATTGTTGCTCCTGATGGTCGGTGGTCGCGGCGGGATGTGTGTCGTTCTGTGCATGCTTCGGAGGATCGCGCTAGGCGTCATTATGCGCGCTATTTCTCGGTGACTTTGGATGAGGCGATGCATGTGCGGATTGGTTTGTCCGGCGCGCAAGCGTTGACCGATGAGTACTTGTTCTTGTTGGCGGGAGAGGGCACGACTGGCAAGGTGGTCGCCAGTGACGTTGAGACTCGTGATGGGGCGACTGATCGAGCGTTCGTGGAACTCGTGGTCGAACCCGGTGTGTATACGATCGAGGCCGCCAGCGGTCATCTGGTCGGTGGCTCGGCCAGTTCCATCGGTCGGTGCACGGTTCCGGTCATGATGACCGGTGCCAATACAAGCACCGACCGATGGAGGTACCAGCATGCCAGGCGCACCGCTGGCGTTGCACGAGCGCGAGGAGATTTCTCGGGCGCTGATTGAGGATCCGGCGGCGAGTTGGGCGGGGATGGCCCGGTCGCTCGGCCGGCATCGGTCGACGGTCGCCCGTGAGGTCGCCGCGGGCGGTGGTCGTGGCCGTTACCGCCCGGCGATGGCGCAGCGGCGCGCCGAGCGGGCGCGCTGTCGGCCGCGGCGGCGCCGCTTGGAGGTTCCGGGCCCGTTGCGGGACCGGATCGTCGCCGAGTTGCGCCTGGGGCGCTCCCCCGAGGCGATCTGGGCGGACCTGGCCGCGGCGGGCGTGGCCGCCCGGCCGTGCGTGGAGACCATCTACCAGGCCCTCTACGCCGGGGTTCTCGACGTGGAACCCCGGCAGTGCCTGCGCAGCCGCCGGCGGCGACGACGCTGCCGCCAGCGGCGCAACCCCAGGTCGCGCCCCGGCGTGGCGAACATCTCCCTGCGCCCCGTGCAGGTGAACGACCGCAGCGAGGCCGGCCACTGGGAAGCAGACCAGATCATCGGCGCCCACAACCGGTCCTCCATGATCTGGCTCACCGAGCGCACCACCAGGTTCTCCATACCGGTCACCATGCCCGACGGCTACACCGCCGACGCGACCCTCGCCGGCCTCATCGAAGGCCTCGACGGTATCCCCGCGCACCTGCGCCGCAGCCTCACCTTCGACCAAGGCCCCGAATGGGCCAACTGGCGCCGCCTCGCCGACCACTACAACCTCGACGTGTGGTTCTGCGACCCGCACTCGCCGTGGCAACGCGGCCAGATCGAGAACCTCAACCGCCAATGCCGCTGGTGGTTCCCCCGCGGCACCGACCTCCGCCTCATCACCCCCGCCCAAGCAGAACACGCAGCACACATCATCAACAACCAGCGCCGACGCAGCCTCAACTACCACAGCCCCGCAGAGCTGTATCATGCCCTCACCGTGCAGTGACCACTAGAACTGGCCCTCCTACGAACGCGAGGACGACTTCACGCTGACGATCGACGCGTTCCCGACGGCGCCGACGATACCGCCCGTTCATTGTTTCAGATCGTTGGGCACGCTCGGCGGAGAGATGATTGTTGCTCCTGATGGTCGGTGGTCGCGGCGGGATGTGTGTCGTTCTGTGCATGCTTCGGAGGATCGCGCTAGGCGTCATTATGCGCGCTATTTCTCGGTGACTTTGGATGAGGCGATGCATGTGCGGATTGGTTTGTCCGGCGCGCAAGCGTTGACCGATGAGTACTTGTTCTTGTTGGCGGGAGAGGGCACGACTGGCAAGGTGGTCGCCAGTGACGTTGAGACTCGTGATGGGGCGACTGATCGAGCGTTCGTGGAACTCGTGGTCGAACCCGGTGTGTATACGATCGAGGCCGCCAGCGGTCATCTGGTCGGTGGCTCCTACGAACGCGAGGACGACTTCACGCTAACCATCAATGAGTTGGCAGTAGTGCTGCCGGGAGATTGCAGTGAGCCATTTCTCTCGTTCTGCTGGAATCCCGTGCTAGCTGTGCATGCTGGGGACGTTGTCCCCGAGGGTTGAGGCTGGTGTTTTCCAGCCGAGCGCTCCGTGGGTTCGGTGGCAATTGTAGTAGTGGAGGAAGCCTTGGTAGGCGTTGGCGCGTTCGGTTTCGCTGGTCCAGGGGCGGATGTAGGCCCATTCCTCGAGGAGGATGCGGTGGAAGCGTTCGACTTTGCCGTTGGTCTGGGGCCGGTAGGGGCGGGTCTTCTTGACCTTCGTTGCGGTGCGTTTGCAGGCTTTGTGCCAGTCTTTGGACCGGTAGCAGCCGCCGTTGTCGGTGATGACGCGTTCGCAGGTCACGCCCCAGGTGGCGAACCAGGCGTGGGCGCGCAACCAGAATTCTGCGGCGGTTGGGCCACACTCGTCGTCGAGGTGCTCGCTGTAGACCAGGCGGCTGCGGTCGTCGAGGGCGGTGTGCAGGTAGCGGTAGCCGGCCTTGGCGCCCGGCGTGGGGGCGTTGCCGCGTCCGTGGACCCTCCAGCCGCCGCCGGGAGGGATGGCGGGCAGCTTCTTGATGTCCACATGGACGAGTTCACCAGGCCTTTCGCGCTGATAGCGCACCGGCGCCGGTTTGGTGGCGCGGTCGCCGCGGTCGAGGCGCCCCAGGCCGGCGTCGGCGAGGATCTTCTGCGCCGTGGACGGCGCCACGCCGACCCTGTGGGCGATCCAGCCGGCGCCGCGGCGCCGACAGCGACGCAGGCGGATCACCTCGGCGCGCACCTCCGGCGGTGTACGCCCCGGGCTGCGGCGCGGCCGGCTGGAGCGGTCCAACAGACCGTCGGGTCCTTCCGCGAGGTAGCGGTCGCGCCACTTGCGCACCGTCTTGGGGTCCACCTGGAACCGCTCCGCGGTCGCCGCGACACCCCAGCCCTCCACAATCAGCACATCAACCATCCGCCGCCGCATCGCCGGCGTCAGCTTCGCGTTCAGATGCTGGGTCCTAACCTGTGCCATGAGCCCTCCTTGCGGGGTGTGAGCTGGTTACTTGCCCACAGCATCGCCGGAGGGCTCACCTCAACGGTGAACCCTCAATCCCATCCACCCAGGGACAACCTCCCCGGTTGTCACAGCTAGCGAACGCGATACTTGTGCTCGATGGAGCGGTTGAGTTGATCTACGACTCGGCGCTTGACGAGACAGCGATCCCATCGGCGGGGGCCTTCTCGGTCACCGCCGGCGGTGTGAGCCAGACGATCACCGCGGTGGCGGTCGCGGGGCGGGTCGTGACGTTGACGTTGGCCTCGCCGGTTTCATCGGCGGAGGTAGTGACGGTTTCTTATATGGTGCCGGCGGCCGAGGATGCCGCACGCATCAAGAACACCAACGGCGACGCCGCGGAGGGATTCGCCGATCGTGCCGTCGTGATCCCACCGGACCCGCCGACGATCACCAGCGTGGAGTCGAGTACCGGGGGGCTGGCGGTGGCGTGGTCCGCGGTGGCGGATGTGAGCGGCTATGACCTGGCGTGGCGCCAGGACGGCGAGACGGCCTGGCAGTCCACGCGCACCGGACAGCAACAGCACACCATCGGCGACCTCGCCGACGGCGCGCTCTACTGGGTGCGCGCCCGGGGCGTCGAAACCCACGGCGGCCTCGACGGCCAAACGATCTACACCACCACTTGGTCCACTCCCCGGCCCGGTATCGCCGGCGACTGGAAGCCCCGGAACCTCCAGGTCACGCCCGGGGATCGCAGCGTTACGGCCACCTGGGACACCGTTGCGGGCGCTGATGACTACGAGTTCGAGTGGCAGCCGAAGTCCGACGCAGGGCCGGGCGCGCGGTCGACCGGCGGCGGCTCATCGGAGTCATCGCACCAGGCGCGGTCGGGTTCCGCGACGCCCCGGAACGTGCTACCGCCCCCGCCGGCGACGGATGCGCCTGCGTGGTCGCCGATTCCCGTCGAGCCCGACGCGTCGCGTTGGAGCGCCACGATCACCGGTTTGGACAACGGCGAGGACTACAGCGCGCGAGTGCGCGCGCTGCGGCGCCTTCAGGTTGATCCGGGTGAAGCGACTGAGCGGAACTTGGTCCTCTATTCTGGCTGGGTCAATGCGGAAGCCACCCCGGCGTTGGCGTTCGAGGTTGCCGCCGGGGCGTCCGGTCCGCAGGTCGTGTGGAGCGGCGGCAAAGTGACCTGGACGGTGAAACTCCGCCACGCGGGTTCTCTCGGGCCTGTCGGCTATCAGCCGTTCGCGAATCAGCCGATCCGCGGGCGCGTGTTCGATGGCCCGAGTATGGGCACGTCGGTTCGTTGCGTGCCGACTGCGGCGGTCTCTTTCGAACTCAGTCAAACCCTGAATCCCGCTTGCGTTACCGATGACGAGGGCAAGGTCACATTGGAATATCGCGCCGCTGTCGTGCGAACCAATGGCGACGTAGGTGTGGATGAACTCGTGGTCTTCGCCGACTATGACGAGAATAAGTGCTCGATAGCTGCGACAGCGCCTGGATGCATGCGGGTTGGATCCACCAAGGTTGTCCGCCCGATCAATTATGCGGCTCTCGGTGATTCGTATTCCGCGGGCGAGAACGGTGAGTTCACCGATGATCGTCCGCCTGACGATCTGTTTATGGGTACGTATCTTGACGAAGAGTGTCATCGTTGGACGATGGCGTATCCGTGGCTCATTGCTGGGAGTTCGAACTACAGCAGTATCGGATTCTATGCGTGCACTGGTGCGGTCACATCGGACGTCTATGATTCGGCCGGTGGTGATGTATTCAACGGCCAGTCGTTTTCGCTCCACGAACTGAATTCAGGCCTCAGCCTTGGCTCACAACAAAACGTTGACATGGTGACCATCTCCATCGGCGGCAACGACTTGGGGTTCGGCGAGGCGGTTGAGAACTGCTACAGTCTTGGATGCGATCCGGATGATCTGACGCTATCGGTTGAACAGCTAGAGATCGAACTCGTCAAGGTGTTGGAAGCGTTGAAGGCAGCTGCACAGGAGGCGACCATCTTTGTGATGGGGTATCCTCAGCTGGTCCCGCCCACCTCTAGTGTTTCCTGCCCAGCTCTGAGGCTGACTTCCGTCGTTGCAGCAATTGCTGGCGACTATCCGCTCAACTTCGGCTATAGCTGGGGAGAAAGATTCAAAAGGACGATTCTGAATACACTTGGGTTTGACGAAAACTTCGGAATCTCTACAGAGGAGCGTCAGTTCTTGCGGGATACTGCGGTTGATCTGAATGCGGCTATCAGCGATGTCGCGGGCAATGAGGGTGTGCATTTTGTTGCTGTTGCCGACGAGTTTGCGGGGCATGAGCCATGTGGCGAGGGAGATGACTGGATAAACGGTTTGGTAGGGGAGCGCGTCGATGCTGAGGTTGTCGACTCTGCCAACGGGATTCCGTTTTCGGGTCGGTCGTTTCATCCGAATGCGGCGGGCCACAGGGAGTACGCTCGAATCCTGCGCAACTACATCGAGGACGCCTTGGGGCGTTCCGGTGGTGTGAACCGTGCGGGACTCCCGAAGAATCCTCCTGCTGTGGCTGCGCAGCGGCAATCTGCGGGTTCGCTCGGTGGTGCGGTCACCGCGCGGTCCTCGGGGGAGAGTGCTGGGGGCGCGGAGAGTTCGGATGGGTCTGCACCGGCGGGGTCTGTGACCGGTTTTCTGTGGTCGCGGCGGGTGGTGTCGGCGGCGGCGGCGTGTGCAGCGCCGTTGGCGCCGGGCGATCGGGTGGAGTTGTTCGCGGCGGGTTTCGCGCCGGATTCGGCTGTGACGTTCTCTGTGGTGGGCGCGATTGTGCCCGCGGCGGGTGCGACGTCTGTGGTGGAGTTGTCGCCCGCGCCGACGATTCCCGCGGCGACCGCCGACGCTTCGGGGCGCCTTGAGGTGATCTGGGCTATTCCCGATGCGCCGGCAGCGCTGGTGGACCCGGCGCCGCGGGCCTATGTCGCCGAGGCGTCGAGCGCCGATGGATCCGGCGAGGTGGCCGCGGCGCGGTCGGTGGTGCCGCTGGTGGTGTATCCGGGTGTGGCGCCGTGCGCCGTGGACGACACGGCGCAGACGTCGCTGGGCCGCCCGGTGCGGATTCCTGTGCTGGCGAACGACATTGCGCCGGCTGGCGGGTCGCTGGATCCGGCTTCGGTGACCGTCAACGCTGTCGGCGGCGGCGGTTTCGTGGTGGACGAGTCGGATGGTTCGTTGACGTTCACACCCGATCCCGGTTTCGCGGGCACCGTCACGACGCGTTACTGGGTGTACGACGGCTGGGACATCGGCGTCAGCGCCGCACTCACGGTCACCGTGGACGCGGGCTGCACCATCACCGGTACCGCGGGAGGCGCCGTGATCGAGGGAACCGACGGCGACGACGTGATCTGCGTCGCCGATCCCGACGATTGGGACGCCTTCCACGTCATCGACGCCAAGGACGGCAACGATGTCATCATCGGAGGCGACGGCGTCGACTGGATCGACGCGGGAGCAGGCGACGATGTCGTCTACGGCCGCGACGGCGAGGACCGCATCACTGGCGGCGCCGGGGTGGACATCATCAATGGCGGTAGCGGTTTCGACACCGTCTACAGCGTCGACCTCGCCGATGTGATCGTTGACGACGCCGACGGCCACGAATTCCTCCTGAGCGCGCCGAACTCTGACGCGCACGTCGCGCCCGTCGCTGCCGCCGACGAGACGTTCGTGGCGCCGGGCGAGACGGTGGACATCGCGGTGTTGGACAACGATCACGACAGGAACCAGAACCTTGTCGCGGCGTCGCTGTCGATCACGGTCGCGCCGACCCTGGGCGCCGCGTACGTCGTGGTGTCCGCCGGCGGCGATGTGGTGGTCCGCTATGTCGCCGGCGACGGTGACGGTACCGACACGTTCAGCTACGAGGTCTGCGACACGCTCGATGCGTGCGCTATCGGAGAGGTGACCGTCACGGTGGGGTCTTCGCGGTGCACGATTGTAGGTACCGGCGGCGACGACGTGCTGCGCGGCACGCCCGGTCGCGACGTGATCTGTGGCCTCGACGGCGACGACGTCATCAACGGCATCGGCGGCGACGACGTCATCGTCGGCGGCGCCGGCGACGACACACTCGTCGGCGGCAACGGCGACGACACCCTCCACGGCGGACCGGGCGACGACACGCTCGCCGGCGGTGCGGGCGCGGACACGCTGTGGGGCGGTCCGGGTGATGACACCTTGGAGGGCAACACCCAGAACGACACCCTCGTGGGTGGTCCCGGAAACGACGGCCTCAACGGTGGTGGCGGCGATGACGTGCTGTGGGCGGGCGCGGGCGACGACACCCTCATCGGCCACGCCGGAAACGACACCCTCCACGGCGGCCCGGGCGACGACACCATGGACGACGGCCTCACCGGCGGCAACGGTGACGATGTCCTGTTCGGCGGCGCCGGCGGTGACACGCTCACCGGCGGTGCGGGCGCGGACACCCTGTGGGGCGGTCCCGGCGACGACGCGCTGTGGGGCAACACCCAGAACGACACCCTGTGGGGCGGCGAAGGGAACGACACATTGCACGGCGGCGGCCACGACGACCAACTCGCCGGAGGCGCCGGCGACGACACCCTCCGCGGCAACGCGGGCGATGACGTGCTGTGGGGCAACACCGGCGACGACACTCTCGACGGCGGCAACAACACCGACTACCTCAACGGCGGCGACGACACCGACACCTGTACCCGCGGCGAGACCACCGCACGATGCGAGGCATAGCGATGCGAGGGACAGCGAACGGCCCCACCGTGCGGGCGGTGAGGGTTGTGTTCGCGGTCGTGCTGGTCGCGGCTGCGGCGGGATGTAGCACGACCGGCGAGGAGGGCGACGGGCCGGCGGGGCGGTTCAGCGCGGTGTCCGCCGGGGGTCATCACTCGTGTGGTGTGCGCCTCGACGGTGCGGTGGTGTGTTGGGGCAACAACGAGGTGGGGCAACTCGACGTGCCGGCGGGGCGGTTCAGCGCGGTGTCGGCCGGAACCGATCACTCGTGTGGGCTGCGCGTCGACGGCACGGTGGCGTGTTGGGGGCTCAGAGTGTACGACGGATCCACCGCGCCGGAGGAGGCGACTTGTTATGAACTCGAGGACGGCGCGGAGATGTGCTTCTGGGCCAGCGGGTATGGCGGGTCCCCCGTGCCGGCGGGGCGGTTCAGTGAGGTGTCCGCCGGGTTCGGGCACTCCTGTGGTGTGCGTGTCGACGGTGCGGTGGTGTGTTGGGGGCTCGACGGCGAAGGGCAGCCCGGCGTGCCGGCGGGGCGGTTCAGCGCGGTGTCCGCCGGAGCTTCTCATGCGTGCGGTGTGCGCGCCGACGACACGGTGACGTGTTGGGGCGACAACGACGTGGGTCAGGCCACCGTGCCGGCGGGGCGGTTCAGCGCGGTGACGGCCGGAGGTCGGCATTCGTGTGGTGTGCGCGTCGACGGTGCGGTGGTGTGCTGGGGCGACAACCACGCGGGTCAGGCCACTGTGCCGGAGGGGCGGTTCAGCGCGGTGTCGGCCTCGGGCAATTATTCGTGTGGTGTGCGCGTGGGCGGCGCGGTGGCGTGTTGGGAGCGCCAACTCAGCGGTCCGCCCGACGCGCCGGCCGGTGAGTTCAGTGATGTGTCGGCCGGGCGTGACCATGCGTGCGGTCTGCGTGTTGACGGGACGGTGGCGTGTTGGGGCCACAACAGCGAAGGACAGATCGACGCGCCGGGAGGTGCGCCCAACGCAATCTCCCTCGGTTCGAATCGAGCGTGAGGTTTGCGTGCCGACAAGACCATCGCATGCTGGGGCGACCGCGACTCCGACGGGTCGACGCGCCTGCCGGACGTCGTGTATGGCCGCGACGGGCGGGACGTGATCGGCGGCGGCAACGGGGCCGACACCACTTATGGTGGCGGCGACTTCGACACGTTCCACAGCGCCGACCTCGCTGATTGGATCGTTGACGACGCCGACGGCTACGAACTCCTGCTGAGTCCGCCCGCGCTGCCCGAACACATCGCGCCCGTGGTTTCTGATGATGTGGCGTACGTGGCCGTCGGCGAGACGGTGGACATCGCGGTGTTGGGCAACGACTACGACTCGAATGAGAACCTCGTGGCGACGTTGCTGTTTGTCACGCGTGCGCCGACGGCGATGTGGTTGCTCGCTATGTGGCCGGCGACCGCGACGGCACCGACTCGTTCGCCTATGAGTCTGTGGTTTCGATACCGTCTACGGCGTCGACCTCGCCGATGTGATCGTTGACGACGCCGACGGCCACGAACTCCTCCTGAGCGCGCCGATTTCTGACGCGCACGTCGCGCCCGTCGCTGCCGCCGACGAGACGTTCGTGGCGCCGGGCGAGACGGTGGACATCGCGGTGTTGGACAATGATCACGACACGAACCAGAACCTTGTCGCGGCGTCGCTGTCGATTTCATCAAGTCCATTGCCGGGGAGTCCGTCGCGGGGCGCCGCGTCGAGGTCTACGAGACGCTCTCGAGGCGCCCTCGGCAGGTGGACAACGTCGACACGGTCGTGCTCTCGATGCTGCGCAGCCCCGAGGACACGCTGTTCCGCGAGCTGAGCGACGGCGGCACCGTCCCCGTCCACTGCATCGGCGACGCGGTGGCCCCTCGCTCGGTCGCCGAGGCCATCTACGAGGGCGAAAAACTCGGCCGAACTCTCTAGCCCTGATTATTCATGAGAATGTCTGGGCGGGTGTTTTGGTGGTTTGGGCGTGCCGGTGGGGTGTGTTTTGGGGCCGGCGGGGGCTGTGTTTTGGGTTCGGCGGGCTGGTCGGGGTTGGGCTGGGTGGTGTGGGGCGTGTGGGGGCGTGCGGGGTCACCGCTCGGCGGTCAGATCTGGTCGCGGCGGGGGTGTCAGTTGTGGGCGTGGGCGGCGAGGAGGGCTCGGGCGGTGGGCCAGCGGTCGGGGAGCCGCAGGGTGGTGCGCCGCGCGGAGCGCGTGATGCGTCCTGGGGTGTGCCAGAGCTGCCAGCGGAGCTTTTTGGGTGCTGCTTTGGCGAGGTCGCCGTGCAGGCGGAGCTGCTGGAACCAGGCGACCAAAGCGAGGCTGATGACCGCCAGCGCCGCCCAGGCGGCGTTGGCGTGCCAGTCCGTGAAGGGCATGCGGGCCAGTCCGGAGTCTTTGAGGCGTTTGATGGTGTCCTCGACGCGGGCGTGGCCTCTCATGGTCTTGTCGAGTTCGGCGGCGTCGCCGGCGGCGTCGGTGAGGAATCCCCAGTAGCGCCAGTTGGGGGAGTCGAACAGGGTGCGCTGCGCTCCGGGGTGCAGCGGCTCGCGTCGCACGATGAGTCGTGTGTGCTCAGGCCAGCCTGTGAGGTCGATGCTGTTGGTGAGCTCGGCGACCTGGGCGCGGCTGTTGCGCTGTTCGGCGTTCTTGGCTGCGCGCTGCCACATGTCGGGATCGGTTCTGGCGGCCGCTATGGCTGCGGTGATCGCGTCGTTGGAGCGCGCAGCCATGAAATACATGACGTTGCGGTCTCGCAGGTCTTGTGCGAGGTTCTTCGAGCAGCCCGCGGCATCGACGCGCAGCCAGATCTCGCGATGCGCCGAGGCCGCATCGTCGCCGGCCTGGTGCCCCGAAGCGACCGCGGCGGGGAGCTGCGCAATGGCGCCGTCGAGCACCTTGAGGTGATCGGAGATGTGGTTCGCGGCGGCGTTGCCGGGACGCTGAGCGATCCACAGCGGCTCCCCGTCGCCGGTCGCGCACAGCATCGGCCCGAACCCGAAGCCGCCCTTGAAATGCGCCGCGGCGCCTGCTTTGGTCTCGGTGTGCACCTCCACCAGCGTGGCGTCGATGTCGAGCACCAGCGGCGCCGCCGCAGCGGCGTGGGCGTCACGGTTGCGCCACACCCGGGCGCGCACATCAGCGACCGCGGCCCACACGCCCTCGAGCTTCGACGCGTCGATGCCGCGCAGCACCCGATACAGCGTCGAGTCCGACGCGACCTCCCCGAACAGATCCCGCTGCGCGCGCAGATACTCGATGTCGCTGCACGACTCGCCGCCGCCCGCGAGCATCAGCAGCGCATGGGTCAGCACCTTGCCCCGGTCATGGACACGGGCCCGCTCGCCGCCGCGGCCCACCGCCACCGACAGCGCCGCGCCCACGCCCAGCGAGTCAGCGAAACCGCCCAGAACGAACAAACCAGCGTGAGCCGCGACCCGCCCCGCGCCTCCGGTCACCTTCAACTTCGCGACACTGTTAGCCTGAATCCACCGTTTTGGCGGGTTGGTGGGTGTTGGTCGCTTGCGGTGGGGGTCTGGGAGGGCTGGGAGAGGGTGTTTGGTTCGCGGAGGGCCCGGTTCGCGGCGGTTTGGGCGGCGGCAGGTGTCGGTTCGGGGGTGTCGGCGGTTTCGGGGCGCGTCGAGCCGGTTGGGGGGCTGGTGTGTCGGGGGGCTGGGGCGGGGTTAGCAGAGTTGGGGCAGGGCGCGGATGTTGGTGAGGGTGGTGTGGAAGGTGATCGCCCAGGGCCAGCGGGCGGGGAGGCGCAAGATGGTGCGTCCGCTGTGGTTGACGAGGCGTCCGGGTAGGGCGAGGAGTTGGTTGGTGATGGTGCGCCCGGCGGTGAGTTGGCCGCGCCGGCGCCGGGGGGTGTGCGCGTTGATCCAGCGGTAGAGGTTGTGGGCGAGTGTGGCGCAGGTCAGCCAGGCGGCGTTGGCGGCGAAGCTCCCCGACGGTAGATGCGCCAGGCCGGTGGAGTTCTTGAGGTCGCGAATGGCGAGTTCGACGGTGGCGTGTTGGCGGTGGATCACGTCGGCGGCGGTGGCGTCAGATGTGGTGTTGGTGACGAAGGCGTGGTAGCGCCAGTCGGGCCATAGCGCCCGTTGGGTTTCGTCGGTGAGGCGGCTGCGGCGCACGACGAGGCGCAGCTTGCGCTGTTTGCCGCGGGAGCCGGCGACGAGGGTGGTCTCCGCGACGTGCGCTTCGCCGCCGGCGGGATAGCTAATCGGCGTCCAGTCCGCGTCGGGAATGCTGCCAATGGCGGCTCTGACGTGGGCGTACAGCGGCATCGTGATCGACCAGCGCACCTTGAGGCGTTCGAGGCGGTCGAGGAGGTCATAGGACCAGAATCCCGCGTCGGCGCGCACGGTCAGTTCGCCCGCCGCGCCGGCGCGTCGGGCGCGGTGGACGGTCTCGGCGACGAAGTGCACCTGGCCGCTCTGGGAGGACCCGCGGCGCAGGCGGGCATGCAGCACCTCGCCGGTCTCAGCGCGGGTCGCCACCAAGGGGTGATAGCCCAACTCGCCGGTGTGGCCGTAGGCGGCGCCGGCTTTGGCCTTCCCCGACACCGCACAGACCGTCGAGTCCACGTCGATGGTCATCGGATCGTCACCCGGACCGGCGCCGGCCGACCACGCCCGACCGAGCACCACACCGGCCGCCTTGTCGAGCTGGCAGACATGACCCCACGTGAACGAACGCAGGAACGTCCCCAACGTCGACGGCGCCGCCGGCGCGAACCCCAACACCGCCCCCGTCGCGCCGGCACGCAACCGATCGGCGTGATCAATATGCGTCGCGCCCACCAGCATCGACGCCACCAACGTCACCACCTTGCGCCCCGGACCCGCACCACCCGGGCGCCCACCCAGGCGCACTGTGCGATCCACCACCTCACCCACACCCAGGCGGGCCAACAACGTGCCCGCCGCCACCAAACCCGCATCAGCGACCAACGACTCATCATCGAAAACCACCGCCAACCGGTCAATACTGCGCGATACTCCACTCACAGGAAGTGCCTCCTCACCCGGGCCAACGGCCGCTCTTGTACACGGCCATTCTCCCAGGTCAGCGAGGCACTTCCGCGCACCCCCAACACCCAACACCCCCACCCAAACGGTGGATTCAGGGTTAGCGTTCACCTCGGAGATGCCTTTCTTTTCTGTAACGAATACGTCTCACGACACACATCGTCGCAGATCAGAAGGGCTTTCCCGCGGACGCGCACACCCCCACCCACAGTCCCGGTGAATAATCAGGGCTAGTCAGATCGATACGGCCGTCGAGCCCACGTTGCAGAACGTCGCCGCCCAGTGGCCGGGGGCGACCTCGCGCAGGGGAGGGTTCTCGGAGCGCTGTCAGGTGAGATCCAGGACGGTGAGCAGCGCGGCGTCGACGGCCCACTGTTCCGGGGCGGTGAGGTGACCGGCCGGCTCTCCCAGCCGGCTGATGTCCACGGCTCCGATCTGTTCCACCAGCACCCGCGTCGACGTGTCGGCGATGGCGATCTCGGGGCGGAACGTGGCCGGTTTGGCGCTCCTGGAGGTTGGCGCGACCAGAACGGTTGAGCGGGGCAGACAAGCGTCGGCTTGCACCACGACGCCGTATCGGCGCCCGTGCTGCTCGTGACCCCTTCCTTTCGGCAGGCGCAGGGTGAACACGTCACCCCGGCGCACGCAACTCCTCCATCATCTCGGCGACGGCGAGCATCTCCTGGCGATCCTCGTCGTCGGATTGCAGCGCAGCGACCTCGGCAGCGAGCGCTCGGTTCTGCGAGAGGCGCGCGGCTGCTGCCACGATGGCGGCTCGGATGGCCTGCGACCGGTTCATGCCGGTGGCCTCGAGCCGACCCAGCGCCCGGCGGGTCTCGTCGTCGAGGCGGAGGGAGATGGCGCGCTCCACGTGGTTATAGTATCACAGAACGTGATACGGCGGTGTCCCTCTTTCAGATCGAGAACGCCGTAGAACCGACGTCGCAGAACGTTGCCGCCCAGTGGCCGAGGGCGACTTCGCGCAGGGGTGGGTTCTCGGTGGCACAACGGGGGTCGCCGCGGTAGCCGCAGCGGCTGTAGAAGAAGCAGCCCTCCGGTAGTTCGGTCGGGTTCGGGATGTCGCCGGTCAGCGAGATGTGGGCCGGGCGCTCGTCGGGGTCGGCCGACAGCGCGGCGGAGAGCAGTGCCTCGGTGTAGGGGTGTCGCGGGGTGTCCAGGACGGCCGCCTTGGGGCCCGTCTCCACCACCTGCCCGAGGTACATGACGGCCACCCGATCGGAGAAGAAGTCGACGGTGCCGATGTCGTGGGAGATGAACAGGTAGGCGAGGTCCAGTTCCTCCTGCAGGTTCGCCAGCAGGTCGAGGATTCCTGCCTGCACCGACAGATCCAGCGACGATGTCGGCTCATCCAGGACCACGAATTTCGGCCCGGTGACGATGGCACGCGCCACACCGACCCGCTGCTGCTGCCCGCCGCTGAGTTCCCGGGGGCGGCGGTCGTAGAGGCCCGGATCCAGGATGACCTTCGCCATGGTGTCCTCGACCCGCTCGCGGCGCTCGGCGGGGGTGAGGGAAGGCTCGTGGATGACCAGCGGCTCCTCGATGGTCCGGCCGACGCTCATGAGCGGGTCCAGCGACTGGAACGGCTCCTGGAACACGATCGTCATGTTGCGCCGGGCGGCCTGCAGCGCCTTGCGCTCCATCCCGTCCAGTTGCATGCCGTCCACCACGACGTGGCCCTCGTCGGGGCGGATGAGGCCCAGCGCCAGGCGGCCGACGGTGGACTTGCCCGAACCGCTCTCGCCGATCAGCGCCAGCGTCTCGCCTGCCTCGATGCGCAGGTCCACACCGTTGACGGCGTGGACCCGGCTGTGCCTGCGCCGGAACGTCTTGCGCACCGCGCTGAGGGTGACGAGCGACATCACGGCCTCCCCGCCGGAGGCGTGAGCGCTACGGGGTCCGTGGGCGGCACCGTTGGCAGGGGGCTCCCCGCCGGAATGGGCGGGGTGAGCCCGGCGGACCGCCGGGCACCCTTGTCGTAGTGGACGGCGGCCCAGTGCCCCGGCGCCACCTCACGCAGCGGCGGCGCCTCCGTGGCGCAGCGCGGATCGGACCGGTACGGGCAGCGATCGTAGAAGTAGCAGCCCGGCGGCAGTTCCAACAGGGTGGGCACCGTGCCCTGCGCGCCCACGAGCGGCTCGCCACGGCGCGGCACCGCGGCCAGGAGCGCCTCGGTGTACGGGTGGGCGGGCTCCTTCAGGACCGCCTGCACGGGGCCGGACTCCACCACCCGTCCCGCGTACATGACCAGCACGCGGCCGCAGTACTGGGCCACCACGCCCACGTCGTGGGTGACCAGCAGCATCGCGCGCCCTTCGGTCGCTGCGATCTCCTCGATCAGGTCCAGGATCTGCCGCTGGATGGTCAAATCGAGGCCCGTCGTTGGTTCGTCGGCGACGACGAGGCGGGGGTTCAGCACCATGGCGAGGGCGATGACCACGCGTTGGGCCATGCCGCCGCTCAGTTCGTGTGCATATCCCCGCAGGACGCCCTCCGGATCGGCGATGCCGACGGCGTCCAGCATGTTCAACGCCGCCTGGCGAACTTCGGCCTTGCCGGCGCGGCGATGTGCCCGGATGACGTTGCGGAACTGCCGCTCGATCCGCAGCACCGGGTTCAGGGCGCCGAATGGGTTCTGCGGGACGAACCCGATGCCCGCTCCTCTGATCCGGCGGAGTTGGCGGTGCGGCAGGTGGAGGAGTTCGTCGCCGTCGAGACGCACCGATCCCGCCGTGACGCGCCCCGGCGACTTCAGGAGACCGATGATCGCCCGCACGGTGGCGGACTTGCCGCAGCCCGTCTCGCCGACGACGCCCACCGTCTCCCCGACGCCGAGGCAGAACGAGACGCCGTTGACGGCGTGCACGGTGCGGCGCCGGCTCCTGAACTGAACGTGGAGGTCGCGCACGTCGAGCAGCGGAGGTCGAGCCGCTGCGTCGGCCGGCGGTGCGGACGGGTCGGCCGGTGGAGATGCCATACCGGTCAATCCTCGGCCCTCCCGATGAGGCGGTTGACGCCGTCGGCGATGACGTTGAAGGCCACGATGGTCACGAACACCATCGCGCCGGGAAAGAACGACACCCACCACTGACCCGTGGCGATGTTCTGCGAACCCACCCTGATCATGACGCCCCAGGAGGCGTCGGGGGGCGTGATCCCGATGCCGAGGAAGCTGAGCCCGGCGATGACGATGATGGCGTGGGCGGCGGCCAGCGACGCCTGCGCCAGCACGATGCCCATGGTGTTGGGCATCATGTGGCGGAGCATGACCCTGGTGCGGCTGGCGCCGATCGCTGTTGCCGCCTCGATGAAGCGACTCTCCCGCAGCACCAGCGCCTCGCTGCGGACCAGCCGGATGAAGCGCGGCACGTTGACGAGCGCGATGGCGAAGACGATGTTGCGCAGGCTGTTGCCGGTGAGGGCCACGATGGCGAACGCCAGGACGAGCAGCGGGAACGCCTGGAACATGTCGAGGCCGCGCATGATCCGTTCCGACCAGCGGGACTTGTTGCTTGCCACCAGCCCGACGGGAATGCCGACGGCAATCGACAGCAGCGTCCCGGCGAGCGCGATCGGCAGGTCCAGCCGGGCGGAGGCGAAAACCCGCGAGAACACGTCAAACCCGAACCTGTCCGTCCCGAACCAGAACGTGCCATCGGGGGGCTGCAGGGTGTTCTGCGGGTTGGGCTGGATCGGATCGTGGGGGAAGGGCGCGAAGAAGCCGGCGAGCAGGATCAGAACGAGGACAACCACTCCGGCGGTCAGCGCCTTGTGCGCCGGCGCGGCCCTGCCGAGGGCGCGCAGGCTGCGGAGAGCGCGGCGCCCGAGGCCCTCCCCGGACCCACCGGACCGCCCCGGCGCGGCTCCCCGACCGAGAACGCGCAGTGCCCTACTCATAGGACACCCTCGGGTCCAGGGCGACGACGATCAAGTCCAGGATGAGGTACACCAGCAGGGTCAGCAGACCCACCACGAGGATGAACCCCTGGATGGCGGGCACGTCCAGCTTGAGCATCGCATCGATTGCCCACTGCCCGAGGCCGCCCCAGGCGAACACCGTCTCGACGATCGCCGCCCCGCCGAAGAGAGCGGCGAAGAGGATGCCGACGTACGTGACGACCGGTGTGCGGGCCTCGCGGAAGGCATAGCCGACCACCCGCAACTCCGACAGCCCGCAGGCCCGGGCGAACTCCACCTGATCCGATGTCAGCGCCCGCCCGAGCACCGCCCGCGTGGTCTTGGCGAAGTGCGACGAGTAGAACAGCGCCAGGGTGACGACGGGCAGCATGGCGTGGTGGAGGGCCGTGCGCAGCAGCCCCCAGTCGCGGGCGATGATCGTGTCGGCGATTATCGCCCCGGTCACCCGCTCGGGGGGCCGGTCCAGCAGCCCGATCCGCCCGACGGGCGGCGGTGCCCAACCGAGTATGTAGAACACGAAATAGATGAGCAGCAGTCCCAGGAAGAAGTCCGGTATCGACTGGGTGATGGTGACGCTCAGCCGTGAGAGGCTGTCGGCCGACCGTCGCCGGAAATAGGCGCTGAGGATTCCCAGCAGCGTTCCGTACAGCAGGGCACCGAGCAGCCCGAGGACCACCAGCTCGAGGGTGTCGGGGAATCGTTGGGTGATCTCGTCGACCACCGGGCGCTTGGTGAAGAACGACGTTCCCAGGCTCCGCTCGGTAAACAGCTCCTTGACGTACGAGGCGTAGCGCTCGGGGATCGGCTTGTCGGTGCCGAGTGCGGCGCGAATCTCGGCCACCTGCTCGTCGCCGGCCAGGTCGCCGGCGATCAACAGTGCCGGGTCGCCCGGCGTGAGGTTGACCAACCCGAACGACAGCGTGACGACGATGAAGACGGCGATCGGGATGAAGAGCAGGCGCTTGGCCAGCGCTCCCGTTCGGTATCTCACGTCACTGCCCGTCGCTCACCGGTCATCTGATCCTCGGTGACGTGCACCGGGGCGCCGCGGGCGGTTCTCGCACGACCGCCCGCGGCCGTCACACCGGGTGATAGTTGGTTCAGTTCTTGCTCAGTTCCTCCGGGATGATCCTGCGGAAGATGTCCATGCGGAACTCTTCGACGTCGGCCCCGAGGGAAATCGGGTTCACGAGTTCGACGAGCGGGACCCAGGGCACCTCGTCGATGAGGATCTGGTGCGCTTCGAGCACCATCGCGTCACGCTCCGGTCCGTACGGCGTGACCGCCATGATGTCGATGAGTTCGTCGATGCGTGCGTTGCTGTAGCCGTGGGCGTTCTCGAACGCCTTGGTTGTGTGGTGCACGAGGAGCCAGGCGAACTGCGCGTCGCTGACGCCCGGGGTCTGCGACGAGAGCCAGGCCTGCAGCCCGCTCTCGGACAGCTTCGTCTGGAAGTCGGCCGCCGAGGCCATGACCTCGATGGTCATGTCGATGCCGACATCGGCCAGTTGGTCCTTCATCAACACCGCCAGGTCCTCCGAGAACGGTCCGGGGCGAACCGGGTTGATGGTGAGCGTGAACGCCAGCCCGTCGCCGTAGCCGGCCTCTGCCAGGAGCGCCCTGGCCCTGTCCGGGTCGTAGGTCGCCGGATCGCCGGGCGGAGGTGGCTGCGGTACCTCGCTGAGCACCTGGTAGAGAGCCTCCTTGGCGTAGCCCTGCATCGGGCCCTGCACGAGGGTGGTGCGGTCGATGGCCGCGGAGATGGCCTGGCGCACCCGCACGTCGGCGAACGGCTCGAAGCCGGAGTTGAGCACCAGCGGCACCGTCGTGTTGCCCTTGGCGGGGATTGCCTGCAGGTCGCCGCCGATGGAGGCGAACTGGGCCAGCGTCAGCTTGTCGGCGAAGTCCACCTCGCCCGCTTGCAGCAGTTGGAGCCGACCGGCGGGGTCGGGGATCGCCCGGATGACGATGAGGTCGATGTCCGGGGCGGCTCCCCACCAGTTGGTGTTCGGCACGAGGCGCAGTTCCTCGCCCGGCGTGATCGACTCGAGCCGGTACGGACCGAAGCTCGCCGAGTTGGTCGAAAGCCATTCGGCGGCCCACGGGTCGTCGTCGGTGGCGTGCGACAGCAACTCGACGCTGTCCAGCGGCCCCATCTGGCCGTAGGTCAGCATCGCCACGGAGTACGGGTTGTTCGTGTCGAGCACCACGAGGTCGAACGTGCGGTCATCGACCACCCGGATCGGCTCCTCGACGTTGATGCTGCCGCCCCAACTCAGGAGGAACCGCCCGACGCCGTCCAGGGCGATGATGCGGTCGAACGTCCAGCGCACGTCCTCGGAAGTGATCGTGTTGCCGTAGGGGCTGACAGCGTCATCGCGCAGGACGAAGCGGTAGCCGTCGTCTATCGGCGTGATCGACTCGGCCACGTACGGCTCGATGTCGGCGGGGCTCGGCCAGACGGTCGAACCCGCGGCCGGCTTCACGTACTGCACCAGCGTGCCGGCGAACATCGGGCCGAGTTCGGTGCCCGGCTTGCCCTCGAAGGCCGCCGGATCGGCGTTCGACGGGGCGGCCGCCACTGCCATAACGAACACCTCCGGCTCGTCGGGCGGCGGCGCGGGAGGCGGTGCCGCCGCCTCGGCCGCGGCCTCGGCCGCCTGCTCGGCAGCGGCTCGAGCCTGTTCCGCCTCGGCCTGGGCGCTCGCCGCGTCTTCCTGGGCGCTCGCTGCCTCGGCTTTGGCGGAAGCCGCCTCTTCCTGCGCGGATGCTGCCGCATCCTGGGCCTCCGCCAGTGCCGCTTCTGCGGCGGCGACGGCCTCCTGGTTCCCCTCGGCGGTGGCCTGGGCCAGCTGGGCGGCCGCTATTGCCTCTTCTGCCAGCGCCGCGGCAGCAGAGGCCGCAGCATCGGCGGCCGAAGCAGCGGCGTTGGCGGCGGCGGCCTCAGCGCCCGCCGCCGAAGCCTCGGCCTTGGCCGCGGTGGCCTCTGCGCCGGCCGTCGAGGCGTCGGCACGAGCCCCCTCCGCACTGGCGAGAGCACCGGCTGCGGTGTCGGCCGCGGCGGAGTCGTCCACATCGTCACTGGCGCACGCGGTGGCCAGGAGAAGCGCGACGCCGAACAGCAGCGACGCCCGCATGAGTCGGGTACGGATCATGATGAATCCTCCTAGGGGATCGCCAGATCTTGCGGATAGAGGAAGCCGGTCGGGTTGGGCCGTGCCCCCTCGAGGTCCTCACGGAACACCCAGGGGATCACCGTCTCCACCAGCGGCACGAACGGGTACTCCGTCGCCAGGATGATCCGGGCCTCGTCGATGAGCAGATCCCGTTCCGTGCCCGGGAGTTCGGCGAGTATCAGGTCGGACAGCTCGTCGACCCGGTCGTTGGCATATCCCTCGTATCCCAGACCGGTGGACTTGAACAGCAGCGGGATCGTGTAGGCAGGATCGCTGAGCACCGGACGTACCGAGTACAGCCACGCCTCCATCTCGCCGCCGCCGACCGCCGCCTGGAAGTCGGCGGGTGTGGCGATGGTCCGGATCGTGGCGTCGAGGCCGACCTCGCGGAGTTGTGAGGCGATGATGACCGCGGCGGCCTCGGCGTGCGGACCGGGTCGTGTCGGGTTGATCGTCAGCGTGAAGGAGAACCCGTCCGGGTATCCCTCCTGGGCCAGCAGTTCCCTCGCCAACTCGGGGTCGTAGTGTGCACCCGCGGTCAATGGAAGAGGATCGGGCTGGGGGATCGCCGTCGACAGCGGGTAGCGCCCCGGGACGCCGAAGCCGCCGTAGGCGCCGGCGATGAGGGCTTCGCGGTCGATGGCCAGCGAGACCGCCTCGCGGACCAGCGGGTTGTCGAAGGGCGGGAAGCGGTTGTTCAGCGAGAGTTCGTCGAGGTTCGTGTCCCGCGCATCTTCGTACGCCAGCGCGTACTCCCCGCCGCCGGCCACGCTGGCGAACAGGTCGAACGTGAGATCGGCGACGAAGTCCGCGTCGCCGCTGCCGATCAGCAGCAACCGGTTGCCGGCGTCGGGGATGGAACGCATGATGACCAGGTCTATGTCCACTGCGTCGGCGTTCCAGTAGTTCGGGTTCTTCGCCAGGCGCACTTCCTCGCCGGGAGTGAGACTCTCGACCTGGTAGGGGCCGAACGTGGCCGAATTCGCTGCCAGCCAGTCCGCGGCCCACGGGTCGTCGTCGGTGGCGTTCGCCGACGCCTCGACGCTGTCGAGAATGCCGAGCGCGTAGTAGGTCAGCACGGGCACGGTGAGGATGTTGCGGCCCGTGACGTTGAGCTGGAACGTCCGATCGTCGATCACCGTGATGGGTCCGGCCTGGTCGATTCCCGACACGGCCATCAGGAAACGAGCGATGCCGTCGAGGGCGATCATGCGGTCGAACGACCACGCCACGTCGGCAGAGGTGACGGTGTTGCCGTACGGGCTCATCGCCTCGCGCAGGGTGAAGGTGACGCTTCCGTCCTCGTTGACCTCGAACGACTCGGCCAGTTCCCCCATCACGTCCTGCGGGCTGTGCAGGGTGAGGCCGGGCGACGGCTCGTGGGTGTAGCGCACCAGCGTGCTCACGACTCCCTGCGCGGCGACGAGGCTGGGCCGCCCCTGGATGACCGCCGGATCCACATTGGTCGGCAGTCCCGACAGCACCATCGTGAGGTTCTTCTCCGCCGGGATCGATGCCGGTGGCGGTTCCGGTGCGACGGCCGGAGGCGCTGCCGCTGCGGACTCGGCGTCTGCGGCGGCCTGTTCCGCCGCGGCCCGGGCCTGCTCCGCGTCGGCTTGGGCGGCCGCCGCTTCGGCTTTGGCGGCGGCTGCCTCGGCCTGGGCGCTGGCCGCCTCGGCCTGGGCGGACGCGGCTGCGTCCTGCGCCTCGGCCAGTGCTGCTCTTGCGGCCTCGACGGCGTCCTCGTTCCCTTCGGCTGTGGCGCGGGCCAGATCGGCGGCCGCGATTGCTTCCTCCGCTCGGGCCGCTGCTGCCGAGGCCGAGGCATCCGCTGCGGCAGCCGCGGCGTCGGCGGCGGACGCCGCGCTGTTCGCTGCTGAGGCTTCGGAACGGGCCGCCTGTGCCTCACCCAGAGCATCCGCTGCGGTGGCCGACGCTGCGGCGGCTTCGTCAGCGCTGCCGTCGGCGCAAGCGGTTGCGACGAGTAGGAGAATTCCGAGCGGGAGTAGTGCACGGAAGAGTCGAGAACGGATCATGATTAGGCCTCCTGACCGATGACGGCTCAGACGGCTTCCCCTCTCCCCCCGAGTTGAGAAATCCCGCACCGTCCAATGCCGACGTGCACTATAACCCTGGGCACCGGGTCGTGTTGTTGCCAAGACACCGATAGGCCGACCGGTCCCCGGGTACAGGAGGGCAGTGCCTAGGCGCCTGTTGAGTAACTCCGCAGTCCGCCCTTTCCGTCATTCCAGCGGAGGCTGGAATCCACTGTCCAGCGGTCCGGCCTGCACTGCCGGCGAACTACTCGGCATCCTCCGACGCCTATTCGGATGCGCCTTGCGTGTCCACGTAGGTGATGTCCAGTGGCCCCGACAGCATGCTGAGGACGACGTGGCCCTCCGACCGGGCGGGGCCGTGCACGGTTCCCGGCGGGAGGCAGAAGTAGGCCGGCGCCCGCAACTGGACGTCGCCGTTGTGGTAGGTGCCCTCGAGGATGAAGCCCTCCTGGAGCACGTTGTGGACCTCGGGAGCGACGGTGCTCCAGCCGGGCGGGGCCTTCACGAGCACGGTGCTGGCCCCGGTCTCGTCGTCGACGCTGAGCACCTTGACGAGCAGGCCGGTGGGAACGTCGACGCCTGTCTCGCTCCACAGGCTTTCGGCGGGCACCCACTCGACCTCGTCCAGATTGATTCCCATGACAACCGGTCGACTCACGACGGCTCTCCCTTCTCGTAGTCCGAGTTGCCCTGGCGCGGCTCCTCGCGTTCTGATTCTTCCCGAAGGGGTTGCCCGAGCGCGGACCACGCGGTGCTCTCGCTGCCTCGGTTCATCCGACGCCCCGAACGATAGGAGCGGCGGCCTCTCCGGTGACACACACGCCCGCAGGGCCGATGACTTCGAGCGACAGCGTCGCACGACCGTTGACAACCTCCGTCACCGTGCCGGCCACGTCGTAGTCCTCGCCCGGGCGGATCGGGGCGACGAACCGCACATTCAGCAACTCGCCACCGTGCAGCCACGACACGCCTGCCCAGCGCAGCAGCAACTCGCACAACCACGCCAGAGCCAGGTGACCGTGGGCAATGGTGCCGCCGAAGCGGCTTGCCGCGGCATAAGCGGGGTCGGTGTGCAGCGGGTTGCGGTCGCCGGAGATGTCCGCCCACGCGTCGATGGTCGCCTGCGTCATGCGTTTGCGCAGACCGGGGAGCCGGTCACCGGACCGCGGGTTCATCGCCGCACGCTCATGGCCGGAGGCTCATTTCGGCCATATCGCCGTGACCCGAACGATGCCGCACACCTGGCCGGCCGACGAGCGGGCGGTGGACTCTATGGTGACGAAGCGGCGACCCTTCCGTTCCCAGCGGCGGGTGACCGCGGCCTGCACGCGGACGGTGTCGCCAACCGGCACGGGCCGGCTGAACACCATGTCCTGGCCCGCCAGGATCCCGCCGGGGGGCATGCGCCGTCCCTGCAGGTACGCCTGCCTTCCCCAGATGCCGGCCAGCCCCGGCGGGGCCACCGGCCCGTCGAGTCCGAGTTCGCGAGCTGCGTCATCGTCGGTGTACGCGGGATGGTCGTCGCCGGTGGCGGTCACGAACGCCGCCACCAAATCGGGTGTGAGCTCGTAGCGCAACTCGGGAAAACGCGTCCCCTCCACCAGATCGTCGTAGACGAGCTCGGGTGCGTCAGCCAAGGGTGTCCGCCAACTCGTCGCGGAACTCGGGGGCGGCGACGCCGATCAGCGCATCGGCCCGCTCCCTTGTCGACAAGCCGGCCAAGTCGGCCACGCCGTGCTCGGTGACGACGTAGTGCGTGAAGTGCCTGGGGACGGCCACCGGGGTGTCCGGATCGAGCCGCGCCACGATCCGCGAGATGTCACCTCGGCGGTTCGTGGCGGGCATGGCGATGATGCTCCTGCCCTCCGGCGAAAGCCACGCACCCTGCGCGAAGTCGAAGCCGCCGCCGACGCCGCTCAGCTGGGCGCCGCCGAGATATTCGACGTTGGCCTGTCCCATCAGGTCCACCTGGATGGCCGAATTGACCGAGACGAATTTCTCGAAGCCGGCTATGTGTGCCGGATCCAGGATGGTGTCGAACGGGTGCATTTCGAGGTCGGGATTGTCGTGGGCGAAGTCGAACAGCGTCGTCGTGCCCATCAACTCCGCGCAGAGCGCGGCGGCCGGCCCGTCTCCTGCGGCGCGCAGCTTCCCGGCATCGGCCAGCGCAACGATGGCATCGACGCCCATGCCGTAGATGCGCAGGTCGGAAACATCGGATGCGCACAGGTTCTGCAACAGCGCCTCGGGGATCGCTCCGATGCCCACCTGGAGCGTGGTACCCGAGGGGATCAACTCCATCAGCCGGTCCCCGATGGCCGCCGCGGTCGGTGTGATCGCCGGCTGGGGGTGCTCGGCCAGCGGCTCGTCCACCTCGACCAGCCAATCGATCTCGGTGACGTACAAGGACGCCTCACCGGCGACGCGCGGCACACGCGGGTTGACCTGGGCCATCACAACGGGCGCCAAGCGGGCCAGCGTCAGCGGGTAGCTGGTCGAGGGTCCGAGGCTGCACCGTCCGTCGCTGTCGGGCGGGGAGACGTGCACGACGGCCACGTCCAGCGGCAGGCGCCCCGAGCGAAAAAGGTGCGATACCTGCGAGCCGCGGATGGGGAGGAAGCGCGCCGTGCCTCTGCTGACCGCGTCGCGCACCGGTGGCATCACGTGCCAGGTCGTGTAACCGATGCCGTCGCGCAGGAAGGGATAGTCCGAGAGCAGCAGCCCGCTATAGACGTCCAACCCGCGGAGCCGCTCGGCCTGCCGGGCGATCTCGCGCTCGACGGCGTGCGCCCCGCCCGCTCCCGGCGGCAACACCACCGACGAGGTCGGCTCAAGGGTGCCGACCGCCTCCTCGATGGAGACCCACCGGCCCATGCGGTGCCTCGCCCGGGGGCGACGCTTCGCCTACACCCGGCGCACCAGCGGGCTGCAGAACGACAGCGTGGCCTGCTCCACGAACCCCCTGTCCAGCAGCGAGTACTGGGGGATGGCGGTGATGGGCAGGAAAATCAGCCACATGAACGGGTTCGCCAGACCGCAGCCCAGTTCGTGGGCGGCGGCGATCAGGCGGTCCTCGGCGACCACCATCTCGGCGGGTGAGATGTCGCTCATGATTCCCGCCAGCGGCAGCGCAAGTTCGGCCAGCACTTCGTCGCCGCGGGCCACGACCTGCCCGCCGTTCAGCTCGATCACCCGGTTGATGGCCGTGGCCATGGAAGCCGTGTCGGCACCGAGGCACACCACGTTCTCGTCGTCGGGCGAGAGCGAAGTGGCGAGCGCCCCGTCGGTCAGGCTGAAGCCCGACATGAAGGCCGTGGCCCGCGAGCCGGTGTCGTTGTAGCGCTCGATCACCGACACGTAGCTCACGTCGATGGACGGGTCGGCCAGTACCACGCCGTCGCGGATGGTCAACTCTACGTCCCGGCGCAACCGCAGCGGGATCTCCGGCGGCACGAACATGGAGATGGCCTCCACTTGGCCGTCCTCCATGTCGGTGCGGAACAACAGGTCGTCGGGGGCGACGGGCGTGAGCGAGAACGTGCGCAGCAGCTCTGCCGGGCGCTCCGGCGGCGTCAACGCCACCAGCAGTTCGCCGCGGGACGCCACCAATTCGCCGCCGGCGTACACCGCTGAGACTTCGAAGGCCGCCAAGTCCTCCACCAGCAGGATGTCGGCATAGCGGCCGGGTGCCACGGCGCCCACCTGGTCGTCGGTCCGCAGGGCGTCGGCGGCGTTGATGGTGACCATCTGGATCGCCGCCACCGGGTCGACCCCCTCGGCGATTGCGCGGCGCACGATGTGGTCCATGTGTCCCAGCCGCACCAGCGTGGAGGTGTCGGTGTCGTCCGAGCACAGGCTCACCCGGCGGGTCGGCAGCCCCGCCTCGGTGACCGCCTTGATGCAGTCCACGAGGTTGTGAGCCATTGTGGCCTCGCGGATCAGGCAGTACAGCCCGTTGCGCAGCTTGTCGATGGTCTCCTCTGCGGAGAAGCACTCGTGGTCGTCGCGGGCGCCGCAGTTGGCGTAGGCGCCGAGCGCCAACCCCGTCACGAACGGCGCGTGGCCGTGCACGGGCAGCTTGTGCTCCTCGCACAGCCCGATGGACTCGATCACGTCGCTGTCACCGGCGCGGATGAAGTCGAACGTGGTCTCGGCGATGCCGTTGGCCTCCTCCCACTTCATGGCCACCCGGTGATCGTCGGGTCCGACGCTGGCGCCGAGTGTGCCCTCGGGGATCGTGTAGGGAATCTTGGAGGGCGGCGGGTTGAAGATGCGCAGCGGCAGGCTCGCCGCCTCGTCGAGCATGTAGCGAATGCCGTCGATGCCCTTGACCGGAGCGATCTGGTCGAACGCGGTGCAGACCGACGTGGTGCCGTGCGGAAGCACCGTCGAAGCGAACCCGGTGATGGACAGCTTGGTCACCTCGGTGTGCACATGCGGGTCGATCAGGCCCGGAACCAGGTGCATGCCGGTGGCGTCGATGATCTCGGTGTCGTCGCCGATGGTCTCGGCCACGTCGCCGATGGCGGCGATCCGGTCCCCGGCGATGGCCACGTCCGCCTCGTACACCTCGGCGGTGAACACGTTCACCAGCCGGCCGCCCGAGAACACCTTGTCGGCCTTGCGGCGCCCGAGTCCGACGTCGATGGCTCGCTGGTCGTACATGGCTGACCTCCGTGTGATGAGGGTGGGAGAAGGGTGCCGGTCGCCCGACGCCGGCCGCGGCTGTTGTGGTCGGCGAGTCTAGGTGTCACGAAGACCGTGGCACGATCCGCTTGACGCTGTCCGGGATGTCGCTGTGCTACCTCCGGGTGGGTTTGACGAACGGCAACTGCGCGAGCGTGGCAGGGACCTCGAACGTCTCTCCGTGTTGCTCCCACAACAGAGCGATCCGGTCGTCAGGGTGTTGAGTGGCTGGGAGGTGAGCAAAGCCAATCATGTCTCTCAGAAACGGGCTCCAGCCGACGCTGCTGGCAAATCCAACGGCGTCACCATTGCAGAGCAGCTTCATGGGTGGGAAGCGCCGCATCTTCCCGTCCACGATCGGCACCTGTCCGGATGCAACGCACGACGTCACAAGGTGTCGCCAGTCGGCTCGCATGGCCAACATTCTCCGCCCGCGTTCGGTGGATTGGCTCTGCTCCCGCAGAGCCTGCCTACCGGCAAAGTCAGGCTTGCTGAAGTCCACGAATCTGCCCAGATTGATCTCGAATGGGGAGGCAAAGTACTCCTCGTCCACGAGTCCGTAGCTGTGCGCCTTGACAGCGTCCGGGCCGGCCCGCGCGTAGTCGATGGCAGGGAGCACCATTCCTGCCTCGACACGTGCGACGTCTTGCGAAGCGTGGCCACAGGGTTCGATCGTTGCGCCGGTAGGCGTGGACAGCAGGGCCTCCCAGACATCGTTTCCGGCTTCCGGCGGAACCCACAACTCGTATCCCTTGACCCCTGTGAATCCCGTGCGCCATACGTGCACCGTGGCGGAGGCTATTTCCGCCCGACGAGCTCGGGAGAAGCTCAGATCTGCCCAGTCGTGTCCTGTCGCCTCTTCAAGGATCGGCAGAGAGTTCGGTCCCTGAAGCGCAAGAATACCGAAGCGGTTCGTAACGTCTTCGAATTCGACATCGAGCTGGCCGCGGTTTTTCGTCAGCCATCGGTCCATGAGTCCGGCTGTAACGATGAAATCGCTGTCGCTGAGGCGCAGGAGCATGCCCTCGACGATCACCTTGCCATCATCATCGCACCAGGGCGTGTAATTCGCGTGGTTTGGGGCGATCTTCGTCGCATCACGTGGAATGAGTCGGTCGATGAAGTGTTCAGCATCGGGGCCATGGATGTGAATCTTCGCGAGCGGAGACTTGTCCTCGACAATCGCAGCTTCGCGGACCGCTCTGACCTCCACGCCGATACCGCTGAACACGTCGGGTAAGGCGTTGTTGCCCCAGCTCGACCACAGCCCCGTCGCGTTCGCAGTCCTTGAAGCATCAGTGAACGGAGTCTTGACGAACAGCTCGTCGGTGAGCGGTGGCCCAAAGAATTCAAGGCTCATGGGTTTGGTACCCCTCTCTCTCACTCCAATTCGTTCATTTCGTATCGCCGGACTCGGGAGACTGTGGACGATCGTCGGATGAGCGAGGTGCTTGTCTTCTCCGCGTCATGCCACGATCTTCTCTTGGAGCGGGCGCTACTTTGGACTTCAACGTATTGCTGCAACGCACTGCGTAAGGCTCTGGCCGGCGGCTGGCTTGCTGCTCTGATCCCGACTCAGCGAAGATGATCGGAGTCATTGAGCGCAGGAAACGTTGGTGGCTCGTTCGAGAGAACGACGATGTTCAGGAGCCTGGATTCGGAGTCTCTTCCGACCCATCGATGCGGCACGTTTGCGGAGAAGACCATCGTGTCACCTCGATAGAGTGTCTCGATTCCGTGCCCCTCGAGCTCGACGGAGATGCTGCCTTCGAGGACGAAGAGGATCTCCTCGCCCGCATGGAACCATGCGGGATCGGTTCGGAATCCGGACGGGACGATGCACTCTCGTACTTCCATCCGCCGGCGTGCCGTCGACGTGAGCATCCGAGCGAGTTGCGGAGGTTCGGCATCGGTGGAGCTCCTCCAAGCCCCTTGGCCGTGCCGAACCACGCTGACGATCGGTTCCGCGCCGTCGGCCAGAAGGTTGGGCGCGGTGGTCCTGAGGGCGCCGGCGATCCTGTAGAGAGCACCGAGGCTGACATTCGTCAACCCGTTCTCGACTTGGCTGAGGAACCCCGGCGACAGACCGGTCTCCCGTGCCACCTCGGCCAGAGTCATGTCCAGGTGGGTGCGGACGAGTCGTATTCTCTTGCCAAGCAGTTCTCTGTCCACGCTGTCGCTCATGTTTCTCTCCGCATCGCCTCAGCCTTCTTCTCGCCGCGGGTACTTGTGATCCGACCCCGCCGCGACGACTCATTGTGGCCGTCCATGACCCCACCACGACGTGCAGTCGAGGGGGTCCTCGCCGCGAGGCTGCCGTCGAAGGGCTGTCCGGCTTCGTATCGTGGCGCATGGTCAGGCGCGGGGCAGGGGAGTCGCGAGGTATCTCGGCATGTTGGTCTCGCGACTGCCGACGAGTAGCGCCGCGAGTGCCACCGCGTACTGCGCGGCCAGCCAGAGTTGGCTGGGTAGCGAGACGTCGGGCTCGATGACGGCGAGGGCGATGGAGCCTCCGAGGAGCGTCGTCAGGAAGGCGGTCGTGCGGAGAGCGGCTCTCGTGTCGCCGCGGCGGGTGCGCCAGAGGAGGAGAGCGGCGATGACGCCGATCAGCATCCATACCGACCGGGGGACTGCAGTTTCAGCCTGTAGCCGCAGCTGGAGTGCGTCCGCTGCGCCGAACAGCAGCGCGCCGAGGAGCACGCCCGCGGGCTTCCATCGTCCGAATACCAGAATGGCGATGGCGATGAAGCCGCGCCCCGACGTCATGGCCTCTCTGAAGACGCCGACCGAGCCGATAGAGAGATAGGCGCCCGCCAAGCCTGCGAAAGCTCCCGTCATCATCATCGCCGCCCATTGCATGCGGAACGGGCTGACACCGGCGGCGCTCGCCGCCGACGGGTTCTGTCCCGTTGCCCGGACGGAGAGCCCGAGGCCGGTCCTTCGGAGCAGTAGCGCGACCGCCCCGATAAGCCCGAACGAGACGTACCCCAAAACGTTCTGCGCGAAGAGCGCATCGCCGATACCGGGGATCTCGCTGAGGACAGGTATGACGATCGGGTCGAGCCTGTCGATCGGCAGGGAGCCCTGCGGGAATGCCTGCTCCAGCAAGTAGTTGGTGGTTCCGAGTGCCAGGATGTTGAGCCCGATTCCGACGACGACCTGGTCTCCCCGCAGGGCAATGACGAAGACCGCCGTCATGAGACCGGCGAAGATACCGACCAGAACGGCGGCAACCATGCCAACGGTGAGGCTGCTGGTGCCCTCGGCGGCCCAATACCCGGCGAAAGCTCCCGACAGCATCATTCCCTCGAGGCCGAGGTTCAGCACGCCGGCGCGCTCGGAGATGAGTTCGCCGGTCGCCGCCAGGAGCAGCGGAACGCTCAGCCGGACGGCCGCCGCCAGCCACAGGGCGTCGAAAGGATCCATCACGATCCTTCGGCCGGCTCGTGGTTGGCACCGACCGCGGCTGCGGTCGGCCCGCGACGCGCCCAGCGCTGTTCGAGCAGAACGCTTGCCGCTACGAAGAGGATGATGAGCCCCTGGACCACCAGCACGATCTCCGACGACACTCCGGCCCGAGACTGCAACGCACCTCCTCCTTGGCGCAGGGTGGCGATGAGAAGGGCGGCGGGCAGTACGCCGGGTATCGAGTTGCGGGCGAGGAGAGCGACGACGATGCCGTCGTATCCATAGTTCGCACTGAAGTTGTCCGACACTGTTGTGACCTCTCCCGCCAGAATCCGGGAACTGCCGGCGAGGCCGGCCAGCGCACCAGAGATGAGCAGGGCGATGACCCCGAACCGCGTGGGGGACACGTCCATGCGGCGGGCCAACTCGGGGTTGGCGCCCACGAGGTCTAAGCGAAATCCGAGGGTGGTCCTCGCGAGAACGAACCAGGTGAGGCCGATCAGCGCTCCGACGAGGACGACATCCCAGTGGAGCGCAGTGCCGGCGAAGAGTTCGGGCCACTGAGCCGAACTCCTGACGCTCTCGCTGCGCGCGAATCCGCTGCCTTTGTCCTGCATCGGGCCTCGGATGAGCCACGCGAGCACCTGGATGGCGATGAGGTTGAGCATCAGAGTCGTGAGAATCTCGCTCGCGCCGGCTCTCGCCCACATCCATGCGGCGATGCCGGCATAAAGCGCTCCACCGGCAATTCCGGCCGCCACAGCGAGCAGCAGATGGGCCGGCCCGAGAGGCAGTCCGATGTTGATGCCGACCCATCCCGCGGCCAAGCCGCCGGCGATTATCTGACCCTCGAGCCCGATGTTGATGCGCCTGACCCGGAACGCGACGATCCAACCGGCGGCCGCGAGGGTGATCGGGATGAGCTTGCTGAACGTGGAGGCGGCCGGACGGATCCCGCCGTATGCCCCCTGCAACAACGCGTCGAGGACCGCCCCCAGATCGTTGCCGCGCACCGCCAGGATGACCGCTGATATCGAGAGCGCCAGGCACAGCGCGACGAGGGACGCGAATACCCGTCGCAGCGGTCCGGTGGACCCCACACTCATACCGACCCGCCTGTCATCTTCAGACCGATCTCGGTCAGGTCGGCTTCGGCGGGCCGCATCACCTCACTCGGCCGCCCTTTGAACAGGACGACGAACCGGTCCGACAGGGCCATGACCTCGTCGAGTTCGCCTGAAATGAGCACGACTGCACCGCCGTTCTTGCGGAAGTCGCGAAGGACTTCGTAGACGTACTCGATGGCACCGACGTCGAGGCCGCGCGTCGGTTGAACGGCGACGAGCAGGGTGGGTCGGTTGTGAAGCTCGCGTGCAATCACAGCCTTCTGCTGGTTTCCCCCCGAGAGAGCCGAGAAGGGGGCGTGGGCGCTCGGCGCGCGGATGTCGAACTTGTCGCACAGCTCGACACAGTGCTGATCGATGGCGGCGAACTGCAGCAATCCCCGCTTCGACAGCGGCTCGACGGCGAAGTCTCGGAGGATCAGGTTGTCTCGCAATGTGAGGTCGAGAGCGCTTCCGGTGCCGTGCCGGTCGGCCGGAATGATTCGCGTCGTGAAGTGGGGGCTGCCCGTCGTGTCCGAGGTCGACGGCGTCCGGTGGTGCTCTATGGTGCCTCCGGTCGGCGCGATCAGGCCGGTCAGGACGTCGGCAAGATTTTGCTGGCCATTTCCCTCGACACCGGCCACGCCGAATATCTCGCCTTCGCGAACGGTGAAGGACACGTCGTCGAGATCCGCGTCGTGTGCGGCCGATTGGGTGGTCACGGATCGGAGTTCCAGGACCGGTTCCCCTGAGGCCCTCGGATCGTTTCTCGAGAGGGGCGAGACATCTCGGCCTACCATCATCCTGGCAATTGTCTTCTCGTCGGCGTCCTCCGCGGCGATCGTTCCGACTCTGGTGCCGCGTCGCAGCACCGTGCAGCGGTGGGCCACAGCAAGCGCTTCGTGGAGCTTGTGGTCGATCAAAACGATGGACTTGCCGTCCGCGGCGAGCGACCTGATCACCTGCTCGAGGCCTGTCCACTCGACGGGAGACAAGACGGCAGTAGGCTCGTCCATGATCAGAACCTCTGCTCCCGCGAAGAGAGCCTTGACGATCTCGACCCGTTGCTGGAGCCCGATGGGGAGATTGCCGACTCTGGCGTACGGGCTCACCTCCAGCCGGTGCTCGGTCGAGAAGTCGGACAGCTCCGCCGCGAGGTGGGCGAGCCCGCATCGGCGCCACCAGGGCATCCCGAGTGCCACGTTCTCGCAGACGGTCAGATTGTCCACGAGTTCGAAATGCTGAAAGACCATCCCGATCCCGGCTGCCTTGGCGTCTCGGGGGCTGCGCAGTCGCACCCGCCGGTCGTGAACCCAGATACTCCCGCGGTCCGGGCGGACGAGCCCGTAGAGGATCTTCATGAGCGTGCTCTTGCCGGCACCGTTCTCGCCCAGAAGAGCGTGGACCTCGCCTGCTCGGATGTCGAAGTCGATGTCCGAGCATGCGACTACCTGTCCGTAGGCCTTGGTAATGCCTTGAGCGCGCAGGACGGGTGATGCCGTCGGCTGGCAGGAAGGCCGGCCGTACCCCCTCAAGCTCTTGGCTAGCACCTAGGCGAGCGCCGTGGCGCGCTTGTGAGACACGAACGGCGGGTTGACGAGCGTGGCCCGGATCTCCATCATTGGGAACTCGCCGCCGCCCCAGTTGATGACGACCTCGGTTCCCGGCTTGGTTAACGCTACGTCGATCCGGCCGAAGGAGAAAACACGTCTGAGCGTCGGGCTGTAGCACACGCTTGTTGCCCATCCAACCGGCTCGCCCTCACGGACGATCGGGTGGGCCTCTGGAAAAAGAGGATGGGGGAACTGGATCGGAGGTGGCGACGGCTCGTCCCTGAACTGCGCCGCGAACAAGTCGATCACGTCCTCGCTATTCCAGACAAGCCCCTTCATCCGCCGAGCCGGCCCGCCCGCGTCGATCTCCGCCTGGAGCGCGGCCTTGCCCATGAAGTTGTCGTCACGGTCGAGTCCTATGAGGTAGTCGAGGTTGAGTTCGAACGGCGAGCACAGGCTCATCTCCGGATCCATCTGGTTCCGGCGCAGGATGCCGGGATCGCCCTCGAACGCGCACTGGTAGTCGAAGTGCAGCATCACCAGCCCGGCTTCGGCCCGGGTCAGCCTCGAGGTGTAGTTGCCGAGGAACCCGAGACCGTGCTTGTGGCCGACCTCGACGAGGTGGGCTATGACCTCGTTGGTCCGGTCGGCCTTGACGTAGAGTTCGTAGCCGACCTCGCCGGTGAACCCCTGCCGCAGGACCTCCACCGGTACTCCGGCAATCTCGGCCGGCTGAAGCCGCGAGAAGCGAAGCTTCTCCATCGACTGCCCCGTCGCGTCGTTCATCAGGGCCGTGGAGTTCGGGCCCTGCACCGACATCAGGCAGTACTGCATGCGAAGGTCCGCGATCCGCACGTCGAAGTTGCCGACGATGCTCACGTCACGCAGCCAGCTCTCGATCTCATCCGTCGTGATCATGTACGCGTCCTCCGAGGTGCGCGTGATCAGAGGATCCTGGACGACCTTTCCGTCCTCGCGGACCATGACCGTGTACATCGACTGTCCGACCTCGATGTCGGCGAAGTCCTTCCTGGTCTGGATGTACCTCATGAATGCGTGAACATCGGGGCCAGAGACGTTGAACTTGTGGATGGGACTCCAGTCGCCGATGACCACGGTCTCGCGAAGTTGCAACGCCTCGCGGTGCCAACCGACGTACTCGTCCACGATGAGGGAGGGACCCCACTGGGTCCACTTCTGAGTCTTGCTGGCCAGCGTCATCTGTCCGGCGCCGGGAACGAAGAACATGGGTCGCTCTGCGCCCAGCGGAAGATCCGTGTTCTTGGCGAGCCGGTACCGGTCCTCGTCGTAGGGCTCCCGGTAGCTTCCTACTTCGTGCATCGGTTGCTGACCCTAGGTGGCTGACGGTCGCGGGTTGCTGCGTTATACCCCGGCGGGCAGCGTGATCGAGCCGTCGTTGATGCCGGCGATGGTCTCGGCGACCTTTGCTTCGAAGTCGGCCGAGGCGTAATCCGGGCAGAGAACGAACGACTGAATCTCGGGGTTCTCGACACCCCAGGCGAGGATCTCGGTCGGCATCGAGTCCGCCAGGAACGCCGAGACAATGGCGTCGACCTGCGCAATGGAACTGAGGGTCGCAGTACCGACCAGCTTCGTGGAGCGGCTGCACTGGGGGAAGATGACGCTGAAGATCTTGACGTCCTCACCGCTCTCGTCGACTGCCTGAAGGACACCCTCGAGCCCGGAGTTCACGAAGGCGAAGAGGACGTCGGCGCCGGCGGCGATCTGTGCCGCCGCGGCCTCCTTCGCGCCGGTCACGTCCTCGAAATCGCCGACGACCGTGGAGACGGTCTCGATCTCGGGATTGACCGAGTTGGCGCCTCCCGAGAACGCGTCGTTGGACTGGGTCGTCGGTGGGATCTCCAGCCCGCCGATGAAGCCAACCTTGTTGGTCTGCGTGAGGTCGGCGCCGATCACGCCGGCCACGTAGGCGGGCACGCCCTGACGGATGATGTACGCGTGAAGGTTGGTGGCGTCGCTGTTCTGCCCGTTGACGATCGCGAACTTCACCTCGGGAAACTCGGGCGCCACGATGGTGCCGGCCTCGGCGAATTGGGCGCCGACACCTATGACGAGATCACTCGTGGCGGCCAGGTTGCGGAGCGCATCGACTGTCTGTTCCGGATCGCCGGCGTTCTCCTGGACGGCGATGCTCACGCCATGAGCCTCCGCCGCGGCGAGCAGACCCTCGTAGTAGGACTGGCTGAAGCCACCGTCGTTCGACGCCGTGGGCAGAGCCATTCCGACCGAGGGCGTGTCGGCAACCTCGGCGGGGGCCGGTGCTGGTTGGCTCTCGCTCTCGTCACTGCCGCAGGACGCAGCGACGAGAGCGAGAGCGACGGCGAGTGGGAGAAGTTTGCGTGTCCGTTTGGTCATCGTTCCTCCAGAGAGATATTTGGTATCAGTAACATTAGTACTAGCTGCATCTGCTTGTCTGCGCGGGCGAAGCTCAGAGCAGTGCTCCGCGAACCGCCCCAAATGATCATGTGACATACATTCAAATATTCTTACACGGTGTAGAATAGTGGCTCGCTCAGCACATCCATTCGATTCTCACGGGCCGAACATCGGTTGCTCCGGTTCAAGAATCGGTTAGTGGCACCAAAACTCAGGTCTTGAGTGTGGGCTCGTGCCCGGGACGAGAGTCCCGCTCAAGCCGGTCTGTTGATTCGGCGGCTCGTTCCCTCGATCGAGGCGTCGGCCTCGGGATGAACGGGCTCGACGGCACCGGGGCTGCGGGCCGCCCTTGCGGGCTAGTGGAAGGCGAGGTACTCCCGTAACTCCCAGTCGGTGACGGCGCGGGAGAAGCGGGCCCACTCGGCGCGCTTCATGGCCACGAAATGGTCGGTCACCTCCGCCCCCACCGCACCGTACAGCGCCTCGTCGGCCTCGAGGGCGTCGAGGGCGAGAGACAGGTTCTCCGGGCAGCACCGCTCGGTGTTGGCGGTCTCGAGGGCGTCGCCGGTTTCCGCCGGCGGAGGGGGTTGTCCTGCTTCGATGCCCAGCCGGGCCGCAGACAGCATGGCCGCGGCCGCCAGGTACAGGTTGGCCGCCCCGTCGGCGAGCCGATGCTCGATGCGACTGGCCCGGCCCCGCCCCGACGGCACACGCACCGCCACCGACCGGTGGTCGTAGCCCCAGTTGGCCCAGTACCCCGCCAGCTCGCCGGGCTTGAGCCGCTTGTAGGCGTTCACCGTGGGGGCGCACAGGGCCGTCAGCGCCTCGTGGTGGTCGACCACCCCGGCGATGGCACACTTCGCCGCCGCCGACAGGCCGTCGTCGCTACCGGGATCGTCGAACAGGTTTGTCCCGTCGTCGTCGCTGACGCTGAGATGGAAGTGGGTGCCGTTGCCGCCCTGGTTCTGGAAGGGCCGCCCCAGGAAGGTCAGCAGCAGGCCGTGGCGCAGGGCCACCTCCCGGCAGAGCTGCTTCAGCAGGAAGGCACGGTCCAGTGTCTCCAGAGCGTCGCCGTAGCCGACCACCAGCTCGAACTGGGGGTTGTCGTACTCGCTGGCCATCGTCTCGATGCCGATCCCGCAGGACTCCGCAGCAGCCATGATCTCGTCGAACAATCCCACCGGGTCCACGACCGAGCCGGTGCCGTAGCAGTAGGCCCCCGGCGTGTCCCAGGGCACCCAGCCGCCCGCCTCGTCGCGCTGTAGGACGTACGCCTCCAGTTCCACGCCCAGCTTGGGGGTGCCGCCGACGGTGGCGCCCAGGGCGTCGATGGCGCGCCGGGCTGCCAGGCGGCTCGAGATTGCCAGGGGCGCCCCCTCGCGCTCCAGGTCGGCAATCACGACGCCGGTGCCCTCCTCCCAGCAGGGGCGGACGGCGTCGAGGGTGTAGCGGGCCGTGAGGTCGCCCATGCCCTCCAGCACGGCGGCGCCGGGGGCCGCGATGAGGTCCCGGTCGTAGCCCACCCCAAAGATCGTGACGGAGAACCCCACCTCACCGGTCGCCGCAGCGGCAGGGACGTACTTGCCGCGGGCGAAGCCGAACTGGTCCGCGAACAGGACCCGGATTCTGTGCATTCCTGCTGGGAGCATGTTTCAATGAACCTTTCTCCGATGGATTCTCGGCGAACACTCGATGTTCCGGTGGTCTCAACGAGACCGACACGGCGCGGTGACGGCGCGGGCGGGAGGGCCACCGGGGATCGAATCCGGTACGGCTCGCCGCGGCGGATAGTAGCCTCACCCTGTGGTCGCATCCGATGCGACCACGGCGAGGGGCGCCGACATTGTCACCGTACGACGGCGCGGCACACCGGGGTGTACGCGAGTCCGTCAGAGGACGGCAGGGCGCGCGTCCCACGCACGGTCACGGAGGGGAGAACACCATGACAAAGCCAACGCAACAACCCACGTACAGGGGTCGGCGGTCCCGCGGGCGCCTCGCCGATCTGCTCATGGTGCTGTTCGCCGTGTCCCTGATCGCAGCCGCCTGCGGGGGCGACGACGCCGCCGCACCGGCCGCCCCCCCACCGGCTCCGGCACCGACCCCGGAGCCTGCTCCCGCGCCCGAGCCGGCCCCGGCGCCTGAACCCGCCGCCCCGGCGCCTGCCGACGAGCCCGCTCCGGCGCCCGAGCCGCCGCCGGCTCCCGAACCGGCCGCCCCGGCCCCTGCGGACGAGGGCCTGCGCGTGGCACTGCTGGTGCCGGGCATAAAGAACGACAACTCCTTCAGCCAGGCGGCGGCCGAGGGTCTCCTCGCCGCCGTGGAGGCCGACGGCAACATCGCCGAGTACCAGATGCTCGAGGAGATCATCCAGCCCACCGACTCGCTGCCGGCCATCCGGGGCTTCGCCAGCCGGGGCTTCGACCTCATCATCGGCCACGGCATCGAGTACGTGGACCCGATCATGGAACTGTACGCCGAGTTCCCCGACGTCAACTTCGCCATGACAGGCGGCATCCTCGTCGAGGGGGCCGATCCCCAGGACAACGTGGTGGACTGGCTCTACAACGTGCAGGACATGGCCTACCCCAACGGCATCGTGGCCGCGCACGCTCTCGTCGGCGACACCATCGGCATCGTGGGCGGGCCGGAGTTCGACTTCGTGAAGACCATGCACGTCTCCTTCCAGCAGGCCGTGGCGTCGGTCAACCCCGAGGTGCAGTTCCTCGAGGGCTTCGCCGGCGACTTTGTGAACCTCCAGAAGGCCGCCGAGGTGGCGACGTCGCTCATCGACCAGGGCGCCGACCTCATCTACTGCTCCGGCGACGGGATCTGCATCGGCGCCGCCCAGTCGGCCTCCGCGGCCGGCGTGCCGATCCTGGTGGGCTTCGGTTCGCAGCACGAGGCCGCACCCGACGTGTACCTGGGGGCGACGGTGATCCGTCTCAGCGAGCAGTTCCAGCAGTACTTCGACACCACACGGGACGGCAGCTTCGGCAACGCCTTCTACCCGGGCTCGCTCCAGAACGGCGGTATCGAGGTGCTGCCCATCAACACCGACGCCACGGTCGAAACCGCCGCCAGCATCGCGGAACTGCAGGCGATCCTGGACGACTTCATCGCATCGGTGGAGTCCGGCGAGTTCGTCATCCCGTTCCCCTTCTAGGAGGTCGACCTTCGACCCGACCGGATCCGAGCCCCCGCCCCTTTGTCGGGGCGGGGGTCCTCGGTCAGGTTCCGACGTGGGCGGGGCAGCGGCAGCAGACGATGACGGGTAGGAACGTCTGGGTGTAAGCGTCGATGAGGCCCTTCTCGGTGAGGCCGTAGTCGGGTATCCCGGCGAGGCCGACGAACGACAGGATCATGAACGGCGAGGCGATACCGCAGCCCAGCGATCGGGCTGCCGCGGTCACCTCGCCGAGGCCCGCGTAGACATCCTCCCACGGGCGGTCGCTCATGCATCCGCCGTACGGGAGAGGGAGTGACGCCGTCACTTCGCCGTCCGCCACGACCACGTAGCCACCATCGATGGCTTCGAGCGCACGGGCGGCGTGCGCCAACTCGTGATCAGCGGTGCCCAGAACGACGAGGTTCTGGTTCTCGCAGTTCGTGGTGATGCCGATGGCGCCCCGGCGCAGGCCGAACCCCCGCACGAAGCCCATTGCCCGGGTGTGCGTGCCGTGGTGACGGTCCACGACGGCGATCTTGGTGATGTCGGCCGCGGAATCTGCCGCTACCGAGCCGTCCACCACGGCCAGTTCGGCCTCGAAGGAACGCTTGAAGTAGCCGTCATACATCTCCATGGCCCGCACCACGGCCACTTCCCCCGGCGCTGCGTCCGCGTCTACCCGGAAGCTGTCGGGGCCGACGGTCGGATGCAAGCGGACGGTCCCCCGGCAGGTCGGCGGCACGGTGTCGGTGTTCGTGAAGGTGGCGGCGCCGTCCCGTCCGACCACCTCGCCGCCCATCAGGACGAGGCGGGGGTGCACTTCGGCCAGGTCGTCCAGCAGCATCAGGTCGGCCAGGCGGGTGGGACTGATGGAGCCCAGCACGTGGTCCAGGCGGTACGAGCGGGCCGCGTTCAGCGAGGCCATCCGGTAGGCCTCGATCGGCTCGACGCCGCAGGCGATGGCGCCGCGGACGTGATGGTCGATGTGGCCGTGATCGGCCAGGTCGGCCACGTGGCGGTCGTCCGCGCAGAAGGTGAGGTGATCGAAGCCGCCGGCGATCCGCTCGGGGTCGGCGAACAGCGGCGCCACGTTGTCGTTCATGGAGCCCGACATGACGGTGATACCGATACCGAGCCGCAGCCGCTCGATCACCTCGTCGGGCTCGAACGCGTTGTGGTCGTCGAAGATGCCTGCCGCGGCGTACGCCCACAGTGGCTCGTCGGTGATGCGGGCGGTGTGGCCGGTGATGCGGCGACCGGCGGTCAGCGCCCGGTGCGACTTGCGGGCCGCCGACGCGTCCAGGTCGAACGGGTTGCTCTCCCCCAGGGTGACGGCGAGCGGGTCGCCGAGGCGCCGCAGGACCTCGACCTCGGGGACCTCGCCGCCGCCCAGTTCCAGGTCGGGGGAGCGGGGCACCTTGTGCGACACCTGCCGGAAGATGCGCAACGGGGTGCCGGTGGCCGCGGCGATGTCCATGCCCGGCGGTCCCAGCACGTTGGCCAGGCAGTTGGGGTCGGCGAGCACGGTCGTGGTCCCCCGTGGCACCACGAGCCGGGCCAACTCGCCGGGTGTGAGCAGCGTGTACTCGATGTGCAGGTGCGTGTCGATGAAGCCCGGCGCCACCCAGCAGCCACCGGCGTCGATCTCCTCAGCCGCCGCCAGGCGCCCCGGTGGCGTGACCGCGGCGATGTGTGGGCCGCAGATCAGCACGTCGCGGCACAGCATCTCGCGGCCGTGCAGCGCCAGGACGGTGCCGCCCCGCACGGCCAGGTCGGCCGGCTCGACCCCGGCGGCCACCCGCTGCAGGCGCAGCAACTGCTCGGGCGTCGCCACCAGGTGGGCGCCGATGAAGCCGGGCCCGCCCACCGCGATACCGCCGTCGTTCATCGGTGGTCACTGTACGCGCCGGCCGTCGGGTCCGTCGCGGGCTGGCGGGTGTTCCTGTCGTGCTGTCGCGCGGTCAGGGATGCTCAGCTACACCCTCTTCCCACGTTTCCGGACGGACGGAACGCTCTGTGGGAGGTGTTCGTTCATGATTTCGACGAACCCACTCACGTCGTAGGAGCCGAGACGCCCCAACTCGGCCATGACGGCCTCCCAGGTGACGGGCACCGCTCCCGCTTGGATCAGGCGCTGCATGCCACGCTCGTGGGCGTCGACGGTGGTGCCACCGGAAACATCCGACAGGGCGTAGATCCCGTAGCCCTCGAGAAGCATGTCGAGTGCGGGGTACACGAGGCACACCTCGGTCCAGAGCGCGCCCATGATGATCTTGTGCCTGCCGGTGGCCTCCACCGCCCTCCGGAACTCCGGCGAGTCCCACGCATCGACGGTGTTCCGGTCGATTGCCTCGACGTCGACGAGGATCTCCCCGAGTTCGGGGATCGTGTCCTGCTGGTATCCCGCCGCTACGCCGACAGTCGACAGCACGACCGGAAGATCGTACAACGCCGCCGCCTTTGCCATGGCGACGACATTGTTCACGAGCACATCACGTTCAATCGAGTGCGTGCCGTCGAGAAGGCCGGGCTGGTAGTCGATCAGGACCAGCGCGGAGTTCTCCGGCGCCAGGAGATGATCGGTCCTGGGATCACGGGCTGCTGCAAGGGCCATTTTGGGCCTCCTTCGGTTGGGTGTGTAGACAACGGTTGTCTACACACCTAGTATGGATGCGTGCGCAACCATTGTCAAGGGGACTACTATGGGTCGCATGACGGACCGCCCCGGCGACTCAGGCGTTCTCTCGGCGGACACCCTGCGCACGTCCGGGGCAATGCTGTCAGCGCAAATCGCGCTCGGGCGGCTCATCGACCGCAACGCGGTCTCCCACACGGGCTACGACCCGACCCTGATCGACCTGCTCGTCCGGCTCGATCAGGCTCCCGGCAACCGGCTCCGTGGTGTCGACCTGAGCCGCCAACTGCTCCTAAGCCCCAGCCATATCTCGCGCATGATCGACCGAGCCGAAGCAGCCGGACTCGTCCGGCGCAGTGCCGACCCCAACGATCGCAGGGCAACCCAGGTGACCCTCACCCGCCACGGACACGCAGTGCTCGTTGACTTCGCGCCTCGTCTCGAAGCCGTCATCGAACAGGTCATCCACCAGAACCTTCACCGCACCGAAGCCAATACCCTCGTGGATCTGCTCGGAAGGATCGAAAGAGCCGCCATTGAACAGATCACACCCCAGCCATGACCACGCCGGCGAGGAAGCCACCGGCCGGTGGCGCCGGGACGCGTCCCCCGCTGATTGGCCTGCCCGGGCGGCGCCGTACCGCTGATGGCGTGTCGGCCGTGCCGGCGGCGATGGGCCACCTGGAACTGGAGGTCTATTTCCGGGACTATGCCCGCCGGGTGGCCGGGGCGGGCGGGCTGCCGGTGTTGCTGTCGCTGGACACCGACCCGGCGCAGATTGTCGACCGCCTCGACGGGATCGTGCTGCCGGGCGGCTCCGACGTGGACCCGGCTCTGTACGGCGCCGAACCTCACCCCGAACTACTGGCCACCGAACCGGCACGCGACTCCCAGGAATTGGCCCTGCTGGACGCTGCCGCTGCCGCCGGTGTGCCCGTGCTGGCCATCTGCCGGGGTCTGCAGGTGGTGAACGTGTGGCGGGGGGGAACCCTGCACCAGCACGTCCCGGCCCACGGCTGCTTCGACGAGCCACCCGACAGGTTGCAGCACGAGGTCGCCATCACCCCCGGCAGTGCCCTCGCCGACGTCTACGGCCCGTCGGTCACTGTCAACTCGCTGCACCACCAGACCGTGGACCGCCTCGGCGTCGGCCTGCGGGTCACCGCCGTGGCCCCCGACGGCACCGTCGAAGGTCTCGAATGCACCGACGCCCCGGTGGTGGCCGTCCAGTGGCACCCCGAACTCCTCCTCGACCCCGACCCCATCTTCGACTGGTTCGTAGCCCGCACCACGTCCGGCTAGCCCCGCGCCCGGGCGAGGCTCAGCGAGATCGGCTCAGGCGAGGCCGAACTGGCGGTCTCCGGCGTCGCCGAGGCCCGGGACTATGAAGGCCACCTCGTTGAGGTGGCTGTCCACGGCGGCGGTGAAGATCTCCGCATCGAAGCCCTGGGCGCGGAAGGCCTCGACGCCTTCGGGGGCGGCCAGCACGCACACCACCGTGATCCGGCCGGCATTGGAGTCCACCAGCAGGTTGCAGGTGTGGATGAGCGAACCTCCGGTGGCCAGCATCGGGTCCAGCACCACAACGGGGTGACCCCCCAGATCGTCGGGGACCGTGTTCACGTAAGCGTCGGGCAGGAGGGTCTCCTCGTTGCGCTTGGCGCCCACGAAGCCCACGCGGGCGTTCGGCAGCAGTGCCAGAGTCGCGTCCAGCATCCCCAGCCCGGCCCGCAGAACCGGCACCACCAGAGGCGGATCGGTGACCTGCACGCCGGTGTGGGGCGCGAGGGGCGTGTCGATGTGCACCGACGTGGCGGGTTGGGAGCGCAGCGCTTCGTAGACCAGGAACGTGGACAGCTCGGAGAGGTTGCGGCGGAAGCCGGCCCGCTTGGTTTCCTGGCGGCGGAGGCGGGTCAGCCTCTCGACGACGAGGGGATGATCGACGATGGTGACGTTCACGATCCTCAGCATGCCCGATGGAAGCCGCGCAGGCGAGGCGGCTCATTGGTCGTCGCCGGAGTGAGACATCCCGATGACGTCCCGCGGCGCGCCACGAGTGTCCCACGACGGCCCGCGCGCTCTAGTGTCAGCCTCGTGAGCACGATGGTGACACGGACGGCCTCCGCCGCGGTGATCGGCCACGGCGAGAGCGGTGTGCCGGCGCCCGAAGGGCTGGTGGGTCTGCCGATCACGCCCACCGACGCCGTCGGGCTCACCGAGCGGGCCGCCGCCCTCGCCACGCGGTCCATCAAGACGACGGCGAAGCGGGCCGCGCTGACGCTGGCGGTTCGCTGCATGGACCTCACCACCCTGGAGGGCGCCGACACGCCCGGCAGGGTGCTGTCACTGTGCGCCAAGGCGCTGCATCCCGAACCCACCGACCCGTCGGTGCCTCCGGTTGCGGCCGTGTGTGTCTACCCGGAGATGGTGGGTGTGGCCGCTGAGGCACTGGCCGCCACGCCGGTGCGGGTGGCCAGTGTGGCGGGGTCGTTTCCTGCCGGGCTCGGCCCGCTCGGCGTGCGCCTGGCGGAGATCGCCGAAGCGGTTACCGCCGGGGCCGACGAGATCGATATCGTGTTGAACCGTTCGGCGTTCCTGTCGGGGCGCTACCGGCAGGTCTTCGACGAGGTGGCGGCGTCCAAGGAGGCCGCCGGCCGGGCCCATCTGAAGGTCATCCTGGAGACCGGCGAACTGGGCTCCTACGACGCCGTGCGCAGGGCCGCCATGCTGGCCATGGCCGCGGGGGCCGACTTCGTCAAGACGTCAACTGGGAAGATCGGCACGTCTGCCACCCTGCCTGTCGCCCTGTGCATGGCCGAGGCGATCCGGGACTTCGCCGACGCAGGCGGCCGCGAGGTGGGCCTGAAAGTAGCCGGCGGCATCCGCACAGCCAAGGAGTCGTGGCAGTACCTCGTGGTGATCGCCGAGACACTGGGGGAGCGGTGGCTGAACCCGGAACTGTTCCGCATCGGCGCCTCCAGCCTGCTGAACGACGTGCTGCTGCAACTGGACCGCCTGGGTTCGGGCCGCTACCCGCGCCCCGACAAGACCGTCGTCTGAGGCGGCGACCGGTACTGCGAGGTCGAAACCGTGAATGACGGCAGTCGGCACGTCCCGGTGCGCACCGGTGACAGCACCGGCGGTGACACTGCCCCCGACGCGGTCGCCCCGGGGCTGCCTGAACGCGCCCGGCCCGCCTTCGGTCCGGACTCCTACGCCCCGGCGCCGGAATCCACCGACGTGGTGCACATTGCCGAGGAGTACGGGCTGTTCATCGACGGGGAGATCGTGTCCCCGCGCAGCGAGCGGACCGCGCCCACGCTCAACCCGGCCACCGGTGAGCTGCTCGCCACCTTCTCCGTCGGCGGCGCCGCCGATGTCGACCGGGCGGTGGCCGTCGCCCGCCGGGCCTCCGAGACGCACTGGCGGGACATGCCCGGCCGCGTCCGAGCCCGGTACCTGTACCGCATCGCTCGTCTGCTGCAGGAGCGGTCCCGGGAGTTCGCCGTGCTGGAGACCCTCGACGGCGGCAAACCCATCAAGGAGTCCCGCGACGTGGACATCCCGCTGGCGGCGGCGCACTTCTTCCACCACGCGGGCTGGGCCGACAAGCTGGACTACGCCTTCCCCGGAGCCACCACCGCCCCGGTGGGCGTCGTCGGCCAGGTCATCCCGTGGAACTTCCCGCTGCTGATGGCGGCCTGGAAGCTGGCCCCCGCGCTCGCTGCGGGCAACACCTTGGTGCTGAAACCGGCCGAGACGACGCCCCTCAGTGCCCTGCTGCTCACGGAGGTCCTGCGCGACGCCGACCTGCCGCCGGGCGTCGTGAACATCGTCACCGGCGACGGCACGACCGGGGCGGCCGTGGTGGGACACAAGGGCGTGGACAAGGTGGCGTTCACCGGATCGACCGCTGTCGGCAAGCAGATCCAGCACAACCTGGCGGGCACCGGCAGGCGCCTCACCCTCGAGCTGGGTGGCAAGGCGGCCAACATCATCTTCGAGGACGCCGCCCTGGATCAGGTCACCGAGGGCATCGTCAACGGCATCTACTTCAATCAGGGCCAGGTGTGTTGTGCCGGGTCCCGGCTGCTGGTGCAGGAGAGCGTGGCCGAGGTGGTCATCTCCAAGCTGCGGCGGCGCATGGACACGTTGCGGGTGGGCGACCCGCTCGACAAGAACACCGACATCGGGGCCATCAACTCGGCCGCCCAACTGGGGAAGATCACCGAACTGGTGGCGTCGGGCGTCGAGCAGGGGGCCGAGTTGTACCAGCCCGCCTGCGAACTGCCCGAGCGGGGCTGGTTCTTCCCCCCGACGCTCTTCTGCGACGTGTCGCCGTCGCATCGCATCGCCCGCGAGGAGATCTTCGGCCCGGTGCTGTCGGTGCTGACGTTCCGCACCGCCGACGAGGCGGTGGAGAAGGCCAACAACACGCCCTACGGACTCTCCGCCGGCATCTGGACCGAGAAGGGCTCCCGCATCCTGTGGATGGCCGAGCGGATGCAGGCGGGCGTGGTGTGGGCCAACACCTTCAACCGCTTCGACCCGGCCAGCCCGTTCGGTGGCTACCGCGAGAGCGGTTTCGGCCGTGAGGGAGGCCGGCAGGGACTGCTGCCGTACGTCGAACTGCGGGGGACAGTGGTATGAGCGCCGCCGACGCCCGGCTGGGGGTGCGCAAGACCTACAAGATGTTCGTGGGCGGGGCGTTCGTGCGCTCGGAGTCGGGACGCTCGTACCCGGTGCGAGCGGCGTCGGGCGAGCTGCTGGCGCACGCCGTGGCCGGCTCCCGCAAGGACGTGCGCGACGCCGTCCGCAAGGCACGGGCAGCCCAGGGCGCCTGGGCGTCGCGCACCGCTTACAACCGGGCACAGATCCTGTACCGGGTGGCCGAGATCATGGACAGCCGCCGCGCCGAACTCGTCGGCGAGTTGGTCCGTGCGGCCGGCGACGCTGGAGACCTCGACCCCGAGGCGGAGGTGAACGCCTCCGTGGACCGCTGGGTCTGGTACGCCGGCTGGTGTGACAAGTACCCGCAGGTGCTGGGCGGGGCCAACCCCGTGGCCGGTCCCTACTTCAACTTCACAGTGCCCGAGCCGATGGGCGTGGTGGGCTTGGCCGCACCCGACGAGGCACCTCTGCTGGCGCTGGTGTCGCGCTTGGCGCCGGCCCTGGTGCCGGGCAACACCGCCGTTGCACTGGCCGGCGAGCGATCACCACTGGTGGCGATCACACTGGCCGAGATCCTGGCCACCAGCGACGTGCCGTCGGGCGTGGTGAACATCCTGACCGGCCACCGGGCGCCCCTGGTGCGGGCGTTGGCCGCGCACGGCGACGTGGACTGCGTGGATCTGACCGGATGCGGCACGCCCGGCGACGGCCCGGCCGGCCCGGCAGACCTCTTGACCGAGGCGGAGCAGTTGGCCGCCGCGACCGTCACCCGGGTGGTCAGCGCCGCTGCTGACGAGCGTCGCTGGCTCGGCGAGTCGGCGCAGAGTCCGTACGCCATCTCCGCTTTCTGCGAGTACAAGACGGTGTGGCATCCCAAGGGCCGCTGAGGCGGCCAGTGGCAGCGAGGCGAGATTGACCGACGGCGCCGGTTTCGTGCTGGGCGTGGACCTCGACGGTGTGTGCGGCGACTACATCGGCACCTTCCGGCGCATCGTCGCCGAGAAGCTGGGCGTGCCCGCCGAGTCGCTCACGAGGGAGGTGTCCTGGGGTTGCACCGAGTGGGGCGTCACCAGCGAGGAAGAGTTCGACGCTCTGCATCGCCACGCCGTGCTGGAGCGCCACATGTTCCGCCACATGGACCTCATCCCCGGGGCGGCGGATGCCCTGTGGCGGCTCTCGGACGCCGGGGTCTGGATCCGCATCGTCACCCACCGGCTGTATGTCAACTGGGGACACGCAATTACGGCGGGCGACACCGCAGAGTGGCTGGACACGGCGGAGATCCCCTACCGCGACCTCTGCTTCATCGCCGCCAAGTCCTCGGTCAACGCCGACGCCTTCATCGACGACGCCCCCCATCAGATCGAGGACCTGCGCGCCGCCGGGCACACGGTGATCGTGTTCGACCAGCCCTACAACCGTGATCTTCCCGGCCCCCGTGCCACCAACTGGGCCGAGGCGGAGGAGCTGGTGCGCGACCTCGTGGTGGAGCGCACGGGCAGCTACCCCATGCAGCTCCCCGGCCTCGACGACGCCGGCGCCGACCGCCTCACCCGCCGCGTCCACGACCACCCCGAGCAGGTCGACGATGGCTGAGAACGCCGGCGCCCCGCTGCGGGCGCTGGGACCAACGGTATTCCGAGCACGATCCGCACCATGCCGACCCCAGCCCTGTCGGCAGCGCCTCCTGCCTCTACTGTCGTACCAACCGCAAGCTCGACCGCGGCACTTCCCCCCGTCATCCTGAGACGTCTCCGACCCTGGAGCTTCCGCCATGCTCACGAAACTCGATCTCCGCAACTTCAAGCGCTTCGACCACGTCGAGATCGATTTGGCGAGCCCGGTGCTGTTCATCGGCCCCAACAACTCGGGCAAGACCTCGGCCATGCAGGCGTTGGCGTTGTGGAGCGTCGGCCTGAAACGCTGGAACGAGAAGCGCGCCGGCGCCGCCACCCCCGCCAGACGCCCCGGTGTCGCTATCAGCCGCCGCGACCTGCTGGCTGTCCCTGTCCCGGTCGCCAACCTGCTGTGGCGGGATCTGCACGTACGCGACGTGCGCAAGGTCGATGGGCGACAGCAAACCAGCAATGTCCGTATCGACATCTTGGTCGAAGGCGTTGCGGTCGATGGTGCCTGGATGTGCGGGCTGGAGTTCGACTACGCCAACGAGGAGTCGTTCTACTGCCGACCGCTGCGCATCTCCGAGGGCGTGGAGCCCGATCGGATGGAGGTGCCCGCGGCGGCGGCCGACGTGCAGGTGGCGTTCCTGCCCCCCATGTCAGGCCTGGCGGCCACCGAGACGCGCCTCGATGGCGGCGCGGTCGATGTTCGCATTGGCGAGGGCCGCACGGCCGAAGTGCTGCGCAACCTCTGTCACCGGATCCACCGAGACGAGCCCGAGAGTTGGGTGCAGCTCGTCGATCAGATCCGAAGCCTCTTCGGAGCGGAGTTGGATCCACCCCGCTATGTCGCCGAGCGGGGCGAGATCACGATGAGCTATCGGGAGGGTGGGGTCGCACTGGACCTGTCGTCCGCCGGTCGAGGCCTGCAGCAAACTCTGCTGATCCTGGCGTATATGTACGCCAACCCCGGGGCCGTCCTGCTGCTCGACGAACCCGACGCTCATCTCGAAATCCTGCGCCAGCGCCAGATATACGCTCTGATCAGCGATAGCGCCCGCGGCAGTGGCAGTCAGGTCATCGCGGCCAGCCACTCCGAGGTGCTGCTCAACGAGGCGGCGGGCAGGGACAGCGTGGTGGCCTTCGTGGGGCGGCCGCACTATATCGACAGGAGCCGTCGAGACGAGGTTCTGAAGTCCCTGCGGGAGATCGGATGGGAGCACTACTACCAAGCGGTGCAGACGGGCTGGGTGCTCTACCTGGAGGGTTCGACCGATCTGGCGATCCTTCAGTCGTTCTCCCGCCGGCTCGGCCATGCGGAGGCGGCTCGTGCGCTGGAGCGGCCGTTCGTGCACTACGTCAAGAACATCCATCAGGCAGTCCCTCCCCATTATCGCGGTCTCAGGGAGGCTGTCTCCGATCTGTTGGGGGTTGCCCTGTTCGACCGCCTCAGCCGGACCCCCGATCTTGGTGACGTGACGTGCCTGGTGTGGGACCGACGCGAGATCGAGAACTACCTCTGCTCGCAGCGCACGCTCGAGGCATTCGCGCGCGAGGGCGTGGCCGAGAGCGCGCCGGAGTCTCTGTTCTACGAGTCCCAACGCCAACGGCGCGTCGACGCCATGCGGGATGCGATTGACGAGGTAGGCGAGGCGCTGGCGACGCTCGGCAAGGGTTCGCTGTGGAGCCCCGACATCAAGGCCGGCGACGACGTTCTGCCCGCCGTGTTCGAACGCTACTTCGACAAGCTGGGTCTGGCCGGTCGCATGGTCAAGAGGAAGTTCCACGAACTAGCTGAGTACGTGCCGACCGACGAGATCGACGACGAAATACGTCGGAAGCTCGACGCAATTGCTGCCGTGGCGTGCCGGGTGGAGGTCGAGCGGGCGGACGACGGCTGAGCTGACGATGGTTGGGTCGAGGCTTGGGAATGTCAGGTGTCTGACGGTTCGATGAGAGTCGAGCGCAGCGGGGCGCGGGTAGCGGTGGCGGTTGTCGTGCGTGACCTTGTGGTGGACCACACGGGCGGCGCCCCGATGCGGTTCGCCAGCCTCGATTCAAGCGCCGACCGCCTCACCCGCCGCGTCCACGACCACCCCGAGCAGGTCGACGATGGCTGAGAACGCCGGCGCCCCGCTGCGGGCGCTGGTCACGGCGCCGCTGCGCGGGCCCGGGTTCGAGGCGCTCGAGCAGATGGCCGAGGTGGTCTACGAGCCCTGGCTGGAGTACACCCCCATCCGCCTGTACGACCCACCCCGGCTGGCGCAACACCTCGACGAGGTGGGGGCCAACCTGCTGATCTGCGAGGCCGACTTCTGCTCGGGCCCGGTGATGGACCTGCCGCTGCGGGCCATCGTGGCGACCCGCGGTGACCCCTCCAACGTGGACGTGCCCGCCGCCACGGCCGCCGGCATCCCCGTCTTGTTCACGCCCGGACGCAACGCGGAGGCCGTGGCCGAGTTGACGGTGGCGCTGCTGTTCGCCGTGAACCGCCGCATCCTGCCCGCCGACCGGGACGTGCGCACCGGCAGGGTGTTCACCGACACCCTGCCCTACCAGCGCTACCGGGCGGAACTCCTGGCGGGGCGGACGTTCGGGATCGTCGGCCTGGGCGCCGTGGGCCGGGCGGTGCGCCGACGCATGGAGGGTCTGGGTCTGGACGTGATCGCCCACGACCCCTACGTGGGCGAGGCACGCCACAGCCTCGACGAACTCCTGGCCACCGCCGACGTGGTGTCGATGCACGCCCCGCCGCGCGCCGAAACGATGCACATGATGGGTGCCGAGCAGTTCGCGGCCATGCGGGCGGGGGCGATCTACCTGAACACCGCTCGAGCGGTGCTGCACGACCTCGAGGCGCTGGTGGCGGCGCTGGAGTCGGGGCATCTCGGCGGCTGCGGGCTGGACCACTTCGAGGGCGAGCAGCTGCCGGAGGGTCATCGGTTGACGAGCCGCGACGACGTGGTGCTGACGCCGCACATCGGCGGGGCCAGCTACCACACCGAGCAGGTACAGGCCGACATGGTCGCTGCCGATCTGGGCCGTCTGCTGGCGGGGGAGCGGCCCGTACACATTGCGAACCCGGAGGTTCTTCCGTGAGTGACACCACCGACGAACGGCGTCATACCGCCGCACGGGCCGTGCTGGGGGCCGCCAAGGCCATGTATGCCAAGGGACTCGCGGAGGGCACGGCGGGCAACGTCTCGGGCCGTGTGGGTGACGGTACGTACTGCCTGACCCCGTCATCCCTGGGCTACGAGGCCATGCAGGACGAGGACCTGGTGTTCGTGGACGCCGACGGCGCGGTCGTGGCCGGTGGTGGCCATCCCTCCAGCGAGAAGGCCCTTCATCTGGCGTGCTACCGCCGTTATTCCGAGGTGGGTGGCGTGGTCCACTGCCACCCCCTGTACGCCTCCATGTTCGCTGTGGCCCGCCAAGCCGTCCCCGCCGCCATCGAGGAGGTCGTGATCTACATCGGCGGCGACGTGGAGGTGTGCGACTACCACCTGACCGGCAGCGACGAACTCGGCGAGGCAGTGGCGGGGGAACTCGGCGAGCGCAGCGCCGTGCTCATGGCCAACCACGGCCTGGTCACGGTTGGTAGGGATCCGGCCGAGGCCCTGCATGCCGCCCTGGTCGTGGAGCGCACCGCCCACATCGTCTGGGGTGCCCGCCTGCTGGGGACCCCCGGGTCGGTTCCGGCCAAAGTCAATGCGGACTTCGCCGGTGTGTACCGCTGGGTGCGCGACGCCATGTGGAACCCCGACGGCGGCGAAGCCGACGGCTGAGCGAGGATTCGCGTCGGATCCGCCCAAAAATAGGACAGCGGACCGGCGAGGTAAGGCCGGTCCGCTGCCCTGGGCGGTGATGGTGAATCACCACCGTAGCCGCTCCCGGGTGGCCTGGCAAGAGCGTGACGCCTCGTTTCCGCGCGGTGTCGGCCATCGGGAACGGTGCGGCGACGCACGTGACGGAGCCTTCCTCGAACGCACCGTGTACGCCGGACCGCGCGCGGCGCGGCGAGGTGCGTGCGCGAGACTTCCCCCAGACCACACGACGGAACAGGGGAGACCCATGGCATTGTTCGGCAGGGACAAGACCCGGATGCCCGCTCGGGACGACATGCTGGCGGGCCGCGCTCAGCCGATACAGGTGCCCGCGGCACACGCCGTGCTGGGCACGCCTATGGAGCCCCCGTTCCCGCCGCAGATGCAGCAGATCGTCGTGGGCATGGGCTGCTTCTGGGGTGCCGAGCGTGTGTTCTGGCAGGCGCCCGGCGTGTACACCACCGCCGTGGGCTATGCCGGCGGCGGTACACCGAACCCCACCTACGCGGAGGTGTGCTCCGGGCGGACCGGGCACAACGAGGTGGTGCTGGTGGTCTTCGATCCGGAGCCAACCGGCCTGGAGTCGATGGTGCGACTGTTCTGGGAGGGCCACGACCCCACGCAGGGAATGCGCCAGGGCAACGACGTGGGCACCCAGTACCGGTCGGGCATCTACGTGAGTGACGATGCCCAGCGGCTCGCCGCAGAGCGCTCGAAGGAGCGCTACCAGGACGCGCTCGGCGCCGCCGGGTACCGCCCGATCACCACCGAGATCGTCCCGGCGCCGGCCTTCTACTACGCCGAGGACTACCACCAGCAGTACTTGGCCAAGAACCCTTGGGGTTACTGCGGGATCGGCGGGACGGGGCTGACGCTGCCGACGCAGGAGGAGGCTCCGCACTGTCCGGGCTCGGAGGTTCCCAACCCGGAGGTGGCAGCCCTGTGAGCGCCGTGGTGCTCGACGGTGAGCGCCTGGCCGGCGAGATCAAGGAGGGGTTGCGCGGTCGCGTCGAGGCGCTGCGCAGCGGCGGGGTGACACCCGGCCTGGGGACGGTGCTGGTGGGCGACGACGGCCCGTCGGCCAACTACGTGGCCATGAAGCACAGGGACTGCGCCGATCTGGGCATCGAGTCGCGCCACGAGTATCTGCCCGCCGATGCGACGCAGGCCGACGTCGACGCCGTCGTGGACCGCTTCAACGCCGACGGCGCGGTGCACGCCTACCTGATGCAGTATCCGTTCCCGGCACACCTCGACTACGAGGCCGCCCTGCTGGGGGTCGATCCGGCCAAGGATGTCGACGGTCTGCACCCGGTGAACCTGGGCCGGCTGGTGCAGGGCATCGAGGCGCCGCTGGCCTGCACGCCGGCGGGCATCCAGTACATGCTCGAGGCTTACGGGATACCCATAGCGGGCTCTCACACGGTGATCGTGGGGCGGGGCCTCACCATCGGGCGCCCTCTCGCCAACCTGCTGACGCTCAAGCGGCCCGGCGCCAACGCGGCCGTGACGGTGGTGCACACCGGTGTCGCCGATCTCGGCGTCCACACCCGCCAAGCCGACATTCTCATCGCCGCGGCAGGCTCGCCGGGGCTCGTCACCGCCGACATGGTCAAGCCGGGGGCGGCGGTCGTGGCCGCCGGGGTGTCGTTCTCGGGACGGCGGCTGCTCTCCGACGTGGACGACGGCGTGGCCGAGGTGGCCGGCTGGCTCTCGCCGCGCATCGGCGGGGTCGGCCCCATGACCCGGGCCATGCTCTTGCGCAACACTGTGGCCGCAGCCGAGGCGGCCGCGGCGTAGGCGACCCGCGGCGCGCCCTGGGTCGGGGGACCGCGCCGCACAGCGCTGAGCGGAGGCACGCACAGGGGCCGCGGCGCCCTGATGCCCCTAGGCTTTGTGCCCATGGAAAACACGACCGGAGACACCACCGCGGGCAAGATCACAGTCGGCGACGGGGGTGTGTTACAGGTGCCGGACAAGCCGATCATCCCCTACGTGGAGGGTGACGGCACCGGCGTGGACATCTGGCCGGCGGCGCAGGCCGTCCTCGACGCCGCAGCCGCGAAGCACGGCAAACAGGTTCAGTGGATGGAGGTGCTCGCCGGCGAGAAGGCCTTCAACGAGACCGGCGAGTGGCTACCGGAGGACACCGTGGGCGCCTTCCGGGAGTACCTCATCGGCATCAAGGGCCCTCTCACCACGCCGATCGGCGGCGGGTTCCGCAGCCTCAACGTGGCCATCCGCCAGCTGCTCGACCTGTACGTGTGCCTGCGGCCCGTGCGCTGGTTCCAGGGGGTGCCGTCACCGGTGAAGACGCCGGAGTTGGTGGACATGGTGATCTTCCGGGAGAACACCGAGGACATCTACGCCGGCATCGAGGCCGAGGCGGGCTCGCCCGAGGCGGACAGGGTGCGGGAGATGGTCCGCGAGGTGTTCGGGCGGGACTTGCCCGCCGACAGCGGCATCGGCATCAAACCCGTGTCGCGCACCGGCTCGCAGCGCCTGCAGCGCGCCGCCCTGAACTATGCCGTATCCCACGAGCGTTCCAAGGTGACGCTGGTGCACAAGGGCAACATCATGAAGTACACCGAGGGTGCATTCCGGAACTGGGGCTACGAACTTGTCCGGGAAGAGTTCGCCGACGTGGCGGTGGGCTGGGACGACTGCGGGGGCGACCCCGGCGAGCGGATTCTCGTGAGCGACGTCATCGCCGACATCGCCCTGCAGCAGGTGCTGACCCGCCCCGCCGAGTTCGACGTCATCGCCACCATGAACCTCAACGGCGACTACCTGTCCGACGCCCTGGCGGCGCAGGTGGGCGGCGTCGGCATCGCTCCGGGCGGCAACATCAACTACGTGACCGGCCACGGCGTGTTCGAGGCCACCCACGGGACGGCGCCCAAGTACGCCGGGCAGGACAAGGTCAACCCCTCCTCGGTGCTTCTCTCGGGCGTGATGATGTTCGAGCACCTGGGGTGGGACGCTCCGGCCGCTGCCATCGTGTCCGCCATGGAGCAGACCATCGCCGAGAAGATCGTGACCTACGACTTCGCCCGGCTCATGGACGGTGCCATCGAGGTGCGCTGTTCGGAGTTCGCCGGCGCGATCATCGACAGGCTGTGAGCGCCGTGACCGACGCAACCGCAAACTCTTCACCGGTACGGGTGGCTGTCACCGGCGCGGCCGGCCAGATCGGCTACAGCCTGCTCTTCCGCATCGCCTCCGGGCAACTCCTCGGGCCCGATCAACCCGTGATCCTGCAGATGCTGGAGATCCCGCCCGCCATGGGCGCCCTCGAGGGCGTGGCCATGGAGCTGGACGACTGCGCCTTCGGCCTGCTGGCGGGTATGGAGTTGAGCGACAACCCCGACGTGGCGTTCTCCGGTGCCTCGTGGGCGCTGCTGGTGGGCAGCCGGCCCCGCAGCAAGGGCATGGAGCGCAAGGACCTGCTGGAGGCCAACGGTGGCATCTTCACCCGCCAGGGCGTAGCGCTCGCTGCCAACGCCGCCGACGACATCCGCGTGCTCGTCGTGGGGAACCCCGCCAACACCAACTGTCTGATCGCGCAGCGCAACGCGCCGGGCATCCCTCCCGAGCGGTTCACCGCCATGACCCGGCTGGACCACAACCGCGCCATCGCCCAACTGGCAAGCCGGGCCGCCACGGTGGTGGAGTCAGACATGCGAGCGGACGCGATCGACCAAGCAGCGCCGAAGATCCTGTACTTCGAGCGGCCGGCCATCAGCGTCAACGACGTCCGCTGCATGACGATCTGGGGCAACCACTCCGCTACGCAGTATCCCGACGTGTTCAACTGCCGGATCGGCGACCGCCCGGCGAACGAGATCGTGGACGACCAGCAGTGGCTCGAGAAGGATTTCATCCCCACCGTGCAGAAGCGGGGTGCCGCCATCATCGAAGCACGGGGCGCATCCTCGGCGGCCTCGGCCGCCAACGCCGCCATCGACCACGTCAGGGACTGGGCCGCGGGCACGCCCGCCGGCGACTGGGTCAGCGTGGCGCTGCCCTCCGACGGCGGCTACGGCGTACCGGAGGGTCTGATCAGCTCGTTCCCCTGCACCAGCGACGGCAACGGCTGGCGCATCGTGGAAGGCCTCGAGCACAACCCGTTCAGCCGTGCGCGGATCGACGCCTCGGTGGCGGAGCTGGTTGCCGAACGGGACACCGTGACCGAACTGGGTCTCATCGGCTGAGGCGGCGGCCCTGGCCGAGCCGGCGAGGGCGCCCTGCTAGCCGCCGGCCACCGCCGCGGCGGGGAAATCGGTGCTGCGACGGAGATCCCGTAGCGCGAGGTGCACCTGCTCCAACGTTCTGCGGTACGCCAGGAGGGCTTTGGCGTCGCCGGACAGGACGAGACGACCCCGCAGGAACTCCACGTGCGCGTCGCGCTCGCCGGTGGCTATCCCTCGGGCCACCTCGTAGTTCTGCCGGTAGGTGACCGTGGCCTCGCTGACGTGGCCAACCTGCGCCTCGGCTCCGTGCGCGTCGAGGACGATCCGATAGGCGCTCCGGGTGCCGTCGGCGTGGTCCACGAGATGCTGGACCACCAACGGCGGACCGTTGCCCGTGGTGACCCCGGCCGCCTGCAGCGCCTCGCTCAGCGCCGCAACCCACTCGGTGCTCAGGAAGCGGGCCATGGGAGGGGCCGGTCGGCTCCGGTGAGGGGTGTGCTCAGGCGCCTGCCAGGTTCTGCGCGGCGAAGTCCCAGTTCAGAAGGTTCTCGATCCAGCCGTCGATGTAGGCCGGCCGGGCGTTGCGGTAGTCGAGGTAGTAGGCGTGCTCCCAGACGTCGATGGTCAGCAGCGGCGTCCTGTCGTGGCGCTGGGGGAGGTCGGCATTGGCAGTGGTCATGATCTCCAGGCGGTCGCTCCCGGTCACCAGCCAGACCCAGCCCGAGCCGAAGTGGCCGCAGGCGGCGTCGGTGAACTGCTTGCGGAAACCGTCCGCGGAGCCGAAGCCCTCCTCGACGGCCGCGAGCAGGTCGCCGGTGGGTTCACCACCCCCGTCGGGGTGCATGGAGTGCCAGTAGAAGGTGTGGTTCCAGACCTGAGCGGCGTTATTGAACAGTCCACCCGAAGCGGTGGCGACGATCTGCTCCAGCGGAGCGCCCTCCTGTGAAGTCCCGGCCACCAGCCGGTTCACGTTGGCGACGTAGGCGGCGTGGTGCTTGCCGTAGTGCACGCCCACGGTGTCGACGCTGATGTGCGGTGCCAGGGCGTCGTTGGCGTACGGCAACGGCGGAAGTGCGAGTGTGGGGGATGTGCTCACGGGGGTCGGCTCCGGGTTGCGGGTGGCGGCACCCCGCGGGCGGGCCGCTGGGGTGTCTCCAGTAAACCCGGTTTCGGTCGGGTTGCACGGCCCGAGCAAGTGGCTATCCCATGAACGCCCGATGCCGGGCAGGCATCACGCGGGCGCCGCCGATGCGCCCGGGTGCGGTCCGGTTCCGTGCCCCGAACGTGCCGCCGCCCGCGCCGCCACCATCGCCAGAACGAACGCGACCAGAGCGCAGACCGCCGGCCAGAGGGCCTCGCGTCCCTGCGGCCAGGCCAGGCCGGTCCCACTTATCGCCTCGTCGTCGGGGCCACCGAGGATCCCGACGCCGTCGGGCCACGGCCACAGCACGCGCAGCGACCCCAGCATCAACCCCACGAGCACCACCATCACCGTGGTGTGGTGGCGAGCCAGCAGTCGAGCCAACAGCGAGGAGAACACCAGCGCGCCCACCGCGGCGCCGGCGGCGAGGACGCCAAGATTCGTCCATTCTCTGCCGCTGAGGGCGTCGATGAAGGGGGCGTACACGCCAATCATCAGCAGCACGAACGATCCGGAGACACCGGGCAGGATCATGGCGCACACCGCGAGCACGCCGGCGCCGAAGTAGACCGCCGGCGTCGGCTCGGCGATTGGCGTGGCGCTGAGGCCGAACAGCCAGCCGCTGCCGACGGCCGCCGCCGCGCATACCGCGCCCAACACCCGATTCCAGGGGCACACCTGCCGGATGGCCACGACGACGGCTGCACACACCAGCCCGGCGAACGCCCCCGCGGTGGCCTCGGCGCGGAAGGTCAGCAGCCAGTCGATGGCGCCCGCCAGCAACAGCACGGCGACGGCTGCCCCCGCCGCGACCGGCACCACGAGTGCCCACTCGATGCCCCCCAAGCGCTCCCGTGCGCCCCGCAGGTCACCGCGCACTGCCCTGCTCAGCGCCCCCGCCAACTGTTGCACGGCGCCCAGCAGGCGCTCATAGACGCCGAAGAGCACCGCCACCGTGCTGCCGGATACGCCCGGCACCAAGTCGGCCGCGCCGATGCAGAAGCCCCGGAGGCCGTGCACTGCCCAACGGACTGTCCGGCGGCCGTTGTGCCGTCCCGCCGGTGTGTGCGCCACCTGCGCCACGCCCGCTCAGCGCTGCCCGGCGAGCTTGCGGTTCTTCAGCTTGGCTCTGACGTAGTCCCGGTTGGTCCAGGCGATGAAGTCGATGGAGATCTCCTTGGGGCAGGCCTCCTCGCACTCCCCGTGGTTGGTGCAGCTCCCGAAGAAGCTCTCCATGGTCTCCACCATGGCCTCGGTGCGCCCCCAGCGCTCCGCCTGGCCCTGCGGCAGCAGGTTCAGGTGCTGCACCTTGGCGGCGGTGAAGAGTTGGGCCGCGCTGTTCGGGCAGGCGGCCACGCAGGCGCCGCAGCCGATGCAGGCGGCGGCGTCGAAGGCGGTGTCTGCCGCCTCCTTCGGGACCGGCACCAGGTTGGCGTCGGGGGCGGCGCCGGTGTTGATCGAGATGTATCCCCCGGCTGCGATGATCCGGTCGAGGGGGGTGCGGTCCACGGCGAGGTCTCGGATCACCTCGAATGCCCGGGCCCGCCACGGTTCGATCGTGATGAGGTCGCCGTCGGAGAACTGCCGCATGTGCAGCTGGCACGTGGCCGTGCCCTTCTGGGGGCCGTGGGCGCGGCCGTTGATCATCAGGCCGCAGGTCCCGCAGATGCCCTCGCGGCAGTCCGACTCGAAGACGATCGGCTCCCCGCCGTCCAGAATGAGGCGTTCGTTGAGGACATCCAGCATCTCCAGGAAGGAGGCGTCGGGACTGACGCCGTTGGCCTCGTAAGTCTCGAAGCGTCCGGCGTCGGTGGGTCCGTCCTGGCGCCACACCCGCAGCCGCAGGTTCAGCGTCCCCGGCGCCCCGTCCGTCGGCTGTAGCGGCATGTCCGGCGAACTCACTTGTACGACCTCGTTGTGGGTGTCACTGTGTCGAACTCCAACTCCTCGCGGTGGCGCGGCGGCGGCGCGCCCTCGCCGGTCCACTCCCACGCCGCCACGTGGGCGAAGCGCTCGTCGTCGCGCCTGGCCTCGCCCTCGGCGTCCTGGTGCTCCTCGCGGAAGTGCCCGCCGCAGGACTCCTCGCGCTCGAGCGCGTCGCGTGCCAGCAACTCCGCCAGTTCGAAGAAGTCGTCCACCCGGCCGACCTTCTCCAGGGACTGATTGAGGGAGTCGGCCGATCCCGGCACCCTCACGTCGGCGCGGAACTCCTCCCGTAGCGCCGGAATCTCCGCCAGCGCCTTGCGGAGGCCGGCGGCATCGCGCGCCATGCCGCAGTAGTCCCAGACGATCCTGCCCAGCTCGCGGTGGAACCAGTCCACGGTGCGCGATCCGCGGGCGGAAACCCAGCGGGCAGTGCGCTCGTTCACATCATTGACCGCGGCGGCGAAGGCGGGGTGCTCCGTCCCCGTGCCCGCCTCGCCGAGCCGGCCCGCCAGGTAGTCGCCGACCGTGTACGGCACGACGAAGTAGCCGTCGGCCAGTCCCTGCATCAGGGCGGAGGCTCCGAGGCGATTGGCGCCGTGATCGGAGAAGTTGGCCTCGCCCGCCACGAACAGGCCGGGCAGGTTGCTCATCAGGTTGTAGTCCACCCACAGCCCGCCCATGGTGTAGTGCACTGCGGGGTAGATGCGCATCGGCGCCGCGTAAGGGTTCTCGCCGGTGATGCGCTCGTACATATCGAAGAGGTTCCCGTACTTCGCTCGGACCGTCTCGGCGCCGTCACGCGCCAGGGTGTCGGAGAAGTCCAGGTAGACACCGTTGCGCAGCGGTCCGACGCCGCGCCCCCCGTCCACCACCGCCTTGGCGTTGCGCGACGCCACGTCCCGCGGCACCAGGTTGCCGAAGGATGCGTACTTCGCTTCGAGGTAGTAGTCCCGGTCCGCCTCGGGTATCTCCCCGGGCGACCGGCGGTCGTCGTGCGCCCGGGGCACCCAGATGCGCCCGTCGTTGCGCAACGACTCCGACATGAGCGTCAGCTTCGACTGGAAGTCGTCGCCTGCGGGAATGCACGTGGGGTGGATCTGCGTGTAGCAGGGGTTGGCGAACAGGGCGCCCCGCCGGTGCGCCCGCCAACCGGCGGTGACGTTGCACATCATGGCATTGGTGGACAGGAAGTAGACGTTGCTGTAGCCGCCCGTGGCCAGGATTACGGCGTCTGCGGCGTGGGACGAGACCTCGCCGGTCAGGAGGTTCCGCACGACGATGCCCGCCGTCCGGCCGTCGGCCACCACCAGGTCGAGCATCTCGGCGCGGGTGTGCAACTCGACGGTGCCGGCCGCCACCTGCCGCATGAGCGCCGAGTAGGCGCCGAGCAGGAGTTGCTGGCCCGTCTGGCCGCGGGCGTAGAAGGTGCGTGACACCTGCGCCCCGCCGAAGGAGCGATTGTCCAGCAGGCCCCCGTACTCGCGGGCGAAAGGCACGCCGGCCGCCACGCACTGGTCGATGATGGCCGTGGACACCTCAGCAAGGCGGTACACGTTGGCCTCGCGGCTGCGGTAGTCGCCGCCCTTGATCGTGTCGTAGAACAGCCGGTAGACGCTGTCGCCGTCGTTCTTGTAGTTCTTGGCGGCGTTGATGCCGCCCTGCGCGGCGATGGAGTGTGCCCGGCGGGGCGAGTCGTGGTAGGTGAAGGCCTTGACCCTGTAGCCCAGCTCGCCGAGGGAGGCCGCGGCGGAGGCCCCGGCCAGCCCGGTACCCACCACGATGACGGTGAAGCGGCGCTTGTTGTTGGGGTTGACCAACCGCAGCGTGAACTTGTGGTTCGTCCAGGCGTCGGCCAGGGGTCCCTCAGGCAGGTGCGCGTCCAGGCTGCCGATCATGACCGCTCTCCCGCGTCGCCTTCCTCGAGATGCTCGATTCGTTCAAGCTCCCGGACGACCGAGCGGCCGTCGTCGTCGATCACGCCGGCCTGCACGAAGATCGGGAAGCTCAGGTTGCCGACGAGGATCACCGCTGCGAACGCCTTGGCGAAGGTGCGGCGCAGCGGGTTCCAGCGAGGGCTGTTGAGGCCGAGGCTCTGGAACATGCTCCAGGCTCCGTGGTAGATGTGCACGGCCAGGGCCACGTTGGCCACGACGTACCAGATGGCCACCGGCAGGTTGGAGAGGCTCGCCACCACGTTGTGGTACGGGTCGCCCCGCACGTAGTCGGGGTTGAAGTGCCCCCAGGTCAGGTCGGCCAAGTGGTACACCACGTAGAGGCCCACGATGGGTCCCGTCCAGCGCATGGTGCGCGAGGCGTAGTTGGCGGCGATGTAGTCGCGCCCCCCGGCATAGCGCCGGTCGGCGGCCCGGCTCATGCGGGTCAGGCTGTACGCCGAGTGGATGTGGAGCGCGAAGGCGGCGATGAGGCCGATGCGCATGCCCCACAGCACCCACGTACGTGGGATGACGTCGATGCCCAGATCACGCAGCGTCTCGGCGTACTCGTGCGTCTCGACGGGCCCGTCGTACAGGTGCAGGTTGCCGATCATGTGCACCAGCACGAATCCCAGCAGGGCCAGCCCGGTGAGGGCCATGACCCACTTCTTGCCGACCGCCGACTGATAGACATTCAGCGGCCACGGCATTGCCCGGTGGGGGCGTGGTCGGCTCCGTGTCGGGGCGCTCTTCGCTGCGGTGGTGGTCGGACTCAGGGTCGTCACTCCTGCTGCGGGGTCCGGGGCAGGCTACGAGCCGGCCGTTGGTTGCGGGCGTTACGTTACCGGCCCGGCTGTGCCGCCGAAGGACCCCGCAGCACCCCCCTGGGCGCAGTTGGCCCGTTCCCCCGGTGTTTCCCCAGCTAATCCCGAGGATTTTCCCGTGAGCGCACTTGATTTTGCTTCTGACGGCGGGCATACTGCCATGACACGCTTGTAATTACACAGGTGTGAATAGACCTGTGTAAAGAAAACACAGGTAACCAGAGACGCCTAGAACAGCGGGTCACTTCTGTGCGGCCCGAGGATCGCCCCGCCGGGGCGAACGCCTCGGAGCGTTCGAAGGGCGGCGATCCGGGAAGGACATGAGATGCTCCTGCAAGAACTGCGCACCGAGAACTCCTGGCAGCGGCTTGCCAACTGCCTCGGGGTGGATCCCGATCTCTTCTTCCCCGAGCGGGGAGCGTCCACCAAGGAGGCCAAGCGGGTCTGCCGGGCATGTGTCGTGCGCGAGGAGTGCCTCGAGTACGCCCTGGCCAACGGCGAGAAGTTCGGCATCTGGGGCGGTATGAGTGAGCGGGAGCGGCGTCGTGTACGCCGCGAGCGGGCACAGGCACGACGCGAGGCCGGCGGTTCCGCCACAGCCTGACGCCGGTGGTTATCCGGGCAGTACCGGCACCTGTACCGCGGGGGTCGTTCTCCTGGTCCTGACCGCGCGTCCTGCAACTGATGGAGTAACCTGAAGTCATGGCAGTAATCGGAACGACCGAGTTGATAATCATCCTGGTCATCGTTCTGGTGATCTTCGGTGGCGCCAAGCTGCCGAAGTTGGCGCGGTCTTTGGGACAGGCCCAAAAGGAGTTCCGTCAGAACGCCGGCGAGGACGAATCCGCCTCCAAGTCCGGCAATTCCAGCGGCTCCGCCGACGATGCCGGCGCTGCGCAGAAGAGCACCGACGCCAAGAGCAGCTAGCCAGGGTGCCCTCGGGGCACCGGCGGAATCCGTCGGCGTGCCGCATCACCCTGCCGCCGAGCACGTGGCAACCCGATCCTGTTCTGGTGTCGATGCGACTGCCCACAGGGCGCACGTCACACCGAGGTTGCGGCTCGGCTCGGGGCGCGACGGCTGAGGCTCCTCCGCTGTGTCTGCTCGCCGAGCGGCGTTCAGGCGACTGCGACGGCTTTTTCGGCGACCTGCCGCTGATGCCTGTCGAGTTGGCGCCTGTGCTGAAGGCGTCTCCGCTGGCGCTCGGAAGCGCCTCCCCATACTCCGTGGGAGATGTGGTGGGCGAGGGCGTACTCCAGGCAGTCCTCCAGCACCGGGCAGTGCGCGCAGATTTTTTGGGCGCGCAAAACCCCAACCCCATCGGACGGGAAGAACGTGTCCGGCGCCTCGTTGGCGCAGTGAGCCCGCTCCATCCAACCCGTGCTTGGCATCGTTGACAGCACTTCGGTTGTGTCCATTAAGACCAGTACGTAACGGACAACACCTAAAGCTCTCGTAAAAGGCGCAGAAACGCCTGCCCCGATTCCATTGACGGGCGGTCCGGCGGTAACCTTGGGTTGCGGCTTCGCTGCGACGGCTCTGCTCCACGAGCCGAGGAAATCGCCGATGAGAAGGATCCCATGACCAGCATCGCTCCCGAGTACGAGCAGGAACTCCCCCCGCCGGTCGGCCACATCAGGGTCATCTACGTGGGGCCGGTGGCGCCACATTGGGACTACCGTTCCGACTTCGGTGACCGGCAACTCTTAGAGGACTTCCGCGTGCGAGCGCAGGCCCGGTTGCTGCTCCTGCCACGGGACGATCCGCAGTTCCGCCGCAACCGGGAACGCATCAATCGCGACGCCATGCGGCAGAACCTGCTGATCGACTGGGATCTCGGCTACGACGAGGACGAGTTGGACGAGTTCGGCGAGCCCTGAGGGGGCTGGCGGAGGTTCGCGTATGGCCATTGCGGCGATTCCCGATGACGTGATTACCCACGACCGGGCGGTGACCGCCGCCGGATGGACCCGCGGCGCCGATCCGATGACGGATCGCAGCCGTTTCCTGAACCGCGAACTCTCCTGGCTGGATTTCAATGCCAGGGTTCTGCACCTGACAACCGACGAGGGCATCCCACTGCTCGAACGTCTCCGCTTCTGCGTCATCGCAGCGGACAACCTCGACGAGTTCTTCCAGGTGAGGGTGGCGAGTCTCAAGGCTCGCATTGCAGACGGCCGGATGGAATCCTCTTTCGACGGGCTGACGCCATCCGGGCAACTCGTCGCCATTCGCTCCTCGGTGGAGGACCTGCTCCGGTGCCTCGAGGCGACGTTGCAGAACGACCTGCTCCCCGCCCTCGCCGCCGAGGGGATCAGGCTTGTGGACTGGGCCGACCTGGACCTCGACGACCGGAAGTTCCTGGAGGGGGAGTTCACCGACCGGATCTACCCCATCCTGACGCCGCTGGCGGTGGATCCTGGGCACCCGTTCCCGTACATCTCGAACCTTTCCACGAGCCTCGGCGTCCGCCTCTCCGATCCCGAAGGCGGTCGGCGCTGCTTCGCACGTATCAAGGTGCCGTTCAGCTACGGGCGAGTGCTGGGGTTGCCCGACGGCGAGCGTTTCGTCCCGATAGAGCAGATCATCGCCGCCCATCTGGATGCCCTGTTCCCCGGTATGGAAGTCCACGAGCATGCCTGTTTCCGGGTGACGCGCAACGCCGACCTTTCCGTCGATGAGCAGGAGGCCGAGGATCTGCTGACAGCGGTCGAGGCCGAACTGCAGAGGCGCCGGTTCCGTGCGGTGGTGCGCCTGGAGATGGTCGAGACGACTTCATCGTCGATCCGGAACCTGCTGATGGAGGAACTGGACGTTCTTCCCGGCGATGTCTACTCGTCGAGGATCCTCCTGAGCGTGGCGGGCCTCGCGCAACTCTGCGGGCTGGCGCGCCCCGACCTGCGCTGGCCCTCCCGCCATCAGGTGGTTCCGGTACCGCTGCGGCCCCGCAGCGACGGCACGCCGAACTTCTTCGCTGCGATCAGCGCCGGGGACGTGCTCGCCCACCACCCCTACGACTCCTTCGGAGGCTCGGTGCAGGAGTTCATCCGCCAAGCGGCGGAGGACCCGGACGTCCTGGCCATCAAGATGACGCTCTACCGCACCGACGGTGACGGGGAGATCGTGGAGTCGCTGGTGTCGGCCGCCGAGCGGAGCAAGCAGGTGGCCGTGGTAGTGGAGTTGAAGGCACGCTTCGACGAGCAGGCCAACATCGGCTGGGCCCGCCGGCTGGAGAATGCCGGCGTGCACGTGGCCTACGGGCTGGTGGGCCTGAAGGTGCATGCCAAGGTCTGCTTGGTGGTCCGCTCCGAGCCGGGCGGGATCAGGCGTTACTGCCACGTCGGGACAGGCAACTACAACTCCCTGACGGCCGCCGTCTACGAGGACCTAGGCCTGTTGACGGCCGACGAGGGCATCGGCGCCGACCTGTCGCAGCTGTTCAACCGGCTCACCGGCTACGGCCGCGGCATCACCTACCGCGAACTCGTGGTGGCTCCTGAGGGTCTGCGTCGGCATATCACCGAACTGATCGCCGCCGAGGCCGCGTGCGGGGGCGACGGACGGATCGTGCTCAAGCTGAACAGCCTCGTGGACGCCGAGATGATCGATGCGCTGTACGCCGCCTCGATGGCGGGCGCCCGTGTGGACCTAGTGGTACGCGGGATCTGCTGCCTGCGCCCGGGGGTGGAGGGGCTGTCGGAAACCATCCGTGTCCGCTCGGTCGTGGGCCGCTATCTCGAGCACTCGCGCATCTACTGCTTCGGCAACGCAGCCGGCGCGGGTCGGCCCGTCTACCTCGTCGGCTCGGCCGACGTCATGCCGCGCAACCTGAACCGCCGGATCGAAGCGCTGGTGCCGGTGACCGATCCGCAGCTGCAGGCGCGGCTGCAGCACATCCTGGACGTCAGCCTCGACGAGCGGGCACGCGCCTGGACGTTGCGCCCCGACGGCACGTGGACCCCGCCGAGCCCTGGCAGCGTCTCACCGCACGACACCCTGGCGCAGCCACCGGCCTGATGCGGGTGCGGCCCGGCCTCGAGTCGGGCGCGGATTCGGTGCGGCTGCCGGCCTGATTCCACCCGGCGGCTCGGACCGCGCCGCTGGAGGCTTCCGCGCTGCAGCGAGGCGATGCCCCGCCGGCTCGCGCATGTCATCCGGCGTTCATCTGCCGTTCAGGTTCCTTCGGCCGTGCGGTTTTCTCGCCCCGTTACCGTGCCTCGCAAGTTTCCGTCACCGGAGGAGGAGAGACGTGCAACCTGGACGTACTGGCTGGAGATGGTTGGGTGCGGTTCCCTGCGCCGTCGCGCTGCTCGCGGCGGCGTGCGGAGGCTCCGACGACGGTGGAGGCGACTTTTCCCTCGGTCTGGATCCGCCGCCTGCCGCGGCGGACACCGACGAGAACGCATCCGCGACCGCATCCGCGGCTACATCCGCGACCAGCAGCGGCCCACCGACATCAATTGATGCGTCGGGCACGGTGACGATTTCGGGTTCGTCGACCGTGGAGCCGATTTCGGTGCGTGTTGCGGAGTTGTTCCGTGACGTGGCGCCGGACGTGAACGTGACGGTGGACGGTCCTGGTACCGGTGACGGGTTCAAGTTGTTCTGTGAGGGTGAGACCGACATCTCCGACGCTTCGCGGAGGATCAAGGACTCCGAGGCCGCGGCGTGCGCCGAGGCGGGCATCGGCTGGATCGAGTTGCGGGTCGGCATCGACGGGATCGCGGTGCTGACCAGCCCGGACAACGAGGCCGTGAACTGTCTGAACTTCGAGGACCTCTACGCCATTGTGGGCCCGGAGTCCTCCGGCTTCTCGACCTGGTCCGAGGCGGGTGCCCTGGCGGCGCAGCTGGGCTCGACGACGTCGTTTCCTGATCTGGACCTCGACATCACGGCGCCGGGCGCCGAGTCGGGCACCTATGACAGCTTCATCGAGATCGTGATCGAGGACATCGGCGAGGCGCGCGCCGAGGCGGGTGCCGTCAGCGAGGACGACGCCGCGACGACCCGTCCGGACTACGTGTCGGCGGGGGATGACAACGTGATCATCGGGAGCATCGAGGGTGCTCGGGGCAGCTTCGGCTGGGTCGGGTTCGCCTACGCGGTCAACGCCGGTGTGAAGCTGATCGACATCGACGGCGGCGACGGCTGCGTGGCCGCCGCGCCGGACACCATCGCCTCCGGAGAGTACCCGGTGGCCCGGTCGCTGTACATCTATGTCAACGCCGAGCGGGCCGTGACCAGTGACGCGGTGAAGGCCTACGTGGACTTCTATGTGAGCAACAGCGGTCTCATCGATGCCGTGAGCGACGTCGGCTACGTGACGCTCACCGACGATGCCCGCTCGTCCACAGTTGCCAACTGGGCCGACAAGGTCGTCGGCGGCTGATCGCCGGAAACGTTGGGAGTTCGTCCGTTGCGACTTGGTAGGTTCCGCCCGTGACCGATGCCGCGGTTCGTTTGGGCGGCGCCCGGACACTGCCGATGACGGCGTTCCTACGGGGAATCCCGCTCTCGGCACTGGCCGTGCTGTCCGGTCTGGTGATGCTGGTGGTGTCGGCGTTCCTGCCGTGGGCGGTGGTCGACAACACGAGCATTACCCGCAACGCCTTCGAGGCCGACCTGCCGTGGCTGCTGGGTGGCTCCGATCTGGCCGCGCAGGAGGGCGGCTCGTTCGGTAACGGCTGGATCCTGCTGGCCGTTGTGGTCTTCTGCGCCACCGTCGGCTACCCGCTGCTGTCCGGCCGTCGCATGGTGGCACTACCGCTTGCCGCGGCCGGCGCCGTCACTGCGATCTACGTTTACTTCACCTCCTACCGTTTCGACAATCAGTTCGACAAGGTCCTCGACTCCCTGCCCGGTGCGGTCGGTATGGGCAGCGGCTGGTGGCTGGCGCTCGTCGGCTCGCTGCTGGTCGTGGCGGGCGGTGTGGCAGCCCGGGTGAGTCCCCACGGCCACGGCGTGCCGGCCGTGTCGGGTCCGGTCACGCTCGACGCCCTGTCCGGCAACCGCGACCGGCGGGACCGCGAGTCGGCGGTGCGGGTCGTCATGCTCGTCGCCGCCCTGGCCTCCGTGCTGATTTCGGGGTTGATCATCTGGTCGCTCGTCCGGGAAGCCTTCACCTTCATGCTCAACATCGACTGGGCGTCGGTGTGGACCACGGGGTGGTTCCCCCGCAGGGGTTTCTACGACATCAAGACCCTGATCGCCTCGACCGGCCTGGTCGTCGGCGTCTCGACTCTCATCGCCACCCCCGTCGGCCTGGGGGCGGCTGTGTACCTCTCGGAGTATGCCCGACCCCGGACGCGCCGCTGGATGAAACCCACGCTGGAGATCCTGGCCGGCATTCCCAGCGTCGTCTTCGGCTTCTTCGCCCTGCAATGGATCTCCCCCAACATCATCCAGAACATCGACACCTGGTTCGGGCAGGACGCCCGGCTGGGGAACCTGGCCGCGGCCGGCGTCGGTGTCGGGATCCTGAGCGTGCCGCTCATGGCGTCGATCTCCGAGGACGCCATGAAGGCCGTGCCCAACTCGCTGCGCGAGGCCTCCGCCGGTCTGGGGTCGCGAAAGGTCACGACGACGCTGCGCATCGTGTTGCCGGCGGCCATCTCGGGTCTCGTGGCCGCGTTCATCGTGACCACATCCCGCGCGGTCGGCGAAACGATGGTGGTGTTCATCGCCGGTGGCGGGGGAGACACCGCGGTCTATACGCACAACGTCTTCGACGGGAGCCTCACCATGACCGCGGCGATGGCCTCCCTGGCGTCGGGCACCGACAGCGTCGTGGGTGAGGGGCTGACGTTCGAGAGTCTGTACTTCGTGGGACTCATGCTGTTCGTGCTGACACTGGGCATGAACCTCGTCGCCGGCCGTGTCGTGCGGCGGTTCCAGAACAAGTACTGACGGGGCGGTCATGCGATTCGGACGTGTCTTCGACGACAGGACCCGCCGGGCGGTCACCTCGGACGTACATCGGCGCTCGCGCGATGTCCGTGGCGGTGTCTTCCGTGCACTGCTGCAGATAGCGCTGCTCGTGGCGTTGCTGGTTCTGGCGGTACTGCTCATCGACACGGTCACCGACGGTTGGTCGGTGCTCAGCGGGCGCCTCGGCGACTTCCTTGCGGGCGGTCTGCGCTCGCAGTCGGGTGATCCCGAATTGGGCGTCTTCCAGGGGATCCGCGGCTCGCTGTGGATCGCCGTGTTCGTCATCGGGCTGTCGTTCCCCCTGGGGATCGGCGCAGCCATCTACCTCGAGGAATATGCGCCGAAGTCGCGACTCACAAGCTTTATCGAAGTCAATATCCGCAACCTGGCCGGCGTGCCGTCGGTGGTCTACGGCCTGCTGGGACTGACGATCTTCGTGCGGGGCCTGGAGGATCTGACCGGCGGTAAGTCGGTCACTGCGGCGGGGATCACGCTCGCCGTGCTGGTGCTGCCGATCGTCATCATCACCGCCTCCGAGGCGATCAGGTCGGTGCCCCAGAGCCTGCGAGAGGCCGGCTACGGGGCCGGTGCCACCCAGTGGGAGGTCATCCGTACCCAGATCCTGCCGTACGCCGCCCCGGGTATTCTGACCGGGACGCTGCTGTCACTCTCCCGGGCCATCGGCGAGGCGGCGCCGCTCATCCTCGTGGGCGCCGTCACCGGCTTCCTGGGTGGGCAGTCCGGTCTGGTCGACATCACACAATTGCAGGAGCGCTTCACCGCCATGCCCATCGTTATCACCCGGTGGGTGCAGCAGTCCGGCCGCGACGACGGTTTCGCCACCGCCGCCGCGGCGGCGATCGTCGTGATGCTGGTCGTGGTGCTCCTGTTGAACTCCGCTGCCATCTTCCTGCGGAATCATTTCGAGAAGAAGAGATAGATCGCCCGATGCGCCCCGAGCCGCGCCACAACCACGAAGGTGGGCTTCGATGACCACAATGACAGACACGGCCGACGTGGCGACACATTCCCGCGGCCCGGTACCCGTGCCGGACACCACACCGGTCCCGCCTACGGCCGCCGCCGCGCCGGACGGCGAGCCGATCCCCCCCGAGGTCGTCTTCCGGGTCAACGACCTGAACTGTTACTACGGCGACTACCTGGCGTTGCGAGACGTCACGCTGGACATCACCGAGCGCGAGATCACGGCCATCATCGGCCCGTCGGGATGTGGCAAGACCACCGTTCTACGCTGCTTCAACCGTATGAACGATCTCATCGAGGGGGCGCGCTGCGACGGCACCCTGCTGTTCCGGGGAGTGGACCTCTACGACGCCCGCGTCGATCCGGTGGAGGTACGCCGCCGCGTCGGCATGGTGTTCCAGAAGCCCAACCCCTTCCCCAAGTCGATCTTCGACAACGTGGCGTACGGTCCTCGCATCGCCGGCAGGGTCCCCAAGGGCGATCTGGCGGAGATCGTGGAGGCCTCCCTGCACCGGGCGGTACTCTTCGACGAGGTGAAGGACCGCCTGAAGGATTCGGCGATGGGTCTCTCCGGTGGGCAGCAGCAGCGGCTCTGCATTGCGCGAGCCATCGCCACGAACCCCGATGTCCTACTGATGGACGAGCCCTGCTCGGCCCTCGATCCCATCGCCACGGCCCACATCGAGGAGCTGATGCACGCCCTCAAGGAGGAGTACACGATCATCATCGTGACCCACAACATGCAGCAGGCCGCCCGCATCTCCGACCGCACGGCCTTCTTCACCGTCGAGGTCAATCCCGACACCGGTTCCCGGCACGGGCTGCTGGTGGAGTTCGACCAGACCGAGAAGATCTTCTCCAACCCCGGCGACGAGCGCACGGAGAACTACGTGACCGGCCGTTTCGGTTGATTCCGCGCCCCCAACTGCTACGCCGGCCCGCACACTAGGAGGTGCCGTTATGGTCGAGAGTCTCCGCAAACCCTTCTCGGACGAACTCAACGAGGTCCGCGCCGAGTTGATCCGGATGGCAGGCATGGTGATCGAGTCGATCCCGCGCTGCACCGAGGCCCTGCTGGCGAGCGACCTGTCCGTCGCCCAGCAGATCATCGACGCCGACGACATCCTGGACGACGCCTCGCTGGCGCTGGAGAACAAGTGCCACCAGTTGCTGGCCCTCCAGCAGCCCATGGCCGGGGACCTGCGGGCAATACTGGCAGCGCTCACCATCAACTACGAAGTGGAGCGCTCCGGTGACCTGGTGGAGAACATCGCCAAGGCCATGCGACGGCTCTACGGCACCGACTTCGGTCCCCGCCTGCGGGGCGTGATTACGCAGATGAGCGAGGAGGCCACCCGGCTGATGCGGTTCGCCGTGGACGCCTACGCGGACAACAACTCCGGGCTGGCCGCCGCACTCGACGACATCGACGACCGGCTGGACCGCCTCAACCACCAGTGTCTCGCCATGATCGTGGGAGCGGAGGGCAAGGAGATGGGTGACTACGTCTCCGGGGTGCAACTGGCGTTCATCGCCCGTTACTACGAGCGGATCGGCGACCACGCGGTCAACATCGGCGAACGGGTGCGGTACATGGTGGATGGTTGGCGGCCCTCGCAGTCCGAGGAGCAGACGTCCGACGAGTCGCCCCAAGCCGGCCTTCCGGCGCCCGCGGACTAGCCGATGCGGGTTCTCCTCACCAACGACGACGGCATCGAGGCGCCGGGTTTCGCGCCGCTGGTTCGCTCCGCTGTGCAGGCGGGACACGACGTCTCCGTCCTGGCACCGATGCGCGAGATGAGTGGTTCCGGTGCCTCCATGGGATCCCTGGCCCTGCACCACCCCATCGAGATCCGGCAATGGGCGATCCCGTCGCTGGAAGGGGTCCGGGCGTACGCGGCGGAGGCCACGCCCGCGGCGTGCGTCATCCTGAGTTGCCTCGGTGCCGTCGGCATACCGCCCGAACTGGTGCTTTCCGGCATCAACGCCGGCTTCAACGTGGGACGCTCCGCCCTCCACTCCGGGACGGTGGGGGCGGCCCTGGCTGCGGCCGCGTGGGGCGCCAAGGGCCTGGCCGTCAGCACCACCACCGTGGGCGGTGCCGTGTACTGGGACACGGCGGCGTCGGTGGCTCTCGAACTCGTCGATTGGTTCATGGATGCCGGCGAGCCGTGCGCGCTCAGCGTCAACGTTCCCAACACCCGGCGTGATGCTCTGGCCGGAGTGCGTTGGGCGTCGTTGGCGCCCGTGGGCGCCATCCGCAGCGCCATAACCGCGGTCGACGAGGCGCCTGATCACGAGGGATTCACCGTGTACACCGGTCATGAGCGCACCGACCCTGCGACGGTGCCCCCCGACTCCGACCGGGCGCTCGTGGCCGGGGGCTGGGTGACGCTGACCGGGCTGGGGGGGCTGGCCGAGCAGAACCCCGCCGACCGGCGTAGCGAAGAGGTGCTCAGCGAGATGCTGCGGAGCGCCGCGCTGGGCGTCGAGGATCGGCGGGTCGCCGATGTGGCGACGGCGGCGGGATTTCCCTGATGGCCGCCGCGGTCGTGGTGCTGGCCCTGGCCCTCGGGGTGGCCGTGGTCGGAGGCGCTGCGGTTCTCGTGCGCTACCACCGTGCCCGGCGGACCTGCGAGGCGCTGCTGGCTCGCTTGCCGGATAGTTCGTCCGAGCCTCCGGATGCGGAGTCCGACGGAGGGCTGGCGGCGACGCTGCGAGCCACCGACGTGGCGCCGGTGTCCGGCACCGGCGGCGGGGGGCTGGAGAGTGCTCTGGACGTCCTGGGCGGGCGTCTGGACGCCCTCGAGGCGGCGCGGGAGACGCGGGGCGCCTGGATGCGGCGCCTGGGCGAGGTGATCTCGATGATGACGCAGGGCGTGGTCATCTGCGACGCTGCCGGGGACGTGGTTTTCCGCGACGACACGGCCGTCTCGACGATCTCCGCCCGCCACGGTCACGCTCTCGTGGAAGCCGCCGTGGACCGGGTTCTGCGCAGGGCTCGCGACGGCGTAGCCGTCAGGGAGGAGGTCCGGCTCTACGGTCCACCCCAGCGGGTCTTCCTGCTGAGTGCCTTCCCGCTGGCCGGCGGAGCGGCGGCGCTCGTCGAGGACGTCACCGAGCGGGAGCGGGTCGAGACCATGCGCCGGGACTTCGTGTCCAACATCAGTCACGAGTTGCGCACCCCGGTCGGAGCGATCAGCCTGCTGGCCGAGACCATCACCGAGTTGATCGCCGACGACGTTGGCGACTCTGCCCGGGCCGCCGATCGCGCAACCGCGGTCGGGCTCGCCGACCGCATGGTGAGCGAAGCCGGGCGCATGGCGCGGGCCATCGACGACCTGGCCGAACTCAGCAGGGTGGAGCGCGACGCCGACGGCGAGCGCAGCGTTCTGACCCTCGGCGACATCGTCGGGGAGATCTCCGAACGGCTGGCCAACGCGGCCGAGCAGCGCGGCATCACGGTCAACGTGTCGGCCCCGAGCGACCCCGTGCTGGTCTACGCCGACCGGCGCCAGATGGCTTCGGCCATCCACAATCTGCTCGACAACGCCTTGAAGTACTCCCCGCCGGGTGCGTCGGTGAGCATGCGCGTCCGCAGCGCCGACGATGCAGCGGAGCTGTGGGTACAGGACACGGGTATCGGCATCCCCCAGGGCGACCTGCCTCGCATCTTCGAGCGCTTCTACCGGGTGGACCGTTCCCGCGCATCGACCTCAGGAGGGATTGGCCTCGGCCTGGCGATCGTCCGTCACGTCGCCATCAATCACCGAGGGGACGTGTCGGTGCAGTCGATGGAGGGCGAGGGGAGCACCTTCATTCTGCGCATCCCGCTGATCACCTCCAGCGAGGACAGCCCCGTGCCGTCATCGCCTTCGGGCCTGTCGGTTGGTCGGGACGATCCGCATGCCCGAAGCGTCGGCCCGAGGGGTGGGAAGGGCTCGCCGTGAGCCGGTCGGCGCGGATTCTGGTCGTCGAGGACGAGGCGTCCTTCGTGGAGGCTCTCAGCGCCGGGCTGCGCCGGGAGGGGTTCGCTCTGGATATTGCCCGCGACGGGCGCGAGGCCCTCGACCGTTTCGACGCCTGCAAGCCCGACCTCGTGCTGCTCGACGTGATGCTGCCCCGCCTGTCGGGCTTGGACGTGTGCCGGGAGATCCGCAGCCGCTCCGACGTGCCGATCATCATGGTTTCGGCCAAAGGTGAGGAGATCGACACGGTGGTGGGCCTCGAGGTGGGTGCCGACGACTACGTCCCCAAGCCCTACCGCCTCCGGGAGTTGGTGGCACGGATACGCGCCGTGCTGCGCCGCTCGCAGGCGCAGGCGCAGGCGGAGGCAGAGGCGGAGGCGTCTGACAGCACGGCGCCTGCCGTGACGGAGGACCGGCCCGTGGAGGTGGGCGACGTGCTCATCGACCCGCAGGGCCACGAGGTGCGGATCAGGGGCGAGTCCGTGCGCCTGCCCCTCAAGGAGTTCGACCTGCTCCGGGTGCTCATCTCCAATGCGGGGCGGGTTGTGACCCGTGACGATCTCATCGAGCGGGTGTGGGGGATGGACTACGTGGGCGATACCAAGACCCTCGACGCCCACATCCGCCGGCTGCGGCGCAAGGTGGAGATCGAGCCCTCGAACCCGCAGCGCATCGTCACCGTCAGAGGCGTGGGGTACAAGTACGCTGAGCCACCCACGGCCCTGACGCAGGGGGGCGACGCCTAGGAGGAGTCCATGTCCGAGGCCGGCGGCTGGTCTCCGGTTCGAGAGCCGAGGTATCCCCGCGCCCCGGCCGAGGCAGCCCCGCGGCGGGTGACCGACTTCATGCGCCTCGCCAGAGTGCACGCGCTCTCCGCCGCGGGCGACGCCATGATCACCGTGGCCCTCGCCGACTCGCTCTTCTTCTCCATCGAGCCCGAAGCAGCCCGCTCCCGCGTCCTGCTGTATCTGTTCCTGACGTTGACGCCGTTCGCCCTGGTGGCGCCGCTCATCGGTCCTGCCGTCGACCGGGCGGAGGGAGGCCGGCGCCTGCTCATCGTGCTGCTGAACGCCGGGCGGGCGCTGACCGCCTTCTTCATGATCGGCAGGGTGGACTCACGTCTGCTGTTCCCCCTGGCGTTCGCCGTCCTGGTTCTCGGCAAGGGCTACTCGGTGGCCAAGGCATCCGTTGTGCCGGCCACGGTGCGGTCCAAGCAGGAGTTGGCGAGCCGGAACTCGCGCCTGGCGGTGCTGAGCGGGGTGGCCGGCCTCCTCGGCGGAGGGCCGGCCTGGGTGATCCAGCGCTACGTCGGATCGGACTGGGTCATGGGAGTGGCAACAGCGGTCTTCCTGGGGGCCTGCGCCATGTCCCTCCGCTTGCCGCGCGCCGAGGTGGAGCCTGGTGGGGCGGCCACCGATGCCGACGCCTCGCAGCAGGAGATCCGCGGTTTCGGGATCCGGCTAGCCGCGTCGGGTACCGGCGTACTGCGGGCGGTGCTGGGGTTCATGACCTTCCTGGTGGCATTCGGCCTGCGCGACGACGCTCTCTGGAAGGTGTACCTGGTGGCCATCTTCGCCGTGCTCGGCATGCTGGGGGGCTCGGCTCTGGCGGCCCGTCGGGCGGAGGGGATCCGCGAGGAACGGATCCTGCGGTTGGCGCTGATCGTCCCGGCCATGGTCTCCCTTCTGGCAATCTGGGACGGCGGACTCAAGGGTGCGCTGGTCGTGGCGCTTGTCGTGGGTCTGGCGTCCTCAGCGGGGAAGGTGGCGTTCGACTCGGTGGTGCAGCGTGACGCCCCTAACGCCGACTACGGGCGCAGCTTCGGACGGTTCGAGACCCGATTCCAACTCCTGTGGGTGATCGGCGCTGCGCTGGCGGTCATCCCGATGCCGCTGTGGACGGGATTCCTGCTCATCACGTTGGCCTTGTGGACGGCCGCCATGCTGCATCTGGTCGGCGCACAGAAGGTCCGCCGTGGCCAGCCGCCCCCCAGCCTGCCGCGCCGCATGCCGCGCCGGCGCCGGGGCGGCCCCGGCGGTGCTCAGGAGTCAGGGCCGGGGTCGGCGAGATCGTCGTAGAGGTCCAGGCGGGCCAGCCAGAGGCCGGCCGCGTCGATCTCGTTCGGTGTCGGCCAGTTCTCTGCGGCCTGCCACAGGCGGCCCAGTCCCTCGACGCCGGCCCGCTCGATGACACCCTGACAGAAGCGGGCGCCACGATCTGACACCTCGCCGGGGACGTCGCTGCCCAGCAGCCGCCCCAGATGGCGGCTCTCGACCGGCGGGGTGAGCCGGCGTCGGCGGAAGACCTCTCGGACAGGGTTGTGGGCGCCCAGCATCTGCCCGCAGGCGCGATCGGTCATGGCATCCACGTAGCCGGTCACCACCGCCAGCAGCGCCGCCAGTTCGGTTTCGAGGGACTCCTGGTGGCCGGAGCGGACGGCACCCAGCATCATCTCCGGGTTGGTCAGCAGTTTCGGCACCTCGCTCATCGCCCGTTCGGGGTCGAGGTCGCCGAGATGTTCCTGCAGTGACTCGGCGATGCTCTCGGGGCGGATCTCGAAACCACGGGCGTAACGACCCAGGAGTTCGGTGAGGCGGCGGTGGACGTGTGGGACGCCCAGCACGGCACTGCTGGTGAGGGAGTGCACGCAGACCCACAGGCAGGTGTCGTCACGGGGCAGGCTCCACTCCCTGGCAAAGGCTGTGATGTTCGGCGCCACCAGCAGGAGCCGGTCGCTGCGGACTCGTGGCAGCACGACGTCGTAGGACCCCAGCGCAACGCGGGCCAGGCGCCCCGTCAGGGACCCCGCGGCCATGTCGCTCATGAGAGGAGTGAGCGGCGTCATCAGGCGGCGCAGCAGAGCGTCGGGGTTCTCGGTACGCGCCTCGGGGTCGTCGGGTTCTTCGCCCGCGGCGGCGAGCCCGTCCCGGAGTTGTCCGAAGAGCGGGCGCCAGTCCCGCAGCGTCTGTCGCGCCCAGCCGCCGCGGTTCACGACCGTCACGTCCACCGGTCGCCGGTCGGGGGTGATGGACAATCCGGTGGCGGCTTCGGCGGCCAACTGGGCGAGGCCGGCCAACTCGCCGAAACCGATGCGGTCGGCGGGAGTGGCGTTGGCCTCGGTCTTGTTGTCGGAGGCCACAGCGACCGCCAGCTGCTCGGCGGCCTGGCGGCTGACCGCCGGCGATCCCAGCAGCCGGGTCAGATCACCGATAAGGGGCCAGTCGCCGAGGGGATTCTCCTCGCTGGCGAAGTCCGGGGGATCGTCGTCGCGGGGCGGATCGGAGGGCGCCACACCCGCATCGTAGATGGGGGCGGGCTCCGTTAGCGTGGAGTATCACCATGAGTCGTCCGACGGCGTCGACGCCGTTCCACCAGAAGCCGGAGTCTCCCGGCTGCGCGCCGCCCCCGCCGCTCGTGGTGGCAATCACCGGTGTGGCCGGATCGATCGGCTCCCGCCTGGTCTCTCGCCTGGCGGCGCGGCCCGATGTCGTCAGGGTCGTCGGCGTCGACACGCAGCCGCTTCAGTCGCACCTCAACGTGGATCTTCGCCGGGGCGATCTCCGCACCGACGACGTGGCGGCGATGCTCGCGGGAGTGGACGTGGTGGCCCATCTGGTCTCCGCCTTCGATCCCCGGCGGGACGGACTGGAATCAGCGACCCTCGACATCGAGGTGATGCGACGCCTGCTGGCCGCAGGCGCCGAGGCGCAGGTGCAGGGCATCGTGCTGATGTCCAGCGCCATGGTGTACGGCGCCTGGTCCAACAACCCTGTGCCTCTCACCGAGGAGGCCCTGCTGCGCCCCAATCCCGGCTTCTCCTTCGCCGCCCACAAGGCCGAGGTGGAACGCCTCGCCGCCGAGTGGCACGCCGAGCATCCCGAGGTTCGGCTCGTGGTGCTGCGCCCGGCGACGGCGGTCGCCCCGGGTGAGAGCAGTTGGGCGGCCCGCATCCTGCGCGCCGCGGTGACGGTGGCGGTGGGTGGCGACAACCCACCCGTGCAATTCCTGCATCTCGACGATCTGGCGGCCGCCGTGGAGCTCGCGGTCCTGGGTGATCTGGCCGGCCCGTACAACGTGGCGCCTGACGGTTACGTCTCCGCCGCCGATGTGCGGCGGCTCGGCGGTACCACGCCGCGGCTGCGGTTGCCTCCGCAGGTGGCGTCCTGGCTGGCCCGGTTCCGTTGGCGCTGGCGGCTCGCCCCCACGCCGCCCGGCGTCATCCCTTACACACGGTTCCCGTGGGTCGTGTCGAACGCCCGTCTGCGCGCTGCAGGGTGGGCGCCGCTGCACAGCAATGAGGAGTCGTACGTGGATGCGCACCACGCCAAGCCGTGGGCCATCACCACCTCGTCTGTGATGCAGCGGCGATCTCTGGCTGTCCTGGTGGCCCTGGGAGCGATCGGATTGGGTATCGCCATCGGCGTCGTCACCCGGGCGCGCCGCGCCGGGCGAGTGCCGATGCTCTGAGCGCCCGACGGCGGAGCCGGCGAACGCCGCAGCGCTCCCGGGCGTGGCGCCGGGCCGTACCCGCTTGAGCGCAGCAAATCCGCAGCGTATGAATCGTTACCGTCGCCGGGAGCAATATCCTTGCTTTGTGCAGTCCGCGACGAGTGACACCTGGATAGGCCTCTCCGGTGATCCGTTGCCGACAGAAGCGGCCGTGGGTTGGGCAAACCGGCCCAACTGCGGTGCCGTGGTCATGTTCTCCGGAACGGCCCGTGACAGTTCCCCCGAGCGCCCCGGCGTGTACGAGTTGATCTACGAGGCGTACGAGACCGAGGCACAACGTCGCATGGAGGCGCTCGCCCGCCGGGCGCGGGAACTCTGGCCGGAACTGGGCCGCCTGGCGCTGTTGCACCGGACCGGCAGCCTGGCGGTCGGCGAGGCCGCCGTGGTGGTCGTCGCCTCCGCCCCGCACCGCGAGGAGGCCTTCGGCGCGGCCCGTTTCTGCATCGACGCCCTGAAGGAGACCGTCCCCATCTGGAAACGCGAGAAGTGGGCCGGCGGCGAGAGTTGGGGCAGGGAGGCACAGCACCTGTCCACCGTTGAGGAGTACGCCCAGCGGGTGCGCCCGCTGTAGGCATGCTTGCAAGAGGTGGAACGTGGCTAGCGTGATTTTTCTCTTCGTGGCGGTCGGTGTGTGCCTGGTCGGCTTCTTGGTGTTGTGGCTGCGGCACCGCGACCGCACCACGTTCACCTCCAGCATGGACCGCTTCCATGCCGAGATGTCGGCCCTCCGCCCGCCCGGGCGCGCCGGCAGGCGTCGGCGCCGGCGCCGGTAGGCAGCGATGGCGCGCGCTCTCGCGATCGACCTGGGAACGGCGAACACGCTGGTGTTCGCCCAGGGTCAGGACATCGTCTACCGCCAGCCCACGGTCATTGCCGTGCACCGCCAGACCGGAGAGGTCCTGGCGATGGGCTCGGAGGCCTGGCGCATGATCGGCCGGACGCCCAGCTACATCGTCGCTCATCGCCCGCTGCGCAGTGGCGCCATCACCGACTTCGACATGACCGAGCAGATGCTGCGCGCCATCTTCCACCAGGTGGGGGTGAACCGATTCAACCGCCCGCGTGTGGTGATCTGCGTGCCCTCCGCCCTCACCCTCGTGGAGATGCGGGCGGTGAAGCTGGCCGCCCGGCGCGCCGGGGCCGGCAACGTGCTGCTGATGGAGCAGCCGATCGCCGCGGCGCTCGGGGCCAACCTGCCCATCGACCAGTCCGTGGGGAACCTGATCGTCGACATCGGGGGCGGGACGACCGAGTCGGCGCTGATGTCCCTGGGCGGGGTGGTGGCTCTGGAGGCCGAGCGGGTCGGCTCGTTCGCCATCGACGACGCCGTGCAGGGCTACCTCCGTAGCAAGTACGACATCGCCGTGGGCGAGCAGACGGCGGAGAAGATCAAGATCACCGTGGGCTCTGCGCTCGACGTCGGTCAGGATGTCCAGATGAGCGTGCGGGGCCGGCGTGTCTCGATGAGCGCGCCGGAGGTCATCACCCTCGATTCCGCGGAGATTCGCGAAGCCGTCGCCACGCCGCTCCGGGCGATCCTCAACTCCATCCTGAATTGCGTGTCCAACACGCCACCCGAATTGGCGAACGACATCGCCCGCCGGGGTCTCTACCTCACCGGCGGGGGCGGCATGTTGAGCGGCATCGACCAGCGAATCGCCAACGAGGCGGGCGTGCCGGTGCGGAGGGTGCAGGCCCCTCTGGAATGCGTCGTGCGCGGTGCCGGGCGATCCCTGGAGGCGCTGGATCTCATGCGGGGGATGTTCGTGGACATCGCCGACGGGGACTGAACTCGACCAGAGTCCGATCGCCCGCCGGAAACTTCATGCGGGGGATGTTCGTGAAGATGTCCGGCGGGGACTGATCTAGCGGAGATCCTCGGCCGCTTGGCGCACCTGCCAGTCCCGGTCCTCGCCGGCGCGCGCCAGGGCGTCGTCGACCTCGGGCCCCGAGAAGCTCGCCAGGGCCAGGACGGCGCGGCGGCGCACCGTGGCCCGGTCGGTCGTGGCGGCCAGGATGGCGCCGAGGCCGGCCGCGTCGCCGAGAGCCCCAAGTGCAGCCACCGCGGCCTCCCGGCACAGGGCGTCGGCGTGGGAGATCGTCACCTCGCACAGCCGTGAGATGATGCGCGTTGGTGCCGCCGAGCGCTCCCCGCAGGCCCAGGCGGCCACTTCGGTGACCCGCGGGTCGTCGTCGGCGAGCAGGTCGTACAGGTCGACGTCGGGGTGGCGGGCGGCCAGTTCCGCGGCGCAGGAGCGCACGACCGGCGAAGCGTCCCGCAGGCTTGTCACGAGCTGTGTGGTGCCGAGGGTGTCGAGGCGGTTCAGGGCGTTCAGCGCTGCGCAGCGCACCTGCGGGCTCGGGTCGTCCAGCGCCTGGCGCGCCGTGGCAGCGTCGCCCAGGTGGCCGGCGAGGGTCACCTCCCGCCGCCGCTCGAGCGGGTGGCGGTCGGGTGGGCGCCTGCCTGCGGTCACCTGTCTCGGTGCAACGGCCGGCGCGTCGGGCCGGCGCCGGCGATCGTCCGACGCGGCCGGATCATCCGATGAGGGCCTCCAGGGCGATGCCGCCCAGGAAGGCGCACAGCCCGACGAGCGCGGCCAGCAGCACGCCGAGCACACCGATGAGGGTCACGAGCCCCATACCGGCGCCCAGCCGGTGCCACCAGCGGAAGCCGGCCCTGCGGCCGTGGCGGGCTCGCTGGCGCCGGAACGGGTCCCGCCATCCGGTGGTTGCTCTGCGGGGGTCGTGCCCGGCGGGTCGGAGCGCCTCGGTGGTGCCGGCCGCAGCGAACCGGAGCGGTCCCGCATGGGGTGCGGCGCCCCCTAGCGTTGGAGCCGGCCCCCCACGGGGAGCGGCAAGGAGGCACGTGGTGGTTGGCGAGAACACAGTGGATGTCACGCTACCGAAACGTCGGCGGAGATTCCCGCATCTGCTCGGAGGACTGTGGCGCCTGCTGCGGCGACACCGCCGGAAGACGATCTGGGCCAGTGTGGCGGTCGTTCTGGCGGTGGCGGCTTTCCTGGTTCTCACCCTCGTCTCGGTGCCCTACTACGGGCTGTACCCCGGCGACGTCTACTCCGCCACGGGCGCCGTTTCCTCCCCGAGCGAAGCCACCTACGAGCCGATGAGTAACATCGGCTTCGTCACCGTGTCGTCGAACCGGGTGGACTCGCTGTGGGAGTGGGGGCGTGCCTACTTCGACTCCTCCGCCACTCTCCAGCACGAGGACACGTTCAACCGCGGTTTGCAACCGCAGGAGCGTCGCGATCTCGACGCCCGGTTGATGACACGTTCCCAGGAGGTGTCGCTGTTCGTTGCGCTGCACGAACTCGGCTACGACCTGCCCGAGCCCGAAGCCGTGGTGAGTGGGCTGGTGCCGTGTATGCCGGCGGAGGAACACCTCGAGGTGGACGACGTCATTCTGGAGGTGGGCGATGTTCCGGTGTCCTCATCGAAGGAGGTCTCGTCGGCCGTCCGCGATCGCTCCGTGGGGGACGTGGTGCGCTTCGGGGTGCGCCGGTCGGGCGAGACGGAGACGACATGGATCGACGTTCCCCTGGGATCCAGTGCGGACCCGTGCCTTGCCGAGGGCACGCGCACCTCGCTGGAGGAGGAGCGCCCTCTGCTGGGCGTATTGCTGGTGAACGACTTCGGGGATCTCGGCGTGGACATCTCCTTCGCAACGGGCGGGATCGCCGGCCCGTCGGCAGGTCTGGCCTTCGCCCTGTCGATCCTGGATCTGCTGACACCGGGGGAACTCACCGAGGGCCGGCCGGTGGCGGTCACCGGGACGATCGCCCCGGACGGGTCGGTGGGGCCGGTCGGGGGCGTGCACCAGAAGGTGAAGACCGTCGAGCGCCGGAACTTCCGCCTGATGCTCGTTCCGGAGGGTCAGTACGAGGAGGCTCGGGCCGCGGCGAGCGAGAGGTTGGAGATCGTCGAGGTGGCGACGTTTGCCGAGGCCCTGCAGTTCGTGGCGCCCAACTGGTCCCCGCCGGGGGGCTGAGAGATCACCGGTGGGGTCGTCGACAGTGCCCCCGAACCGCGGTGCGCGGGCTTTACGCTTGCAGGCGATGGAGTCGGTGTGGGCGATGCAGGTCGTGTCGTGAATCCGGAGGGCTCGCCGCCGGGTACCCCGGCACCGGATGCCCTGAGCTCCGAAGCCGTGGCCCGAAAGAGCTTCGCCTCGGCCCGCAAGGGATACGACCGAGCTGAGGTCAGGGGGTTCCTTCAGGAGGCGGCGGCTGCCTTGGCCGCGGCCACTGCGCGCATTGCGGACCTCGAGCGACGCCTGGCGCGAGAGGTCGTGGCGTCCGACGTCGGCGGGACGGCGGACCTCGACGACGGCCTCCTGGAAGCGATATCAGCCGAGGCCTGGCGCGACGAGGTGCTGTCGGACCTGGACCGCCGCCGCCGGGAGTTGAACGCCGAGGTGATGCGGCTGCGCGCCGGGCGCGATCACCTGCGCGAGGACATCGCCGGAGTCGCCGACGCGCTGACCGAGCAGATGCGGAAGTTGGACGACTCGGTGCGTGCGGCCCGCACCGCCGGCGATCTGGAGGGGCAGAGGATCCGCTCCGAAGCGGGTCTGAGCCCCGAGGAGCAGGGCGCCGAGTTGCAGGCCGCCCGGCTGGCGGGCTTCGTCGCCGTCGAGGCGCGAGCCCCCGAGTCCCCCGAGGAGGCGGAGCAAGCGCCGCCGGTCGCGGAGGTCGAAATGGTCGGAGATGATTCCGCGCCGACCGCCCCGGCGAGGGAGTTGGACGACCTCTTCGCTCGCCTACGCGCCGAGCGCACCGACGGCGAGCGCTGACAGCTTCGGCGGCTGCGCCCGCTGCCGGCCGGCCGGTAGTGCCCGCGGGTAAAGAGAACCTCGCGGAGTAGGCTCCCGCCCATGTCAATGTCTGGACAGAGGATCCCACCGGGTCCCCGCAGGGCTCCATCCTCGCCCCGAACCCGCCGAGTACGCCGGAGTCTCGTTCTCGTCATAGGCGCCGTGATCATCGTGCTGGTGTCGTTGCGCGGGGCGGCCAGCTTCTACACCGACTACCTCTGGTTCGACGCCCTGGCGCAGGCCGACGTCTGGCGCCGCATCCTGGTCTCGAAGATCGTGCTGGCCCTGATCTTCATCGGCTTCCTCTTCGCCCTGCTGTGGGGAAACCTGGCGATCGCCGACCGGTTGGCGCCGGCGGAGCGACCCCGCGGTCCGGAGGAGGACGTGCTGTCGCGCTACCACGCCTCGCTCGGGCAGCGGCCGCTGCTCATGCGTCTGGGCGTGACGCTGCTCTTCGCCCTGCCGATCGGCGCCGGAGCGTCCGATCAGTGGGAGGAGTGGCTCCTGCTGACCAACAGCGTGGATTTCGGCATCGTCGACCCGATAGACGCACTCTGGTTCGGCAACGACATTGGCTTCTACGTCTTCCAGTTACCGTTCCTGACATACATCGTTAACTGGTTATTCAACGTTGTACTTCTCACGTTCTTCATCACGGCCATTGCCCACTACGTCAATGGCGGGATCCGGTTCCAGAAGAAGGGGCAGCGCGTTATCCCGCAGGTCAAGGCCCACCTCTCGGTGCTGCTGGGGGCGCTGGCCTTCATCAAGGCCTTCGACTATTTCCTGGGGCGTTACGAACTGACAACGTCCACGTCGGGGGTAGTGGACGGCGCCACGTACACCGACGTGAATGCCCGGCTGCCTGTCCACTGGCTCCTCATCTTGATCTCGCTCCTGGCCTGCATCCTGCTGTTGGTGAACATCCGTCTGAAAGGTTGGGTGCTGCCCACCTTGGCGGTCGGCCTGTGGGCGTTCGTGGCGATCGTGATGGGTGGGATCTACCCGCTCATCATCCAGAGACTCCGGGTTGAACCCGCCGAGTCCACCAAGGAGCGGCAGTACATCATCCACAACATTGCGTTCACCCGCAAGGCCATGGGCCTCGACAACGTGGAGATCCGGTCCTTCCAATCGACCGGGGGTCTTGACTTCGACGGGATCGCCGGCAACGACGACATCATCGGCAATCTCCCGCTGCTGGATCCGTCGATCCTGCCGCAGACCTTCGAGAACCGCGAGGGCGAGTTCCCCTTCTACCGGTTCGCCGAGGAGTTGGACGTCGACCGCTACGAGATCGACGGCCGGATTACCCCCGTGATCCTGGGCGCCCGGGAGCTCGACCCCGCCAACCTGCCGCAGGAATCCTGGGAGGCGCGCACGCTGAGCTTCACGCACGGCTTCGGCGTGGCGCTGGCACCGGCCAACGTCGTGCAGGCGGGCCTGCCCGACTTCCGTATCGGGGGGCTGCCGGTGACGAACGACCTGGACATCCCCCTCGACGAGCCCCGCCTCTACTTCGGCGAGGAACTGGACGGCTACGCCATCGTCCAGAGCAACCGGCAGGAGGTGGACGGCGCGGCCGGCACCGTGGAGTCCTACACCTACACCGGCGACGGCGGCGTACCAATCGGCGGCTTCTTCCGGCAGGCCGCCTTCGCGCTGCGATTCTGGGAGGTGGACCCGCTGCTCTCGGGATTCGTGACCGAGGAGAGCCGGGTGATCTACGTGCGAGACGTGCGCGAGCGGGTCAAGAAGCTGGCTCCGTTCCTGCACATCGACAACGACCCGTACCCGGTGCTGGCCGGGGGGCGGGTGCACTACGTGCTGGACGCCTACACGACCACGTCCAAGTACCCCTACGCGCAGGGGGCCGACACCGAGCAACTCGGCGAGCAGAGCGGTCTGCGGCACAACTTCAACTACGTGCGCAACTCCGTCAAGGCGGTGGTGGACGGCTTCGACGGCACGACGACGCTGTACGTGTCCGACCCCGACGATCCCATCCTCAGCGCCTACCGCAAGGCGTTCCCGAAGCTCTTCGAGGACTTCGATGACATGCCCGCCGAGATTCGTAGTCACATCCGCTACCCGGAGGATCTCTTCCGGGTGCAGACGAACGTCTGGGCCCGCTACCAACTCGGCGACCCGCAGGATTTCTACGAGCAGGCCGACGGCTGGTCGGTGGCACAGGATCCAGGGGCGGTCACGGGCGTCCTGACCGCGGCGATCACCTCGCCCGATGGTGTGGTGCAGAAGGCCCCGCGGGAGGCCCGCTTCAACCCGTACTACCTGCTGACGCGGCTACCCGAAGAGGACGACCAGGACTTCGTCATCCTGCGCCCGTTCGTGCCGGTTTCCACGGAGGACTCCCGCAAGGAACTCACCGCCTTCATGGTCGGCAAGGGCGACCCCGACGAGTACGGCCAACTGGTGGTGTTCCGAGTGGAACCGCGCGGCGGAACCGACGGGCCCGCGCTCGTGAACTCGAAGATCCAGAGCGACCCGAGCATCTCCCGGGTGGTCACTCTTTTGAACCAGCAGGGTTCGCGGGTGGAGTTCGGCGACCTTCTGATGGTGCCGATCGAGCGGTCGATTCTGTACGTCCGGCCTCTCTACGTGGTGGCGCAGAGCACCCAGGTGCCGGAGCTGCAGCAGGTGATCGCGGTGCTCGAGGAGCGCGTGGTCATGTGCCCAACTCTGGAAGAGGCTTTGCAGGGCCTCTTCGGCTTGAAGGACGTGTCGGATCTGGAGGATGTCTCCCTGTCGAGCTGCGTAGGCAACACGGCGGACGTCGCCGCACCCCGGCCATCCGTCGAGCCGGCGCCTACCCCGCCGGCGCCCTCCGCGGAGCCGCAGCCGCCCGCACCGGCACCCCCGCCGGCCGCTCCTGTTGTGAGCGGAACAGTCGGTGAACTGCTCGACGAGGCTGTCGCCCGTTTCGCCGAGGCCGACGCTGCGCTGCGGGAGGGTCGTCTGGACCTCTACCAGCAGCGCGTCGACGAGGCCGAGGAACTCATCCGCCGGGCCACCGAGGAGTTGGACGACTCCCTGTAGCCGGAACCGCCGTTGAGCCAGCGGCGCCGCTCGGTTCAGGCGCGTTTGGCGGCTTCGGCGTCGCGTAGGACGCGGCGCAGGATCTTCCCTGAGATCGCCTTGGGGATCTGGTCGATGAACTCCAACTCGCGAATCTGCTTGAACGTGGCGACCTGGCCGGCGATGAAGTCCTGTAGCTCCGCCGCTGTGGCTTCGGTGCCGGGTTTCAGGACGACGAAGGCCTTGGGGATCTCGCCCGCCTCGTCATCGGGTACCGGGATGACGGCGGCGTCGGCCACGGCGGGGTGTGACAGCAGTAGGCCCTCCAGTTCGGCCGGCGGCACCTGGAAGCCCTTGTACTTGATGAGTTCCTTCAGCCGGTCGACGATGTAGAAGTCGCCGTCGGCGTCCATGTAGCCGATGTCGCCGGTGTGCAGCCAGCCGTCGGTGTCGACGGTGTCGGCAGTGGCCTGGGGGTTGTTGAGGTACCCCTTCATGACGTGGGGGCCGCGCACCCAGATCTCGCCGGATTCGCCCTGCTCGGCATCGGCGCCCGTGTCGACGTCCACGATGCGGCACTCGCTGGTCGGCACCAGCCCGCCGACAGAGCCGGGTTTGCCGGAGCCCTCCATGGCGATGTGTGTGGCCGGGCTGGTCTCGGTGAGGCCGTAGCCCTGGAGGATCTCGACGCCCAGCCGGGCGGTGACCTCGTCGGCGAGTTCCTCGCTCAGTGGCGCCGCTCCGGAGACGATCGACTTGAGGTTGGAGAGGTCGTAGCGGGCCACGATGGGGTGCTTGGCCAGGGCCAGCACGATCGGTGGCACCAGATAGGCGTGGGTCACGGCGTTGTCCTGCATCACCTGCAGGAACTGCTCGAGGTCGAAACGGGGAAGTGTGACAACGGTGGAGCCCTGATGCAGCGTGAAGTTCATGAGGATTTGCAGGCCGTAGATGTGGAAGAACGGCAGGACCGCGACGATGACGTCGTCGGGCTCGGAGGTCACCATGGCGGCGCCCTGCACGAGGTTGGACACGAGGTTGCGGTGGGTGAGCATCACCCCCTTGGGCGGTCCCGTGGTGCCGCTCGAGTAGGGGAGGACGGCCACGGTCTCCGCCGGGTCCACGTTGGCGTGACCCTCGTAGGCGTCGCCGCCGACCACGGCGAAGGCGTCTTCGATGTCGTCGGCCGGCTCGGTCTCGCCCAGGACGATGATGGGGCCGATGCCGCTGGCGCCGGCGGTGGCCTCGCGGACCAGTGGCAGGAACATCGGGATCGTGAACAGCCAGGTGGCACCCGAGTCGTCGATCTGATGGCGTAACTCACGCGCCGTGTAGGTGGGGTTGACCACGGTGGCCGTGCCGCCACACACCAGCGTGCCGTGCAGGGCGATGGCGTACTCGGGGATGTTGGGGGAGAGGATCATCAGCACCTCGCCCGGCTGGAAGCCGCGGGCGACCAGCCCGCCGGCAAAGCGCTGGATCATGATTTGCAGGGTCGCGTAGTCGTACGAGCGCCCCGAGGGGCCATCGACGAGGGCGGCCTTGCCTGCGTGAGCCGCGGCGTTCTCGAAGACGTACGTCGTTATGGCGACATCGGGAATAGACACGTCCGGGAGTCGGCTCTTGATCACCATCGTTGGCCTCCAGAGCTCAAGGAATGTCCAGCACTAGCCAGCCTAGGAGACCCCCGAGCATTGCCGCGGGTCACCTCCCCGGTCATTCCGGCGCAGGCCGGAATCCATCGGGCAGCGGTCCGGGCGGCGACGCCGGTGGCGCTCCGGCGACCTCGGAATGGCCGCCTGCGCTAGCCCCCGCCATCACCGCCCTCGCGTGCCGTTCCGGCGGGGGCCGGGTTTGTGGCGCGAGTTGGGTTCCCGACACGGGTCGGGTTGCCCGTTCGCCGCCTGCCGTGCCTCCCGGCCCTTCCGGCGTTCGCGATCCGTTGTGTGGGTGGGTGTGGGCTGGGGGTTGTAGGGAGTAGTGGCCGTTGGTGTGGCGGATGATTTGTTCGCCGTGTTGGTGGACTCGGATGTGGTGGCATCGCCAGCACATCAGGCAGGTGTTGTCGTAGTTGGTTGCCCCGCCGTGTTGCCAGTGTTCGATGTGGTGGACCTGGCAGATCTTCTCAGAGGCGCCGCAGCCGACGCAGCCGCCGTCGCGGGCCACGAGGCGTTTGCGGAGGCGGTTGCTGGGTTTGCGCCGCGACTCGCCGAGGATGATGTTGCCGGTCTGCTTGTTGAAGATGCCCGGCAGGATGCGCGCGTCGCAGGCGGTGGCAAGGGCTTCGGTCTCGGTGAGGCGGGTGCCGTCGGGGAGGCGGGCGTTCTGGAGCCTCTCGTGGACCGCGTCGTAGTCGGCGAGTACCACCAACTCGGCGCCGAGGGGACCGCTGTTGGTGTCGGCGTTGCAGACGAGTTGCTCGAGCGCGTCGGCGAGGCGCTGTGGGGGCGTGGCGCGCTGCTGGGGGTCCTCGGCGCGGAACAACTCGTCGGCTTTGGCGGTCAGGGCGATGCGCAGCCGCGCGCCGGCGAGGGGGTCGAGCTTGGCAAACAGGTTGAACATGCCGTCGGGTTCTTCAGAGATCGAGGCGCGGCGCCGGCGCCGTTGGCGTTCGCGGCGCACCTGGAGTTCCTCGTCGCTGGTGCGCTCGTTGACGTGGTTCTTCAGCGTCCGCCCGAACAGGTCGTCGCCTTGGGTCTCGGCGGCGTCAAGCAGGAACCTCTGATCAACCGCGGTCTCCGTGGCGGCCTCGGCGATCCGCGCGGCGGCTTCGGGGGTGATGGCGCCGGCGGCGAGCCGTCCGGCAACATCGGGCATCCATTCCAGCCGCGCCGCCACCTTGACGGTTTTCCGGGCGCCTGACAGGGACTGTTTCTGATCGCGGCGCAGGATCTCCTCAGCTCCGGCGTCGCCTTCCCGGCGGGCGATCTCACCCACCACGTCGGCCTCGAACGCGGCCAAAGACGCCCTCGCCCGCCCGACCAAGCGCAAACGCTCCCGCAACTCGGCCAGGTCGACGTCCCGCAACGACGCCGGCGCGTGCTGCCACTCACCGAGCACGCCCCACTCAGCCATCCGGTCATCGGTCCTTGGGTCGCCACGCATCGCATCGCCACGCATCGGTTCGTCGCCCATCGCATCGCCACGCATCGCATCGCCGCCCATCGCATCGCCGCCCATCGCATCGCCACGCATCGGTTCGTCGCGCATCGCATCGCCGCTCATCGGTTCCTCACCCCCTCCCGATCGTTCTCCGGGTTGGCTCCGACCAGTCGAGACGCTGGCCGGCGCGTGACCTGTTGATTGCTTGTTGCCATATTATAGTGTGAGTGAGACAATAGTACAACAGGTGTTCGTATTCTTGAGAGTGTGGATGGTCCGACATCGGGTGTCTCATGGAACCGGGCTTACACGTCTGCCCAAAACCGCAGGTCAGAGGGCTCTACAGTCCTTGTCCAGTCGCCGCACGCGCGGTGCCCACTCCGATGTGACCGATGTCATACCAGTATCACGATTGAGGTGGCTTCAGTCCAGATCGGCGTTCTCCGAGGAGCGTGCCGAGTGACAAACGGCGCACGCTGCCGGGCTTTTCGGAGCGTGGATTCGGGTCCCGGATCGGCTCTGGGGAATGCTCTAGACCGGACTGACAAGTGAGGCGTGGCCAGCGGCGAGTTCGTGGTGTCGGTGACTGTCCGTCATGCCGTCAGAGCCACGGGCATCGCGGCCGAGTTTGTTGCAGCGGCGCGGCGAGCGATCCAGTCGGCCAGGTCATTCATGTTCTTGCCCACCTCGTCGGGTGTGCCGGACAGGTCGAGTGCGTACCTGTGCAGCACCGTGCCCGTGTTCCGCACGCGGATGGACGAGACAGCGGCTTTGCCGGTGGAGGGGGCCGCGGCCGGTGGAATCGGGTCGGTGGAGCTCGCTCCGCGAGCCGGGTTGCTGCCCGAGTCACTGTCCGGGTGATCGGCGTTGAGGCAGTAGATGAGCATGCCCTCGGACAGGTCGAGCGAAGTTGTGTAGGCCAACAGTTGGTAGAGATCCGCGTTGGGTCCCCCGGCGGAGTCGTCGGTGAGCTTGTACTTGATGTCTGCGACGAACCTGGCGGAACCGGGCGATCCGAAGACCAGATCGGGTCGTATCGCCACGTCGCGCCCCTCATCGAGATAGCTCTGGTGCTGGTCCTTTACGGGGAGGCGCCCCCGCAATGCCCGCCGCAGCCGCTCTGTTACGAACCGCTCGAAGAGATTGTTCATGTCCACCATGAACGACAGCGCCTGGGTCTCGCCCAGGGCGTCTTTCAGAGTCAGATTCTCCAGGACGAGCCGGGCCAGCCGGAGAGCCGGTCTGTAGTGCTCGTTCAGCCGCGTGAACACCACGTCGTCGTATTTGGAGTGATGGTGCCGGACGTCGCCCACATCCTCGAGCGTCACCAGGTGCCGCATGAGCCGGTGCCGGTCCGCCGGTTGCACCCCGGCGACACGAAGCGACCGAGACACCGCGGCCTTCATGTACGAGTTCTCGAGAAGATCCGCAGTGAACTCGGTGAATCTGCACGCCGTCGGGATGGCCACGCCGGGCCGAGCGAGTTGGCGGTCCATGTCGATGCGGCCCCGCAGGGCTACCAGCCGGTCACGTTGCTCCCGGTAGGAGTGGTACAGCCCACGGGCCAGCGTGGTCTCCGCTGTGCGAGCGAAGAACGACACCAGGGCCGGCAGCAGGTCGTGGCTGGTCTCGTAGCGAGCTGCCTGGTCGCGCCAGTCCTGTTCCCGCAGCCCCACTTCCAGCAGGAGGAACAGGTTCCGAAGCGGGATCTTCGGCCGCACCAGCACCTGCAAGTCGTCGACGACGACCGACCCCACATAGTTGTGCGCGGATACTCGCCAGTACCCCAGGGTCTCGGCCGGCTCGACCGACAGGTACCGCCCGCCGCCGACTGTGTTCAGCGCGCCGGCCTCGTTCTCGGTTAGGCGCACGACCTTGCTGCCGTATTCCCGCAGCGTCAGCGTCCGGGCGGTCTGGTCCTCGTGCCCAGACTGAGACGCCGGCGCCGCGGCTCCTGGCGGGAGTCCGGCCAATTCGACCGCGATAGCCATCAGAGGCACTCTTCCCTGCCGTCTACTGCGGAACAGCCCCGCCAGCCGCCTCGTCGTCGGTGTCCGCAGCAGCGGCGTCCTCCGTCGTGTCAGCGGGGGCGGCCGGCGTCGCATCGGCATCGAGGTCGGCAGCGCTTTCCGACCCGGCTGCTGGGCCGTGGCGGCCGAACACGGCGCCGAAGCGGTAGTGCTGGATGCGGTCGGGGTCGCCGAAGAACTGATCCTCGATGAACGGCTCGATGTTGTACTCCCAGATTCGCCGCAGCCGCTGCCGCTGCCCGTCCGGGGTGGAGCCGAAGTCCTTCATGAAGTGGCTGGGGCCGAGCAGCAGGTGGGAGCCTTCGAGGTCGCCCTTGAGTTCGTCGTTGACTGCGTCTACCAGCTGCCCTACCCAGGTCGGCTGGTTCTCGCGTGCCAGCCAGCGGCCGAGAAGGCCCTGAATCGCTCCACTGTCGGGGAAGAACCGCAAGAAGTTGAACCGCCGCCGTAGCGCCGCGTCCACCAGCGCGATCGATCGGTCGGCGGTGTTCATGGTGCCGATGAACCAGAGGTTCGCCGGTAGCGAGAAGGGTGTGTCGGGCCGGTACAGCGTCTGCACGCTCTCGTTGCGGTACTCCAGTAGGAACAGCAGTTCACCGAGCACGCGGGGAAGGTTGCCCCGGTTGATCTCGTCGATGACCATCACGTAGCGCTGCTCTTCCGGCGCTTCGGACGCGCGCTTCGCCATCCGTGCCAGCGGGCCGGGCGTTAACTCGTAGCGGATGCCGCCGTCATCGGTACCGGCGGGTCGGTATCCCTCGAAGAAGTCCTCGTAGGACGTCGACGGGTGGAACTGGACCAATGCTCGGCACGACTCATCCGGAGCAAGCACCTTCGCGAGTTCTTGAGCTAGATAGGTCTTGCCAGTCCCCGGCGGCCCGTAGAGGATCACCTGTCCCTTGTCCTTGAGCCGGTCGACGATGTCCTCGAGGAAACCGACGTCAACCAGAAGCTCACGTGCCAACCGGGCCAAGTCCGGTTCGCCGGGCGGGAGAGGGCCGCCGTTTCCGGGACCATGCGCTAGTGGGGGAAGATCCGTTTGTTCCAACAACCAGTATAGGAATCTGGCCATTCCGTACAGATCATCGGCGAAGTGTGGTTTGAGGTGTTTTCGAAGGGCATCGTTCGCGTCAATACTCTTTTGTCCGAAAGTGCCACTCCGTGGAATCGGCAGTCCCAGCAGTTCCAACATTTCTACGCGTCCCGTCTTCTGCTTTTGACGCGACTGTGACTGCTGAGCGGCAATCGGCAGAATTCTGTTGGGATAACAAATGGCTAGTAGCTTGCTGACGGATGACCCCGGGATCTTGTTGAATCCTGACTTCCCTATTCCGCCCGTGGTGGCGTCGTGGTCATCCACTGAATCGAATCGTTCAGCGAGTTCCCCTTTCCCCCAGCACAGGTACTCGACACTGCGAAGAAGGCCTTCGTACGTATCGGGGCCGAAGTTCCTGATTTCTCCTGTTGCTTCTTCCTGCGGATTGACGTACTTGGCTTTTCCCCGCATGCCCTGATTCATAACTGCGGATAGGTCTCTACGGCTTAGCGTCTTGACGTTCTCGGGCAGCAGCTTCTTGTGCCACTCTTCCCGCAGCCGCCTCTGGCCTTCATCATCTGAGGTCGGAAAGCCGGTCTTTTCGAGAAACCGCTCCACCGTCGCGGCCAAGTCTCCGGCCGGTGCTGTACTCAAGGCGGCTACCTCCTGGGTTCGATGCGGAGCAGTCCGAGGGGCAGCCGACTGGTTCGGCAGCCCAACTCAATCATTGCCCCGGGGTGTGACAGAATGGCGACCCGGTCGGCGTCGTTGCGGGCCGGCGCGGAAGTCAGCGTACGGAGGCGGCAGGGGCACCGAACGAGGGCGGGGGCGCAGGGGGCCAGTTGCAGAGGCCGCCGGACCGCCACCGGTGCGCCCACCCGGTCCCCTGCGGAAGTGGATTCCGGCCTTCGCCCGAATGGCGGTCAGTACATCTGCAGGGCGCCGGAGACGTTGATGGTGGCCCCGGATATGTACCCGGCGTGCTGTGACGCCAGGAACACCACCACCGGTGCGATCTCCGACGGATCGGCGATGCGGCCCAGGGGTGTGTCCTTGGTCATCGACTCCAGGACGGCAGGGTCGAGGTCGGTCAGAAGCATCGAGGTGGCCGCCTGGCCGGGAGAGACGGTGTTGACGGTGATCTGGTGGGGGCCGTAGGTGCGGGCCATGCCCCTCGACATCGACACGATGCCGCCCTTGGAGGCGCAGTACACCGTGGAGCCCCCGAAGCCGCCGCTCCACCACCCCTGCGAGGTGAACAGGATCATGCGCCCGCCCTGACCGCCTTCGATCATCGCGTCGGCCGCCCTGCGGGCGAGGAAGAACGAGGCCTTCAGGTTGGTGTCCATCTGGAAGTCCCAGTCGTCCTCGGTGATCTCGTCCATCGAGCCGCGACGCCTCAGCACCGCGGCGAGATGTGCCAGCGCGTACAGGTTGCCGAGCTCGTCGACCGCCCGTTCCACGAGCACTCTCTGGGCGTCGAGGTCGGTCAGGTCGCAGCCCGCGGCGATGTGGCCGTCGCCTTCGAAACCCGCCACGACCTCGTCGGTGGTCTCCTGGTGGAGGTCGACCGCCATGACCCTGGCGCCCGCCGCGGCGAACATCTCAGCGGTGGGGCGCCCGATGCCGCCGCCGGCGCCGGTCACGATCACGCCCTTGCCTTCAAGGCCCGATCCCAGATCCCAAGCCATGTTCCCTCCTTGTGTTCAACGAGTCGCTTCGGAGCGCCGCCGCGCCCTCCGGCCGTAGCGCCGGCCCGCCGTGCTAGCCCGGCTGGCCCATGTTCGGCTTCTGTACGGCGTCGTCCATCTTCTCGAGGCGGTAGAAGTCCACCACCTCTTCGATCACCTCGATGCCCAGTCCCGGCCCGGTGGGGGGATAGCACCAGCCGTCTACGTGATCGAAGGGCTCGGTCACCAGGTCGTGCTGCATGGGGTTGCGCAGCGGCTTGAACTCGAACAGCGTGCAGGCCGAGCTGGAGAAGCTGACCGCCAGGCTGGCCGCGCTCACGATCGCGGACGACCAGGCGTGGGCGTTGGCCTGGCGGCGGTAGTACTCCACCCGCTCAGCCATCTTCTTGAAGCCGGTGATGCCCTCGGCCCGGCCGGGGTCACAGCCGATGACGTCCACGGTGCCGGTCTCCAGCAACCGCTCGAAGCCCTGCAGGGTCCATTCCCGCTCGCCGTAGGCGATCAGCGTGGAGGTCTTGTCGCGCAGCGTCCGGTAGCCCTCGGGATCCCATGCCCCGAGGGGCTCCTCGATCCAGTTCAGGTCGTACTCGTCGAACGCCTCGCAGCGCCTCACCGCGGTGGTCACGTCCCAGCGGATCTTGATGCCCATATCGATCATCAGCTGCTTGTCGGGTCCGATTGCCTCGCGCATGGCCCGCACGTACTCCACGTCGCGGTCGTGCTCGTAGCCCAGGTAGGCGTCGCCCCGCTTGCCGAAGCCGGTCTTGATTCCCTGCAGGCCGGTCGAGAGCCAGTCCAGCGTCTCCTCGCACATGGCGGGGATCTCGGCGTGGTGGGCGTGGCAGGAGGCGATCGCCGGCAGCGTGTCGTGCACCGGTCCGCCCAGCAGCCTCGTCACGCTGGTGTCGAGTGCCTTGCCCTTCAGGTCCCACAGGGCGATGTCCAGCGCCGAGATGGCGTAGGAGGCGATGCCGCCCTCGTAGCCGTACCACCAAGTGTGGTTCTTCATGGCCCGGTACAGGGCGTCGTTGGACACGGGGTCCTGGCCGATGAGCAGCTGCGCGAGGCCCTCGATCACCGCCTTGGTGGCCATCGAGGCTTCGGGCCACATGGTGATGGACTCTCCCCAGCCCACCTGCCCGTCGTCGGCGGTCACCTTCACCAGGCAGAGATGCCGGTAGGCGTTGAAGTCATTCGGCTCCGGGTAGGTGACCGGGATCGGCTCGACGGTGGTGATCCTCATGATTCGGCTCCTTGTGGGCTCATCGTTCGAGTCGTGCGATCGGTTGCAGCGATCCGGGGACCACGCCAAGAGTTCGCTGAGCGACGGACGCGTAGCACAGCCCGGGGTGCTGGGGAGTGGATGCCGGCCCCGGATCGAGTCAAGGACAGGCTCTCGGACGGAATCACGGAATGTAGGCGGTCCAAGCGAAAGGGGCGGATCTCAGTATTGGCAGAGTCCGTCGGCAGACTCACCACATCACCAGCCCGCCGGTGTGGTTGATGGCCTGACCGGTCATGTAGGCGCTGTCGGGTCCCAGCAGGAACTTGATCAGCCCGCTGATCTCCGCCGGTGTCGAGCCGCGCTTCAGCGGCACCACCTGGGTGCGGGCCTCGGAGAGTTCCTCCGGCGTCATGCCCCGCAGCGGCGCCACCTCGGCTAGCACCTTGTCCTGCATGGGGGTGTCGAGGATGCCGGGACAGATGGCGTTCACGCGAACCGGTATGTGCGCCAGGTCGTAGGCGAACGAGCGGGTGACCGACAGGATCATGCACTTGGTGGCCGCGTACACGCCGGCCTCGGTGGTGTTGGTGAGCTTCCCCGAGGAGGAGGACAGGTTCACGATCGCCCCGCCGGGGGGCATCGTCGGCCCGATTCCCTGGCAGAGGAAGAAGATCGACTCCACGTTCACCTGCACGAGCCGCCGCCAGTCCTCGACGGTGACGTCCCGGAGTGGCTTCAGCAGGATGACGCCGGCGGAGTTGACCAAGCCATCGCAGCCGGCGGAAGTCTCGATGACGGTCTGCCGCTGATCCGGGTCGGCAAGGTCGGCCACGAGGGTGTCGGCTCCCAACGGCTCAATCTCGGCGAGTTTGTCGCCGTTGATGTCGATGCCCAGAACCGAGTCACCCTCGTTGAGGAATCGCTCGACGACCCCGCGCCCGAGCCCCTGCGCCGCGCCCGTGACGACGATCCTTCGCTGCCTACCGTCGCTGTTCCCCGACATTGTTCTGTCCCTCCCGTCCGCCCCACGACGTGCCACCACAGTGGGACGCCTCAGTGCACCGGCATGATTGCACAGGCCGGACGGCGGCGCAGCATGCGGACGGCAGCTCGCTGCGTCACCGTGTCCCCGGAGTCGGTTGTTCCCGCCCTGCTGCGCGGCCGACATCTTCCGCCTGACGCCTCGATCGGATCGACCCGCCTGGCTGGTGCAGCGGAGCCGCGCCGAGCCGGCCGCCGGGCCACGGCTAGGCTCCCGGCGTTCCCAGCGGCAGGGGAGGGGCTCGGCGATGACACATCTCACGTGGTCGGACGAGATCGGCAAGCGTGTCCGCAGCGGGGACTGGGCCGATCAGGCCATCGGCACCGTCACGAAGATCAACGAGGCCATCATCGAGGGGCGCAGCGAGGTGGCGGCGCAGCTCATCGACTACTTCATGGAGGAGGCCAAGGTCGTCCAGTTCATCTACGACACCTGGACGCCCGGGTTCCTGGAGTGGCTGGAGCAGGCGGGCTACGGCGAGGCGGAACTGGCGGCGGCCGTCGAGGATCTGCGCCGTGAGCTGGCCATGCTCGACGGCACGCCGTTCGACGGTGACGCCCTGTGGCTGGAGTTGGGGGCGCAGGCGGGCCGGCTGGCGCACGCCGTGCGTGCCGAGCTGATCGACGCCGAACAGGCGCGGGCGGACTTCGATGACCTGCGAGTGGCGTGGCGGCGCCTCCACGACCGCTGGGCGGACTTCCTCTCGGGGATCATGAAGCTGTGCGCCGACCGGTTCGGGGAGGCGGCGCTGGAGGACATCTACCGCCACGCTCTGGAGCCCTACATCCAGGAGCGCTACATGGCCTTCGACCTGCGGGAGAAGGACTACGCAGACACGCTGTTCCGCAACGTCTACACGTCGTTCGAGGCGATGCGCAGCCACCTCGTGGGCCCCGACCGCATGGGGGACATCCAGTTCACCGAGCACGAGGATCGCTGGGTGTTCAGCTTCGACCCGTGCGGTTCCGGCGGCCGCCAAGTCCGGGGGATCGACGTGGAGGACTCACCGCCGGATCCGCAGAGGCCGCTGCGCTTCGGCGTGACCACCGAGGAGCACGACTGGGCCTGGAACAGCAAGGGCGTCTGCTACTACTGCGCCCACTGCTGCTTCACGCTCGAACTGCTCCCCGCCGAACGCTGGGGACACCCGGTGCGCACCGTGGACCCGCCGCTCTACCCCGACGAGACCCTGGGCGAGAACCCGAAGCCCTGCACCTGGACGGTCTACAAAACCCTCGAAGCAATCCCAGAAGAGGCCTACACCCGAATAGGCCGAACCAAGCCCCTCACCTAGCAGCGGTCAGTCGATGAGGAAGCCGCCGTTGATGTCCATCACTTCGCCGGTGATGAACCCCGCGTCCTCGCTCGCCAGGAACACCACGGCCGCAGCAATGTCAGCGGGCTCGCCGAGGCGCCCGACCGGTATCCGGCCGGCCAGGTCGGCGATACCGGCCACCATGGCGGTGTTGATCAACGCCGGGGCGAGTGCGTTGGAGGTAATTCCGTCGGCGGCGTACTCGGTGGCGATGGACTTGGCCAGCGCCATGATGGCTGCCTTCGAGGCGCCGTAGGCGGCGGTCTCCTTCGCCCCGCCGGTCTTGCCGGCGGAGGAACCCAGGGCGATGAGGCGGCCGTACCCCTGGGCGCGCATCCCCCCGAGTACCCGCCTGGCGCACAGGAAGGCGCCGGTGGTGTTGACGGCCATCATCTGGTTCCAGGCATCCAGCGTGGTCTCGGCCAGGGGGCGGATCCAGAAGATGCCGGCGTTGTTCACCAGGATGGAGACGGTCCCCCAGGTCTGCTCGACGGTGGTGAACGCGGCGTCCACCGAAGCCTCGTCGGTCACGTCGCAGTGGACGAACAGAGTGCGGTCGTCCTCGTGAAGGGCCGGTTCGGGGTCGGCAACGTCAAGGTAGGCGGTGCGGGCGCCGCGGGCGGCGAGGGCGTCGGCCACGGCTCGGCCGATGCCCCGGCCGGCGCCGGTGACCACCGCCACCCGGCCCTGGAATCCTCCGAACGCGGGGCCTGCAGGGGCGTCTCGGTCTGCGGGGTTTGCGTTGTCCGTGTTCATCGGTTCCTTCCGGGGCTGTCTGCGGCTCGGGGGCACGTTATCCCTCCGATGTTCGGCCACCGCCTACTGTGTGCCGCCGGGGATCCGGCGGCGATCCCCCTCGGATGTAGCTGACGCGGCGTCGCCGAGGCGCCGGCAGGAGACACGGAGGTTCGGTCATGGGCAAGTCGGGCAAGGTTCGGGTGGGCGTCGTCGGCGCCGGCTCGTGGGCGATCAGTAATCACATGCCCGTTCTGGCGGGACGCGACGACGTGGAACTCGTCTCGGTGGTGCGCAAGGGTGAGGAGGCTCTGCGGTACGTCAAGGAGCGCTTCGGCTTCGCCCACGCCAGCGAGGACTACCACGATGCCCTCGAACAGGGGCTCGATGCGGTGGTCGTGGCCGGACCGTCGGGGTTCCATCACGAGCACGCCAAGGCGGCGCTGGAAGCCGGGGCCGACGTGCTGTGCGAGAAGCCCGTCACCATCGATCCTGCCGACGCTTGGGACCTCCACGAGACCGCAGAGCGTCTCGGGCGCCATCTCGTCATTTCGTTCGGCTGGAACTATGGGCCGCTGGGGATCGAGGCGAAGCGGCTGATGGTCGAGGAGGGAGGTGTCGGTACCGTCGAGCACGTCATGGTGCAGATGGCGTCCGGCACGCGCGAACTCCTGCGCGCCACCGGGGGGTACGAGGGTTCCGCCACCGACATGATGCCCGACTGGGACACCTGGACCGACCCCGCTCTCTCCGGCGGCGGCTACGCGCCCGCCCAGCTCAGCCACGCCATGGGCATGGCCATGTGGCTGACCGGCGACCGCGCCGCGCAGGTCTTCGGCTTCATGAACAACGTGGGTGCCCGCGTGGACCTGCACGACGCCATCTGCATTCGCTACGCCTCGGGCGCCACCGGCACCCTCAGCGGGGCGAGTTGCCCGGCGGCGGCCAATGCCTCTCGTGTGCCCGATGAGGTCTGGCCGCGCCACCAGTTGCTGATACGCATCTACGGCAGCGAGGGGCAGCTGGCCCTGGACTTCGAGCGTGACTTCCTGTGGCACCACCACAACGAGGGCGGCGACAACAAGGTGGACCTGCCGCCGTCGGCCGGCCTGTACCTCTGCGACGGTCCGCCCAACACCCTCGTGGACCTCACGCTGGGCCGGGACGTCCCGAACCGCTCGCCGGCCGAACTGGGAGCGCGGACGGTGGAGGTGGTGCACGCTGCCTACGAGAGCGTGCGCAGCGGGACAGCGGCCTCCGTGGCGGGCGTCGATTCCTAGAGTCGCAGTGAGCACGGACCCCGCTGGAGTCCACCTGAAGAGAGGGAACATGCGTCTCGGGCTCGACAGCTACTCCTATCACCGCTACTTCGGCGAGATTCGCGCCGGCGAGGAGGATCCGGGAATCCGCTGGAGTCCCGACGACATGATGCGCCGGGCGGGCGAGTTGGGCCTGGAGGGCGTAAGTCTGGAGACCTGCTACCTGCCGATGGACGACCCCGCGCTGGCGGAGCGGCTGGCCGAGCAGGTGGGCGCCCACGACCTGGATCTGGTGTTGGCCTGGGGCCATCCGGGCGGGTTGCACATGGGGAACTCGCCGGAGCGCCAGCGCGACATGCTGGACGCCCTGACGGTGGCCGCTGCCGCCGGCTGCGAGTTGGTGCGCATCGTGGTCGGAACCTTTACGCACTGGGGTCTGGAGCCCGAGGGGCCGGTGTTGGATCGGGTCGTACCGCTCGTGGCCGAGGGGTGTGAGCGGGCGGCCGACCTGGGCATGGCTCTCGCCATCGAGACGCACTGCGATCTCACCCTCGACGCCCTGTGCGAGTTGATCGACCGCGTCGGGCGCGACGACCTGGGCGTGGTCCTCGACACTGCCAACCTGGTGCGCATCGGTGAGGATCTGTGTGAGGGAACCCGCCGCCTCGCCCCGTTCACCCGGATGCTGCACGTCAAGGATCTGCTGCTTGCCGACGCCGACCACGGCGATCCCGCCGGCTGGTGGCCGTGTTGCGCGCTCGGCGAGGGCGACCTGGACCTGCGCGGCGCGTTGGGTGAGTTGCATGCCGCCGGTTTCGACGGCCTGGCCTGTGTGGAGGTGGCGACTCTGCCGGCGGGGGTGAACGAGGACGAACTGGTGGCGCGCAGCGTGCATTGGCTGCGCGAGACCATCGGCGCTCTCCCGGAGGGCTGAGCCCGCCGGTCGGCATCTCGGGGTGGGGAGTCGCGTTCCGACCGGACTAGCCTCGCAGGGACCTTGCGACAGAGGAGCATGCCGTGGCACGAATGCGCATGAACCAGGCCATCTTGGCCGCCATTGCCGACGAGATGCGGGAGAACCCCGATGTGGTCACGTTCGGGGAGGACGTGGCTGTGGCCGGGGGACCCTTCAAGACCTCCGACGGCCTACTGGAGGAGTTCGGCCCGCTGCGGGTGCGCGACACCCCGATCGCCGAAATGGGTTTCATGGGCGCGGCGGTGGGCGCCGCCGCCACCGGCCTACGCCCCGTGGCGGAGATCATGTTCGTGGAGTTCCTGGGCGTGGCGCTGGACCAGCTGGTCACCGAAGCCGCCAAGTTCAACTACCTCTCGGGCGGAACCGTGCGGGTCCCGATGGTGATGCGGGCCTCCGTCGGCGCCGGTTTGGGGTTCGGTTGCCAGCATTCGCAGGTGATGGAGTCGTGGATCGTGGGGGCCCCCGGTCTGAAGATCGTGATGCTGTCGGGGCCGGGCAACGCCTACGGGCTCACCCGCGCCGCCATTCGCGACGACAACCCCGTAGCGGTGCTCGAGCCCCGCATCCTGTACGCGGTGCGGGGCGACGTGACCACCGGAACCGAGGGGATCATCCCCCTCGGACGTGCGGCGCAGCTGGCGAGTGGCGACGACATCACGCTGGTGGGCCTCGGTTCCACGGTGCGCACCTGCCTGGCCGCCGCAACGGACGCCGACGGCTGGACGGCCGACGTTCTGGATCTGCAGACCCTGCAACCCTGGGACACCGAGGCGGTGCTGGCCTCGGTGCAGCGCACCGGCCGCTTGGCCGTGGTGGAGGAATCCCCCTACTCGGGCGGCTGGGGAGCGGACATCGTCTCGAGGGTGGTGTCCGAGGCGTTCTCGAGCCTGAGCGCCCCGCCCATGAGGATCACGGCGCCCGACGTGCACGTGCCGTTCGGCAAGGAACTGGAGCAGCGCTACCTGCCCGGCGCCGACTACGTGACGGCGCAGGTGGGCGAGCTGCTGGCCACCGGCGAGAGTCCACCGCACTGGTGGGAGCGCGACGGGGCGCTCGTCTAGGACGCACGGGAAGAAACGCACCGCAGAACGTAAAGAAGAGGTACCCCATGAGCAGTGAAGTGCTGGCGCGCCGCGAGGCAGTGCGCGCCGACCGCAAGCAGCGCTACGAGCGGATGGTGGAGATCAGGACGCTCGAGGACAAGATCCGCGAACTCTTCGCCGAGGGGCTCGTGCACGGCACGACCCACACCTGCCAGGGCCAGGAGGCCGTGTCGGTGGGGATTGCCGCGGCGCTGCGCCCCAGCGACTCGCTGTGCTGCACCTACCGCGGCCACGGCATGGCGATGGCCCTCGGGCTGACCCCACTGGCGGTGTCCGGCGAGATCATGGGTCGGGAGGTCGGATCCATCGGCGGCGTCGGCGGCTCCATGCACCTCTGCGACATGTCGGTCGGCCTGCTTCCCACCTTCGCCATCGTGGGGGCGGGCATCCCGGTGGCGGCCGGCGCGGCCCTTACGGCGCAGGTGCGTGGCACCGACGACGTGGCGGTGGCCGTGTTCGGCGACGGGGCCGCCAACATCGGCGCCTTCCACGAGGGCATCAACCTGGCGGCCATCTGGAAGCTGCCGGCCATCTTCATCTGCGAGAACAACCAGTACGGCGAGTACAGCCCCATCGCAACCACCACGCCCATCGCCAACATTGCCGACCGGGCGGTGTCCTACGGCATCCCCGGCGAGGTCGTGGACGGCCAGGATCCCGACGCGGTGTTCGCCGCTGTCGAGACGGCCGTGACCCGGGCGCGCAGTGGTGACGGCCCCAGCCTGCTGGAGATGAAGACCTACCGCTATTCGGGCCATTCCCGCTCCGACGCCGCCTCGTACCGCCCCGCGGGCGAACTGGACAAGTGGTACGAGCGCGACCCGATCGTCACCTTCGGCGCCCGCCTCGCCGACGAGGGACTCCTGGCGCCGGGCGAGGCCGATGAGATCGCCGCGCGGGTCGCCGAGCAGGTGGCCGCCGCGGTCGCCGAGGCGCAGGCCGCCGACGCACCGGGCGTGGCCAGCATGTTCGACCACGTCCTGGTCTGAGCGGAGGAGGGACGAAGATGCGTCAGATCGTGAAGCTGCCGAAGCTCGGCGACACCGCCAACGAGGTGCTCGTACTGGAGTGGTGCGTGGACGTGGGCGACGCCGTCGCCGCCGGCGACGTGCTGATGCGGGTGGAGACCGACAAGGTGGAGGCCGACGTGCCGACGCCGGTGGCCGGCACCGTCGCCGAATTGCGCGTCGAGGTCGAGGAAGAGGTGGAAGTGGGCGCCGCGCTGTGTGTGATCGAGTCCGCCTGAGCCTGGCCTAGCGCGGCACCGGGCCGTACCGACCGTAGACAACGACCGGAGGGGCAGCCCGTGAAGATCGAGCGCATAGAGGTCGTACCTCTCGTCGTGCCCTTGGCGCGGACGTTCTGGGGCTCCAACTACTCGATGTCCGAGCGGGCCACCCTCATCACCCGCGTCTACACCGATGAGGGCATCGTCGGCGAGATCTACAACGGCGACGAGGTGCACACCCAGCACGAGATCGCCCGCATCATCACCGAGGAACTACAGCCGTTGCTGCTGGGCCACGACCCGCTGCTGGTGGAGCACTGCTGGCAGGCGATGGAGCCGCTCACGTTCGACATCCTGCGCGACCGCAAGCTGGTCATCATGGCCATCGCCTGCGTCGACAGTGCCCTGTGGGACGTCGTGGGCAAGGCCGCGAACATGCCGCTGTACCGCCTCTGGGGCGGCTACCGCGACGCCATGCCGATCATTGCCATCGGGGGCTACCACGGGCGCTCCGATGACGAGCTGGCCGCCGAGATGCAGTACTACCGCGACATCGGCCTCGCCGGCTGCAAGACCAAGGTGGGCGGCCAGGCGCCCGAGTTGGACGCGCACCGTTTCAAGGTGATGGCCGAAGCCGGCGGCGAGGACTTTATTCTCATGGCGGACGCCAACGGCGGCTACACCACTGCCGAGGCGATCCGCTTCGTGCGCCTCGTAGGGGCGGAGAACCTGCGCTGGTTCGAGGAGCCGGTGCGCTGGTTCAACGACACCCGCGCCATGCGCGACGTGCGCTTCATGGCGGGTGTGGCGGTGGCGGCCGGGCAGAGCGAACTGTCGCGCAAGGGTGCGGGTGAGTTGATGGCCGCCGGTGCCATCGACGTGTGCAACTTCGACGCCTCCTGGAGCGGCGGGCCCACCGAGTGGCGCCGCGTCGCCGGCATGGCCGCCGTCCACGGCTTGGAAGTTGGCCACCACGAGGAGCCGCAGATCTCCGCGCACCTGCTGGCGTCCATCCCGCACGGCACGTACGTGGAGGTGTTCCACCCCGATCGGGATCCGCTGTTCTGGAACCTGATGGCGAACCGCCCCGAGATCGCCGACGGCATGTATCCGGTACCCCAGGGGCCCGGCTGGGGAATCGAACTGAACGCCGATTACGTCGAGCGCTACCGCGCCGACCGGTAGTGGAGTGAGTCGCCGCAGAGCGCTCCGCATAGCCGCAGCACCCCGCTGCGGCGACGTGGCCGGTGTCGTGTCCCACGCCGAATCGTTCTTCGCTTCCCTTCAGCGCGAACGCCTCACCGGCCGTCGCATCCGGACTCGCAGGTCGGCCCGCCAAGACATCGCCTGCTGGATCGACACCTGGTACAACCACCACCGCCGCCGGATGCAGCACACAGGCATCGAACGGGGCTCGACTGTGCTGAGTGAGGCTTGACAAGGCCCCCCGACGACCGTCGCCGACCACCCGGAGTGAGGCGAGGACTATGAACCGTGCCCGCGGCTCGGCACGAGTTTCGGCGGCATCCGGGGAGCCGACCGCGTCCCGCAGTGCTCGTGGCGGGGTCGGGCGGCTGCTTCGGTCTGTGCTCGCGACCGCGATCGTCGCAACGAGCGTTCTTCCCGCCGCCGGGGCGGCGTCGGCGGACCACGGCGAGAGCGTGCAGGTGCGCATCTCGGCGCGGAAGCTCGACGGCGGGCGCGTCGAGTTAGCGCTGCAACAACGCCGGGCCGACGAGTCCTGGAGCAGTCGCCTCCTGCCCACGAGACGGTTCCTTCCCGCCACCACCACACCGGGGCGCTGGCTCACCAGCTCGCCTCTAACAATCGCCGGAATGCAGGTGCGCATCTCGGCGCGGAAGCACGACGGCGGGCGCGTCGAGTCAGCGCTGCAACAACGCCGGGCCGACGAGTCCTGGAGCAGTCGCCTGCTGCCCACGAGACGGTTCCTTCCCGCCACCACCGCACCGGGGCGCTGGCTCAACAGCTCGCCACTAACACCTGGCGAATCAGCCGCAACCGCACCACCGACGGAGTGGACGTTGCTCGCGGCTGGGGACGTGCAGATGGATCGCACCGAGCCGGCCGGTGTCGATCCTTTCGTGGGCATCGAACCGCCCTTGGCTTCCGGAGACCTCGCCGTCGTGAACGTGGAGATGGCGATCAGCGATCGCGGTACGCCGAGCGGCAAGCAGTTCGTCTTCCGCGCCCCTTCGTCGGCAGCGCAGCGGATTGCCGACGCCGGGATCGACGTCGCCAATCTGGCGAACAACCACGCCAAGGACTACGGCTGTGTTGAGGCAGAGTTCGTGTCGTGTTTTGGGAAGAGTTTCAGACAGCATGTGGGGGTTGTGGATCGAGCCTGAGGAGGGCGTTTTGAGCATTGAGCATGCCGGGAAGAAGAAGCGGGTTTTGGCGCCGCAGGAGAAGTACGAGATCTGGATGCAGCTCGTGCGTGGTGAGAGCACCGTTGGTGACGCGGCCGAGCGGGCACGCGTTGACCGGTCCACGGTGGCGAGGCTGCGCGAGGTCGCTCGGCAGGGCGCGTTGGATGCGTTGGCGCGGTCGCGCCCGGGCCGGCGGGACAAGCAACGCGACGTGGAGTTGGAGGCGGCGCGCGCGGAGGTGCAGCGGCTGCGTGCAGCGCTGGCGGAGATGGCGGTGAAGCTCACGTTGGCGGAGGGAAAAGAGCTATGGGGCTGAGCGGCCAGGTCCCACAGCGAGTAGACGCGGCCGCCAAAGCCGGATTGATCGGCCTCGTCGACGGCGCGGTCCGAAGCGGCTGGTCCGATGCGCAGGCGTGTCGGTACCTGGAGTTGTCCCAACGCCGGCTGCAGCGCTGGCGGTGCCGCGTGGCCGCCGGTGTCGGTCTCGACGATGAGCCTCCGGGGGGCAGCGCGCTGCACGCGCTGACGCCGCAGGAGGCCGAGGAGATCGTGGCGGTGTTCGACGAGTGGGCCGAGGTGGATCGTTCGCATCGCAAGCTCGCCCATCGGGGGTCGTGGTTGGATCGCTTCTGGGCGGACCCCTCGACGGTGCGCCGCGTGCTTGAACGCCGCGACCTGCGGTTCGGTTCTGTGAAGCGCCCGGGGCGAGCACAGCGGCGACCGTGGCCGCACTGGGTGGAACAAGCCCCGAACCGGATCTGGATCTACGACACGACGCACTGGAGTGGCGCCCAGGCCGCGACCACGGTCATCTCCGATGTCGTGTCCCGCAAGTGGATCGCGGAGATCACCTCGGCCGACGAGACCAGCGTCGAGGTCCAAGCCGTCTTCAACCGGGCGCTGCGCGTCGAAGGCCTCAACGAGGCAATCGACGCCCGCAACCCCGACAGTGTTCGCTGGCACCCCGACGCCGACGAGGCGCCGGTGTTGCTGGTCATGTCCGACAACGGCCCGCAGATGACCTCAGGATCCACCCGGGAGTTCATGGCGCTGTGCTGGCTCGCCACCCACTACGGCCGCCCCCACACCCCCACCGACCAAGCCTGGATCGAATCACTGTTCGGACACCTCAAAACCGAACACCCCCACCTCGACCTGATCGAAGACATCGACGTGCTACGCCGCGAACTCGACATCCGCCGCGAGCACTACAACACCGTCCGCCTCCACGCCGGCATCGGCTACGTCACCCCCGACCAAGAACACCGAGGCCACGGCGACACCATCCGAGCCGCCCGCCGAGACGGACTCATCCGAGCCCGCCAACAACGAATCACCTACAATCGCAACCAAACCACACAACCCAACCATGCGGCCTGAAAAACCCCACAAAACACGACACAAACTCAGACACACCTCACTGCTCGGTGGCCCTGATGGACACGGTGACGTCGTTGGAGGCCGCCGGCGTGGTCGCCCTCGGGGCGGGAGCCAACGACGTCGAGGCCTTCCGTCACCGAGTTCTGGAGGTCGACGGGGCAGTGACGGTGGCGTTTGTGGGTGTGTCCAGGATCGTTCCCTGGGGGTTCCCCGCAGGCCCCGACTCGTCCGGCATTGCGTCGGACGAGGAACTGGAGCGAGTCCTCGAGAGTGTGCGAATCGCCTCCAGCGAGGCCGACGTAGTGATAGCCGTCGTTCATTGGGGCATCGAAGTGGCCACATGCCCTAGCCCCGATCAGCGGGCGTTCGCCAGGACACTGTTCGACGCCGGCGCCGACGTTGTAATCGGCCACCACCCGCACGTGCTGCAGGCGATCGAGTTCGCCGACGGCAGGTTGGTGGCCTACTCGCTGGGCAACTTCGTGTGGCACCCGAGATGGAGTATCACGGGCGAGACGGGCGTGCTGCAGATCGACTTCGTCGGCGACCGTATCGCCGGCTGGAAGTTCCATCCACACCTGCTCGACGAGAACGGAGCGCCGCAACCGGCCGAAGGGGGTTGGCGAGTCGACCGACTCCACGACCTCATCGAGGGCGACTGTGAGAAGCATATGGGGACGCCACCCTGACAACTAAGCCTGAATCCACCGTTGTGGTGGGTTGGTGGGTGTTGGCCGGTGGTGGTGGGGCGCTGGTGGGGGTTGGGGGGCGTTGTTTGGCCGTCGGGACAGGTGGTGCGGCGGTGGCGGGTGTGTGTTGGCTGGTGTGGGCGGGTTTGGGGCGTGTGGGGGTGTGGGGGGGCCGTGGTTTGGGGGAGGGTTGCGGGGGTTAGCAGAGTTGGGGGAGGTTGCGAATGTTGGTGAGGGTGGTGTGGAAGGTGGGCGCCCAGGGCCAGTGGGCGGGGAGGCGCAGGATGGTGCGTCCGGCGTGGTTGACGAGGCGTCCGGGGAGGCAGAGGAGGCGGTTGCGGGTGGTGGTGGCTGCGGTGAGTTTGTTGCTGTGGCGGGTTTTGCCGAGGGCGCCGATCCAGCGGTAGAGGTTGTGGGCCAGGGTGGCGCAGGTCAGCCAGGCGGCGTTGGCGGCGAAGCGTCCCGACGGCAGGTGAGCCAATCCGGTGGAGTTCTTGAGGTCGCGAATGGCGAGTTCGACGGTGGCGTGTTGACGGTGGTAGGCGTCGGCGGCGACGGTGTCAGATGTGGTGTTGGTGGCGAAGGCGTGGTAGCGCCAGTTGGGCCATAACGCCGCTTGGGTTGTGTCGGTGAGGCGGCTGCGGCGCACCACGAGGCGCAGCTTGCGTTGTTTGCCGCGGGCGCCGGCGTCGAGGGTGGTTTCCGCGACGTGCGCTTCGCCGCCGAGCCGATAGTCGATCGGCGTCCAGTCGGCGTCGGCAATGGCATCAATGGCGGCTTTGACGTGGGCGTACAGCGGCATCGTGACCGACCACCGCACCTTGAGGCGCTCCAGAGTGTCGAGAAGGTCATAGGACCAGAACCCCGCGTCGGCGCGCACGGTCAGTTCACCGGTCGCGCCGGCGCGCCGGGCGCGGCCGACGGTTTCGGCGACGAAGTGGGCGTTGCCGCTCTGCGAGGAACCCTTGCGCAGGCGACTGTGGAGTATCTCCCCGGTGTCGCCGCGTGCCGCCACCAACGGGTGATAACCCAACTCGGCGGTGTAGCCGTAGGCGGCGCCGGCCTTCGCCTTGCCGACCACCTCACAGATCGTCGAGTCCACGTCGATGGTCACCGGATCGTCGCCGGGACCCGCGCCTTGTGACCACGCCCTGCCCAGCGCCAGCGCCGCGGCGCGGTCCAACTGGCGGACGTGACCCCACGTGAACGAACGCAGGAACGTCCCCAACGTCGACGGCGCCATCACCGTGAACCCCAACACTCGCCGCGTCGCCCCGGCGCGCAACCGATCCGCGTGATCGATGTGCGTGGCACCCACCAGCATCGACGCCACCAACGTCAACACCTTCCGACCCGGCCGCGCCCCACCCGCGCGGCCCACCAACCGCACCGACGCGTCAATCAGACCCTCCAAACCCAACCGGGACATCAACACTCCCGCCGCCAACAACCCCGCATCGGCCACCAACGACTCGTCATCGAAAACCACCGCGAACCGATCAATACTGCGCGATACTTCACTCACAGGAAGTGCCTCCTCACCTCGGGCCGTAGCCGCTATTACTAACGACTATTCTCCCAGGTCAGCGAGGCACTTCCGCGCACCCCCACCCCCCACACACCACACCACACCGGTGGATCCAGGCTAAGACCGCGGGCGATCGTGCCCTCGATACAGGCGCTGGCGCGTAGCCTGGAGAAGATGATTCGTGCGGCGGCCCCGGTGGCGCCTGATGCAGCCCAACCGGCCGAGCGACCGGCGGGCCATCACCGCTCGAGGGTCAATCTGTGCTGGCATATCTAGTGGCATCGCTCTTGGGGCTCAGCGGTCTCCTGGGAGGCTGTCTGGAGAGTACTCCTGCGTGCGATGGCGCTTCTCGGCAAGATGCCTCCGATGATTCCTCTACTGTTCTTCGCCAAGGCGGCGAGCCTCTGGAAGCGGGCGATTCTATTGTGGACTCATCTTCCGTAGAAGTCCATCAAAGAGGCGGTCTTCTCCAAGCAAGCTCCAGAGACGATGTCGTAAGCTGGCTCTCGATCGGCCCGCGCGATAGTCCCGAGTGTCGAGCCAGGATATTCAAGATCCCCCCGAGTCATCCCGAATACAAGAATATGCGGGCCGGGGATTCTGTGCGCCTGACAGCTCAGGATGTCGACCACTACTACTGCTTCAGGGCACAGGATCGAGCCGGCAGTTTCGCCTTCATGGCCCAGCAGGTGGAGGATTACGCGCCTCCTCCGCCAAGAGTCGATAGGGAAACGACTTCGGGGTTCGACCCGCAACCCGATATAGACGTGCGGCAGTTCTCCGGTCACCAGTTCAAGGTTCTGCTCGAGTCGGTGACGTTGCCTAACCTGGTAGCCCTACCCAAGCGTCCAGAAATAACCGGCAATACGCAGACTGATGCGCGTCTGTGGAGAATTGCCGAGGAACAGGGATATAGGCTGCAACCCGTGGTTGCTTCTCTGGATGAATTGGAGACCGTCGAGCAGAGGCTGCTACAACCCGAGGCCGCACGCGCTTACCTGTCTCTCAGAGAGGCTGCTCGACAGGCTGGTCATCAAATCAAATTGTACTCCGGTTATCGTGGGTTTGACGTGCAAAGGTATCTACTCCTTCGTCGTCTGGAGCCGCCCTACACAGATGCGAAGATCGCTGTCGAACTCCGAATTGTTGCGCCACCGGGCTACTCGCGTCATCAAACAGGGTACGCTCTCGATCTGGCGGCCGCAGAGTATGGGATCAATGAATTCGAGTACTCCAATGCGTACGCCTGGCTGGCTGCCGACAATTTTCTCCAGGCCAAGAAGCATGGCTTCATACCGAGCTATCCGGACGGAGTCGAGAACCAAGGGCCGGATCCTGAACCGTGGGAGTTCGTCTACGTAGGGACCGATAATCTCGTGGCTTCACGGTAGAACCTCTCCCGTTGGCCGGTCACTTCGGTTCGGGGAGTGGCCGTGGCTGTTGTGGGTGACGGGTGTTCGGGGGTGATGTTGTCGCCGGGGCGACCGGTCGGCAGGGTGACACCTCACCGGGCCGTCAGGCTTGCCGGTTGCAGCCGACCGCCGGGTGAGTGTCCGTCGATCCGTCGACGCCCGGTCAGTCGAGGTGCCAGACCTCGTCGGCCCAGTAGAGGTTGCCGTCCTCGTCGGCGAGGCTGACGATGACCTCCTCGAACCACTTGGACCAGCGGGCGTTGATGTCGGAGGCGCCGATCTTGCCGAAGACGGTCGCAACGTCCGGGTGGCACTCCAGGTAGGCGATGACCTGCGTGCCGCGGCGGAACAACGTGTAGTTCTTGCACCCGGATCCCTGGATCAACTCCACCAGTTCGGGCCAGATCTCGTCGTGGCGGCGCTTGTACTCGTCCTCCATGCCCTCGAAGATCTCGAAGGTGAAGCACACTCGCTGCATTGGTCCTCCTGGGATGGTCCGGTTCCGGCGCCCATCCGTCGCCGCCGCTGCCGCTCCAGAAGCTAACACCGCCTCCGGGGCGGGCGCCGCCGCCGCACCCGTCGCCGCCGCAGCGCCAACGAATGGTTTGATAACGCGGGGCTGCCGACCTACCATGGCAGCGCGCTCCACAAGGTGGCGTGGGTGCGCGGGCATACCGAACTCCTCGGTAGGCGTCCGACGTGCTACATCGTTCAAGAACAACCCAGACCAACAGGGGGCCCCACAATGAGATCACTTCGACGACTCCTCGCGTTGACCTGCGTGCTGGCCCTCGTGGCGTCGGCATGCGGCGGCGAAGACGATGATGCCTACAAGGTCGGCTACATCTCCCTCGGCGACGAGGTGCCCTTCGTGAAGCTGGTCTCCGACGGCATCCAGGAGGAGGCGGAGCGGCTGGGTGTCGATCTGCTGTTCTGCGACTCCCAGATCGACGCCGCGAAGGCGCTGGAATGCGCCCAGACCTTCGAGGTCCGGGGCATCCAGGGCCTGTTGAACTTCCAGGTGTTCCAGGATTCGTCACCGGAGATCTGCGCCGCCTTGCCCCCAGGCATTCCCGTCATCGCCATCGACATCATCCAGCCCCCGTGCCAGCTCTCCTTCATGGGCGCCAACAACCGCTACGCCGGTTACCTGGGCGGCAGCGCCATGGGCGAGCACTTCAAGGAGAACTTCGACTGCGACTACACGGCGTACATCTCGCTGGAGTCCACGGCCGCCGGCGCGGCCAACCGGGACCGCATGGGCGGCTACCGGGAGGGCTTCACGGAGCACTGCCCGATCGTCAACGAGCGGGTCATGGACGGCGCCGACCGCACCGACCCCGCGCTGGAGCAGTTGACCGACCTGCTGCCCGCACTGCCGGGTGATCGCATCGCGGTGGTGGCCATCAACGAGGACGGCATCATCGGCGCCATCGCCGCGGCACGCACGCTGGGGCGCGACGGCGACCTGTACTTCTCAGGACAGGGCACCGACCCGAGCATCTGGTGCGAGATCCAGGACAATCCCAACTACATCGCTTCGGTGGCCTACTTCCCCGAGCGGTACGGCACGATCCTCATCCCGGCGATCATCGACGCCATTGAGGGCACAACGATTGCCGGCCAGTTGTTCACGGCGCACGAGAGGATCACCTCGGAGAACATCGCGGACTTCTACGAAGTCACCGGCTGCTGATCCGGGTCCGACCGCCGTCTCCTCGGGAGACCGGATCGGATGGACTCCCCTCCGGAGCCGATCCTCGCGGCGCGGGGTATTCGCAAGTCGTTCGGAGGCGTCGAGGTTCTGCATGGTGTGGACCTCGTCGCCTCCGGCGGCTCCGTGCTGGCCCTGCTGGGTGAGAACGGTGCGGGCAAGTCCACCCTCGTCAAGATCGCCTCGGGCGTGTACACCGCCGACGCCGGGACGATCCGAATCGGGGAAACCGACTACGCCGCCCTGACCTCACGGGAGGCCCAGGACCTCGGGATCGCCATCATCTCCCAGGAGTTCCAGGACGCCGCCACCCTGTCGGTGGCCGAGAACGTCTCCTTGGGGAACCTTCCCGCCTCGGGAGGGTTCGTCCGCTGGGCGGAGGTGCGGCGCCGGGCCGAGGAGATCCTGTCGGCGCTCGAGGTGGACATCGACCCCGACCGGATCGTGGGGGATCTGCGCCTCGGGGAGCGCCAGATCATCGAGATCGCCCGGGCCCTCAGCCGGGAGGCGAAGCTGCTGATCCTGGACGAGCCCACTGCCGCTCTCAGCTTTCACGAGGCCGAGATCCTGTTCGACTTCGTGCGGCGCCTGCGCGCCGACGGCGTGGCGATCGTCTACATCACCCACCGCCTCGACGAGGTGGAACGCATCTCCGACCGGGTACAGGTTCTGCGCGATGGCTCGACCGCTCTCGAAGCGCCCAGCGACGAGGTGGACCGCCAGGTCATGGTGGAGGCCATGATCGGGCGCCGGGCGACCGAGATGGGGCGGCCGGAGGCCATCGGCGCCAACGGGGGCGAGGCGGTCCTGCGCTGGGAGAACGCCGGCTCCGCGGACTACTTCGACGACGTGGATCTGGTGGTCGGTCCGCACGAGGTAGTGGCGCTGTACGGAAAGCTCGGATCGGGCGCCACCGAGGTGGCCGAGACCGCCTTCGGCCTGCGCGCCGTGGATCGCGGCACCCTCACCACCGACAAGGACGACGGCGCGCCGCCCGATAGCCCCATCGGGGCGGTCAACACAGGGATCGGCTACCTCCCGGCGGAGCGCAAGACCGCCGGAGGCTTCATGGTCCGGCCCGTGGCGGAGAACGTGGCGGTCGCCTCGTGGCACCGCCTGGCCAAGTACGGGTTCTGGATCACCAAGGGCCGCGAGGCCGAGTCCTATCGGCGCTGGCACGACAAGCTGTCGATCCGTTCCCGCAACGACCCGCAGCAGATCATGGGCACGCTCTCGGGCGGCAACCAGCAGAAGGTGCTGCTGGCCCGCTGGCTGGAGTGCCAATCGGACGTGCTGGTGCTGGTCGAGCCCACCCGCGGGGTGGACGTGGGCGCACGGGAGGACATCTACCGCGCCCTGCGCGAACTGGCCGGCGGCGGTGTCGGCGTGCTGGTGGTGACGTCGGACTACGAGGAGGCCTACCAGATCGCCGACCGCGTCTACGTCATGACCAAGGGTGCCATCGTGGCCCAACTGCAGGGCGACGAGATCACGACCGGCTCCCTGCTGGAGCTTGCCGGCGGCTGACGTGACCGGCCGCACCGACATACGCGCACGAACGTGGAGGAACGTTGGCTGACGATCTCTTGAACGTGAACAACGGCCTGACCGCCGCCGGCGGCGGGCAGGACGACCCGGACGGCGCGCACGCCGACAGCGGGCGCGTGGCGCGCATCCTGCAACGCCGGCCCAGCCTGGGCTCCATTCCGGAGTCGGCGGCTCTCATCGCGGTGCTGATCGCCCTTGTGGCGTTCTTCGCAGCCCGGGCGGAGTTCTTCTTCACCTACGCCAACATCGTCAACATCCTCCAGACGATGGCGCCGATCGGGATCATCGCCATGCCGGCCACCCTGCTGCTCGTGGCGGGTCAGGTGGATCTCTCGGTGGGCTCGGGCGCCGGAATCGTCGGGATGATGGCGGCCATCGGCCAGACCGCCACAGATAATCCGATCACCTCCTACGGGCTGGGCCTCGGGCTCGCCGAGGCGCTGCTCATAGCGGTCGGCACCATGCTCGTCGTGGGGGGTCTGAACAGCTTCTTCGTGACCGGCCTGGGGCTCAACTCCATCATCACGACGCTGGGCACCCTGGCCGTCTGGCGTGGCCTCACGAAGGTGCTGGGCGAGGGCCAGACGGTGCGCATGAACGGTTTCTCCGCCCTGGGTATCTCGCGCCCCCTCTTCAACATCCCCCTCGGGGTCTTCATCTTCGCCGGCGTGGTCATCCTTTTCGTGGTCCTGCTGCGCTACACCGTGTACGGCCGGGCGCTGTACGCCATCGGCGCCAGCCCCGAGGCGGCCCGCCTGGCCGGGATCAGGGTGAGGCGCTACATCACCTTCGGGTTCATACTCTCGGGGCTCATGATCGGGCTGGCCGGCCTCATCCGCCTCTCGCAGGTCGGCTCCCAGTCCATCAACACCGGCCTGGGCTGGGAGTTGCAGGTACTGACGGCGGTGATCCTGGGGGGTGCCAGCCTCTCGGGAGGCAGCGGCACCATCCTGGGCACGGTGCTGGCCCTGCTCGTCATCGGCGCGCTGCGCAACGGCCTCATCCAGCTCAGCGTGCAGTCGTTCTGGATCGAGGTCGCCCAGGGCGCTCTGCTGCTCAGCGCCGTCACCGTGGACCGGATCCGCGTGCGCTTCGCCAGCGCCGACACCTGAGTTGTAGCGTCCCGCAGGACGCGCCCGTATCCGTCCTTTCCGCAGGAGGTTCGCATGAGCACCGATCTGGCCTTCGTGGACTCCCACATCCACTACTGGGATCGTCCGCACCCCCCGCTGGAGTGGGTGTGGCTGGAGGACGACTTCGTCCATCCGCAACTCGGCGACATCAGCCCGTTGAAGAACATGAAGCGCTACACCCCCGACGAGTACCTCGCCGACATCGAAGGCTGCGGGGTCACCAAGGCGGTGCACGTGCAGGCCGCCATCGGCACGGAAGATCCGGTGGAGGAGACGCGCTGGCTCTCCGAGATGGCTGAGGCCACGGGCTGGCCGCACGGCCTCACCGGCGATGCCCGCCTACAGAGCCCCGACGTGGAGGGCACCCTGGAGCGCCACTGCGAATTCCCGCTGATGCGGGGGCTGCGGGACTTCGCCCAGGGGGACTACCTGGTTGACCCCGACTTCCACCGGGGCTATGCCCTGCTGGAGAAGTACAACCTGGTCTACGACCTGGACTGCACGTGGGAGAACATGGGCAAGGCCGGCGCCCTGGCCAAGAAGTACCCCAACATCGTCATGATCCTCGACCACGCCGGCTTCCCGCAGGCCCTCGACGACGAGTACTTCGCCAACTGGCGCGCCGGCATGGCCACGATCGCCGAGGCCGAGAACTGCGTCATCAAGATCTCCGGGCTGGGGATGGGCCACGACATGGAGGGCATCGACTGGACGACGGAGTCCATCCGCCCGTGGGTGCTGGGCTGCATCGAGGCTTTCGGCGTCGAGCGCTCCTTCTTCGGCACCAACTGGCCGGTGGACAGGATGTATTCCAGCTACGCCGCTGTCGTGGAGGCCTACCGCGAGATCATCGCCGATTTCAGCCGCGACGAGCAGGTGGCCCTGCTCTCCAAGAACGCGGAGCGCGTCTACCGCATCTGAAGGGCGCTCAGGGAGCGCGCTCGCCGTGCCGGCGAGCGCTGCTGCCGTCTCAGGGCGTCATGAACCGCACACCTTCGGGGGCGTCGGTGAAGTGCTTGCGGCCCCAGCAGACGATGTTGCCGTCGGTGGTCAGTGCGCAGGAGTGCGTCGAGCCGGCGGCGATTGCCGTGTAGTGGCCACCGGGTGGGTCGGCCTGCCCATAGTCGACGTCGTACGTGTCGCTGTTCGCGCCCCAGCAGGTCACGGTGCCGTCGGTGGTCAGTGCGCAGGAGTGCGTCGAGCCGGCGGCGATTGCCGTGTAGTGGCCACCGGGTGGGTCGGCCTGCCCATAGTCGACGTCGTACGTGTCGCTGTTCGCGCCCCAGCAGGTGACGGTGCCGTCGGTGGTCAGTGCGCAGGAGTGCGTCGAGCCGGCGGCGATTGCCGTGTAGTGGCCACCGGGCGATTCGATCTGCCCGGAGTCGTTGTCACCCCAGCAGGTGATGGTGTGATCGGTGCGGATCGCGCACGAGTGACCACTGCTTGCGGTGACGGCGGTGAATTGGCCGGGCGGCGGGTCGGCTTGCCCGGAGTCGTTGTTGCCCCAGCAGGCGATGGTGCGGTCGGTGTGCAGGGCGCAGGAGTGATTGCCGCCGGCGGCGATTGCGGTGTAGTGGCCGGACGGTTCGTCGGACAGCCCGTAGTCGCCGCGGTAGTGGTAGCGGTCGTACGCACCCAGCAGTCGATGGTGCCGCCGGCGCGTATCCCACAGGAATGGTTCCAGCCGGCGGTAACGGCGGTGTACTGGCCGGGGGGTGGATTGGCCTGTCCGCCCAGGTTCCGCCCCCAGCAGGCGATGGTGCCGTCGATGTGTAGGCCGCAGGAATACCCGTCGCCGACGCCCACGGCCGTATACCCGGTTGTCCTCGAAGTGGGCTGTGCTGTGCCAGTGATTGGGTCCGGAGTGGTGGTTGTCGACGCTGGCGGTGCCGGTTTCGGCTCGAGTGGTGACGGCGTCTTGCTGGATGCCGTGGCGCCTGCGGCCGGCGCGGCGGGTGCGTCGTCCGGTAAGGGCAAGTCGTCGGCGGGCGTCAGTTTGGCACCCGCGCACGCCGTCGTGAGTGCCGCCATCGCGAGCAGCCCCCCGAGCGCCGAACTGACCGGAAGCGGCCGACCGCAGCCGTGTCTGGGTCTATGGCCGAGCCAGCCTGGCGTCAACATGGTGCTCGCTGGTATGCCGTTCCCCGTGCGCCGGTGAGCGAGGACGGCAGAGATGGGCGGGTCATCGTCGCCCGAGCACGCCGCAGATGGAACTCGGCTGCCTGCTCCGTGCCGATCCAGTGCTCACACCTGACTCACCGGCCAACGCGAAGATCTTCAGCGGACCTGGACGCCGCCGATTCCGAGGTAGCGCGCAACTGTCGCGATGTCGCCGGCGAAGCGGAACACGCCGCCGACTTGGTCGGGCTTGACGTTCGCGGAGATCGATGAGCACTCCGTTCGAGAAGTAGCCACTCAACCGCTCGGGGCTGACGCCTCCCGAGTTAGTGCGGGTCCTCGCCGGCGAGTTCGTAATGGCGCTCGGTGGGGAGGGGTGCGCCTGCGCTGCCGTCGGGCGGGCCATCGCGGAAGGTCCCGAACCACTTGTCGAGGGGGATCGTGTTCTCGCCGTAGTTGCCCTCGAAGTAGCGGTGGTGCAGCCAGTGGAAATAGTCGCCGGCCGGCAGTTTGCCCTTGAGGAGCTTGCCGTCGAAGCCGGTGTGGCCATGGGCGGGCGCCAGCGCTGTCTCGAAGATGTTGAACATCATGTGGATCGGGTGCGACGCCACCACGAAGTGGATGGCCACCGAACTCAGGTAGATGAGGTGCTCGACGGGATGCATGGCCATACCCGACCACGGCCCGGGGTTCGTGTTCTTGTGGTGCAGGTAATGGGCGCGCCGGTAGAGCGGCGGCCAGTGGAGCAACCGGTGCGTGAAGTAGAAGTGCACCTTGCGCCAGAACACCACCACCACGAACAGCAGGACGAAGAGAACCGGACTATCTGACCATCCGAGATACGGCACCCAACCATGCGCGTAGCCGTACAGGAGCAGCACCTCCCAAGCGGTCCAAATGGTGACGCCGCTGATGCAACTCCAGAAGACGTTGTCACGAACCTGTGAGCGGAACAGGAAGGTGCGCCGGCCGACGAAGAGCCACCGCGGGTCGTGCTTTCGTTCCGTCCCCTGCAGCTTCAGCGTGTAGAGGACCAGATGCAGGCCGCCGGCAATGAGCCACATGAACGCCATGTTCCGTACAAAAATCGTCGCGATCCAACCCAACTCGAGGCTGCGGGCCTGTTCGAGATCCGGCGCCAGCCACTCCCACGACGCGAAGGCCAGGCCGAGCCAAATGATCCGCCACGGCCAGAGGAAGCCACCCCACCCGAATAGATATTTCCCGAGCGCTTTGGGCTGGGGTGGCCAAACGAAAATGGGCGCGAAGCCAGGAGGTTCTTCCGGCTTCCATTCGCGGCGGCGCTCAGTTACAGAACCCTCGATATCTGTCATGAGGTCACCTCCCCTGTCATTGTGTGTCACTTTCCTCGCCGGAAATGTGACTGGACAACATCCGCGAGCGTATCCCGGCGGTCTGAGCGTGTCTATGGTCGGGCGTCTGCCTCACGGCGTCGAGGTGCCCTCCTCTGGGATGAGGACCCGCAACGCGGTGCCCCGAACCTCGCAGGGATACGTTGGCAGCGGAACGCGTGCCGGCGCGCACAGGACCGCACCGGTTCGCACATCGAAGATCGCCATGTGCTTCGGGCACTCGATCTCGCAGCCGTCGAGCAGTCCGTCAACCAGGTTCTCGTCCTCGTGTGTACACACGGCCCCGGTTGCGAAGAATCCCTCGTGCGTGTGGTGCACCGCGATCGGTAGGTCTCCGATCCGCACCTCCGCCGGCAACTCGAACTCAAAATCCGAGACATCGCCGACCTCGTGCCATGACGCCATGGAGTAGCAACCTACCGGCCAAAGGAGACTGCTGAGCAATCCGTCCGCAGCGCACGTTGGGCTGCTGGAAGGTGGATTCCGGCTTCCGCCGGAATGACGGAGGAGGTCATCGCAGCATTACGCAGCAGTCTCCCAACTCATCACACTTAGGAGACCTGGATGCAGCCGACGCCGAGGTAGCGGGCCACTGTGGCGATGTCGTCGGCGAGGTGGCCGGGGGAGCAGGAGCTGTGGTGGTTGACGCCGGCCGCGGCCCAGGCCCGCCACGCCTCGGCCACGTCGGCCTCGCCGGCGAAGCGGAACACGCCGCCGACGGTGGGGCTGTTGGGCAGTGAGCGCTCGGTGATGCTGCCCTCGGCCACGACGAACCGGTAGCCGCTCGCTTCGTCGGCGTGGGGCGTGAAGCCCACCAGCGAGGCCGGCCCGGGCGGCAACTCGAACCACATGCAGGCACCCGTGAGTGGGTCGTCGGCGTACCACGGGTTGGGCTGCAGGCGCGGCCGGTCGCCGGCCCCGCACCACGCCAGGTCGTGCTCGCCGGAGTTGGCGATGGCCACCTCGCCGGTGTCGAAGTCGATCACCTCCACCTCGTGGTACAGCGCGGCGCCGCCGAGTCGCCTGGCGACGAGCATGGCCACCGCCGTAAGCACGTCGCCGGCGCACGCCCAGGGGATGCCCCGGGAGGTCTCGCGGCCAAGGCCGTAGCAGGGCGTGACGCCCACCTCGGAGCCGAAACGGAGTTCGGGCACGTGGCAGTTCATGGCACCGGCGGCGATGCCCAGATCGTCGTCCAGAGCCTCCAACGCCGCCGCCCCGGCGAGTGAGCGTCGCGCGGCGACGTCCCAGTCCAGCGCAACCTCGCCGGCCGCCTCGGCCTCGTGGCGCAGGCGCTCGGTGGTGGCGGCGTCCACATCGCACCAGCGCCGCCGCAGATCCGCCGGCTCGACGGCCACGAAGGTGATGCCGGTGGCCCGCCGCAAGGCCTCGGCGTCGGTGTCCACGCAGACATAGCCCGGCGGGGGTTGGCCAACGCGGGCGATACGCGCCCGCCGCACGGCGCTGGCTGTCGCCGCCAGGTGCACGGCGCGGGCCAGGCGGTCGTGGCAGGCGACCTCGTCGAGAGGGCCGACGACGATCTCGTGGGGGCGCCCCGAGCGGCCGAGCATGTTGGTGAGCTGCGGAGTGCCCACAGCGGTGCCGGCCCAGGTGATGTCGGAGGCGTCGAAGCCCTCCCTGATGTTGCGGGAGCGCTGCACCGACCACACCACCACCGGCACGTCGCCGAAGCGGTCCAGGAACCCCAGGCCGTGCGTGGGAGGCGCGGCCATGGAGACCACAACCGCGATCACGTCGAGGTCGCCGTCGACGCCCTCTGCCAGCGCCGCCGCCGTCTCCGGCGAATCCAGCAGGCCCTCGCAGACCACCTCGAGGGTGCCGGTGGCCGTGCGGCGCAGTGCGGCGACGGCGTCGGCCAGCAAAGCCCGGCGGTCGTCACGCAATGCCGAGCCCCCGGCGCTGGCCTCCCAGAAAGTCCAGTAGGGCGAGACCACGGCGGCACGCACCGGCTCGATGGCGTTCGTCATCTGGGTGCTCTCCTCGTTGGGATACCGGGCACAGGCGCTGCCTCGGCAAGGCGGCGCCACGACGGGATCGTTTTGGGTTCTGGATGGCGAGGTTAGCTATAGTCGCCGGGCACATTGTCGCTGGCCGGCTGGGTCGCGCGCGTGAACAGGGAAAGCCGAGGAGGCGCCGGATGGGAACAGGGGAGAAGACCAGGATCGAGTTCTCGGAGATTCTGGGGAGGCGGACGCGTATCGGTTCGTGGCAGGACCAGACGATTTCCACCTACAGCAAGATCGGTGACGCCATCAGGGACGGCGACTGGGACCACGCCGCCGACCTCGCCGACTATTTCGTGGACGAGGCGTCGGTCTGCTTCGTCCTCTACCGGCAGTGGCTGAGCGACCTGCGGGGCTTCCTGAGCGACAGCGGCGCGGACGCCGAGGAAGTGGCCGCCGTGGATGCAGACGTGCAGTCGAAGCTCACCACGCCGGAAGGCAATCCCTGGAACGCCCACCGGCACTGGGACTCCTTCCTCACCCACCAGCGCAGGCTGGTGCGCCACATCCACCGCGAGCAGGCCGAGGCGGCCCTCGAGACGCTCGACGTGATGAAGGACGTGTGGCGCCAGACGCACGACCGCGACGTGGACCACACGTACGGGCTCATGTCGGCGATCCAGGACCGCCACGGCGCCCAGGGCATCGCCGACATGTACGAGCGGGTCCTGCTGCCACTCTTCGCCTGGCGCTACGGCAAGTTCGACATCGACTCGCACCCGTGGGACGAGGCGCTGGAGGCGCTCCTGACCGTGTCGTGTGAGGCGATGCGCGGTCACCTGGTTGGCCCCGAGCGCACCGGCGACATGGAGTTGATCGAGACCGATGACCGCTGGATTCTGCGCTTCGACCCGTGCGGCTCGGGTCAGCGGATCATCAGGGGCGACTGGGAGGAGGACACGCCGGCTCGCATGGAGCCCCCCTACAACTGGGCCGTGTCGGAGGAGGAGGCCTCCTGGAACCACTACACCAAGGGAATCTGCCTGTACTGCGCCCACTGCATCGTGCTGAACGAGGAGATCCCCATGGATCGGTTCGGCTACCCGACCAGGATCATCGATCCGCCGGTCTACCCCGACACGAACCGCGATCCCGAGGTGCGCCAGAAGTGCCAGTGGTCGATGTTCAAGGACCCCACCACGGTTCCGGTGGAGTTCTACGAGCGGGTCGGGCGCACGAAGCCCGACGTGTTCGGTTCGTCGCACTTCGACATGCCCGATATGCCCGACGCCGGGGCTATGGGCCTGCCCGGTATCGGCTGAGGGCGCCGCCGTGCAGGCAGCGGTCCTGCACCGCTACAACACGCCGCTGGAGATCGTCGAGCGGCCCGACCCGCGGCCCGGCCCCGGGTGGATCCTCGTTGACGTTCGGGGCTGCGGCGTGTGCGGCAGCGATGTCTTCCTGCGCAAGGGCGGCTTCGACTCCACGCTGCCGATCGTGCCCGGCCACGAGGCGTCGGGCGTGGTGCGGGAACTGGGCGAAGGGGTGGACGCCTCGATGGCGCCGCCCGGCACGCCCGTCGCCCTGTACTACATCGAGCACTGCGGCTCGTGCCGGATGTGCAGCGTCGGCAGGGTCAACATGTGCCTCGGCGTGCGCCGCATGGGCGTCGAGTACGACGGGGCCTTCGCCTCGCAGGTGCTGGTGCCCGCGGCCAACGTCATCCCGGTACTGCCGAGCGACGACCCTGCCGCGGTGGCCGTCCTCACCGACGCTGTGGCCACGCCGTACCACGGCCTCGTGCGCATCGGTCGGGTGCAGCCCAGCGAGACGGTGGTGGTCTTCGGCGTGGGCGGCATCGGCTCCAACGCCGTGCAACTGGCGGCGCACTTCGGCTGCCGGGTGATCGCCGTGAGTCGCTCCGACGCCAAACTGGAACTGGCCGAGCGGCTCGGGGCGCACCACGTGGTGCGTGGCGGCGACGACGCTCCCGAGCGGGTGCGAGCGCTGTGCGGGCCGGGCGGCCCGGACGTGGTGGTGCAGACGGTGGGTTCAGGCGTGGTGGACCGCCAGGCCATCGACACGGCCGGGATCGGCGCCCGCGTGGTGCTGATCGGCACGACCATCGAAGGGTTCACGCTGCGCGCCACCGACCTGGTCTGGCGAGAGGCGAGCGTGTGGGGTTCGCGGGGCTACACCCCCGACGACATCCGCGACGTGCTCGAGCTGCACCGCGCCGGCGCCGTCACCACCGATCATCTGCTGACCCACCGGCGCCCGCTGAGCGAGGCCAACGAGGCCCTGGAGGACTTGCAGGCCGGGCGGGTGTTCCGCTCGGTCCTGACCTTCGGCGACGGCTGGTAGCAGATACCACGGGGGACGTTCGAAAGTGGACACAAACCAAGGGAGAAGCTGATGCCTCTGCATCCACAAGCGGTAACCGTCCTGCAGGCCATGGACGATGCCGGTTTCATGCTGTCGGTGGACATGACCCCCGAGCAGATGCGCGGCCGTACCATCCAGTCCCAGCAGGAACTCGGTCCCGCCGAAGTGGGGCGGGTCGCAGAGCGGGTCATCCGTGGCCCCGACGGCGACGACCTGCCGCTGTGCATCTACTGGCCGCACGGCGCCGACACCGGCGCCGACGGGGGTCGCAACGGCGTGGTGGTGTTCTTTCACGGCGGGGGATGGGTGGTCGGCGACCTGGACTCCCACGACCCGCAGGTCCGCTCGATGGTGAACCGCACCGGGCTGGTCTACGTGTCGGTGGGCTACCGCCTCGCCCCGGAGCACCCCTTCCCGGCAGGGCCGGATGACTGCTACGAGGCGACGTGCTGGGTGGCCGCCAACGCCGCCGAACTGGGCGTGGACCCCGCCCGCCTGGCGGTGGCGGGCGACTCCGCCGGGGGGAACCTGGCGGCGGTGACGGCCCAGACCGCTCGCAACCGGGGCGGCCCCTTCATTGCGTTCCAGTTGCTCGTGTACCCCTGCTGCGACATGGATCCCGGCGCGTGGCCGTCCATGACCTCCAACGCCGACGGGCCGCTGCTGACGCGGGCAATCATGGACTGGTTCTACGACCACTACGCCGGTAAGGCCGATCGCGACGATCCTCTGATGGCGCCGCTGCGCGCCACCAACCTGGCCGGTCTGCCGCCGGGGCTGATCATCACCGCCGAGTACGACCCGCTGTGCGACGAGGCGGAGGACTACGCGGCGAAGCTGGCCGCGGCCGGCTGCGACGTGGTGTGCTCGCGCTACGACGGGATGTTCCACGGCTTCTTCGGATTCGACGCCGAGATGGACAGCGCCGAGCAGGCCCAGGCGGAGGCGGCGGCGGCGCTACGAGCGGCCCTCGCCCCCTGAGGATAGTGCCGGCGGGCTTTCGAGTCGCCGGCGGTATTACTCGGCGGTCTCCGGGGGTGTTTCCTCGCCGTCGGGAGTGCTGGCGTCGGCATCGACCTCGACTGGGACGAACTGCACCTCGTAGATGGCCGGCCAGTCCTTACCGGCGAGTAGGAACGTCTCGGTGGCGGGGTCATAGGCGATCCCGTTCAGCACCGCGTTGGGATTGTCGGGCCGGGGTAGTCCGAGTTCGGAGGCATCGGCCAGGGACGTCACGCGGCCGGTCACCGGGTCGATCTCCACGATCAGGTCGGTCAGCCAGACGTTGGCCCAGACCTTGTCGCCGACACACTCCAACTCGTTCAACGAGGGAAGCTCCTCGCCGTCGAGGGTGACTGCAACCGGGTTGCCGACCCGCTCGAAGGTCACGGGATCGCGGAAGTGCAGTTCGGCGCTGCCGTCGCTCATGACCAGCACCCGCCCGTTGAAACAGAGGCCCCAGCCCTGGCCCTCGTACTCGAAGCGGTCGATCTCCGCCAACTCCTCGGGGTTCCACACGAGGGCGACGCCGTCCTGCCAGGTGATCTGGAAGAGGCTGCCGTCCACGAAGGTGAGGCCCTCGGCGAACAGATCTTCCTCGATCGTCTCGAGGCGCAGCACGTCCCCCGTGGAGCGGCTCAGTTCCCGGATGCTGCTGGACCGGTCGCCGGGCGCGCCGGTGCTCTCGTAGAGACGGCCGTCGGAGATTTCCAGCCCCTGCGTGAACGCGGTCGGAGAGTGGTCCAGTTCGCCGATCAGGACGATCTCGAGGCGCACCGGTTGGCCGTTCCCGTCACCGTCCCCGCTGTTCTCGCCATCCTCGCCGTTCTCGTCGGGCTCGCCGTTCTGGTCGGGCTCGCCGTTCTCGGTCCCATCCGGGTCGCCGTTCCCGCCGTCACCTTCCGCGGCAGGCTCTTCGCCGTCCGCGGGGTCGGCCGTCGGGGTCACCGGCGCCGCGGTCGGCGCTGCTGTCGTGGGCGTCAGCGCCGTGGGCGCCCCCAGCACCTCGCTGGTGGGGGGCAACAACGGCGTGTTGGGCGCCAGGTGCGCCTCGTCGGGCCCCAGCTCGCAGCCCGCCGCCAGCAGCGCCAGGAGCAGGGCGACACGAACGAGACTCCTGCATAGCCGGGCTGCTCCTGCGGCCGGTGCGGTGCGGCGCCGTGCGGGTTCGGTCATGGTGCTTCCTCGGTCGCCGTCTCTGCCGGGGCGGTGCCTCGTGCGGGCCGGGGACGGAGCCGCTCTCCGGTCGCCAATCGTCTTGGCCGAAGCAAGCAGTGCGGTGTGCCGCCGACGCGGCCAAGTTACCGGCTGCGGCCCGTGCTCCGGTGACTACCAGGCGGTGCAGGTAGCCGATCAGCCGACGATAGCGATGCGCTGAGCGGAGCCGCCCGCGGCGGTCATTGCGGCGGCAGGGTGAAGGTGGGGAATTCGCCTCCCGCTATCCAGTGTTCGTAGGCCGGCTTGCGGGCGATGTCCACGAGTTCAACCCAGAGGCCGCTCTCCAAGCGGTGATAGCTGAATCCCGCGGGTCGGCCGTCCGGCGCGGCCGCGGTGGCCCCGCACGGATAGCCCGCGGCTACCAGTCGGGCGGCGTCCGCGGCCACGTCTGCGGACCAGAAACCAAGATGGTGGACGCCTCCGGCCACCGACGGGTCCCAGACGGTTCCGGGAGAGGCCTCGAGGATCTCGTAATACGGTGGACCCTCGACGGAGTAGGTGAGCCGGAAGTCCACCTCGGTCACGCCGTGGGGTTGGCGCAGATCGAACCGGCGCCGCATGGGTGTGGCCCAGGTCAGGCCGCATACGACGGCGAGTTCTGCGCACGTGGCCTCGAAGTCCCGTGCCACTATGCCCCAGTGGTAGAAGCCGTCCGTCGGTAGGAGACCCATATGGGCGGGCTGCTCGTGATCGGAGTCCATACGCTTCGTTCGGGAGCCTACGCCGCGAGAACCCGGGCCGTCAGACGCCGAGGTAGGAGCGCACCAGATCGTGGGACTGCCGTAACTCGGCCGACGGGCCGGAGATGTCGTTGTTACCCGTCTGGAACACGTAGGTGCGGTCGGAGATGTCCAGCACCTGGGCGTTCTGCTCGATCAGCAGGAATGTGTTGCCATCGCTGCGGAGGCGGCCGTCTCAGGACTCATCGGGGCGGGCCAGCAGCAGGCCTGCTGCGGTGGGGCAAGCCATCCCCACCTCGACGCCGCGAGCGGCGGCCGGACCGTTGCAGGCCGAAATGACGCCGTCGTGGTAATGCGACAGCCCGCTACCCATGCGCGCTCGGCGGGCATCCACCGTGGCGCCGGCGAGACCGTCGGCCTCCACGATGGCCAGCCCGGCCATGCCCGAGTCGTTCATGCCGCGCCCCCCGTCGGAGCAGATGAACCCCCAGGCGCTCGCCCGCCGCAGGTACGGCACCGCGCTGCGGCCGGTGTGTCCGGCGGTCACCAGCACGTTGCGCCCCCGGTCGGCGTCGGTGGCGAAGGCGATGGAGTCGGTTGCGATCACACAGCGCCCGTCGGTGGCGGTCTGCATCACCGTCCGGTTCGTGATCTCGTCCGCGGCGGCCGGTGTCGGGTCACCCTCCAGCATCAGCCGGGCGGCCTCCGACACGTCCATTGCGGCCCGCACCCCGCAGTCGGCAGCCGGCTGGTTGAAGAAGCTGATCACGCCGTTGCGGTACAGGTGCACGCCGTCGCCGAGCCGGGCGCTCATCACGTCGGCGACCGCCGCGGGGATTCCCAGGGCCTCCAGGTACCACAGGCCGGCGATGGCCGAACCCTCCGGGCCGATGCCGCAGTCCATACCGATGGCACCGCGCGGCGCCGCTTCGGCGATGAAGCGGGCCGGCAGCACCCCGCAGTAGGAGGAGTTGACGCACACGTCGCGTCCCCGGTTGGCCGCCGCCACGTGGTAGGCGGAGTCCATGGCGCAGATGCGCCCCCGACCGCTCTCGGAGGTGTACACGACGGTCTGTTGCTCGGGTGGGTCGTGGCTCATGGGCTGCTCCGTGTTCACCGCGCGGCCTGGTTCACCGTGCCGCCTGCTTCGAGCGCCGCGGCGCCGGGCCTCGGTCGTGCGTGGCGGCGTCCACGCCCGTGGCGCGCAACTCCACCTTGCGGATCTTCTCCGACGGGGTCCGCGGCAGTTCGGTCACGAAGCGCAGGTAGCGGGGCACCGCGAAGTACGGCAGCCGGCGGTCTGCGTAGTCCCACATCTCCGCAGGCGAGAACTCAACGTCCGGTTCGAGGACCACCACGGCCAGCACCTCGTCCTCGCCGGCCTCCTGATCGGCGGGAACCGACACCACCGCCACTTCGGCAATCGCCGGATGGGTCACGAGGGCCTGTTCCACTTCGTAGGAGCTGATGTTCTCACCCCTGCGCCGGAGGGCGTCCTTGAGGCGATCGACGAAGTAGTACCAGCCCTCGGCATCGCGCCGCATGCCGTCACCGGTGTGCCACCACAGGTTCCGCCAGGCTGCCTGCGTCTCGGCCGCCATGGCGTAGTAGCCCACCGACTGCGTCCACGGGTGACGGGCGCGCACCGTCAGTTCGCCCATCTCACCGGTGGGGACCTCCTCGTCGGTCTCGGGATCCACGAGGCGCACGTCGAACCAGTCGGCGTTGGCCAGGCCGGCGGCGCCTGCCGGACGGTCCTCGGCGTAGGGGCTGAGGATGGGCATGCAGGTCTCGGTCAGGCCGAACACCTCCACGAACGCCTCCACCCCGAACCGCTGCTTGAACCCGTCCAGGATGCCCGAGGCGGTGGGGGCGGCGAAGATGCAGCGCAGGTCGTTGTCGGCGTCGTCGGGTCTGGCCTGCTGTTGCCAGACGAAGTCCATCATCACGCCCACGAAGTTGGTGACCGTGGCGCGGCTCCGGCGTATCTGCCGGCCCCACTCGCTGGCGCTGAACCGCTCCTGCAGGACGTAGCGGGCGCCGGCGATGAGCGCCGGGTAGGCGGCCAGGAAGTGGCTGTTGCCGTGGAAGAGCGGTCCGGTGGACATGTAGACGTCGGCGTCGGTGAGGCGCGTCAGCGACACGCACTGATCGGCGAACAGGTACATGTGGGCGTGGGGCATCATCACGCCCTTGGACAGCCCGGTGGTGCCCGAGGTAAAGAACACCGAGCCCAAGTCGCAGTGGCGCACCGCCGGCAGGTCGCCCGTGGTGTCGGCGAGCAGTTCCTCCCAGTCCGAAACGGCGAACCCGGCGGCGCGCAGTGTCGCTGTTGCGGTGGCACGGGCGTCGTCGCCGCCGCCGGCCAGGTAGAAGCGCTCGACGGTGCGAACCGCCTCGGCACTCTCGGCGAAGCGTTCGGCGTACTCGGGATGGATGAGCGCCAGGCGGGGCGCCACGGTGGCTGCCTGGTGCTCGAGGAAGCTTCCCCGGTACGCCGTGTTGATGGGAACCTCGGCGATCCCCGCCAGCGAGGAACCCAGCCAGCCCAGGATGTACTCCGAGCAGTTGGGCAACATGATGAGCAGCCGGTCGCCGGGCTCCCCGCAGGCCGCACGCAGGCCGCGGGCAACCCTTTCCGCCAGGTCCAGAGTCTCGGCGTACGTGTAGGACTCGCCGGTCGACGGCACGTCCAGGTAGACCTGCTCGCCGTGGGTCTGCGCCCGGTGGCGCAGCACGTCGGGGGAGTTCCACCGGTGCCGGTCGGCGTAGGTGGGGTGGTACTGGTCGTAGGTCCGTGGAGCCATAGTGGTTGGGGCCGGCCTACGAGTGCGCTGAGTGATCCATCGTCAGCGCAGGCTTGGCCGCTCGACAGTGGATCCCGGCCTTCGCCGGGATGACGAAGAAGTTGGTCCGGCGCATTACTCAGCAGTCTCCTGGGGGCTCAGCGGGCGTCGCGGGGCGGGAACTGCGGCTTGCGCTTCTCCATGAAGGCGGTCGCCCCCTCGAGCATGTCCGGCGAGCCGATGGCCTGCATCAGCATGCCGAGGCCCGACTGCATGTTGTCGCGCAGGTGGTGCCACCAGACGTTGGAACTGGTCTTGGCGACCTCCATGTAGCGGGCCGACATGGCGCAGATCTCGTCGCACCAGCGGTTGACCTCGTTCTCGAGTTCGTCGTCGGGCACCACGGCGTTGATCCAGCCCAGTTCGAGTGCCTCCGCCGCGGTGTAGGAGCGGCACAGGAAGGCCACTTCCTTGGCCTTCTTCTCGCCCACGGTCATGGCCAGGAGGTTGGTTCCGCCCAGCACGGGGGCGCTGCCGACCTTTACGCCGGTCTGGCCCAGCCGGGCGCTCTCGGCGGCGATGGCCAGGTCGCAGGCCACGACCAGTTCGTTGCCGCCCCCGAAGGCGGGGCCGTTCACGGCGGCGATCACCGGCATGGGGGCCGAGCGGATGGCGTCGAACAGCTCGAGGCTGCCGGTGAACATGGCCCGCAGTTCCCAGAAGTCGGGATCAGCCAGGTTGGCCAGGTAGCCGCCTGCGCAGAAGGCCCGCCCCTCGCCGGTGATCACCACGACGCGGGCCTGCACGTGGGTGCGCAGCGCTTCGACGATCTCGTCGATGGTGGTGCGGTCGTAGGCGTTGAGCCGCTCGGGGCGGTTGAGGCGCAACCAGAGAACCTGATCCTGCCGGTCCACGATCACGTTGCCCATGTCGTCCGCGCTCCTCTCGCGCCGTGCGCCTGCGTCCGGTGGCCCGTCACCGGCCCGCCGGGATGTTCGGTTCTCCGACCGCCGCCCGCCGGTGCCGGAGGGCGGCCGCGTCGGCGCAGCGTACGGTGTGGATCACCGAACCGGACCGGCTGCCCGCAAGGTGACGCGTGCCAGTTAACTACCAAACGATTAGTTTATTGACAGGCGGCGAAGTGGACCGGCGGTCTCGCTACGCTGCTCTCCCGTGGGTGCCCGCGGGGTCCCGGTGCCGCACCAACCCGACAACTGCACTAACCCGGCAACCAACAACGAGGGGAACGGACAGATGGCGGCGATATTCGAACTTCCCCCTCTCTATCGCAATTTGCAGGCCGAAGCGCAGGCCGTCGCCGACGTGGTGGCGCCCTTCGCCGCCGAGGCCGACGAGTGCTCGCAGGTCCATCCCGCCACCCTGGCCGCCCTGCGGGACAGCCGCCTGTGCGAGCTGACGGTGCCCGCCGCCTACGGCGGACGCTGCGAGTGGGTGGACCCCCTCGCCGTCTGCATCATCCGGGAGGTCCTCATGAAGGCCTCGGCGCATCTGGATGCGCTGTTCGCCCTGCAGGGCATCGGCAGCTACACCATCGCCCTGGGTGGCAACGAGGCACAGCGCCGGGCCTGGCTGCCGCGGGTGGCCACCGGGGAGTCCCTGGCGGCGATCGCCCTGACCGAACCGGAGGCCGGATCCGACCTGAAGGCGGTGACGACCACGCTGCGCCCCGCCGGCTCCGGCAGCGGGGACGGGTTCGTGTTGTCCGGGCGCAAGTCGTTCATCTCCAACGCCCCCGTGGCGGACTTCTTCACGACGTTGGTGCGCGAACCGTCGCCCGACGGCGTCGGCAAGGACACGCACTCGATGGTGCTGGTGCCCGCGGACGCCCCCGGGGTCGATGTCTCGCCCTCGCCCGCATTGAGCGCGCCGCACGTCCTCGGCGAGGTCACCTTTACCGACGTCGTCCTGTCGCCCGAACACAGGCTGGGTGAACCGGGGAAGGGTTTCGCTCACGTCCTGGCCACCCTGTCGGTGTTCCGGGCCTCGGTGGCGGGAGCCGCCGTCGGGCTCATGGAGGGGGCGCTGGAGATCGCCGCCCGCCATGCCGCCCAGCGGCACCAGTTCGGACGGCCCCTGGTGCGCATCGGGCCGGTGGCCACACTGCTGGCCGACTCCTGGGTCGACCTGGAGTCCTCCCGGCTTCTGGCCTACAGCGCGGCGGACGCGGCCCGCTCCGACCCCGCGGCCGCGCTGGATCGCTCGTCGCTGGCCAAGGTGGCCGCCACCGAGGCGGCGGCCCGCGTCGTGGACCGGTGCGTCCAGGTCATGGGCCGCTGGGGTCTCATCAAAGGCTCCCGCATCGAGCAGTACTACCGCCAGGCCCGGCCTATGCGCATCTACGAGGGCGCCACCGAGGTGCTGCGCCAGGGGATCGCCGCCCGTCTCTGCCGCGAGGTGGTTGCCGACGGGGGCATCGGAGCGGCCACGCCCTGAGGGCGGGGCGCACGGCAGGGAGGCATCGTGGATCTGCAACTGACCGGCAGCGTCGCCATCGTGACCGGGGCCAGCCGCGGCCTCGGTGCCGCCGCGGCGCTGGCCCTGGCGGCCGAGGGTGTGCAGGTGGTGGCTGCGGCGCGTTCGGAGGACGCGCTGGCCGACCTGGCGGAGGGCTCCGGTGGTCGCATCGCCCCGGTGCGCTGCGACATGCACCGAAGCGACGAGGTGGCAGGCCTCGTGGACGTGGCGCTGGAGCGTTTCGGTCGGCTGGACTGCGTTGTGAACAACGCCGGGATCGCCCCGGCGGGGTCCTTCCTCGAACAGGACATCGGCGTCCTGTCCGACGTATTGGCCGTAAACCTGCTGGCGCCGGCCGTCCTCGCCCAGGCGGCGGGCCGGCACTTCACTGCCGAGGCCAGGAGTGGGTCGATCATCAACGTGGGTTCCACGTCCAGCCTGAAGGGCAAACCCCTGCTGGCGGCCTACAGCGCATCCAAGGGAGGGCTGGCACGCCTGACCGAGGCACTGGCCGCCGAGTGGGCCCGCCACGACATCAGGGTGAACCTGATCGCCCCCGGTGCCTTCGCCACTGAGGCGCAGGCACAGGTGATGGCGGACGAGCGGATGCTCACCGCTCGTCTGCGCAAGATCCCGCTGCGCCGCATGGGCAATCCGGACGAGTTGGGGCCGCTGGTGTGCTACCTGGCGTCGCCCCTGTCGGCGTTCGTCACCGGATCCTGCTTCGTCATCGACGGCGGCGAAGTGGCCAAGCTCTGAACACTGCCGTCGCGGTGTCGGCGCCCGCAGCGCCAGGCACACGTTCGAGTCCGTACCCGCTCCTTCAGGAGGATCCATGACAGCTCATTCCGCCACCCTCGCCAGTGCCGACCGGTCCGCTCTGGCCAGTGCCGCACTCGCCGGCGGCCAGATCGACGCCGTGTCGCCGAAGTTCGCGGAGGGGCTCGCCCGTGTCCGCGAGGTGACCGACACCGACGGCGCCTGCCCGGCCTGGGCAAAGGCCATGTACATGGCCGCCGCTGCTGCGGTGAAAGGCCACCGGGACATGCTCATGGCTCAGATGGAGCGGGCCCGCGAGCTGGGCCTGTCCCTGAGCGATGCCCGCGGCGCGGCTCTCACCGTGTTGATCTCCCGCGGCGAGGCGGTCTACGCCACCTTCAACGCCGCGGTGGACGAGGCATACGGCGACACCGTCGGGCCGCCCGAGGGTGACGCGCCCGACTACGACCTCGACCGCCAGGCGTGCCTGGACTACTTCCAGGACTACTTCGGGTTCGTGCCCCCGTACGTCGAACTCATGGCCGACGAGGCCTCTCGTGCCCTGGAGGGTTACGTGCTGATGCGCGAGTGGTCGCTGGCGGAGAACCTCCTGGACGCCACCCACGCCGAGCTGCTGCTGTGCACCATCAACGCGGCGGAGTTCTCGTCGCGGTTCGTGAACGTGCACGCCAACGGCGCCCGTCGGGCCGGCTGCAGCGAGGCCCAGATCACCGAGGCGGTGGTGTGCTCCATCCCCGTGGCCGGTGTGGCGGCGTGGCTGCCCGGAGCCGACGGCATCATGGAGGGCCGCTCATGACCTCCGCCGGTGGTCTCATCGACGTGCACGGCCACATCGTGCTGGAGGGCTCGATGGGGCGGGCCGGTGCCTGCGGCCCCGAGATCGGCCAACACCCCGACGGCAGTGCCTGGTTCCGCGTGGGTAACTACCAACTCGACGGTGTGGCCTACCGGGGGTCGCTTTTTATCGAGGTGGACATGCGCCTCGCCGCCATGGACGCCGCCGGCATCGGGGTGCAGGCCCTGTCACCCAACCCCCTCACGTACCTGCACTTCATCGATGCCGCCCTGGCGGTGGACTTCTGCCGCGCCCACAACGACAGCCTGGCCGAGGTCGTGGCCGACCACCCCGACCGGTTCGTCGGTCTCGGCGCCCTGCCCATGCAGGACATCGACGCCGCCTGCGAGGAACTGCACCGCATGGTCGCCGACCTCGGGCTGCTCGGCGGCTACATCGGAACCGACTTCGGTACGGCGCTGGACGCCCCGGCCATGGACGCGCTCTACGCCACGTGCGTGGAACTCGACGTGCCGCTGTTCCTGCACCCCTGCCAGTCGGGCATCGACGGCCCCCAGCGCGACCCGCGGCTGCGGCACTGGGATCTGGATCTGGTGCTGGAGTACTCCTCCGAGGAGGCCCTGACGGCCGCCACGCTCGTCTTCGGCGGCGTTCTGCGACGTCACCCCGAGCTGGACGCCTGCGTGAGCCACGGGGGTGGGTCGCTGGCCCTGGCGCTGTCCAAGCTGCGCAAGCTCGCCGAGCGACGCCCGGCCTCGCCGGAGTGGCTCAAGGTGCCCGGCGTCTTCGACGAGCAGCTCCAGCGCCTTTGGTTCGACTGCCACGTCACCGGCGAGCGCGAGTTCGCCTTCGTGTTGGACTCCCTGGGCACCGACCGGCTGGTGTACGGCACCAACTTCGGCGGATGGGACAAGGGCACCGGCCCGGACACAAGCGTGCTGGCGCCCACCTTGAACGCCAACGCGGCGCGGCTGCTGCGCCTCGACACCCGGGCGCCCCACCTGCTGAGCCAGGCCGGTGCTGAGTAATACATCGGCAGTGCAGGTCGGGCCGCTGGACAGTGGATTCCGGCCCTGGATCGAGTCCGGGGCAGGCTCTTCGCCGGGATGACGCTCCTGCTGCCACTCCGCTTTCCGCTGCGGCCTTCGGGACCCGGCATTGACTGGCCGGTCGCCGTCTCAGGCGCGCTGGTTGAAGCGCCGCTGCAGGTACTCCGAGACGATGCGCACCTTCTGGATGGTGGGCGTGCCCCCGGCGATGGCCCAGCCGTGCGCATCGCGCAGGCGCCGCTCGATGCCGTACTCCTCGCTGTAGCCGTAGCCCCCGTGGAGTTGCACGGCCACGTCGGCCACCTTCTTGGCCATCTCGTTGGCGAAGCACTTGGCCAGCGAGGCCTCCAGCGTGCGGGGGGCGCCCCGACCGGCCCGTGCCGCGGCCCGGTGAATCAGTAGGCGGGCTGCCTCCACCTGCAGGATGATTTCCGCCAGGGCCGTCTGCACGGTCTGGAACTCGATGATCTCCTTGCCGAATTGCCGGCGCTCGGTCACGTAGGCGGCGCAACGGTCCAGGCAGGCCTGACCGATGGCGAGGCTCATGGTGGCGTTGCCGAGCCTCTCGATGGAGAACGCGGTGAATAGCCGCCCGAAACCTCCGGCGCCGATGATGAGGTTCTCGGCGGGCACCGCGACGTTGTCGAAGAACATGTCCGCGGACGGGATGCCCCGGAAGCCCATGAGGCGTTCCTGCGGTCCGAAACTCAGCCCGTCGGTGTCGCGGTCCACGACCAGCGCCCCGATGGCGCGGGCGCCGGGATCGTCGGTGAGGCGCACGTAGACGAGGTACTGCTCGGCGTGGCCGGCGCCTGAGCACCAGCGCTTCATGCCGTTGATCACGTAGTGGTCGCCCCGGAGGGCGGCACTGGTGGTCATGTCGGTGGCGGCCGAGCCGGCGTCGGGTTCGGAGATCGTGATCGCCATCGTCACCTCGCCGGCGGCGATGGGCGGCAGCAGGCGCCGGCGCTGTGCCGGGGTGCCGAACAGGTCGATCACACGTGCCGGGCCGGTGTTGGCCTCGAACACGCCGAATGCCGCCGTCGGGGCGGCCTTGGCGAGCTCCTCGATGACGATGAGGGAGTCCAGAAGGTCGGCCCCGCCGCCTCCGTACTCGGTCGGCAGGCCCATGCCCATGAAGCCCAACTCGGCGAGGCGGAGCCGCTCGGCGTCGGGGAACGGCGTGCGTTCGGCGTCCCACGCGGCGGCCTGCGGCGCGTACAGGTCGGCGGCGAGGGCGGCGACGGTCTCCCGCAGCGCCTCCTGCTCGGCGGTGAGGTCCATCAAGCGGGAACGGCCCGGTAAAGGTTCCACATGTCGTAGAACAGGCGCCCCGTCTCCAGCGTGCAGTGGTAGACGGCGTCTCGCTGGGCCGCGGTCCTGGCGTATTCCGACACGATCTCGATGCCCTCGTCGCCGTGCTCGGCGTCGGCGATGATGTGCGTTGTCCAGAAGATCAGGTCGTCGTCGCTCATGGCGTAGTTCTTCTTCTGGGCGGCCACGATGCGGGTGAACGTGTCGGGCACGAACGACTCCAGGCCGATGCCGATGGCGGCGAGGGGCACGCTCCACTCCCGGCAGAGGCCCATGAACTCGAAGTACTCCGTGAGGCGACGCCCGGCGGGGAGTTGCTCGGCGCGGCGCATCGCTTCGGCGTCGCCGCCCAGGGCCGCCCCCCACTCCAGCAGCAGGTCGGGGTGGGCCTTGGTCTTCGTCTGGATGCCGAGGCACTCCTCGGCGAGGTTCTTGACCAGCGTGGTGCGCACGTCCTCGTGGGGGCAGTTCACGTAGATGGCGCCGATCCACGGCAGCATGCGGGAGATGTGCAGGTAGAACTGCTCGCAGAACAGCAGCAACTGCGGCACGGTGGCAGTGCCGTCCTCCATGGCTCCCACGACGGGGTGGTCGGCCATGCCGCAGCCGGGGCGCGAGAGTTCGGCGCGCAGGCGCTCCACGAACTGCTCCGGGGTCATGTCGGCCAGCTCTTCGGTGCTCGGGGCGAGGGTCGCAGCGGTCATGTGTGGTTCCTCCGGGGGTCGGTTGGTCGGGGTCGCGGATCGAATCAGGCGCTGCGGGTGAAGAAGGCCAGCTCGCGGCGTCGGTAGCGCTGCTGCGCGGCGGCGTAGGTGTCGATGTTGACGGCGGCGGGGGTGGTGGTCGTGCTCATTGTGGGCGCCTCATGGTAGGGACTGCGTCAGAAGTCGGCATTGTCGAGGGCCACCGTCTGGTGGACGATGAACCCTTCGGTGACCGTGAACGTGTCACATCCGGACGTGCCGTCGCCGGGTCCACCGGCAATGCGCCAGCGCACCGAGACGCGGTCGTCGCTCTCGTCGCGTCGCTCGCCGAAGCACACCTCGCCACCTCCGAGCCGCCCCGGGACGGACGTGAAGTACTCGGCGATCACCGCTGCGCTCTCGTACGAGGCATCGTGGCGAACGAGCACCGCGTTGTCGGCGTAATCGGCTGCCATGGCGACGGGGTCGCCGGTCAGAACAGCGGTGAGGTGGTCCTCGACGACCTGGCGGGTGCTGCGCCCGGCGAGATCAGTCATGGGTGACCCCCAGGCCCAACCCGCCGTCCACCACGAGCACCTCTCCGGTGGTCCACTCGGCCCGCGCCAGGTACTCGAAGGCCTCGGCGATCTCGGTGGCGGTGCCTATGCGCCCGAGGGCGTGCGCGCCGGACATGGCCGCAAGGCGGGCGGCGGCCTGCTCGTCGTCGAACAGGCCCGCTCGCTGGTTGATCTCGGTGAGGACGCCACCGGGGCGCACGCAGCCCACCCTGATGCCCTGTGGTCCCAATTCTGCGGCCAGCACACCAGTCAGCGTCTCGATGGCCCCCTTGGTGGCTGCGTACGGCGAGACGCCGGGGAAGCTCCTCTTGGTGTGCACCGATCCGACGAACAGTACGCAGCCCTGCGTTCGTCGCAGGTGCGGCACCGCCAGGCCGCACAGCAGCATGCCCGCCACCACGTTGGTGTGGAACAGCTCCAGCAGCCGGGTTTCCTCCAGATCCTCCACGGGTCCCCGGTACATGTTGCCGGCGTTGCTGAGCAGCACGTCCAGTCGGCCGCCGCCGTGTTGCACGGCGGTGGTGATCATGCGCTCGCGGTCCTCGGCCGCCGTCACGTCGCCCGCCACGGCGCAGCAGCGTTCGCCGAGGCGGTCCGCCACCGCCTGCACCTTGTCGGCGCGACGTCCGGTCACCGTCACGGCCGCACCGGCGCCCACGAAGTGCTCCGCAGTGCCTTCGCCGATCCCCGAGCCGCCGCCGGTGATCAGCACGGACATCCCCTCGACGGGTCTCATCGTGCGGCCTCGGGGCCCGCATGACTCCGGCCGGGGGTGCGCGCCGCATCGCCCACGCCGTCGATGTTACGGGGCCGCGGCAGGTGCGAGAGGATCGACATGGTCACGCCGCCGTCCACCAGCAGCGTCTGGCCGGTGACGTAGTCGGCGTCGTCGGAGGCCAGCCACAGGGCCGCCCGGGCGATGTCGCCGGTGGTGCCGAGGCGCCCGCGCGGCACTGCTGCCTCCCGTTCGGCCCGCAGCACCGGATCGGCGTTGATGGGTGCCGACATGCCGCCGTCGATGAGGCCGGGTGCCACGCAGTTCACGCGGATGTTGAACTGCGCCCACTCCAGGGCCATCTGCTGGGTCAGCATGATGATGCCCGCCTTGGTGGAGGCGTAGGCGCCGGCGTTGGGGCCGGGGACGGTGCCGTTCATGGAGGCGATGTTGACGATGCGCCCGCCGCCCGCTTCCCGCATGCGCCGCGCCGCTGCCCGGGCACACAGGAACGCCCCGGTCAGGTTCACGTCCACCACCGCCCGCCAGTCCTCGGGGCTCAGGTCCAGCAGCGGGCCGAAACGGACGATGCCGGCGTTGTTGATCAGCACGTCGGGCGCTCCGAAGGCGTCGAACGCCGACTCGACGTCCGCCGCATCGTTGACCGACGCGGTGAGCGCCTCGGCACCGTCGAGGGCGGCGGCGATCTCGGCCACCGCCGGGTTCACGTCGAGTGCGCCCACCCGGTACCCGTCGGCTGCTGCGGTGCGGGCGATCTCGGCGCCGATACCGGCGGCCGCCCCGGTGACGAGAAGGGAAGGCTGCGGGGACGTCATGCGCGTTGCTCCAGGTCAAAGATGATCGTGGTTCGCACGTCAGATCCCTGCTGCAGCGCTTGCATCGGCTCCGCCGTTGGTCCGGCCGAGTTCGGCGCCGAGGAGTGCCGCGGCCGCCGACGGCGCGAGTCGCCCCGTCGTGACCGCTGCGAACAGGTTCGCGGCCTGCTCGGTGGGGTCTGCCAGGAGGCCGTCCACCAGGTGGTAGAGATGCCGCCGGACCTCCTGGGCGGCATTCTGTGATCGCCGGGCACCGGCGTCGTGGCGGTCCGTCAGGTGGCGCCGGTGGCTGCCCACGTGTGTCCACAGATCGTCGGTTCCGTCATTCTCGGTTGCCACGGTCAGGACGATGGGCGGACGCCAGTCGGCTCCGTGGCCCAGGTCCAGCATGTGTTCGAGGTCGCGCCGGGCGTCGCGGGCGCCGGCCCGGTCGGCCTTGTTGACCACGAACACGTCGGCGAGTTCCAGCAGGCCGGCCTTGTTGGCCTGCACGGCATCGCCCCAGCCGGGGCTGACGACCACCACGGTGGTGTCGGCGGCGTCGGCTATGTCGGCCTCCACCTGCCCGATACCGACCGTCTCCACGATGATCAGGTCGTGGCCGGTGGCGTCGAGCAGCCGCACCGCCGCCAGGGTGGCGAGTGCCAATCCCCCCGACTGCCCGCGGCTAGCCATCGAGCGGACGAACGGTCCGCCGGGGGCCGCGGCGCTGCTCATGCGCACCCGGTCACCCAGGATGGCGCCCCCGGTGAGGGGAGAGGACGGGTCGATGGCGAGGATCGCCACCTGCCGCCCGTCGGCCAGGGCGGTCTGCGCCAGACGATCTGTGAGGGTTGACTTGCCCACACCGGGTGCCCCGGTGATGCCGACGACGTGGGCGCCGCCCGCCAGGGGCCAGGCCGCGATGGCGACGGCGTCCGCCTCGGGGCCGCCCCGCTCGATGAACGTCAGCAGCCGTCCCAGAGACCGGCGGTCGCCGCCGCAGGCGCGTTCGAACAGCTCGGCGATGTCGCCCGGTGTGTTGCCCGCAGCGGCGGGGGCGCGCTCGGAGCCGGGGCGCAGGGCGTCGGTCGGTGTGTGCGCGGCCCTGTCGGGGCTCATGCGCGGCGGGCGGCCGCCGCCCGGACGGTTCGGGCCACCTCGACAGCGGAGGCGCCCGGCCCCAGCACTGCCGCCACGCCCGCGTCCAGCAAGCGCTTGAGGTCCATGTCGGGCACGATGCCACCCACCACCACGGGGACGTCCATGCCTGCACCGAGCACGGCGTCCACCATGCGCGGCGCCAGGGTGAGGTGCCCGCCGTTGTGGATCGACAGACCGATCACGTCGGCGTCCTCCTGCTCGACGGCGTTCAGCACCGATTCGGTCGTTTGGCGCAACCCCAGGTAGATGACCTCGAGGCCGGCGTCGCGCAGCATCCGGGCGACGACCTTCAGGCCCCGGTCGTGACCGTCGAGCCCCAGCTTGGCCAGCACGATCCGCAACGGCGCGTCCTGTCCGCTGCCGGCATCGGGGGAGGCAGCAGCGCGTGTCATACCACCGCGGCCTCGGTGTAGGTGCCGAACACCCCTTCGAGCGCCGCCACGATCTCGCCCTCGGTGGCCTCGGCCCGCACACAGTCGATGATGGGCTCCATGAGGTTGACCGTCGGGTCGGCGGCGTCGGCGGTGAGCCGCTCGAGTGCGTCGGCCACGGCGCCGTCGTTGCGCCGTTGGCGGGCCTCCGCGAGGCGCTGCAACTGCTGGGCCTCCACGTCGTCGTCGATGTAGAGGGTGGGTGTGTCGCCGTCGTCGCCCTCGGTGTAGGCGTTCACGCCCACGGTGATCCGGCGGCCGGCGTTGACCTCGCGCTCGAAGCGGTAGGCGCTGTCGGCGATCTCGCCCACGAAATAGCCATTGGCGATGCCCTCGTAGACCCCTTCGAGGATCGAACCCTCACCCAGTTTGTCGAGATGGTCGAATATCTCCGTCGCCCGGCGTTCCATCTCGTTGGTCATCCACTCCACGTAGTCGGAGCCGCCGAGCGGGTCGGCCACGTTGGCGGCGCCCGTCTCGTGGGCGATGACCTGCTGGGTGCGCAGGGCGATGCGTGCGGCCCGCTCGGTGGGCAGGGCCAACGCCTCGTCGTAGCTGTCGGTGTGCAGGCTCTGCGTCCCGCCCAACACTGCGGCCAGCGCCTGCGTTGCGACCCTGGCGATGTTCACCTCGGGTTGCTGGGCGGTGAGCGACACGCCCGCCGTCTGGGTGTGGAAGCGCAGCTGCAGGGAGCGCTCCTTGCGGGCGCCGTAGCGGTCGCGCATCCAGTGCGCCCAGATGCGCCGTGCGGCGCGGAACTTGCCGATCTCCTCGAAGAAGTCGATGTGGCTGTTGAAGAAGAACGAGAGGCGACTGGCGAAGTCGTCCACGTCGAGACCGGCGGCCATCGCCGCCTCCACGTAGGCAAAGCCGTTGGCGAGGGTGAACGCCAACTCCTGGGCGGCGGTGGAGCCGGCCTCGCGGATGTGGTAACCGCTGATGGAAACCGGGTGCCAACGGGGCATCTCGGCGGTGGTGAAGCGCATCATGTCGGTCACGAGGCGCACCGAGGGGCGCGGCGGGAAGATGTACTCCTTCTGGGCCTGGTACTCCTTGAGGATGTCGTTCTGGATCGTGCCGCTCAGCCGCTGTCGTTCGGTGCCGCCCCGTTCGGCGGTGACGATGTACATGGCCATCATGATGTTGGCGGGACCGTTGATTGTCATCGACGTGCTGACGTTGCCGAGGTCGATCCCGGCGAAGAGGTCGTCGGTGTCGGCGACGGTGTCGATGGCCACACCGGCGCGCCCCACTTCGCCGACGGCCCACGGGTCGTCGGAGTCGCGGCCCATGAGGGTCGGCATGTCGAACGCGGTGGAGAGCCCTGTTCCCCCGGCTGCGAGCAGCTTCTTGAAACGCCGGTTGGTGTTGGCGGGGGTGCCCATGCCGGCGAACAGCCGCATCGTCCAGAGCCTGGAGCGGTACATCGAGGGGAAGATGCCCCGCGTGTACGGGAACTGGCCGGGGTAGGGCGGGTCGCCGTAGACCCCGTCGACCGGCACGCCGGACATCGTCTCGAAGGCGCTGTCGCGGAGCGTGGCAGCCTCGAAGGAGGCTCGCCACCGAGCTTCGGCCCCGGTGCGCGCCGAGTCGTCGTCGTGCGGTGCCTCGCCGTGCGGTCCCGGCCCGTCGGGGAGGTGCTTGTCGGAGATGCTCATGGCTGACTCTGTGCCCGTCGGTGTGCTGCCCTGCCGGGAGTGGGCGTAACCGTTCCCGCCAATCTACCCGGCGGCCGGTTGCGCCCGCCCGCCGATGATTCCCGTCAAGGAGCGTATGGCTGCGTACGATCTGGTTCTGGCGTACAATCTACCGCCAGTAAGTCAACCCAACAGTTGTTTGAGGTATGAACTCATGTCGGAGGGCAAAGTGGACACCCCGAGGCGTTCCAAGCGTCGTGGTCAGGAGATCATGGACATCGCGGCCCGTATCTTCAATGAAAAAGGTTATCAAGCAACATCTATTCAGGAAATCGCCGAGGAAGTCGGCATCCTGAAGGGAAGTCTCTACTACTACATAGACACTAAAGAGGATCTTCTTTTTGGTGTCATCAAGGAGGCTTACGACGCTGCTCTTGCGATGGTCCAGGAACTCGAGCAGAAGGAGGGCACGCCGCTGGAGCTCATCGAGGATCTCGTGCGCGGGCACGTGGACGTGTTCGTGGCGAACCGCGTCCAGTCGGCGGTGTTCTTCCGGGAGTTCCGGTCTCTCTCCGAGGAGCGGCAGAAGACGATCCGCGACGCGGCCGACGTCTACAGCGGAATTCTCCGCACGCAGATCCAACAGGGGCAGGAACTCGGTGAGATCCATGCCGACATCGATCCGCGTCTCGCCACCATCGGCATCATCGGCATGCTCAATGCCATGTCGTTCTGGTACCGCCCGGATGGGTCGGCCACGGCGGCTGAGATCGGCCGGGAGTTCTCCCGCCTGGTGATCGGCGGTCTGCGGACTCGACCCTGAGGGGGACGTTCCCGGTGTTGGCCCTCAGCCGCGGCGTGCGGCGACAGGCTCGGTGTGGATCGTGATCGACCGGATGGCCGCGTCGCCCTTGGGCTTTTCACCCTTGCGGGGCAGGTTGCAGAAGGCGTGCACGGCGTCGATGCCGGCGGTGACCTGACCGAAGATGGTGTAGGCGTGCGGTAGGCCCACGCTCGCCACGCAGATGAAGAACTGCGAGCCGTTGGTGTTGGGGCCGGCGTTGGCCATGGCCAACGTGCCCTCCCGGTACTGGCCGCGTCCGGTGAGTTCGTCGGCGAAGCGGTAGCCGGGGCCGCCGCGCCCGGTGCCGGTGGGGTCGCCCGCCTGCACCACGAAACCGGGCACGACCCGGTGCACAGGGCAGCCGTCGTAGTAACCCTGCTGGGCCAGGAAGACGAAGTTGTTGACCGCCAGCGGGGAGCGTTCGGCGTGAAGATCCACCTCCACGGAGCCGCAGCTCGTGTCGATGGTGGCGTGATAACGAAGCGCCGGATCCAGCGCCATGGGTGGGGGTTCTGACCATTGCACGGAGCGACTCTACCGGCGCGGCCATTGCAGTCCCCGTTCGCCGTGGTTCCGGCGGCAATCGGAGGTGCGGGCAGGGGCGTGGGTGGCGCCTAGTCTGAGCGCGTGACGGAGCCACCGGAGAGGACGCGGGCCGAAGCCGTCCTGCCGGGCGCCGCAGTGTCCGCCGAGTTGGCGGTCTCCGAGCAGGATCCTGCCACCGGTCGGAACGTCCGGGACATCCAGCGGCGCACCCTCACTGTCCTGATGGCGGTGGTGGCCGTCGGCGGTGCCGGCACGGCAGGGGCATTCAGCATCGCCGCGGTGCTGGCCGACGAGATCACCGGCAGCGAGACTCTGAGCGGCTTGGCCGCCTCGGGCCTGACCATCGGGTCGGCCGTGGTAGCAGTGCCGCTGGCGAAGCTCATGGCCCGCAGTGGCCGCCGGGTGGGTCTGCGGTCGGGATACCTGCTGGCTCTGGCCGGCGCGCTCATTACGCTGGCCGGAGGGCTCTCCGACGTGTACGCGCTGGTCGTCGTCGGCTTCGCGGCGGTCGGAACCGGCAACGCCTGCGGCTTGGCCGCTCGCTTCGCCGTTGTCGACCTCGCGCCGCCACCCGACCGGGCCCGGACGATCGGGCTCCTCGTCGGCGCCACCACGGTCGGCGCGATCACCGGACCGACGCTCGCTCTGGGTCCCGCCACGGCGGTCGCCAACGCCGTGGGTCTGGAGGACTTAGCGGGCCCGTTCCTGTTCGCGGCAGCGGCTTTTGGTGTGGCCACCTTGGTGTTGGAGCGGGGCCTGCGGCCCGATCCTCTTCTGGTAGCGCGCCGGCTCGGCGACGGTGCCGAGACGGCCCGAGGCCGTGGCAGCCTGGCTCAATCGCTGCGTCTGATCGCGCGGCTGCCCCCGGTCCGCCTCGCCACGCTGGCGATGATGGTGGGGCAGGGGGTCATGGTGTCGACGATGGTCATGACGCCCCTGCACATGACCGACGGTGGCCAGAGCCTGCGGGTCATCGGATTCGTCATCTCCATACACATCGTGGGGATGTATGCCCTCGCACCCCTGGTGGGGTGGGCGACCGGGCGCATCGGCCCTACGCCCATGATCGTCATGGGCGGCGTCGTCAGTTTCCTTGGCGCGGAGATGTCGGCCCACACACCGCCGGAGGTGGCATGGGGCATGTTTGTCGGCATGTTCGGCGTGGGGCTCGGCTGGAATTGCTGCCTCGTGGCGGGGACGGCTCTGTTCATGTCTGTCGTGGCGGCAGAGGATCGCGTGCCCGTGCAGGGCGCGGCCGACTTACTGATGAGCACCTCCGGCGCCGTTGCCGGCATCGCCGGCGGCGCGGTCGTGGCGTGGCAGGACTTCCAGTTCCTCAGCCACTACAGCGGCCTGTTCGGCGCCGCCCTCGCCGGCGTGGCCACGGTGGCCTTCCTGCGCAACCACTCCGGCCTACAGAGGTCCACCGCCCGCACCTGACCCCCTGGTCGTCACAGCTGTCTCGTCACATCTGTGCCAGCCGGAGAGGTTGCGCAGATCGGTCGGGCCGCGGTCGGGCCAGGCGTTGATACCGCCGGACTATTCGGCACACCCCCGACGGGGGTCGGTGTGGCCTACCCGAGGACGTTGCTGGGGGCGTTGTCGTCGAGGGGGCGGTTGCGGCTGAAGGTGGCCATGTCGATGGGCAGGCCGAGGTGTGGGCCTTCGACGGTGACGGGGTCGGTGTCGTGGTCTCTCCCGCCTTCGACCTCGAGGATCAGCTCGGCCATGCAGTGGGCGGCGATGGCGGCGTTCTTGAACTGGTTGCCGCTCGTGCCGATTGCCATATAGAAGCCGCCGAGGTCGGTGCGGTCGTAGATCGGCAGCCAGTCCTCGGTGACGTCGTAGACGCCGACGGTCCCGCGGTGCTCGTGCGGTAGGCCGAGATTCCTGACCCGCCGGGCGGCGCGCAGCACATGCGTCTCGAACTCCTCGCGGGTGGTCGTCAGCGAGACGGCGTCGGGATCTTCGACCCAGCCGAGTTCGTCGCACGCCGCCTCGAGGCTGCCGATCAGGATGTTGTTGGGGCGCTCGGGGCGGAGGTAGAACCCGCAGTCGAGGTCGCCCATGACGCAACCGGCGTCGTCGAAGGCCGGCCCGTCGGGTGCGGGGACCACGTACACCTCCCGGCGCATCGGATGGGTGGAGATCGTGGTGGTGCCCGAGACGCCCGCCATGGCGTTGATGGCTGACGAGTGCGGCCCCGCCACGTTCACCACCACGGGGGCGCTCACCTCTGTGCCGTCGTCGAGCGCGACGCCCGCGACGCGGTCGCCCTCCCGGAGCACGGCGGTAACGTTCCGCGCGTAGAGGAACGTCCCGCCGAGCGAGGCCGCCGCGTCGGCCAGATTCCGTGCTGCCAGCATCGGGTCGGTTACGTAGCCACCCTCGGGCATCCAGATGGCGCCGTCGATGAACCCCGTCGGCTCGGCCCAGAACCGGTCGTCGTCCATCCGGGTCGGCGGGCCGAAGCGGTGGGCGTCGAGGTACGGGAACCGGCGCTCCAGTTCGTGGCGGTCTAGGTCCTCGTAGGGCACCTCGAGGGCGTCGAAGTGCCCGACGGCCCGCTCGTGGTTGGAACCCGGGACCTTGAGTAGCAGCATCCCGCACTGCACGAAGTCCGGCACCGGCGTCCCGCCCGCCGCGCCGACGTGCTCCCGCCACCGCAGCCAGTAGTGCAGCCCTTCGACGGACATGGCCACCCCGGCCCTGGTGGAGTAGTTGAACCGGACGACCGCACTCGACGCGCTCGTGGAGCCCTGGCCGGCGCCCGGCAGCCGCTCGACGCTGACCGTCGCCAGGCCGCGCCGGGACAGCTCGTAGGCCACGCCGGCGCCGATCACGCCCGCGCCGATGATGACGGCGTCAGCGTGGCGGACCGTCATCGGACATCCCTCTCAGCCGGGTCACTGCTGCGTTGTCCACCGGCGGTGCGGCCGGACCGCCGGGCAGTGGCTCCGGCGCCCGCCGGAGTGGCGACGGGGGGGATAGGGGATCGCGGAGCACTCTTCCTGGGTCGTGTGCGTACGTGCGGTCGCGCATTGTACGTGCCGCAGTTCGGCCCAGCGGGGCCCCGCGGGGTGAGTCCGTGTAAGCGACATCGATGGATCGGAGCGCGGGCCGGCTGGGCCGGCGGAGGTCGCCGGCGGGGTGTGTCGTAGAGGGTCCCTACAGTGGCACTCGTGACTGTTGCTGTGCGGTTGACGCCCTACGGACCGCCGGCGTTCGAGGCGCTGTGCGAGGTGGTGGAGTCGTCGCGGGCCAAGCACGGGCATTTCCTTGCGCCGGTGACGGTCGTGGTTCCGGACCACCGCACGGGCATCGTCACGCGCCGGGCGCTGGCCCGGCGGAGGCTGATCGGGGTGGACTGCCTCACACTCGGCCGGCTGGCTGAGTTGCTGGCGGGCGAGGCCCTGGCGGCGCAGGGTCGGCGGCCCGTCTCGGCGGCGGTCCTGGCAGGCACGGTTCGGCAGGTGCTGCAGACCCCGGCCGCGGGGGTGTTTGGGGACGTTCGCGAGCACGTCTCCACCGAGCGCGCCCTGGTCGAAGCGCACCGGACGCTGCGCGACCTGGGTGCAGGCGATCTGGTGGCGCTGGAGAAGGCGTCGTCGCGGGCACGCGACGTGGTTGCCATCAGTCGAGCCGTCCGGCGAAGGCTGGCCGCCGGGGGCTTCCACGACGAGCGTGACCTGCTGGATACGGCGACCGACGTGGTTCGCGCTGGTGCGTCGTCACGGGCGGATCCCGGCGCGGCCGCGCTGCACGACACTGCGGTTCGGGCGGGGGACGGGCCTGCTGCCTGGGCGGTGCCACTGGGGGCTGGGCGCGGGCGTGCGACCCGAGCCGAGCCGGCGCCGGGAGCCACCGAAGCGCTCATCGAGAAGCACGCGCCGAACGGGTACGGCGCGGCAGGTTTGGCCGGGCCGGGGCCGGTGCTGCTGTACCTGCCACAGCGGCTGGGGTCCTCGGCGCTCGGCCTGCTCGGTGCACTGGCGGCCGCCGAAGGGCTCGTCGTGATCGCGGGGGTTTGCGGTGCGCCGGATGCCGACGCCCAGGTGGGCGCTGTCGTGCGCCGCCTCGCCGGAGCGGAGGCCTGGCAGCCTCCGGGGGTGTCCGCTCCGGCACCGAGCCGCATCGTCGCCGTGCCCGACGCGGACGAGGAGGTGCGGACCGCGCTGCGCGGTGTCGTCGACGGTATGCGCCGCGGCATTCCCCTTCACCGGATGGCAGTGCTGTACGGCCGCAACGATCCGTACGCCCGCCTGCTGCACGACCAGTTGCTGGCTGCGGAGATGCCGTTCAGCGGCCCGTCGGTGCGACCGCTCGCTGAGAGCGCCCTGGGACGGTTCCTGCTGGGGCTGCTGAGCCTGCCGGCACGCCGGTTCAGCCGCCACGACGTCATGGCCTGGCTGTCCTCGGCGCCTGTTCGCGCCGCGCTGGACGTCGGCGCGTCCATTGATGGCGGGGTGGGCACGCCGGAGCCGTTCGATACCCGATCCGGCCCCAATCCCGACAGCGCGGGGACGTTCGGTGCGGGCGACGCCACGGCCACGGGAGCTAGCGGGGCGTGGCGGCCGGTTCCGGTGGCGGCCTGGGAGCGGATCAGCCGCCGCGCCGGGGTACTGCACGACGCCGAGGAGTGGGGCCGCCGTCTTGGGACCTACTGTGCGAACCGCCGGCTGGAGATCACCCGCCTCGGCGAGGACAGCGACTGGCGGCAGGTGCAGATCGAGCGCGACATCGCCCTGGCGGAGAGCCTGCACCGGTTCATGGCCGATATTGCGGGACGCGTCGCAGCAGCGGCGGACCTGCGCTTGTGGCGCGCTCTGACGGGATGGGCGAGGCAGTCGATCCGGGATCTGGTAGGTGGGGCCACCTGGCGGAAGGACAACTGGCCGCCGCACGAGTGCACCGCGGCCGAGCAGATCGAATCCGCCCTCGAACGTCTGGGCGGTCTGGACCGCGTGGATCCCCGTCCCGACCTGACTCGGTTCCGCCGTGCCCTGGAGGCGGAACTGGCCGGAGCGCGGGTGCGTCGGGGGCGTGTCGGACACGGGCTGCTGGTGGGCCCGGTGGACGTCGCGCTGGGTACGGATCTGCGCTGCGTATGGATTCTGGGGCTGGCCGAAGGGGTCTTCCCCGGCCAGGCGGTCGAGGACTCGCTGCTCACCGAGGCCGAGCGGGCCGCTGCCCCCGGCGTGCTGGAGCCACCGGCGGCGCGCCTTGCCGACGAGCACCGCCACTTCCTGGCGGCCCTGTCCGCCGCGTCCGGCGAGCGCACGCTGCTGTTCCCCCGGGGCGACCTTCGCCGCACGGCCGAGCGGCTCCCGTCGCGCCGGCTGCTGGAGTCGGCGCAGAGCCTGCTGCGCGCCGACGGCGACGTGCCGCACGGTGCGGGCGCCCGAGACGGCGAGGCGAGCGGAGCGCAGCCGGTTTTCGATGCCGAGGACCTGGCGACGCTCCCCGCCGGGGTGTTCGGCGAGCTGCCGTCGGCCACCGCTGCCCTGGCGGCGTGTGCCTTTCCCGTCACCCGCCACGAGTACGACCTGCGCCGGTTGCTCGACCACCGAAGCTCGGGGCGGGCCCTGGCCGAACATCCTCTGGCCGCTGACGGCGGTGTTCTGGGCGGCGCTGCGGCGCTGCTGGCGGCGCGGCGCAGCGCCGCATTCACCCGTTTCGACGGGAACCTGGCGAGCTGTGATGTTCCCGGCCCGGCCGAGGGCGGGCGGGTCGTTTCGGCCACGCAGCTGGAAGCCTGGGCCGCCTGCCCCCACGGCTACTTCATGCGCTACCTGCTCGGCGTCGAACCGGTGGATCAGCCCGAACGTGAACTGCGGATCTCACCGCTGGAGCGCGGCGATCTCGTCCACACGATCCTGGATCGCTTCTTCAGCGAGGTCCTGGCAGCCGGGGCTCCCGAGCCGGAGACGGCCTGGGGGGCGCCCGAACGCCGCCGCCTGGTGGAGATTGCCGAGGAGGCGTTCGCCGAGCGGGAGGGCCAGGGACGCGTCGGGCAGAGGATCTTCTGGGAGCCCGAGCGCCGCAGATTGCGTGGCGAGTTGCTGGCGTTCCTGGACGCCGACGAGGTGTGGCGCCGCGAGGGGGGGTGCCGACCGTGGGCCAGCGAGAAGGGTTTCGCCATGTCGCTCCGGCGAGTTGACGAGGCGCCTCTGCCGCCGGTCGAGGTGGCTCTGGGCGACGGTCGCACGATCCGCCTGCGCGGCGCGGTGGACCGCATCGACACGACGTCGGTGGGCGGTCTGGTGGTTATCGACTACAAGACGGGCCGCAGCGACCCCTACCGGCGTCTGGGTGAGCCGCCGTGGGCGCTCTACGCCGGGGCGGGCCGCAAGGGCAGTCCGAAAGCGGAGGTGCTTCCCCGCCTACAGCTCCCGCTCTACGCCCACGCTGCGCGCCGCATGGCCGTCGAGGCTGGTCTCGTGGTGTCCGAGGCGTCCGCCAGTGGTTCTGAGTCGGGGGCCGCACCGTCCGACGCTCCTTCCGGGACCGTGGACGTGACCGCCGGCTACTGGTTCGTGACAGCGCGTGAGAAGTACCGCTGGCTGCCGCTGCCGCTGGACGATGCAGTGGAGACCGAGTTGCGCTGGACGCTGGCGGCAATCGCCGACGGGATCGCCGGCGGCGTGTTCCCCGCCTACCCGCGGCCGGACGGCCAAGCGGCGCACTGCGAGTACTGCGGGGCCGACACTCACCGGGCCACCGAGGTGTACCGGCAACTTCGCCGCAAGGCCCACAGTCCCGAACTGTTGGGGTGGCTGCGGGTGGGTGCCCGAGAACTGCTGCCACCCGGCGAAGTGGGCCAACTCACCGACGGGGCGCGTCGCGGCCGGTACCCGGCCGGCAGGGTCGCGGCACCACCGGAGCCGGGGGGCGCGGCGTGAGCGGCGCCTCGCCCGGCGCTTGCGAGCCGGTCCTCGCCTCACCGTCGCCTCATGCTCGGAGCGGGGCGCCCGTGAGTGCCCCGCCCGGAGCGGACGAGGACAGCCGGGCGCGCCGCGCGGTGACCGGGGATCTGTCCCGCACCCTGTTCGTGGAGGCCGGGGCCGGAACGGGCAAGACCACCGCGCTCGTGAACCGGATCGTCGAGCTGGTGCGCAGCGGGGTGGCGCTGACCAACATCGCCGCCATCACGTTCACCGAGAAGGCGGCTGCCGAGCTGCGCGAGCGGCTGCGGAAGGAAATCGTGGTGCAGGCGAGGTGGGCCGCTACCGAAGAGGCGGAGATCCTCGGCGACGCTCTCGACGACCTCGACGGCGCTGCCGTCTGCACCCTGCACTCGTTTGCGCAGAGGATCCTGCGCGACCACACCACCGAGGCAGGTCTGCCGCCGCGGTTGGAGATGCTCGACGAGATCGGCGCCGACATGGAGTTCGCCGATGCCTGGGACCGGTTCGTCGAGGACCTGCTCGCCGAGCCGCGCATGGAGCGGGCGCTGGTGCTGGCCGACACGCTGGGAATGCGCATGGCGAGCCTGCGGGCCGCAGCGCGGGGCATGGCCGGGAACTGGGATCTCGCCGTCGAGCGCATCCCGGAACTGAGCGGGCTACCCGACGTGCCGCCCTTCGCGTTCGCCGACCTCGTCGAGCCCATGCGCTTGCTTGCCAACGAGAGCCGCCGGCACAACATCCCGTTCAACAATCTCTCGTCGTCGCCGTCCACCGAGCCGGACGATCTGTACCACGTGCTCGTCGACCTCGGCAGGGTGGCCGATCGCCTCGACGGCGCCGACGAGTTGGAGGCTCTGACGCTGCTGGAGGAGGTGGCCGGCGGCCGCGTCCCGCGGGGCCGCAAGGCCAACTGGCACCGCGGCTTCGACAAGGAGGCGGTACGCGAACGCCTCCGGGAACTGCGCGAGGAGGCGTCGGCGCGCCTGGATGCCGCGGGGCAGGCGTGCGCGGCTTGCCTGCTGGCACGCCTGGCGGCGTTCACCCGGGACGAAGCCGGCAGGCGCCGTCGCCAGGGACGGCTGATCTTTCACGACCTGCTGGTCCTGGCCCGTGACCTGTTGCGCCACCCGCACAGCGGCGAGGCCGTGCGGCGCTCGCTGCGCGGTCGCTACCCGAGGCTGCTCATCGACGAGTTCCAGGACACCGACCCCATCCAGGTGGAGCTGGCGCTGCTGATCGCCGCCGAGTCGCCGGCTGTCGACTGCGACGGTGCCGATGATGACGACACAGCCGCCGAGATCGCCCCGCGGCCGCACTGGCCCGACCTTGTCGCGGGTGACGGTCGGCTGTTCTTCGTGGGCGATCCGAAGCAGTCGCTGTACCGGTTCCGCCGGGCTGACATCGGCATGTACCTGCGGGTGGCGGACTGGGCCGGCCCCGCGGCGCGCGAGACGCTGAGCCGAAACTGGCGCTCCTCGCCGGAGATCGTGGACTGGGTCAACACCGTCTTCGGCCGCCTCATCCGTCCGGCCGCGGGCTCCCAGCCCGACTACGTGCCCCTTGTGGCCGGACGGGAGTCACCGCCGGATGACGCTCGCATGCCCGTGCTCCTGCTGGGTGCGGACACGGCCACCGACGGCGAGACGGATGCGTCAACGGCCGGTCGGCTGCGCGAGCGCGAGTTCGCCGAGGTGGCCGCGTTGGCCCGCCGCGCCGTGGCCGAGGGCTGGGCGGTGCGCGACCGCTCCGGGACGCGGCCGATCCGGTTGCGCGACGTGTGCGTCCTCATCCCGGCGCGCACCACCCTCGGTCCGCTCATCGACGCCTTCGAGGCGGCGGGTGTTCCGCACCGCGTCGAGTCCTCCAGCCTGGTCTACGGCTCTCGCGCTGAGGCCGACCTCCTGGCCGTACTGCGCGCCATCGACGACCCCTCGGACCATCTGGCGGTCGTGACGGCGCTGCGCTCGGCGGCGTTCGGGTTCGGCGACGACGATCTGTACACCTACCGCCGGGCCTGTGACGCCCGCCACCGACCGTGGGACTACCTGAGCCCCCAGCCCGACCACCCGGTGAGTGGGGCGCTGAAGTGGCTGACCGGACTGCACGCCGAGCGGCTCTGGTGCAGTCCGGGGGAGATCGTGGACAGGGTCGTGCGGGAGCGGCGGCTTATGGAACTGGCCTTCGCCGAGGACCGCCACCGGGACGTCTGGCGCCGCCTGCGCCGCGCCGTCGACCAGGCGCGGGCGTTCTCGGACTCCACCGGGGGCACGCTGCGGGGGTATCTCCGCTGGGTGGACATGCAGCGGAGCGACGGGGCGCGCGTGGTCGAGGCACTCGTACCCGAAACCGACGACGACGCCGTGCGGGTGATGACCGTCCATGCTGCCAAGGGGCTGGAGTTCCCGTTCGTGATGGTGGCGGGTTTCTCGGGCACGACCGCCCCCGTACGCGGGACGCGGTCCTCGGAATTGGTCTTCCCGTCGGGCGGGGAGGCGGTTTGCCGGTTGAGCCGCCGCGTCGGTTCGGCGGGCTTCGAGGCCGGCAGGGAGCAGGAAAAGACGCACGAGTTCCACGAGGATCTCCGCAAGCTGTACGTGGCGTGCACGCGGGCGCGGGACTACCTGGCGGTCTCCCTGCACCGCACCGGTCGCAACCCCAAGAGTTGGGGGGACCTCACCAGCGCCGAGGTTCTCCAGAAGATGGCGCTCGCCGAGTTGCTGGCCCACACGGTGGCGGAGGTGGTGTCCCCCCAGCCGGCAGGGGAGGCACAGGTGCCGCATCCGCTCGCGGTGGCACAGGGCGGCGACGGGGACGACGAGGCGGCGCCCGGCGGGTCGGAGGCTTCGCCACTGACCCTGTCGGGGGCACTCGAGCGTTCCGGGTGGGCCGCGGGTCGCCCGCTCGAGACGCTGCCGCAGCTCAGCCGGCCAACCCGAGCGGAAACCGGTGCCGGGGGCGCGGGCCGCAGCGGAGAGGACATTGTTGCGGTCAGCGCAACCGGGCCGGGAGTGCAGGCTGTTCCGGCCCCCGAGGAATGGCGACGCGAGCACGCAGAGCTATGGGCCCTGGCCGACCGCAGCACCGTGGTGGCCGCCAGCCGGGTGGCCGCCACGGCAGGCGCGGGTGGGGACGGAGCGGGCGGTTCCGGTGGTGTAGTGCCGCCCGCTGCACGCGAGCCGGGCGACATGGCCCAACAGGTGGAACTCGGCGCCGATCCCGGCCTCGAGAAGGGCGGCGCGGACGAGGATGCGCCGGTCTGGGGCAGAGGTCGCTACGGGACCGCTCTCGGGCGGGCGGTCCACGCTGTACTCCAAACGGTGGAACTCGGCGTCGTGGGTGTCGGCGAGGCGGCAGGCTTCGACGCAGCGGATTCCGGCGAGGCGCTGCAGGCCGTCGCCCGCCGCCAGGCGGAGGTGGAGGGCATCGGCCACTTGGTTGGCGACGTGGCCCGGCGGGTCCGCCACGCCCTCGGCTCACCCACCATCCGCGAAGCCGCCGGCTGCCCCCACTGGCGCGAGCTGTACGCGGGCGCCGAGATCGCCGGCCGCTTCCTGGAGGGGTTCATTGACCTGCTCTACGAGGCGCCCGACGGCTCACTCGTGGTCGTCGACTACAAGACCCACGCCTCCGACGATCGCCCCGATCTACGGCAGAAGCCGGCCTACCGGCTGCAGATCGCCGCCTACGCCCTCATGCTCGAGGAGTCCACCGGCCGGCCCGTCTCGCGCTGTGTCTTCGTCTTCCTCGGCCCCGACAGCGCCCACGACGTGGAGGTGGAGGACCTGCCCGCAGCCATCGCCAACGTGCGCCACGCTCTTGCCACCGACGTCGTGCGCGGAAGTCGTTGACTCACCCGTCGGCGGCGACCTCGGTCCAGAGGAGATCGATGGGCAGTGCGATGATGCGCTCATCGTCGGCGAAACGGATGCAGTGGGCGCCTGTGTGGAGAACGACGCCGACTGCGAATCGTTCGCCGAGTCGGTCGCGGAGCATCCGGAGCCCGCGCCGGTCGCGTGCGTGGACCTTGGATCCGGCCTTCACCTCGATACCGACGACCGAGCCGGATCGCCCGTCCTCGATGACGAGGTCGACTTCCGCCCCGTCGTGCGTGCGCCAGTGCCCGACGTGCGGGCGGTGCTCCATCCATGACGCCTGCTTCAGCACCTCGCCGACGACGAACGTCTCGATCAGGTGCCCGAATTGCTGCAAGGAGGTGGTGTCGAGCCCGGCGAGTCTTTCGGGGGTGAGGCGCAGCAGCCGGGCAGCGAGGCCCGAGTCCGCGACGTGAATTTTCGGGCGCGACACGGTCGCGGCGCGCAGCGTCTTCCCCCAAGCCGGCAATAGTCGCACCAGGAAGCTGCTCTCGAAGAGGTCGATGTAGTCCGAGGCGGTGCTCGCGGGCAGCCCTGCGTCGGCGCCCGCCCGCGACACGTTGAGGACCTGTGCGGTCTGTGCTGCGAGCCGTGGCAGCAGGGCGGACAACGCGCCGGGTCGGCGCACGCGGCCCAGGTCGAGCAGGTCGCGTTCGAGGCACAGGGCGACGTAGTCGTCGAACCATCGGTCGCGCGCCGCCTCGTTCCGCGCCAGCGCCATGGGAAACCCGCCTCGGGTGATGCGGGTTGCGTACTGCCGGCGTGTGGTGGCGGACGGCTCCGGTGTCACGGTTGCTTCGGAGTCGGAGAAGAGGGTCTCGATCAGGTTCTCGCGCCGGGAGTCGATCTCGCCTTCGGAGAGGGGATGGATCTCGATGCGGTGCAGCCGACCTGTCAGGGACTGGGAGGCAAGGGGCAGCGAATCGAAGCGCGTGGATCCGGTGATGACGAATCGGCCCGGCGACCCATCGCGGTTCAGTTCGGCCTTGATCGCACTCAGCAGGTCGGGGACGTGCTGGTACTCGTCGATGAACACCGGCCCGCGTCCGGAGGCGAACAGTGCAGGATCGTTGGCCACGGCCGCACGGACCGCGAGGTCGTCGAGATCGATCACTTGGCGGTCGTGTCGCCTCGCCAGCGCTTGCAGCAACGTCGACTTGCCGACAGATCGCGGCCCCTGCAGCAGAACGACGGGCGACTCGGCCATGCGCCGGCGCACGATGTCGTCGAGTCGTCGCTGGATCATTCCTGTCACCGGCCTCCCCCGTGAAACTCACATAGAGGCTACCGTGAATTACAGGGTAGTTCTACCGTGATTCTCAGGAACAATCTGCCGTGATTTTTAGGGCGGTGATGTCGTGATTCTCTGAGACCTGCATTGGGGGCAGCACGCGCCGAGGGGCGGGAGCGGACAGGTCGGTACCGGCCGTCCGTCCGGCGTCAGCCGCCGCCCAGTGCGGCCTTCATGCGTTGGCGTTGCTCGGTGAGGATGAACTCGGTGTAGCCGTTGGGCTGGCTGCGACCCTCCAGCACCAGCGCCAGCGCCGCCCGGTAGGGGATGCTGCGGGCGAGGTCGGTGCACATGGGCTGGTAGTCGGGGTCCCCGGCGTTCTGGGCGTCCACGATGGCGGCCATGCGTTCCATCGTGGCGTGCACCTGCTCGACGCTGAGCAAGCCGTGGTGCAGCCAATTGGCGATGTGCTGGGACGAGATCCGCAGCGTGGCCCGGTCCTCCATGAGCGCCACGTCGTTGATGTCGGGAACCTTCGAGCAGCCCACGCCCTGGCCGACCCAGCGGGCCACGTAGCCGAGGATGCCCTGGGCGTTGTTCTCCAGTTCCCGGGCCATCTCGGCGGGCGTCAACTCCCGGCCGGGTTCCAGCGTCGGGATCGTCAGCATGTCCAGCGCCCGCGCCGGTGTGCGTTCGGCGAGCTCGCGTTGGCGGGCGGCCACGGCCACCTCGAAGTAGTGCAGGGCGTGCAGCGTGGCGGCCACCGGCGAGGGCACCCAGGCGGTGGAGGCGCCGGCGCGTGGATGGCCGGTCTTCTCCGCGAGCATGGCGGCCATGTCGTCGGGGCGGGTCCACATGCCCTTGCCGATCTGGCCGTGGCCCACCAGGCCGGTCGCCAGGCCGGTGTCCACGTTCACGTCCTCGTAGGTGGTGAGCCAGGTCGCCGTCTTGATCTCGCCCTTGGGGATCATGGCTCCGGCCTCCATGGAGGTGTGGATGTCGTCGCCGGTGCGGTCCAGGAAGCCCGTGTTGATGAACATGACCCGCTCGGGGACCGCTGCGATGCATGCCGCCAGGTTCAGCGACGTGCGCCGCTCCTCGTCCATGATCCCAATTTTCAGGGTGTTGCGGTCCATGCCCAGGGCGTCCTCGACGAGGCCGAACAGGTCGCCTGCCAGGGCCACCTCGTCGGGCCCGTGCATCTTGGGTTTCACGATGTAGACCGAGCCCCCGACGCTGTTCCGGTGCGGCCCGGTGCCCGCCAGCTCATGTAGGGCGCACCAGGCGGTGATGGCGGCGTCCAGCAGGGTCTCGATGATCGGGGCGCCGTCGAGGCGCACGATCTCGGTCTCGAGGTGCGGCCCGACGTTGCGGACCAGCATCACGCTGCGCCGCCGCAGGGTCATCGGTTCCCCCGAGGCGTCCAGGTAGGGGGAGTCGGCGCGCAACGTGCGGGTCGTGGTGCGGCCGACCTTGGAGAACGTGGCCGACAGGTCGCCCTGCATGAGGCCCAGCCAGTTGCCGTAGGCCAGCACCTTGTCGTCGGCGTCCACGGTGGCGATGGAGTCCTCGAGGTCCATGATGGTGGTGAGCGCCGACTCGAGGTGGATGTCGGCCACGCCGGCACGGTCCACCCGGCCGATGGCGTGGTCGTGGTCGATGAGGATCTCGATGCCCAGCCCGTTGCGGCGCAGCAGCACCGAGTCGGGGCTCTCGGGCGCGCCGGTGTAGCCGGCCAGGTGGGCGCCGTTGGCGAGTCCGGCGCTGCCGCCGTCCGCCCCGGTTACCGCCAGGGCGCCGTCGACGACCCGGTAGGCCACGGCGTGGGCGTGCGAGCCGGACGTGAGGGGGGCGTGGCGATCCAGCACGTCGCGGGCGTAGGCGATGACGCGCTCGCCGCGCACGGGGTTGTACGGCCCGTCGCTACCGGCGCCGCCGTCGGTGGGGATCACGTCGGTGCCGTACAGGGCGTCGTAGAGGCTGCCCCAGCGGGCGTTGGCCGCGTTCAGTGCGTAGCGGGCGTTGTCCACGGGCACCACCAGCTGCGGCCCGGCCACCTCGGCGATCTCGGGGTCGACGTTGGCGGTTGCCACCCGCACCTCGCCCGGCTCGGGTGCCAGGTAGCCGATGGAGCGCAGGAAGGACTCGTAGGCGGACGCGTCGTGGGGCCGGCCCCGCCGTGCGATGTGCCACTCGTCGATCTGCGCCTGCAGGTCGTCGCGGGTCGCCAGCAGGGCACGGGCGCGGGGATCGAGGGCATCGAGAATGGTGGCGAAGACACGCCAGAAGCCGTCGGGGTCGATCCCCGTGCCGGGGGCGAGATCGTTGCGGACGAAAGCCTCCAGCGGTGCGGCCACGTCGAGTTTGCCGATGGTGATGTAGTCGTGTTCAGCCATGCCTTCACGCTAGGCGGGCGTTCCCGCAGTCCGGCCGGAGCGCCGGGCGTATAGGGTGACGTGGCCGGCGGGTGGCTTCTCCCGAGGTTCGCACCCTCATCGTCACTGAACTCGACAATAGTTGAGTATTAGAAAGTATCTAGAAAATTATCTGCCCAAGGGAGGACAGATAGCGCCCGATCGAGCGAACTAGTCGAAGATATTTCATAGAGTTGGGGTCGAAGTTTCGGCAATTCTCAATAGTCGGAACCGAGGTATCGGCAAGAGGAGGATCCGTCCCATGACCGTTCTGTCGCTCAGTCCCTCGCTCGATTCCGCACCTGATCCCGTGGTCGCGCCCGTGCCCGATTCCGTGGCCGTGGCCCCGCCCGACGGCGTACCCGCGTCGCCGCCAGACGCCTTCGAGGCCGAGGTGCAAACCACCCGTCGTTGGATGGCGGGCCCCCGGTTCGCGGGGCTGACCCGCCTGTACTCGGCGCGCCAGGTGACCGAGCAACGGGGCAGCATCGACCAGGACTACACGGTGGCCAGAGTGGCGGCCGACCGGTTCCACGCGCTCCTGCGCCGCCTGTTCGACACCCGCCGCAGCATCACCACCTTCGGGCCGTACTCGCCCGGGCAGGCCGTCGCCATGAAGCGGGCCGGCATCGATGGCATCTACCTGGGCGGCTGGGCCACCTCCGCCAAGGGCTCGCTGCACGAGGACCCCGGCCCCGACCTGGCCGGCTACCCGCTCAGCATGGTCCCCGACGAGGCCGCCGGGATCGTGCGCGCCCTGCTCACCGCCGACCGGAACCAGAGCTTCGCCAGGTCCCGGATGACCCCGGCCGAACGCGCCGAGACCCCCGAGGTGGACTTCTCGCCGTTCATCATCGCCGACGCCGACACCGGCCACGGCGGCGACCCGCACGTGCGCAACCTCATCCGGCGTTTCGTGGAGGCGGGCGTGCCCGGCTACCACATCGAGGACCAGCGCCCGGGCGTGAAGAAGTGCGGCCATCAGGGCGGCAAGGTGCTCGTGAGCTGCGACGAGCAGATCAAGCGCCTGAACGGGGCCCGTTTCCAACTCGACGTCATGGAGGTCGGGGGCATCATCGTGGCCCGCACCGACGCTGAGGCGGCCAGCCTGCTGGACAGTGCCGCCGACGAGCGCGACCAGCCCTTCGTCCTGGGTGTCACGCAGCGCAACCTCCCGTCGTACAAGGCCGCCTACCTCACCGCTCTGCGGCGCCTCGACGAGGCCGGCGTGGAGGGCGTCAACGGCCACCTGCTGTACGCCGTGCCCGAGGGGCAGTACGCACAGGCGGATGCCTGGCTGGACCTTTGCGGCGCCGGTGACGCCATCGCCGCGGCCGTCGAGGCGTACCGTGCGTCGCCGGAGCGGGGCGCCGGGGAGGTCGCCGACCGTGTAGGTGACGTCCTGGTGGAGGCGTGGCAGTCAGCGGCGGGGCTCTCCACCTACGCCGAGGCCGTGGCCGAGCAAATCACCTCCCGGATTGCCGAGGGCGAGCACTTCGCCGGTGGCGTCGACGGATGGCTGGACTTCGCCTGCACCAGCGGTCTGGTCTGCGCCCGGGCGCGGGCGGCCGAACTGGGCCTCGACGTCTACTGGGATGCCGAGCCGGCCCGCACTCCCGAGGGCTACTACCAGGTGCAGGGCGGGATCGCCTATGCGGTGGCCAAGTCGCTGGCCGTCGCGCCGTTCTGCGACGTGCTGTGGATGGAGACCAAGACCGCCGACCTTGCCGATGCCCGAGAGTTCGCCGAGGCGGTGCACGCGGTCTCCCCCGACAAGATGCTGGCCTACAACCTGTCGCCCTCGTTCAATTGGGACACCACCGGCATGAGCGACGAGGAGATGCGGGAATTCCCCGCCGAGTTGGCCCGGCTGGGGTTCGTGTTCAACTTCATCACCTACGGCGGCCACCAGATCGACGGCATGGCCGGCGAGCAGTTCGCCGCCTCCCTGTCCGAGGACGGGATGCTGGCCCTGGCGAAGCTGCAGCGGCGTCTGCGCCTCGTGGACTCGCCCTACCGGACACCGCAGACGCTCGTCGGCGGCCCGCGCCTCGACGCGGCGCTCATGGCTTCCTCGGGCCGCACCGCCACGACCCGGGCCATGGGCAAGGGTTCGACGCAGTTCCAGCACCTGGCGCAGACCGAGGTGCCCACTCGTGAGCTGGAGGGCTGGCTGGCGCGCTGGGCCGCCCATCACGACCTCGCCGTGCGGCCGCGGGTGCGGCTGCGGCCCTGGAAGGCGGGCTCAGAGATCCTCGAACTCACCATCCACGACGGTGCCGAGGCGCCGGTGAACCGCACCCCGGCCGGCCAGCCGCTGGCCAACATCGTCTTTACCGTTCTTCGGGACCGCCGGGGCCGGTCGATCCTGTCGGTCCGCGATCAGAACACCCTGGCGCCGGAGCTGCGGCGCAAGCGGCTGATGACGCTGGTGCACCTGTTCCTGGTCCTGCGCTACGAGATCACCGCCGTGCACTATCTCACGCCCACCGAGGACAACCGCTACCAGACGGTGCGCATGTGCCGCCAGGGGTTGTTCGCCTCGGTCACCGACGAGGTGGGCGAGATCATCGTCGCCGACGTGGACACCGACGCGGTGGCGACCCTCACCGGCGACCCCGAGGCGCTGAACGATCTGATCAGCCGGCCCTGACCTCTGCCGGGGGCGCCGAAGCGCTCAGCGGCTCTGATTGGCCGGCCCCGACCGGTGTTAGGGGCGCCGGTAGAGTGCGGCGCATGAACGAGTTGCACACGAACGATCGGCAAGCCGGGGCCGGTGCCCAACGGCCCGAGCGCCCGCAAGGGGCCGGACGATGAGCGTCGTCGACCTCGACGAGGCCCCGAGCGAGATGCTGCTGCCGGATCCGCCGGCCCAGCGGGTCCGCTACACGCTTGTGTCGGTGGACGACCACCTCGTGGAGCCGCCGTGGCTGTTCGAAGGCCGCCTGGAGCGCCGTTTCGCCGACCGGGCGCCACGGGTGATCGAGCGGGACGACGGCACGCAGGCCTGGGTCTTCGACGGCGCGGCCTACGAGCAACTCGGCCTGAACGCCCAGGTGGGCCGGGCCGACCGCGACGACGTGACATTCGAGCCGGCGCGCTTCTCCGAGATGCGCCGCGGCTCCTGGGACATCCACGAGCGCATCCGGGACATGGACCTGGCCGGCATCTGGGCGTCGGCCTGCTTTCCGTCGGTCATTACCGGGTTCTGCGGGCGCGTCTACTCCGACTGCTCCGACCCCGACCTGGGCTTGGCCGTGACACGGGCCTTCAACGACTGGATCCACGAGGAATGGTGGGGCACCTACCCGGAGCGCATCATCCCCATGGGCATCACCTGGCTGCGCGACCCCACGCTGGCGGCAGCGGAGATCAGGCGCAACGCCGCACGAGGCTTCACCGCGGTCACGCTGCCCGAAAACCCGGTGCACATCGGACTGCCGTCGATCCACGACCGCTGGTGGGATCCGCTGCTGGCGGCCTGTGAGGAGACCGAGACGGTCATCTGCCTGCACACCGGGTCGTCGGGGCACTGGATGCCCCAGGACGACGCCGGTCCACACTTGGCCGTGCGGGCCACCCTCTTCCAGATGCACGCCTACGTGGCCGCGGCCGAGTGGGTGTGGTCGGGCATCCCGCTGCGCTTCCCGGAGATCCGCATCGCCCTGTCCGAGGGCGGTTGCGGCTGGGTGCCGACGATGTACGACCGGATGCGCCACCAGATCGAGGTCTCGGGCCACGGCCGCCAGGAGTGGCCCGCCGATGCCCCCGGCCCGCACGAGTTGCTGTTGCGCAACGTGTGGTACTGCAGCATCAGCGACCCGTCCAGCATCGACGCGGTGGTGGCCCTCAACCGCAGCCACCTGATGATGGAGACCGACTACCCCCACGCCGACAGCACCTGGCCGGGCTGTCAGGACGCCCTGGAGTCGATGATCGGCCACCTGCCCGCCGACGTGATCGCCGACATCACCCACCGCAACGCCGCAACCCTGTTCCGCCACCCCCTACCTGCCGAAACCCTGCCCTGACGGGCGGCGCGTCGGGCCGCCGCCCGGTGCCCTCAGGGACGTAAGAAGCACCCTACAAAAATGAGTATGAAGTTCTCACGAATTAGTATATTAACTGGTCTACAGAATTGTGTATGAAGTGTCCGGCTCCGGTAGGCTGCCGGCATCGGCAACTACATCTCCCGCATCGCTGACCGCACCCTTGCCGCGGATCTGGGAGGGTGGCCGGCGGTGCTCGTCACGGGGCCGCGGGCCGTGGGCAAGACAACGACCTCACAACGTCAGGCCGAGTCGGTGCTGCGCCTCGACCGGAGCGTCGACAGCAGCAGGTCGCTGCGACGGTCACCACCCCACGGACGGCCCGCGGGGTTCGGGGCGCCGCCTTTCGTATTCCTCGCAAATGTCGTCCACGTTGAGATACGCCCAGCGCAGGTCGTCCTGCAGGTGGGGTTTTTTCCCAAAGCAGTCATCGAGTAGTTGTCGCAGGCCTTCGGGCGTTGTGTTGCCTGTGCGCCCCATAAGGGCAAGCGTGTCTTCTTCATCCTTCGGGCGACCTGCGAGAAGTTTCATGGCGAGAAGCTCATCAACGTCAAAGGTACGCACCACTAGCCGCCGGCCGGAGAACAGGGTGACCGTTCCGAACTGTGCCAGGTCGGGGCCGCGGTTCGCAGGGTCGTTGTTGATCCAGTCGTCGGGCAGCCCTTCGCGCTCGCCGACAGCGGCTGCGGCAGCGCGGAGTTCCTCCGGGAACCTCGACTCAAACATGTCGATGTCTTCGGAGAAACGATCTCGTCGAATCGTCATCATCGCGACGCCGCCGCCGACATGGATGGTTACCGGCGGGCCGGCGCCGAGTTCCTCATCGAGCGCTTCGAACAGTTCCAAGATGCGGGTCAGGTCGAATTGTGGTCGTTCCGTCATGCGACACGCTTCCGACTCCAGAAGCCGTGCACCCGATAGTCCATGATGTGATCGTCGCCGAACCAGATCCCGTGGTACTCGCACGCCGGGAGACCGTTCAGGCGATCACGATCCGAGACGGGCCTACGACCACCCATCCGAATGGTTTCGTGCCAGCGGTGCCTCCACACCCAGTCGGGGATGACGACGGCGTCACGGTCGCAGAGGGCGTGCACGGTGGCGGCGATCCGTACCAAGTCGAGACGGTTCGGCCCGAACGGCTCCCGCTCGCACATCGCGGCGCGTCTGTCCGGCCAGTGCGCCCAGTCCTTCACGAACTGCGACATGGAGACGACCCGACCGTCTCTTCCGCTGAGCATCAGTGCAGGCAGATGGGCGGCTTGCAGCATGTCTGGACGGCCCGGCCACAGAGCGAGGTCCGGCCCGCTACGAGCGGGAGGCGCGGCGCCGGACAGCACCCCGCACAACTCTGCCATGCGTTCGCGCAGGCGGGCGGCACCTTTGCAGCGTTCCGTCTCGGTGACTCTCAACAGCAACTCTGGGCGCAGCGCCTGCTGGTCATCGACCCTCGCCGCGGATATCAGGAGCGCTTGGCCCCAGTCAATTTCGGAACAAACGTCGAAGAACCGTACCGCCTCTAGGTAGGCCGTCTCGAGAGGATTCAGATCGCGCCGACGCAGGTTGGCTCTGCGACGGAATCTTACGTATGGCAAGGGGCTTGTCGCCGGCGGTGAGCCGACAACGGCGATGGGTACGAACCGTGCCGTCGCATGTGTCAACCATCCGGTCACGCAGCCGGCGGAATGGCCGGCAACGCCGAAACCGGGCCCCGCGATCTGTCCGATGATGTCGTCGACGTGCGGGCGCAGCGGTCGCCCGTTGTCGTCGCGAACCGGCGTCCAGTACAGATCGGCGCCGATCCGGATGCACGCCGCGGCGGCGGACGACTTGGCTGCTTCGCGGGTGAGGAATGTGCTCACGGCGCCTCGCGACCGCCCGGGAACGTCGGCGGAGCGGAAGTAGGCGCCAGGTGCAAGACCCTCTATCCATTCGCGTTGCTCGCATGTCCGCGCCATACGAGTGTAAGTCTAGCGCCGAACAGCAGAGGCCTATGTCCGGGCGCCGACGCCCCTCGCCCTACGCAAAATTGGGTATCAACTGCTCTCAAATTGGTATAGTAACTGATCTACATTATTGTGTATGAAGTGTCCGGCTCCGGTAGGCTGCCGGCATCGGCAACTACATCTCCCGCATCGCTGACCGCACCCTTGCCGCGGATCTGGGAGGGTGGCCGGCGGTGCTCGTCACGGGGCCGCGGGCCGTGGGCAAGACAACGACCTCACAACGTCAGGCCGAGTCGGTGCTGCGTCTCGACCGTCCCGACGAGCGCAGCATCGTTCTCGACGACCCGGACGCGGCGATCTCTGTCGGCCCCTTCCCGCTGCTGCTCGACGAATGGCAGCACACGCCGGAGGTTCTCGGCGCAGTCAAGCGGGCCGTTGACGCCGACCGGCGCCCGGGCCGTTACATCATCACCGGCTCTTCCCGCAACGACCTTATCGCCGGCTCGTGGCCTGGCACGGGCCGTTTCTTGGACATCCAGCTCTGGCCGCTCACTGGCCGCGAGCGCTTCGGTGAGGCCGCCGCGCCTTCGCTGTTCGACCGATGGGACACGCCGGCGCGCTTCACGGTGCCGCCGGACCCCCCCGACATCTTGGGTTACCTGCAGATCGCGCTGGCCGGCGGCTTCCCGGGCGCTGTGGAGGCCGCCGATGCCGACCGGCGAGCCCGATGGATGCGCAGCTACGTCCAGGCCGCATCTACCCGCGATCTCGGCGAGTTCGGCAGCGGCGGCGGTCGCCGTCGTAGTCCGGAGCGGATGCGCCGGTACGTGCAGGCGTACGCATTGCACTCCGCCGGCGTGGTGGCCGACACCGCTCTCGCGGAGTCCGCCCGCCTGGATCGCAAGACGGCGGCGGGTTACCACGAGATTCTCAGCGTTCTGCGGCTCATCGCTGACACGCCCGCTTGGCGCTCCAACCGCCTGAAGCGCCTAACGGCAACACCGAAGCGCTATCTCACCGATGCGGGCCTCGCGGCCTGGCTGGCTGGGGTGGACTTCGACGTTGCGAGGCGCGACCCCGGAGCGCGGGGCCGCATCATCGACACCTATGTGGCGGCGCAGCTCCGGGCGGAGGCAGAGGCGTCGAGCCGTCCGGTGCAACTGCACCATCTGCGGTCACAGCGGGGCGAGCACGAGATCGATCTGATCGCCGAGCTCGGCTTCAGGGTCGCTGCGTTCGAGGTAAAGACGGGCAACGCCCCGACCCACAAAGACGCCCGGCACATCGTCTGGCTGCGCGACCAGCTACCACCGGAGCAGTTCGCCGGGGGAGTGGTGTTCCACACCGGCCGGCACCGTCGCCGACTCGGAGAGGGCATAGAGGCCGTCCCGATCGCCGCCCTGTGGGGCTGACCCGTAGTCGCCGGTTGGGATCTGCCGCTCAGGTGCGGGCGTCGACGCAGTGGGGGTCTGTCGTGTCAGCGGCCCAGTGCAGGATCTTGCGGTCGGACGTGACGAGTCCTCGGCGGGTCACGATCGCGGCTGCGGTGATCAGTTGATCGGCCGGATCGGCGTGGAAGCCTTCGCGGTTCTCCAGCGACGCGGCCAGAACGGCTATCTCCGATGTGACGGGGATCTCTCGCACTCCCAGGTCGAGCAATTCCCGGTGCCACACCTCCGGTGCCCGCCGTAGGTCGATTCTCTTGTCCCAGTGGAGTCGGGTGACTTCGAGCATCGAGACGAATCTGGAGCGGCCCCGCTGCGACGGGTGCGGCGGTCGGGTGTGGGTGAAGGACCGCCCGGTCGTGGAGTTGGTGGACCTGCCGTGCTTCGGGCGCCGGACGCGCCTGGTGTGGCGCAAGCACCGCTGGCGCTGCCTGAGCGGGTCGTGTCCGGTGGGGTCGTGGACTGAGGATGTGCCCGCAATCGCCGCGGCGCGCCTGGCAATGACGGACCGTGCCGGCCGGTGGGCGACCGAGCAGACCGGTCGCTGTGGCCGCACGATCGAAGACGTGGCGGCGGACCTTGGCGCTGATTGGCACACGGTCAATGACGCCGTGGTCGCCTACGGGGCGCCGCTGGTGGACGACGCCAACCGGATCGGGACTGTCACCGCGCTCGGCCGGGTGAGGTGCTGTTCGCCCGCCGGGGGCAGTGGCGAACCCAGGCGTGGTCCACGTCGATCGTCGACGTCGGGGCCGGCCAACTCCTTGACGTGGTCGAGGGACGCACCGCCGCCGGCGCGTGCGATTGGCTCGCTGACCGGCCGAAACAGTGGCGTGATGCGATCTTGTGGGCTGTGTTGGACCTGTCGCGGTGTGTGGCGGTTGGCGTTCGAGGTGATGCTGGCCGACGCCACGCAGGTCGCCGATCCGTTCGGGCTCGTCAAGTTGGCGAACCAGCGCCTCAAGCGAAGTCCGCCGCCGGGTGCAGAACGACACCCTCGGCCACCGCGGACGCAAAGACGATCCGCTGTATCGCTGCCGGCGGCTACTCACCGAGGCCGACGAACGACTCGACGACCGTGGCCGGGCCAAGCTGCTGGGCCTGCTCGCAGCGGGCGACCACCACGGCGAGGTCGCCATGGCGTGGCACGCCAAAGAAGTCCTCCGGTCGATCTACGCCATCGACATCCCACCCTCGCCGAGGAGTTCGTGGCGCGCCTCAGCACAGATCTCCAAGACGCCGACTGCCCGACCGAGACCCGACAGCTCGGCCGCACCATCGCCCGCTGGGCACACCAGATCGTCGCCTGGCACCGCTCCCGCGTCTCCAACGGACCCACCGAAGCCGTGAACAATCTGATCAAACGCGTCAAACGCATTGCCTTCGGATTCCGCAACTTCACCAACTACCGAACCCGCTCACTCCTCTACGCCGGCAGACCCGACTGGGCACTACTCGCCACCATCACACCCCGCTAATTTCCGAAGCGCCCGTTTGATGAGGCAGGTTATCTGGTCATGTTCTGCTGGTGTGGGGCGTTGGCCGCCACCGTGGACCGGGGGGTTTGTTGGGCATCCGCGAAGGCTCCACATTTTGGAACCACCACAAGTTCCTGTGGCTCTTGGCCCTCCGGCGCGACCCCGCATGAACTCCTGCGCAAACATCCCCAGCCCCGGACGGTGGCGACGTTCGACCACTGTCACTTCTCGGTCGTACGCCCTGCGCGCGTCCCCGCCCTGGAGATCCTCCCCTGAACGGCCGGGTTGTCCGGGGGGCCGGTATCAGAGGCGAGCGGATGAGGTTGAGGGCGCTGCCGACGCGGAACCATGCGATCTGGTCGGCCGACAGGGTGTGGCGGGTGTCGAACGCCGCCGGCCTCCGAATGGGTGATGCAGGTGACAGTGCGGGCGGGCGGCGCCCTGGGTGGGGTCGGTAGAATGGACGATGTGGGTGAACCGCCGGTCGGGGCTGTCGAAGGGGCGGCATCCGAGGGGACGGATCCCTCTGCTCCGGTGTCGGCGCCGCGGGCTTTGGGTCTGCGACGTGTGGACGAGTTCGTGCTTGCCGCTATCCGGCGCTGTCCGCTGGGTTTGCCGGGTTCCGGCGCCATAGCACACCTGTGCGGAGTGGACGAACGTGCAACCCGCGAGTCTCTCGATCGTCTCTGCGCCGCTGGCTACGTCGTCTCCGAGACGCATCGTGTGCAATGCGTGCCCATCCGCATGACCGAGACCGTCTACCGGCCCGGTCCGGCGTGGCTGGATCTGTGGCCGGACGTTCTGCAGAACCTTCCGGACTTGCCGCACCCTGCGCCGGTCCCGGATCCCGAGTTGTCCGTGGGGCGGCTGCCGATGCGGTTCTGGCACATGTTCTGGAACGGCGCCCCAGCCGAACTGCGTCTGCCTGCCGATGCCAACCACATAGCGATACGGCTGATCTGTTCGCACAAGACAACGCTCGGCATCCAAGCGTGGGCGCTGTGCAACCTGCCCACCGAATCGTTGCTCGCAGCCGCGGCAGGCAGGAACCCGCCGGACGAGCGGACGCGGTCGGTGATCCTCAACATGGTCTCCGCCCGGCGGGCGGGCGGCGTGGCGGAGCCCAGGTAATTGCGCCGGGCGCGAGGCTCGTCGACTACGCGTCTGTCATCGACGACGTCGAGGATGACCCGTACCTCCAGCAGAGCGCGGGGCCCGACGTGCGGGAGCGCGTCGCGGCGTACTGGCATCAGCGTCACCCTCGCCTCCTGGAGGAACTCTCCACACGGATGTCCTGCCCCGACGGCACCGACATCTCCTGACCCGGCGGCCCTCCCCTGAGTTCCCCGGTCGTTCGGGGGACCGGTGTCAGAGACGGGTGCGGATGAGGTTGAGGGCGCTGCCGGCGCGGAACCATGCGATCTGGTCGGCCGACAGGGTGTGGTGGGTGTCGAACGCGACCATCGAGCCGTCGCGGCGGGTCACCTCCACAGGCACTGGTTTGCCGGGTGCCAGGTCGGCCAAGCCCCGGACGGAGACGCGGTCGTCCTCGCCGATGAGGTCGTAGTCGGCCGGGTCGGCGAAGGTGAGCGCCAGCACGCCCTGCTTCTTCAGGTTGGTCTCTGCGATCCGGGCGAACGAGCGGGAAATGACGGCCCGGCATCCCCGGAAGCGCGGCTCCATGGCGGCATGCTCGCGGGAGGAGCCCTCCCCGTAGTTCGAGTCGCCGACGGCCACCCACGACCAGCCGGCTTCGTGGTAGCGCTTGGCGATCTCGGGGTAGGGGCGGCGCTGCCCGTCGGTCTGGTCCTTGCCCTCGCCGACGGCCCCGCCGAAGGCGTTGACCGCCCCGGCGAAGAGGTTGCCGCTGATGTTCTCGAGGTGCCCCCGGAAGCGCAGCCACGGCCCGGCAGCGGAGATGTGGTCGGTGGTGCACTTGCCGGCGGCCTTCAGCAGCACCGGCAGGGACTCGAGGTCCTGCCCGTCCCAGGGCGCGAAGGGGGCGAGTTCCTGCAGGCGCTTGCTCTGTGGGGAGATCTGCACACCGATGGCGGCGCGCTCGGCGGGCGACGGCGGGGCGACAAAACCTGCCTCACCGGGGTCGAAACCGTCGGGCGGCAACTCCACGCCGATCGGTTCGGGAAGGTGCACCTCCTCGCCGTCGTCGTTGGTGAGCGTCCCCTCGATGGGGTCGAAGTCCACGCGACCCGCGAGGGCGAGAGCGACGACCACTTCCGGTGACGTGACGAACGCCAGCGTCGAGGCCAGCCCGTCGTTGCGCTTGGGAAAGTTGCGGTTGTAGCTCGTGACGATCACGTTCGTGTCGCCCTCGGCCACGTCGCTGCGCGACCACTGGCCGATGCAGGGGCCGCAGGCGTTGGCCAGGACGGTGGCGCCGGCTTCCTCGAAGATGCCGAGCAGCCCGTCGCGGGCGATGGTGGCGCGGATCTGCTCGGACCCGGGTGTCACCAGCAACGGCGCCTGCATCTTGAGCCCGCGGGCAACCGCCCCCGAGACGATGCTCGCCGCCCGGGTGATGTCCTCGTAGGAGGAGTTCGTGCACGACCCCACCAGAGCCGCGGAGATCTCCATGGGCCAGCCCTCGGCCGCCGCCTCGGCGCCCAGTTCGGACACGGGACGGGCACGGTCGGGGGTGTGGGGACCGTTGATGTGCGGAGCGAGGGTCGACAGGTCGATCTCGATGACCGAGTCGTAGCAGCGCTCGGGGTCGGCGAGCACGTCATCGTCGGGGCGCAGATGCTCGGCGAAGGCGTCGGCCGCCGCTGCCACAGCCTCCCGCCCGGTGGCCTTCAGGTAGCGGGCCATCGACTCGTCGTAGGAGAACAGCGAGGTGGTCGCCCCGATCTCGGCGCCCATGTTGCAGATCGTGGCCTTGCCGGTGGCGGAGATCGTCTCCGCTCCCGGGCCGAAGTACTCCACGATCGCGCCCGTGCCGCCGGCCACGGTGAGTAGGTCGGCCACCTTCAGGATCACGTCCTTGGGGGCCGACCAGCCTGAGAGCCTCCCCGTGAGGCGCACGCCGATGAACTTCGGCCAGCGCACGTTCCACGGGAATCCGGTCATGACGTCCACGGCGTCGGCGCCACCCACGCCCACCGCAATCATTCCCAGCCCGCCGGCGTTGGGCGTGTGGCTGTCGGTGCCGATCATCATGCCGCCCGGGAAGGCGTAGTTCTCCAGCACGACCTGGTGGATGATCCCCGAGCCCGGCTTCCAGAAACCGGCGCCGTAGCGGGCGCTCACCGACTCGAGGAAGTCGTACACCTCCTCGTGGTTCTCCAGGGCGGCCAGCAGGTCGCGGCGGGAATCCTGGCGGGCCTGGATCAGGTGGTCGCAGTGCACCGTCGTGGGTGCGGCGATCTCGTCGAGGCCCGCGGTCATGAACTGCAGCCAGGCCATCTGTGCGGTGGCGTCCTGCATGGCCACCCGGTCGGGACGCAGGTCGACGTAACTGCGGCCACGTTCGGGCGACGGGCCGGCAGGGTCGTCGAGGTGGCCGACGAGGATCTTCTCCGCTGCGGTGAGCGGGCGGCCTGCACTCCGCCGGGCGCCACCGACGGCGCCGGCGAGGCGGCCGTAGGCGGATTCGATCAGGGAAATGGGGGTGCTGGCATGAACGGCCATGACGTGTACCTCTCGCCGGGACGGGGTTCCTGTTCGTTTCTACCGCCCCGGGGCCCCGGCACCACCACCCCGGCGCCAATCGGGCTGCCGCGTTCTGCCTCGGCGCCCCGGCCGGACCTGCTGCGACGGGGGAGTGGGGAGCCGGGCGAGGCCGCCGCCGGCCAGCCGCTCAGCGGGGCCAGCGACGGCGCCGAGGCTTGCTGCGCTGCGACAGCGCCCAGGCGCGCCGCCACGAGGCGGCGTCGGGACCGGTCAGCGACGGCGTGGTTCCAGCGTGCACCCGCCGGCGGGCCTGCCACCAGTTCGTGGCGACCTCGTCGGCGAGCGCGGCCACGGCCGACTCGATGCGCACGCCGAGCGTGCGGATCCGCTCGCTGGGGTCGGGGCGCAAAGGATCGCCGAACACCACCAGCGTGGAGCCCGGCTTCGGCAGCAAGCGCCCTTTGGCCAGTACCTGGCGGGTGCCGGCGAGGTACACGGGCACCACCGGCACGTCGCAGCGGTGCGCCAGGTAGGCGGCGCCGCCCCGGAACGGCTGTCCCCAGCCGTCGGTGCTGCGTCCGCCCTCGGGGTACAGCAGCAGGCTCCAGCCGCGACGCACCAGGGCCGCCACCTCCTGTGCGGAGTCGCGCCCCACCCGTGCCCGCTCCACCGGCACGGCCCCGATGAACAGCGCCGAGGCGACACCCTTGGGACGGGTCGGGAAGAAGTAGTCCGCCGCCGCGGCCACGATCAGCGTGTGGCGCCACGGTTCGGGGATCGATGTCAGCAGCAGGGGGGTGTCGAGGTGACTGCGGTGGTTGGCGGCGAAGATGACCGGCTCGCCGGCCACGGATGCCAGGCGGTCCAGGCCCAGCCGTCGGGGCTGCGCGGCGAGCGCCACCGCCGGGCGCCAGAGGCACTCCACGACACCGGCGCGCACCATCCGGGCCGGCCAGCGACGCGCCCAGTCGGTCTCGAAGTCGGCTCCTACCCCGGCGGGGACGTCGACCGGCCGCGCAGCGAGGGGTGCCGTCGGGGCGCGCCACGGGAACTCCAGGCCCCGGAGCAGGCGGGGCAGCGGGTTGGTGGTCACGACACGTCGGCCATCACGAACGGCGGCAGGTGCAGGTGGGTGATGTTGGGCCGGCTGCCCACCACGTCGGAGGCGATCTCCAGAGCGTCATCGAGGGTGGAGGCCGGGGCGAAGCCCATGCGTCGCACGGCGGCCCGGTCGCCGCCCACGACGATGACCCGCCCCAGGTGGTCGAGAGCATGGGCGCACCAGTACCACATGTAGAAGGGGTGCACGCCGTGGTAGGCGTACGACGTGCGGTACAGGTGCCGGTACCACTCGTCGGTGGCGTAGCGCTCCTCGTAGCGGGACTCGATCTCGGTCGGATCGGTGGTGTCGGCCAGGACCTGCTCGAAGAAATCGATGTAGCTCGGGTGGTGAACGGGATGGAACTCCCACGGCGTGGGGTGCGTCATGATGAGTACGCCGCCGCGGCGCACCAATGGCCGCCCCCGGTACAGGTTGAAGAAGTACCCGAGGCCCAGGCAGGCGACCAGGATCGGGTTCATGATGGAGTTCACGTTGTAGGGGCAGATGTAGGGCAGCCCCATGGTCAGCACGTCGGTCTGGCCCGACACCGCCACGAGCTGCTGGCGGTACACGTTCTCGGTCGTGACCTTGTGGACGGCCTCCACCTCGCCGGCCTGCACCGACGTCATGGCGTAGGGCGCCCGCCAGGACTGGAAGGCCCGCCGCCGCGCCGCCGGCGAGAGAACCTGCAGGCCCGCCTGCATGGCCACGAACGACGCCCGGTCGCGTGCGCTCCACTCCCATTCCCGCTTCTGCAGCATCGACATCGGCCCGCTGGTGCCGAAGCTGTTGTTGTTCACGGTGGTTTCGATCTGGAAGACGCGGACGCCGGCGTCGCGCAGCACCGCGCCCTGGCGCCAGTTGGATCGGTGCAGCTCAGAGGACCCCTGGTCCATGAACGACCGGGATTTCAGCATCGTGGCGACGGTGTGGTGATGGCGCAGGCCCTTGTAGCCCGACAGCCCGGTGGCGGTGCTCTTCCACCCGCCGTCCATGGCCACGAGGTTGATGTTCACGTAGACGATCAGGTCGCTCTCGGCGGCGCGGCGGCTGATCTGCACCTCCTCGCCGTGGTCGGTGACACCGACGGTGACCATGCCGTGGGGGTCCTCGGCGTCGTGGTTGTACAGGCGGCCCGACGGGGCGAAGGCGTCGTACACCCGGTCGCCGACGGCGTGGCGCAGTTCGGCGGCGGTCATGCGGCGGTGCAGGGCCAGGGCCGCGATGACGTGCACGTCATCCACCCCCGCGGCGGCGGCCATGTCCAGGACGGTCTCGATGACCTGCTGGCGCACGTCGGGTCGCTGCATGGGCGGCAGCGGCAGGGAGATGTCGTCGAAGGCGATGGTCAGCCGCATGCCCGGTCGCAGCAGGGCAGGCAGGGGTTCGCTGTCGATGGGGTGTTCGAGGGCGTGACGGATGGCGCCGGCCGGATCGGCGAGACCTTCCAGGGGGCCCGGCGGGTAGATGACGCGGGAACGCCCGTGGGGCAGGCGCTCGAGGCGGAACCCCTCGCCGTGGTGGAACAGGATCGGCGGCGTGGACCGCTCCACCTCCAGCACGAAGCCCGGCCGGGGGGTTCCGGCGGCGGTTCGGGGGGTCATCGGCGTGCCAGCGGCTCGGCCAGGGGCAGCAGCTTGCGCGGCGCGCCGGGTGCCGGGCGGAAGTTCTCGATGAGCCAGCCGCGGCGCCGTGCCAGCGTGGCCAGCTTGGTCTCGGGGTTGACCGCCACGGGGAAGCCCACGGCCTCCATCATGGGCAGGTCGCTGGTGGAGTCGGCGTAAGCCACGGACTCGGCGAGGGACAGGCCCTCGCGGGCCGCGTAGTCCAGCAGCGCCTCGGCCCGGCTCTCGCCGGTCGGCGGCACCGCGGCGAGCCGGCCGCTGTAGGCGGTGCCGCTCGGTGTGCGGGTCAGGGAGGCGCACACGATGTCGTCGAACAGCGGGGCGAAGGGGGCGATGACGAAGTCCAGAGCGCCGGTGATCAGCACGGTGCGGTGCCCGAGCGCCCGATGGTGGCGCACCCGCCGAATGGCGGCGGGGAACGATTGGCGCAGCAGCAGGTCGCTGAACATCTCCTCGCTGTCGGCGGCGAGCTGTTCGACGGGCGCCCCCGCGAAGCGCCGGTAGAAGTAGCGCAGGAAGTCGCTGCGGTCGACGCGGTCGAGGTCCAGGAGCTTCGGCGCCTCGGCGAGGGTACGGGCCACCAGTCGTGCCCGGTCCGCCGTCGGCATCCGCCGGGTGGCCAGCCATCCCCACGAGGCCACCACGTTGGACGCCACCAGCGTGTTCTCCAGGTCGAAGGCCGCCATGTGCCGCTGCGGTGAGAGCACCTGCGCCCGCCGCCGGGTGTCGCGGTCGGCGCCGGTACGCCGGGTGGGCGCGGTCTTGAGGCGCCCCTGGGCGACCACCGACGGCAGGTGGATCTCGTTGAGATACGTGTGCCAGTCGATCCGCCGGGGGTCGAAGTCGAAGTTCGCCCGGTCGTCGGGTGGGAGCGCCTCGTGCAGCGCCAGCAGCCTGCCCACTCCGAAGGTGGCCTGGCATTCCACGTAGCCGCTGTAGAGCTCGACGTAGCTGAGGGCCCGTTCCACCAGGGCGCGCTTCTCGGCGAAGTCGGCGGCGACGCCCGCCTTCTCCCCCCGCACGGGCAGGGCGCTGAGAACCTTCTCGCCGGTCAGCAGGGTGCGTCTGGCCCGCTCCAGGCGGTTCTGCACGCGCTTGCGGCTGGGGTAGGACCAGCGCGGCGGGGCGATGGGCTGGTTGCGCTCGTCGTAGACGGGGTTCTCGCAGAACCAGGCGTGCGACCAGTCGTGCAGATCCTCGAAGCGGAAGGGGTTGACCTCGCTGGACGCCACCTGCACCACGTTCGGACGGCCGTCGGGGCTCGGGCCGTCCGCAGCCACAGCGCACACGGCGGCGGCGACCTGGTCCACGGGGATCACGTCGAGGCTCCCCTCGGGCGCGCCGGGGAAGTCCTGCAGCAGGCCGCGGGCGTAGGAGATGATGATGGGTTCGGCCATGCGGAAGCCGCGGATCCAGCCCGGGAACGGCTCGCTGAGCGCCGACTCGATGACCGACGGGCGCACGATGGTGAGCGGGATGTTGCCGCGAACCTCCACCAGGGCGCCTTCGGCGAGGGCCTTGGTGAGGCCGTAGGAGTCGGGGAAGCCCAGCGAGGCGGACCGCGCCCGGCCCACGTCCACCAGCCGGGTCCGTACCCAGCGCTGGCGTATCTGCTCGCGTTTGGCGCTGAGGGCGGCGGTCCCGGCGGCGCCGAGTTCGCCCGCCGCCTCCTTGGCGAACTCCTCGAGGCGTTCGGGTGTGCGGCTCTCGTCCTCGACGGAGTCGCGGGTCCGCCGAGCCGAGGCCGCTTCGGCTCGCCAGTCCATCGGTACGGCGAAGTGGCTCTCGGCGAGGAGTTCCTCGGGGGCGAACCCCCGGCGGTTGCCCGCCACGTACGCGGTGGAGACCGAGACCAGGTGCGGCGTCGTGCCGATGTCCTGCAGTAACTCCACGAGGCGGATTGGGCCGAGCAGGTTGGTCTCTACGGCGAGATCGAAGGGGTTGTCGAACGCCACCGCGGCGGCCGCGTGGATGACGATGTCGCAGCCGGCCAGGAGGTCCCGGCCCTCGGCGTCGCAGCCCAGGCCGTCGATGCTGACGTCGGCGGCAATTGCCTGCAGGCGCTGCTGCGTTGCGTCCCGGAAACCGTCGCCGCCGAGGGCGGAGCGGAGGCGGTCGAAGGCGTCGTTGCGCAGCACCTCGCGGCGGATCCGCTCGGTGGCGCCCCGGCGTCCGGGCCGCACCAGCAGGACCAGCTCGCAGTCCGGGACCGAACGCAGCAGCTTTTCGATCAGGGCCGTGCCCAGGAAGCCGGTGGCACCGGTGAGGGCGATGCGCTTGCCGGCCAGAGCCTCGGGAATCATGGCCCGCTCACAGGTCGGCTCCGTCGGAGGCACACAGCGACGCGTTTGTCGGCCGGGGCTTCGGGAATCACCCCCTCTTTCTACCATGTGGTAGAGGTATCTACCACTCGGTAGGGAGGATCGCGCTCTGGGGCGACCGGACTTCATCTACCGAATGGTAGAGAGCCTGGTAGGCAACTAGCCTGAAGATCGATGGACACACGGGACCGGATCCTCGAGGCGGCGCTGGTTTCGTTCGGGGGGCGCGGTTACGACGCCACCTCGCTGGACTCCATCGCCCGCCAGAGCGGGATACGCAAGCAGAGCCTCCTGTACTACTTCGGCTCCAAGGACGCCCTCATGGAGGCCGTCATCGACGAGACGGTGGCGGATCTGACCGCCGCACTGCTGGCGGCCGTGGAGTCCTCGCCGGCCCCGGAGCACGACGGCGGGCCGCCCGACACCCTGGTGGGGATCGAGGAGGTCGTGCGGGCGGTGTTCCGCTTCGCCGTGCGCCGCCCCGAGATGTTGGGCCTGCTGCGCGAGGTCACCCGACTGGGTCCGCCGTGGATGGACCGCGTCCGCGCCGGGTTCGAGCCGCTGGTGGAGCGCTCCCGAGCCTTCCTAGAGGCGGGCATGGAATCGGGGCGGATCCGCCGTTGCGATTCCCGGCTGCTGCTGGTCTCGGTCTACTCCACGGTCATGGGTGTGGCCACGGAGGTGGAAGTGCTGCGCACCGTGGGCGTCGAGCCCACCCTCCGCGACACCGTCCTCCGCCGCCGCGAACTCCTCCGCTTCCTCCGCTCAGCCCTCGTCGGCTAAAGGTCGAAATCGACATCGCAGACGTGCCCTCCCGGCGCGCCACCGCGGCGATCGAGATCGCTGGTCGCAATCAAGCCAACACGATCCGAACCTTGTCCCCCACGGACTTCGAAGGCTAATGGGCCATCAGAGATCTCCTTCGAATGTGGACCAAACCATGACCTGTCTCAAGAACTCTGACACGCGACGGGACAACAGCGGCGAGATAGGCTATTGCATACCCACCTACTGATCGGAATGCAGAGATGAGTGATATCAATTCTCATACAAATCAACTGCTTATCGAATTCCTTGACGCGGCCCACGCGGAACTCAAGAGGTTACTGCGCGAGGAGTTCGGGGACGGCCGACGCTTGGTTTGACACGGGCATTGCACGTCACTTGAACTCCTCAGCACTTGACCGCACGCGGGAGATGTTGAACTCTCCCATGGCGCTGGTAGACATGGACAAGACCGATGAAGAGCTTTACGGAGTAGAGCATCTGGGAAGTATCGTCACCGGGAACTGGCCACTCTTGGGAGACGCGTTCGGAAGTCGAAAGCGTACAGAAGTCTATTTTGGCGAGATATCAGAATTGCGCCACAACGTCTCACATCGACGTCAACATAATATGCTGAGGCGGAGCGACCTTCTGCGGTTCGTGCGAAATGCTCAATTGCTCCTCACTGCATTCGGTTCACCAGTCGCTAGGAGGTTCGAGTCGCTCGCAACCAGCTTAGAACATGGCGGATCTCCTTGGGGAAACGAACTGGGTGGAAAACTGCCGCCAGCGACGGAAATAGTCTCAGACTTCATCGGGCGAGAATCGGAGATGCGCGACCTCAGAGAATGGCTTATGGTCGATGACGCTCGTCAGCTCGTTATCTGGGGCTATGGGGGATCGGGGAAGAGTTCGCTAGCGTATGAATTCGCGCGTGCAGTCCGCGACAGCGCTCCATCAAATCTGCACGCCGTCGTATGGTTGAGCGCGAAAGTGCGCGAATACGTTGAAGGTGAGACGCGGGATCGACTTGCGGACTTCTTTGATGTCGAATCCTTCGGAACCGCGCTCTGGTCCGCACTCTACGACGCCGATCCGTCCATCGAACAGGCGACAAGAGAGGGAATTGTCCGCGAACTGGCTGAAACACCTGTACTGCTAGTTGTGGACGATCTGGATTCGATCCTTGGTGATGATGACCTTGCCCAACTCTTACTATATGAGATTCGCACCTCGCGCAGCAGAATAGTCTACACGTCGCGGCATAGGATGCCAGGCCTTCAAAACGTCGAAGTTGGCGGCTTTAATGATGATGAATTGCATAAATTCATTCGGTCTCGAACTCGGGAGTATGAGCTTGATACCGCGACGTGTCTGGCTCGCATTCCTGCTATCCGCTCTGTAACCGGCGGATTCCCTCTATTCGTCGACGACCTCCTACGTCATGCCATGCTCGGCGGCTTGAACCAGGCGATTGACGACTGGAGTCAACGACTAGATGAGTAGTTCCAAGGGGTTAGTGTGAGGTGTGTCTGAGTCTTCCGCGGAGATTGGGGTTGGTAATTAACCAAGTTGGGGGGTGTTCTCGGGTGTGGTTGTTGTTGTCTGGCGGTTGTGGTCGAGGCGTTGTTGGTGGGCTCGTTTCAGGCCTTGGCGTCGGGCCTCGCGGATGTGTTCTCCTCGGTGGTGGTGTTCGTCGTCGGGGGTAACGTAGCCGATTGCCTGGTGGAGGCGGACGGTGTTGTACTCGACGCGGACGCGGGCCAGCTCGACGTCGAGCTGTTCGGCGTCGGTGATCGTTGCGAGGTGGGGCCATTCGTGTTTGATGTGTCCGAAGAACGACTCGATCCACGCCTGGTCGGTGGGGGTGTGTGGTCGGCCGTGGTGCTGGGCGATGGCCATGAGTGTCATGTAGGCGCGGGTGGCTGTTGAGGTCATGGCCGGGCCGTTGTCGGACACGGCGAGCAGGATCGGCCGGTCGGGGTCGTCGGCGTCGAGGTCGAGGCGTTCGTCGGTGAGCAACTCGTCGAGACCTTCGGTGAGCAGGGCGGCGTCGAAGACGACGCGGACCTGTGTGGAGGTCTCTTCGGTGGAGACCAGCGTCGCGATCCAGCGTCGCGAGACCATGTCGACGATCGCGAACACGACCCGTCGGGCGGCGCCGAAGTGGGTGACGTCCCAGATCCAGATCCGGTTGGGTTCCCACACCAGCCAGGGCGGCCACGGTGTGCGAACTCGCCGTGGCTGCGCCGGCTGTTGGGCCAGGACGAGGCCGTGAGCAGCGAGAACACGCCGAAACGTTGACGGCGAGACCCACACCTTGGACTGGTAGGAGCCGCGGTGCGCGAGCTTGCGATGCGACCGGTCCACCGGACCCCACTCCTCGGCGGTCTCCAAGATCGCCTCCACCTCACCGTCCAACAGGCGATGCACGGCCGTCGCGCCGGCGCTGCGGTCCTCCAGATCGCCGTCGCTGCGCCGGGCGCGCCAGCGGTGCACCCGATCATCGGAGACCTGCCACAGGCCGGTTGCCCAGCGGTGCGCGAACCCGCCGGCGACCGCGTCGTCGACAGTGCAAAGAACCAGTTCCTTCACCTCGGCGGGGACTCGCGCCGGGACCGGTCCGCTCAGCCCCATCCCGATTTTCCCCGGATGATCGCCAACTCGATCGCTTGCGCCTTGACCGCCTCGGTCAGCTGACCAATCTCGTTGCGTGCCGCCTCGAGCTCCCAGTTGCGTTGGCTCGCCGGCCGACCAGGCCGGCGAGCCAACGCCGCCAACGCCGCGTCCTTCACCGTGCGGCGGATCGTGATGATCGTCGACACGTCCACCGTCCACTTACGGGCCGCCTCGGCCTGGGTCACCTCCCCAGAGGTGACCTGCAGGAAAATCTCCCACTTCGCCTCCGCGGACAACTTCGTCGGCCGACGCCGACCGTCTCCAGTAGTCATCTGATGCTCCTTCGCATATCAGCGAGAAGACCACCAAACTAGGTTAATTATTCAACACCATCTCCGCGGTGAACTCAGACGCAGCACAAGTGGTCGTAGGCGATGAGGGAGCGGGCGGGTCCTGGTTGTTGGGTGGTTTGGTTGTGCCAGATGGCGGCGGTGAGGGCGAGGAGTCGTTGCAGGACACGGGCGCAGACTCCCGCTGGGGTGCGGGCGCCGTGGCGTTCGAGGCCGAGTTGGGCTTTGAGGGTCTGGATGACCGATTCGATGATCTGGCGCAGCGGCCGCAGGAACCGTTGTCCGGGTCGCGGGGGTTCTGTTTTGGTGGCGGGGCGGATCAAAGTGATGCCTGCGGCGTTGAGTTGCGCCTCGAAGGCGGCGCTGCGGTAGCCCTTGTCGGCGAGCAGGGTCTGGCCGCGCCGGGCCACGTCGGCGCGCGCGATCATGTCCAAACAGACGTCGCGCTCGTCGGCTTTCGCGCCGGCGAGCGCGTAGGTGATCGGCAGCCCCGACGGGGTGGCGATGAGGTGCAGGCGCAGCCCCCAGAAATACCGCGAGTGCGAGGCGCTGTAACCGTATTCAGCCCATCCGGCGAGGTCAGAGCGCTTTTGGGTCTCGCGGCTGCGCCCGCATTCCACGGGCGTGGAGTCCACGACCCACACGTCGTCATGCCAGGACGGGCAGTCGCGTGCGAGGCAGGCCATCACCTGGGCCATCAGCTCGCCGCTGCGGCGCAGGCGCTTGTTGTAGCCGGGCCGCTCGGGCAGGTAGGGGAACCACGGCGCCAGGTGCGCTTTGGCGTAGCGCACGAAGCGGGCCTCCGAGTCGAACCCCAACAGCGCCTGCAACACCGCCAGAGAAACCAACTCCGCATCAGACAGCCCGGGGGCGATACCCACCGCGGGCCGCCGCGGCGCCCACTCCGGATGCGCCAACAAACAGATCATCAATCGTCACATACAGTGCAGTCACGAGGGTGTCCAAGTCCGGGTTCATGCCAAGATCCTCCAAGATCGGGAGCAGTTCGCACCCCAGATCTTGGACACCCTCAACCACCCAGCGGCGGACCCCCCGCACCCCGCACCCCTTGGAACTACTCATCTAGGAGACTGCTGAGTAATCCCCGAACAGCCCGATTGTCGGTCACGAAAGCGGCTCTTCGGATTTGAGCGGGGTGTGGGTCCGCGGCGGGGTACGAGGGCTCTGCGATTCTGACGGTATCTACTGCCTTCAGAATGGAGAGCCCTCGTGGAACTGGACCCTACGCGTATGTGGAGTTGTTGGTCGGCTTGCCGGCTGTGAACGTGCTCGGTGTCGAGGAGACGGACCTGTTGCGGGTGCGTGTCGAGACGAATCTGGAGCGGCCTCGCTGCGGTGATTGCGGTGGTCGGGTGTGGGTGAAGGATCGCCCGGTCGTGGAGTTGGTCGACCTTCCGTGCTTCGGGCGGAAGACGCGCCTGGTGTGGCGCAAGCGCCGCTGGCGTTGCCCGAGTGGGTCGTGTTCGGTGGGGTCGTGGACGGAGGATGTGCCCGCAATCGCCGCGGCGCGCTTGGCAATGACGGACCGTGCCGGCCGGTGGGCAACGGAGCAGACCGGTCGCTGCGGCCGCACGATCGAAGACGTGGCGGCGGACCTTGGCGCTGATTGGCACACGGTCAACGACGCCGTGGTCGCCTACGGGGCGCCGCTCATCGACGACCCGGACAGGTTCGGCGCTGTCACCGCGCTTGGTCTTGATGAGGTGCTGTTCGCCCGGCAGGGACAGTGGCGGACCCAGGCGTGGTCCACGTCGATCGTCGACGTGGGGGCCGGTCAACTCCTCGACGTGGTCGAGGGACGCACCGCCGCCGGGGCGTGCGGATGGCTCGCTGAGCAGCCCAAACAGTGGCGAGATGCGATCTTGTGGGCTGTGTTGGACTTGTCGGGGCCGTGGCGGTTGGCGTTCGACACGATGCTGCCCGACGCCAGACAGGTCGCCGATCCGTTCCATCTCGTCAAGTTGGCGAACCAGCGCCTCGACGAAGTCCGCCGCCGCGTCCAGAACGACACGCTCGGCCACCGCGGACGCGCCGACGACCCGCTGTATCGCTGCCGATGGCTACTCACCAAAGCCGACGAACGCCTCAACGACCGTGGCCGGTCGAAACTGCTGGGCCTGCTCGCAGCGGGCGACCCCCACGGCGAGGTCCGCATGGCGTGGCACGCCAAAGAAGTCCTCCGGTCGATCTACGCCATCGACGATCCCACCCTCGCCGAACAGTTCGTGGCGCGCCTCAGCGTCGACCTCCAAGACGCCGACTGCCCGCCGGAGACCCGCCAGCTCGGCCGCACCATCGCCCGCTGGGCACACCAGATCGTCGCCTGGCACCGCGCACGCGTCTCGAACGGGCCCACCGAAGCCGTGAACAATCTGATCAAACGCGTCAAACGCATCGCCTTCGGCTTCCGCAACTTCGCGAACTACCGAATCCGGTCGCTCCTCTACGCCGGCAGACCCAACTGGGCACTCCTCGCCACCATCACACCCCGCTAATTTCCGATGCGCCACGAAAGCCCAGGTCAGGGCCCTGTGGGATGGCCGAATCGCCATTACTCAGCAGTCTCCTAGGCGCGTAGAGGGAATACGCGCTTCGACGGCAATTGTCCGCGCTGGGTGAAGCTGCTCGGCGCGTCCTGATTGCAGTGGCTGTCGCAAGCCGACAAGTCTCGGGACTCGAACTGTCCACAATCGCTGGATTTACTGATGATGAGGTGCAGCGCTCGATTCAGGACTTATTGGACTGGCGATTGCTCAACCGCCTCGAGCCTAATGACATGGGTCAGCCGACTTTTTCCTGCAACAGAAACACCCAGCGATTGGTTCAGAAAACTTACGCACGTGATCCACTATATCAGTCCTACAAGGAGTCCTTTGGAACGCTCACAGGTTCAGTGCTGCCCCCCGCACTTCGTAAAGCAGTCGGGATCGCGATCAGTGGTGCTCGAGCCTACGTGCTCCGAGGCGACAGTCAAGGTGCAGAAGAATGCCTGCGAGCAGCGATGAGTGGCGAACTAGAGAATAATTCCGACTTGTGGGGCACTCTGGGTTGGGTGCTTAGTAGACGCCAAGACGGCGAATCGGTAGCCAATGCTCGTGCGGCATTTGCGCACTCCCACGGTCTAGGGTCAAGAAAGGAAGATACCTACTACCACTGGAAGGAACTCGAGCGAGTGACCGCTGAGAGCCTTCTCGAAGGAGGACGGGACCAAGACGTGCTTAGGCAGTGGCGTGCGGCAGCGACTGTTGCTGAACTTGGAATCGAGCGATGTGGCGATACTCCCGCACTTTGTCAGGCCCTTGCTTATCTCAAGGTAAGGGAAGGAAAGACGCTGGAGCGACAGAATCAGTTTACAGCTGCGCAGTCATGCTTTACCCAGGGTGTGGAGTGGTCTCGGCGGGCTCTTGCTGCGCCGAAGGCTTCATCACGCGAGGTCAGGCGCACACACCTATATCGAAGTCTTGTGATTGCACTTGAGGGCTGTGGAGATCCTGACAAGACTGTGGCGGCGTTGAACGAGTGGAATTCAGCGGTGGGGAGCGAAGATCCAGACTGGTGGAACGAGTATCGCCGGCTCTCCAGTCTGTCCGACTATCGGGACTATCTGCGATAGCGCCGCAATCATCTCGGGCATCGGACTACAGGATCACCACGGAAGACAGATCGGAGTCAGACCTCGTCGCCTTCACCGTCCCCGAGTTGACTTGTCGTCGGCGAGTCGGAACCGGAGGAGATGGTCGTCGAGAACCGCTCTGGTCACGTGGTGGCGAGGTCGGGATCGTTGGCCAGGGATCCGACGTAGGTGGCGTGCTCGTCATGGCTGAGAAGATCGCCGAGCAGACGACGTCCCTCGCCCCTGGGCACTGTCAGTACACCGAATCCGAGGTCGATAACGTCGACCGGCCGGCCGTTGTCGAGTCCCCAGCGGTGGCGCGCGGCAGCCGGGAGGGACATCTGTCCCGACGACGACACCCGAAACTCCTGCGTGTCGCTCATGGTGTGAGCCTACTTGGTGGATCTCGGTGCGTTACCAAGTGGACAGTCTTGCCGCGATCCGAGCTTGCACCGCCCAGCTAGCCGCCCGCCGCCATCTCCTGACGCATCGCTGTGGCTCGGGACGGTCGCAACTGCTGTGTACTCTGGGGCGAGCGCACCGCGTTTCGCATCCCGAAGGAGCCGTCCGACGAGTACCTCTGTTTCGATTCTTGAGCGGCCCGTGTACGGCGTGGGTGAGGCGGCCGGTCTGCTCGGACTCGGTATTGGTCGGGTCCGCGCCTGGCTTGACGGGTACGAGCGGGGCGGCACGTTCTATGAGCCGGTGATCCGCCCTGACCACACGGGCGACGACATCGTCACCTGGGGTGAGTTCGTTGAACTCGGCTACCTGCGCGAGTACCGGCGCAAGGGAGTCCCGCTCCAGCGGCTGCGTCCGGTGATCGCGGCGCTGCGCGACGAGTATCGAACGCCGTACCCACTTGCGACGGCCAAGCCGTTCGTGCACGGGCGCGACCTCGTCCTGGTGCTGCAACGCCAGAACGACCTCCCGCACCCTCTCGCAATTGTCGTCCAGTCCGGGCAGACGATTCTTCTCGCCAACGAGGCGGAGCGGTTCTTCCGCAAGGTCGAATTCGACTCCCAGGACGCTGCCTGCCGGCTTTGCCCGGCGGGGCGTGCCTCGTCGGTCGTCATCGATCCGCTCATTCGCTTCGGCCGGCCGTCTGTGCGGGGTGTGTCCACCGATCGGCTCTGGGAGTTGTACGACGCCGGCGAGCCTCTCAAGGTCATTTCGGAGGGCTACGACCTGCCGGAGCACGATGTCCGCGCCGCGGTGGCCTATGAGGAGCAACAGCGTTCGATAGCGGCGTGAAGCACTATGGCCGCGGAGTTCTTCGTTGACGAGAACGACTTGGCCCTGGGGAAAGCGTTGGCGGAGCGACATTACGGGATCGTCTTCCCCGGACACCCGGATCTGCCGGACGTTCCGCGGGCGACTCAAGATGACGAGTGGCTACGAGTCGTGGGTGAGCAGCGACTCTGTGTGATCACGCGTGACCGTCGAATCCGCTACCGGCCGGTGGAGAAGCGCCTGTGGGTGAACAATCGCGTTCGAGGCTTTGTCCTGACCGGGCGTCGAAGTCAGTCAACCCAGCACAGCCTTGAGATCGTCGAGAAACACTGGTCCCGACTCATCGACTGCGCGCGAAGTGAGCCGGTTGGGCCCTGGATGTACGCCTTGACTGACGCCGGAATCCGACCAATCGACTTGGTGGATCGCCGCCCTTAGCCGACCCGCCGGGCCGTCCGTCGTTGCCGGCGGCGCTCAGCGGGAGGTGCGGGTGTGGCTGCTTCGGCGGTTGTGGCGGGCCAGGGCCAGTTGCACGAGTTCGGCTATGAGAGCCTCGCCGTCGAGGCCGGAGACGGCCCACAGGCGGGGGAACATCGAGATGGGGGTAAACCCGGGCATGGTGTTGATCTCGTTGACGATCAGGCGCCGCTCGGGTCGTACGGCTGCCTCGTCGTAGAACACGTCCACCCTGGCCAGGCCTTCCACGTAGAGCGCCCGGGCGGCCGCCACGGCGAGACGCTGTACTTCCTCGACGACCTCATCCGGTAGATCGGCGGGGGCGTGCAGCGCCGCCGTGTCGTTCAGGTACTTGTCGGCGTAGTCGTAGAACTTGCCGCCGGGCACGATCTCGCCGGGCAACGAGGCCCGCAGTTGCTCGTTGCCCAACACCGCCACCTCCAACTCCCGCCCGTTGACGAACTCCTCGGCGATCAGCCGCCGGTCGTAGGCGGCGGCCAGCGAGAGCGCCTCGGCCACCTCGGCGGGCTCCGCGGCCTTGGAGATGCCGACGGAGGAGCCCATGTTGGCCGGTTTCACGAACACCGGACTGCCCAAGTCGGCGAGCAGCGAGGCAGCGGTCTCACCGGTCACGTCGTCGCTGTCGACTGCGACGTGGCGGGCCACCGGCAGCCCCGCGGCGGCGAGCAGCCTCTTGGAGGCGGTCTTGTCCATGCACACGGCGCTTGCGAGCACACCCGGCCCCACGTAGGCCACGCCGGCCATCTCGCAGAGCCCCTGCACGGTGCCGTCCTCGCCGAACGGGCCGTGCAGGGTGGGGAAGACCACCAGGATCTCGTCGGGTCGTGGCGCCAGCACCCGGTCCCAGGCCACCGCTGGGTCGTCGTCACGAGGTTCGGGCAGGGCATCGCCGGTGGACATCCCGGCCGAATCGTCCGTGCGGGCCGTGGGCCGGACCCAGCGGCCGCTGCGGGTGATCCCCACCGTGTCAACCTCGAAGCCGCCGGCGCGGGCGCACTCCGCCACGTAGCGGGCCGACACCCGCGAAACGTCGTGCTCGGCCGACCGGCCCCCGTAAAGTACGACCAGTCGGATGCGCTCGGTCATGCTGTCACGCTAGGAGACTGCCGCGGAATCCATTGGCATTGCAGGCCGGTTTGCTGGAAAGTGGATTCCGGCGTTCGCCGGAATGACGGGACAGGTGGTCCGGGGAATCGTTCGGCGCTCTGTTGGGGGTGCTGCCGGACGGCTCGGAGCGTGCCGGTGTGCGGATCGCCGGCGAAGTTGCGAGGTGCGCGTCGTGAGGTTCACCACCTCGGACGTGGCCGGCATGGTCGGCGCAGAACCGACCGGCGCCTACACGGGGGCTGCGGGGGCCGCGCCGTGAGGTTCAGTGCCGGAGAGGTGGCCGGCATCGTCGGGGGAGAGTTGCTTGGTGCCGACGTGGGTATCGACGGGGTTTCGACCGATTCCCGCAGCCTCGCAGCGGGGGAGTTGTTCGTTTCTCTCGTGGCCGAGCGTGACGGGCACGACTTCCTCGGCGCAGCCGTCGAAGCCGGTGCGGCCGCCTGCCTGGTTCGCCGCGACAGGCTGGGGGACCTGCCGGCCACGGGGGTACCGCTGGTGGTCGTGAAGGACACAGGTGCCGCCCTGGTGGCGCTGGCGGCGGCGGCCCGGCGGCGGCACACCGGCCGGGTGGTCGCCATCACCGGCTCGGTCGGGAAGACCTCCACGAAGGATCTGCTGGCTGCGGCGCTGGGTTCTGCCGGGCCGGTGCACGCCAGTCCGGCGTCGTTCAACAACGCCATCGGCGTTCCGTTGACCCTGCTGGGCGCCACGGGCGCCGAATGGGCGCTGGTGGTGGAGATCGGCACCAACGCCCCCGGCGAGATCGCCGACCTGGCGGCGCTGGTCCGCCCCGAGGTGGGGGTGGTCACCGCGGTCGGCGCCGCCCACACGGCCACCTTCGGAACGATCGACGACGTGGCGCGCGAGAAGGGCGACCTGGTCGTCGCCCTGCCGCCGTCGGGGACGGCCGTCCTGAACGCCGACGACCGCCGCGTCGCCGCCATGGCGACGCTCACCGATGCGCAGGTCGTGACCTACGGGTTCGCCGGCGGCGACGTGCGGGCCACCGGCGTGACCCTCGACACCGGACTGCGGCCGGCCTTCGTCCTGGCGACACCGTGGGGGGAGGCGCCGGTGCGCCTGCGGGCAGCCGGGAGGCACACCGCGCACAACGCCCTGGCCGCGGCGGCCGCCGCGCTGATGCTCGGCGCCGACATCGAGGCCGTGGCGGCCGGTCTGGGCCGAGCCGAGCTGTCGCCGTGGCGGATGGCGGTCGCCACGACCCTCAGCGGGGCGCTGGTGATCAACGACGCCTACAACGCCAACCCGTCGTCGGTGGCCGCGGCGCTGCGCGCCCTGGCGGCAGCACCTGCCCGGCGGCGCGTCGCCGTGCTGGGCGTGATGGCCGAACTTGGCGAGCGCCACGCCGCCGAGCACGCCGCCGTCGCCGCCCTGGCCGCCGAGTTGGGCATCGAACTGCTGGCGGTAGCCGAAGCCGCCTACGGCACCGCTCCCGCGCCCGACGCCGCCGCCGCTCTCGCTGCACTGGGGCCGCTCGGCGCGGGCGACGCCGTCCTCGTGAAAGGCAGCCGGGTGGCCGGCCTCGAAACCCTCGCCGCCACCCTTCTCGCCGCCGTGGAGGCCGCCGGCTAGTCCGGCCGCGAGTTCGTTCGCTGGGATTCCTGGATCATCCCGGCGTGGGTGCGCTGAAGCATCCCCCCGCGGCGCCCGACATGCTCGGCTACTCCGAGAGTGGACGTGGATCAGGGGCGAGCTTCGACGAAACCGGCGGTCGTGAAGTCGTTGTCGAAGGCGAACGCCTCGGCGATGCGTTCACGGCGCATGATCTCGAAGCTGGTGGCGTCCACGTAGGAGTAGGGGCGCTCGTCGTGCCGACGGAGCCAGGTCCACGCCCGTTCGTCGATGCTCTCGTCGACGGCGGCGACGGACACCCGTGCCGATTCCCGTACGAGGTCGAGGAAACGAACGGCAACCCGGTGGTCCGCTCGCCGCCTCAGAAACGTCCACGTCTCGCCGAGGATCAGGTTCGACGTCCGGACGGGTGACCGATCCCGGCGCCACAGGGCTGCGGCGGCGTCGTGCCACCGGTCGCGGGGAACCTGAAGCGCGACCCAGAATGAGGTGTCCGCGAACCTCACGTGTAGATCACGGCGTCGATGTCGTCGACGGGGTTAATGTCCACCGACCCAACCAGCGTCTCGATCGGGTCCTCCTGCGTCCAGAGGGTCTCGCCGAGCCACTCCCGGACCGCGACGCGGACCAGTTCCGAACGTGACCGACCCGTCCGGGCCGCCTCCGCCGAGACGGCGTGGTCGAGTTCCTCGTCCAGATAGAGCTGTATACGCCGCATAGACGAAGTATACATTACCCCCGCCAACGGGTACGCCCGACGCCGCCGAAGCGGCCGGTCGAGGGTGTCCGGGGGTGAACTCGACGTGGGGTGGTTGCACTTGGAATAGTCAACAATTTATCAACAGATGTGAGTAACTTAATGAATTGATATTGCTAAAGAAGTATCGGACCAAACGCAGGCCATCCTCCGATGGCTCGACTCGGCCGCATGTCGGGCGACGGTCCGTAGAATCCGGGCGTGGCACCGGAAGCGTTCGGGGAGATCCCGGTGGTGGACGTGGCGTCCCTGACCGCCGCGGGCGGGCCGGGGCGCGAACTGGCCGACGAGCTGTGCCGGGTGTGCCACGAGGTGGGGTTTCTCCTGGTGGTGAACCACGGGGTGGACCGCGACCTGCACGACGCCGTCTTCGAGTTGATGCGTCGCTTCTTCGGCCTCCCCGACGAGCGCAAGGCGCTCATCGACAAGCGGACGTCGCGGCACTTCCGGGGTTGGGAGCCGGTCGGCTCGGAGTACACCAACAACCGTCCCGACATGCGCGAACAGATCGACTGCTGGACCGAGTGGCCGGCGCATCCTCCCCACGTGGAACCCGACTACCTGCGCCTACTGGGGCCGAACCAGTGGCTGCCCGATGACATCCTCGCCGGCCACGAGGCGCTCAGCAACGAGTGGTCCCGCCGGCTGGGAGTCCTGGCCGAGCGGCTGCTGGGGGCGCTCTGGCTGGGCCTGGACCTGACCGGTGACGATCTGGAGCGCTTCCTGGGCGACCGGCCCATGTCGCTGACGAAGTTCATCCACTATCCCGCCACACCGCCCGGCGCGGCCGGGGTCAACGCCCATCACGACACCGGCTTCCTGACCGTCCTCTCGCCGGGATCCACCCCGGGGCTGCAGGTGCAGAACCCCGACGGCGATTGGATCGACGTACCGCTGGTGCCGGGCTCGCTCGTGGTCAACCTGGGGGAGAGCATGCAGGCCATGACCGGCAACTACCTGCTGGCCACCCCGCACCGGGTGATCTCCTGCGAGGAGCGCTACTCCACGGCCTACTTCTGCGGCCCTTCGCTGGAGGCACCGCTGGATCCGCTGCCGCTGGACGGCCGATTCGCCGAGGCGGTGGCGGCGAGTCCCCACCACACCGGCGCCGGTTTCATGGCCCGCAAGGAGGAAACGGAGGCGGGTGTCGGCGACATGGCGAGCGACTACCGGCCGAGCACCTACGGCGAGCAACTCTGGAACTACTTCGCCCGCAGCTACCCCGGCAACGTCGCCCACCACTACGGCTGACGGCGCCGGTGCCCGGCGAGCACACCGGCGCCGGGGCGGCGGTGCGGCCGATCATGCCACCGCCATCAGCACCTTCAACGAGTCGGGGCTCTGCACCCGTTCGAAGGCCGCCGACGCTTCGGAGAGCCCGAACCGGTCGGTGACGATGGGCTCGAGGTCCAGAACCCCCGCAGCCGCCAGTTCGATGGCGCGGGCGTAGTCGTCGCCGATTGCGGCTCTCGGGTGCCGCAGGGTCAGTTCCTTGAAGTACATCTGGTAGTAGGGCAGTCCCCGGTTCCCGCTCGTCACCGTGCCGAACACCAGCACCTCGCCGCCGATGCGGGCCCACTCGATGGCCAGGCCGAGCGTTGCCTCGCTGCCGACGGCTTCGACGGTCAGGTCGGCGCCGGCACCGCCGGTGATGTCGGCTATCAGCGCCGGCGCGTCCTCGGGGGCGGCCGTCGCCGCAGCGCCCAGCCGGCCGGCCAACTCTCGCTTGGATGCCGAGCGGGTCACCCCGATGACGGTGGCTCCCGCCGCCCGCAGGAGTTGCGTGAAGATCAGGCCGCTGACCCCGAGACCGATGACCACGGCCACGTCGCCGACCTCCACCGGCGCCGAGCGCTGGGCGTGCACGCACGTGCCCGCCACCTGCAGAAGCCCCGCAGCCGGGCCGGAGACCTGCGGCGGGATCTCCAGGATCCGATCCGCCGGTGCGGCGGCGAATTCGGCGAATACCCCGTCGGCGTCGCGGCCCAGCAGGCCGCCGTTGAGGCACAGGTTGGTCCGACCCTTGCGACACAGGGCGCAGGATCGGCACGCGATGGCCGGATCGATCAGCACCCGCTGCCCGCCGGGGATGCCCGCAGCGCCGCCGTCGACCACCTCGCCGACCATTTCGTGGCCCATGATGCGCGGGTAGGCGACGGGTATCCCACCGGTGAGGATCTTGACGTCGGTGCCACAGATGCCCACCATCTGGACTCTCACGAGCACGTCGGGGCCGACCGATGGCTCGGGCACGTCGGTGTATCGCAGTCGGCCCGGTGCCGTGACCTGGACGGCCTTCATCGTCGCACCCTTCGGGGTTCGGTGGCTCCGTCGGCGCGCATCGTACACGGCGTCGGGGACCGCACGGGCAGTACACTCCGGTGTCCATCGGACCGTTAGCTCAGACTGGTAGAGCGCTCGCTTCACACGCGAGAGGTCGCTGGTTCAAGTCCAGTACGGTCCACTGCGCTGCCGGGGCCCGCGAACCTCGTTGAGTATGCACGCCTGGGTTGTGACGGGGGGTGAGCCGCAGAGCCCCGAGGGGCTGCGCGAGTTGGCGCCCCCGCAGTTCGTCGTTGCGGCCGACTCGGGAGCCGACATCGCCCGCAGCCTCGGGCTGACCCCCGACGTGATCGTGGGCGACTTCGACTCCGTCACTCCGGCCGGTGCTGCTGCGGCCATTGAGCAGCGGCGTTTCCCGACCGACAAGGACGCCACCGATCTGGCGCTGGCCCTCGCTGAGGCCCGCGACAGGGGCGCCACCGACATCACCGTCGTGGGTGGCGCGGGCGGGCGGCTGGACCACTTCCTGGCAAACGTGGCGGCGGTGGCAAGTGACGACCTGGCCGGGATTGCCGTGGACGCCGTCATGGGCACCGCCCGGCTCTGGGTGGTGCGGCACCACCGGACGATCCACGGCGCGCCGGGTGAGGTGGTCACGCTCCTGCCGTACGGAGGCCCCGCCACGGCCGTGCGCACCACCGGCCTGCGCTGGGTGCTGGCGGGTGAGACGCTGGAGGCGGGCTCCACCCGCGGCGTCAGCAACGTCTTCGCCGCTCCCGAGGCCACGGTGGCGCTCGCAACGGGCGTGCTGCTGGCGATACGCCCCTGACGGGTACATGATCGTCGTCGAGCGCCGTCGCCGTCCCTCCGCAGGCTGCGCGCACTGGTCCTGTCCCTGCCGGCGGGTTCGCCCCGACGCCACCGCGGCAGTGCTCGCCGGACCATAATGGGGAGGACACCACCGGAGGTGGCCATGACCCTGACTCCCGCCCAGATCGATTCCTACGAGCGGAACGGCTACCTGGTCGTCAGCGACGTGCTGACGGGTGACGAGATGGCCGAACTGCGCGAGACCGCCGACTTCTTCGCCGAGCAGGCCCGCCGGCTCACCGCCGACTCGCACGTCATCGAACTCGACGATTCGCCCCACCTGGCCGGCGAGCCGCCGCTCATCCGCCGCCTCAAGAGCCCCCATTCCCACCATGAGACGTTCGCGGCGATACTGGCCCATCCGGGCCTGCTGGACATCGTCGCGGACCTGATCGGTGCCGACATCCGCTGGATCCACACCAAGCTGAACGCGAAGCACCCCGGCGGTTCGGCACAGGCCGAATGGCACACCGATTGGGGCTACTACCCGCACACCAACGACTCGGTCCTCGAAGTCGGCATAGCCATCGATCCCTCCACCGAGGCGAGCGGCTGCATGCTCGTCGTGCCCGGCTCCCATACCGGGCCCGCCCTCGATCACAGCCAGAACGGCCGCTTCATCGGGGCTGTGCCGGTGGGCGCTTTCGACCCGGCCGACGCCGTGGCCGTGGAGCTGATGCCCGGTGATGTCTCCCTGCACCACGTCCGGCTGCTGCACGGCTCGGGCCCGAACCGCACGATCCGCCAGCGGCGGCTGCTGCTGCACGGCTACGCCGCCGTGGACGCCTGGCCGATCATGGCCCGCAGCCAGCCGAAGGACTGGCCGGAGTGGAACGATCAGATCCTGCGCGGCCGGCCCGCCGCCCACGCCCGGATGGAGCCGTGCCCCGTGGCGATCCCGCTCCCGGACCCGCCACCGTTCGGGCTGTACAAGCTCCAGCAGCAGATGGAGGTGTCACACTTCGCCGGGGAGCCGCAGTAGGCGCCGGGGGCGGTCCGACCGTGCCGAGAACCCTCCCCGCCGCCTCGGCGTACCCGATCCACCGGAGGCCACACCGATGACCGACCCTTCCCGGCCGCTGAGTGGCTACGCCAAGGGACCGTTCGCGGTGGATTGGGAGGACCGCTACGATCTGCCCCGGCTGCGGCGCGAGCGCGTGGAGGCCGCCCAGCGTGAGCTGGCCGCGGCCACCCTCGACGCCCTGATGGTGTGGAAGGACGAGAACGTCAGGTACCTCACGTCGCTGCGGGCGCAACTGATCGCCGGCAAGACGATGGCCCTCAACGGCGCCCTGCTCCTGCCGTCCGAGGCGCCCGTGCTGCTGTGCTCGGGAGGGGAGATCGACAAGGCCCGGGCGGGCATGCCGTGGATCGCCGAGGCCCACGCCATCCCGATCATGGAGCAGGCCGAACTCGTGGACGGTTTCGTGCGCCACATCCTCCGGCCGATCCTCATCGAACGGGGCCTCGACAGCGGCCGCCTCGGCGTGGACGCCGGCAACATCTCCTTCATCGACGCCATGCGGACCCACCTGCCCGACCTCGAACTCGTCGACGGCGACACCGTCATGCAGCGGGCCCGGCTCATAAAGTCCGACGTAGAGATCGCCATCATCTCCGAGGCGTGCGCCATCGGCGACGCCGTCACCCAGCGGGCGCTCGACGAGACGAGGGCAGGTCGGCGGGAGCTGGAAGTGGCGGGCGACGCCATGCAGACGCTCTTCCACCTCGGCGGCGAGATGGCGCACGTCATCACACCGTTCGTGGCGTCGGGTGAGCACATGTCGCCGCCGCACCGGCTGGCCACCGACAAGTTGATGCGCAACGGTGACCTCTGCTTCATCGACATCGGCGCCATGTGGAACGGGTACTTCGCCGACATCGGCCGAACCACCATCATCGGCCGCCCGAACCGCCGCCAGCAGGAGATCTACACAGCCGTCTACGCCGGACTGATGGCGGGAATCGACACGATGCGTCCCGGCTTCACCACCGCCGACGCCGCCGACGCCATCGTCGGGGTGGTCGGCGACCATGGGCTCGCCGACCATCTGTTCAGCCTGTTCATCGGCCACGGCATCGGGGTGGGTGCCAACGAGCCGCCCTACATCGGCGAGAACATGCCGGGCGCCACGGTGGTGGAGTTCCGACCCAACATGGTGTTCGCCGTTGAGCCGCTGGTCTGGGTGCCCGACGTGCCCGGCGGCGGCGGGGTGCGCATCGAGGACATGGTCCTCGTGACCGAGGGCGAACCGCTGGTGCTCTCCCGGGTGGAGTACGAGGAAAGGCTGCTGCTATGAGCGATTCGACGGAGCGAGTGCGCCTGGGGCTGGTCGGCTTGGGCTGGTGGGGCGGTGTTCTCGCCGAAGCCGCGGCGCGGTCCGGCGAGGCCGAGGTCGTGGCCTGTTACGCCCGCACCCGATCGGCTCGGGAGTCCTTCGCCGCCGACGCAGGTTGCCGGGCGGCCGAGTCCTTCGCCGACCTGATCACCGCCGACGACATCGACGGCGTGATGCTCGCCACGCCGCACAGCACCCACGCCGACCAGATCTGTGAGGCCGCGGCGGCAGGCCGCCACGTGCTCGTGGACAAGCCCTTCACGTTGAACACCGCCGACGGCCAGCGTGCCGTCGCCGCCGCCGAGACGGCAGGGACGGTGCTGATGGTCGGCCACCAGCGGCGGCGTCTGGCGGCCATACGCCGTATCCGCGCCATGGTTGACGACGGGAGCCTCGGCACGCTGCTCGTGGCAACCTCCGTGTTCAACGTCGCCCGCGGTTTCCCGGCGAACTGGCGGTCCTCGCCCGGCGAGAGCCCACTGGGGGGTATGACCGGGCTCGGCGTCCACATGATCGACACGTTCCACTACCTGCTGGGCCCGATCGCGCGGGTCAGCGCCTTCAGCAACGGCGTCCTGCCCGACGAGCCTCTCGATCACGCCACCGGACTGCTGTTCGAGTTCGAGTCGGGAGCGGTCGGAAACCTGGTGACCACGCACTACACCCCGATGGTGGAGGAGTTGACTGTCTACGGCACCGCCGCGGCGGCGTCCACCCAGGACGAGGGAACCCACCTGTTCGTGCAGCAGAGAACCGAGACCAACCGCAGCGAGGTGCCCCTGGAGGCCACTGACGCGCTGGCGGAGCAGGTCGGCGAGTTCGCTGGCGCCATCAGGGGCGCGGGACCTGTCGAGACCGACGGCTCGGTCGGCTTGGCGGTCATTGCCGTCCTCGAGGCTGCCATGGCGTCCGTCGAGCGTGGTGAAGCGGTCGCCGTCGCCGAGTTCGCCGAGCAATAGTTCGCTCCCAGCAGCCGGTTCCGCTCGGCTCCGGCAGCGTCCGAACCGCTACGACGCGTCCACGCGTGCTGCACGGCGGCGATCCCCTCCGACCGGTCCGGTCCGGCGGGCGTGGATAGCATCGCCCGGTGTGGACGCCACGTATACGCGGGTCGTCGATGGGCGCACCGTGCCCGTGGTGGGGGAATGGGTTATCGACGGACGGCACACGTCGGTGGCGTTCACGGCCCGGCATCTGCTGACCGCCATGCGGGGCCGCTTCCGTGAGGTATCGGGCACGGTCACCATCGCGGATGATCCGGCGGATTCGCGCACGGACGTGCGGATCGCAGCGGCGAGCATCGATACGGCACACCCCAAGGCGGATGAGCATCTTCGCGGCCCGAAGTTCCTCGACGTCGAGCGCTATCCGGCCCTGACGTTCGCCGGCACGGGGGCGCGCCCCACGGGCGGCGACATGTGGGAGGTGCCCGGCGCCCTCACGGTGCGAGACATCACGTTGCCGCTGCATCTCGCCGTGCGCTTCCTCGGGGCGGTGCGTCACCCGTCCATGCCACTGGCGAAGATGTCCTTCGAGGCCACCGGCAGCCTGCGGCGCGACGACTTCGGCGTCGCCGGGTTCCTCGACGTGCACGCTCCTGGGGTGCCGGACGTGCTGTTGGTGGGCCGGGAGGTGGAAATCCGCCTCGACGTGGAGGCGGATCTGCAGTTGCCCGGCGGAGACTGACGAGGATCTGGAGAGCCACCGTGAAGCCCGAACCGGCAATTCCTGACAGCGGCGACGCAATCACGGCCGCCTGGATGCAGCAGGCACTCGCGGCCGGCGGCAGGGCGGACGTGCCGGGCATCCGCGAAATCAGCGTCGACCGGGTCGGCGTGGGCATCGGCCACGTCGGAGAGTCTCTCCGTTGCGCCCTGATCTATGCCGATGACGCGCCCGGGTCCCCGGAGACTGTCGTCGTCAAGCTGCACTCCTCGCATCCGACGACCGACAAGCTCGCCCGACGAGTCCGGTTGTACAGGCGGGAGTGCGCCTTCTACCGCCTCCTGTCGCATCAGGCCCCGATCCGCTCGCCGATCCTGTACTACGGCGACTACGAACGTCGGAGTAACCGACTCGTCCTGGTGCTCGAGGATCTGGGTGGCATGCAGAGGGTCGACGAGATCGACGGCGCAAGCGCGGACCAGGCCAGGTGCGCCGTCCGGGCGATTGCCAGGTTCCACGCCTCTTCGTGGAACAGGACCCACGAGTCGCCGTACATCGACATCTTCAACTCGCTGGATCCGAAGTGGCGTCCACCGGTCCAGATCATCTATCTCGCATCGCTGCGGCGCACGTTCGATGTCTTCGGGGACCACTTCTCGAGCGATATGCGTCGTGTCACCGAGACCCTCGGGTGGAAGGCCGCGGTCTACATGGGCGACCTGGCGGTCGGTCCCCGGAGCTTCGGCCACGGCGACTACCGGTTGGACAACATGTTCTTCGGCCCCGATACCGACGCTCTCGCCGTCATCGACTGGCAGGTCTGTGGAGGCAACAACCCACTGGGTGACGTGGCCTACTTCCTGGGTGGCAGCCTGCCGACAGACCTTCGTCGCAGCATCGAGCGGGAGGCGGTGGCCGAGTATCACGACACAGTCTGTCGCACCGGTGTCGAGGACTTCAGCGTCACCGACGCCTGGCGGCTCTACCGCCAGAACATGCTCGTCCGTCTGCTCGTCCTCGTCGTCAGCACCGGGGGTCTCGACATCTCGAACGATCGCAGCGTCCGGCTTCTGGGGCTCGGCATGGATCGCACCCTGGCGGCCCTCGAAGACCTGGACGCCGAGGAGTTCCTTCCCGCCCGCCGCCGGCTCTTCGGCCCGTCGTGGGCCTTCTCGACGGCGTCCCGCTACGCCTACAAGGCCTCCAAGGCACTGCACAGGTCCTGACCCCCCAGCCGCGTTGGGTCTGTGCAGTGGGCGTCGACGGGCCATCGCCGGTCGAAGGCTTCGTGTAATCGGGCGGCGTTATCGCCGAACGGCACTCTGGTTGCCGCCCCGGCCTATGGGTGCTATGGTTAGCCAACCTAGCTAGGTTGGCGTGTCCGGAGCGCGGAGGTGCAGACATGCGGGTGAACATGCACGAGGCCAAGACGCAGCTGTCCAAGCTGGGCCGGCTGGCATGGGAGGGCGAGGAGGTCGTGATCGCGCGCAACGGCGAGCCGTACCTCCTCCTCAAGCCCTACGACCTGCCCCCACGTGAGCCGGGTGCCTGGAAGGGCAAGGTGCGGGTGGCTCCCGACTTCGACGAGATGGACCAGGAGATCATTGACGCCTTCGAGGGCGACGACCCGGGCGATCCCCTGTATTCGGTGTGAGGCGGTTGCTGCTCGACTCCCACGTGTTGCTGTGGTGGCTGGCTGACGCCCCCGCGCTTCGCGAGGAGGCCCACCGCCTGATCGCCGACCGCAGCAACCACGTGGTCGTCAGCGCCGTGTCCGTCTGGGAGTTCGGGATCAAGGCTGCGAGAGGGAAGCTCGCTATGCCTGACGGACTGGAGCAGGCAGTGCAGGAGAGCGGCTTCGTCCGCCTACCCATCACGTTCGCTCATGCCCGGCGCGCCGGCGAGTTGCCGCGCCACCACGACGATCCGTTCGATCGGATGCTCGTCGCTCAGGCCCAGATAGAGCGACTGGAGATCATCACCCGCGACCGCAGGCTCCGAGCCTACGAAGTCCCCCTAGTCGCCGCCTGAACGACAGGGAGCCCGCGAATCATCTCGATATTGTAGGGCCCGATCACGGTCGCGGCCGATCATCGCCGGCCTAGCGCCCCAGGCCCTCGCCGACTCAAACCCGTGGGCCTGCCGGTGGCCGCGTCATGAAGGTGGAGGTTCGCTTCTCACCGGATAGGTAGGTACCCATCGCTGCGTTGCGCGCTCGAGGGTGAGGAGATGTCAGTGCCGCTGGACGACTGGGCCGGGCCGGACGGAGTTCTGGGCCGCTACATCTCCTAGGAGTCGCGAAGGACTCTCAATTCCTATCGCGAGCAGCCGAACCTCGTTGCTGAGCACGCCAACGTCGAGCAGGACACGGCGCACGGTGGCTACCAGCACCGCCAACTCTTCGAACTGGTCCAGAACGGCGCCGACGCGCTCTCGCCTGCCGCCGGTAACGGCGTCGATCTTCGAGTACGTCCGGCGCGTGGCGGCGGGCGCATCGAGGTTCGCCTGACCACCGACTGTCTCTACTGCGCCGATGACGGACAACCCATCGATGCCGACGGGGTGACGTCGCTCATGTTCTCGCACCTGTCGTCCAGGCGGGCAACTGGCCAGATCGGCACCTTTGGCCTCGGCTTCAAGTCCGTTCTCGGCGTCAGCGATGCACCGGAGTTCTTCAGCCGCTCCGGCTCGTTCCGCTTCGACGGCGACTGCTCGCGCGAGCGGGTCCGGGCGGTGGTGCCGGGCGCCGAACGCTGTCCCGTGCTGCGCCTGCCCGAGCCCATCGATCCCGCCGAGCGCCGGGAACAGGACGATGTCCTGCGCAGATTCACGGACTGGGCGGCGAACATCGTGCGATTGCCGCTCAGGATCGGAGCACGGGACGACCTCCGTCAGCAGATGATCGACTTTCCGCCCGAGTTCCTCCTCTTCGTTGCGCACGTGGGGAAGCTCACGCTCACCGACGGCTCTCCGGAGTTGCACCGCGTGCTGGAGTTGGAGTGGGACGACGACGAGTACCTCCTCGCGGACGGTGACACTCTCAACCGGTGGCGGCTGTTCGAGCGCACCCACGTGCTGTCCGGTGACGCCTGCGCCGACCGGCGGCCCGGCGACGACCGCAATGATGTGCCGATCTGGTGGGCCGTGCCGCTCGACCGCTTGGACCGGCCCGGCAAGTTCTGGGCGTTCTTCCCGACGCAAACCGTGAGCCTCGTGGCCGGCATCCTGAATGCTCCCTGGAAGACGAACGAGGACCGTCAAAATCTCCGACCCGACCCCTATACCGACGAGTTGATCAACGCCGCCGCTTGCATGATCGCCGAGGAGCTGCCACGGCTCGCGACCGATGACGACCCCGCCAGACATCTCGACGCGCTGCCGCGCCGGCACGAGTCGGGTGACACCGACCAGGCCGATCTGCTCCGTAAGCGGTTGTTCGCGGCTCTTCACGAACGCGCAATCATCCCTGACCAGGATGGGAACCTGCGCACTCGTCGGGCCATCTCGTACCCTCCGTTGCCGTTGACTCCGGCTCGCGGCATGGAGATGGCCCCTTTCGAACGTTGGGGGGCGTACCCGGGGCGGCCACGCGACTGGCTCCACCACAAGGCGCTGACCCGTACCAGCAGGATGGCCACTGTCGAGCGGCTGTTCCATCCCGACGGCGAACCCCCGCGGTGGTCCCGGGGGGCGCCCAGGGCGACTATCGCCCAGTGGTTGGAAGCGCTTGTGAAGAACGCGCGGACCGACGACGTGGTCGGGGCGTCCATGTCGGCAATCCAGACCGCCGAGGCCATCCCATCGGACAGACGCTCGGACGCCGACTTGGGTGAGATCGTGCTGACCGCGGATGGGGGTCTGCGGCCTCCCGATCCCGATCACCTCTTCCTGCCCTATGACTCGCCGACGGGCGGCAGCACCATGAACCCGGCGTCCTGTGTCCATCCCGCGTTGGTCTCGGACGGCGAGACGCTGCTGGCATTGAAGGAACTGGGGCTCAGGCCACCCTCGCCGGCGAGCCTCTTCAGAGAAGCTGCGAAGCGCATGTTGGGAGGCCGGGGAGACCTGATCGTCGGCCACGATCTCTACGAGAGCTTTTGGATTGCATCTCGCAAGCTGAGTACGGCAGAAGCGTTCGCCATCATCGAGGAACACAATGATTGGCCGCGTGGAGTCCGTGTTCGGTCGATGGCCGGCGACTGGTGGCCCCTGCATGCCGTGCTGATGCCGGGTGCCATCGTGCCCGGCGACGGGAGCCGCGACGACGGCGCAACCGTTGACACCGCCTTCCATGGAAGCGACGACGAGTTGCTTCGCGCGCTGAGCGTGACGGACACGCCACTGGACGGCCACGACCTGTCGTGGGAGCCAGGGTGCACGCGGTACGAAGACGAGTGCGAATACGAGTATCGCCTAAAGGACCTGCCACGCCAGCCGTGGAAGGGATACTTGGCCTTCACTTGTGCCACAGGCGCCGGACCGCTCGAAGTCCTCGCCGTCCTCTCCGACGAGGGAAGAGCGCTCTACACCGATGCTCTGTTGAATCTAGATGTCTGCTACGCCCGATGGGAGATGTGGCATACAGGGGGCAATCGGGAGACATACCCGAAGATGGATTGCGAGTCGCTCATGGTCCACGTACTCAGGGAGTACGGGCGAGTCCGCACTCCCAACGGGGTCGCGCCTCTCGCGCACGCCCTCGGCCCGGACCCAGAGAGTCCGGCGGCGCTGCATGCGCTGCTGCAACATCCGCAGGCCAACAGGATCATGGCAGCCTTCGATCTGTCTGAACCGATACCGGAGTTCTTCGGCGAAGGGGATCCGATCCCGCTGACCGACGTCTGGCCGGGATTGGCGGAGTATCTCCCGCCGCACCGGAGGGCCAGCCGTCTCGTCCCCTGCGAGCGAATCCGCGTAGCCGCACGAGAACGCACTTGCGTCGTCCACGCTGCCGACGTCTACCTCGTCGGCAGCGTGGACGAGGATGACCCCAACGATCTGCGACTTGTGGCTCGCGAGTTGCGACTCGAGCTCTCCCACCGGGAGATCGAGGAGATCCTGCACCGTAGGACGCCGGCGGAGATTGAAGCGCGGCGCGCGGATGTGCGGCGATGTTCCTCCGATGCCGAGCGCCTCCTCGCCTCAGTGAGCGAAGCGGATTTGCGTACGGGTCTTCCTCCCTCACTCTTGGACGTGCTCCACAGCAGTGGCGAAGGACTGACGGAAACCGGTGTGGCAGAGGCCGCCATCGCGACCTATCACAGCGACGCCCTCAGGCAATTCAGGTGGGCGCTGGACACTCTCGACCCGCCCGCGACGTGGTCCGGATCGCGGCGCGCGGTGGCCTTCGTCCGCTCGCTTGGATTCTCCGAGGAATGGGCGGGGGAGCGGAAAAGGCGGCGGCGCCCGTTCGTGGAGGCCGAGGGCCCGTGGTCGCTTCCGCCGCTACATGACTACCAACAGGTCGTTGCCGCCAACTTGCGCAACATGCTCCGCGTTGCGCGCGTAGAGGGCGCTGGGCGGCGTGGAATGCTCAGCCTGCCGACTGGATCTGGGAAGACCCGCGTGGTGGTGCAGGCGATCGTCGAGGCAATGCGCGACGACGGTTTCCGCGGCGGTGTCCTATGGGTTGCGGACCGCGACGAGTTGTGCGAGCAAGCGGTGGAGGCTTGGACGCAGGTGTGGAGGAGCATCGGCGCCCAGGCGCAGCGTCTTCGGATCTCGAGGATGTGGGGCGGGCAGGACAGACCGCAGCCCACGAGCGAACTGCATGTTGTCGTCGCCACGATCCAGACGCTGGGTTCGAAGCTGTCCAACCGACCGGCCGGGTACGAGTTTCTGAAGGACTCCAAGCTGGTCGTTTTCGACGAGGCGCACCGCTCAATCGCTCCGACCTTCACGTCGGTCATGCAGGAGATCGGCTTGACGCATCGCCGGAGAGCCGACGAGCCGTTCCTGCTCGGTCTCACAGCAACGCCCTATCGCGGTCACGACGCGGCGGAGACGGCGAGACTCGTCCGCCGCTACGGCAGCAACCGTCTGGATTCGGGGGCGTTCGCCAGCGACGACGCGCAAGATGTCATCGGTGACTTACAGGGCATGGGAGTGCTAGCTCAAGCCGACCACGAGACCATTGACGGAGGAACGTTCTCACTCCATCCGGACGAGTGGGGGCGTGACGAGTGGACCCACATATCGGAGCAATTGAGGCAGAAGCTGCCCTGGCTGCCGCGGAGCGTGGAGGATCGCATTGCGCAGAGCTCCGAGCGGACCAGGCGCATCATCGAAGCGTACGAGACCCATATTGAGCCGGACTGGCCTGCCCTCATCTTCGCGACATCGGTGGAGCATGCGCAGACTGTGGCCGCACTCCTCAACCGGAAGGGAATCAAGTCGCGCGCGGTGAGCGGAACAACCGAACCGGCGACCCGTCGTCGGGTGGTAGAACAGTTTCGCAACGGCGAGATCAAGGCACTCGTCAACTACGGGGTATTCAGCGAGGGATTCGACGCGCCCAAGACCCGCGCCATCATCGTCGCTCGGCCGGTGTACAGCCCGAATCTCTACTTCCAGATGATCGGAAGGGGTTTGCGGGGTCCGAAGAACGGCGGCGACGACCGCTGCCTCGTACTCAACGTCCGCGACAACATCGAGAACTTCGACCGAGCGCTCGCCTTCTCGGACCTGGACTGGCTCTGGACCCGATGACAGCGCCTCGGGCGACCGCTGAGTAAACCATCAGTTCGGACAGTGCGGTTGAGGAGGTCGTGATCGCGCGCAACGGTGAGCCGTACCTACGCCTCCAGCCCTACGACCTGCCTCTCCGTGAGCCGGGCCCCTGGAAAGGCAAGGTGTGGCTTGCCCCCGACTTCGACGAGACGGGCCAGGAGATCATCGACGCCTTCGAGGGTGAGGACGGCCAGTTCCATCGGTCGGTGCACGGTGCCGGTCATGATGACCGGTGCCAATACAAGCACCGACCGATGGAGGTACCAGCATGCCAGGCGCACCGCTGGCGTTGCACGAGCGCGAGGAGATTTCTCGGGCGCTGATTGAGGATCCGGCGGCGAGTTGGGCGGCGATCGCCCGGTCGCTCGGCCGGCATCGGTCGACGGTCGCCCGTGAGGTCGCCGCGGGCGGCGGTCGTGGCCGTTACCGCCCGGCGATGGCGCAGCGGCGCGCCGAGCGGGCACGCTGTCGGCCGCGGCGGCGCCGCTTGGAGGTTCCGGGCCCGTTGCGGGACCGGATCGTCGCCGAGTTGCGCCTGGGGCGCTCCCCCGAGGCGATCTGGGCGGACCTGGCCGCGGCGGGCGTGGCCGCCCGGCCGTGCGTGGAGACCATCTACCAGGCCCTCTACGCCGGGGTTCTCGACGTGGAACCCCGGCAGTGCCTGCGCAGCCGCCGGCGGCGACGACGCTGCCGCCACAGACGCAACCCCAGGTCGCGCCCCGGCGTGGCGAACATCTCCCTGCGCCCCGTGCAGGTGAACGACCGCAGCGAGGCCGGCCACTGGGAAGCAGACCAGATCATCGGCGCCAACAACCGGTCCTCCATGATCTGGCTCACCGAGCGCACCACCAGGTTCTCCATCCCGGTCACCATGCCCGACGGCTACACCGCCGACGCGACCCTCGCCGGCCTCATCGAAGGCCTCGACGGTATCCCCGCCCACCTGCGCCGCAGCCTCACCTTCGACCAAGGCCCCGAATGGGCCAACTGGCGCCGCCTCGCCGACCACTACAACCTCGACGTGTGGTTCTGCGACCCGCACTCGCCGTGGCAACGCGGCCAGATCGAGAACCTCAACCGCCAATGCCGCTGGTGGTTCCCCCGCGGCACCGACCTCCGCCTCATCACCCCCGCACAAGCAGAACACGCAGCACACATCATCAACAACCAGCGCCGACGCAGCCTCAACTACCACAGCCCCGCAGAGCTGTATCATGCCCTCACCGTGCAGTGACCACTAGAACTGGCCGACCCGGACGATCCCCTGGAGTCGATGTGAGGCGGTTGCTGCTCGACTCCCACGTGCTGCTGTGGTGGCTGGTTGAAGACCCCACGCTTCGCGAGGGGCCTACCGCTCGATCGCCGGGCCGCAGGGGATGGGCCCGGTAGGAATCGCCTCGGTGCGATGTGTCGCCGGCACCAGGGGCGCAGCCCGATCCCGGCGGTCGCCTGCCACGGGAGGCTCTACACCACCAGTAGACGCAGGTGAGGATTACGCTGGCTTCAGTGCTAACGAAGCTCACTGTCCGGAATTTCAAGCGGTTCTCCGACGTGGATATCGAACTGGGCAGCCCGGTCGTGTTCGTCGGCCCGAACAACTCGGGGAAGACCTCGGCGATGCAGGCCTTGGCCCTCTGGGAGGTAGGAGTCAAGCGCTGGAATGAGAAGCGCGCGGGCAGGAGCGCGCCGGAGAGGAGGCCGGGCGTTACCGTCGGGCGCCGGGACCTGGTCGCCATCCCGGTTCCTCATGCGAGGCTCCTGTGGCACGGCCGAGCCGTACGTGAGCAAAGCAGGTCGCAGGGACGACCGAGCACCTCCAACATCCTGATGGACGTGATCGTCCGGGGCGTCGCCCCCAGCGGGAAGTGGGAGTGCGGGCTCGAGTTCGACTATGCCAACGAGGAGTCGTTCTACTGCCGACCGCTTCGGCTCGGTGACGGCAAGACACCGGAGCGGATGCCGGTCCCACCGGAGGCGGCCGCCGTGCAGTTCGCCTATCTGCCGCCGATGTCGGGCCTGGCGGCCACCGAGACGCGCCTCGACCACGGCGCCGTAAATGTTCGGGTGGGGGAGGGCCGCACGGCCGAAGTGCTACGCAATCTCTGCTACCGGGTCAACGAGGAGCGACCCGACGATTGGCGGAAGCTGGCCGAGCACATCGCCGCATACTTCGGTGTTGAGCTCGACGAGCCTCAGTACGTCACGGAGCGGGGCGAGATAGCGATGAGCTATCGCGAAGGCGCCACCGTCCTGGACATCTCCTGCAGCGGGCGGGGCTTGCAGCAGACGATGCTCCTGCTGTCGTACATGTACGCCAACCCGGGGGCAGTGCTACTCCTCGACGAGCCCGACGCGCACCTCGAGACCCTGCGCCAGCGCCAGACGTACCAACTCATCACGGAGGCGGCCCGGGACAGCGGCAGTCAGATCATCGCCGCGAGCCACTCCGAGGTGGTGCTCGGCGAGGCCGCCGGCAAGGACACGGTCGTCGCCTTCGTGGGCCGCCCGCACCGCATCGACGACCGGGGGAGCCAGGTTCTGAAGTCACTCAACGAGATCGGCTTCGACCACTATCTCCAAGCCGAGCTAACCGGCTGGGTTCTCTATCTGGAGGGCTCGACCGACCTGGCGGTGATGCAGTCATTCGCCCGTCGTCTCGGTCACACCCGTGCGGCGACCGCCCTGGAGCGCCCATTCGTTCATTATGTAGGGAACCAGCCTCAACTGGCCCGCGCTCACTTCCACGGACTCAGGGAGGCGACTCCATCTCTTGGAGGCGTCGCCCTGTTCGACAGGCTGCAGACCGACCAACCCCGGAACGACCCCCTTGTGCATCTCGAATGGCGGCGCCGGGAGATCGAGAACTACCTCTGCTCGGAGGAAACGCTGAAGGCGTACGCCGGTGCGTCCGGTGACTGGTCGGAGCCTTTCGACATCTATGGCCGACAGCAGAGAATGGCCGACGCCATCGAGCAGGTCCACTCGGCAATGGAAACGCTCGGGAAGGGATCGCCCTGGAGCAGCGATACGAAGGTCAGCGACGACTTTCTGACGCCCCTGTTCAATGCCTACTTCGAGAGGCTCCGGCTTCCGAACCTCATGAACAAGCGGAACTTCCACGAACTGGCCGAGTACGTTCCCGAGGATGAGATTGAGCCCGAGGTCGTCGAGAAGCTCGATGCAATAGCGGATGTCGCGGAGGAGGCCCGGCTCTCCGGAACCCAAGGCTCCTGAGTGTGCCACCGCCGTTGTCCGCGTCGTTCGTTGCTATGGACTTGATGTCGCCACGCCCGTTCGCGGCACCGCCGCGAACCAGTCCGAGTCAGCGCCTACGTTAACGCGGCCTTTAACCGAACCCCCGCGTTCAGTCGGCGGCGTGGGCCCACCAGCGGCCGCGGTGGTGCTCCAGATCCAGAGCCATGGCGAAGCAGGCGCTCAGGTGATCGGCGGTCAGGATCTCGTCGATGGGGCCGGCGGCGATCACCCGGCCCTCCCGCAGCAGCACCACGTGGTCGAAGCCGGTGGGGATCTCCTCCACGTGGTGGGTGACGAGCACCGTCGGTGGCGTGGAGGGATCGGCGCTGAGGGCGTCCAGGGTGCGTACCAGTTCCTCCCGTCCGGCCAGGTCCAGTGCGGCGGTGGGCTCGTCCAGCAGAACAAGGTCGGGCTCGGTCATGAGCGTGCGGGCGATCTGCACTCGCTGGCGCTCGCCCGATGACAGCAGACCGAAGGGCTGTTCGGCGAGGGAGCCACAACCCATGCGCTCCAGCAGGTCCGCGGCCCGCTGTCGATCGGCGTCGCTGTAGGTGTGCCACCACGGCTCCAGTGCCCCGTGTTGGGCGGTCATGACGGCGTCCAGGGCGGAAATGGTGGGGCGGATCCGGTCGGACAGGGTGGCCGAGGCGTAGCCCACCCGGTGACGCATCCGGCGCACGTCCACACGGCCCAGACGCCGGCCCAGGACCTCCACCGTTCCGTGCGTGGGGTGCAGGTACAGCGCTGCCACCCGCATCAGGGTGGACTTGCCCGCCCCGTTCGGTCCGAGCACGACCCAGCGCTGTCCGGGCTCCACGCTCCAGGTCACGTCGGCCAGCAGCGGTCGGCGGTCGCGCACGACGCTGACATCGGTCAGGCGCAGGGCCGGGGTCACAGGTGCCGTCCCCCGTCTCCGTCGAGACAGTCACGGCTGCCGTGCCCGTCGCCCCCGCCGACAGGTCGGGCGCCCGCGGCGCCCCCGCCCGGGGTGTTCCGGCCGGTGTTCGGCGCAGGGTCGTCTGGAACGGTCCCGGAACCCCCAGCGGCGTGGGCCTCCCAGGTGGCGTACATGGCGGCGTAGCGCCCACCCGCCGCAACCAGTTCGTCGTGGCTTCCGATCTCGGCGATACCCCCATTGTCCACCACGGCGATCCGGTCTGCACGCATGGCCGTGGCGAGGCGGTGCGCCACGATGACGGCTGTGCGGCCCTCGAGTACGACGTCCAGTGCCCGTTCCACCTGTGCCTCCGAGCGCAGATCCAGGTTGGAGGTGGCTTCGTCCAGGATGAGCACGCGGGGGCGGGCCAGGAAGGCCCGGGCCAGGGCCAGGAGCTGGCGCTCGCCGGCCGACAGCGACGCCCCCCGCTCGTGGCAGGGCGTGTCCAGCCCGTCGGGCAGCGACTCGACGAGGGTGTCCAGCCCGACCGCCCGGCAGGCGTCGGTCACCTCGCCGTCCGTGGCGTCGGGGCGGGCGAACCTGATGTTGTCCCCGATGCTGCGGTTGAACAGGAACGGCTCCTGGGGCACCACGCCGAACTGGCGACGCAGCGACTCCAGCCGGACCGTGCGCAGATCCACGCCGTCGATGCGCACGGTGCCCTCGTCGGGGTCGTAGAAGCGCACCGCCAGTTTGGCGATGGTGGACTTGCCGGCCCCGGTCGCACCCACGATCGAGAGACTCCCGCCCGCCGGGACATCCAGATCCACGCCGGTCAGCACCGGCTGCCCCGGCGTGTAGGAAAAGGACACCCCCTCGAAGGTGATCCGCCCCTCGATGAGCCCCAACTCCACGGCGTCGGGCGCCTCCGCCACGTCGGGTGCCTGCTCCAGCAGCTCCCGGAGCTTGACGGTGGCCGACTGGCCCTGCTGGTAGGCGTTGTACAGCATCACGAGCTGCGCGATCGGGGCGAAGAACGCCGTCAGGTACAGGGCGAAGGCGGTCAGCACCCCCACCGTGAGGCGGCCGTCGATCACCAGCCATCCCCCCACGCCGAGCACGACGGCCTGGCCGACGATACCGATGCCCTCTGCGGCCGAGCCGTAGAACGAGGACACCCGCGACGTGTACAGGTTGGCGTGCTCGTGGTCGGCCACGACGGCGTCGTGCTGAGCGATGTTGCGCCGCTGGCGGTTGTAGGCGGTGATGAGGCGGATACCGGCCAGACTCTCCGACAGGTCGGCCAGGACCGCCGCGATCCGGTCCCGTACCCGGTTGTAGCCCCTCTCCGAGGCGCGCCGGAACCACAGCGACAGCACCACGGTCACCGGTACCACCACCCCGATGGTCAGGGCGGCCAGCGGTGGATGCAGGTAGAACAGGACGCCCGTGATGACCGCCAGGGTCAGTCCCTGCACGGCCATCATCACGAGACCCTCCTGCAGCAGCATCGTGAGGGCTTCGACGTCGCTGGTCATGCGCGACATCAGCACCCCGGCGCGCTCGGAGGTGTAGAAGTTCAGCGACAGCCGCTGCAGGTGGGTGAAGACCCGCGTCCGCAGCTCGTACATGAGCTGTTCGCCGAGCCGGCCGCCGAGGGCGGTGCGGGCACGGCCGACGGCGACGTGGACCAGCACCGTGGCGAAGTAGATGGCGACGACGATGCCCACGATGCTGAAGCGGCCCTTGAGCACGCCCTCGTCGATGCCGATCTGGGTAAGTAGGGGACCGGCCTGCACGGCCAGGGCGTCTGCCACGACGAGGCCCACGACGAGGAGCATCCGCCGGCGGTGGGTGCCCAGCATCGTGCGTAGCGTCAGCGGCGGCGCAGCCGGCGGGCGGTGCTCGAAGCGGACGTCCTCTGTGGGGTGGTCGGGTTCGGCGTCGAGGATGTCCGCGGCCTGGTCGATCATCTCCGACGGGATGCCGGCGAACGGCAGGCCGGCCGCGGCGTTGGCCTGCGACGACGAGGGTGACTGGGCGCCGACGTAGGCCCCTCCCACGAAGACCATCAGTACTGCCCCCCGGTGGCGGGGTCCCGGCCGGGATCGGCAGCGGTGGTGCCTGCGCGGGCCGAGGCCGCTGCCTCCGCATCGGCCAGCACCTGCACGTAGCGGGGTTCTGTGGCCATCAGTTCGGCGTGCGTGCCGGTCGCCACCGCCCTGCCGCCCTCCGTGAACACGACCCGGTCGGCCAGGCCGATCGTGGGCAGCCGGTGCGCGATCAGCAGCGTGGCGCGCCCGGCTCCCCCGGCGCGCAGGGCGGCACCGATGGCCTCCTCCACGTACATGTCCACTGCGCTGATGGCGTCGTCGAGGATCAGCACGCGCGGGTCCACCAGCAGCGCCCGTGCCAGGGCGATGCGCTGGCGCTGCCCGCCCGAGAGCGTGTAGCCGCGCTCGCCCACGACCGTGTCGTAGCCCTCGGGCAGGGCGGCGATGGTGTCGTGGATCTGCGCCGCGGTGGCCGCCCGCACTACCTCGGCTGTCGTGGCGTCGGGGCGGCCGAAGGCGATGTTGTCCCGCAGCGAGACCGAGAACAGGAAGGGTTCGTCGAACACGACCGCCAGGTTCCGGCGCAGTCCGGCCAGTTCCAGGCTGCGCACATCGTGGCCGTCGAGGCGCACGGTCCCGTCGCTCACGTCGTAGAACCGGGCGGCGAGGCGGGCCACCGTGGACTTGCCGCATCCGGTAGGTCCCACCAGCGCCACGGTCTCGCCCGGTTCGACACGCATGCTGAAACCGTCGAGGACCGGCCGGGTGAGGCGCCCGTCGGCGTCGGCATAGCCGAAGACCACGTCGTTCAGTTCCAGCCGCCCCTCGACGCGCTCCAGGATTCGGGCGCCCGGCGGGTCGGCGATCTCCGGAGCCGTGTCGAGCACCTGGAAGATCCGTTCGGCGGAGGCCGCCGCCCGCTGGGACTGCATGACGATGAAGCCGAACATCCTGAACGGCAGTTGCAGCATGATCACGTAGGCGTTGAAGGCGAACAGCGTGCCGATGGAGACTTGCCCGTCGATGGCCAGCCAGCCTCCGTACAGCAGCACGAGTCCCATTGCCAGCCGCGGCAGCGCCTCCAGGAGTGGGTTGTAGCGGGCCCGCACCTCGACGCTCGTCGTCGACGCCCACTGCAGCCGCCGGGCGGCCCTGGCCAGTTTGGCGATCTCGGCCCGCTCGGCGGCGAACGACTTCACGACCCGGGTGCCGTTGATGTTCTCGTCCACGATGGTGGCCACCTCGGCGCTTCGGCCCTGGATGATCCATGACAGTGGCAGGAAGATGTTGCGGTACCGGTTGCCGACCATGGCTCCGAGCGGCAGCGTGGCCAGGGCCACGAGCGTCAGCGGCACGTGGATCGTGAGCATGAGAGCGAACGCCAGGCAGAACGTGAGCATCGCCATGCCCGCCATGGGGGCGAAGGCGAAGAGGATCTGGATGGAGCGAATGTCGGTGTTGGCGCGGGAGATGATGTCGCCCGAAGTCGTACGGTCGTAGAAGGAGAACGACAGCCGGCTGAGGTGGCGGTACAGGATCGTGCGTAGTTCGCTGTCGAGGCGAACAGACAGCTTGAACAGCACGTGGCGGTAGGCCCCGCCACAGACGGCGCGGGCCAGCGCGAGGCCGACCAGCACCAGGACAAGAGTGCGCAGGTGGTTGCCGCGTCCCTCGACGGCGGCGTCGATGGTCCACCGGGCGATGGCAGGAACCCCCACCTGGGCCACCAGGGCCACCACTCCGCAGCCGGCTGCGATCACGAGCAGGGGGCGGTGCGCGGCCACGATCGGCCAGAGGCGCCGCAGCCACCCCTTGGAGGTGTCCGGGTGGATGTGCGGGACCGCTGCGATGACGCGGGATGCTACCGGCGACCCCGCGGCGCCCGGGAAGCTCCCTCGGATCGGGCGGCGGCGGCGCCGGCTGTAGGCTGAACGGTGATCGAGGTCGCACTTGGACTTCTGGCCGTCGTCGCCCTGATCGGCGCGAACGCCTTCTTCGTCGCCGCCGAGTTCTCGGCCGTGTCCGTGGAACGGGGGTCGCTCGAAGCGGCGGCAGCCGCGGGTCGCCGGTCGGCCCGCAGCCTGCTGAAGCTCACCGAGCGCCTCACGTTCTACCTGTCGGGCGCGCAGCTGGGCATCACGGTGATGTCACTGCTGCTGGGCTGGGTGGCCGAGCCGCTGATCGCCGAACTGTTGCTGCGGGCGCTGGGCTCGAGTCTCGGTGAGTCCACGGCGCACGCCCTCGCGGTGGGGCTGGCGCTGGGGGCCGCCACGGTGGTGCACCTCGTCCTCGGCGAGCAACTGCCGAAGATGCTGGCCATCTCCCGGCCGCTCGGCACCGGGTTGCTGTGCGCCCCGCCGCTGCGCCTCTACGGCTACCTCGTCTGGCCGTTCGTGACGCTGTTCAACGGCACCGCCGACCGCATCGTGCGCCTGGCCGGCCTCGAACCCACCCGCGAGTTGCGCTCGGTGCGCACCCTCGGGGAGTTGGAGCACATCATCCGCTCGTCGGGGCGCAGCGGCAATCTCGACGCCGAGGGCGTGATGCTGCTCACCCGCTCCATCCGCTTCGCCCACAAGACGGCCGCCGACGCCCTCGTGCCGCGGGTGGAGGTGGTGACCGTCGGCCTCGAGGACACGATGACCGACCTGGTGGCGGCCTCCGTGGCCACCGGCTTCTCGCGCTTTCCGGTGGTCGGCGGTGACCTCGACGATGTCTACGGGGTGGTTCACGTGAAGGCCGTCCATCAGGTGCCGCCGCCGGACCGACTCCGGGTCACGGTTGCCGAGGTCATGAGCGACGTGTGGGCGGTGCCCGAGAGCGCCGACCTGCGGGGGCTGCTGGCCGAGTTGAGCCGGCGGCGACGGTCGATGGCCGTGGTCGTGGACGAGCACGGGGGTACCGCGGGGATCATCACCGCCGAGGACATCGTGGAGGAGATCGTCGGCGAGATCGACGACGAGCACGACCCGGTGGCGGAGATGACCGCACCGGCGCCGCCCGGCGTGTGGTTCCTGGCCGGCGACCTGCGGACCGACGACACCGAGGAGGCCTGCGGGCTGCGCCTGCCGGACGGCCCGTACGAGACGCTGGCGGGGTTCGTGTTGTTCAACCTGGGTCGCATCCCGGTCGTCGGCGACGCCTTCGCCTGGGGCGGTCGGCGGTTCGAGGTGGTCGAGATGTTGCGCCGACGGATCGTGACAGTGCGGGTCGCCGGCCGCGGGGAGCCGGACCGATGACCGCCGTGGCGCTGCTCGTGACCGTGGTGCTGCTGGCCGCCAACGCCTTCTTCACGGCGGTGGAGTTCGCGCTCGTGGCGGCGTCGCGGAGCCGTCTGGAGGTGCTGGCCGAGGCCGGCAACCGCCGTGCCCGGGTGGCGGTCCGGGCGATGGGCGACCTCGGCATGCAGCTTGCCGGTGCGCAACTCGGGCTCACGATGACCGCCCTCGGGCTGGGTTTCGTGGTCGAGCCGGCTGTCGCTCGGCTGCTCGACCCGCTGCTGGGTCGCTTCGGGCACGGCGCGAGCGTCGCTGTGGCGATTGCCATCGTGGTGTCCGCCCACGTCCTGTTCGGCGAGATGGTTCCCAAGAACGCCGCCCTGTGCAACCCCGACGCCCTGGCCATGTGGCTGGCGCCCGGTCATCGCCTGTTCGTGGCGGCGTTCCGGCCCGTCATCCGGGGGATCGAGTGGCTGGTGGCGGTGTTGGTCCGGCTCTGCGGCGTGGCCCCGGTGGACCGGCGCTCGACGGCCCGCACACCCGCCGAACTCTTCGACCTGCTGGCGCACTCGCGCCGCGAAGGCCTGCTCGGCGAGTTCGAGCACTCCTTGCTGGCCTCGGCGCTGGAACTGGGCGAGCGCCCGGTGTCGTCGGTCATGGTCCCCCGGGAGAAGATCGTGTCGATCCCGCGGCGGGCCAGCGTGGCCGACGCCGAACGCACCGTTGTGGCCAGTGGGCACTCCCGCCTGCTGATGGGCGACCTCGATCGGCCCGACGGGTTCGTGCACGCCAAGGATCTGCTGGCGACCTCACCGGAGCTGTGGGGCGCAGAGTTGCCCGCCTCGTGCATCCGTCGGGCTCTGATGGTGCGCCACGACCTGCCGCTGGAGGATCTCCTGCGGCTGATGCGGCGCCTCCGTGTGCACGTGGCCGTCGTGCGGGACGAGAAGGTGACCGTGGGGCTCGTGACTCTCGAGGACGTGCTGGAGTCGCTCGTAGGTGAAATTCGAGACGAGAGTGACGTTCTGTAGGGTCGAACGTGATGTGCCGGAGAGTGTTGTGGCTTGTGTTGGTCGTCCTGTTGATGAGCGTCGCCTCGGCGACGTTGGCGCAGAGCGAAATGGAGCGGGTGCGCGACACGGTGGAGGCGCTCCAGGACGAGATCGACGCCTACCTTGCGCAGCTCGTCGAGACCCAGGCGCGGGCCGACGCTGCCGGCGCCCGCTACTGGGAGGCCGATCTGGCGCTCTATGAGTTGGGCGCCGAGATCGAGGCGCTGTCCCAGCAGGTGGCGAGGATCGACGCCGAGGTCACCGCCCTGCGGGCGCAGATGATAGAGATCGCCGTCCAGCGCTACATCGACTCCGGTACGCCGCCGCCGATCCTGGCCGGCGATGACATCAACCGCCAGGCCGTGGCCGACGCCCTGGCTCGCTTCGTGACCGAAGGGTCGTTCGACATCATCGACGACTACCGGCAGGCCCGGGATGACCTGGAGCAACTGCAGGCCGAACTGGCCGAGCGCGTGCGGCATCAGGAGGAACTGATCGGCCAGGCAGGCCGAGCCGCCGAGCAGGTACAGGCGGAACTCCGCGAGATCGGCGACGTCTACCTTGAGATCGCTCCTCGGCTGTACGAGCAGGACAGGCTGCTGGACTCCCTCGAGGAGGAGGAACGCCGGCGCTTGGCCGAGGAGTTGCGCCGCCGGCAGGCGGAGGAGGCGCGCCGCCTGGAGGCGGTCCGCGCGGCCGCTCAGGCCGCTGCTGAGGCTGCCGCCGCCCGCGCCGCCGCGGAGGCCGCCGCGGCGGCCGCGACACCGGGGACCGGTACCGGCGAGCTGCCGCCGGTCAGGCCGGGCGAACCCACCGCCGGTGCGACTCCTGCCGCTCCCGAGCTACCGGTGCTGCGGGCGGCCGGCGGCTGGGTGTGCCCGCTGGGTGGCCCGTTCAGCCACTTCGACGATTTCGGGGCTCCCCGCCACTACGGCGGCCGGCACAAGGGCAACGACCTCATCTCTCCCACCGGCACGCCCGTCCTGGCAGTCGAGAGCGGGCGGGTGGAGCACCGGGCGAACCGCATCGGCGGGAACTCGGCGTACATCTTCGCCGACTCCGGCAACTACTACTACAACACCCACCTGTCGGCCTACGAGAACGTCGGTGTCGGCTGGGTGCCTGCGGGCACCGTCATCGGCTACGTGGGCGACTCGGGCAACGCGGCCGGATTACCGCACCTGCATTTCGAGTACCACCTCGGCGGGCGGGGCAACCACATCAACCCCTATCCCATCGTCCACGAGGCCTGCTTCTGAGCAGCAGTGCCACCCTGGCGCCGCCGGATGCGGGTCTACGGGTCGAGCGTCTCGGCCATGAGGGCGGCGAAGGCTTCGCGTGCGGCCGTCGTGGCCGACCCCGGGCAGTTCTCCAGAGGCGCGCCGTCCACCGAGGAGATGGGGTGCACGTTGCGTGTCGTGGACGTCAGGAAGGCCTCCTCGGCGGCGGCGAGGGCCGACAGTGGCAGGGTCTCCTCGACCGCACCGGTGATCTCCAGGGCCAGGTCACGGGTTACGCCTGCCAGGCAGCCCGACGACAGGGGTGGCGTCACGAGGCGGCCCTCGCGCGCCAGGAAGACGTTGGTGCCGGTTCCCTCGCACAGCTCTCCGCGTGTGTTGGCGAAGATCGCCTCGCCGGCTCCCGCGGCATGCGCCCGGCGCAGGGCCACCACGTTCTCGGCGTAGGAGATGGTCTTCACGCCGGCAGCGGCGCCCCGCTCGTTGCGGGACCACGGCACGGTGACGACCGCGACGTGCGGCGACCACGGCGGGGCCTCCTCCGCGGCGACGATCACCGTGGGCGACCCGGTGGGACGCGCCGAGGAGAACCCGCCCGGCCCACTGCTCACGGTGATGCGCAGACGGCCCTCGGTCACCCCCGTGGCCGCTAGTACGTCAGTGGCTGCTCGGCGGAGATCGGCGCTATCGGGCAGGTCCAGCCCCAGAGCCTCCGCCGAGTGGCGCAGCCGCCTCAGGTGGCGCCGTAGAGCGAATCCCTGCCCGGAGGTGACCCGGACGCTCTCGAAGACCCCGTCGCCCACCAGCAGGCCGTGATCACGCGGCGAGATGCGCGCCTCCGACTCGGGAACGATTTCACCGTTCAACCAGATCACCGGACCACCCACGCGCGGCAGGCTAGCCCTGACGCCCCGGGGCGGCGGGCCGCGTCAAGTGACGGAATCGCCCGCACGCGGCGGTAGTGTGCCTGTCGCTATGGCGCGAGATTCCCGGACCCGCCGCTCCTCGTTCGCCGACGCCGTGCGGAACGTTGAGCGGGTGGCCCGCACCGGCGGGGGTGACAGCAGACTCGGCCGCATCCTGCGCCCCAGCTTCCCGGCCCTTGTGGTGGTCATCATCATCGCCGGTGTGGCGCTGGTGACCTTCGCCTACACGAGCCGCGACGTGCAGGCCCGCCCCGTCCAGAACGAGGACCACTGGCACTCGCCCTACGGCGTATGGGACTGCGCCGGCGGTGAGGAGGGCGAGTTCCTGCCACGCTTCTCCAGCAGCGACGACGGTTTGGGCATCCACTCACACGGCGACGGGCTCATCCACATCCACCCGTACTTCGAGGCCGCCTCCGGCGAGAACGCCACCATCGAGGACTTCATGGTCGCCATGCGGGCGGAGTTGTCCGACGACGCCATCACGATGGACGACGGGCGGGTTCTCGACGAGGGCGTCGACTGCGGGGGCGAGCCGGCCATCGTCCAGGTGCACCGCTGGGAGTTCGCCGGTTCGGTGGACGAGGATCCCGAGGTGTACACCGAGAACCTGAACGACATCCGCTTCCTCAACAACGGCGAGGCGTGGGTCATCGCCCGTGCCCCCGAGGGCGCCGAGATTCCCCCGCCGCCGAGCATCGAGGCGCTCGCGGCGGTCGATCCGTTCGCCTTGCGCTTGGGCGAGGACCAGACCCCGCCGCCGATCGGGCCGGCGGACGAGTGACCGGCCGTCGCCGGGGGGCTGATCCGACGTTGCCGTCGCGGCACTGACAGCACGCCGCGGCGGGCGAACGGTGCGTCCATGAACGGCACATCGGCCATCGTGCTCGCCGGTGGGTTGGGGACACGACTCCGGCCGCTCACCCGATCGCGGGCCAAGCAGATGCTGCCGATCGTGGATCGCCCCATGATCGAACACGTCGTCGGCAAGCTGGCCGGTGAGGGTGTCCGCGACGTCGTGCTATCGCTGGGCTACCGACCCGACGAGTTCCTGGCGGCGTACCCCGGGGGGCGCTGCGGGGGTGCCCACCTGCGTTACGCCACCGAGCCCGAACCGCTGGGCACCGCAGGTGCCGTGCTGTTCGCCGCCCGTGAGGCCGCGGCCGGCAACGGGCACTCACCCGGTGGTGACCCGTTCTCCGACACGTTCTGGGCCATGAACGGCGACGTGCTGACCGACGTGCGGTTGGGTGATCTGCTGGCCCTGCACCGCGCACGTGGGGCCGAGGCCACCATCCTGACCATCCCGATGGCCGACGCCTCCCGCTACGGGATGGTCGAGGCCGACGACAGCGGCCGAGTGTCCCGATTCGTGGAGAAACCTCCGACCGGCGGCCCGACGAGCGGGTGGATCAACGCAGGGGTCTACGTGCTGGAGCCGTCGTTACTGGACCGCGTACCCCCGGGGCGGTCGGTCTCGATGGAGCGGGAGACGTTCCCCGCCGTGGCGGCCGACGGAGGTCTGTACACCCTGCGCTCTGACGCCTACTGGATCGACGCCGGCACGCCGCGCTCATACCTGCAGGCCCAGCTTGATCTGGTCTCGGGCAACCGGTCGGTCACGCTGGAAGCGGTGAGTCCCCGAGCCGAGGTCGCGGCCGGAGCCCGCGTGGCACAGAGCGTGGTGATGGAGCGCGCCACCGTCGAGCCGGGGGCGTCGCTGACCGGCTCGGTCGTGCTGCCCGGCGGGCGGGTCGGCGCCGGCGCCGTCGTGGCCGACTCGGTGGTTGGCTACGACGCCGTTGTCGGTCCCGGGGCGCAGGTGCTCGGTTTCACCCTGCTGGGCGACGGGGTCACCGTCGAGCCCGGCAGCGTTGTGCGGGGCGGGCGCCTTTCACGCAGCACGGCAGGCTGAGCCCTACCGTCGTTAGCGGAACAGATCCTCGGCGCCGGGCCGCAGCAGATCTCGCACCACGCCGCCCTCGCCGAACCAGGCGTCCGGCGCGCCTCGCACCACCGCCACCGGGACACCCCTGTCCTTGCCCATGACCAACTCGGCGGCGCCGGCCAGCTCATCCACGATGGCCACCTCGGTGACCTGCAGTTCCCGACCCCCTGCATCGGACGTGCCCCGCAGATCCAGCACGGGACGCACGCCGGCGCATCCGATGGCCACGTCGGTCAGGCCGCGGCGCCACGGCCGCCCGAAGGTGTCCGATACCACCACGCCGACGCTGCGCCCGGTGCGGGCGCAGACGCCGTCGCGGATGCGCCGCGCCGAACGGTCGGGGTCGCGGGGCAGCAGTGCGGCCTGTCCGTCCTCCACGTTGGAGAAGTCCACGCCGGCATTGGCGCACACGAAGCCGTGCGGGGTCTCGGCAATGATCAGGTCGCCACGGCGGCGCAGGACACGCACCGACTCGCTTTCCACGAGACGTTGCCGTTGGTCCCTGTCCTCGTGAGGGACCGCTGCGAGACGCCCCTCGGCCTTCGACACGATCTTTTGGGTGACGACCAGGACATCCTGCTCGTGGACGTCCACGGCAGCGACGATCAGGGCGGCCAAGTCGTCGCCGGGGTGGATCTCCCCGAGACCCTGCACCCCGAAGACGGTGAGGCTGTTCGTCGCTCTGCTCACTGCCGTACCACCCTGTTGGCCATCCTGCTCACTGGTGCGTCGCGACGGCGGCCAGGGTCGTGCGGGCGAGGGCGGCGGCATCGTCGGGCGTGTGCATGATGGTCGGCGTGACCACGCAGCGCATCCCCTCGGCCTCCACGGCCCCGGCGAGATCACCGTCCGCCTCGTCGACGACGAGCGCTGCGGCCAGCGGGGCGTAGAGGCGGGCCACACCAACCACGGAGGGCTCGTGGCCCAGTTCGGCCATGAGGCGGCCGGCAGGTCCCTTGAGGGCGGCGCCCGCCACGATCGGTGAGATCGCCACGATGCGCTCCCGGCGCTGCTCGACGGCGCGCCGCACGCCGTCGACGGCCAGCAGGGGACCGATGGACACGATCGGGTTGGACGGCGCTACGACCACGGTGGTGGCGGTCGCCAGGGCTTCCAGCACGCCGGGTGCGGGCCGGGCCCCGGCGGCCCCGGCGAAACGCACCGAACGGACCGCCACAGCGTGGCGCAGGCCGGCGAAGTACTCCTGGAAACCGATCTCTGTGCCGCCCGACGCCCCGTCGTCGTCGATCGTGACGCGGGTCTCGAGGTGATCGTCGGTAACCGGCAGCAGCCGCACCTCCACACCCCAGCCAGCGGCCAGTTCGGCGGTGACCGCCGACAGGGGGGCGCCCTCGCGCAGGCGCTGCGTCCGGTACAGGTGGGTTCCCAGGTCGCGGTCGCCGAGCCCGAACCAGGTCTGCCCGCCCAGGCGCTGCAGCGTTGCGCGTGCCTGCCACGACTCGCCCGTCAGGCCCCAGCCCGTCTGGGTGTTCAGTTCGCCGGCGAGGCAGTAGGTGACGGTGTCGATGTCGGGGCTGATGTGCAGGCCGTGCAGCACGATGTCGTCGCCGCAGTTCACGACAGCTGTCACCGCCGGGGCCGGGCACACCCGGATCAGCCCCTGCAGGAAGCGAGCGGCGCCGTACCCGCCGGCGAGGACCGCGACTTGTGGGGCAGGCCCATGTGGTGGCGACATGCCCCTCCTGTCCGACCCACTGGGGGTACCCTCGCACCCTAGTGGAACAGCCCCAGGGCACCGCCCCGACACCGGAGAGCCTGCCCAGAATTGGGCCGACGGTTCATGCCGTGGTCGTGGCCCACGAGCCGGGGGAATGGTTTTCCGAAACCCTTCGATCGCTGCGCGATCAGGACTATGCGGCGCTCTCGGTGACCGTGGTGGACGTCCTCGGGGACCAGGCCGGGGTCGAGGACGCGGCGATGTTGAGCGTGGCCGAGAGGGTTGCCGGCATCCTGCCGGATGCCACTGTCATGACGGTGGCGGGTAATCCCGGGTTCGCCCCGGCCGCAAACGCCGCTGCACGGATGGTCATCGGAGGGGCGCAGGCCACGGACGGGTTTACTGCCGTCGAACCGTCCGACTCCGTGGAACCACCGGCGCCTACCCACAAAGGCCTCGGCGCGGACGTTGCCACTTTCCTGCTGATCTGCCACGACGACGTGGCGCCGGCCCCCGACGCCGTCACGCGCCTCGTGGACGAGGCCGTGCGCCGCGACGCCGCTGTGGTAGGGCCCAAGCTTGTGGACTGGGACGACGCCGGTCTCCTCCAAGCGGTCGGCCTCTCGGCGGACAGGTTGGGTGTTGCGGTACCGCTCGTGCCGGCCGGCGAGTACGACCAGGGCCAGCACGACGCCGTCACCGAGGTTCTCGCCGTCCCCAGCGCGTGCATGCTGGTCCGCTCGGAGACCTTCGAGCGGCTCGGCGGATTCGACGACGCCATCACGTACCACGGCGAGGACCTGGACTTCGGGCGGCGCACCAACCTGTGTAACGAGACGGTGCTGGTGGCCCCCGGCGCGCTCGTGCGCCACCGCGGGCGATTGGGGGAACGCCGCCGGCGCAAGGACCGCGAGAAGCTCTCCTACCGCCATCAACTCCGCTCCACCCTGGTGTGCGGCGAGAGCGGGCAACTCGTGCCCGAACTCCCGGTGCTGCTCGCGCTGAGCCTGCTGGAGGCGTTCCTGGCTCTCGTCACCGGGCATTTCCGGCGTTCGGTGGCGCTGCTGGGAGCCTGGCCGTGGAACCTGTTGGGCCTGTCGGAGATTCTGAACCGGCGCCACCTGCTCGCCGGACGAACCGGCGACGCCCGCGTGCATCGCCTGCAGCATCCGGGATACGTCTCGCTGGCGCGGTTCGTGGGTCGCCTGGTCCGCGGCGCCGATGCCGGTGACACCGGATGGGGGCGGCCCCGGCGCCTCGCGGGCGCTCTGCGAGACACTTCGATGCGGACAGCGGCCGTGGGCTGGATCGTGGCTATGGCGATCTTCCTGTTCGGGGGCCGCCATCTTCTGACCCGCTCGGTGCCGATGATCGGCGAGATCTCCCTGTTGGGCGAGTCCCCGGTGGAGTTGTTCGGGGCATGGTTCAGCACCTGGCGGGAGGCGGGGCTGGGCTCGGACGGCTTCGCCCCGACGGCCTACGGGATCCTGGGGGTGGCCGGCTCGCTGCTGTTCGGGGCGATGGGCCTGACGCGGACGGTTCTGCTGCTGGGGCTCGTGCCGTTCGGAGCGGTGGGTCTCTGGCGGCTGCTGGCACCGACCGGGAGCCGCCGCGTACAGATCGTCGGTTTGGCGGCGTTCGTGGCCATGCCTCTGCCCTACAACGCTCTCGCCAACGGGGTCTGGAGCGCGCTGGCGCTGTATGCAACGCTCCCGTGGATCTGCCTGTGGTTGGCGAAAGTGGTGGGCCCGCCGACCGCTCAGGATCCCGATGCCACCAGGACGCCGGCAGGCGGGTTCTGGCTTCCCACTGTGATGGTGGGGATCCTGCTCGCTCTGGTGGGGGCGTTCGTCCCGGTCGCACCCCTCGCTGTGGTGATGCTGGCGGTGGCGGTGGTTGTCGGGGGTCTGCTCGCCGGCCACGGCCGTCGGCTCGTTCCGCTGGCAGGCACGGTGATCGGCGGCCTGCTGGTTGGGTGGCTGCTCAACTGGCCGTCAGCGCCGGGCTCGCTGGAGGGCCTGCTGGGCTACAACGGCGCGCGACCCACCGGATCGGGGGATCTGAGCGTTGCCGAGCTGCTGCGCTTTGCCACCGGGTCGGTCGGCGGGGGGCGCCTGACCTGGGGTCTCCTGGTTGCCGGAGCGGTGGCGCTGCTCGTGGCCCGCGGCGACCGGCTCGCATGGGCGCTGCGGGCGTGGAGCCTGGTGCTGCTGTCGGTGCTGGCGGCTCTGGCCGCCGAGCACGGCTGGGGCGGCTGGGGCTTCCCTCGCCCGGAGGTGTTGCTGGCGCCCGCCGCCTTCGGTCTGGCCCTCGCCATCGCCCTCGGAGCCGCCGGCATCGAACTGGACACCTCGGTCGCCGCGCCGCGTCGGCGCGTCCTGCTGGCAGGGGTCGGCCTGGTGGCTCTCGTGGCGGGGAGTGTTCCCATGTTGGCTCTGAGCCTGGACGGACGCTGGGGGATGCCTCGCGGTGACTTCACGACGCCTCTGGCAGCGGTGGAGCAGGAGTCCGAACCGGGTGCCTTCCGGATCCTATGGGTCGGCCATCCCGATGTGCTGCCCCTGGGCGGGTGGGCCCTCGACGAGCGGTTGGTCTTTGCCACGTCCAACGCTGCCGTACCCGACGTGGGTCTGCAGTGGCCCGGGCGGCAGCCACCGGCGGCCGATCAGTTGAGGAGTGCCTGGCGCGACGCCGTCTCGGGGACGACCGACAGGATAGGCGAGCGCCTGGCACCGCTCGGTGTGCGCTACCTGATCATCGTGGAGCGAATCGCTCCCGAGCCGTTCGGCGACATCGTCGAGCCGGTGTCGGCGCCGCTGAAGGAACGTCTCGCTGGCGCAGTTCGACCTGGAGCGGCGTGAGTCCCGCGGCGGCGTGACCGTATACCGCAACACGGCCTGGCGCCCAACACGGACGTTGCTGGCGGGCACCGAGCCGGTCACCGCGGAGAGGATCGCCGCCTCGACGGCACCTTGGCGCTGCCCGACTTCGACCCGCCGACTGTGGCCCGCGGTCCGGTGACGGCCGCTTCGACGCTGTACCTGGCCGACGGCGCCGACGGCTGGATTCTGCGGGTGAACGGCAGGCGGGTGCAGCCCGAGGCCGCACTCGGGTGGGCGCAGAGCTTCCGGGTGGACAGCGACGGTCCGGCGGAACTGCGTCACGAGACATCCTCCGGTAGCCGCTGGAGCATCGTCAGCCTGATCGTGCTGTGGCTCGGCACGTTGGTGCTGACGCCTCTCGTGTGCCTGCGCCGCCGCGCCGGTGCCGCCCCGCACGAGGCTCCCGGCGGGGGCCCCGGCGATCAACCCGAGGAGCGTTGAGGTGCGCTGGCCGGCGATTCTCGCCCTGGCGGCCGCGGTGGCGGCCCTCGTCGTGGCCGACCGGTTAGCTCCCGAACCCGCCGCTCCGGTGCCGGTCCTCGCTGCCCCGGTGGCGGTGGGCTATCACGAAACGGGCGACAACGGAGGTACGTGGTTCTGCGTGGGCGGGGTGGGCGGCACCGCCGGTTCGGTCAGCGAGGTGGTCATCGTGAACACCTCACCTCGCGAGTTGCGGGCCGGGGTCCGCTTCTACCCGGCGGTGCCAGTGGGCGGCGAGTCCCGGCACTGGCCGGCGATCCAGAGTGAAGTGATCGTGGCGCCCCGCTCCCGGTTCGCCCTGAGCGCGGCGGGGACGGTTGCCGGCGCGGTGGCCGACCTGGCGGCCTTCGAGGAGATCTTCGTGGGGTCGGAGGTGACGCTGGACGGTCCGGGGGGCGTCGTGCTGCAGAAGGTCACCGTCGGCGGCGCCACCGATGTCGGCCCGTGTCTGACCGCCACGTCGCCCTCGTGGTATTTCGCCGCGGCCAGCACCCGGCGGGATGCCAGGGTGCGCCTCTCGCTGCTGAATCCGTACCCCGACGACACCGTGGTGGACATCGCCTTCGTTGCCGACGACGGCCTCCGGGAGCCGGTGGCCTACAAGGGAATCGTGGTCCCGGCGAACGCCATGGAGGTTCTGGACCTCGGCAGCGAGGTCACTCGCCGGGCGCAGGTGTCGTTCTCCGTGGTGGCGCGCAACGGCAACGTTCTGGCGTCGCGGCTGCAGACATTCGACGGCGAGTTGGGCCTCTCCGGCGTGTCGCTGCAAGCCGGTGCGCACCGGCCCGAACTGCAATGGTTGTTCCCGCTCGGCGTGGCCGGCGCGCATGCCGGTGCCACCAACTCGTTCGTGCTGTACAACCCCAACGCCGCCGAGGCGCGGGTGGATCTGGCCGTCGAACTGGACGCCTCTCTCCGGGCCCGCGGCGTCCCCCCGTTCGAACTTACGGTCCCGCCGGGTCGGCGCATCGAGGTCACGTTCGGCGACGGCGAGGCGCACCCGTCGTCGGAGGTTTATGCGCTGGACGCCACGGCTCGCCTCCTGCCCAGCGAGCAGTACTGGGTCAGCGTCCGCTCGTTCAACGGTGTGGGCGTGGTGGTGGAGCGGCTGCGCACCGCGGCGACCGGTACGCCCGTGCCGGGGTCTCGATCTTCGCGGGGCGCACCGCCGGGGCCACCCGTGGTGTGCTGGCGTTCCCGAGCGCCGATGGCCCGCTGGGTGCGGTCGCGGTCGTCAACCCCTCCTTGGAGACCATCAGCCGGTTGTCGTTCGAAGTGCTCAGCGGCGCAGGTTGGGAGCCGCTGGACGGACTGGAGGATCTGGAGATCCGCCCCCGCCGACGGCTTCTCGTGGATCTCGCCGACCGTCTCGGCCCGGACATCGTGGCGCTGCGCTTCGAGGCATCCGAGCCGCTGGTGGCGTCCTACTCCGCTCCTGCCGGTGCGCAGCCGATGGAGGTCGTACCCGAACTGGAACACCTCTCGGCACTGGAACTGCTCCTGTTCTAGCCGCGACGCCTCGCCCGGGGCTGCGGACGTGACTAGCTTTGCCTGCGTGGGGGTGCCTTCGGGGCGCTCCCGCTCCTGCGGACAGTCCGCGCCAATTCCACCAGGACCGGAAGGGAAATCCATGACCGCTTATCCCCGGCTCTTCTCCGAGTGGCAAATCCGCCACCAGACCGTCCAGAACCGCATCGTCTTCGCACCCACCTGCCCGACGTGGGTCGCCGACCCGCTCGACGGCATCTTCACCGACCAGGCCGTGGCGTACTACGAGGAGCGTGCCCGCTCCGGGCTCGGGATGATCATCATCGGCGGCACGATCATCCACCGCGAGGCCCTCTACTCCGAATTGAACTTCCCGGGCCTGTGGGACGACGCGCAGATCGAAGGCTTCGCCAGGGTGGCCGAGGCCGTGCACCGTCACGGGACGCGGCTCGTCACCCAGTTGCTGCATCCCGGCCTCCGGGCCATGAACGTGATCAACAAGGATCCCGCCTACGACCTCGACGCCGAGTGGTGGCACGTGGCGCCCAGTCAGGTGCCCCCGGGCGAGTACCCCAACGCTCCGATGCCCAAGGAGATCGAGGAGCACGAGATCGCCGACGTCATCGAGGCGTACGGCACGGCCGCACAGCGAGCGGTCGCCGCCGGGCTCGACGGCGTGGAGTTCCACATGGCGCACGGGTACCTGCCGTGGCAGTTCCTCTCGCCTCTCTACAACCACCGCACCGACGACTGGGGCGGCTCGTACGAGAACCGGCTGCGCTTCTCGCTCGAGGCGCTCGCCAGTATCCGCGCCGGTGTCGGCGAGGATCGGATCGTGGGCTACCGGATCAACTCCACGTCGTTCTGGCCCGGCGACCTCGAGACGGACGATGTCAAGCGCGTCGTGGTCGACCTCGATGAGCGCTCCGATGTGGACTACGTGAACCTCTCCGCGGGCGTCCACCACTCGTTCATCCACACGCCGATGACCTACGAGCCCGGCTGGGAGCGCGGCTATACCAAGGCGGTCAAGGAGGTCACGACCAAGCCGGTCCTGCTCGTCGGGAGGATCACCAACCCCGAGATCGCCGAGGAGATCCTCGAGGCCGACGAGGCCGACGCCATCCTGCTGGCCCGCCAGCTCTTCGCCGACGAGCACTGGGCGCAGAAGGCGCGGGAGGGCCGCCCCGAGGACATCCGCCCCTGCGTGGCGGCCAACTACTGCTGGCGCAGCGTCATCAGGGGAGGGCGCGTGCAGTGCGTGTACAACCCCGTGGTCGGCCGCGAGCGCCAGTGGGGCGAAGGGAGCCTCACCGCGGTGGCCTCGGGCCGCAAGGCGCTCGTGATCGGCGGGGGTCCGGCCGGTCTGGAGTACGCCAGGATCGCGGCCGCCCGCGGCCACGAGGTGGTCGTGATCGAGCGCGAGGCCGAGACGGGCGGGCACGTCCGCTGGCACGCCATGCTGCCGAAGCGTTCCGAGTACGGTCGGATCGCGATCTGGCTGGCGGCCCAGGCCGCTGGCAACGGCGCGGTCATCCGAACCGGCGAGAACGTGACCGAGGAGAACCTCGACGCGCTGTTGGCTGCCGAGCAGCCCGATCACGTCGTCGTGGCCACGGGTTCGCACTACCGCCCGGACGGCTGGCAGGGCCAGACGGCGGCCCCGCTGCCCGGCTGGGAGACGGGGAACTGCGTCACCTGGGTGGACGTCGCCATGGGCGCCGTCGAACCGTCGGGTTCGGTGATCGTCATCGACGACCTCCAGGACGCCATGGCGCCCCTCACGGCGGTCAAGCTGGCCAACGCCGGCTGCGACACCAAGCTCGTGACCCGCTGGCCGATGATCGGCATGGAGACGATCCCCGAGGTCTACTACCTGTGGGTGCGCCAGCATCTCTACGAGGCGGAGGTCGAGTTGCTGCCCGACCTCTTCGTCAAGGAGATCAAGGGGAGTTCCGTTGAGTTCCTGAACGTCTACGTCAACGAGAAGACGATGACCCTCCCCGCCGACTGGATCGTGATGGCCACCGGCCGCGCGTCCGACAACGACCTGTACCACGCGCTGCGCCGGCGCGGCGCCAGCGTGGAAATGATCGGCGACGCCATCGCCCCGCGCACCACCTACGAGGCCGTGTACGAGGGGCACCGCCAGGCCCGCAAGCTCTGAGCCGGGCGGACCCGGCGCCGCCTAGGGGGCGCCGGCGGTGACGTCGCGGACGACGGCGATGTCGGCCGCGGTCGGGGGGCCGAGGACCCAGGCCGCAACGGCGCCTGCGGCGTCGGCCACGAGGGTGAACGGCACGGCATCCACCCTGTAGAGGTCGTGCAGATCCCGGTGGCGGGCAGCGTCCACCTCCACCACGACGACGTCAGGGCCGGCCAGGGGGCTGAGACGCTCCACGGTCGAGGCGCAGCTACGGCACGAACGGTCGGTGAAGGTAGCCACCAGCCAGGAACTTGCGGCGGCCGCACCACCGGCCGGCCCGAAGGCGGCACGGTCGACAGCGGTCGGGATGTCCGGCGTGGCGAGCACACCCCGCCAGCGGCCTCGCCGACGGCTCGCAATGAGCGCCACCAGGCAGGCCACGGCCCCCAGAATCAGTGCCAGGGGAGCGGTTCGCATCGTGGGGCACCTCCGGCGGGCGGGTCGAGCGGGCCGGCTGGATTCAGACGCGGGGCTCGGTGATAGTCGAGGCGGCCAACACCGAAGCGGCTCCGACGCCGGAGGTGCCCACCGAGCCGTTGCCGCCGGCCACGTCCACGAGCCGTAGCACCTCGCTGCCGGCGATGGTCTCTTTCTCCAGCAGAGCCTGCGCCACGAGATCCAGGGCGCTGCGGTGCTCGGTCAGCAGCACGCGGCAGCGCTGCTCCTGGGCGCGCAGGATCCGCTCCACCTCCTCGTCGATGAGGCGGGCGGTCTCGTCGCTGTACTCGCGGGTGCTCATGATCTCCTCGCCGAGAAAGACCTCGTTGTGGGAACCCCAGGCCATGGGGCCCAGCCGGTCGCTCATGCCCCACTCGCGGACCATCTTGCGAGCCATCTGCGTCGCGCCGACGAGGTCGTCGTTGGCACCCGTGGAGATGACGCCGAAAACCAGTGCCTCGGCCGTGCGCCCGCCCATGCGCACCACCAGCGCGTCCTCGATGTAGTCCTGGCGATAGATGTGGCGCTCCTGTTCGGGGAGTTGCATTGTTACGCCCAGGGCCATGCCGCTGGGGATGACCGTCACCTTGTGCAACGGGTCGGCGCCGGGCAGCGTGGCAGCGCACACGGCGTGGCCCGCCTCGTGGTAGGCCACGGCGGTCTTCTCGTCCTCCGACAGCGCCAGGGAGTCGCGTTCCTGGCCGATGAGCACCCGGTCCCGCGCCATCTCGAAATGAGTCATGGCGATGGTCTCCTCGCCGCCGCGCACCGCCGCCAGCGCGGCCTCGTTGACCAGGTTGGCCAGGTCGGCGCCGCTCATGCCCGGCGTGCCGCGGGCGATCACGGGCAGATC
>CBDEFI010000006.1:0-866259 GCA_965237375.1 Acidimicrobiales bacterium
CCAGCAGACCCACGAAGACGCCGCATCCGGCGAGGGCGAAGGCCGTCGACACCGTCAGGGAAATGTCGCCGGCACCCTCGGGCGCTCCGGCCAGCAGGCGACCCGCCGCCACACCCAACAGCACCACGAACGCCGCTCGTAGGGTGCGGATCCGTACGCGGTTCAAGAGGTCCACTCCTGCCAGAACCCCCAGCGAGGAGCCCGCAAATATCAGCAGCGCCGCCGGCACGTCTATCGAGCCGTTCAAGGCGTAGGCGACGATCCCGGCGACGGACAGAACCGCGGACGTGGCCAGCGACGTGCCGTGCGCCATCCTCTGAGGCAGGCCGCCGAGCAGCATCAGGGCGGGGGCAATGAGGATCCCCCCGCCGACGCCGAAGAGGCCCGCGATGAAGCCCGCGACAAGTCCGATGCCGACCAGGACCAGTTTCTTCGGAGCGTCGCCGCCCCCGGCGGCGCCCGTCACGTGGGTGTACCCGCGGCTCGATCGTCCTCCGATTGCCGGGCCTCCGATCGCCCCGATCGGCCTTTGCCCCCCGCGTACTCGTAGCCGAAGCGGCCCTTGATGCACAGGTGCCCAGAGGTGACCTCGTGGTCCGCCGGCGAGGTGACGCGGAAGATCTGCCCGTCCTGCACGTGCAACTCCAGGTTGCAGCCCACGCCGCAGTAGGGGCACACGGTCGTGGTGACGGTCTGGGTTGCCGGATCGAAGCGACCCTCGGCGCGCAGGTCGAACTCCCGGGTGAACATGAGCGCTCCCGTGGGGCACACGCCGATGCAGTTGCCGCAGTACACGCAGGCCGACTCGGGCAGATCCACGTCGAACTCCGTGGAGATGCGAGCATCGAAACCCCGACCCACCACGGCGATGGCGAATGTGTGCTGCGCCTCGGTGCCGCAAGCGTCCACGCACTTGTAGCAGAGCACGCAGCGGTCGTAGTCCCGCACGTACAACTCGTCATGGCGGCGTACCGGCTCGGCCACGCGGGCGCACTCGGCGCCGTGGCGAGCCGGATCGGCACCGTACTCCTCCAACCACCGCAGGATGTCCGCCTCGGCCCGGGAGAGGTCCACCGACGACGCCAGCAGTTCCAGAACCATCCGTCGAGCGGTCCGCACCCGCTCGCTGCCGGTGGTGATCTGCATTCCCTCTTCGATGCGACGCGAGCAGGCGGGCACGAGGGTCCGGGCGCCCTCCAGTTCCACGACACAGACCCGGCAGGCGTTCACGGGGGTGATGGTGGGGTCCCAGCAGATCGTGGGCACGTCGGTGCCCGCCCCCCGGCACACGTCCAGGATGGTGGCCCCCTCCGGTGCCGTCCGCTCGGTGCCGTCGACGAGTAGCGCGACCTTACGACGGGGCAGCCCCACCGCCACGGGGACGCTCATGTCGCCTTCCCCCCGCCGGAGCCCGAGCCGAACCCGTTGCCGTTCAGCAACCCGAGACGCAGCGCCGAGGTCACCGCGGAGGCGGCGGTGTGGCCAAGGCCGCAGATGGAGGCGTCGCTCATCACCGTCGCCAGATCGTCCAGAAGTTCGGCGTCGGCGGGCGCCGGCGAGCCGTTGCGCAAGCGGACGATCGCCTCGTTCTGGCGGACGGTCCCCACCCGGCACGGCACGCACTGCCCGCAGGACTCGTCGCGGAAGAAGTCCGTGATCCGCTCCACGATGTCGGAGATATCCACCGAGTTGTCGAACACCGTTACCGCTCCCGAACCGAGGGTCAGCCCCGCGGCGCGCACGTCCTCGAAGGTCAGCGCCACGCCGGTGGCCTCGGGAGGCACGAAGACGCCGGCCGCTCCACCCAACAGCACGGCCCCAGGTGTCGCCGCAACCCCGGCGAGTGCCAGCAACTCCTCCAACCGCGTTCCGAAGGGCACCTCGTAGACGCCGGGGTGGGCCACGCTTCCGGCTACCGAGAACAGTTTGGTACCGGGGCTCTCCTCGGTGCCCACGCCCCGGAAGGCCGCGGCGCCGGCGTTCAGTATCTGCGGCACGTTGTGGAGGGTCTCGACGTTGTTGACCACCGTGGGCCGGCCGAACAGCCCCACCTCGGTCGGGAAGGGTGGCTTGGAGCGCGGCTCGCCGCGGTAGCCCTCCAGGGAGTTGAACAGGGCCGTCTCCTCGCCGCAGATGTACGCCCCCGCTCCCCGGCGCACCTCGATGTCGAAGCGCAGACCGCTACCCGCCACATCATCGCCGAGCAGACCTCGATGACGGGCCTGTGCGACGGCGTGCCTGATGCATTCCTCTGCTTCGGGGTACTCCCCCCTGATGTAGACGTAGCCCTTCTCGGCGCCGACGGCCGCGGCGGCGACCGTCATGGCCTCCACCAGAGCGTAAGGGTCGCCCTCGAGCAGGACCCTGTCCTTGAAGGTGCCCGGCTCGGACTCGTCCGCGTTGCACACGACGTAGCGCTCCCTGCTCGCCGAGGTGGCGACAGCCTTCCATTTGACCCCTGTCGGAAAGGCCGCCCCTCCCCGGCCCCGCAGACCCGAGTCGGCGATCTCGCGCAGCACCGCCGCCGGTCCCATCGCCAGTGCGGTGCGCAGGGCGCGGTAGCCGCCGTGCGCCCGGTAGTCCTCCAGGCTCGCCGGATCCACCACACCGATGCGTCCGGTCAGCCAGGCCGGCCCCGCTGCCACCACGTTCGCTGCCGGTAACGGTCCTGCCGGCGACGCCAGCGCACCCAGGACCGACCCGTTGGCCGTCCAGCGGGCAGGATGTGGCCCAGCACGCTGCACGAACAACGCCGGCGCCCGGTCGCACTGGCCCAGGCACGGACTCGGGTGCACAGCGACCGGGTTCGCACCCAACTCGACCGTTTCGGTCCCCGCCGACGGGACGTCAACCGTTCCGCCGGCTCCCGAGCCGATACGGCAGACGATGTCGTCGCAGACGTGTACGACCGTCTCGGGCCCATCCTCGGTGCGCAGCAGGGCATAGAAGGTGGCCACTCCGAACGCCTCGGCCCGCGGCACTTCCAGGCGGGTGCACAACTCGGCCAGGGCCTCGCGGCTTATCCAGCCCACCCGGTCCTGCAGGGCGTGCAACGCCGGCAGTAGCAGGTGGCGGCGATTGGGCCCCCGGCGGATAACCCGCGCCGCAACGTCGCCGTGACGCGCGCCCACGGCCTCCTCCAGAACCTGGTCCTCCACCGGCGTGATCACACCACCGGCCGGCCTCGCCTCCACTAGCCCAGCCTAGATGTAGGTCGGCCCGGCGCCGCCGCACCGAACGTCACCGGTAACGCGAGAGGGTGCCCGGCGCCCGACGAATTCAGCCGGGGGCCTTGTGCCGCAACAGTGCCCGCAGGCGCGGTGGGCTGAGGTTGGTTTGCGTGATCGGCACGCCGAGCGGAACCAGAGCGTCGTGCACGGCGGCGGCGAGTGCGGCGGGTGTGACGATGATTGCCCCCTCGCCGGCACCGCGGAAACCGCCGAGCAGGCCCGACGGAGTCTCGCGGTGGATGATCCGGGGACGCACTGCGTCGCCGAAACCGGGGATCATGTAGTCCGCCAGCGTCGTGGTGCGCGGCTGTCCGTTCTCGTCGTAGTGGATCTCCTCGAAGAACGTTGCCCCGACCGCCTGCGCCACTGCGCCCTGGATCTGCCCGTCCAGCAGCACGCCGTCGATCACGGTGCCGCAGTCGTGCACGATGGTGATGTCGTTCACTGTCACCACACCGGTGGCGGGGTCGACTTCCACAACGGCGGCCGCGGCCGCCGTGGAATACGTGGCTGCCACATTGAGCTTGCCGTTCTCGTCGGGGAAGGGGCTGGTGTTGCCCGGGTCGTAACCCACCACGACCGACAGGCCCGGGTCCATGCCCGGCGGAAGCAGGAACGTGTGCAGGTAGGCCGCCGCGGCGATCTGCCCGAACGGAACGGCCGCTTCGCCCAGGCGGAAGAAGCCGTCACTCACCTCGATCTGCTCGGCCGGGGCGTCCAGGAGCCCCGCGGCAATGGCGGCCATCTTGTCGCGTACCTGCCGGGCCGCCTTGATGACCGCGCCGCCGCCCATGACCGCCGAGCGGCTCCCCCAGGTGCCGATGCCGTACGGCAGGGCCGCGGTGTCGCCGTCGCTGACCTCCACGTCGTCGGGGCTGATACCCAGCACCCCCGCGGCGATCGCGGCGAAGATGGTCTCGTGCCCCTGCCCCTGGGACTTGGTGCCGACAGCCACGTTGACCCGCCCGTCGGGCTGCACGGTGAGCATGGCCATCTCGTAGCCGCCGAAGCGTCCTGCCAGGGCGTGGATGTTGGGCGCCGTCGGCTCCACCATCTGGGCAATTCCCACCCCCACGAGACGGTCTGCCGCCCGCGCCTCGTCCCGGGCGCGGCACTGCCCGTCGTAGTCCACGGCCTCGAGCAGTTCGGAGAGCTGGTCACCGAAGCTGCCGGTGTCCAGTAACGCGCCGGTGGCGGTGACGTACGGCCGCGGCTCGTCGGGAATCATGTTCAGCCGGCGCACCGTCACGGGATCGATGCCGAGCCGCTCGCCGATCAGGTCCAGTACCCGCTCCATCAGGAAGATGCCCTGCGGCTGCCCGTAGCCTCGGTAGCCGCCCATCGGGGCCTTGTTGGTCGCCACGCAGCGCAGTTCGAAGGCGTAGTCCGCCAGGTCGTAGCAGTTGGGCACAACCCCGGTGGTGACCACCGCCGGCGCGCAACCCAGGATGTAGAGCTCCGGCGATCCCACGTCCACGATGAAGTTGGCACGCAGCCCGAGGATCCTGCCGTCGTTGCGGTAGGCAACCTCCACCTCGTGGACCTGCTCTCGGGAGTGCAGGCCCGCGGTGAGGCTCTCCACCCGGTCCTGCTGCCACACGACCGGGTGGCTCACCCGCATCGCCAGCACCGCCACCAGGACCTCCTCGCGCATGAAGTGGGCCTTGTTCCCGAAGCCGCCGCCCATGTCCGGTGCCACGACCCTGACCCGGGCCTCGCTCAGGCCACAGATCTCCGCGATCACCGTGCGCAGCGTGTGGGGGACCTGCGTGGAGACGTACATCTCGAGACGCCCCGTGGACGGATCGAACTCGCCCAGGGCACCGTGGCCCTCCAGCGGCAGACCGGTGATGCGATGGTGCGTGAACCTCTCGCGGAGCACGCCGTCGGCGGCCGCGAAGGCCGCGTCGGTGTCGCCGTGACTGCCCGGCATGTACAGGAACTGGTTGTCGCCCCAGTCCTCGTAGAGCAGCGGCGCGTCGGCGGCCAGACCGGCTTCCGCGTCGGTGACGGCCGGCAGTTCCTCGTAGTCGACCTCGATCAGTTCGAGCGCGTCCTCGGCGATGTAACGGCTCTCGGCCACGACGGCGGCGACCGGCTCGCCCACGAAACGCACCTTGTCGGTGGCCAGGACGGACCAGGTGATCTGACGCAGCGTCGGGATCATCGGCAGGTGGTGGTTGAACTCGCCGGTGTCAGCGGCCAGCTCGGCGCCGGTAAAGACGCCGATCACGCCGGGCAGGGTCATGGCGCCGGAAACCTCGACGTGGCGAATCCGGGCGTGCGCCACCGGACTCCGCAGGATGGCGACGTGCTTGAGGTCGGGTCGGTGCACGTCACCGAGGAATTCGCCCTGACCGCACAGCAGCCGGGTGTCCTCCCGGCGCCGCGTCCCGGTACCGGTGCCGGTTCCCGCCGGTGCCTGCGGTGGGGCAACGACGCTCACGACCCCTCCCCAGCGGTTTCGGCCACGGCCACGAGCGCATCGAGGATGCCGATGTAGCCGGTGCAGCGGCAGAGATTCCCGGACATCCACTCCTCGATCCGGTCGCGGGTCGGGTTCGGATCGGTCTCGAACAGTTCCAGCGCGGTCAGCACCATGCCCGGCGTGCAGAAGCCGCACTGCAGGCCGTGATGGCGCGACAGCGCCTGCTGAATGGGGTGCAGAGCCCCCGGTGAGCCGACCCCCTCGATGGTGCGCACCTGCGCGCCGGCGACCTGCACGGTGAACATCAGGCAGGACCGCACCCCGCAGCCGTCGATCAGCACCGTGCAGGCGCCGCAGGACCCCTGCTCGCAGCCGGCATGGGTGCCGGTCATGGCGAAGCGGTCCCGCAGCGTGTCGAGCAGTAGCTCGCGCGGTTCCACCTCGGTCTCCGCCGACTCGCCGTTGAGCGAGAAACGGACATTCGTCATGCGCCTGCACCTCTCATTCGATTGCGCCTCCTCATGGCCGACTAGCGCCGGCCCGCTCCCAGGCACGACGCCAGGCGCCGGCCGCGAGCACGGCGGCCAGTTCCCGGCGGTATTCCCCCGAGCCATGCACGTCGTCGGGCGGCTCGACCGCCGCTGCAACGCGCTGCCCCAGTTCCGCCGACGCGCCGTCGGTCAGGGTCGACTCGCCGAGCAGGAAAGCCGCCTCGGCACCGAGGTCCACCGGCGTGACCCCCAGACCGCACCCGACCAGGCTTGCGCGGTCGCACGTCCCGGAAGCGTCGCGGTGCAGCACCACGGCAATACCGACCGTGGCGAAGTCTCCGTGACGGCGCGTGAACTCCGAGAATGCCCAGCCGTCGCCGGGGCGGTGCACCGGCATCTCGACGGCGGTCAGCAACTCTCCCTCCTCCAGGGACGTGGTAAACGGACCCCGGAACAGCTCACCGGCCGCGACGACACGTTCGCCGCCCGGCCCGGCGGCAACAACCCCGCCGCCGAGAGCGACGAGCACGGCGGGAAGTTCCGCCACGGGATCGGCGTGAGCCAGGCTGCCGCCCAGGGTGCCCCTGTTGCGAATGTGCACGTGGCCGATCAGCGCCGCCGCCTCGGCCAGAAGAGGGGCCTGCCGGCGCACCGCGGGGTCGCTCTCCAGAAAACGGTGGCGACACAGGGCACCGAGGCGCAGCGTGCCGTTGTGCGCCTCGCAGCCCGACAACCCGGCCACCCCGTTGACGTCCACCAGCAGCGAGGGGCGCGCCAACCGCAGATTCATCAGCGGCACCAGGCTCTGCCCGCCGGCCAGTATCCGGGCATCCTCCGCGCCGGCGAGCGCCTCGAGCGCCTCGGTGACCGTACCCGCGGCGACGTACTCGAACCGTGGGGGTTTCATGCGTCAACCCCGGCCATCGCTGCGCCGGCACGTGCGTCCTGGGCCCGGTACTGCGACACCAGCCAGGTGTTGAACTGGGCGAGGACCGACTCCTGCCACGAGTAACGCCCGCGGGGCGCGAAGCGGGATTCCATGCCCCGCTGCACCGCCGTGTTGGTGGGGAGATCCTGGTTGTTGAACAGTTCGACCCCGTGGATGGCGGCACCGAGTAGTTCGCCGAACAGCGGCACCTCCAGTGTGGACGGCGGGAATATGTAGGCCATTGTCAGGGTGTGCGACGACTCGCTCACGGGTTGCACGGTGAACCAGAACGCCGAGTCGGGCTGGAACCCCATCAACAAACTGGGAGGGACGTAGGCGAACAGCATCCGCCACCGCTCGGCCTCGGTGAGCGTCGGAATGATCGGAAAGATGGCCTTCTGGGTCGGGTTGAATCCTCCGTCCAGAACCGTCGCTCCCATGGCGCCGTACAGTGCGCCGTCACCTTCCTCGAATGGCGCGTACCAGGCGTTCGAGGACGGAGCGAAGTCGTGGATGCCCTTGTGGAGGCGGTCGGGGTGGTAGCCCTCCATGAAGTTCTCCACCATGATCTTCCAGTTGAAGGGAAGATCGGGGATGGTGGCCGGATCCACCGTGACCATGTCCACCACGTGGTAGTTCGCGAGCACCTCGTCGAGTTTGCCAAGGCGGGGCGTCAAGGGCGATGCCTCCTCATCGAAGTTGACGAAGATGAATCCCTTCCAGAGTTCTGTCCGGAGCCGGGGCAGGGCGATGTCGGAGCGGGTGAAACCCGTCGTGGCGCCCATTTCGGGCGCACCCACGAGCCTGCCATCGAGGTCGTACGTCCACCAGTGGTAGGGGCAGCGGAACGTCCGGCAGTTGCCGGAGGTTTCGGGGGGCAACTCGAGCCATTCCGCTTGCGGCCGCTGCGCGGGCGCCGTCACGCACATGCCGCGGTGCTGGCACACCGAGGACATGACGTTGATCTCGTTCTGCGTGCCGCGCACCACGATCAGAGGCTCGCCCGCGACCGTGATCGTGAAGAAGTCTCCGCTGTTGGGTATCTGGTCACCACGCCCCACGCAGATCCACTCGTGGCCGAAGACCGCCTCCTTCTCGAACGCGAAGAATTCGGGGTCGGCGTAAACGGCAGGCGGTAGGCCCACGGCCGCGCTGAAGTCCTGCGCCGAAGCGTCGAAGCTCGCCAGTGATATGGGGCAGCGTCGGTGTGTTGCCACGAGGCACCTCCAGGTCCTTCGACTACCTCACGTTAGTGCGCGCCACCGGGCCGATTCCAGAACGCTCTGCGACCGCTGCGACGACTAAGTCGCCGTCCATGCTCGGCCGCGATTGGAGGAATTACAGTCCGACGTAGCAGCGCTGCGACCAGCGGCCTGATCTGATGTCACACCCCGATGCGACAGTGGGGGCATGACCAAGCCAAGGATGAGGAAGGCGCCGGGCAAGCACTACCGCAAAGGAGGCACGATGAAGATCGCAGCGGTCCGTACGGGCGTCGTGTCTATTGCCCTTCGCGAGCCCACAGCGTTCGCGAAGACTGTGGTCACGGCGCGCGAGTACGTCATCGTGTGGATCGAGACCTCCGACGGGCCGACGGGTGTTGGCTTCACCGTCGGCGGACGGATGGAAGGCGACGGCCGGCTGATCGGTACTTCCATCACGACGATCCTCGAACCGCTGATCCTGGGCGCCGACGTGCATCGGGTCGAACACCTCTGGAACAGGATGTTCGAGTCCGCCATCCTCCTGGGACGGCGCGGGGCGGTCCTTCGCGGGATGAGCGCGATCGACATCGCACTTTGGGATGCCATCGCCAAGCAGGCCGGGCAGCCTCTCCATCGCCTCCTCGGCGGTTTCCGCGACGCGGTTCCCGCGTACGCGAGCGGCGGATACTACCGGGAGGGCAAGTCGCTCGACGGTCTCGCGGCGGAGATGGATCGGTATGTGACGAAGGGCTTCACGGCGGTGAAGATGAAGGTTGGACGCCTTTCACCGGCCGAGGACGCGGAGCGAGTCCGCGTCGCCCGTGAGGCGATCGGTCCCGATGTGCTTCTCGCGTTGGACGCCAACAACGCGTGGCCGGACGCCGCCTCGGCGATCCGGGCGATTCGGAGATTCGAGCCGTTCGATCCGTCGCGGCGGAGATGGATCGGTATGTGACGAAGGGCTTCACGGCGGTGAAGATGAAGGTTGGACGCCTTTCACCGGCCGAGGACGCGGAGCGAGTCCGCGTCGCCCGTGAGGCGATCGGTCCCGATGTGCTTCTCGCGTTGGACGCCAACAACGCGTGGCCGGACGCCGCCTCGGCGATCCGGGCGATTCGGAGATTCGAGCCGTTCGATCCGTGGTGGATCGAAGAACCGGTGATGCCCGACAACGTCCTCGCTTCAGCGCGGATTGCGAGCGCACCGACGTTCCGGTGGCAACCGGGGAGATCGAGGCGACGCGTTGAGACTTTCGACACCTGGTGGAAGCGGGCGCGGCCGCGATCCTGCAGGCGGACGCCACGGTTGCCGGCGGGATCACGGAATGGAAGAGGATCGCTGACATGGCCGCGACCTGGGACCTCCCGATGGCACCGCACTGGATGGCGAACATCCATGTTCCGCTCGTCGCCGCCGTGCCAAACGGGCTCACAGTGGAGTACTTCGACCCTGACGAGGACGTGTTCAACTTCGAGCGCATCGTTGCCCGACCGCTGGAGCCGAGCAATGGGCTGATACAGGCTTCTGAACGTGCCGGGCACGGCGTGGAGTTCGACAATGCCGCCATGCGGGAGTTCGCGGTCGACTGATGCGACTGGCGACCCTTCCCCACGGTGAAGCGGGCGTCGTCGAGACGATCATGAATGGCGAGGTTCGCGCTGAGAATACGGTCGGGATCATGCCGTTCGCACCCGACGAGTTCGTGCGCTCGCATTCCCAGGGCCTGGCCCTGTGTCCGCCGGCAAGCTCGTTGTCGTGACGGCTGCGAGCAGTGGCCGACATCACCCTCGGTCGATGGGTCGAGCCGCGGGGAGCACAGGCGGCGTCGGCCAGGGTCGGGCGACCTGGAACGCCTTGGCGACGGCGAGCACCGTCTCGTCCGCGAAGCGGCGCCCGACGATCTGACCGCCGGTTGGCAGGCCGTCGGAACTGAACCCCGTCGGCACCGAGATCACGGGGCAGAAGGGCACGAGGTTGAAAGGTGAGGTCATCTCCAGACCGTCGAACATGCCGTCGGATCCCGTCGTGCCGTAGTCCGAGTCCTCGACTCCCTCGGCAGGCGGGACAGGAAGCGCGAGCGTCGGGCAGACGAGTACGTCGTGGTGCTCGAGCACCGGGCGAAGCCGCTCCCACTGGCGCGTTCGGATCGGACCCACACCCTTGAGCTCGACTGCGGTGAGCCGGCGACCGTACTCCACGAGCCTGAGCAGTTCGGGATCCGTGTGATCCTCGTGACCCGCGAGCGCGTCACCGTACAGTGAGGCGAGGGTTGCAGCCCAGTTCGCGTCCCACGCCCAGTTGATCGACGCATCCCACCCGAGTTCAACCGGTTCGACCTGGGCGCCGAGTTCCTCGAGCGTCCCCGCGAGCGCAGCCGTGTTCTCCGCGACCTCGTGGTGCACGCGGTAGTAGCCGAGGTCGAGGCTCAGGGCGACCCTCAGGCCACGCAGGTCGATCGCGGTCTCAAGCGGGCGTCCGAGCCCCGGAACCACCGACACGGGATCTCGTTCGTCAGGCCCTTCGATCACGCTGAACATGGCCACGACGTCGTCGACGTTCCGCGCCATCGGCCCGAAGTGGTAAACGGGGTCGAAATCATCTGGCGTCGCGTGCATGGGGATCCGGCCGTAAGTCGGCTTGAATCCGACGACACCGCAGCAGGAAGCCGGGATGCGCACCGATCCGCCCGCGTCGGAACCCTCGGCCAGGACCGCCATGCCGGACGCGACCGCGCCCGCAGAACCACCTGAGCTCCCGCCCGGCGTCCGCGTGGGGTCCCAAGGATTGCGCGACGTGCCCCACAACGGGGTCCTCGTGAAGGAGGAGTGCGCTAGTTCGGATGTCGCCGACTTCCCGACGAGGATCGCGCCGGACGTCCGCATCCGCTCCACGATCGGAGGATCGACCTCGGGCACCCAGTGCTCGAACGCATACGACCCGCGCGTCGTGCGGAGGTGTCGGGTCGGCGTGAAATCCTTCAGGACGTAGGGGACCCCGCGCAAAGGCTCCTCTCCGCCCAGGTGCGATGTCGTCGTAGGCGTGCCCGCTGCCCGGCGCGCCGCCGAGCGTGCCTCTGTGTCGTACACGAAGCACAGAAGGTTCAGCACCGGGTTGAGAAGATCGATGCGCTCGAGATGGGCCTCCACCACATCGACCGCCGTGATCTGACCCTCGTCGAGAGCCTCGCTGAGCGACGCAACCGACATCAAGCAGAGTTCGTCGGCGCGCCCCCGATCGGACACGCCCGTCAGGAGGGGCCGTGAGGGACTTCGCTGAGCATCCGGAGGCCGTCGTCCTCCACGAGGAAGTTGTCCTCGATCTTTAGCACGACGGATTCGCCGCCGATCTCGACGACCGTTTCCGGCTCCAGCGCGATCGTCGCGCCGGAGACGAGCGGCACATCTGCGCTCATGAGATCGGGCCGATAGATCGTTGGCCACTCGCACGCTCGGAGCCCGATGCCGTGGCCGACGGCGTATGGCGTCCGCGGATAGCCGTGCCCGAGGAGAACGGCGTTGGCAGCCTCATGGATCTCCGATGATCTCACGCCGGGACGACAGAGGTCCTGGGCTGCGCCGTAGGCCTCCAAGAGCACTTCATAGCCTCTCACCACCTCGGGGCGGGGATCTCCGACGAACGCGGTTCGGCAGATGTCAGATGCGTATCCCCCTTGCCCATACGCGCCGATGTCAAAGAAGAAGGCATCGCCATCTCGCAACTCTGCGCCGTTCGCGAACCAATTCCCGCTCGGTTGCCGGACGTTGCACACGGAATGCGTGAGATATTCCACGCCTTGGCGCTGCAACGACTCCATCGCCACCGCGAGGACGTCGAAATCCCGCATCCCGGGCGCAAGCGCCTCGATCGCTTCCTGTGCCGCTATCGCATTGACGCGGCTTACCGCCTCGAGCAGTTCGATCTCGGCTGGATGCTTCTCGACCCGGACCTCGAACATCTCGAGTGCTACGTCCAGGAATTCCACGTTCGGCAGCCGCTCCCGCAGGGCCTCGAACACCTGCCACGCGAACGTGTCTACACCGATGCGGCGGGCGCCGGCGCGTTCGACCTGCTCGGCGAGCACGCGGGCGTACACGGCCACGTGCATCGTGCTCGCCGACCATGAGGGCGCCGGAACCCAGGCGCTGACGTTGGGCAGCGTTGGCAGCGGCTCGGGAACTTCCTCATCGACGAACGGCACGAAGATCAGGCTCTGGCCATCACGGTCCACGAGTGCGGCGAACCACTCGTGGTTCTCCGCGATCGTCATGACGCGGTAGTCCGTCACATAGCGGATGTTGTCAAACGCCGTGAACAGCACGTGATCCAGCGCTTTGGCATCCATCAGCGACCGGGTCCGCGCCAGCCGGTAGTCGCGCAGTGAGTGCCAGTCGATTCGCGGCCAATCGTACACGTGCAACTCTCAGTCCAATAGTGCCTTCGAGTACCGGGGAATTAGCCAGCGGTTGAAGTGCGAAATGGGTTGCTCCTGCCAGCACAGTTGGCCTCTGGGCGCGAAGTCCGACCGCAATCCGCGCTGTATCGACGAGACCGCGCCAAAGTCCTGCTCGTTGAAGTACTCGATGCCGAGCGCGGCAACTGCTTCGAGGTGGTGGAACCGGGGATGCTCCGGATACTCCCGGGGGTACAGTCCTGCCACTTTGATATCGAGCCGGTCGACCGCCGTTGGATTCAGGAGGAAGTAGAACGCGGAATCGGAGTTGACGCCGAAGGCCAGCGTCGGCGGCACCAAGAAGAACACGGCCAACGCCCGTTCCTCTTCAGTGAGCGTGGCAATCGGCGGGAATAGCGCTTTGAAAGTCGGGTTGAATCCGAAATCGGCGTGCGTGGTCTTCCCGGCGCCGATGATCGTGGCGCCGGATGGATCGAAGTCATCGCGCATCTCGTAGCTGTCGCTTCGCGAGAACTCGCAGATCGGGTGGTGCAAGCGGTCGGAGTGGTAGAACTCCACGAAGTTCTCGACCATGACCTTCCAGTTCCACGGGAGATCCTGCAGGAGTTCGGTCTCGCCGGGGACCATGTCGGAGATATTCCAGTTCGTGATCATCGCGTTGACTGCTTCGAGCTTGGGCGCGAGCGGAGCGGCGCTCTGGTCGAAGTTGGCGAAGATGAAGTTGTTCCACACCTCGACCCGGAGGTTGGGCAGGCCGTTGTCCTCGCGCCGGAATCCCTTGGTCCGCTGCATGTCGGGCGCACCGATGAGGTCGCCCTCCAGGTTGTAGGTCCAGTAGTGGTACGGGCAGCGGAAGGCGTGCCCGCAGTTGCCCGATGTCTCGGCGGGCCTATTGTCCCACCACTTCTCGCGAGGCTTTGGAATCTGATCCGTAATCACCATGGCGCGGTGCCGGCAAACGGATGACATGACCCGGACCTGCCCGTCCTTGCCGCGCACCGCCAGAAGCGGCTCGTCCGCGATGGTCGCGGTGAAGTAGTCGCCCGCATCCGGGATCTCGTCGGCCCGCCCAAGACACACCCACTCCTTCTTGAAGAGGGCGCGCTTCTCGAACTCGAAGAACTCTGGGCTTGTGTAGCACTTGGCCGGCAGCATGACCGCCTCATCGACCTCTTTGTCCGAGGCCTCCAGATCGCTCTCCAGGATGCGGCGGACCAGCGGTGTTGTTGGGATGGCCATACTTGGGACGCCTCTCAGAGAGGGTCCGGCTCGCTCAAAGGCGTTGCTGTCCCCCCAAAGATTCCAGTTTCCTGCCTGCTGTTGGGACCGTAGCGCCGATGGATGTGAGGGTCAAGGTGCCGGGATGGCGCCACCACCGGAGAAAGGGCCAACCCGAACGGTCACGCGCCCCCCGGCGCGAACGTGCGGCCGAGGGCTGCGGGCTGCCGCTTGCCCCGTGCGAACAGGAGCATGGCCAGAAGGGCAAGCAGGTAGGGCGCCGAGATCAGCACCTGGGGTGTGATCGTGACACCGATGGCCGGGAGCGCTAGCCGCAGCGCGTCGGCCCAGGCGAACAGGAGACAGCCCAGGACGGTGCCCCTGATCGTCCACCCGCCGAAGATCACGGCCGCGATCGCGATGAAGCCCCGGCCTGCGGTCATGTTGGGCGTGAATGCTCCGATCACGCCGACCGATAGGTAGGCCCCGCCGAGCCCGGCCAACGCTCCACACAGATAGATCGTCTGTCGCCTCCGCCTATTGACCGGGATGCCCGTGATGGTTGACGAGTCGGGGTCCTCGCCCGCGGCGCGAATCTCGAGTCCCCATCGGCTGCGCCACAGCAACCACCAGATCAAGGGGACTAGGACGTAGAGCAGGAAGAAGGGCGGCTTCTGCTCGAAGAGCGCCCGGCCTACGAGCGGGATCTCGGAGAGAACCGGGATCGACCACGTGCCGAACTGCAGAGGGTTCATGTCGATCGATGCGAGCAAGAAACTCGTGCTGCCGAGGACGAGGATGTTGAGCGCGAGTCCCACCACGAACTGGTTGATCGTGAAGCAATGGCTCAAGAGCGCTTGGATGATGGCCACCACCAATCCCACGGCGATACCGATGAGCAGCCCGAGGACCGGCGAGCCGGTCGCGGAACTCCCGAGCGCTCCGCCGAAGGCGCTGCCGAGCATCATCGCTTCGACGGAGATGTTCAGTGTCCCGCCCCGTTCTGCGACCAATTCGCCGAGCGCCACGAAGAGGAGAGGCGCCGCCAGTCGTGAGGCGCTGTCGAGAATGATCGTGATGTCGTGAATCATCCCGGTCCTTCAGGTCGAGTACGGGTGCGGACGCCTCTTGGCGCTCGCTCCGGGAGGGGGACCACTGAACTCACGCGCGGTCGCGTATCGCACGCGCTTGGCGCTGACGGCCCCGATAGATCATGTACAGCGAGGGCAGGGTGACGGCAATGACGATCAGAGCCTGGACGATGCCGACCAGCGCCTGATCGACGCCTGTTGCGGCGAGCACGCCGCCGCCGGCGCGCAGTGCACCGTACAGAAAGGCCACCGGGATCGCGTACAGCGGACGGAAGCCGGCGACGAGACCGACGAGTAGGCCCTCCCAGCCGTAGTTGTTGGCGAAACCGGTCCGAATGCGCATGACGTGACCGCTGAGGAGCGCGCCACCGGCAAGCCCCGCCATAGCCCCCGAGAGCAGAAGAGCGCTCCCTCCGATCACCCAGGGCCGGACGCCGAAGCGGCGTGCGGCCCGAGGGTTGAACCCGAACATTCGCAGTCGGAATCCCCAGCGCAAGCGCGAAATCGCGAACGCGGCGCCCACGGCGACGGCGATCGCGATAACGATCCCGAATTGGAGCCGAAATCCCTCGCCTGATGCGAGAAATGGCAACTGAGCGGCGTCGGGCAGGCGGTCCGACTGTGGGTTGAGGGCAACGAACGCGGCTGCCCCGGGCGACTCCTGGAGAAGCCATGACCGATTCACTGCGAACGATATGATCTCGAAGGCGACGAAGTTGAGCAGGAGCGTCGTGATGACCTCGCTGACGCCTCGGCCGTACTTGAAGGCCGCGGCCACCGCCGCCCAGATCGCCCCTCCGATCACGCTGGCCGCCAGGATCACGGGAATCGCTACGAATCCCGGTGCCGGCAGGGCCAGTCCCACCGCGGCGCCGAACATTGCGCCGAACGCCATCTGTCCCTCGAGGCCGATGTTGATCATGCCGGCCCGGCCGACGATGCAAGCTCCGACTGCGACGATGAGCAGTGGGGTCATGTGGTTGATGGTCGTCACCAGCGCCGAGACAGAGCCGACGCTGCCTCGGATCATTGCCGAGAACACGGTCCCTGTGCTGCTACCCGTGAACTCCAAGAAGAGCGACGCGATCAGAAGTGCCACCGCGATCGAGACGACCAGCAGGAGCGGGAAAACGAGCTTGTCACGAAGGGCAACGCGGCTCGCCGTCTCCTCCAGGTCGGGCAACTCCTCCTCCCGGGGCGCCGTCTCCCGGCCGGTTGGGTTGGGATTCACGCCGCCTGGCCTCCCATCATGAGCCCGAGCCTCTCGTGATCCACTGCGGCACTGTCCATGCTCCCGACGATGGTGCCGCGGTGGATCACGTCGATCCGGTCGGCCAGGGCGAGGATCTCGTCCAGCTCGGTGGAGATGAGCAGCACGGCCGTTCCGTCGCGGGCGACGTTGCCCAGCCGGGTCCACATGTCCTCGATGGCGCCGACGTCGAGACCCTGCGTGGGTTGCGCGGCGAGCAGGACATCGGGGTTTCGCGATAGTTCGCGAGCCAGCACGACGCGCTGCTGGTTCCCGCCCGAGAGCGACCACATGGGCGCGTCCATGCTTGCGGCGGCGATGTCGAACTGCCGGATGAGTTCGCCTGCTCGTCTGCGCAAGAGCCGGGGCATGATGACCCCGCGCCGCATCACGCTATCCAACTGGTTCAGCACGAGGTTCTCTGCGACGGTCATGCCGAGGACACTCCCGGACTCGCGCCGGTCCGATGGAATCACGCCGATGGTTGAGTGCCGGTCGGGGCGGCCGAGCGGGATCTCGCGTCCCATGACCGTGACCCTGCCCGCGTCGGGAGCGAGCAGGCCCGAGAGCAACTCCACGAGCGCATCCTGTCCGTTGCCTTCCACGCCGGCTACGCCAAGGATCTCGCCCCTGCGAACGCTCAGGGACAGACCCTCGAGAAGCCTGCGCCCGTCGTGACCGCGTGCGCTCACGTTCTCCACCTTCAGCGCCACGGCTCGCTCGGTGTCCGACGGCGCGGAAGACGATTCAGCCCTGTCGGCAGGCTCGGCAGGTTGCTCGCGGGCCCCGCCTGGACCCCGCCGTTCCTGGACGGTCACGAGCCCGATCGCCGCACCCTCCGCCTCGAGGGACGCTTCGCGACCCAGCATCTCGTTGGCAAGGGATGCTGCTGTCGCAGTGCCGGTCGCAATCGTGGAGATGGCGCGACCGTCCCGAAGGACTGTGACCCGATCGGTCGCGCGGAGGATCTCCTCGAGGCGATGGCTGATGAGCACGACAGCGCATCCTCTCTGGTTGACCATTTCGCGCAGCACGTCGAACAGCACTCGCGATTCCTGGGATGTCAGGACCGAGGTTGGCTCGTCGAGGATGATCAGCCTGGGATCCTGGCGAAGGCACTTGATGATCTCGACGCGCTGGCGCTGAGCGGGGCTCAGATCCTCCACGCGTGCACGGGGATCGATCGGGAGTCCGTAGCGTTCGCCGATCTCGACGACGCGCTCAATCGCCTCCGAGGACCGGATCCGACCTCGCTCTCCGAGAGCGACGTTCTCCCACACCGTCAACTCTCTGACGAGGCTGAAGTGCTGGTGGACCATCCCGATGCCCGCTTCCAGCGCAGCGATCGGGTCGCCGGGCGGCAGTTCGCGGCCGTCGAGCAGGACCCGGCCGCCGTCAGGACGCACGACTCCCGACACCATCTTCATGAGTGTGGACTTTCCGGCGCCGTTCTGACCGAGCAGCCCGCGAATCTCGCCCGAGTTGACCGCGAGCGAGACGGCGTCACACGCGACGATCCTGCCGTAGACCTTCGTTGCCCTCTGGACGGTCAGCAGCGCGTTCGACTCTCGGGCGGATCCGTTGGGGGATTGGTCGGGCTCCGACCGCTCCCGCTCGTGCTGACCCGGCTCGGCCTGACCCCCTTCCGGAGTGTCGCCGCCGGGCCTTGCGGGTTCAGGCGGCAATCATCATCCCCCGCCGGCGATCGCTTCGAAATCGATCTCGCCTGCTGCGATCCGCGCCGCGGTGTCGTCGAGCACCTGCTGTTCCTCAGGACTTGCGTCGCAAATCACCGCGCCGACCCCGGCATTGTCGGCGACGCCGAACAGGCCGAGGGAGTCGCCATGCGCCAGTTCGCCCGACGCGATCGACTCGAATACCTGGTCGATCCACGTCGCCGGGTTGAAGGTGATCCCCATCGCGAACTCCGCGCTCGGGTCATCACAGCGGTTCACGGATGTCGCGACCACGTTGATCCCAGCGTTGTTGCCTGCTCTGACCACGGCACTGAGCGCGCCGCCCAGATACGGGTAGATGACGGAGCAGCCCTGGTCGATCTGCGCCTGCGCCGCCTCCTGCGCCAGCGCTGCGTTCTCGAAGTCGCCGGTGAACGTGACCCGGAGCTCGTAGTCCGGGTTGTGGTCTCTGAGCCCGGCTGCCAGGTGCGCAGCGGCGTTCCGGACAAAGTCGAGCTCGGGGCCGGCGATGTCGCATGCGATCGTGTCACCCTCGGTGCGGTCGAGCAGCAGGCCCACGGCAAAGCCGCCAATGTAGTGCGCCTGTGCTTCGTTGGAGTCGCCCGTCGAGAAGCACGGTTCGGGGGGCGGGAACGGAGCGACCAGGAACCAGCTGATCTGGTCGAACTCGCCCGAACATGCAACGGGGATGAACCCGTCGGTGAGTTCTGCGCCCCCGCCGACGATGATGTCAGGCCCCTGGCGGGCAAGGTTCTGGAACGCCTCCTGCGCAGCGCCGGGGTTCACCTGGTCGATGACGATGATCTCCCAACCGTGGACTTCAGCCGCCCTGGTAGCGGCGTCGATCTGACCCTGGTAGAACCCGCCGTCTTGGCTGTCGCCAGCCACAACGTATCCGAGAGTCAAGGCATCGGCGTCTTCCATGGGCTCATCTTCCACGGCCTCGTCTTCCATGGGCTCGTCTTCCATGGGCTCGTCTTCCATGGGCTCGTCTTCCATGGGCTCATCTTCCATGGGCTCATCTTCCATGGGCTCATCTTCCACGGCCTCATCGTCGACAACAGGCTCGTCAACGGCAACAGGCTCCGAGCCGGCAACAGGCTGGGCGCCGTCATCCGCGTCGTCGCCCGAGCACGCAGAAGCCAAAAGGACTAAGACTGCCAACAACGCCACTATCGGCGTGATGATTGATCTTGACTCGGACATGTAAACTCCCTGGTGTTGCTTGCTATGCCTTGAGCATTCTCTCGTGGACATCAGCCGGATCTCCTCGGTTGACGCCGCTCGGGCCTTGCGCCGCCTTTCAGTACGCCGGTTCAACTCGGGCAGCCGTCCGGTTGCACCGAACGCCCGTCGCCATGATGGATCGCAGCCAGCAAGTTCGGCTCGGGCTAGACGAGTGCGAGACATTCTTGGAGGCGTCTTGGACCATGCACGATGCCGTCTCTGACCGTGCACTATGCCCGAGAGCCATCCGCGCCCCCCAAGATTCGGACTGCTTGCCTAGTCAGCAGCCTAGTCTATCAAACCCGGGTCGATCAATCCCGGGTCGATCAATCAACCTGGATCCACCGTTTTGGCGGGCTGGTGGGTGTTGGGGGCTGGTGGTGGGCGCTGGTGGGGGTTGGGGGGCGCTGTTTGGTGGGTGAGTTGGTTGGCGGTGGTGGTGGCGGGTGTCGGTTTGGCGGTGTTGGCGGGTTTGGGGCGCGTGGGGACGGTGGGGCCGCGGTGATCGGGGGGACGTGGGGGTGTTAGCAGAGTTGGGGGAGGTTGCGGGTGTTGGTGAGGGCGGTGTGGAAGGTGTTGGCCCAGGGCCAGTGGGCGGGGAGGCGCAAGACGGTGCGGCGCAAGACGGTGCGGCCGCTGTGGTTGACGAGGCGTCCGGGCAGGGCCAAGAGGCGGCCGCGGATTGAGGTGCTTCTGAGTGAATGTCCGCTTTGGGCGGTTTGATTAGCCCACGTTCGGGGTGGGTGGTCATGGCTGGGTTGGTTTGTTTTTGCGATGGTAGGCGATGCGGTCGCGGCGGGCTCGGGTGAGGCCGTCGCGGCGGGCCTGGCGGATGGTGTCGCCGCGTCCTTGGTGTTCGTCGTCGGGGGTGACGTAGCGGAGGGAGGCGTGCAGGCGTCGGGTGTTGTAGTCGTCGCGGACCATGTCGGGTTCGGCGCGCGGCGTGTTGGGGTCGGTGATTTGTTCGAGGTGGGGCCATTCGGTTTTGATGTGGCCGAAGAGCGTTTCGATCCATGCTTGGTCAGTCGGGGTGCCGGGGCGGCCGTAGTGCGCGGCGATGGAGCACATGGCGAAGAACTCTCGTGTGGTGCCGGCGCGCATCTGCGGGCCGTTGTCGGACAGGTCCAGCAGGATCGGCTCGGCGTCGTCGCTGTTGGCTTGGCGGGCCTCGATGCGTTCCCACAGTCCTTCGGCGTCGAGCGCGTCGCAGAAGACGACTTCGACCTGTGTGGCGGTCTCCTCGACGCTGACGAGGGTGGCGAGCCATTTGCGGGTAACGACGTCCAAGATGGCGTAGGCGACCCGGTTCGCGCGGGGGAAGTGGGTGATGTCATAGATCCAGATCTGGTGGCGTTCCCAGCGCACCCAGTCCGGCATCGGGCGCGCCGCAGCGGGACTGCGCTGAGGCCGGGCGGGTAGAACGAGCCCTTCACCTGCCAGGGTGCGGTACAACGTCGACGGTGACACCCACACGATCCCCTCATAGGAGCCGCGGTGCGCGAGCTTGCGGTAGCCGCCGTCGATGTCGCCCCACGCGTCGAACAGCTCCACGATCGCCTGCTGCTCGCCGGGCGTGATGGCATGCACCGCGCCACCGCCAGGCGAGTCGTCGAGGCGGCCGGCCGCCTGGCGGTGCCGCCACCGCCGCCAGCGGCGGGAATCCAACTCCAACACAGCGCACGCCCGAGACGCCGCCCAACCCTCGCCCACGGCACCATCGACGAGGTCCAACAAGGCGGCCTTGACACCGGCATCGACACGCGGGGGCACGCCGGCGGTCACCCCCAACGCTCTTTTCCCTCCAACAACGTGACCTTCACCGCCATCTCCTTGAGCGCCTCACCCAGCCGCGCCACCTCACCGCGGGCCATTGCCAACTCGGGATCCTCACCGCCCGGGCGCACCCCCGGCGGCGACAAGAACCGCCGACGGCGCCTGCCACGCTCACCGGACTTCGAAGAACTGCTCATCTGACGCTCCCTTCACAACGCCATGCTCCCACCCTCAATGCGGGCTAATCAACCACCCAAAACCGGACACGAACTCAGAACCAGAACAGAAGACCACCCCGAACCGATCAATCTTGTGCGATACTCCACTCACAGGAAGTGCCTCCTGGTCCGGGCCAAACAGCCGCTTTACCGAACGGCCATTCTCCCAGGTCAGCGAGGTATTTCCGCGCACCCCCAACCCCCAACACCCCCCACCCACCGGTGGATCCAGGATCAAAGTGCGACTCTGAACTGCTCCGAACTTGCTTGCGCAAGACGCTGGCCTCTCGCGGTCGGTCGGGCAAGGCCGCGAAACCCCGGTGTTCAGGCACCATTGGGCCAGTGCCGCTCGTAGCGGGTCACGAGCCAGCGGTTGAACTGCGCCAGCGTCTCCTCCTGCCACGAGTACCGGCCCCGGGGGGCGAAGCGGGAGCCCAGCCCGATCTGCACCATCTCGTCCGCGTAGATGTCCTGCACGTTGAAGTTGTTCACTCCCTGCTCGGCCTGTTCGAAGAGGTACTCGAACATGGGATCGGCCAGGGCGGACGGCTCGAAGCAGTACCCGATGTTGATCGTTATCTCACCGGGGCTGTCAGGGCTGATGATGAAGTAGGCCACCTCATCGGGAACGATGGCGAGTGCGAGCGTTGGTGGGATGAGCACGAACCCGCCCCGCTTGCGCTGCTCGGTGGTGAGGTTGCTGAAGACCGGCAGGAGGCACTTCTTGGTCGGATTGAACGAGCCGTCGATGTCGGTGAAGTACTGGATACGGCCGACGGCACCGTCGTCGGGATCCCAGGGCAGGAAGTCGTTCAGGTGGCTGGGGGCGAACGTCTGCAACGGACCGTGGAGCCGGCTGGCGTGGTACGGATCGTTGAAGTTCTCCATCATGACCTTCCAGTTCCACTGCAGGCCCGGGAGGGTCTTGCCCTCGCGGGTTACCGTGGCAGGCAGGTCGAAGTTCTCCAGCATCGCGTCGATCTTGACCAGGGAGGGACCAAGCGGCTGAGCATCGGGATCGAGATTGCAGAACACGAAGCCCTGCCACTGTTCGGTCCGGAGTCGAGGAAGCCCGTGGTCGGCCCTGTCGAATCCGACGGCCCGCTCCATCGCAGGCGCCCCCAGCAGAGAGCCGTCCAGCCCGTAGGACCAGTGGTGGTACGGGCAGGTGAACCGGCGCGCGTTCCCGGATCCCTCCGTCAGCACCATGCCCCGGTGCTGGCACACCGCCGACATCACGCCGACGTCGCCATCGGAGTCCCGCAGCAGGATCAGCGGCTCGCCGGCGATGGTGATGCAGCGGAAGTCGCCGGGGTTGGGGACCTGGTCCGCCCGACCCACGCACAGCCACTCGTGGCCGAAGATGCTCCGGCGTTCGAACTCGTAGAACTCCTGCGAGGTGTAGATCACCGGTGGCAGAAGGCGTGCCTCGTTGACCGCCGCGACGGATGCGGCGAACGACCCGCGCAGGTCGGATGTAAGCACCGTCATGGGGCACCTCCCTTCACGTGGCACCGCGACCGCACGACAGGGTGCTGCTCAGGCGTGATCGGCGCCATCGGTTGTCCACTGGATGATCTGCACGTAGTTCCCGTCGGGGTCCGCGACCGTGCCGATCAGCCCGAAAGGCGTCTCGGTCAGCTCACGGACGAACGGTGTGTCGAGGTCCCGAAGGTGGGCTGCAAGTGAGCGGGCGTCATGCGTGTCCAGGTTGATGAGGCAACGGGCGGGTTCCTCGGCGCGCCCGTGGACCTTGCTGTGCTCCTCGATGAACAGTTGCACCGGCCCGAATTGGAGCGCACCCATCTCGTTCTCCTCGGCGTCGAAGGCTCGCCGGTACCAGTTCTTCGTGACAGCGGGTTGGGGTGAGCCGATGAGCAGGCTCCCCAGATTCGGCGCTCCATGCGAGCCGGCGACATCGCTGCGGGGCGGTCGGGGCTGCGGAAGTCTCTCCAGCGTCACCGGCGACACGTAACGGGTCAGTGCCCAGCCGTCCTCGTAGGGGCAGATCACCCGATCCTCGAACCGCAGGTGCGCGATCTTCCACTCGCCGCCCTGCTTCACGAAGTCGTTGTCGTAGTAGGCGATCATCCAGACGGCCGTCTCGCCGTCGGAGAGCGTGGCCGCCTCCAGCGTGTGCCAGCGTCCCCAGCCCTTGGTGCGGTCCATGGACAGCCCCACGACGGGGTTCGTCAGGAAGTGAGCGGTGAACGGGAGCATCGACGGGTTGCCACGGAACATCTCCCTGATCCCGTCCCGACCGGCGGCTTTGAATTCGGCGAGGTGTCCCTGGCCCTCCCAGACTGCGTCCGGTGTGAAGTACCCGCTGACGACCTCGGCGTCGCGCACCACGTCGCAGGCATGGATGTACCGGTACATCAGGTGCGTGATGGCGCGCTCGTCCTCGACGCGCCCGAGGCGCTCGTCAAGGTCGTCCAGCCTCTGCCGAAGATCATCCATCGATGTCCTCCTCCTCCGCCGACTCTTCGGTACCCTCGCCCCGACTCTCAGATGAGTGCTTCGCTCTCTGCATAGGCCCGATACCTCTGGTGCAACCAACGGTTGAACTGTACGACGGTGGTCTCCTTCCAGGAGAACCGGCCGCGGGGGGCGAAGCGGGATCGAAGCCCTTTCTGCACAGCGGTGTCGGCCACCACGTCCTGATCGTTGTACATCATGATCCCGTCGACGATCCAATCGATGATCTTGCCGAAGTTTCGAACCCCGGTGGCCTCCGGTGGCACGCACAGGCCCACCCGGATGGTTATCCGGTTGGCTCCGCTGGGCAGAACGAGGAAGTAGAACATGTGGTCGGAAACCAGGCCGAGCGGCATCATCGGCGGGATCATGGCGAACATGACGCGGCTCCTCTGCGCCTCGGTCAGTGTCGGGATCGGGGGCAGAAGGGCCTTGTGTAGGGGATTGAAGGCGCCGTCGGTGCGGTCGAAGCCGGTCGGGTGCATGATCACGTTCTCGTCGGGGCTGTGCTCCACGAACCCGTGCCCGAGGGCGAAGTCGTGGATGCCCTTGTGCAGGTAGGCGTTGTGGTACGGCTCCATGAAGTTCTCGAGCATGACCTTCCAGTTCCACGGGTAGTCCGGAATGTCCATGGTCGGCAGGCTCACCATCTCTGCGACGCCGTAGTTCGCCATCTCGTCGGAGAGCTGGGTGAGGGTCGGAGCGAGAGGAGGTGGATCGGCGTCGAAGTGGGCGAAGACGAACCCCTGCCAAACTTCGACGGAGAGTTGCGGTAGGCAGATCTCGTCGCGGTGGAACTCGTTGGTGCGCCCCATCTCCGGGGCGTGCCGCAGCCGGCCACGCAGGTCGTACGACCAGAAGTGCAGCGGGCAGCGGAACAGCCCGGTCTCCTTCCGCCCGGCATCCTCGGCCAGCAGATGCCCCCGGTGCCGGCAGACCGCGGACATGACGCGGATCGCCTCCTCGTCGTCCATCACGACCAGCAGCGGGTCGTCGTTGATGGTGATCGTGAAGTAGTCGCCGGGTGCCTTCAGGAAGTCGGCACGACCCACGCAGAGCCACGATCGGTAGTAAATCGCCTCCTTCTCGAAGCCGAACCACTCCTCGGAGGTGTAGAACTCCGGAGGGAAGTAGCAGCCATCGACCACGTTGCCGATGGAGCGCTGCATCGACTCGAACCGCTCGGCGTTCACAAGGTGACCGAACCGCTGTTGCGGGTTGGCGAACATGGCGTTCCTCTCTGGCGGGCAGCCGCCCGCCGGTCGACCCCTGCGTATCGGCAGCGACCGGGAGGATCACCCGGGAGGCCGCCGCATCGGGAATTATGACCGCCGCCCGAGTGCGGCACAATCCGAGCCCCATAACCAAGATGTCCACGAGTTGCCGACCGCCGGGCGCCGGAAACCCGCCCGGCCAATGGAACTGGCCCTCCCCCCCGAGCCGGGTTCACTCGTCCGGCGACCGTGATCTGACAGGAAGTCGTCCCAGATATAGGATTCGGCTCGGGCACGGCGCGACAACGGCGTCCTCCGAAGCCTCCAGAGCGGTGACTGCAGTCGGCAAAAGCCCCGAGCTGCGGTTCGCCGTGCCGTTCCGGACAGCAAAGGGGGTGTCCATGAACTCCGGCGACGCCGCGTGGATCCTCGTTTCGATCGCACTGGTTCTGTTCATGACCCTGCCGGGTCTGGCGATGTTCTACGCCGGATTGGTGCGCGCCAAATCCGCGCTGTCCGTGGTGATGCAGTGCTTCTCCATCGCCGCTATTGCCAGTGTGCTGTGGATGATCCTCGGCTACAGCATGGCCTTCGGCGAATCGGCGGGGGGGATGGTCGGATCGCTGGAGAAGGCCTTCCTCTGGAACGTGGGGACCGAAGCGCTGAGCGGCACCATCCCTGAGATCACCTTCGCCATGTTCCAGATGACCTTCGCCATCATCACGCCGGCGCTGATCATCGGCGCCTACGTCGAGCGTATGAAGTTCAAAGCCGTGATCATCTTCAGCAGCATCTGGCTGTTGGTGGTCTACGCACCGGTCGCCCACTGGGTCTGGGGCGGCGGTTGGCTGGGCGACCGCGGCGTTATGGACTTCGCCGGTGGACTCGTGGTGCACACCAGCGCCGGCGTGTCGGCCTTGGTCGTGGCCGGTGTGTTGGGCAAACGCCAGGGTTTCCCCGGTCACCTCTCGCCCCCGCACAACCCCGGCATGACCGCCGCGGGCGCGGCAATGCTGTGGGTCGGCTGGTTCGGTTTCAACGGGGGCAGCCAGCTCGCCGCTGACGGTGGCGCCGGCATGGCGGTCACTGTGACACACCTCGCCGCCGCCACCGCGACCATTGTCTGGGCAGGCATCGAATGGGCACGATCCGGCAAGCCGACGCTCGTTGGCGCCGTCACGGGCGCGATAGCGGGTCTCGCCACCGTCACGCCGGCATCCGGCTTCGTCGGCCCGGTCGGCGGAGTCATCCTGGGGGCGGCCGCTGCCACCGTGTGCTTCTTCGCCGTGAACCTCGTGAAGGACCGCCTGAAGATCGACGACTCGCTGGACGTCTTCGCCGTGCACGGCGTCGGCGGCCTGCTGGGCACTCTCCTGGTCGCCTTCCTGGCCACCGACGCGCTCGGCGGGAGCGGCCTGTCGGTCAGCAACGGCGCCGTCGGATCGCAGTTGGGCGTGCAGGCGCTCGGCGCGCTGGTAACCGTGGCCTGGGCGGGTGGCTTCTCGTACCTCATCGTGAAGGTCACCGCGGCGCTGACCGGCGGTATCCGCAGCGACCCCGACGACGAGGAGGCCGGCCTGGATCTGTCCGACCACGGTGAGCGGAGCTACGATCTCTAGGAACGGGGCGAACTGCCGGAACGGGGCGAACTGCCGGAACGGGGCGAACTGCCGGAACGGGGCGAACTGCCGGCACGGGGCGAACTGCCGGCACGGGGCGAACGAGGCCGGTGTTCTGCGACGGGCGCAGACGATGGCGTCCTACCCCACCCGGCGGCAGCAACACACGCCTGCTGTCGGTAGATTCCGCTAGCGCTAGATTGTGTGGGTGGCACTGAACAACGGTGGCCACGCACCGGGGCAACAAGGGAACGCCAGACAAGGAGTCACCATGATGGAAGTCACTGCCGAGCGACAGGGCACAGCAGTCATCGTCAAGACAGAGGGTCGTGTCGACGGGTCCAACGCGAGTGACTTTCAGGATGCCCTGGAGGCCGCCATCGGTCCGGATGACGACGCGGTGATCCTGAATCTCGCCCGACTCGATTACATCAGCAGCGCGGGCCTTCGAATCATTCTTCTGAGCGCCAAGAACCTCCGCCGGCGCGACGTGAAGTTTGCCATCTGCTCGCTGTCGCCCTCGGTCCACGAACTCTTCATCATCAGCGGTTTCGATCAGATCATCGCCATCCACGGCTCGTCAGAGGCAGCTCTGGCCTCACTGGGGAACTGACCGCCGCGCGGCTACGGGGCTCAGCGCGAGCCACACCGCAGATCCGGCAGGCAGGCCGCACGAGAGACGCGGTGGGGAGAATCGGGCACGCAATGACGCAAGAGACGTACAAGATCCTGGTCGTAGACGATGAGGTCGACCTCGAACCGCTCATGCTGCAGCGCATGCGGCGGGACATCCGAGGGGGTCGCTACAGCTTCGTCTTCGCTCACAACGGCGTCGAGGCCCTCGAGAAGCTGAACGAGGACGACACCATCGACATGGTGCTCTCCGACATCAACATGCCGCAGATGGACGGGCTCACCCTGCTCGAGCAGATCCCCAAAGTGGACCCCAACATCAAGTCCGTGATCGTCTCGGCGTACGGCGATATGAAGAACATTCGTACGGCGATGAATCGAGGGGCATTCGACTTCGTCACCAAACCGCTCGACTTCTCCGATCTGCGCATCACGATCGAGCGCACTCTGGCCCACCTCACCGAGTGGCGCGCTGCCCTTTCCTCCCGCGACCAACTGGTGTCGCTGCAGCGAGAACTCGACGTCGCCAACAAGATGCAGAAGTCGATCCTGCCCACCCGGTTCCCCAAGCGGGCCGACTATGAGGTGTTCGCCCACATGGAGCCGGCCCGCAACGTCGGCGGCGACTTCTACGACGTCATCAATCTGGAGAACGACCGCATCGGCCTCTGCATCGCCGACGTCTCCGACAAGGGAGTCCCTGCGGCCCTGTTCATGATGTCCAGCCGCACATTGCTGAAGGGCGCCTCCATCGGCTGCGACAATCCCGGCGAGGTGCTGCGCGAGGTCAACGAACTGCTGCGCGAGACCAACGAGACGGAGATGTTCGTCACCCTCCTGTACGGCATCTACGACCCGGCCGACGGGAGTTTCACGTACGCCAACGGCGGGCACAACGAGCCGCTCCATGTACGGCCCGACGGAAGCTCCACCCTGCTCCCCCGGACCGGGGGGATCATCCTCGGCGTGATGGGCGGCATGCACTTCGACTACAACACCGTCCATTTGGCGCCGGGGGACACGCTCTTCCTGTATACCGACGGCGTCAGCGAGGCGATGAATGTCCGGGCCGAGGAATTCGGGATGGAGCGCCTCGGGGCTCTCTTTACCGACTCGCCACCGGCAAACGCCGAGGAGACGACGATGGCCGTGTTCGAGGCGGTACACGCCTTCGCCGGGGATACGTCGCAGTCGGACGACATCACGTGCCTGACCCTTCACCGCAGCGAGTCGGGAAGTTGAGCGCAGAACTTTGCCTGGAGTTTTATACCGACGAGATTGAGACCATCGACGACGCCCTGCAGTACATCGATCACGAGGTCGACGAGTTCGGCCGGCAGGAGGGGTGGTCCGACACCCTCGTCTTCCGGGTGCACCTCATCCTCGAAGAACTGGGGCTCAACGCCATGACCTACGGCGGCGCCTCGAACATCGGGATCACCATCACGTCCGAACCTGAGACCGTCACCATGGAGATCTCCGACGACGGCGGACCCTTCGACCCGTTGCAGGACGCGCCCGACCCCGCTACCGACGCATCGCTCGACGACCGGCCGGTAGGCGGCCTGGGGGTCCATCTGGTGCGCACGCTGACCGAAGCGATGAGCTACCGCCGAGAGAACGACAGAAACCAACTGACCCTGGTCGTGCGGCGAGTCGCATGAGGCCCTCGCCGCGCCCGAGGACCGTGTCTGCGCTCGGTGTTGCGATTCTCCTCCTCCTGCCGGCGGCAAGCTGTGCATCCGAGAGCGACGTGGCCGATCCCGCCGCGGCGACATCGCCTACAACGGCACCGGCTGCCGCCACCGATGCCGTCGAGGTGGACGCAGAGACCGTCGGCGTCTTCGAGGACCATGTGCTGTTCGGCCAGTCGGCCGCCTTCAGCGGCCCGGCGCAGGAACTCGGTAAGAACATGCGGCGCGGTATCGAGGCCGCCTTCGCCGAGGCCAACCGAAACGGCGGCATCCATGGCAGGCGCCTGGACCTGGTAACACGTGACGACGCCTACGAACCCGAAGCCGCCGTCACGAACACGCAACAACTCATCGCCGACGAGGGCGTCTTCGCCCTGATCGGCGCTGTCGGGACACCGACCTCGCGCTCGGCCACTCCCGTTGCCGCAGCGGCAGGCGTGCCCTACATCGCCCCATTCACCGGCGCCGGCTTCCTGCGCGACCCGCAGTGGCGCAACGTCGTCAACCTGCGAGCCTCCTACAACCAGGAGACCGAAGAGATCGTTTCCCGGCTGATCGCCGACAGAGGCATCGAGCGCATCGCCGTCATGTTCCAGGACGATTCCTTCGGCCGGGCGGGCTACCGCGGGGTGCTGCAGGCGCTCGACCGCCGCAATATGGAACCCGTGGCCATCGGGCTGTATCCACGCAACACCACGGCGGTGCGCACTGCGCTCTTGGATCTCCAACAGGGGAACCCCGAGGCGGTGGTCCTGGTGGGGGCGTACCGACCGGTGGCGGCACTGATCGCCTGGGCTCGCGAGCTGGGCGAGGACTGGGCATTCGTCACGATCTCCTTCGTCGGCAGCAATGCCCTCGCCGAGGAGTTGGGACCGGTCGGTGAAGGCGTGTTCGTCACCCAGGTGGTGCCGTTCCCGACCGACGACTCGCTCCCCGTCGTGGCCTCCTACATCGAGGCGATGTCGGCGTACGCCGCCGAAGTCGACGACCCCTTCGCCGTGCCGGGATTCGTCTCGCTGGAGGGCTATCTGGCCGGACGCATGGCCATTGCCGGGCTGGAGCGCTGCGGACCCACCCTCACCAGAACCTGCTTCCTGAACAACCTGCTGCGCGGCGACGACGTCGACATCGACGGTTTGCGGCTCAGTTTCGGCGACGAAGACAACCAGGGCTCGGACTCGGTCTTCCTGACCGTCATCGGCGACGACAACCGCTACCGCCCCACCGAGTCGATGAGGTAGCAGCAGTGACGGGATCCGTTCCGAACGGCCAGGACTCCGCACCGGCATCGTCCGACGGCTCCGAAGGCCGCCCGACGATGCGAGACGTGCTGCGAAGGCTGGTTACGTTCTCCTTCCGCATCTCGACGCAGATGTACGTCGCCATCGGGGTCATCGTCTCGCTGACCATCGCCGCGATCGCGGTGAGTTGGGTGTCCTTCAACAGCGTCGGCGACGCGCAGGACCGGGTGAACACCGAGAGCCTGCCCGGGATCGTCACCGCCTTCAGGATCACCGAGCTCAGCAGCCAGTTGGTCGCGGCCGCGCCGCGCCTGACCGTCGCCGCCACACCCGAGGACCTCGCCCGGGTATCGGCGGAGATAGTCGAGACGGAGGAGGAGTTCCGTCAGCAGTTGGACATCCTGGAGCAGCAGGGCATCGACGCGGCACTCTTCGTGTCGATCCGCTCCCGCGCCCGGAAGCTGGAGTCCAACATCGCCCTGATCGAGATCGAGGTGCCCGACTCGTTCGCCCTGGCGGAGCAGAGCGACGCGCTGCGGGTGGAACTGGCCGACCTGCGCAGCGACCTGGAGGACATCCTCCTGCCGGCCCTCGACGAGCAGCTCTTCTACCAGATCACCGGCTACCGGGAGATCGGCGAACCTCCCGCGCCGCGCGCCGAACACTTCTCCGAGGCCGAGTTCATCCTCTATCGCCACCTGGCGGCCCTGCAGTCCGACTCCGCAATCGCCACACAGTTGCTGTCCAGCGCCTTCAGTGTGTCGAACGCCTCGTTGATCGAGCCACTGCGCGAGAGCTTCGAGTCCACCACGGACCGCATCGTGATCAGTTCCGCCGTTGTCGAGGGAGTCGGCCGGGACGACGAAGTGGATCCCGCCGCCGCCCGGCTGGCACAGGGAGTACTGGTTACCGACGATGCGGCCGCCAACCTGCGCGACGAGCTGGCTCCCGTTCTCGCCCGGCTCGTCAGACTGGGCACCGGCGACGACAGCGGCTTCTCCCTGCTGATCCGGCGGCTAGAGCTCGCCGAGCGACAACGCCAACTACTCGACGAGAACAGCCAGCAGGCCGCCGAACTCGCCGCCGAAGTGGAGCAATTGATCGCAATCGCCCAGGACGACGCCGGATCGGCGACGCAGGCCTCCACGGAGGCCATCAGAACGTCCCGCATCCTGCTGGTGGTGATCGCCGCCATCAGCGTCGTGGTTGCGTTGTCGGTCATCTGGGGTTTCGTCGGTCGGGTCCTGCTCCGCCGCCTCAATCAGCTGTCGAATCGGATGCGGCGCATGGCCGACGGCGACCTGGAGGACGAGGTCGTCATCAGCGGGCGTGACGAGGTGACCGACATGGCCGCCGCCCTCGAGGTCTTCCGGCGCCACGCTCTGGAGGTGCAGCGGCTGAACCTGGTGGAGAAGCTCGCCGGCGAGCTAAGCGAGAAGAACACCCAGTTGGAGGACGTGCTGAACGAGCTGAGCCGTGCCCAGGATCAGATCGTCATGCGCGAGAAGCTGGCGGCCCTCGGCGAGGTCACCGCCGGCGTGGCACACGAGATCCGCAACCCTCTCAACTTCGTCAAGAACTTCTCCGAGGTGTCCGCGGAACTCGTCGAGGAGATGGGGGAGGTGCTCGACGAGGCCGGCACCAAGTTGACCGCGGAGCAACGAGAACTCATCGCTGAGATCGCCGCGGACCTCACCGACAACCTCGGGCGCATCCGCTCCCACGGCGACCGTGCGAATCGCATCGTGCACGACATGCTCATGATGAGCCGGGAATCGGGTGAGTGGCGCCTGACCGACATCAACGGCCTGATCGAGGAGCACGCCAAACTGGCCTTCCACAGCGCGCGGGCGGCCGACCCGGACTTCCAGCTCAACCTGAAGTTCGAACTGGATCCGGACATGGGCGAGCTTGAAGTCCGACCCCAGGACCTCGGCCGGGTCTTGATCAACATGGTCGGAAACTCATGCCAGGCCACCGACGAGAGGCGCCGAGCCCTGCTGGAAGCGGGAGAGGGTGCGTCCTACATGCCCACCGTGACGACCACCAGCCGCCGGCTATCGGACGGGATCGAGATCAGGATCCGCGACAACGGCGGCGGCATCCCGCCCGACGTCATCGAGAAGATCTTCAACCCGTTCTTCACCACCAAGCCCACCGATCAGGGCACGGGGTTGGGTCTGGCCATCACCAGCGACATCATCCGGGAGCACGGCGGCACGGTCAGCGTCGAGTCCACGCCGGGTGAGTTCACGGAGATGATCATCGGGCTGCCCCTGCAACGCCCGGAGGCCGCGGTTCCCGAAGCTGAGCAACTCGCCCAGCCGGAGATCCCCGAAGACGAGTAGCAACTCGCGAGACCCGAGCACCGCCCCCGGGCCCGGAGGTATCTCCGCCCGCAAGCGGAGACGTGCTCGGCCTCAGCGCCCGAGCGGCTCGATGCACACCGCGGTGGCTTTGAAGCCGGCGGTACCGGAGAGCGGATCCCAGTCGTCGGGCACGAGCAGGTTGGTGTCCACCTGATCGGGGAAGTGGAACGTCAGGAAGGCCAGACCCTCCACCAGAGACTCGTCGAAACGCACCGGCGCCTCCAACGCGCCCCGCCTCGAGCGGACCCGCACCACGTCGCCCTCGGAGATCCCCAGGCGCCGGGCGTCGGCCGCGCAGACCTCCAACTCCTCGCGACGCCGCAGCGGCGAGTCGTAGGCACCCGACTGCACCCCGGTGTTGAAGGAGTCGAGCCGCCGCCCCGTCGTCAGGCGGATGGGGTAGTCCTCGTCGAGGCCGTCGAGGGGTGCCTCCCACTGCACCGGCTGGAACGGCACCCGCGGACCCTCGATCGGGTCGGCCCAGAGACGCCCGTGCAGGAACTGCGTCCCCGGATGCTCCTCGTCGGGACAGGGCCAGCGGATCCCGCCCGCCTCCTCGAGCCGCCGGTAGCTCATGCCGCCATGGAAAGCCGACAGCGACCGCAACTCGTCCCAGACCGTCTCCGCCTCGGGCTCCCCCCAGTCGTGACCCATCTCCCGGGCGAGGGCGAAGACGATCTCGATGTCGTCACGAGCCGCACCGGGAGGAGGTACGGCCGCTCGCACCAACTGGACACGCCGTTCGCTGGAGGTCACCGTGCCGGTCGTCTCGGCAAAGCTGGCCGCGGCCGGGAAAACCACGTCCGCCATCTGCGCGGTCGAGGTGGCGAAGATGTCCTGGACCACCAGGAACTCCAGGTCCGCCAGCAGCCTGCGGGCGTGCGCAACGTCGGCCTCGGAATCGGCAGGGTTCTCGCCGACCACGTACAGCGAGCGCAGCCGGCGGTCCTCCATGGCCTCGAACATCTGCGAAAGGTGCCAACCCGGCTCCGGCGGCACCGTTGCACCCCAGACGGCCTCGAAGCGCCCGCGCTGCGCCTCGTCGACCAGCGCCACGAAACCCGGCAGCCGGTCGGGCAGAGCGCCCATGTCGCCGCCGCCCTGCACGTTGTTCTGCCCGCGCAGCGGCGCCAGACCGGAGCCGTACCGCCCGACGTGGCCGCACAGAAGTGCCAGGTTGATGAGCGCGAACACGTTGTCGGCCGCGTTGTGGTGCTCGGTGATCCCCAGGGTCCAGCACAGTTGAGCGCGCTCCGCGGTGGCGTACAGGTGGGCCAATTCCACGATCGCATCGGCGGGCACCCCGGTGATCGACTCGGCCACGGCCGGGGTGTAACGCTCCACGCTCGCCGCGTAGTCGTCGAATCCGGTCGTGGCGTGGTTGATGAAGTACCGGTCGTGCAGACCGGCGGCGATGATCTCCCGACCCAGGGCATTGGCCAGGGCAATATCGGAGCCCACGTCGACGCCCAGCCACAGGTCGGCGAAGGTCGCCGACGCGCTGTGCCGGGGGTCGATCACAACGATCCGGGCGCCGTTGTTCCTGCCGCGCAGCATGCGGTGGAACATGATCGGGTGGGCGTTGCGGGCGTTGGAGCCCCACAACACGATCAGGTCGGTGTTCTCCAACTCCTCATAGGAACTGGTCCCTCCCCCGATTCCGAAGACCGTCGCCAGACCGACGACGCTGGGGGCGTGTCAAGTGCGATTGCAGCTGTCGATGTTGTTGGAGCCGATGACGGTGCGAACGAACTTCTGCAGGATGTAGTTCAACTCGTTCGTGGCCTTGGAGCAGCTGAACGCACCGAAACTCTGGGGGCCGTGACGCTCCAGCGAGCCCCGCAGGCCGGCAGCTGCGGCGGCGAGCGCCTCCGGCCACGTCGCCGGGCGCAACTCGCCGCCGCAGTCGCGGACCAGCGGCTCGGTCAATCGTTGGCTTCCACCGTTGCGTCTCATGGCAGCCCTTTCGCGGTGCGATGCGACCGGATCCCGCCCGGCGGCCTCGCTCAACCGTCGGTCGATGCGGTAGCGGATTCGATGCTCGACACCTCCACACCCGGTCGGTAGTGGATGAAGAGATCCTCGATGAGTTCACGGATGCCGCGCGTGTCGGCGCCCTTGCTCATGTCGAGCGTGATGACGTTGGAGTTGACGTGTATGCCGTCGATGGCGCCTCGGGCGAACAGGCGACGTGCCAGTTCGTCGGGCGGGCGGACGCGCGTCGGGGGCGGCGCGGTGTCGTAGTACTCATGGCCCATACCGGTCAGGGAACGGTTGATTTCGAAGCGCACCACGCCCGGACGCGACGATGGCCTCTCGATGACTGTGACGGGCTGTCCCACGGTCGCCCATGCTACCGGAGGGCGTCGAGGCGAAGCTGCGCGGCGGCGCCGACCGGGGCGGTCGTCGGCAGGTGCGCCATAAAGGCCCAGGACCGGCGGTGGATGGCCGAGGGGCCCCAGGCTGCCAGGGCGGCTCGGTGCCGCGGGCAGGGGTAGCCCTTGTTGCGGTCGAAGTCGTAGGCCGGGTAGCGCACCGCAGTCGCCGTCATGCGGCGGTCACGCCAGACCTTGGCCAGAATCGACGCCGCCGCCACAGACACACAGCGGGCGTCGCCGCCCACGACGGTGCGTACCGGCCCGTCGAACTCTTCGGTTCCGGGGGTGGCGGGCCCCCCGGAGATGGGCGACACGAAGTCCCACCTGCCGTCCAGCAGCACCCCGTCGGGGCGCAGCGCCAGCGCCGCCAGAGCGCGGGCCGCGGCAAGGCGTTGCGCCGAGGACATACCCAACTCGTCACATTCGGCCGCGCTCGCAGCGCCCACTGCCCAGTCCGCACAGGCCGCCGCCACCGGGTCGAAGAGCCGCTCCCGCTCGGCGGGCCGGAGCTGTTTGGAATCACGGACGCCCGGTGGCAGAACAGTGCCGTTCCCTTGGGCGGATAGCACGGCGGCCCCCACGACCAGCGGGCCGGCCCAGGCCCCCCGTCCCACCTCGTCGAGCCCAACCACCAGCCGCGCCCCCGCCTCCCAAAGTTCCCGCTCGTGGCTGAGCGTGGGATGCGCCGGGGCAGGGCCGCGAGCGACTCGGACCATGCGGCGACCCTACCCCCCGCCCCATCCCGCCTTCGTCATAGCGGCACTGCCAGGTCCGTTCGGTCCGGGCGATCGTCATGCCAGCGGCTGCCGGAATCCCTACCCGAACGGTCGGAGCGATCCCGCGCCGACAGGGCTCAGAGGGCCAGCAGGGTCTCGCCGGTGAGTTGGTGGGAACTCCAGTTGGGTGCCAGGGCGCCGATTGTGAATCGGGGTGGCACCGGATCCGCCGGTTCGGCGCCTGCGGCGGCGACCAGGCTCGCGGCCCAGGTTTCGAGGCGGTTGCCGGGCGGGGCGAGTTCCCAGAGCAGCGCCGGTGTGGCGCCGTGCCAGCGCAGCGCGAAGGACAGGACACCCCGGCGGGTGCCGAGTTTGTGGACCTCCACCGGTGGTCGGCCCGCTTCGCCGGCTGCGGTATCGGCGAGACCGATCGGCCCGCCTTTGTCCGCGCCCGGCAGGAGGTCCAGGCAGCCGTCCCGTTCCTGTACCAGGACGTCCCGTAGCGCCAGCAGGAACGCCGCCCCGCAGATCGGATCGTCCCCCGCTCGTTCGGTCGCCCAGGCGCCGCCGGGCCCGGTGCCGGCGGCCATGGCTCCGACCGCCGCCGGCCCGACACCCCAGGAGGCCGTGATCCGTGCCGCCTCGCGCGCCGCTAGGCGGGCCGGCACGTCCGGTCGACGGGCCGCACGCAACGACAGCACCTCCGCTGCCCGATACCCGAAACCGGCGACAGCTAGAGCGACAGCCACCAGAGCCCGCTCCGACGGCGAGAACGAACCGTCCAGACCCCCGGGCGCGTCGATGTCGACGGCGAGGAGGCGGCGGACCGCCGCATCCGCCACCGCCGCGACATTGGGGTGCCCCAACCCCGCCACACGCAGGCCCCTCGCCGTGTGCGCCTCCCAACCGCGGCCCACCTGCGCCAGGCTGGGCAGGACCCCCTGGGCCGGCCTCGCTGCATCGTCGGCGCCGTCGAGGGGAAGTAGAACCCGCAGGGCCGTGCCGTGCGTCACCGGCCAGGTCATCGTGGCGCCGGCCGTGCCGCGCCGGCTGCGCACCCGCTGGGGCAGGTACAGGGCGGGCGGCGGCCCGTGCGCGCTCACGGTATCGGTGGGTTCCGCGCTCGTGCGGGTGGCCTCCGCTGTAGCAGTGCCGTCGGACGCGGCGCCGGCATCGCCGGCGATCGCGCGGGTGGCCTCGGCGACGGTTGCGGTCGTGGGATCAGTGCCCACGGCACCCGTTCCGGCCGGTTCAGCACGCTCCCTTGTCGCGGCGGCCCCACTACCGGCCTCGGTGGTCACAGTCACGGCCGCCGGTGAGCGCTCCCACCACAGTGCCGGCGCGCCGTTCGCCTCCGCACCCTCGGCGTCGATGTGCAACCGCCACAGCCCGTTGGGCCGCCGGAAGTCGCCCGGCCGCAGCGCGAGGGTCACGGCCACGGGAGCGGAGGTGTCGTTGCGCACCTCCAGAACGCCGAGGGTGCCGGTCCCGCCGCCGGGCGGCAGGCACACGTACACCCGTTGCGAAACCTCCCCACCTTCGGCCCGTAGCACGGTCTCCAGCCCGACGGCTGCGGCGCCCTCGGCACCGACGGGGCGTTGGCGCGGCGTGGAGCGGTCCGCCGCGAGGTAACGCCGGGTGCCCGCCTCCACCTCCCAGGTCAGCGTCCACCCCGTCCGGCCGGTGGCGATCCGCCCGCTGGGATCCACAGCCAGCGTCCCCGGCGCACCGGCAACACCCAGCACCGTCCAGGACGGCACCACCGAAGCGTCCCGATGTCCGTCCGGCGAGGACGCCGGTCCAGCGTCGGTCCGCCCCCGCACCCCTATCGGAACGGTTCCCGCTCGGGACGCAGGGTCCGCCTCAGCAGGTTCCGGTAGGCCTCCTCGGGGCGTCGCCCGCCGTCGAGTACCGCGCACAGTTCGGACGTGATGGGCATCTCCAGGCCGTGCTCGGCGCCGAGTTCCAGAACCACCTGAGCGGTCTTCACCCCCTCGGCGACCTGTTCCATGGCAGCCACGACCTCGGCCAGGCTGCGCCCCCTGCCCAGTTGCACGCCGACGTGGTGGTTGCGGCTCTGCGGGCTCAGGCACGTGGCCAGCAAATCACCCAGGCCGGCCAACCCGGCGAACGTGGCCGGCTCGCCGCCCATCGCCATACCCAGTCGGGTTAGTTCCGCCAGCCCCCGCGTGATGAGCGCCGCCCGGGTGTTGTCCGCCAGGCCCAGCCCGTCGGCCATTCCCACCGCCAGTGCCACAACGTTCTTGAGAGCACCGCCCAGTTCGCAGCCCACGACGTCGTGGCTCGCGTACACCCGGAAGTGTTCAGCGGCGAAGACCGGTTGCAGCTCCTCGGCCACGGCCACGTCGCTCATGGCCAGCACGGCGGCGGCCGCCGAACCGGCCAGCACTTCGCGCGCCAGATTCGGACCGGTGAGAACACCCACCGGACGCCCCGGCGCCATCTCGGTGACGATCTCCGACATCCGCCGGTGCGTTCCCTCCTCGAGACCCTTGCTCAGGCTAATGACCGGCACCCGCGAACCGAGGTGCGGAACCACGGAGGCGAGCACGCTGCGGAAGACGTGGGACGGCACGGCCATGGCCACCACGTCCGCCCCGGTAACCGCGGAGGCCAGGTCGTCGGTGGCCTTCAGGGCCGCAGCGAGGGTGAATCCCGGCAGGTATCGCTCGTTGGTGGCGCTGCTGTTGATCTCCTCGGCAACCTCGGCGCGCCGGCACCACAGCCGCGTCGGAGCATTGGTCGAGACGAGGGACGCCACCGTCGTCCCCCACGAACCGGCACCCACCACCGCTACGTGCTGCACCGCCGTGACAGTACCGCCCTGACCCTCCCCGAGCGAATGCGGATACTGGAACTTCACCGCGCCAGCCGGATGCGCCGCAACCCTCAGCAGATGACGCCCTCTGCGCGTAACGCGGCAGCGTCGTGCCCCCCGAGACCATCGACGATCTCGTCGGTGTCGCGCCCGGCCTCGGGGGCGTGGCCGCCCCGAGCGACGGGTGTTGCCGAAAAACGCACCGGCTGGGCGCTCTGACGCATCCGGCCCGCCGCAGGATGGACGCTGTCGATGAAGAAGTCCCGATGGGCAAGCTGAGGATTCGCCGGAAGGTCGGCCACCGGCACGGCAGGACTGTGCGGCACGTCCTCGCCCTCCAGACTTTCGCAGGCCTCCGCCACCGGTAATGCGGCCAGCCGGGCGCGGATGTCCTTCCAGGTCTGCCTCGCCAGTTCGCGGTTGCGGTGGCGCCCGGACATGGTGGCGAGGCGCTCGTCGGGGGGAATGCTCATGGCGCGGCACAACCCCGTGTACTGGCCGTCGGTCAGGGCCACGATGTACACCCAGCCGTCAGCGCACGGCAGTGGCTTGACGTGGGCACCGGGGTCGGAGCGCTGCGCGCCGTCGTAGTCCAGCAAGGTCTCCCGCCCGGCGGCATCGGTCCACAGAAAAGCGGCGGACACCTCCAGCATCGACACCTCCACGTGCTGGCCGCCCGCTCCCCTCTCCCGCGCCAGGAGCGCCGCGGTGGCAGCCTGCACGGCATGCAGGGCCGTCAACTTGTCCGACACGGTGTGGCGCAGGCTGTGCGGCTCGCCGGTACCGACGTCGGCCTCGAGCGCGGCGAAGCCGGACATGGCCTGGATGATGCCGTCGTAGGCGGGGCGATCGGCGTATGGCCCCGTCGGACCGAAACCGGTTACTGACACAACGATGACGTCTGGGTTGCCCGCCCGCAGATGCGCATACGACACGCCGAGACGCTCGGCAACACCCGGGCGGAAGTTCTGGAAAACGATGTCAGCACCGGCGGCGAGGTCCAGCACGACCGCCAGACCGGCGGGCGTCGTGATGTCCACCGTGGCTGCCCGCTTGGCGCGGTTCGTCATCTGGTACATGCCCGAGACGCCGCCGACCGCCGCGCCAACGTGGCGCAGCACATCGCCGTCACCGGGCGGCTCGATCTTGATGACGTCCGCGCCCTGCTCGCCCAGGATGCCCGCAGCCAGGGGCGCGGCCAGGGCGGTGGCGAGGTCGAGCACCCGCACGCCCGCCAGAGGGGGCGAGCCGGCCGCGACGCGCCGACGGTCCGCCGAACGCCACGGTCCGGTCGGTGTCTCGTCGGATTCCGGATTCGGTTCTGGGGGCATCGGGGCGATCCTTCCGTGCCTGAAGCGGCGGGCCGGCTTCGAGCCTACGAGCCGGTCGCTTCCGGCCACGGGCCCCGTCGATGTCCTGCGCACCGACCTGCCGCACAGGGTCGGCCCCGAAGTGAGCAGGGGGAGGGCAGTAGACTTTCGCCGGTGAACGCACCCGCAGCCGCGGTGCTTGTCCCCGTCAAGGCTTTCAGCGCGGCCAAGATCCGCTTGGCCCCCGTCCTCTCACCTGCTGAACGCACCGATCTGGCCCGCCGGATGGCCACGCACGTGGTGCGTGTGGCGGCGCCACTGCCGGTAACGGTGGTCTGCAACGACCGCGAGGTGGCCGACTGGGCAGCGGCCCTCGGAGCCGGCGTGGTGTGGTGTCCCGGCACCGGCCTGAACGGAGCTGTTACCCGCGGTGTGGCCGATCTGGCCGCCCGCGGCGTCGCCGAGGTGATCGTGGCGCACAGCGACCTGCCCTGCGCCCAGGGATTCGACCACCTGACCGGCGCGGGCGGCGTCACGGCGGTTCCCGACCGGCGCTCGGACGGAACCAACGTGCTGTGCCTGCCCGCCGGCGCCGGCTTCGACTTCTCCTACGGCGCAGGGTCGTTCCGGCGGCACTGCGCCGAGGCGCGGCGGCTGGGGCTGGCGCTGCGCGTGCTGCGCGACCCCGATCTGACCTGGGACGTGGACATCCCCGACGATCTCGTCCCGCCGGGGGCGCTCGGGCCTGCCGTTACTGCGGCCGCGGTCGCCGAGGCAGGCACGACGGGCTCGTCGTGAGCCCCCACCTCGAACGGGGCGGCGCCCCAGGCCGGATGCTCGCGAACCGGACGGTCGCGTCGGACCGGTCGCCGTGACTGGGAACCTGCCCACGCCCGCGAGCGCCCTGTCGGTGTCGGCACACCCCGACGACACCGAGTTCGGTTGCGGTGCAACCCTGGCCCGCTGGGCGTCGGAGGGCTGCGAAGTACATCTGGCGGTCTGCACCGACGGCTCCAAGGGATCCTGGGACCCGGAGACGGACGTGGCGGAACTCGTACTGGCGCGCCGGGTCGAGCAGCGCGAGGCGGCACGCCGTCTCGGCGCCACAGGCGAGGTGGTCTTCCTGGGCTACACCGACGGCGAATTGGAGGCCCATCTGGGAGCGCGGGCGCTGCTGGCGTCGTGGATCCGCCGGCTGCGCCCCGCGGTGGTGCTGGGCCACGACCCGTGGAAGCGCTACCGGATTCACCCCGACCACCGCCAGGCCGGACTGCTGACCACCGAGGCCATCGTGGCGGCCCGCGACCCGCATTTCTTCCCCGAGCAGAACCTCCCGGCGCACCGCCCGGAGCACCTGCTGCTGTTCGAGGCCGACGCCGCCGACCACTATGAGGACGCCGACGGATGGGCCGAGGCCAAGATCGCGGCCCTCGAGGCCCACGAGAGCCAGTTCGAGTCCACCATGGGCATCACCGCCGGCGACGACGGGGTGCAGCAGGAGGCGTTCCGTCGACGGATCCTCCGCGAACTGGCCGAGGCGGGCCGGCCAGGCGGGCTCGAGGCGGCCGAGTCCTTCAAGCTGCTGAGCGACCTCTGAGGGCGGCTTCGGGCGAACTACTCCTGCTGGAGAGCGATCCCGGCCACGAGTCTGCGCCGGGGTCGGGGCACCGCTGACCGATCTCGGAGCCTGCCGGGTCCTGCGTCAGGAATGCCGGCCCGGCCGTTGGACGGTGGGTCCCGGCCTCCGCCGCGATGACACCGCTAGTGATGCGCCTCCGCCGGCGGGCGAGCCGTCAGCTCTCAGTCCTGCTGCGGCGCGTTCGCGGTACCCGCGGCATCCAATCGAAGAAGCGCGCCGCCACGAGCGCGCCGCCAACCCCCCAGGCCGCCAGGATCAGGAGGTCGGTCCCCTGCCAGGCCGGCGCCGGCACCGCCGGGTGGAAGGCCGCCCCGAACGCCCTGCCGAAGTGCTTGAGCGGTAGGACATCGCCCAGGATCCGCACCCAGGCGGGCGGGTTCTCGACGGGCACGAAGATGTCCGAGACGAACGCCATCGGCAGGATCACGGCGTTGGCCACGGCCGGGGCGGTGTTGCCACTCGGCGCCAGCGCGGCCAGCGCCAGACCGAGCCCGGCGAAGGCCGCCGTGCCCACGCCGAAGGACACGATCGCCGCGGGGATCTTTGCCGCGGCGATGCCGACGCCGAAGAACAGCACGCCAACCAGCATCATGATCAGGGTTCCGAGGAGGGCGATCCAGACCGACGAGGCGAGCGAGCCGGCCAGGAAGGCCGACGGTGGCAGGGGCGTGCCCCTGATCCGTTTCAGGAGCCCGAACTGGCGCTGGAAGGCGAGCGTGATGCCCACGTTGGCCAGCGCGGCATTGGCCGCCGTGTAGGACGCCAGGCCCGGCGTGTAGAACTGCGCCGCCGGGATCAGACCGAAACCCACGTCGATGTCCCAGGTGAACAGCGAGCCGAACAGCACCAGCATGATCAGGGGCAGCCCGAGGGTGAAGAACGACGCCACGGGGTTGCGCCAGAACGTGCGGTTCTGGCTGCGCATGCTGGTCCAGGTCAGGCGCCCCCAGGACGGCCAGGCGCCGCCGGGTCCGGTCTCGACGGGAGCGCGGCTAGTCCGCACTGTCCCTGCCCCCGTCGGCCCCGATGAGCTGAAGGTAGGCGTCCTCCAGGCTCGGTGGACTCACTGTCAGGTCAGTGAGTTCGATCCCCCGCTCGACCGCCCAACCCGCCAACTCCGCCAGCAGGGCGGTGGGACGATCCGTGCTCACGACCGCCACATCCTCGCCGATCTCGGCTGCCGCGGCGACCGAAGCGGGAAGATCGGCCTGCCCGGTGCCGGGCGGCAGCCGGAAGCGAACAGTCGACTCCTCGCCCCCCAGGAGTTGTGACGGCGGGGCACACGCCACGATGCGCCCATCCACCAGCACCGCCACCCGGTCGGCCAGGTACTCGGCCTCCTCCATGTAGTGGGTCGTCAGGATGATCGTCCGACCGAGGCTGCGCAAACCCTTGATCATCTCCCAGGCTGCCCGCCGCGCCTCGGGGTCGAACCCGGTCGTGGGCTCGTCCAGGAACAGCAGGTCGGGATCGCCGATGAGCCCCAGCGCCATGTCGATGCGCCGCTGCTGGCCTCCGGACAGCGTCTTGAGACGGGCGTTCGTCTTCCCCGCCAGGCCCACCATGTCGATCACCTCGTCACGGTCGCGGGGGCGCCGGTAGGCCATGCCGAACGTGTCCAGGGCCTCGGCCACGGTGACCTCGGAAGTGTCCACCGAGGACTCCTGCAGGACGATGCCGATGCGGTCGCGGAACTCCCTGCCCGCCTTGGCAGGGTCGAAGCCCAGCACCGACACCTCGCCGGAATCCGCGATCCGGTGACCCTCCAGGATCTCCACGGTGGTGGACTTGCCGGCGCCGTTGGGGCCCAGCAGCGCGAACACCTCCCCGGCGGCCACCTCGAAGGAGACGCCGCGCACCGCCTCGACGTCGCCGTAGCGCTTGACGAGCCCGCGCACCACCACGGCAGGGCCCCCGGCGGCCGGCACCGCGGTCGAACGGCCGGATGCGCCGGCGGGGACGGCTCCGCTCACGGCGGCACTCTACACAGCGCCTCGTCGGCAACCCGTCTGAGCGGCTTCGGCGGGCGCTAGTTTCGTGCAGGCGCCGGCTGATCGGAGGGTCACCGAGTGGGGATCACTATTTACGACGTGGCCACGGCGGCCGGAGTGTCACCGGCAACTGTTTCGCGTGTCCTGGGTGGCGGCGCCTCGGTGGCGCCCGAGACGGCCAGCCGTGTCCGCGAGGTCGTCGAACGCCTCGGCTACCGCCCCGACCGTGTGGCACAGGCCCTGCGGCGCCAGCGGTCAGCCATGGTCGGACTGGTCCTCCCCCTCACTCGCTATCCCGCGGCCCTGCAACTCCTCCGCGGGCTCGAACGAGCCTTGGCCGCACTGGACGTCTCGCTCGTGCTGGCCGAAGCATCGACGAGCCCGGAATCCGAATCCGAGAGCACGGCCCGCCTGCTGGCCCAGCGGGTGGACGCCCTGCTGCTGGTGAGAACAAGCACGGCAAGCATGATGCAGCCGGCAACCGACGAGGTTCCGACGATCCTCGTGGACGCCGGCCCTGCCAACGGGGCGGCCGACGCGGTCCGCACCAACCACGCCGCAGGCGTGCGTCAGGCGGTGCGCCTCCTGGTTCGGGAAGGCGCACAGCGGATCGCGTTCCTCGGTGAGGGGACGTCCACCATCATCGGCGCCGAGCAACTGGAAGGTTTCACTGCGGCGGCGCGGACCGTCGAGACGCTCGACACGATGCTGCGCATGGGGCCGGCTTCGCAGGAATTCGGCCGTGCCATGGCGCTGGAACTCCTCAGGACGTCCAAACCCCCCGACGCCTACGTGTGCGGGAGCGACCTGGTTGCCACCACGGTGTGCTCCGTGCTGGGCGCCCGCTTCGAACCCGACGACCGTCCGCCGGTGGTCGGCTACGGCGGGGCGGAATGGGCCGAGTTGGTGACCCCGGCGCTGAGCACGGTCCGTATCCCTGCCGGCGAGATCGCCGAGGAGGCCGTGCGGCTGGTGTCCCGCCGGCTGGGGGGATTCGGCGGCGATCCGATCGACATCGTCCTGCCGCCAAGCCTGGTCGTGCGCGAGTCGGCCTGAACCGCCGGCCTCCGCCGCCCGACTCAGCCGAGCCGGCGGCGGATCCTGTCGACGATCCTGCTCAGAGCGGCGTCGGCCTCCGGGATGACGGCTACGAAGAACTGGTAGCAGTGCGGCAACTCCGAGGCGATCTCGAGTTCGGCCTCCACACCGGCCGCAGCACAGCGCTGTGAGAACCGCACCGCATCGTCGATCAGGAGGTCGTACTCGGCGCCCATGACGGAGAGTGCACCGAGGCCCGCGAGTTCGGCATGGGCGGGTGAGGCCGTTGGGTGTGTCGGCGCGGTGCCGCCCAGGTAGGCCGCCGCGTGGAACCGCAGCGCCGACGCGTCGAGGATGACGTCCGCGTCGGCGTTGGCGGTGATGGAAGGGTTGGTGAGGGTGAGGTCGAGCCACGGGCAGAGCAGCACCGTGAGCGCGGGCTGCGCGACCCCGTTCCGGTGCAATCGCAGCTGGAGGCCCACCGCCAAAGCGCCGCCTGCGGAGTCGCCGACAACCATGAGAGGCCTGCCCGGATGAGCGGCGCCGAGTGCGCGGTACACGCCCACGACCTCGTCGAGAGCCGTCGGGAAGGGGTGCTCGGGCGCGAGGCTGTAGTCGGGCACCACCACGGGCCGGCGAAGCTCCGCCGCCAGGTACCCGGCCCAGTGCCGGAAGGTGCGCGCCGACATCAGCGTGAAGGCACCGCCGTGGATCCAGAGGATCGGCACGTCGGAGTTCGGCCGCTCGGGGTCGACCCGCAGCGTCGGGACGCCGCCGAGCACCATTGCGGCGTAGGCCACCCCGAATGGGGGAGGGATGATCTCGCCCGCCCCCTCTGCGGCTTCCCTCTCGCGCGTCAGGTCGAAGGGAGCAGCCGCCGCACGGGCGTCGCGGAACGTCTGCCAAAGATGCTCGGCCTCAGGGCTGGCCAACGTCGACCTCCTTGGTGCGCAGTACTTGCGATCTACTCCTCGTAACCGCGCCGGCGGTGACCGCGAGAATCGTGAGCACGAACGGGATCGTCAGTATGAACGGCCTGGGCAGAAAGTCGACGCCCTTGACCTGGGTAACGACGCCGACCGCCTCGGCAGCCCCGAAGAACACGGCGGCCGCGGCCGTTCCGATGGGGTGCAGCAGACCGAACAGCGCCGCTGCCAGAGCGATGAAACCCCGCCCGTTGGTCATTCCCTCGCTGAACGTGGACAGACCGCCCAGGGAGAGCTCCACGCCGGCCAGTCCCGCGCCGACGGAGGTCAGGAGCATGGCCTGGAGCCGAGTGCGGCCCTCGTGCACACCCGCGGCGCGGGCGCCGTAGGAGTAGGTGCCAACGGCGGTGAGCCGCAACCCGAACTGGCTGCGCCGCATCAGGAACCAGGCCAGCACGACCAGCGGGGGCGTGAGCCAGCCGAGGATCGAGAGTTCGTTCACGTACGCGGCAACGCCGTCCTGCGGTCCGCTCACCGGCCGGGGAAGCCTCACCACCGAATCCAGCCGGCCTCGCCGGTCGAAGACGACGTTCAGGAAGAACGCGGTGCCGCCGACTGCGAAGCCGGTGATGCCGAGCCCCGCAATGACGGCATCGGCGCGGAGCTTCTCCATGAGGAGCCAGTAGATCCACGACAGGATCGCGGAGATCACGAGGGCGCCGACGACCGCCAGGATCACCGACTCGGTCCGATGCGCGATGCCGACGGCGGTGAAGGCTCCGGCCAGCATGAGGCCTTCGATCCCCAGGTGGAAGATCCCGGCACGGACCGCGAACAGGGATCCGACACCGGCGAGGGCCAGCGGAACGCTGACACGGATCGTGGAAGCAATGAACTCCTCCACTACGTCCCCGTCCTCGTATCGGCATCGGGGGCGGTGCTCGGCGCCTCCCGGTCGGCGGCGCCGCGCCTGCGCCTGCTGCGTATGACCACGGCCAGTTGGGCCGTGATGAGCATGGCGACGAGCCCCTCCACGATCCGCAGACCCGACGTCGGCAGGTCCGAGACGATCGGGAGGTACAGGACCGCGGCCTGCAGCCCGCCGAAGAAGATCCCTGCGGCGACCGTGCCCGACACGCCGAGCGCGCCGACCGTGGCCACCACCAGCGCGCTGAACCCGAGGGTCGGCGTGGAGCCCGTGACGACCCGACCGGCGGGGCCAAAGATTTCCGTGGCGCCCGCCAGTCCGGCCAGAGCCCCCGCGATCAAGTACGAGGACATGCGGATGCGCGCCATCGCGAGGCCCTGCCAGAGCGCGGCCGACGGGTTCGTCCCGGTGTAGCGGATGTGCAGCCCCAGACGGCTCCGCTCCAGGAGGATCCAGACGGCCACGATGACCACGCAGGTGAGAATCAGTATCTCCAGCGACGTCTCGCCGGATCGCTGGACGCGCAGCACGGGGTCGATCCGCGGCGTGGAAGCAGAATCGCCGCTGGTCGCCGGATCCTTCAGCGGCCCGGTGGCGGCCCAGTGGATGATCTGCAGCGCCACGAAGTTCAGCATCAGCGTGGTGATCACCTCGTCCGCGCCGAGGTAAACCTTCAGCAACCCCGCCAGGGCCGACCAGAACGCTCCGACCGCGACGGCCAGAATCGTGGCCACCAGGATTACGGCGTACGTGGGCGCCTCCCATTCCAGGGCCACCCACACAGCGGCGAGGCTGCCGACGAGCAGTTGACCCTGAGCGCCGATGTTGAATTCGCCGGCTCGAAGGCTGGCGGCGATACCGAGAGCGATGAGCACGAGCGGCACCGACCAGCGGACCGTGTTTGCGACGGCGCCGGGACCGGTGACGGAACCCTCGACGATGCCCTCTGCGACATTCAGGGCATCGAACCCGGTGGCGGCGAACAGAGCAAAGGCCAGTCCGAAGGCCCCGACGACCGGTATCACTTTCACGAGCGCCCGGAGCGCGTGCCCCTTCACGAGACGGCCCCTGTCATGGCCCGGCCGATGTCGGAGCGCTGGAAGGGCGGGAGGAACTCGCCCGCCACGGCACCGCCGCGCACCACGAGGATGCGGTCGCTGTGCGTCAGCAGCTCCTCCAGATCGGAGGAGACCACGAGGATGGGAACGCTCCGAGCCAGGAGGTCGCGGAAGCTCGTCCACACGGCCCGCGTGCCGCCGATGTCCAACCCGCGGGTCGGGTGCGCCGCTATGAGAGCGGCTGCATCAGGGATCTCTCGCGCCAGGATCAGGCGCTGTACGTTGCCGCCGGAAAGCGACCCGGCCGGCTGCTCGATGTCGGCGTAGGCCACCCCGAACCGTTCGAGACGTTCACGCGCCTCGCGGCGCATCGTGTGCACGGCCAGGAAGGGCAGCCACGGCCGCCGCCGGAAGCGGCCCGCCTCCCAGCTCGTCACGTTCTCCCACAGCGACAGACCCCCGCTGACGCCCTGCGCGTTGCGATCGAACGGCACGATACGCAGACCCCTGGCCCGCCGCTGCTGGGTGGACGCCCTGGTGATGTCGGTGCCGAACATCGTCACGCTTCCGGCGGTGGGCCGGCGGAGACCGGCCAGCACCTCCACGAGAGTGCGCTGCCCGTTGCCCTCTACTCCCGCCACCCCCACGATCTCCCCGGCGCGTACGGTCAGCGACACGCCTCGCAGCGGCGCATCGCTGACACCTCCGGGCGCCCGGAGACCGTCGGCCCGAAGGCTGTCGCCCGGCGGCGCCGCTCCGGTGGCGCCGGTGAACTCCTTCCGTTCCATCGACAGTTGCTCGCTGCCCACGATGAGTTCGCTGAGACGGGTGTCGTCCACCCGATCGATGATGGTCGGTTCCAGCACCAGCCGGCCGTGACGCATCACCGACACGGTGTCGGCGACCTCACGCACCTCAGCCAGCTTGTGGAGCACCACGACGACCGTCACGCCTCCGGCGACGGTGGCACGCAGTCGCTCGAAGAGGCGCGCCACGCGACCGGGTGCCAAAACCGACGTCGGCTCGTCGAGTATCAGCAAGCCCCCGGGGCCGGGATTCGAACGGGCGATCTCGATGGACTGGACGATCTCCACGGGCAGGTCACGGACGCGACGCCGGACATCGACCGCAACGTCATGTCGGGCGAGGTACTCCGTCCAGTGCCGCTCGACGCTCTGCCGCCTGTAGGTGCCCACGGCGCCCCTGGGGGACCAGAGTTCCAGCGCTTCGGCCACCGTGAGGTCGGGCACCAGCGCAGCGTGCTGGTGCACCATGTCCACACCCGCCCCGCGGGCGGCGTGATGGTCCCCCGCCGGGACGTCCGTGCCCCCGATCTCGACGGTGCCGCTGTCAGGGAGCTGCAATCCCGCCAGCACCCTGGCGAGGGTCGTCTTGCCGGCGCCGTTCTGGCCCACCAGAGCGTGAATTCCTCCCCGGGGGAGCCGGAACGACACCCCGGAAACGGCGGTCAGCGAACCGAACCGTACGGTGATCCCGTCGCAACGGACCGCGCTCCGGCCGGGTCCGTCGGGCTCGTCCAGCCGACGGACCCGGCCGGTGCTCGGGCGGGACACAATCAGCCGCGCTCCTCACCTACTTCGGCGACCACCAGATCGCCGGCAATCAGCGCCGCCACCGAGTCCTCAAGGTCGGGGCGGGCGGACCCGGCGCGTGCGGGACGGTCGCCGCTGGCGCCCGCCACGAACGCCTCCGGGATCGTGAAGGAGATCTCACCGGATTCCGGCCCGGCCTTGCGGTACCTCCCGCCCTCGCCGCCGCCGAGGATGTATTCGATCTCGTTCTGGATGGTGAGGGCCCATTCGATCTCGACGACGAGCGCCACGTTGGCGGGACCCAGACTCGAGAGGTCGGAGGCCACCATGACCATGGAGTCGTTCTCCACCGCAGCCTCCACGACACCCAGGTCGCTGGCCGCCGCCCCGGTGAATATGAAGTCGACGCCCTCGGCGTAGAGACCCGAGGCGAGTTCCCGCGCTCCCACGGGATCCTCGAACCCGTTGGCGAACGTGGCGGTGGTCTCGATGTCGGGGTTCACCGATCGGGCTCCGTCGGTGAAGGCGTTGAAGTCGGCCCAGGCGAAGGGGAGCGGCGCGCCACCGATGTACCCGAGTTGGTCGGTGTCAGTGAGGGTCGCCGCATATCTCCCGCCAATGTAGGCACCCTTGTAGAACTGGTAGTCCACGACGTTGGCGTTGGGCTGGTCGACCGGCGCGGCCACCACGGCCACGAAGTTCGTGTCCGGGTAGTCGGGCGCAATCAGATCGACCGTGGAACCCAGGTCGAAGAAGGTCACGATGATGATGTCGGCGCCGCTGCCGGCGAGGTTGCGCAGTTGCGTCTCGAATGCCGCCGGATCGGAGGCCTCCACGAACTGTGTCTCGTGGCCGTTGGCCGCCCCTGAGGCCTCCATGCCGGCGATCATCCCGTCCACCGGCCCCTGGTCACCCGCCGCCTGGTTGGAGACCAGGACGACCCTGAGGGGCTCGGGGGCGGGTTCGGGTGCCGGCGCAGGCTCGGGTGCGGGCGCAGGGTCCGGCGCGGGAGCCGGCGCAGGGTCCGGCGCGGGTGCTGTTGCCGGTGCCGGCGGCGTCGGGGGTGGGGTTGCGTCCGCTGCGTCGTCGCCGCCGCATGCCGACGCCACGAGCACGAGCGCGGTCACCAGACCGACCAACAACCGTGATCTCTTGAGGCGTACTTTCATGGTGCCTCCCTTCCGAAGTGGGCTCTTCGTATTGAAATCGATTACATTCGCCATGTCAAGCAGTTCTCCCAACCGTCCAGATAATCCCTGTTCCAGTCCGGTATTAGGGTGAGTGGGGCAGGCCGAACGATCGCTCTGTAATCGGTTTCTGAATGGAATCCGACAATTGCTCCGGTGGATGGCCGCGGCATGGGCTGCGACATCGCCCGGATCGTTAATCGGCAGTGCCAGGAGCGCCCCGGAGAACTGCCGGCGGCACGCGAGCGAGGAGAGCGCCGGGCGATCCGCTTCTGGCACGTCCGGACTGCCGGGAACTGGAGTCCGCCGCGAATCAGACCCCGGGGCGACGTTGCTTCCGCCGGAATGATGGATTCGACGGCCCGGGGGATTCGCAGCGGTTTCCTACTTGCGCCGTCGGGCCGCTGACCGCAGTTCGGCCTGCTCCTCCAGCAGCGCCATCATGCCCGGGAAACCGGGGACGCCCGCCAGGCGCCGCGCCAAGTAGATGATCCCCACGGCCGTCACTCCCGCGTACAGCGGCCAGTTGATGATGTAACGGATCAGGACGTAGTTGTCGGGGTCGGTGACGCTCAGCAACCAGATGTCGAACGTGGCGGCCAGAGCCAGCAGCAGACCGAACACCACGACCATGCGGTCGACGGCGGAACGGTAGGCCCGGTGGGCACGGATCGTGGCGTTCAGACCGAGCGTCCGGGCCAGAAGCTGGTCGGCCGGGTTGAGTTTCAGCTTCACCGACAGCACGAGACCGGCGGCGATGGCGTACTTGTAGCCGATCCCGATTCCGAAGTAGACCGCGTCGCTGTTGGTCAGGATGCCCACGACGCCCCGCACGATGACGCACACCGTGACCAGCGGGAGCAACCTGCCCACCCCCAGCCCGTGACGCACCCGCAGGAATCCCGACAGAACCGAGACGACGGTGATCGCCCCGATGGCCGGGCCGAGCCCGAACCCCAGGCGGTAGAGAACAATGAAGGCGGCAACCGCCAGCAGCGTGTCGTAGCCCACCCACCAGGGGGGCAGGATCAAGTCGGCGGGGGCTTCGGTGCCACCGCCGGTAACGGGGGGCTCGGAAGCGGCGGCGCTGTCGCCGGGAGCCGGCGGGGTGCCCGGAGGTCGCAGCGCGGGCTCGCCCTCGACAGGCCGGTCGCTCACCCGGCCTCCCATCGCACCGACGGAACCGACCGGCTCAGCGACTGAGGCCTGTCCATGCCGCCAGCACGTCGCGGTCGCCGAACACCTCTACAGCGTCGGGCGCCAGGCGCCCCCAGAGCAGCAGGTCGAGCTGCTCACCGGTGCCGCGCACGGCGACGTCGCCGCGTGCGTGGACCCGCTCGAAGACCATGCGACCGTCGGAGATACCGCACAGCCACTCGCCGTCGTCGTCGGTGCGGTGCAGGTGCAGTGAGCCCGCCGGCAACGGACCCTTCGCCGACCGCACCCCGACGGGCAGAATGACCTCCACCACCTCGTCCACGCCGTCGGCCGCCAGTTCCCCGTCCAAGGGCCCCGGGTCGCCCACAGCGCTCTCGGCGTCCCAGCGGTGGACAAGGCTCTCCTGCGCGATGCGGCGCTGCCAGAAGGCACCGGTGTTGATCCCGGCCCAACCCCACACCTCCTCGTCGGGGTCGATGTCGCGGAGCGCATCGACGACACGGGCATGGCTCTGGGAGTACCACTCCACCACGGCCTCATCCTTCGGTGGGCGGGGCACGTCCTCGCGGGACAGCATGGTCGGCGACCGACGTTCGATGTGTTCGCTGACCCAGTTGTAGACCCAGCCGAGGTGGCCCACCAGCTTCTGCAGGGTCCAATCGGGACATCCCGGCACGGGGGCGTCCAGATCGCCGGACGTGGCGACGTCGGTAACCGCGGCGCCCTCGCGAGCAGCAGCGGCGATGTAAGTGTCGGTGTCGAGGCTCATGGCCCCAGTCTCGCCGACCATGGCCCCAACCGCACGCCGCCGCCGTGTCGGGGGCCACGCGGACGGGGATTGTGGCTATAGGGTTTTCGAGGCCGCTACCCGGCGGCGACGAACACGGCTCGATCTCGGAGGCCAACGATGACCAGAGACTTCGCAATCGACCTCGAGGCCGTGCGCGGCTTCCTGCACATTCTCAGCGTCACGGTCTGGCTGGGCGGGCAGATCGTGGTGGCCGGTCTCGTCCCGTTGCTTCGCAAGATCGACCGTCACCGCCCGGTGGGCGAGGGCGAGATGACCGTCACGCAGCAGGTGGCGCGCCGCTTCAACCGGGTTGCCTGGCCGTTCTTCGCCCTCGCCATCATCACCGGCCTGTGGCACACCTCCGAACTCGACTGGAGCGCGAGCACAGGCCTGTGGAAGACCTTGTTCTTCGTCAAGCTGCTTCTGGTGGTCGTTTCGGGAGTGGCCGCCTGGCTGCATACCCGCGCGCAGCGGGCCCCGGAGCGGGCACTGTTCGCGAGCCTCGCGTCCGTGTCGGCCCTCGTGGCACTGCTGCTGGCCGCCGGCTTCAACACCACGGTCGGTTAGCCCCCGGCCGGGTTCGGGCCGGCGGGACGCTCAGTTTCCAGAGGAAGACTCCGAGTTCACGACGTGCTCACAGATCCATGCCCACATGGTGATGCCGCTGGCCACGCCGGCGTTTAGGGAGCGGGTCGAGCCGAACTGGGTGATCTCCCGCAGCGAGGCGCACGCCGCCCGCGCCGGGGCGGACAGGCCCGGACCTTCCTGGCCGAACAGCAGCACGCAGCGCTCCGGCAGGCCGTGCCGTTCGAGAGCCAGCGATCCCGCCACGTTGTCCACCCCCACCACGGGCAGACCCTCAATGTCGGCCCAGGCCGCCAGCTCACCGACGTCGGTGTGGTGCAGAACGTGCTGGTAGCGGTCGGTCACCATGGCACCCCTGCGGTTCCAGCGCCGGCGCCCCACGATGTGCACCGCCCGGGCGCCGAAGGCGTTGGCGTTACGCACCACCGAGCCGATGTTGAAGTCGTGCTCCCAATTCTCCACGGCCACGTGGAAGGGATGGCGCCGGCGGTCCAGGTCCTCCACGATTGCCTCGTGGCGCCAGTAGCGGTAACCGTCCACCACGTTGCGCCGGTCCCCCGCCGCCAGCAGTTCGGGATCCAACCGTGGATCGGTCGGCCACGGCTCGGGGTGCGGTCCGACGCCAACCGCTACGTCGCCTACGTCGCCGCCGTCACCGACCGTCCCTCCTGCGACGCGCTGCTCGGTTCGATCCTCCGGCGCCCGGGCTGCGCTCACAGCGACGGCACGACCACGAAGGCCACGACGTAGTACTCGCAAACGGCCCCGGCTATCACGTTCAGGTGCCACACCTCGTGGTATCCGAAGCGGCCGGGCCATGGGTTGGGCCATCGCGCGCCCAGCGCCAGGGCGCCGAGGCCGTAGAAGGCGCAGCCGACGAGCACGACGATCGTCCCCCGCGCTCCGAGCCCGCGCCACAGCGAGACAATGCCCAGCATCGACACTCCCCCTGTGACCAGGAACAGCGTGGTCATGAGGCCGAACGGGGGGTGCAGGACCATCCATCGCACCACCATCCCCACACCGATCACCCCCAGGGCGATCCCCACCAGCCACGTCTGCGCCCAGCCGGTCGCGCCCAGGCCCATGATCGCGCCGTAGCTGCCGGCGATCAGTCCGAAGATGGCGATGTGGTCCATCCGGCGCATGCGCAACCACTGCCGGTCGCCCCAGACGCGACCGGCGTGGAAGAGGGCGCTCACCGCGAACATCACCACGACGCTCCCGGCGTAGAGCCCCACGACCACCCGGGGGCGGGCGCCGGGCGTGGCCTGGACCACCAGGACGCCGGCCGCCGCTGCCGGGACGATCATGGCGGCATGCATCCGGCCCCGCCAGGTGGGCGGGTTCCGGGAACTCCGCCGGTACGGGTCGCCGGAGAGGTCGGGCGCCGCGGCGCGCAGCCCGATCCGTCGGCGGACTCGGGACACGGTGGCTGAGATCATCGTCAGAGTTACTGGAAGCGCAGGAACACTCCCGAGCGGGGCTTGGGGTGGAAGTAGGTGGACTTGGGCGGCATCACTCGCCGGGTGTCCGCCACGGCCATCATCGTCTCGACCGGGACCGGATGCAGGGCGAAGCCCACGCCGCCGGCGACATCGCACCGCCGGGCGAGTTGTCCGAGGCCGAGCACCCCCGAAACGTATTCGATCTGCCGGGTGTGCTCCGGATCCATCACGCCGAAGACCGGGCCGATCACCTCATGCTGCAACCAGGCGGCGTCGACGCCGTCCATAACGCCGGCAGGGGCGAAGCGGAACCAGCTCCCGCCCAGGTACACCCCGAACAAACCCGACCGCTCGGGCTCGGCGCCGGAGAGATCCACCGGCGTCAACGCACCCAGCCGCTGTAGCGCGGTCGCGATCTCCGCTGCGTCGACGTCGCTGGTCGGCGTCACGCGGCGGTGGAAGACCAGGATGCGCAACTCGTCGTGCGGGAAGAGTGCAGCCAGGATGGCATCGCTCGCGTACACCTGATCCGACGCCGCTCCAGGCTCATCAGTGGGGCCGTCAACATGGGGCGGTGCGCCGTCGGGAGGTTGCTCGGCGGCGGTGCTCTGGCGGACTCCGCTCCCCTCGTCGACACTCGCGGGTGGCTCAGGATCCCGGATACCCGGTGGGGCGTGTCCGAGCGTGGCCAGGACGATGTCGCTGGCGAGGAACCCTCCTGCCGCGGTGGACTCGTCACGGTGACGGCGCGCCCGCTCGCTGACGACCAGCCCGGCGCCCAGACGGTGGTGACCGTCGGTGACGTACAGGTTGCGACCGGCCAGATCCTCGTTGACGACTTCGATGAACGACGGATCGGTCACCTCCCAGATCCTCTGCTCCACACCGTTCACGTCGGTGAAGTCCAGCAGGGGCTCCTGGGAGGCCTCCACGCCCGCCAACATTGCGCTGATGCGTGCCGTGGAACGGAACGTGAGCGCCACCGGGCTGGACTGCGCGCTCGTGAGGGCCAGGAACTCGCTCAGCATCTCCTCGCGAGCCGCGTGCGTCCGCTCGTGCGGTCGGATCTGGCCCCGCCGGTAGGCCTCCAGCGGCACCGCCCCCACGATCCCGGTCTGGCGGCACCCGTACCCGTCGAGCCGGTAGACGTAGACGGCCGGGTTGGGGCGTGCCTCGAAGGCGTCGAGGCGCAGCAGGCGAATCAGGGCCATCTGGTTGAGCACCGCCAACTCCGCCGGGCTCAACGCGTACCCCACGTCCTCCGGCGAGCGCGTGGCGTGCATGTAGCTGTCGGGCTGGGCGAGCAGCAGTTCCCGCCTCTGCTCGACGCCGAGGCCGTCGTAGGCGGGTGACGCCACCCGCTCGGCCCACTCCTGGCGAACCACGGTGGCGGGGAACGGCAGCAGCACCGACGGACCGGGCGTCGGCGCGTCGGGCATGGATCCTCCCGCGGTCATGGTCGTTGCGGCATGAGGATCGCCACTACCCCGCCATCTCGCCGCGCCCGTCCGCCACCCTGTCGGGACCAGCGTCCGTTCCCGTGCCGTGGGCGCGCCCTGGCTCGGTGATGTCCTCTTCGCCGTCCGGCACCACCGGGCGGATCTCCACCTGGTAGACGTGGGGCAGATCGACGATGTCCGTGCGGACCCGGTTCGTCATGGGCCCCGAGACGTCCATGGTGGCAACAGCCGACGTGGAGTCCCGGAAGATGCGGTTGTCCATGCGAGCCACGTTCAGGTCGTGCCTGCGCAGCACCTGCAGCACGGAGGCCAGAACGCCCACGCGGTCCTTGTGGCGCACCACGACCACGTGACTGCCCACGCGTCCGGTCTCCAGGTTGACGCAGTTGACGACCCGCCCTGCCGCGTGCCCCCTGATGACCTTGACGATCGCGGCGGCCACCGCTTCCTGGGCCTGTTCGGTGGAGGCGCCAATGTGGGGGGTGGCGACCACGTTGGGATGCTGCGCCAGGCGCGAGGCGAACGGGCCGGTCGCCCCTCCCGGATCGTCGTCGAAGACGTCGATGCCCGCCCGGAGGCCCTTGGCGTCCATGGCGGCGAGAAGCGCGTCGGCGTCCACAAGGCCGGCGCGGGCGGTGTTCAGCAGAATGGCACCCGGCGGCATCGCCTCCAGCACGGCGGCGTTCACGACCTGCTCGTCGCCGGCCAGATGCAGGCTCAGCACGTCGGAGGCCGCTGCGAGGTCCACGAGATCGTCGTGAAGTGCGATATCGAGTTCGTCGATCCGCCCCAGAGCGCGCTCGTCCCGCCCGGGGCGCTCCAGCGAGCGCAGTCGCATGCCGAACCCCGCCGCGCGCGTGGCCACGGCCATCCCGATCCGGCCCAGACCCACGATGCCGAGCGAGCGACCCTTCAGGCCGCGGGCCCCGCTGTAGCGGGGTTTGTCCCAGGTGCCCTCGTGCAGGTCGGTCGACGCTTCGGCGATGTGACGATCGGCGGCGACCATCAGACCCATCGTCAACTCCGCCACGGCCACCGCGTTACGTCCCGGCGTGTTGCAGACGTAGACGCCCCGTGCGGAGGCGGCAGCCACGTCGATGTTGTTCACCCCGGCGCCGGCGCGCACGATCAACGAGAGGGTGCTCGACGTCGCCAGGGCTGCGGCGGTGACCTCGGTGCTGCGCACCACGACCACGTCGATGTCATCGAGCAGGTCGGCGAGTCCGTCGGCACCGAGGTGCGGCTTCTCGACGCATTCGAAGCCGCGGGCACGCAGTTCGGCCGCGGCACTGCGGTGACACGAATCGGCGAACAGAACCCGCATGGTCATCGCTCCCGAGGATGCGGCACGAAGAGGGTATGCACGGCCATGCGTCCAATGATGACACTCCGGGGCCGGAGGGGGAAACCGGCCGCGGGACGGCGCGATCGCGGTCGTAGGGACGATGAACTCCGGCGCCGGCGCTGCCGCCGACGAGGCTCTCGCGGCCGAGACGGCCATGCTGCGCTGGAACGTCGAGTTACCCCTGGAGGTCCGCGGCGTGCCCCCACCGAGCGCCGGGAGACGCCGCGACGGCTGCTGCGCCGGCAGGCCGCCGGCCGCGCCACATCGGTGGTCTCGCTCTAGACCGCCCCCTAGGGCGGGGCGCCGACCGTCACGACAGGTTCCCGACCACGGCGGCCACCGCGGCGATCGCCACGTCCACGTCGGCGCCGGAGATGTCGAGGTGGGTCACGGCCCGCACCCGCTCCTCCACCCGGCTCATGCGTACACCCTCGGCGGCAAGGCGCTCGAGGAAGTCCGCCGCGCCCAGGCCGACGGTGGCCGGATCGATCCACACCATGTTGGTCTCGACGGGCTCGGTGCCCAGCCCCAGCCCCGCAAGGGCCTCGGCGAGTCGCGCCGCATGGGCGTGGTCAGTCGCCAGGCGCTCGACGTGGTGGTCCAGGGCGTGCAGGCAGCCGGCAGCGGCGATACCGGCCTGGCGCATCGCCCCCCCGCAACGGTGCTTGTGCATCCGCGCCGCCTCGATGAAGTCCCGGCCCCCGGCCAGGACGGCGCCGATGGGGGCGCCGAGACCCTTGGTGAAGTCCACCCAGATGGAGTCCACGGGCCGACCCCAGTCGGCCGGCTCGGTGCCCGATGCCACGGTGGCGTTGAACAGGCGGGCGCCGTCGGTGTGCACCGGCACCGACCGCTCGTGCGCCACGTCGGCGACCGCGCGGTACTGCTCCAGCGGCCACACCGTCCCGCCGCCGAAGTTGTGCGTCTGCTCCAGGGTGACCAGCCGCGGCCAGGGCCGGTACGCGTGCCCGGGCGCCAGGGCCTCGGCCACCGCCTCGGGGCCGAAACGTCCCCGATCGCCCGCCAGCAGGTAGGTCATCACGCCGGAGTACGCCGCGGCTCCCCCCGTCTCGGAGAGAATGATGTGGCTCTGGATGTCGGTCACGATGGCGTCACCGGGTGAGGTGTGCGTCGCGACGGCCACCAGGTTGCACATGGTGCCGGTTGGCAGGAACAGCGCCGCCTCGTGGCCCAGTGTCTCCGCCACCCTGGCGCAGAGCCGGTTCACCGTGGGGTCGGTGCCCTGCTGCTCGTCGCCCACCTCGGCGGTGGCCATGGCCCGGCGCATGGCGTCGGTGGGCTTCGTCTGGGTGTCGCTGTAGAGGTCCACCGCGGGGGGCCAGGGCACGGGGGGACTCTACCGGCCACCGCCGCGCCTCTCGCCGGTTCGTCGAGACGATGAATCCGGCGACGCCCCGGGGCGTCAGAGGCGGGCACTCTCGCGTCATCGCCACGACGACCCCATGTTCGGCCGGGCTGCGACCCGTCCACGTGCGCCGAGATGACAGCACGCTCCTGCTCCGGGCGCGGTTGGCATGAGCCGGTCCGGCCGATCCCGGGTGTATAGCCTTCGGTAACGGCGTTCCCGGGAGGCATCGGGAGGACACGCACGACGCACGCCGTCGAGCCCGCAGCCGGCGACGGGAGGACAGGCCATGAACGATGACACCGCAACCGGAGAAGCCGTCGGCGGCGCAGCCGGTTCCGCAACAGCCGATCCCGCGGCCGCTCCCCGGCGGTGGCTCGGCGAATCCCCCGCCGGCGCCGGAACAGCGACCTCACTGCTCGTGCCGTTCTTCGCCTGCCGAGACCGATACCGGCGACGACTGCTCGCGGTCCTGCAGTTGGGAGCGGCGTCCTTCGTCCTCTGGATCCTCTCGCTGTACCTCTGGTGGGACGATCAGACCGGCCAGCTCGTGGACGACCCCGTCAATCTCTGGTTCAACTGCATTCAGTTGGGCGCCTTCGCTGCGATTCTGCACTGCGTGTCGCGCCCGCGGCACCGCACCGCCGGAGCGGTCGCCTTCGTCGGTCTGACGGTCGGCCTTCTGTACGTCATCTTCGAGAACGCCTTCGGGATGTTCACCTACAACGTCGCCGAGCCCGCCGCCGGTTTCTGGCTGGGACTTGCGTCGTACGTGGTGATGCTCGTGGCAGCCGTCTACGCCGGGTACCTCGTCGCCGACGAATGTTGCCAGGGATGCCTGCCCGACCGGCGCCCCAGGAGCCCCTGGCTGGTGCTCGGCCTGGGGGTTCTCAGCATCGGCTGGATCGTGGCGCGGTTCCTGCCGGACTACCGCATCAGCGTGCGGCGCGCACCCGTCGACGGGACCGGAAACGCTCTCAACGAGACGCTCCATGTGGACATCGTCGAACGGGGGATGGTGGGGCGCCTCGAGGGAGCCGAGTTCATCCCGGAGATCGCCGGATGGGTGATCTTCCTGCTGGCGGTACCACTAACCGCCTGGGTGCTGCGCCGGCAGCTCACGGCAGCCTTTGTCAGCGGGTTTCTGGTCTACTTCGTTGCCGACATCGCCGCGGCGCTGGCCGTCAACTACGGCCGGGACTACACGCGCGACACCAACGACGGCATGCGGCTCACTGTGGACTTCGGGTTCGGCGACGGCACCCTGGCCCTCGTCGCCACGACGGCCCTGTTCGCGATTGTTGTCACCGCTATCTACCTGACCGGCTCCGAACACCCCGACATCGGCGACAACGGCGGCAGCGACGCGGCGCCCGCGGCGTCCTAACCGCTCCGCCAGTGGATTACCCGGCGCCCCGGTAGCGTCGTGCTTTGTGAGTTCGTCCACGCCGCGCCGGAGTGTCACCGCCGTCCTGCTGCGGACCTCCGGAACGGACATCGTGATGCTGAACGAGGCGCTCGCCGGTCTGGCCCGGAGTCACACCGTGCTTGCCCCGCCGAACGGCGAGCGCTGGAGCGTGCAACACGCCTGCCGCTTGGCCCTCACCACCGGCGCGGACCTGATCCTGCTGTGGAACGGCGACGTGCGGCTCGGCTACGGCGACGTGACCCGCCTGCTCGACGGCTACGAAGCCGGAGCCCGCATCGTGGTCGGTGACCGACGCTCGCTGGCGGGCCGGGTGCTGCGTCCCGTGGCCGGGACGCTGCTGGGCGTGTGGCGCAACGACATGGGCTCACCGGTGCGGCTCTACGACGCCGCGGCACTCAAGGAGATCATGTCGCACGTTCCCCTCGACAGCCGCCATCCGACCCTTCTGATGAGCATGGTGGAGCACCGCCTGCGTTTCTCCGCCAAGGAGATTCGCCTGCGCACCGCAGAGGAGACGCCGCGGGACACCAACGCGGCGACCGCGCTGGCAGAGATGCTGGCCGGGCTGGGAGAACTCTGGGCCTTCCGGAGCGTGGCGCGAAGCATCCGCTGAGCGGACTCCGCCGGTCCCGCTGGGCGGGCGCCGACACAGGATCTCAGCTCGCCACGACCTCGGCCACGCCGGCCATCTCGGCCAGTGCCGCGCGGGTGCTCCCCGAGGCCACGCCGACGCACAGGTCCGCCAGAACGCGGGTGGCGAAACCCAGGCGGGCCGCATCCAGCACGGTGGCACGAACGCAGTGGTCGGTGGCAATCCCGACCACGTCCAGTGCCTCCACACCGCGGTGGCGCAGCCAGGCCTCCAGCGGTGTGCCGTCGGCATCGACGCCGTCGAAGCCGGTGTAGCTCGCCGAGTAGTGACCCTTCGAGAACACCGCATCGAGGACGTCCGTGTTCAGGTCGGGGTGAAAAGCGGCGCCGGTGCTGTTCGCTCGGCAGTGCGCCGGCCAGGTGTCGGAGAAGTCGGGCGTGTCCGAAAAGTGCTCCCCCGGATCGATGTGCCAATCGCGGGTGGCCACGACCGTCGCATAGGCGCCGCCCTCCTCGCTGGCGTACTCGCTGATGCGCCCGGCCAGCGCGGCTCCGCCGACCACCGCCAGCGCGGCACCCTCGACGTCGCAGAAGTCGTTCTGCACGTCCACGATCACCAAGGCCCGGAGCCCCTTGGCTACGCCCGCACCCCCGGCGGCGATCACGAGCGATCCCGCCGTACGAGTGGATTCCGGCCTCCGCCGGAATGACGGCCGTGGGTGGCTTTCTTCACGCGTCGTCCAGCGAGGGCTCGGTGGGCAGCCACGGCTCACCTGGCGTCAGTTCGCGTGCGGCGTCCGGCAGTTCGGCGAGCATCCCACGATGATAGGCACGCGCCGCGTGGGCGCTGCGCAGCGGGTCGGCCTGCTCGGCGGCGGTGACCTCGCCGGCGGTGACGAACTCCGTTTGCAGCGGTCGGGCACCTGCCGGCGCCGGAGCATCACCGGTCAGCAGCAGTTCGGCGGTGGCCGATCCGGTGTCATCCAGGCGGCGGTAGGCCCGCTTGCGTCCCGGCCGCCAGGACTTGGCCAGGGAGCGCTTCCGCACCGGGCGCCCGTCGATCTCCACGAGCTTGTAGACCAGTCCGGCGGTCGGGGCGCCGGCGCCGGCCACCAACTCGGTGCCGACCAGGTAGCCATCGGCCGGAACGCCGGCCAGGGCTGCGATGTCGTGCTCGTCGAGGTCGCCGGAGAGGATGATGCGGGTCCCGGTGGCACCCAGGTCGTCGAGTAGCCGCCGGACGCTCACGGCCCCGGCCGCCAGGTCGCCCGAATCGATCCGCAGCGCCCCTAGTTCGGGCCCGGCCATCTCCACGGCCCGCCGCACCCCTTCGGCGATGTCGTAGGTGTCGATCAGATAGGTGCTGGCGGCGCCGAGGAGCTTCTCCTGGGCGGCCATGGCTGTGCGCTCGTCGCGGTGCGCCAGGATGAAGGCGTGCCCGATGGTTCCGCCGGTGGGAACACCGAAACGCCGACCGGCCTCCAGGTTTGACGTGGCGTCGAACCCGCACACGTAGGCGGCCCGCGCCGCAGCCGGAGCGGCTTCCTCGTGCGTGCGGCGGCTGCCCCCCTCAAGCAGCATCCGCTCCCCCGCCGCGGCCCGCATGCGCGCCGCCGCCGCGGCGATGGCCGAGTCGTGGTTCAGGATGGACAACACCAGCGTTTCCAGCACCACCGCTTCGGCGAACGTCCCGGTGACGGTGAGGACGGGAGACCCCGGTACGTACAACTCGCCTTCGGGGTAGCCGAAGATGTCGCCGGAGAAGGAGAAGTCCGCCAACCGCCGCAGCCCGGCGGCCGAGACGATGCCCTCCCGGCGCAGGAACGCCAGCTCGTCGGGGCCGAAACGGAAGTCGGCCAGCGCTGTCAGCAGGCGACCCGTGCCGGCCACGACCCCGTAGCGGCGCCCCGGGGGCAGCCGGCGGCAGAACACCTCGAAGACGGCGGGCAGGTCCGCCACACCGGAGGTGAGGGCCGCGTCAATCATCGTCAGCTCGTACTGGTCGGTCAGCAGTGCGACAGGAGATCGGCGGGTCATCGGGCGGCGCTCCTACGGCAGGTGTGGCAGAGGGTTGACGGCGCCACCGTTCCAGCGGATCTCGAAGTGCAGGTGCGGCCCGGTTGACAGCCCGGTCGAACCGAGGTTGCCGACCTGATCCAGGGCACGTACCAGACTGCCCGCACTGAGCGTCACCGCCGACAGGTGGGCGTACACCGTAGAGAAACCGCCACCGTGCTCGATGACCACGGCGTTGCCGTAGCCGCCTAGCGGCCCGGCGGTGATGACCACCCCTGCCCGGGCGGCGTAGACCGGCTGGCCGGTGACGGTTCCCAGATCGATACCCCGGTGGAGGCGGTAGCCCCCCAGGATGGGGTGGAGGCGGTTGCCGTACCCCGAACTGACCGTTCCTGCCGTGGGCCAGACGAAGCCCGACGTGGTCGCCGCCTCTTCCTGGGCACGCACCCACTCCTCGGCCTTCTGGCGGTACTCCTCCACCTGGATGAAGCCCGTCAGGTTCGAAGCCTCCTGCTCCCACTGCGCGAACTCGGCCTCCAGGGCTCGCCGGCGCCCGTCCAGCTCGGCCTTTATCAGCGCCTGCTGTCCTCGCCGCGCCTCAAGAACCGCCAGATCCTCCTCCAGGAGCACCTGCAGCCGCTCCACCTCGGCCACTCCCGAGGCCGCCTGGGCCACCGCGTCGGCATAGCGATCCTCAAAGAGGCGTATTTGATCCACGAGATCGTTGGCGCTGCCGCGCACCGCGTCCAGCAGCGCCAGGCGGCGCAGACCCTGGGTCAGGTCAGCTGAACTCAGCAATGTCACGGTGCGGGAGCTACCCGCCTGGAGATAGACCTCCACCAGGATCTCGTCGGCATTGCTGCGGACCTCCGCGATGTCCAGTTGCGCCCAGCCGACCGCTGCCTCGTTCTGGAGTTGTACAGCGATCTGGGCTCGGAGTTGTTGCTGCGCGGCCTCAACCTGGGCCACCTGGCGGTCTACCAACTCCTCCGCTGCCTGGAGAGCCTTGAACACCTCGACATCCTCGGCAGCGAGCAGGTTGATCCGAGCCTTCAGGGCGAGCTTTTGCTCCTCGACCCGGCCCAGTTCCTCGCGGGCTTCGGAGATGGTCTCCTCGGCGCCGATGGGAGCCGCGGCGGGCAGGACGCCGAGCAGGCAAACGAGGGCGACGACGGTACGCCGGGCCTGCCGGAAGAGCTGTTTTCGACCCGACCATCGCACGCGGCCGCAGCGTAGCAAGCGATTCCTTTCCGACGATCCCCAACGCCGGAGGCGGTTCACGGTGCACGCAACGGAGACAGCGGCGCGGCACGTCCGCAGCGGTCACGGCGGCACGCCAAATATCGCTGCCGGGGCGGCAACTTCTATAATCGCGCCGTGGCGCACCACGTCAACGAACCGACCGGCGGCCCGGAACCGAGGACCCTCGAACGTCGCCTCCCGGATCCGGCGTCAATGAGCCGGCCGACCCCTCGAGACTGAGCGTCAACGCCATCGGCTCCGACTTGAGCCCCGCGGCCGGCGGGGCGCCCCCCGCAACGAGCCGAAACCCGGCGCCGGAGAACCTGCGATGGCGACTGCTGCCGGGTCCCGGGGACGGCGTGGACCCCTTGGCCGTCTTCGCTGCGGCGGGCGAGGAGCAGCACCGCTTCTGCTGGCTGCAACCGCGCCGGGACCTGGCTCTCGTGGGCGTGGGTGCCGCTCTGGTGTGGCGGCCGGCCAACGGGGCGCGGCGGTTCGACGAGGCGGCCCGGTTCGCAGCCGCCCTGGCGCAGCACACGCATCGCACGCCGGACGGCCCCGAGCCGGTCGGACCGATCCTGTGCGGCGGTTTCGCCTTCGACCCGTCGGCATCGGAGGTGTCCGCTCGCTGGGGGGAGTTCGGCGCCGGTCGCCTGGTCGTGCCCGAGTTGCTGGGCGTCGTCCGCCGGGGTGCGGTCCACTGGGTGCTCACAGCCCCCGACGATGATCTCGAGGCCGCCGGAGAACGAGCCGCGGTGTTGCTGCGCACCGCTGCGGCGAATCCCCTGGCGTCCCCTTCGCTCTCCGCTGCGGTCGAGCGCTCCCCCGGTGACGACGACACGTATCGCCGGACGATCTCTGCGGCGCTGGGGTGCATCGACGCCGGAACACTGCACAAGGTCGTGCCGGCGCGGCAGCTGACGGCGCGTTTGGCGGACCCGATGGACGGCGCCGCGTTGGCGGGATTGCTGGCGCGCCTCGCCGCTAGGTACCCGGCCGCCACCACGTTCGCTGTGGGTCGCGGGCCGATGACCCTGCTGGGCGCCAGCCCCGAACTGCTGGTCCGCACCGGCGACGGGATCGCCGGGACCGATGCCCTGGCCGGATCCTGCCCTCGCCACGAACAGCCCGAACGCGACGAGGCGCTGGCGCGGGAGATGCTGGCAAGCCCCAAGGAGCGCTACGAGCACGACGCTGTCGTAGAACATCTGCGGTGCGCCATGACCGCGGCGGGAGTGGAGCTACACCCCGTTCCCGCCGAGCCGCAAGTCCGGGCGCTCTCGGGAATCCAGCACCTGTGGACACCGCTGCGCGGCCGCGTCGGCACGCCGCCCGGCACCCTGTTCCGCCTCGCCGACGCCCTGCACCCGACGCCCGCCGTAGGAGGCCTGCCCACCGAGGCGGCGCTCGCCTTCCTGCGTCGGCACGAAACGTCGGAACGGGGGTGGTTCGCCGGGCCCGTGGGCTGGACCGACCTCGCCGGCAACGGCGAACTGCGCCTGGCACTACGGTCCGCTCTGGTGGATACTCCCAGCGGCGAGATGTCCCTGTTCGCCGGCTCGGGAGTCGTGGCGGGATCCTGCCCCGATGCAGAACTCGCCGAGACCGATGCCAAGCTGAAGGCCGTGCCCGCCGCACTCGACACTCAGTCCGTCGCCGGTGGCCAGTGAGCCCGTACAACTACTACGGAGCCTTCTTCGAGGAGATGGCGGACCGGGGGGTACAGCACGTGGTCTGCTCCCCCGGCTCGCGATCCGCACCGCTGGTCCTGTCCGCACACGCCGAACGGCGACTGCGTTGCTGGGTGCAACTCGACGAGCGGGCGGGCGGGTTCTTCGCGCTCGGCCTCGCCAAGGCGCAGCGGACCTGCGTGGCTCTGATCTGCACGTCCGGCAGCGCCGCTGCCAACTACCTGCCCGCCGTCACCGAGGCCTTCTACGACGGCGTGGCCCTCGTGGTGCTGACCGCCGACCGCCCACCCGAACTGCGCGACCGGGGGGCCGGCCAGACCATCGACCAGATCCACCTCTACGGCAGCCACGTCCGCTGGTCGGGTGACCTGCCGGTGGCCGGCGAGGTGAACTCCGAGCACGCCCGCTACGCAGCGAGGCGCGCCGTGGCGGTCGCGCTCGGCCCTCCCGCCGGACCGGTGCACCTCAACGTTCCGCTGCGCGAACCTCTGGAGCCGCCGCCCCGCCCGCCGTCGCGACCCGTCGAGCCGACGGCGGTGGCTGCGACTCCACCGGAGATGGCCGCCGTACCGGCGGAGGTTGCCGCCCTGGTTGACCTGGTGCGCCGCTGCGAGCGCGGGCTGATAGCCGTTGGACCCGCCGACCTCTCACCGGCCGACGCCGCCGCGTTGGGGCGCCTGTCGGCTCTCGCCGGATGGCCCCTCGTCGCCGACGCCGCATCGGGGCTGCGCGGCGGGGCAAGCGGTGCCGCCGTGATAGGCACGGGCAACCACTTGGCCACCGCCGAGGGCTTCTGGGAAGCGCACCGGCCCGACGTGATCGTGCGGGTGGGTCACCCGACGGCGGGGCGTGCGCTGCGGGAGGGTCTGGCGGCGTGGCGGACGGCTCGAACCTTCCTGGTCGATCCTCTCGACCGCTGGGAGGAGCCCTCCACGATCCCTTCCGGACAATGGCGCAGCCCGATCGGCGCCCTGGCGGCCGGCGCTCTGGTGGCCCTGAGCGACCGGGACGAGGAGCCGGCCGCAAGCGAAGTCGACAACGCTGGCCGCGGCACCGTTGCGGCGGGCGGAGCGGATGCGGCGGCAAGCGCCCGCTCGGCCTGGGTGCAGAGCTGGCGCCACGCCGAGGCGACCGCGCAGGAGGCCATCGACGCCACGTTGCTCGCGGAGCCGCTGCTGGAGGCCGGCGTGGCCCGCACATTGGGCGCGGCGCTGGGAAGCGGTTGTGTTCTCTACGCCTCCAACAGCATGCCCGTGCGTGATCTGGACGGGTTCCTGGCCCCCGGCACCGACGACGTGCCGCGGGTGGTGGCGCACCGGGGCACCAACGGCATCGACGGCGTGGTCTCGGCAGCGGCCGGGGTTGCGGCCGCAACGGTGGCCCCGGTTGTGCTGCTGGCGGGCGATCTGGCGCTCCTGCACGACCTGGGTGGCCTGCTGGGCGCCGTGCGCCTCGGCCTCGACCTCACCATCGTGGTGCCCAACAACAACGGAGGCGGCATCTTCTCGTTCCTGCCCGTGGCCGGGGCCGTCCCGCCCGATGTGTTCGGACGCTTCTTCCACACACCTCACGACACTGATCTGGCCGCGCTGCTGGGAGGACTCGGCGTCCGCCACCGGCGCGTGCGGGAGGCGCCGGCGCTGCGCGACGCGTTGGCGGCCGCAATGGACACCCCCAGCATCGACGTCATCGAGGTTCCGGTGGACACGGCGGCCAACGTGGCCCAGCACCGCGCCGTCGAGGCGGCTGTGCAGGCGGCGCTCGCCGAGCAGGCGTAGGGGCCGCGGCAGGTTCCGGAGGGTTGTCGACCGATGGGTTTCCGGCGGGAAGCAAGATGAGAACGGCTGCGGCTGTCTCCACCGGCGGGCCCGCGGCCGCGCTGTACCCCTATGCATTGGCACTGAGGCGGCCGCTCGGAACCGGCCGCGGCCGCGTGACGCACCGCCGCGGCCTGCTGCTGAGCCTGCGCGACGGCGACGGCCACTGCGGGTGGGGGGACGTCGCCCCGCTTCCGGGCTGGGGTGGCCCCGACCTGGTAGCCACGGCCGCGGTGCTCACGGATTGGCTGCGGACAACTCCCCCGGCCGACGACCTCGAGGCGCTGTCGGCACGAGCCGACGCGACCCTGCGGGAGGTGCCGTGCGCCTGGGCGGCGGTCGGCGGAGCCATCGCCGACTTGGCGGCGCGCCGGGACGGCCTGTCCCTCGCCGCAGCCCTGGGCGCCACGACATCCCCGCCGGGCGCAGCGCTGGCCGTGCCGACCGCGGCACTGCTCGACGGGGACACCCCCGAGGCGGTCGCCGCGGCTGCAGCCCGAGCCGCGGCCGCAGGCTTCGGCGCGTTCAAGATCAAGGTGGGCAACCGACCTCTGGCCGCCGACGTGGCGCGGGTGGCGGCACTGCGCGAGGCAATGCCGGCGGGCGCGACCCTTCGCCTCGACGCCAACGGCTCCTGGGGGACGGACGCGGCCGCCGGGATCGAAGCCGTCGCCCCCTTCGAGCCCGAGTTTGTGGAGGAGCCGTGCAGCGGGCTCGACGAGTTGCGCCGCCTACAGGCCGGGACGTCGGTTCCCCTCGCCGTCGACGAGAGCCTGCCGCCCTTGGCCGACCTGGAACGGCACCTGCCGCTCGGCGTGGCGGTGGCCGTGATCAAACCCTCCGCCCTGGGCGCGCCGCTGCGCGTGCTGCGCGCCGTCGCCGCACTGCACGCCGGTGCCACGAAGGTGGTCGTCGGGTCGTTCCTGGAGAGCGCCGTGGGCGTGGCGACCGCCGCGCACGTGGCCGCGGCGGCGGCAGTCGCCACGGGCGACAGGCTCCTGGCGGCGGGGCTGGACACCTCGGCGCTCCTGGGGACCGATGTCTGCGAACCGCTCCCCGTCGAAGGCGGTGCCCTGCGGCTGACGACGGGGTCGGGCCTGGGCCTCGCCCCCGACCCCGCCCGGCTCGAACGCCCGCCCACGTCGTGACCTGAACCGTCGCCGCGACGCCTACCGTGGCACCACGACCAACCCGTGGGAACATCGATCCAGGAGACCCCGTGAACCCCTCCAGCGACCCCCGCCCTTCCGCCGATCCGTTCAGGGCTCCCCGCCCGCGCGGCGAGGAGGACCCTGCTCGCAGCCTCATCCGCCCCGGCGCCGACTGGGCGGATCACGGCGACTACGGCGACATCGGCTACGCCATCTCCGAGGGCATCGCCAAACTCACCATCCGCCGGCCCGAGGCCCGTAACGCCTTCCGCCCCCAGACGCTGTTCGAACTCGCCGACGCCCTGAACCGGGCGCGTGACGACGACCGGATCGGTGCGGTGATCCTCTGCGGGGCCGGCGACCTGGCCTTCTGCTCCGGCGGTGACCAGCGCGTGCGCGGCGACGACGGCTACCTCGGTGACGACGACGTTGCCCGCAAGGGAATCGGTCGCCTCAACGTGCTGGACCTGCAGGTGCAGATCCGTCGCACCCCCAAACCCGTGGTCGCCATGGTGGCCGGCTACGCCATCGGCGGCGGGCACGTCCTGCACATCGTCTGCGACCTGACCGTCGCCGCCGACAACGCCGTCTTCGGCCAGACCGGACCGCGGGTGGGCTCCTTCGACGGCGGTTACGGCTCGGGGTTGCTGGCCCGCCACGTCGGCCAGAAGAAGGCTCGGGAAATCTGGTACCTGTGTCGCCAGTACGGCGCGCAGGAGGCCCTCGACATGGGACTCGTCAACGCCGTGGTGCCCCTCGAGGACCTGGAAATCGAGACCGTGGCGTGGTGCCGACGCATGTTGGAGCACTCACCGCTGGCGCTGCGGATGCTGAAGGCGTCCATGAACGCCGCCGACGACGGGCTGGCCGGCATTCAGCAACTGGCCGGCGACGCCACCCTGCTCTACTACCAGACCGAGGAGGCACAGCACGGCCGGGACAGCTACGTGAACAGGACGCCTCCCGACTTCGGCCAGTTCCCCCGGCGTCCCTGAGGAGAGCACCAGCCGGAAAACCCGCCGGCCCGGCCGGCCGGGCCGGCGGATCGCTCAGTTGACCTTCACGCGCAGTTCGCTGTAGTCGCTCGGCACCAGGCAAAAGCCGGTGGCGGTCCCGAGGCCCTCGAAGGGACAGGGATACCGGAACGTCACCGGCTGCAGCGAGTCGCCCATCGTCCACTTTCCGGGGGCAAGCGAGGCTGGCAGCATGGCCGGCAGGTCCACCGGCCCGAGGTTCTCCAGAGCGCCGAATATGCCGGCGCGGGTGGGATTGGGGCCGGCGTCGTAGAGGGCGCGGAGGGCCACCCGGTAGACGCTGCAGACGAGACCCAGCATCCCGTACTTGTTGGTCTCGACCGGGTCTCGCGGGTTGTAGTCCTCACCGAGCGGTGAGTTTTCCCGGTACTCCCGCATGCACATCTCGCCGAAGGCGGCCGGATCCCAGTCCGGATCACGGAAGCGGCCCTGGTCGGTGTTTACCAGCAGGACCGTCCCGTCGTAGAGGTCGCCCGCCGCCGCGCCGCCGAACGTCACGATCAGGCCGGCCACCACCTCGTTGCCCTGGCTGTTGAAGTCGGAGTTGTAGAACTGCACGTCGCCGGGCTCGAAGCCCTGCGTCACCATCTCGTTGATGTAAGCCGGCAGCGAGATGGCGTTGAGCGTGGGGAACAGCACGTCCACACCCTCCTCGACCAGGCGCTGCACGGACTCGGCCATGCCGCCGGTGCAGATGGATGTGCCGCCGCAGTCGATGATGTCGAACACAGGCACGTCCACACCGGCGGCCTCGAGCGTCGCCAGCAGGCTGCTCTCGACCGCCTCGGCCTCGCCCGGCGTGTTGGGGGCCACGATGCCGGCGCGGCGACCCTCGAGGGCGCCGGTGTCGATGACGTACTTCGCCAGGGCGTTGAGGATCTCCTCCAGCGTGGTGGCGGTGGTGAGCAGGCGCCCGCCGCCGCGCCGCACGTACTCCGCCGGCAGGGCCTCATGACCGATGAGGACGGAATCATGCTCCTCGGTGATGCAGAGTTGGGCGGTGCCCGCGAAGGTCGTGGTGTTCATCACGATGACGGCGTCGTGGCCCTCGGTGGCCTCGATGCAGGCGGCATTGCGGAGCGTGTCGATGTCCTGGCCGCCCACACCCAGTGCCGCCACCTCGACCAGCCGCAGGTCGATCTGGCGGCCCCACACGCCGCCGCAGCGCTCGTTGACGATGCGGGTGTAGGTGTCGACCATGTCCGTCGGATCCCCTATGGGGACCGCGAAACCGAGAGCCACGAGTTCCTCCAGCTGTGTGCGCATATGCACGAACGTGATGGTGTCGGCCTCGATGCCCGCGCCGGTGGCCCGGAGCGCCTCCGCCGGCGCGTCGTGGGGAAGGCAGAAGGCGTCGAGCGAACCGAACGGATGGTCGCGGTCGAAGCCGCGCTGGAAGTCCGCCAAGATGCCGCCGCGGGGATCGTCGTGGAAGTTGGGGGGAGGCCCGCTCTCGCCGCCCTCGTCCGCGCTCGGCTCGGCGGGATCGCCGCCCTCGGGGGGCCCCTCGGCGGCCTCCGGGGCCGCGGGCACCGTCTCGAACGCCGCCGGCGGCGCGGGCACCGGCGTCGCCGCGGTCCCGTCGTCCTCGGCGACCGCGCCGCGGCCGTCGTCGCCGCTTGCATCGGCGGCGGGCGTGCCGGTGTCGTCCCGTCCGGCACCGCTCCCCGCCGGGGCCGGGGTGGCCCCGGGGCCGGTGGCGGGATCCGCTGCACCACCCCCGCAGGCGGTGGCCAGCAGGACCGCGGCCAGCGCGACCGCGAAGGCGCGCCCTGCAACCGATCTCGCTCTCACAAGCGCCAAGCTAGACGAGAAGGCGACCGCGGGAGAAGCCGGCCGCGGGAGAAGCCGGCCGCGCGCCGGTCAGTTGATTCCGACCCGCAGTGCGCTGTAGTCGCTCGGCACCATGCAAATGTTCGCGCTGGTGCCCAGACCCTCGAAGGGGCACGGGTAGCGGAAGGTCACGGGCTGCAGGGAATCGCCCATGGTCCACTTGCGGGGTGCCAGCGAGCCCGGCAGCATGCCGACCAGGTCCACCGGACCGAGGTTCTCCAGGGCGGCGAAGATGTCGGCGCGGCTGGGGTTGGGGCCGGCGTCGTAAAGCGCCCGGAGGGCGACCCGGTAGGTACTGCACACGAGGCCTACCATCCCGTGCTTGTTGGTCTCGGCCGGATCCCGCGGGTCGTAGTCCTCGCCCGTGGCCGAATTCTCCCGGTACTCGCGCATGCACATCTGGTCGAAGGCCGTCGCGCCGGGGTAGTCCGGCAGGCGGTACCGGCCCGAGTCCCCGTGCACCAGCAGCACCGTGCCGTCGTACAGAGCGCCCGCCGCGTCGCCGCCGAACGTGACGATCAGGCCCGCCACGATCTCGTTGCCGTGGCTGTTGAAGTCGGAGTTGTAGAACCGCACGTCACCGGGGGCGAACCCCTGCGTCACCATCTCGGTGATGTAAGCCGGCAGGGTGATGGCGTTCACCGTGGCGAAGAGCACGTCCACGCCCTCCTCGAACAGGCTCTGCACCGACTCCGTCATCCCTCCGATGCAGATGGAGGTCCCGGCGCAGTCGAGCACGTCGAACACCCGCACGTCCACACCGGCCGCCTCGAGCGTCGCCACCAGACTCGCCTCGGTGGCCTCCGCCTCGCCCGGCGTGTTGGGGGCGACGACCCCGACGCGGCGGCCGTCCAGGGCACCGGTAGAGATCAGGTAGTCGGCCAGAGCGCGCAGGTTGGCCTCCAAGGTTGTCGCGGTTGTGAGCAGGCGCCCGCCGCCCCGCTGCACGTACTCCTCCGGCAGGGCCTGATGGCCGATGAGCGCGGAATCGTGCTCCTCGGTGACGCAGAGTTGGGCGGTCCCCTGGAAGCTCGTCGAGTTCAGCAGGAGGACGGCCTCGTGCTCTTCGGTGGCCTCGATGCAGGCGGCGTTGCGGAGCGTGTCGATGTCCACGCCGCCGACGCCCAGCGCGGCGACCTCCACCAACCGGAGATCGATCCGGCGTCCCCAGACGCCCCCGCAGCGCTCGTTGACGATGCGCGTGAACGTGTCGAACATGTCCGTCGGGTCACCCACGGGGGCGGCAAAGCCGAGGTCCACGATCTCCTCGATCCGGGTGCGCATGTGCACGAACGTGATGGCCTCTTCCCCGATGCCCGTGTCGGTGGCCCGGAGCGCCTCGCCGGCGCCGGCGTGGGGCAGGCAGAAGGCATCGAGGGACTGGAACGGGTGGCTGCGGTCGAAGCCGCGCTGGAATCGCGCGAAGACGCCGCCGCGCGGATCGTCGTGGAATCCCGCCGGCGGTTCGTCGCTCACCGCGCCCGCGTCGGGGGTTTCCTCGGGGGTCGCCGCCGGCGCGGGGGCGGTGTCGTGGGACGGGGCGGTCTCGGCGTCGCCGGACTCCGCCGCTGTTGCGACGCTTCCGTCGCTGTCGCCGGCGTCGGCGGACGCGGCGGCACCGCTGGCGTCCGCGGCGTCACCCGCAGCGCCGCCGCCCTCGACGCCCTCGACGGTGCTCTCGGTACTGGATTCGGTCGCCGCGGGCACGGGCGACTCCCCGGCGCCGTCGGCCGGCTCGGTCGTCTCACCCCCGCAGCTTGCCGCCAGCAGACCCACCGCCAGCGCCAGCCGAAGCATCCCACGGGTAGCAGATCTCTTCTCCACGGAATTCAAACTAGACCGCAACTCGGCCACCGAACACGTGCGCCGCGCCACTGTCACCGCACTGCGCCACCCTCCACGCCCGCCGCCGTCGCCGCCGGTTGCGGTTGAACAATGGGCTCCGGGCCGTCTCATGGGGCAGACTTGCCCCCGATGCGCGCCCCACGGGAGGCAACCCCCCTGCTGGAGGTCCACAACCTCTCCGCCGGCTACGGTCACGTCCGGGTGCTGTTCGGTGTCAGCTTCGAGTTGCGCCACGGTGAGACGGTCGCGCTGCTGGGCGCCAACGGGGCCGGCAAGTCCACTCTGCTGCGCGCCCTCGGCGGCCTGCTGACACCTACCGGGGGGATGGTGCGCCTGGCGGGACGTCCCATCACCTTCGCGCAGCCCGAGTCACGCTTCGGTATGGGAATGGTGCAGTTGCGCGGTGGTGACGGCACATTCGCCTCGCTCAGTGTCGACGGCAACCTCCGGGCGGCCCTGCTGGGAACCGGTCTGCGCCGCGCCGAAGTGGCGCAACGGTGCGAGGAGGTGCTGGAGATCTTCCCCGCCCTCGCCGAGCGCCTCGACGATCCCGCCGGTGACCTCTCGGGCGGTCAGCGGCAGATGCTGGCACTGGCAATGGTGTTGCAGCATCAGCCCGAACTGCTGCTCATCGACGAGTTGAGCATGGGGTTGGCACCGATCGTGGTGCAGGAACTGCTCGGAGCGCTGAGGCGGCTCCACCGCCAGGGCAGGACGATGCTCGTGGTGGAGCAGTCGGTGAACCTGGCGCTGACCCTTGCCGACCGGGCTCTATTCCTGGAGAACGGCCGACTGGTCTTCGAGGGGCCCGCCGCCGATCTGCTGGAGCGCCACGACCTTCTGCGGGCCGCTTTCTTGGGCCGCGGCGACTCCGGCGGTGACGGTGACGGGCGGCCGGCGGTGCGGGGAACGGCCGATCCGTGATCGAGGTGATGGACTGGGGCGTCTCCCAGCAGGATCTGCTGATCGGCGGCGTTACCGGGCTCACTTACGCCGCCCTGGCAGCCGGATTCGTGCTGGTCTACCGGGCGAGCGGGATCCTCAACTTCGCCCACGCCGATGTCGGCGCCCTGTGCGCGGCGTTCTTCGTGTTGACGCTGGCCGGCTACGGGTTGAACTGGTGGCTGGCCTTCGCCGTCGCCCTCCTGGGGGGTTTCATCGTGGGCGGCGCCATCGAGTTGACCATCATCCGGCGGCTGTCGGAATCGTCGCGGCTGGTGCTGCTGATCGCCACGATCGGTGTGGGGCAGTTGCTGGTTCTGGCTCGCATCAACCTTCCGCCTGTTCTCCGCCCCGGCCCGATACCGCCGCCGTTCGACCTGAGTTGGCAGGTCACCGACGATCTGCGCATCCTCGGCCGCGATCTGATCGTGCTGATCGCGGTGCCGGTCATGGTGGGGGTGCTGGGCCTGGTGCTGCACAAGACCCGGTTCGGCCTGGCGGCCCGTGCCTCCGCCGCCAACCCCGACACGGCCCGCACCTTCGGAATCCCCACCCGGCGCATCTCCACGGTCCTCTGGGGCATCGCGGGTTCGCTCTCCGCCGCCACGGCGATTTTCATCGCCCCGCTGGAGGGTGTGAGTGTCGCCCAGACGGGCACCGCCGCCCTGGCCCCGCCGCTGCTGCTGCGGGCGCTCGTGGTCAGCCTCCTGGCCCGGATGCGCTCCCTGCCGATGACCCTCGTGGGTGGCGTCGGCGTCGGCATCGCCGAGAAGATCGTGCGCGACAACGTGGAGTCCGCCAACCGCTCCATCGTGGACCTGTACCTCTTCGGCGCCGTGCTGGTGGCGGTCGTGTTCGCCGCTCGGGCCCGCCGGGACGAGGCCGGCTGGTCGCTGGCACCGAAGCTGCGGGCGGTGCCCGCCCAACTGGGGCACCTGCGAGTTGTGCGCCACCTGGGCGCCCTCGGAATCGGCGGGATTTTCTGCTTCCTGGCGGTGCTGGGCTGGGTGCTGGACTCGCCGACGGCTCTTTGGTTGTGGTCGGGGATCCTGATCTACACGATGGCGGCCCTGTCGCTCACGCTGCTCACCGGCTGGGCGGGGCAGATCTCCCTCGGGCAGTTCGCCTTCGTGGGCCTGGGCGCGTTCAGCGCCGTGGCCCTCACCAAGGGCCACGACATACCCATACCCCTGGACATCTTCGACCTGTCGCTACAGCTGGACTGGGGGACGGCGGTGCTGCTCAGCACGCTAATCGGCGCGCTGGCGGCGCTGGTCATCGGCATTCCCGCCCTGCGCGTGCGTGGCCTGTTCCTGGCGGTGGCGACCCTGGCCTTCGCCGTGGCCGCGGCCAACTGGCTGCTGGCACAGGACGTCTTCACCGGCGGCACGTCAGCGGTGCGGCCGGTTGACGAACCGGTACTCGGCCCGTTCGACTTCGGGGCCTCACGCAAGTCCTTCTACTTCTTGTGCCTGGGTTTCCTGCTGGTGGTGACGCTGGTGCTGACCCGGCTGCGGCGAACCGGTATCGGCCGTTCGATGCTGGCCGTGCGCGAGAACGAGGAGATGGCCTCGGCCTGCACGATCTCGGTCGCTCGCATGAAAATCATCGCCTTCGCCACCGCAGGAGGCGTGGCCGCCCTGGCGGGCGCCCTGTACGGCACGCTGCAGGAGAACCTCAGCCCGGCGAACACCTTCGCTCCGGGATTCTCGATCGATATCGTCGCCATCTCCGTCATTGGTGGGCTGGGTTCCATTGCGGGACCGTTCCTGGGGGTTCTGTGGGTCAAGGGCATTCCCGCCCTGTTCAACCCCACCGCGCCGCCGGATTCGATCCGGCTGCTGACGTCGGGCATCGGGCTGCTCCTCCTGCTGCTGTACCTGCCGGGTGGGCTCGTGCAGTTGCTGTACAACGGGCGGGACGCCCTGCTGCGAATACTCCATCGGCGCAGTAGCCCGCCCCGCCGCGCCCTGACTGCTCCCCGCACACCTGGTACCCGGACCGCTCCGTTCACTCCGGCCGTCCCGACGCCGGTCAGGACTCTCGCCGCCGCCTCGGTCGCCGCACCGGCCTCGGAGGTGTGGCTACAGACCCGGAACCTCAGCGTCAACTTCGGCGGCAACAGAGCTGTGCAACACGTGGACTTCGAGGTGCGCCGCGGCGAGTTGGTGGGCCTCATCGGCACCAACGGCGCCGGAAAGTCCACGCTCATGAACGCCGTGAGCGGCTTCGTGCCGGCCACCGGAGACATCGAGGTGCTCGGCCAGGACGTCTCGGGCCTGAACGCCCACCAGCGGCACCGTTGCGGCCTGGGTCGTACCTTCCAGTCGGCCCGCCTCTACCCCGACCTCACCGTGATGGAGACCTTCATGGTTGCCCTCGAGGCGCAGGAGCGTTCCCTGCTGGCGCCGTCTCTTCTGGGGATCCACCCCTCCCCCGCCGCCGAGCGGCGCAAGCGCACCGAGGCCGCCGAGTTGGTGGACTACCTGGAGTTGGGCGCATTCGCCAACCGTTTCGTCTCGGAGTTGCCTACGGGCACCCGCCACGTCGTGGAGTTGGGCTGCCTGCTGGCCCACGGCGCCCGCGTGCTGCTGCTCGACGAACCCACCGGTGGCCTCTCGCAGCGCGAGACCGAGGAGTTCGGGCCGCTCATCAAGCAGGTGCAAACCGAACTGGATGCCGCCATGGTCGTGATCGAACACGACGTTCCGCTGGTCATGAGCATTTCCGACAGGATGTACTGCCTGGAGGCGGGCTCGGTCATCTCCGTGGGAACGCCGGCCGAGTTGCGGGCCGATCCTGCCGTCATCGCCTCCTACCTGGGCACCGACGAGCGAGCCATCAGGCGCAGCCTCACCTGAGACGGACGCCGCGGAGGTGCGGAGGTGCAGGCGGTGGCTCAGGGGCGGAGGGCGTCGGTGAGACGACCGAGGATCCGCTCCAGCACGGCGGTGGAGGTGCCGAAGTTGAGGCGCACGTGCCCTTCGCCGCCAGTGCCGAACTCGTGGCCCTCCGACGTGCCCACCCGAGCCGTCTCGAGGAGCCTGCCGGCAGGGTCCGAGCCCAGGTCGAAAGCCGAGAGGTCCAGCCAGGCCAGGAAGGTGGAGTCGGGCAGGTAACAGCCGACGGCAGGCAACTCCGCCGCCAGCACGTCGACAACCATCCGCCGGTGATTGTCGAACAGCGCCACGAGGTCGCCCAGCCAGGCGGCGCCCTGCTGCCACGCCACGATGGAGGCCTCGGCACCCGCCCGCCCTACGCCGCCGAGCAGGTGGCCGGGCATGGCCGCCTCGAAGCGGGCGTGCAGATCCTCGCTGCCGAAGACCGCAACCGCGGACCGCAGGCCCGAGACGGCGAAAGACTTGCCCGCTGAATAGAGCGCCACCGTGCACGCCGCTGCCTCCGGCAACGCCAGCGTGGGATAGTGGCGGCCACCCGACGGGAGGGCGCTCGGGTAGACCAGATCGAAGTGGATCTCGTCGCTGACGAGGATCAGGTCGTGGCGGTGGGCGAGTTCGACGATGGCCCGCAGGTCGTCGGGGCTGTAGAGGTGGCCTGTCGGGTTGTGGGGGCTGCACAGCAGCAGGATGCGGGCGGCGGGCTGGCGGGCGAGCAGTGCCGCCAGGTCGTCGATGTCCAGCCACCAGCCGTCGGGGCCGCGACGCAGCGGGCACTCCATGCTGCGGCGACCCAGACTCGGGGCCACGTCGTGGAAGTACGGGTATACCGGCGGCGTGACGACGACCCCCTCGCCGGGCGACGAGAAGGCCGCCACGACCGCCCAGATGCCCTGCAGCACGTCCGCGGTCGGCACCACCAGCGCGGGATCGGGCCGCCAGCCGTGGCGCTCCTGCGCCCAGTCGGCGAAGGCGGCACCGAGGTCGTCGGCGCGGCGGGAATAGCCCACGTCGGGCAGGTCGGCGAGGCGGCGCAGGGCGTCCCGGACCACCGGCGGCGGCCCGAGGTCGTGCTCGGCGATCCAGGCCGGCAGCACATCGGACGGATCCTTACCCCACTTCAGGTTCCCGCCGGCCCGCTTGGCCACCTCGTCCACCCGGTCGACCACCAACCCCCGCCCGGCGAGCCCGGCTCGGTGGGTTTCGTGCCGCTCAGCGCCCTTCACGCCCGCCATTGTTACCGCCGGCGTGACTCCTCCGGCGCACTACCTCGGCGCGTACCTGCAGCGACCCCGTGTCGGCAGGGTCGCCGGAGGCAGTGCCACGAGCCTGCGGGCTACGCTTTTGCGGTCATGAACGAGCGAGACACGCTGCACGACGAGGTCCGCCTGCGCCTCGAGGCCAAGGGGCGGCGCTTCACGTCCAACCATCGTCAGGTGATCGACATCCTGGCCGACGCGGGGCAGCCGTTGACCATCCTGCAGATCCTGCCGCGTACCCCCGATCTCCCCCAGAGTTCCGTCTACCGGACACTCACCGTCCTGGAGGAGGCCGAGGTCGTCAGCCGCCTGGCGGTGGGGTCGAATCACGCACACTTCGAGCTGTCCGAGCACCTCGGACGGCACCATCACCATTTGGTGTGCCGCTCGTGCGGCAGCGTGATCGACGTGGACCTCGGAACCGACGTCGAGGCGACCATCGACGACGGACTACGCCAGGTCGCCCGCCAACACGGCTTCAACGTCGAGGACCACCGGGTCGACGTCATCGGTTACTGCGCCGACTGCGCCTGAGGTGCGCCGGCGGCAGGGCGACGGCCGCCCCTCGGCGCTCACGGGTGACGCCAGGCGTGCGCTCAGGCGTGGCGCAGGCGTGCGCTCAGGCATGGCCCCGGCGTGGGCTCAGGTGTGGGCGCGCTCGTCGTGGTCGCCGTGGCCGTGGCCGTGATCGTCGAGCACCACGGGGCGCTCGACGGGATGCTCGCAGTCGTCGCCGGTGTGCACCATCCGTCCCTCGTAGGAGGCCTGCAGGATCGCCGCGGTGAGGATCGTCTCCGGCGGCCCCTGCGCCACGAGACGGTTGGCCAGAAGAAGCACGTGATCGCAGTGGCGGGCCTCGTCGAGGTGGTGCGTCGAGAGGACCACGATCACGCCACGGTCGCGCTCGGTGTCGATCACCTCCAGGATGCGCCTCTGGCTCGCCATGTCCAGGCCGGTAATGGGCTCGTCCAGCAGCAGTAGGTCGGCCTCCTGCGTGAGTGCCTGCGCCATCAGCACCCGCTGGCGTTGCCCGGTGGACAGTTCGCCGAACTGTCGCCGCAGCAGATCGACCACCTCTAGTTGCTCGGCAGCCTTGCGCACGCCGGCGCGATCCGCGGCGGTGAGGCGACGGAACGGGCCCCGGAGGCGGTAGCGCCCCATGCTGATGACCTCCGTCACTGTCAGCGGTACCCAGACGTGCAGACCGTGGTGGTGGGGCATGTACGCCACCGACTCCGGCGTGGTCACGGTTCCCGAGGTCGGGGTCACGAGGCCGGCAAGCACGTGCAGCAGCGTGGTCTTGCCCGAGCCGTTGGGCCCGATGAGAGCCGTCGTCGAACCCGTCGGGAGATCGATGGTCACATCCGCGAGAGCGCGGACGGCACCGTAGGTCACCGACACCCCGTCGGTACGCGCCGAGCGCCCGAGCGGTGCCTGGCGTGCCGCGCCGGCCTGCTCCGTCGTCGCTGCGGGTGCCATCGTGTCGGTCATCGTTGCCTGATCTCCGTGCGCGGGCTGCTCTCGTTGCGCCGTCGAGCGCCGCGCACGTCGCCGACCCTAACCGTGTGGGTAGCTCGGTCGGGCGGCGTTGCGGCTGCGATTCGATTGGTGCTGATTCTGATGCGAATCCCGAGTTTGGTTCTGACGTGAGTTCTGATGCTGGTTCTCAGTATCAATTATACTCCAAGTGTGGTTCCCATTCCCACATGGAGCCGGCCCGGCGCGGGAACGGCCGCTAGCGTTGTCCCGCGGCGGCGCCACCTGGTTGCGACGGCGTGCGTCTCCGTGCTCGTGCTGGCCGGCTGTGCCTCGGGTGACGCCGACGCCCCTGCCACCCGGTCGGCTCCCCCACCGCCCGACGCTGCGACTCAACCGCAGGCCGACGCTGCCGAGAGCGCTCCCCCCGCCGTGATCATGGCCACCACGACCATCTGGGCCGACGTCATACGGAACGTCGCCTGCGGCGGCCTCGCCGACGTGGAGTCCATCCTGCCCCCGCTGGCCGACCCGCACGACTTCGAGCCGTCCATGTCGGACCGCGCCCGGCTCGACACAGCCGATCTGATCGTTGCCAACGGGCTGGGGCTCGAGATGGGCCTCGACGACATGCTCGCCTCCGCGGAGGCCGACGGCACGCCGGTCTTCAGCGTCGGCGACAACCTGACAACTCTGGAGTTCGACGCCGAGCCGGTCGGTGACCACTCTGACGAGGACGAAGAAGAGGACGGGGACGAGAACCACGGCGACGGGGACGAGAACCACGGCGACGGGGACGAGAACCACGGCGACGCGGACCACGGGCACGGCTCGGTGGATCCGCACGTCTGGATGGACCCCCTCCGGGTCGCGCAGGTGGTCGAGAGCCTCGACTCGGCGTTGGTCACCCGGGTGGGGCTCGATGCCGATCGGGTGGCGGCCTGCACAGACACCTACCTCGCCGAACTGTCCGAACTCCACCACGAGATCACCGCAACGCTGGAGCGAGTACCGGCGGCTCGGCGCAAGCTCGTGACCAACCACGACTCCCTGGGCTACTTCGCCGACCGCTACAGGTTCGAGGTGGTCGGCACCGTCATCCCGGCCGCCACCACCCTTGCCGAGCCCAGCCCCGCCGGCCTGGAGGCTCTGGCCGCACTCATCGACGAGACCGGCGTCCCGGCTATCTTCGCGGAAGAACTGGGCCACGGCGCCGGACCGGCAGCGGCGCTGGCCGACCGCCTCGACGGTGTCTCCGTCGTGAACCTGTACACCGGCGCCCTCGGGGCGGAGGGATCGGGAGCGGAGAGCTACGTCGCCATGATGCGCCACAACGCCGAAGCAATCGCCGCCGCGCTGGACGGCTGACGGGGCCCGCACTCGTGGAGTTCGTGACCGATCCCTGGACTTGGTGGATCGAGCCGTTCGTCGCCAACCCGTTCATGCGCCGTGCGCTCTATGCCGGCCTCCTGGCGGTGCTGTCCACGTCGATCATCGGCACCTGGGTGGTGCTGCGGGGTCTCAGCTTCCTGGGCGACGCCCTCGCCCACGGCGTGCTGCCCGGCATCGCCGTCGCCCTCATCCTGGGGGGCAACGTCACCCTCGGCGCCCTGGTGGCGGCACTGGTCATGGTGAGCGGGGTCAGTGTCCTGCAACGCCACTCCCCCCTGCCCGCCGACACCAGCATCGGGCTGTTGTTCGTGGGGATGCTGGCGCTGGCTGTGGTCATCATGTCCAGCCAGGAGGGCAGCTACACGGGCGACCTCACCGGTTTGCTGTTCGGCTCGATCACCGGGGTGGACGCCGCCGACATCCGCCGTCAGATCATCACGAGCGCCATCTCCGCGGGCGGATCGCTCGTCGGTTACCGGGCGTTCCTGGTGCTCACCTTCGACGAGACGCAGGCCCGGATGCTGCGCCTGCGGCCCCGGCTGACGCACTTCGTCCTGCTGGCTCTGCTGGCGGTGGCCATCGTGTCGTCGTTCGAGGTGGTGGGCACACTGCTGGTGTTCGCCCTGCTGATCGGCCCGCCGGCCACCGCCGCCCTGTTGCTGCGCCGGGTGCCGCTGATCATGGCCGCAGCCGTGGGGCTGGGGGCGATCACCACGACGGTGGGCATCCTCGTCAGCTACCACCACGACACGGCCGCCGGCGCCACGATGGCGCTCAGTTCGGTGGTGCTGTTCCTGGTGGCACTGGCGACCAAGACGCTGGGGGCGATGGCTCTGGCTCGCCTGCGTCCCGCACTGCGTCGAACAGGTACCGCCCGTACGAGCGGTCCGCCAGGATGAGGTAGGAGCACTCGCCGCCGGCGTCGTTGCGCACGAGGGTGCAGGCCACCCTTGCCACCGACGCACCGCAGACGGCGCCGTCGGGCATCATCTCCTCAGCGGTGTCGATGCTGCACACGTGCGCCAGCAGAGCGGGAGCGGCGGGACCGGTCAGCCGGAACATCACGATGCCGTGGGTGAGGTCGACTGTGATCGCGTCGGTGAGGTGCGGAGGTGCCGATCCGCCCAGGAGCAGCCACTCGCCGGGGCGGACGCCGCAGACCAGCGTTCCGTCGTCGGTTACGGCGGAGGTACCGAAGCCCACGCCCAGCCGCTGCGCGACGCTCGCGCGGCCACTGTCCCCGAAGTCCTCGTAGACCAACCGCTTCGGTGTCGCCGACTCGTCGCCGAGCCGCCAGCCGGTACCGGTTGCCGCGTCGGTGCCGGCTACGGGAGTCGCGAAGACGGGACGCTCAGACACGGAGGCGCTCGCCTTCGGGGTCGAAGTGGGCGTGGTGGGCCATGACCACCGCTTGACGGCGGCGGCCGCCGGTGTCCACCACGGTGAGCGCCGTGCCCGACACGGCGTGTTCGGCGTCCACCTGGGCCAGACAGATCGACCGCTCCAGGGTGGGTGAGAAGCGCGACGAGGTGATGCGGCCGATGATCCGCTCGGTGCCCGCTTCGTCGACGGCGACGATTTGGCAGGCCTCGGGCGGGACGAATTCGGGATCGGTGGGCTGTATCGCCACCAGCCTCGGCAGCGGCGCCGGGCAAGGCCCGTCGACCCCGTCGCTCCCGGTGGGCTCGCCCTCCAGCGTCCAGGCGAGTTCGGGGCGGCCGGCGAAGTCGGGTTTGTCGAGCTTGATGAGCCACTCCAGGCCGGCGGTGGGGGCCTTCGTGAGGGCGTCGGTGTCCTGGCCCACGATGAAGTGCCCCTTCTCGAGGCGCATGATGCGCTGCGCCTCCAGACCGAACGGCGCCACACCCAGGTCGGCGCCGGCGGTCAGCAGTGCCTGCCAAACGTGCGGCCCATGGCCGGCAGGCACGTGCAACTCGTACGACAGCTCGCCGGTGAAGCCGATCCGCCACATGACGCAACCCGTCACGCCCGCCACGCTGCCCGTGCGCACCTGCATGTACTTGAACGCCTCGGGGCTCAGGTCCACGACGCCGACGAGGCGCTCCAGCAGAATGCGTGACCGCGGCCCTGCCACGTTGATGCTGGTGAAGGCGTCGGTGACGGGGGTGACCCGCACCCGCCAGTCGGGGTGCTCGGTCTGCAGCCAGTTCTGGATCCAGACCCACACGGCGTCGGCGCCCGAACTAGTGGTGCTCATCAGGTAGTGCTCCTCGCCGAGGCGTCCCGTCACGCCGTCGTCGAGGATCACGCCGTCATCGGCACACATCACCCCGTAGCGCACCGCGCCGACGGCGAGGCGCCGCCACTTGTTGACATAGAGCAGGCTCAGCAGGTCGGCGGCGTCGGGGCCGCGGATGTCGAGCTTGCCAAGGGGGCTCACGTCGATGATCCCGACGTTGGCGCGCACGTTTTGTACCTCGGACGCCGGGTCGCCGTAGTGCTCGGGGCGGATCCACTGCCCGGCACCGATGGGGCGCATCCCGGCGGCCGTGTGGATGTCGTGCAACGACGAGACACGCACCGGTTCGAACATCCGCCCGGCGAGGGCGCCGAGGGTGACCGGGGCGTAGGGCGGGCGCCACGTGGTCGTGCCCACCTCCGCGATGGTCGATCCGATGGCCTCGGCCACCGCCGCCACCGTGTTGACCGTTTCGAGCTTGCCCTGCGCGGCGCCCATCGTGGCCGTGGTGAAGCGCTTGACGAGTTCAACGGAGTTGAAGCCCTCCGCCGCGGCGAGGCGCAGATCCCGCGAACCCACGTCCTCGGAGAGGTCCACGATGCCGTCGGTGCTCGAGCGGTACAACTCGGGGTGGGGGTCGCGGCCCAAGGGTGTGCGGTCGTCGGGCGCCCAAGCCGGTTCGGGGCCGGCGACGGGCGCCGCCCAGGTCGTGGCCGCCTGAAGCCGGTGCGCCAGCGTGGCGGCCCGCGCCGCGGCGAGGCGGCCGGTGGCTTCGCCGTGTGCCACGAGTCCGTCCGATGAGCCGTCGCCGACGATGCCGCCCGTGCTGAGCACCCCGCCGGACTCTGCGGTCGATCCCGACGGAGGCGAGGGGAAGAAGCGGGCGGCCTCGGGGTCGTAGACGGGTCGGACGCCCGCCATGTTCAGCAGCGACGTGGGCGCCGTCCAGCCGACGGCGGTCACGAGCAGGTCGGCGTCGATCCGGGTGCCGTCGGACAGCACGACGCGTTCGGTGCCGCTGCGGGGACCCTCCGCTGCGGTCACGGTGCGGCCGGCCCTGGCGTCCACCACCTCGACGGCCACACCGGCCGCTTCGAGGTCGGCGGCAGCGGCGTCGCCCGCCTCGTTGGTGCTGAACACCACGGCCCGGGTGCCGGGGCGCACCCCCCACAGGTTGACCAGCCGGCGCACACCACCCGACAGCATCACACCGGGACGGTCGTTGCCGGCGAACACGTAGGGGCGCTCGATCAACCCGGGTGCCACAACCAGGACCTTGGCCCGGGCCTTGACGAGCACCTCGGGACCGCCCGCCGCGGCGCGCTCGGTGATGCTCAACCAGTTGTCCTCCCAGCGGCCGGTGACGGTGGCGTCGGTGAGGATCTCCACACCGGCGGTGCGGGCGGCCGCCTCCAACTCGGCGGCCAGTGCCCGCTCACCCTCGCCGCCCCAGCGCAGATGACCGCCGACGGCATGCTCGTGCTCCACCAGCAGGACGTGCGCCCCCGCCTCCGCCGCCGCCGCCGCCGCCGCCAGTCCCGCCGGTCCGCCGCCGGCCACGACCACGTCGGGGTGGGCATAGCGCTTCTCGTGGCGGCGAGGCGCACTGCCGGGGTCGATCACGCCGCCGGGGGCGAATCGAGCCAGCACCCTCTCATACGTCGGCCACAACCACCGGGGCCGCATGAACGTCTTGTAGTAGAAGCCGGCGCTCAGGGCGCGCCCGGCCACCCCGGTGAGCGCCTTGGCGTCGAAGCGCAGCGACGGCCAGGCGTTCTGGGCCGACACCTCCATGCCCGCCTCGACGAGGCGGTGCCCGCCGCGCACGTTCGGCTCGTCGCCCACCTGCAGCACGGTGTTCGGATCCCAGTAGTCGGCGGTGAGCACCCCGCGGGGGCGGTGGTACTTCATACTGCGCGAGAAGACACGATGACCGTTCGCCGCCAGCGCCGAGACGATGGTGTCGCCGGCGTAGCACGTGACCGGCCGTCCGTTCCAGGTGAACTCCAGCGGCACGGCGCGGTCGATCACCTCGCCGGGACGCTCGGGCAGCCGGTTGGCGTTCACCGGGGGTCTCCGGCGCCGGCAAGGGGCGGGTGGCGGAAGCGGTTGTGGCCGCGGTGGCGTTCGGTGACGAAGAAGCGCCGGCAGCCAAGGCGGCAGTACCAGGTCTCCCGCGTCCAGCCTGCCGGGTTGTCCTCCTCGTAGAGGTACGCCCGCCAGACCTCTGGGGTGACGTCCTGCGGATCGGGGCGCGGACCGCTCTCCCCCACCAACGTCAGATCGGCACTGTTGCGGGGACCGCAGTGCGGGCAGGGAACCAGCAGCATCAGTGTCCCACCGCCGTCGGCCCGACCGCAATCGCCCGCACCGACACACCCGCCAGTGCCCAGAAACCGGCCACAACCACCGGCGGCGACGCCCCCGCTCGCATCAGTGTCCCACCGCCGCGGCGCCCTTCTCGCCGACAAGGTGGCCCTCGGCGAAGCGGCTGAGGGCGAAGGGTGCGATCAGCTCGGGCGTCTCGCCTCGGGCGATGCAGGCGGCCAACTGTTCACCCGCCACGGGCGCCGCCTTGAACCCGTAGGTGCCCCAGCCGACGTCGCAATGGAAGCCCTCCACCGGCGTCGGCCCGATGATCGGCGAGTAGTCCGGCGTCATGTCGCACAGCCCCGACCATTGCCGCAGCAGCCGCATCCGGCCGAGGCCTGGCATGAGCTGCAGGACGTGCCCGGCCAACTCCTCGGTGAAGGCCAGCGACCCCCCGGTGTCGTAGGTGGCCAGCGGATCCACCGCGGCGCCGAAGACCAACTCGCCACGGTCGGTCTGGCTGACGTAGACGTGCAGCGAGCCCGACACCACCACCGCCGGCAGGAACATCTTCACCGGCTCGGTGACCGCGGCCTGCAGCGGGTGGGTGGAGATCGGCAGCCGCAGTCCTGCCATGGCGGCCACCAGCGACGCCCAGCCGGCGGTGCAGTTCACGACGACCGGCGCCGCGATGTCGCCGCGGCTGGTGCGCACACCCTTCACGCGCCCGCCGGCGCCCTTGCCGCCGGGCCCGGGGCCGCCGGTCACGTCGATGTCGAGGACCTCGGTGTTCTGGTGCATCTCGACGCCGAGCGCGGCCGCCGCCCGGGCGTAACCCCACACGACGGCGTCGTGGCGGATGATGCCGCCGGGCGGGTGGTGCAGGGCGCCCAGGATCGGGTAGCGGGGCGCCTCGGAGGTGTCGAGGCTCGGCACGAGGCGTTTGATCTCCGCCGGACCGATCACCTCGGAGTCGATCCCCTGGTGCTTGTTCACCTCGGCCCGCCAGCGCATGGTGCGCACCGCGGAGTCGCTGTGCGCCAGGGTCAGGTGACCGCGCCGTGAGAACATCACGTTCAGGTTGAGATCGATGGCCAACCGCTCATAGAGCTTCAGCGAGCGGTCGTAGAAGGCGACCCCCTCGGGCGTGAGGTAGTTGGCGCGCACGATGGCGGTGTTGCGCCCCGAGCCGCCGCCGCCGAGGTAGCCCTTCTCCAGGACGGCCACGTTGGTGATGCCCCAGTTGGCCGCCAGGTAGTAGGCGGTGGCCAGGCCGTGCACTCCCCCGCCGACAACGACCGCGTCGTAGGCGCTGCGCAGGTCGACGCTGCGCCATATCGGCGGCCAGGGTCGCTTGCCCCGCCACAGCAGCGCCGCCGCCGAATAGCGGGCCGGGTAGCGACGACGGCTCATCGGGCCGGTGTGGGGTAGATCTTGATCGACAGGAAGCGCACGGGCAGGTCCGCCAGGGCGGTCGGGCCGTGGGCGACCTCACCGTGGAACTGCATGGTGTCACCGGGCCCCAGCAGGTAGCGGTTGGAGCCGTAGCCGTACTCCATCGACCCCTCCAACATGTACAGCATTTCCACGCCGGGGTGCTGGTAGAGAGGGAAGACGTCGTCGCTCGTCGAGAGCGTGACCAGGACCGGCTCGATCTGCCGCTCAGGGCCGCGCAGGGCGCCGAGATCCTGGTAGAGCCGCCCCCGACCGCTGCTGGAGTGGATGATCTCCACGCCCTCGCCGGCCCGCACGACGACCGCATCGTGCTCCTCGTCGAGGCCGCGGAATAGGGCCGTGATCGGCACGTTCCCGGCGTGGGCGAGGCGGCTGAGGGTGGCGATGCTGGGCGCCGTACGGCCGTGCTCGATCTTGGAGAGCATGCCGATCGACACACCGGCGACCTCCGCGTACTGCGCCATCGTCAGCCCCAGGTCGCGGCGGATGGCGCGCACCCGCTCCCCCACCACCTCGCACACCTGCTCGGCGCTGAGAGCCGGGGCGGGAAGACCTCCGTCTACAGGCTCGAATGCAGAATCGATGGTCACGGCGCTGTGGGATCGGCGGTCACGGCAGGGGGTTGGGCGAACGTCGCGACGCCGGGGCGGACAGGCTCCCGACGTGGGGCTCCACTGCGGGCTCGCCGGACGCGGCCCGGAGTCGGTAACAGCAGGAGGTGCTCACGATCAACGGTGCCTCGCAGCGCGGGGGCGGTCGGACCGGTCAGAACAGTTCGAGGTAGGTGTCCACCTCGAATTGGGTGACCTGCTCGTGCCAGCGGCGGAACTCTCCGCGCTTCACCTCTCCGAAGTAGTCCACGTAGTCGCCCCCCGGCACGGCACCCAGCGCCGCCCGCAGCACGTCGTCGGCCACCAGGTTGTCCACGGCGTGCAGCAGCGTCGGGGGCATGGCCTCGATGCCCTTCTCGGCCAGTGCGGCGACGGTGAGGGTGTAGAGGTTGTCGGTGTTCGGTTCGCCGGGGTCGGCGCCGGCGTCGATCCCCGCCAACCCGCAGCCCAGCAGGGCGGTGAAGGCCAGGTACGGGTTCGCCGCGCCGTCCAGCGCCCGCACCTCGATGCGTCCCGGCTCGGGCACCCTGATCATCTGCGTGCGGTTGTTGCCGCCGTAGGAGACGTAGGCGGGCGCCCAGGTGGCACCCGAGTCAGGAGGGCCGACGCCCATGCGCTTGTACGAGTTGACCGTGGGGCACAGCACAGCCACGAGCGCGGTGGCGTGGCGCAGCAGTCCCGCGGTGAACCCGTAGGCAAGTGGGCTGAGGCCCAGACCGCGGGGGTCGTGGTCGGTCTCGAACAGCGGCTCGTCGGTGTCGGCGGACCAGAGGCTCATGTGGGCGTGGAGACCGTTGCCGGTCTTGTCGCCGAACGGCTTGGGCATGAACGTGGCATGGATGCCGCGGCGCTCGGCGAGGGTGTGCATCATCAGGCGCAGCACGATGAGGCGGTCGGCGGTGGTGAGGGCGTCGGCGTAGGCGAAGTTCTGTTCGAACTGCCCGTTGGCGTCCTCGTGGTCGTTGGCGTAGTTGCCCCAACCAAGGGCATCCATGTGGCGGGACACCTCGGTGAGGTGGTCCAGCATCCGGGTCAGGCCGCGGGCGTCGTAGCAGGGCAGGTCGCTGACGTCACGCTCGTCGGCCACCCTGATGGTGCCGTCATCGTTGCGGGCGACCAGGGAGTACTCGGCCTCGACGCCCGCTTTGAGCACCAGGTTCCGCTCGGCTGCCGCAGCCAGCGCCCGGCGCAGAATGACCCTCGGGGCGTAGGGCCACGACTCGCCCTCCACCGTGGGGTCGCACTGCATGACCGCAACGTTGGGCTGCCACGGCAGCACCATGTAGGAGTCGGGGTCGGGGATGGCGGCGATGTCGGGGTCGGCCGGCGACTGCCCGATCGGCCCGGCGGCGAACCCGGCGAACCCGGCGCCGCCGGTCATCAGCCCGTCGAGGCTGCCGACCGGTACCAGCTTGGCGCACGGCTTGCCGTGCATCTCCACGAACATGGCGTAGATGAACTCGACACCGTCGTCGGCGACCCGGTCCCGTATCTCGTCGATCCTGTCGCTGCTGTTGCTGCTCATATCGCTGCCCCTGTCGCTTCCTGCCTTCGGTGTGCCCGCCAGGCGCCGGTCCCGTCAGAGAGTACGCGGGGGTTCGTCACCGGGACGGACCCGGTACCGCTCACCTCTCTCCGGTTGTGACCGTCCGATCCGGCCGCTCCAACTCGCTCTCGCTCGCCTCCGGGCTATCAGTACCCGTAGGCAGTACCCGTAGGAAAATTATTTCACTATAATAGTCGAAGTTTGCCGGGTATGCCGTCCACCCCTCAGGTCTCTTCGGACTCGGAGGGTCGGCAGGAGAACCCGGCGCCGGATCGACGGGAGGGGTGACCGAACATGTGCGGAATCGTCGGACTGTTCCTCAAGACCCCCCGTCACGAGCCTGAGTTGGGGCTCCTCACGGCGCGGATGCTCGTGCAGATGCGCGACCGAGGACTCGATAGCGCCGGCTTCGCCGTCTACTCCGACGACACCGCCGACAGGGTGAAGATCACGGTTCTGGCCGAGGGGTTCGAAGCCGACTGGGACGGTGCCCGGGCCGGTCTGGCTGCCGCGCTCGGCGCCGAGGTGTCGCTGAGGCGGATCCACGACCACACAACCTTCACCACGACCGGCGACGGCAGGGCCGCCCGGCAGTGGTTGATCGACAACCTGCACGGTGCCACCGTGCTGAGCTACGGGCACGCCATCGAACTGTTCAAGGCCGTCGGTGACCCGAGAGGCGTAGCCGAGCGCTACGGGCTGGCGGAGCGCAGCGGCACGCACGCCATGGCACATACCCGGATGGCAACCGAATCGGCGGTCACCACCAACGGGTCACATCCCTTCTCCACCGGCTCCGACACCTGCCTGGTGCACAACGGCTCGCTGTCGAACTACAACCGCTTGCGCGAGATCCTGGAGAACAAGGGCGAGACGTTCCAGACCGAGAACGACTCCGAGGTGGCCGCCGGCTACCTGGCGTGGCGGATGCACGAGGGCGACACGATCGGCGAGGCCCTCGAACGCAGCCTCGACGACCTCGACGGCTTCTACACGTTCGCCGTGGGGGTGCGCGACGGGTTCGCCGTGCTGCGCGACCCCATCGCCTGCAAGCCCGGCGTGATCGCCGAGACGGAGGACTGGGTGGCCATGTCATCGGAGTTCCGAGGAATCGCCGTGCTACCCGGAGCGGCCGACGCCGACATCTGGGAACCGGCGCCCGCCACCGTCTACACGTGGAGCCGGGAGGCATCGTGACGGCCCCCGCCGACACCGCAGGAACGACAATGCTCGACCCCGGCGTGACCGGAACCCGGGTGGTCAACCGGACCCTGCATGAGGCCGCGGGGGGCGACTTCACGATCGGTAACCCGCAGGGAGCGCACGCATTGGCTGCCGGCCTCGACGCCCCGCTGACGGTGACCATCGACGGTCACGTCGGGTACTACTGCGCCGGCATGAACAAGCAGGCCACCGTGACCGTGCACGGCAACGCCGGCACCGGCCTGGCCGAGAACATCATGTCGGGCACGGTCCGCATCACCGGCAACGCCAGCCAGTCGGCGGGCGCGACCGGCCACGGCGGCCTCGTGGTGATCGAGGGGAACGCCTCGGCCCGCTGCGGCATCTCCATGAAGGGCGCCACCATCGTCGTGGGCGGCAGCGTCGGCCACATGAGCGCCTTCATGGCCCAGGCCGGCGACCTGATCGTGCTCGGCGACGCCGGGGCCGACCTGGGCGACTCCATCTACGAGGCGCGCCTGTTCGTACGAGGCTCGGTGGCAAGCCTCGGCGCCGACTGCGTTGCCAAACCGATGCGCCCCGAACACCACGAGATGCTGGCCCGCGCCCTCGCCGCCGCCGGCTTCGACGCCAACCCAGCGGACTTCTCCCGCTACGGCTCCGCCCGCCGCCTCTACAACTTCACAGTCGACGACGTGGACGCCGCCGCCCATGCTTCCTCCCCCTCAGCGCAGACCGCCACGGACCCCGCCGAGCGCGAGGAAACGAGCACCAAGAACGTCTCCGAGCCCTCTGGAGACCCCGGAGGGCGGGGGACGCCGGGGTCGAGGCCGGATCGATTACGAAGGCGAGAGCCGGACACGACACCGGCGGCCCCCGCCCGGTCAAACACAGATCCCCTTGTGACGGCGACAGTCCGCGAACCCGCGCCGGCATCTAGTCCCCCGTGGCACCTGCGCGAATCCCACACGTTCGACCGCAACACCATCGCCGAGATCCGCCGGGCGGCCAACACGGGCGTCTACCGGATCCGCGGCTGGGGGGCCAAGCGAGTGCTGCCCACCTTGGACGACCTGGTGTTCCTGGGGGCGTCGATGTCGCGCTACCCCCTGGAGGGCTATCGGGAGGCCTGCGCCACCAACGTGGTTCTGGGGGCGCGCTTCGCGGCCGAGCCCATCGAGTTGGCCATCCCCATCACCATCGCGGGCATGAGCTTCGGGTCGCTTTCGGCCAACGCCAAGGAGGCGCTGGGCCGGGGCGCCAGCGCGGCCGGCACGTCCACGACCAGCGGCGACGGCGGCATGACCGACGAGGAGCGCACCCACTCCCGCACGCTCGTCTACCAGTACCTGCCCTCGCGCTACGGCATGAACCCCGACGACCTGCGGCGCGGCGACGCCATCGAAGTGGTGGTCGGCCAGGGCGCCAAGCCGGGCGGCGGCGGGATGCTGCTGGGCCACAAGATCAGCCGCCGCGTGGCCGAGATGCGCACCCTGCCCGAGGGCATCGACCAGCGCTCGGCCTGCCGCCACCCCGACTGGACCGGCCCGGACGATCTGGCCATCAAGATCCTGGAGCTGCGGGAGATCACCGGCTGGCGTAAACCCGTCTACGTAAAGGTGGGCGCCGCCCGCCCCTACTACGACACCGCCTTGGCGGTGAAGGCGGGCGCCGACGTGGTGGTGCTGGACGGCATGCAGGGCGGCACCGCCGCCACCCAGGACGTGTTCATCGAGCACGTCGGCATTCCCACGCTGGCGGCCGTCCCTGAGGCGGTTCGGGCACTGCGGGAGTTGGAGGTGCATCGCTCGACGGTGCAACTCGTGGCGGCGGGCGGCATCCGCTCGGGCGCCGATGTGGCGAAGGCCCTGGCGTTGGGCGCCGACGCCGTCTCCATCGGCACCGCCGCCCTTATCGCCCTCGGCGACAACGACCCGGCCCTCGACCCCGAATACCGCAGCCTCGGATCTGCGGCGGGATTCTGGGACGACTTCCACACCGGTGCGGATCCCGCGGGCATCACCACACAGGATCCCGAACTGTCCAGCCGCCTCGACCCGGTGCTCGCCGGTCGGCGGCTCGCCAACTACCTGCAGGTACTCACTCTCGAGGCGCAGACCCTGGCCCGGGCGTGCGGCAAATCCCACGTCCTGAACCTCGAGCCGGAGGACCTCGCCGCCCTCACCGTCGAGGCTGCAGCCATGGCCGGCGTCCCCCTCGCCGGCACCGACTGGATCCCCGGCCGCCGCCGGAGTTGAACCCGCTCACCGCCGGGGGCGGTGATGTCCGGGCGCCGCTGCCGGCGTCCGTGGCGATCCGGCGCTGGTTACAGCACCGGCGAAGGTCAAGCACTCGTTTCGGTATCGGCTGCCCAGTGGTCAACTCGTCAGTGTTCGTGCAGAAGATGCACTTCCCGCTGGCTATCGTCACTCGATCGCCTTCGGATGACCCACATGGGTATCGGTCATCCATACCGTCTTTCCGGCGTCGTCGATGCAGTACCAGAGCCGACCGCCAGCGGTGACTTCGTATTGCCACTGCTCCAACTCGACCCCGTTGATCAGTCGACTTCCGAGCGAGCCCTTGAGGGGATGCTGCCGGTTGTCCCGGCGGCGCGGATCGCTGGTGATCCTTTCCCATGCCGTTCGCGCGTTCGCCGAGGCCACGGCACAGATCTGTTCCCACCCCTTGACCGCATCGTTGTTGGCGTATCGGAACTCCCAACCGCGAGGCGTCGGCGGTGGCGCGACCCGGTCCCGTCGCTTCGGCACGGCTCCTCAGGCGCCCGGCACGGCGACCGTATTGCCTGATCCGGTCATCGGCTCGCGGAGCCGGGAAGCGAGACGGGGATCGCCGTGTATCTCTGCGGTTGCCTTCCACTCCCGAAGCAACTGGGCGACCGGGGAGAAGTTGTCGACAGTGCCTGCGCCGGCGAGGGTTCTCGTCAATTCCTCGACAAAGAGGTCCCGGTCGGCCGCGGGCAAGAAAGTGACCCAGGCGAAAGCATCATCGGCCGCGTCCGCAAACGCAACCGAATTGTGCACTGCGAGGTTGCGCAGCAAACGGGCGAGCACATCGAAGGCCTCGGACCGGTCTTCGTCCCGGTCGGCCCGGCTCAACCGCAGTGCGGGCGCGTTCCGCCGACGCAACAACACATCATGCTCGGCCACCTCGGCCACAACACTCTTCGGCTGACGCAACAAGTCCGAGAATGGACGCTCGACAACACTCATACGCACAGGATATCGGAATTAGTTCAGAAGTCAATGCGATTCGTTCCTCCCGGCATCGAACGCGACGGGTGGCAAGAGTGATCCGGCCCCAGGCTCAACGCAGGAGGTCGCGCAGGTCGGTTTTGGCGATCTTGCCGGTGACGGTCATCGGCATCTTCTGGATGATGCGCACCGTCAGGGCGTTGAGGTCGCGTTCGAGGGCTGCGGCGGCGAACGCCACGAGATCGGCGGCGGGGGTGGTGGCCGCAGGTCCGGTTGCTGGACAGTGGGTTCCGGCCTCCGCCGGAACGACGGACGAGGTGTCGGAGACGGCGGCGAGGTCGGGGACGGCGGCGGGGTCGGTGGCGGCGGATCGGTCGTCGAGTACGACGAAGGCAACCGGTTGGTGCCCGGCGGCGGTATCGGCGGTGCTGCCTCCAGCATCGGCATCCCCGGCGTCGGTATCGGCGGTGGCGGCTGGGACGCCGACGAGGGCGGCGTCGGCCACGGTGGGGTGGGCCAGCAGGGCCTCCTCGATGTCGCGGGGGTACCAGTGCTCGCCGCCCACGGTGAGGCGCTCACTGAGGCGGCCCCGCACGAACACGTACCCTTCGGCGTCCGTGGCTCCCACGTCGCCGGTGTGCAGCCAGCCTCCCCGCAGCGCCTCGGCCGTTTGTTCCGGCCGGCCCCAGTAGCCCGCCATGAAACCGCCGCGGATCACGATCTCGCCGGTGCGGCCTATGGGCACCTCGCGGTCGGCGTCGTCGACGATGCGGACCTCCTTGTCGGGCAGCGGCCGGCCGCAGGCCAGAAGGCGCTCGTCGGGCAGCGGCTCGGGAGAACCCAGGCCCACGAAGCCGCCCAGTTCACTCTGCCCGTAGCTCTCGGCGAGGGTCACGCCCAGCTCGTCGCGCCAAGCCCGCTTCAGGTCGGGCGGCACCGGGCCGCCCCCCGACAGCGTCAGGCGCAGTGAGCCGGGCAATCCCACGGGACGCCGACTCCCGGACCCGGCCGATCCCCCGGCGGACCCCGAAAGCCCGGACCCGGCCGATCCCGCGTCGCGGCGCCGTCGGGACTCGGCGAGCACGGCGGTCAGCACCGGCGGGTTGGCGGCCAGGATCGTGGCCCCGAGCCGTTCCACGACGTCGAGACCCGCCTCGTCGTCCCAGCCGTTCATCACCCAGCAGGTGGCCGCAACCGACAGCGCCGGCAGCAGGTTGGCGACGAGCTGGTACGAACTGGAGAGGGCGGTCGGCCCGAGGCTCACGTCCCCGGCCCCGAGACGAAGCCGCTCGGCGATGCAGCGGGCGGCCCGGCCTGTCGGCTCGTGGGACAGGCAGGCTCCCTTCGGCCGCCCGGTGGTGCCGGAGGTGTAGGAGAGGTGGGCGATGTCGCTCTCGTCGGCCACGTCGGGAGGCGGCGGCGCCGCGCACCCCAGGATCTCCGCCCAGTCCGCAGCCCCGGGCTGTGCACCGTCGAGGCACACCCAGTGCTCCACGCTGTGGAGAGTGGCCCGGTGGCGGTCAATGGCCTCGAACTGGTCGTGGGTGTAGATCACCACCCTCGGCCTGCAGTCGCCGAAGTAGTAATCCAGATCGTCGGCGTAGCGGACGTTCACGAGGGCGGCGATTGCACCCAGCCGCCATGCTCCGAACATGGCGAGCAGGTAGTCCAGCCCGTTGTGGGCGAACACGCCGACCCGGTCACCACGTTCGACGCCGAGCGCCGCCAGTCCGCGGCCACCCGGTCGGTCGCTTCAGCGGCCTCGGCATAGCTGAGCGACCGGTCGCGTTCGACCCAGCCCAGCGCCGCCTTGTCAGGAAAGCGCACCACCCCGTCCGTCAGCAAGTGGTGAAGAAGCATCCCGGCATCCTAGGAGTGTGCTGAGTGGTCCACCGTCAGCGCAGGCCGGACCCTGGGCACAGGACAAGGATTCCAGAGCCGTCCTCGCCGGTGCTCTGCCGACTCGACACGAACGCGCATGGATCTCGCCCCGGATCGGAGTCCGGAGTGACGTTGTTCCCGTCGGAATGACGGGATGGCCCGCCTGCGGAGTCGAGCGACGCCGCCATAGGCTGCGACCCGATCGACCCGGAAGGGGAACAGGGACAACGAAGGAGGCATCCCCATGATCATCGTCACCACACCGACCGTCGAGGGACACACCGTCACGCAGGTGCACGGCCTGGCCACCGGCAGCACCATCCGCTCCAAGGTCATCTTCAAGGACATCGGCGCCGGGCTCAAGAGCATCGTCGGCGGCGAGCTGGGGAGCTACACCAAGATGATGCAGGAGGCGCGCGCCCAGGCGTTCGAGCGCCTCGAGGAGGACGCCGCCCGCCAAGGTGCCAACGCCGTCGTCAACATGCGCGTCACCACCTCCATGATCGCCCAGGGCGCCGCCGAGATCCTCGCCTACGGCACCGCAGTTACCGTGGAGTAGTCGCTACCTGCCCGCCGGGCGACGGTCGCTTTTGAGGAGGCGCTGACGCCGGCCGAGCCTGGGAGCCCGGCCAGCGCGTCGGGGCGTTTCAGCCCTGCATGAACATCTCCTCGACGCGGCGCTGCATCTCGTCGGGCGGCACGTCCTCGATGTGGGTGGACACACCCCAGGGGTCCTCGAACTGCCCGGAGCGGTCGCCGTAGAACTGATCCTCGACCTCTCGTAGCGGCGTCGCCCCCCGCTGCTGCGCCTCCGCGAAGGCCGCGTCGGCGTCGGTCACGTAGACGCTGATGGTGACCGGCGTGCCGCCGATCGCCTTGGGGCCGAGGAAGCCCATGTCGGGGTACTCGTCGGCCACCATGATGAGCGAGTCGCCGATCTCCAGTTCGGCGTGGCCGACCTTGCCGTCGGGGGCGGGGAAGCGCATGCGTTCCCTGGCGCCGAACACGGTGGCGTAGAAGTCGATGGCGTCCGCGGCACCGTCCACGGCCAGGGCGACGTTGACCCGCGGATAGTTGTCGGGAATCGGTTGGACCATGGAGAACTCCTCGCCCGTCGGTACGGTTGGGCGGCCCGAGCCTAGGCCCGCCCCGCCGGAGTCACCACGGGAGAGCCGGAGTACGAGGAGGATCGGATGCATCTCGACGAGGCGCCCGCGGGCGCAGCGGCGACGGGCGAAGGGCTCGTCGTGCGGGGTCTGCACAAGCGCTTCGGGGAGGTGGTGGCCCTCGACGGGGTCGATCTGAGCGTGCGCCCCGGACAGCTCGTCGGGTTTCTCGGCCCCAACGGCGCCGGCAAGACCACGACCATGCGGGCGATCCTGCGGCTGCTGTCGGTCGACGCGGGGTCGATCACCTGGGAGGGACGGCTCATCGGCGAGGAGCAGCGCCGCCGGATCGGCTACATGCCCCAGGAGCGGGGCCTGTACACGCGGATGCGCACCCACGAGCACATCGCCTACATCGGGCGCCTGGCCGGGCTCAGCGCGGCGGACGCAGACGCCGCGGCCGACAGCTGGATCGAGCAGGTGGGCCTCGCCGATCGGCGGGACGATCTCATCGAGTCCCTGTCGGGGGGGAACCAGCAGCGGATCCAACTGGCGGTGGCCCTGGTGAACGATCCGGCGCTGCTGATCCTGGACGAGCCGTTCGGTGGGCTGGACCCGGTGGCGGCCGCAGCCCTGCAGGACATCCTGACCGAGCGGGCCGAGAACGGCGCCGGGGTGGTGTTCTCGAGCCACCAACTCGACCTGGTGCAGGATCTGTGCGAGGACGTGACGATCATCGCCAACGGCGTGACCGTGGCGGCGGGCACCGTCCGGGAACTGCGCAGCCGGGCGACCCGGCGGATCGTGGAGATCGCCTGGGACGACCCCGAGGCGCGCTGGACACCGCCCGCGGGGCTGTGGCCCGACGGCGCCGGTGACGGGCCGGATCGCTCGGGCGCCGATCCGCGTTCGGGGCCGGGCCGGGTGCGGTTCGCCGTGCCGGCCGGCGTCGATCCGGTGGAGATCGTCGCTGCCGCCTCTTCGGCGGGGAGGGTCACGTCGTTCTCGATCGAGCCGCCGCCGCTGGAAGAGGTATTCGTGGAACTCGTCGCCGGTGAGCCGGCCTCCCGTGGGTAGTCACCCCTCCCCCGCCGCCCGCCGAACGCCCTCCCCCGACGGGCGGCGCTCCGCGTGGCGCCTTCCGGGGGTGCGTCTCCGGGTGACCGGAGAGGTTGCCCGGCGCGAGATCACCGTCCTGACCCGGACCCGGACCTGGCGGGTGACCACGGTGCTGCTGGTGGTCCTGACCGCTGTGGGCGTCGTGCTTATCGCCGTGCTGGGCGGTGACGAAGGGCGCAGGGAGGTGCGCGTCGGGCACGTGGAGCCGGTCGGCGCCCTGCAGGAACTCTTGGCGGAGCCCGACCGGTCGCAGTTCGACATCACCTGGGTGCGCATCAAGGCCTACGAGATGCCGGGTGACCTGCGGCGGGCCGGGGTGGACGTGGTGGTCGACCCGCCCCGAACGCTGGTGTGGGAGGAGAGCGTCGACGAGGAGATAGCCCTGGTTCTCCGTCAGGCCCTCAGCGAGGTTGTCCGCGCCGAGCGGGCCGACGAGTTGGGCCTGAGCAGTGCTGACTTGACGGCGCTGCTGGCGCCCGTGGAGATCGTGCACAGGTTCACCGGCGAAGGACCGGATCCCGAGGACGAAGCCTCCGTCGGCGCGCTGGGCATCGGGCTGACCCTGACGATTCTCACGTTCGTGGGCTTGCAGGTGTACGGCTCGGTAGTGATCACCAGCGTGGTGAAGGAGAAGGCCGACCGGGTGGTCGAGGTGCTTCTGGCCCACGTCCGGACCCGCGAGCTGCTGCTGGGCAAGATCGCCGGTGTCAGCGCAGTGGCCGCTCTCCAGGTCGCGGTCGTGGTGCTGACCGCCGCCGTGGTGCTGTCGATCACCGGTGCGTTGGACCTGCCCACGTCGGTCTGGGTGATCGCGCCCCTCGCGCTCGTGATCTTCCTGCTCGGCTTCGGGTTCTACGCCATGCTCCTGGCCGTGGCCGGCTCGCTCGTCTCCCGCATCGAGGACGCTCAGTTCGTGGCGCTGCCCGTGACCCTCCCCCTCATCGTCAGCTACGTCGCCGGGCTCTCCCTCGTCATACAGGAGCCCGACATCCTGGTGTCCCGCCTCCTCTCGTACATCCCGCTCAGCTCGCCGATGATCATGCCCATCCGGGTCGTGACCGGCAGCGCCGCGGTCTGGGAGATCGCGTTGTCGGTCATCCTGCTGCTGGCAGCCACGTGGTGGACCTTCGTCCTGGCGGGCCGGGTGTACGAATCAACCCTGCTGCGCACCGGCGCACGCACAACCTGGCGAGACGCCCTACGCCTGGCCCGCCGCGATACTCCGAGCTGATCCCCGCTCGTCCGACCGGGCGGATCAGGGGTTTGAGTTGGGCTGCAGCAGCACGGGAGTCGGGGGCAGGGAAGCGCATGCGTTCCCGGGCGCCGAACACGGCGGCGTAGAAGTCGATGGCCTCGGCGGCGCCGTCCACAGCCAGGGCGATGCTGACCCGCGGATAGTTGTCGGGAATTGCCTGGACCATGAGTCACTCCTCGTCGGTCGCTGCGTCGAGCGTTCGAGCCCACCCCCGCCGGAACCACCGCAGGTCGCAAGAAGGGTCGGACGCACACCGAGAAGACATCGCCGGTAGCACATCGAGGACCAATGCGCCCCGCCGGTTCACGCTGCGACGATGCGGAGCGAGAACAGCCAGATCTCAGCGTGGCTGCCGAACGGTTCCGGCGGCGTCGCGGCTACGTGCCGACCGGCACCTCGACGGGGGACGTAGATCGGTTTGCGACGAGCACGCCGGCGGCGCTGATCGCGGCGAGAACAGCGGCGGCGATCATGGCCACGGCGAACGCCCGGCTGAAGGCGGCTGCGACCTCGGTCGTGGCTGCGCCGACCTCGCCGACCGTCAACTCGCCGGTCCCTTCCAGGATGCTCGCTGTTTCGAGTGCGGCTCCGGGGGAATCGGCTCCCGCTTCAGCCAGCGACGGGGCGAGGGCATCGGTGTCGATCGTACGACGGTAGACCACTGTCGAGAGGGTGCCGAGAACGGCGATCCCGAGCGCGGCGCCGATCTCGCGTGACGTGTCGTTGATGGCCGAACCGACCCCGGCCTTGGCGAGCGGCGTCGCCGCCATGATGTCGTTGGTGGCAGGAATGGTCGTGAGGCTGAGCCCGATACCGGCCAACACGATCGGCCCGAGGAGGAACCAGTAGCCGGTCGTCGGCCCGGCGAGTCCGAGGAGCCCGAGACTCACTGCGAGTATGACGAAACCGGCCGCCATGAGCCTCGGCGCCCCGAAGCGGTTCATCAGGCTCGGCGTGACGGGAGCTACGAGCATCCCGGCGACCGCCTCGGGCAACGTCGCCAGCCCGGCCTCCAGAGCGCTGTAACCCAGGGAGAATTGGACGTAGAGCACGAGCAGGAACCAGTAGCCGAGGAGCACCATGAACGACATGGTGTTCACCGCGGCGCCGACGCTGAAGCGGCGGTTCGAGAACAGAGACAACGGCAGCATCGGGCCCGTGACCCGCCGCTCCCAGGCCATGAACCCGACGCCGACGACCAGTGCCAGGGCAAGTCCACCCAGGACCTCCGGTGACGACCAGCCGCGCTCGGGTCCTTCGATGATGACGAACAGCAGAGCACTCAGAGCGACGAGCGATGTGGCCGCACCCACCGGGTCCAACGGGGTGGCGTCGGGATCGCGGGACTTGGGAAGCCACAACGCAGCAGCCACCAGCACCACAGCAGCGATCGGCACGTTGTAGAGGAACGCCAACTCCCACCCGCCGGGCGGGATGAACCACCACCCGGTGATGAGCAGCCCGGTCAGGAGAGGGCCGAGCGCGCCACCCGCTCCCGCCACACCCGCCCAGATCGCGATCGCCTTGGCGCGTTCGCCCGGTGAGAAGATGTTCGTTATCAGCGAGAGTGTCGCCGGCATGACGAACGCGGCGCCCAGCCCCATGGCGGCTCGGCAGGCGACGAGCGCGCCGACGCTGCCGGACATCCCCCCGAGCAACGCCGCGACCCCGAAAATGACGAGGCCGACTTCGAGCGCCCCCTTGCGCCCGAAGCGGTCACCGAGGGCACCGGCGGTCAGGAGGAGCCCACCGAACGTGATCGTGTAGGCGTTGGTGATCCACTGAAGACCGCTGAACCCGGCGCCGAGGTCACGCTGGACGCTCGCCAACGCAACATTCACCCCGGCGATCGACATGATCACAAGGAGGAGGCTGAGGCTCAGCACCGCAAGCAGCGCCCAGCGGCGACGATGAACCTCGGGCTGCCGGTAGAGCTCCACTAGACGGGAACTCCTCGCCGCCGTCGACGCCCGGCGAGCACCGGCGTCGGAGTCAGTTGGTGACCTGGACCGTGGCTGGTCGGATGATTCGGGACGTGGCGTTGCTGGCGACGAGAGTGATGGTGGTGGTTCCGGCGCGGCGGCCCTCGATGGTCGCCACCGAACCGTCCAGTGTGACGTTGACCCGTCGATTCGCGTCGGTGTTGTCATAGGTCACTGCGAAGCCGGTGGCCGCAGCGGAGAAGTGCCGGCTGAGATCGAGCGTGACGGATTGTCCCACGCTCACCGTTACCCGCGGGCTGTCACCGACCAGCGTCAGCAGCCCGGTCGAACCGGTCCGCGTCGTGGTCGCCGTCGTGGTCGCCGTCGTGGTCGCCGTTGTGGTGTGGGTAGTGGTCTGCGTCGTGGTCTGGGAAGCGGTTCCGACCGACACCTTGAAGGTCTGCGCGACGCTGCCGATGTTGTTCCTCGCCGTGACCGTGACCGTGGCCGTACCGGTGGCCTCACCGCTCAGACTTAGGATGCCGCCAACCGCCATCGTCGCCGACACGACTGTCGGATCGGAGGACTCCACCTCCCAGCCCTGGGCGGTTCCACCGAAGTACTGGGAGACGTCGACCGTACCAACCGCTCCCACTGCCACCGACTGCTCGGGGATGGTGCCCGACAGCGTCGGTGCCTCGGTTACCTCAGCCGGCGGCAGCGGCGGCAACGGATCGTCGTCGGTACTCGCATCGTCGGCCACGGCATCGCCGGGAGCCATGTCGGCCGCGACTTCTTCAGCGGGGACGAAAGGCTCGGACGCCTGGGGGGCCGGTGCTGGAGCCGGCGCAGGCGCAGGCGCAGGCGCAGGCGCAGCGACGACCCGATTCTGACCGGAGCCCGTCCCGACATTGACCCGGAACGACTGGGTGGCGGCGCCGCCGGGGCCCGAAGCCGTCACCGTGATGGTGGCGGAACCGTTCGAAACCGGGGCCACGACAAGCATGTCCGGCGCCTGGACACCGGCCGTGGCCACGCCTGTATCGGAGGACGACGCGGCGTAACCGTCCACCGGTCCGCCGAAGAACTCCGCAACGAACTTGGCATGAGCGTAACCGTCAACGCCGACTTGCATCTCCGACATGGTCCCGACCGCCACCGGCGGAGGCCCCGACAGTGCAGGGGCCGGCGCGGTCGCCGGCGCCGGTGTGAGTGTCGGAGCAGGGGGCGTCGGCGCGGGAGCAGGTACAGGCTCGGGCGCAGCAAGCACAGTGGTCGTGGGCTGGGCCGGGGCCGGAGTGGCGCTGGAGGCTTCGGAGGCGGTCGTGCTGCTGTCGTCGTCGACCGACTCGCCGTCGTCACCCCCGCACTGGGCGAGCAGTAAGGCGCCGACCGCCAGCACCGCCACGAGACGGACGGCTCGGGTCCAACGCTGCGCCGGGCGGTGGGCGGACTGCCGTATCGACGTGAGCAGGCGATCGATCAGCGCACGCCGACCGGGGATTGGGGCGCGTCGTAGAGGGGGAAACACGGCACGTAACTTACCCTGCGATGTAGTCGTCCGCGTGTATCCACCGCTCAGGGGCAGGCCCTGCGCCGGTCACGCCGCACGTCGGCTTCTCGTCCAGTTGTCGGCCGCCACAGCCACCAGGATCACGCTCCGCGAGCAGATCGGGTTTCGTCGGGACAGGCAGGCTCATCGGGGCAGCCGGGCTCTGAAGAAATCCACCATGTTGGTGCTCGCGAACCGGCCGGCCCGCTCGGCGCCGAAACGGTCCACGAGCTTCCGGGTCAGGAGGGCGAAGTCGGCGGGCGCTTTGAGATCCTCGATGTGCACGAGATCGTCGGGGCTCACCAGGATCTGCCGCCCCAGGATCGGATCGACCTGCCGTACGAGGTCGTCGATGAAGTCCGAGCCCAGCGCAACGGCGCCGTCGCCGGCCACGGAGGCGGCGTGCGCCACGTGGTCCACGTACCGGTCCACGGTCGGCATACCGGTGGCGGCAACGAACCTTCCGAAGGCGTTGATTCCCACGAACCCGCCGGAGCCCGCCACGAGCCGCATCTGGGCGTCGCTGAGGTTGCGCGGGTGGTCGCACAGGGCGAGACACGACGAGTGCGATGCCACGAAGGGCCTGCGGGCCACCTCGGCCAGGTGGGCGACGCCCGGCGCCGACAGGTGGCTCACGTCGACGACCATGCCGAGGCGCTCCATCTCACCGACGGCCGCGACGCCGAGGGATGTCAACCGGCCGCCCGTGTCGGTCTCGCCGACGCCGTCGGCCATCATCGTGCGGCGGTTCCACGTGAGCGACGCCATCCGCACGCCGAGGCGCCACATCGTCTCGAACATCGACAGCGACGACCCGATCGGCTCGACGCCTTCGAGCGCGAGGACGAGCGCGATGCGCCCGTCGCCGATGATGCGGTCCACGTCACCGGCAGTCTCGATGATGCCGACGTCGACGGGGTGCAGCCCGGCGATCTCACGAGCCAGAGCGATGACCTCGAGGGTGCGACGGAGGGCGCCCTCGCCGATGAACTGCTCCTCGGTGAAGATGGGGAGAACCTGCAGTACCACCCCGCCGGCGCGCAGTCCCGGCAGCCAGTCGTCACCGAAGGGGTCGGCGACGCCGCGCTCGCGCCGGTGCAGGCAGGCCAGGAGTAGGTCGTTGTGGCAGTCGGCCACCGGGAGGACCGCCGGCCGGTCGGCAGCGTCAGGCATCGGTTGCCGCCCTGTCATCCCGCAGGGGTCGGCCGTCGCCGCATCGGCCGGGAACGTCAGGCACGTCGAGGTCCCGGTCAGGCGAGCGGGCCCGCTGCCTTCACCATCACGCGACACCCGCCGCCGGGGACATACGTCATCGGCACCTCGATCACGGTGGTGATGCGGACCCGGTCGGGGTCGGCGCCGGCCCGGACGGCGGCGTTGGCGGCCAGCGAGCGGGCGTCGTCGAGACACTCCTCGCGGCTCGAGGCGTCATAGCCGTACACCCGGTCCACCGACCCGGACGCCTCGGCGATCCCCGCCCCGTAGGCGTTGGCGACCGACTGGTGCCGTGGGCGGATCACCTCGGAAACGCCGGGGATCTCGTCGGGGATGAGGTGCGCGCCACCGCCGACGGCCAGCAACGGAAGGGAGGCGCGGGTGGACTTCATACGGTCGCTCATGACGGAGACCTGCTCGTCGACCCAAGCCACACAAGCGCGGACAAGGTCGGCATCGACGCCGCGCACGAGGTCGGGGTCACCGAACCCGGTCATGCGACCGGCCGCCAGCGAGACGTCCGACAGCGTGAGCACTCCCCCGCCGACACAGATCGCATCGGTGGCCACCGCGTAGCCCACCGAATCGGGACCGATGCGCAAGCCGTTGCCAGTGCCGCCGACGACGCCGTTGCGGACGATGGTGCCGCCGCCGAGCCCCATGGAGATCAGATCCGGCATGCGGAAGTTGGTGCGCACACCGCCGACCTCCACCGCGGCAGAGGACTGCCGGGGAAAGCCGTCGACCAGGATGCCGGCGTCCGCCGAGGTACCGCCGACGTCGATGACGATCGCATCGTTCACCCCGGCCAGAGCGCAGGCGCCCCGCATCGAGTTCGTGGGCCCCGAGCCGAGGGTCAGCACCGGGTAGCGGCCCACCTCGGTCGCCATCATCAACGTGCCGTCGTTCTGCGTGAGGTAGGCGTCGATGTTCAGGTCGTGTCCTGCCAGGGCCTCCTCGAAGCCGCTGACGACACTGGTGGCCACGCTCAACAGCGCGGCGTTGAGGATCGTGGCGTTCTCGCGCTCCAGCAGCCCCAGTGAGCCGATCTCATGGCTCAGGGAAACCGGGAAGTCCGCGCCCAGTTCGGCGTGCAGGATGTCGCGGGCACGGATCTCGTGCTCGCTGGTGGCGGGGCTGAACGCGGCGGTCACCGCAATCGACCTGCAGTTCGCCGCAACCGCGTCGGCTGCCAGGCGCCGCACGGCATCGGTGTCGAGGGCGGCGATCTCGGCGCCGTTGTACTCGTTGCCGCCCTCGGTGATGGCGGCGGTGCCGATCACCACCTCGCGTATGTCGTCGGGCCAAGCGGCCCCGGGGCGAACGCCCAGCGACGACGGTGCGGCCAACCGCAGGACGGCCACCCTGTCGAGGCCACGCCGCTGGATGATGGCGTTGGCCGGGTGCGTGGTGCCCAGCATCGCCTTGGAGACGCCGGCACGGTCGATACCGGCCAGCGCATCGTCGAGGGCCGCACCGATGCCGTCGATGGGATCGGGTGTCGTCGCCACCTTGACAGCGGCGAGCACCTCACCGGCGTCGTCGATGACCACCGCGTCGGTGTTCGTGCCGCCGACATCGACGCCGATGCGCAGATCCCGCTCGCCGCTCGCCGGGCTCGTCGCGCTCATCGGGGCAGCTCCACGAAGTCAACGTCGTAGCCGAAGGCGGCGGGGCCGACCAGTTCGAGCATCCCCGGGCGGTGCCACTCGGGTGCGCACGGCATGCCGATGACAATGACCCGGTTGCCGTAGGCCAGGTATTCGGTGGTGATGGGGTCGTACGTCTCGCAGTCCAGCAGGCAGATGAGGTTGGGGGTGGTGATCACCGGCACACCGTCCAGGAAGGCGATCAGATTCTCGTTCTGCACCTCGACGCGCATCGTGCTGTCGGATCCGTTGAGGTCCTCGAGAATCACCGTGGACCGGGCAAACCCGTCGGTGGTCCGCCGGTCGAGGTCCACGACCTTGCCGCTGAAGAACTCCGCGGAGCCGGAGTCGGTCAGGAATCGCTCCCAGGCACCGTCGTCGCCGCGCTGGACGGCTTCGAGCAGCCGGCCCACCTCGGTGCAGTAGCTGAGCGAGCCGTGGATGCCGTGCTCGTCGATCTGCGCGGCGGTCAGCGGGTAGCAGCTGATGGCGTTGGCCAGCCCCAACTGGATGACCGCGGTGCGGGCCAGCGTCTCCGCCACGTGGTTGTTGGTGATCCTGAACACGCACTGGTTGCCCTTCTCGTCCGCGATCGACAGCGGCCCCGCCGGCAGGCCCGCCAGTGTGAAGACCGTCATCTCGATCTGGGGGAAGGCCCGGCGCATGGAGTCGGCGTTGACGATGGGCAGCCCCATCTCGGCGGCGGTGGCGATGGGCAGGAGCGTGTTGAGGCCACCCACCTCGATGGACATGATCGCCGCCGGCCGCTTCCCCAGGTACGACGCCAGGGCCTCGACGGACCCCACGTACTCTGTGCCCGCCGGGATCTTCTCCAGGATCACCGTCGGCGCCCCGATCACCGCCGTCGTGAGCACCAGGTCGTCGGGCGGCAGATCGCCGGGCTCCACGACCCTGACCGGGCCGTAGGTCTCCAGGGCCTGTTGCGCCACCAGCTTCGCCACGTACGGGTCGCCGCCGCCGCCGGTGCCCAGCAGCGTGGCCCCGAGGCACAGCGTCTCGATGTCGTCGGGCGTCAGGAGGTCCATCGGCATGGTCTACCCGGTCGGTCAACGATTGACCACAGGATTCGTGCCATACCCCCACCTCCGTCTGTCCGAGCCATTCGAGTCGAACCGAATCTAGAGGCCCCTCGATCCCCTATCAGTGGACAGTATGAACAGATGGTTTACCAACCTTGTGCACCCAGCACTGCGCCCGACCGCTACCCGGACGCAGAACGGCTTCGGCCAGGGTGGCCTCGGGGAACTCGATCCCTCACGTACCGGAGGCGTCGTGACGTGATGCTCGGACCAGGCGGGCTGCGGCGAGGTCGGCGAGGGCGAAGCCGGCGGACTTGAACAGCGTGATCTCGTCGTCGGCGGTGCGGCCCCGGTGGCGGCCCGTGACCAGGTCGGCGAGGTCGGCGGCAATGCGGCCCTCGTCGATCACGCCTGCCGCCAGGGGCCGGGCCAGGTCGCCGGCCACTACGGCGCCCGGTCCGGTGTCCACGAAGATGCTCGCCCGCCGGACGGCGTCGTCGTCGGCCTCGCGCATGTCCGGGCGGAACCCGCCGATGAGATCCAGATGCGTGCCCGGCCGCAGCAGGCGCCCCGCGATCAGCGGCTCGGTGGCGCCGGTCACGCAGCAGATCAGGTCGGCCCGCTCGACGGCCGCCTCGAGGTCGTCCACAGCGACGGCGGGGAGACCCGAACCCGCCAGGCCGTCGGCCACCGCCGCTGCCCGGCCAGGGGTGCGCCCCCAGATCTCGACGCTGCGCAGCGTGCGGGTGTGCGCGTGTGCCTGCGCCACGCTGGGTGCGAGTTGACCGGTGCCGACAACCAGCAGGCGGCCGGCGTCCGCTCGGGCCAGGTACCGGGCGGCGAGCACCGACACCGCGGCGGTCCGCCGTGCCGTCAACTCGTCACCGTCGAGTACGGCGACAAGCCGGCCGGATCGCCCGTCGAACAGCATGTAGCCGGCATTGACGGTGGAGGTGCCGGAGCCCGCGTTGGTGGGAAAGTAGGTGACCGCCTTGACGCCGACGGCGTCGCCCGCCCGCCAGGCCGGCATCATCAGCAACGACCCCTCCGCCCCGTCGGCAAGCGCCAGAGGCAGGACCTGCCGCTCGGGGGCGACAGCCCCTGCATCCCTCAGCATCGCCGCGACGGCGTCGGTCAGCGCCGGCCACGAGGCGCCCGCCCGGATGTCCGCAGCATCGAAGATCTCCACAACCGCAGCCTCGCGCACCCGCACCGGAGCGGCGGCGCACACGGGCTAGCGTCGCCGTCGTGCGGTGGCAAGCACTTCCCGAGCCCGATACCGCAGGGCCCGGCCAGGAGTCGGTCTGGGACTATCCGCGCCCGCCCGCTCTCGAAACGTCGAGCCGGACCGTGCGTGTCGAGCTGTCCGGCGTGGAGGTCGCCGTGTCGTCCCGGGCGCGCCGCGTGCTCGAAACCTCGCACCCGCCGACGTACTACGTGCCACCGGCGGACATCGTCGGGCGCTACTTCTCGCCTGCTCCCGGCGGCAGCTTCTGCGAGTGGAAGGGCACCGCCGCCTACTGGACGGTGACGGTCGGCGGCAGAGCCGTGGCGGGGCGCGCCTGGAGCTACCCGAACCCCATCTCCGCGTTCGCCGAACTGGCGGGCTACGTGTCGTTCTACCCGGCCGACTTCGACTGCTATCTCGACGACGAAGCTGTGCAGCCCCAGCCGGGCGCCTTCTACGGCGGCTGGGTCACCAACGACGTCGTCGGTCCGTTCAAGGGCGCGGCCGGCTCTCGTGACTGGTAGCGGCGACCCCTGTGGCCGGGGCACGGCGGCCGCACGTAGACAACGACGCAACCAACCGGTCACACCCAATACAGTTGGGGCGCCGATCGGGCGCCGAGCCACGCCGAAGGAGATGATGTCGTGACAGGGATGAGGCCGTGAGATACGTCGCCCCCGCATCGGTCGAGGAGGTAACGGCACTGCTGGCCGGCGATCCCGATGCCCGTGTCTTTGCCGGTGCCACCGACCTGGTACCGCAGATGCGAGCCGGGCGTGCCGAGCCCGGCATCGCCGTCGACCTGAAGAAGATCGGCAGGCTCATGGACGTCTCGCTCGACGGCGCCACGTGGCGGGTCGGCGCGGCGGCCCCGGCGTCGGCGTTCACCGCCAACAGTGACTTCGCCGCCGACCTGCCCGGCTTGGCCTACGCGGCGGGCCTGATCGGGTCGGATCAGATCCAGAACCGGGCGAGCCTGGGTGGCAACCTCTGCAACGCCTCGCCGGCGGCCGACACGGTCCCGGCCCTTGTCGTGAACGACACCCGGGTGGTGATCGCCGGCCCCGACGGCGAGCGGACCGTTCCGGTGGCCGACATCGCCACCGGCCCCGGCCGGACGTCCCTGGCATCGGGTGAGTTCGTCGTCGAATTCGAGATCGACCGGCACCCGCCCGGCACGTCCGATGCCTACCTGCGGCTGATCCCCCGCACCGAGATGGACATCGCCGTCGTCGGCGCCGCGGCGCGGGTCACCCTCGACGCCGACGGCACCTGCACGGCGGCTGCGGTGGCCTTGGGGGCGGTGGCGCCCACGGTCGTGGGAGTGCCGGCGGCCGTCGACGCCCTCGTAGGGAGCGCTATCGACGATAAGGCGCTGGCCGCGGTGGCCGCCGCTGCGAGCGAGGCGTGCAATCCCATCGACGACAAGCGGGGCACGGTCACCTACCGGCGGCAGGTGGCAGGGGTGCTCGCCAAGCGAGCCGTCACCGAAGCGGCCGGACGGGCCGGGAACGGAGGTGGCCGATGAGCCGCACCCACGTGAGCTGCAACATCAACGGCGACGACGTCGAGTTCCTGTGCGACGCCGGCGAGTCCCTGCTGGACGCGCTGCGTGACGAGGTCGGGCTCATGGGCGTCAAGGAGGGCTGCGGCACCGGCGACTGCGGCGCCTGCTCGATCCTGATGGACGGCCGGCTGCAGTGCTCGTGTCTCGTCTTCGCCCCCGAGGCCAACGGCGCCGCCATCACCACCGTCGAGGGTCTCGCCGACGGCGACCAACTGCACCCACTACAGCAGTGCTTCCTGGAGGGGGCCGCCCTGCAGTGCGGCATCTGCACACCAGGGTTCCTCGTAGCCGCCAAGGCGCTGCTGGATGAGAACCCGGACCCCAGCGAGACCGAGGTGCGCTACGGCCTGGCCGGCAACCTCTGCCGCTGCACGGGCTACGACAAGATCGTCCGCTCGGTCCTGGCGGCCGCGTCACGGATGAAGGAGGAGGTGGCAGGATGACCATCACGAAAGAACGGCCCAAATACCGGTTCGTGGGCACGCGCCCGGTGCGCCACGACGGCCTCGACAAGGTCGTCGGCAAGGCCCGCTACGCGGCCGACCTCGTGCTGCCCGGCATGCTGTACGGGCACGTCCTGCGGTCGCCGCACACCCACGCCCGGATCGTGTCGATCGACACCTCCGCGGCGGCGGCGATGCCCGGTGTGCGGGCCATCGTCACGGGTGCCGACTTCCCCGATCTGCCGGCCGACGACCCCGAGCAGAACATGACGCGCAACCTCATGGCACGCGACAAGGTGCTGTACGAGGGTCACGCCGTTGCCGCCGTGGCCGCCGCCTCCCGCGGCCAGGCCAAGGCCGCTGCCGAGGCGATCGAGGTCACCTACGAGGTGCTCCCCCACGTGCTCGACATCCTTGAGGCCATGGACCCGGACGCACCGCTGCTCCACGACGACATCTTCACGAGCGGCGTCGACCCCGCGCCCAGCGAACCCTCCAACCTCTCGAACCGCACCTGCTACGAGCGCGGTGACGTGGAGCAGGCGCTCGCCACGGCCGACATCGTCGTCGAGGGCGAATTCACCACCAAGGCCATCCACCAGGGTTACATCGAGCCCCACGCCTGCGTGGCCGACACCGGCCAGGACGGCAAGACGGTCATCTGGTGCTCCTCGCAAGGGCACTTCCGGGTGCGCTCACAAACCGCCGCCATGCTCGGCTGGGACACCGCGCGCATCAAGGTGATTCCTGCCGAGATCGGCGGCGGCTTCGGGGGCAAGACCACGATCTACCTGGAGCCCCTGGCCGTGGAACTGTCGGCCAGGTCCGGGCGTCCCGTCAAGATGGTGATGAGCCGCGACGAGGTCTTCCGGGCCACCGGACCGACGCCCGGGTCGCGGATCCGCCTCACGTTGGGGGCCGGCGCCGACGGCAGGATCACCGCCGCCAAGGCGTGGCTCGCCTACGAGGGCGGCGCCTTCCCGGGTGTCTGGGCGATGCTCGGCTGCATGTGCGTGGTGTCGCCGTACAACGTGGAGAACTTCCTCATCGAAGGGTTCGACGTTGTCGTGAACAAGCCCGTCAACGCCGCCTACCGCGCCCCGTCGGCGCCGATGGCCGCATTCGCCACGGACACTCTCGTCGACGAGATCGCCCGGCGGCTGGGCATGGATCCCCTCGAGCTGCGGCTCCTGAACTGTCCCGCCGAGGGTGACGTGGCGCCCTACGGGCCGAAGTGGCCCCGCATCGGGCTGCGGGAGTGCCTCGAGGCCATCCGCGACAGCGACCACTACCGGAGCGCGCCGGAGGAAGGGCACGGCCGCGGCGTGGCGAGCGGCTTCTGGTTCAACATCGGCGAGGCGTCGAGCGCCACCGTCAACCTCAACGAGAACGGCACCGCCACGGTCGTCACCGGCAGCCCCGACATCGGCGGCAGCCGGGCGTCCATGGCGCTGATGGCCGCCGAGGAGTTGGGTATCGACGTGTACTCGATCCAGCCCGTGGTGGGTGACACCGAGGTGGTGGGCTTCACCGACGTCACCGAGGGCAGCCGCGCCACCTTCGCCACCGGCATGGCGGTGGTGGAGGCATGCCGCGACCTGTTGGGCCAGCTGCGGGGGCGCGCCGCCCGCATGTGGGACTGCGACGTGGCCGATGTCGACTGGGTCGACGGTCGGGCCGTGCACGGCAACGGCGAGCACGAACCGCTGGAAATGGCCGCCATAACCGCGCAGGCGGGACAGACGGGCGGGCCTCTCGGCGCCACCGCCTCACTGAACGCCCGTGGCGCCGGTCCGGCGTTCTCGGTGCAGGTGGTGGACGTTTCGGTCGACGACGAGACCGGTCGGGTGACCGTCGAGCGCTACACGACATCCCAGGACGCCGGCACGGCCATCCACCCCGACTATGTCGAGGGTCAGATGCAGGGCGGCGTCGTGCAGGGCATCGGCTGGGCGCTGAACGAGGAGTACATCCTCGACACCGGCGGCGCGATGGAGAACCCGGGGTTCCTGGACTACCGCATGCCGGTGGCCTCGGATCTGCCGATGATCGAGACCATCATCGTGGAGGTGCCGAACCCGAACCACCCCTACGGCGTGCGCGGTGTGGGCGAGGTCGGCATCGTGCCGCCGCTGGCGGCTCTGGCCAACGCGGTGCACGACGCCACCGGTGCGCGCATCCGAGACCTGCCGATGTCACCGCCGCGGGTGCTGGCGGCGATATCCAGCGGCAACGGCGACGGCGGCTGAGGGCCGTCCGCCCCTGACGATCCCCGCGGCGCCGCCCCGGGACGGCGGCTGATGGCACACGTGCACTTCTCCTCGGGTCAGCGCCGGCTGACGGGTGGCGTGGCGCAGGTGGAGGTGGAAGCCGCCACGGTGCGCGAACTCCTCCGCAAGCTCGAGGACATGTTCCCCGGCATCGGTGCGCACCTCGACACCACGTCCACCACGGCCGTCGCCATCGATGGCGACATCATCCCCGACGCCATCTACGAACCTGTGCCGCCCGACGCCGAGGTGCATTTCATCACCCCCCTCGCCGGCGGTTAGCCCAGGGACACCGTTGCGAGTGTTTCGCCCCGGTCGAGGCGCACGACCCGCCGGTCGGTCACGATGGCCGTGATCAGGTCAGCAGGGGTGACGTCGAAGGCGGGGTTGAGAGCCTCGGCTCCGGCAGGGGCAATCGGCGTGCCCCGCAGATTGACGACCTCATCGGCGTCCCGGTTCTCGATCCGGATCACGTCGCCCGACGGGGTCGCCATGTCGACGGTCGATTCGGGCGCCACCACGACGAACGGCACCCCGGCGTAGCGCGCCGCCACGGCCAGGGAGAAGGTGCCGATCTTGTTGGCGGTGTCGCCGTTCGCTGCGATCCGGTCGGCTCCCGTGAGGACCACGTCAGCCATGCCGCGTGACAGCAGGGCCGGACCGGCAGAGTCGACCGCTACGCGGTACGGGGCACCCATGCGCTCCAACTCCCAGGCGGTGAGCCGGGAGCCTTGCAGAAGCGGGCGCGTCTCCACGGCGATCGCCAATGCCAGGCGGCCCTTCTCGTGCACGGTGCGGATCACGCCGAGGGCGGTGCCGCGTTCGACGGCGGCGAGACCGCCGGTGTTGCAGATCGTCAGCGCCGTGACGGCCACCGAGCCGCCTGTCAACTCATCGATCAACTCCGAGCCCAAGCGCCCCATCGCGATCGACGCCGCCACCTCCTCGTCACGGACTGCGAGGGCTTCGGCCAGCATCGCGTCGACGCCTTCGCCGGCACGGGCGGCCACGCGGTCGGTCATCCTGGCGAGGTTGACGGCGGTCGGGCGTGCCGTCCGGATCGACTCGACCGCTGCTCTGAACTGCTCGGTGCCGGCGCCGTACTGCCGGGCCGCCAAAACGACACCGAATCCGCCGGCCACACCGATGGCCGGCGCGCCCCGCACCGCCAGGCGCCCGATGGCGTCCACCAGATCGCCAACCGTGGTGACGTCCAGAACCTCGTAGGCGTCCGGCAGGCGGGTCTGATCGACCATCCGGACAGCGCCGTCGATCCAGTCGAGAGTCCGCTCACCCAGATCCTGCATCCGACCCTCGCTAACGCCTGCCGATCCACTCCATCATGCCGCCCGGCGGCAACCCCGTGCTGCCGTCCGCCGGCCGGCGATGCGGGCGCCACACGGTGCGCCTTGTACCTTTGGTCGTGCTGTGAGCGACATCGACACTCCGGGCGGCACGATCGACACCCCACGCCAGATGATCGACCTGACGGGCCGAGTGATCCTCGTGACCGGTGCCGGTGGCGGCATCGGCGGCGGGATCGTGCGACGGTTCGTGGCGGCCGGCGCGACCACCGTCGCACACACCCGGCACTCCCCCACCGACCACCTGCTCGACGCCGACGGCACACCCGTCGCCACCGTCCGGGCCGATCTCGTGGCGCCAGAGGCACCGCAGCACGTCATCGACGAGACCCTCCGGCTGCACGGGCGCCTCGACGGGCTGGTAAACAACGCCGGCGCCCAGCCGATCGCACGGTTCGACACGCTCACCGACGAGCAGTTCACCGACATGATCGACATCAACGTCACGGCAACACACCGGCTGACGCAGCGGGCCGCCGCTGCCATGCGTCGCAACAGCGGTGGCGATGGCAGCAGCGGCGGCTCGATCATCCACATCTCCTCCATCGAGGCCCGACACCCGACCGTCATGCACGGTCACTACGCCACGTCGAAGGCGGCCCTGGTCATGCACGCCCGGGCGGCGGCGCTCATGTACGGACCCGACGGGATCCGCGTCAACACCGTCTCGCCGGGCCTGATCGACCGCCCCGGCCTCATCGACGACTGGCCGGAGGGTGTCACGCGCTACCTGGCTGCCGCCCCGCTCGAGCGCCTCGGCACACCCGAAGACGTCGGCGACGCCTGCGTGTTCCTCTGCTCGGACCTCTCACGCTGGGTGACCGGAGTCGACCTGCTCGTGGACGGCGGCGTGCTCACGAACACCACCTGGTGAGCTGATGAGACTTGACGGCCGCGTCTACATCGTCACCGGCGCCGCCGGTGGCATCGGCGCCGGAATCTCCCAGGCGATCGTCGATGCGGGCGGCTCGGTGGCGCTCGCCGACCTGGATCTCATGACCACGGAGACAACAACTCGGACGATTGATCCGACCGGTCGGCACACGTTCGCCGTCCGCTGCGACGTGGGTTCGGACCGAAGCGTTGCAGAGGCAGTGGCAGCGACCGTGGACCGGTTCGGCCACCTCGACGGCGTGGTCAACAACGCCGGCGTGATCGACATGAACGAGTCCCGCCACGCCAGCAGTGCGGAGTGGGAGCGCCAACTCGACATCAACGTGACCGGGGTGTTCCGCATGTGCCGGGCGGCGCTTGATCATCTCTCCTCCTCGGATCAGGCCGCAATCGTCAACGTGGCTTCCAACTGCGGCAAGGTCGGGTTTCCCAACATGGCGGGCTACAACGCCTCCAAGGCAGCGGTCATCAACCTCACGCGCACGCTCGCCGCCGAGTGGGCATCCCTGGGGATCAACGTCAACGCCGTGTGTCCGGGTGCGGTAGACACGCCGATGCTCGCCCACGTGGCCGATTGGCTGGCGGAGCGACAGGGCGGCGACCCGGTGGACATCCTGGCCGGGATGATGCTCCCCCAACTCGGTCGCAAGGCCGCGCCCATCGAGGTCGGCCGCGTCGTCGCCTTCCTGCTGTCCGGAGACGCCGTGATCATCCGGGGCCAGGCAATCAACGTCGACGCCGGCGAGACCCCCTACTAGCAAACGCGCCTCGCCGATACCCGTAACCGCACGGCATCCTGCCGAACACAGTGCCGCCCACCCCGCACACGCCTCAGCGGCCTCTGCTCCATCCAGGACCAGCCCGCCGGCAGACGGGCCACCGGAATATCCTCGCGCGCGTGCCGCTGGTACATACCGCTTCCCGGGTCGGCTTGGTGACACTCTCGATGGTGAACGCGCTGTTCGGGGTCGGGGTCGCCATCCTTGCGGCCACGACGGCGAGCATGCCGCTCTGGGTCGTTGCGCCCGCCGCGGCGATGGCCGCGCAGGGCTTCTACACGCTGCTGTGGATGGGGAACCGGCTCGGCCCGGTCTCACCGCTCGGCGGCCGCCTGTTCGTAATCGGCGAGGCGGTCGCCCTGCTGACCGGTGCCGCCGCGCTGGGGGCCGCCATCCGCAACCAGATGTCCGCAGCAGATCCCGAGTACGGGCCGCTCACCCTGCTGACGCTCGTGGCCGTGCACGGTCTCGTCGGGCTGTTCGTGGCACTCCAGCGCGGCGCGACGGCACGTGCCGTAACCGGCTCCGGCACGTAGCCCCAGAATCAGCCGACACATCACCGCCGACGTGGAACTCGAGGATCTCGCCGCGTGGCTCGAGGACAGCTACCGCCGCCGCGCCCCCGCCACACTGATCCGCAAACTCGACGGCACCTGAGACCACCGTCAGTACGGCAAACCCACCGCCTTCGTCAGGAACTCCATGTAGGGCGAAGCGGCGCGGCAGGCATCGGCGAAGGAGTCGATGAATCCGGCGGCGGTGGCCTCGTCCTCGTCGAACATGCACGTGGCCACGTGGTCCTTGCGCTTGAGGTCCTCGATGTGCGGGTGCTCGGGATCGAATCCCTTCGGCGGGCGCTTCAGCGAGTCCCCGGCCAGATCGAACTCGTCGACGAAGCCGGGGTCCTGAACGGCGCTCTCCCAGCCGGCGGGATCCTCTACCATGCGCTCGCGGATCCGGCCCACGGCGGCCGAGTCGGGCCGCCAGATGCCGGCACCGGCGAAGACCTCGTCGGGCGCCAGGTGGAGGTAGAAGCCGGGCGCGTGGGCCGACTTCCCTGCCTCGTGGCGGAAGTGGACGGCCGCCTGGGTCTTGTAGGGGGTCTTGTCCTTGGAGAACCGCACGTCCCGGTAGATCCGGAACATCGAGCCGCCATTAGCCCGCGCATCGGCAACGAAGTGCTCGCTGATCGAGTGCAGGTACGGCTCGAAGTCCTCGATGAACCGCAGCAGCGGCTCCTTCACGTGCTGCTCGTACCGCCCCTTGTTCACACCAAACCATTCGCGGTCGTTGTTGGCCCGCAACTCGAGCAGGAACTCGAACAACTCGGGACCGAAGTGGCGCTCCACGACTACGTTCCTACTGCATGAAGGCCCGGAGAGCCGGCCGCGTACCACCAGGAGAACTACCCACGAACCGATCCTAACGGCGCCCGCGGATCGTGATGCCGATGGACAATCCAGTCTGATGATTGGACGAATCTAGGGGTGCCAGTACTGTTGTCGCCGCGGAGTTGGGAAGGGAAGGGTCTGCCGTGCGGCGAGGAGGCCAACATGGCAAAGTCCTTGCCGCCGAGCCTGGTTCTTCGCCGCCGACGTGGCCGTGCAGACCCATGGCGGGTACGGCTACGCCCGCGAGTACCACGTCGAGCGTTACTTCCGGGAGGCGCGGCTCATGAGAATCGCTCCCATCAGCCAGGAGATGGTGCTCAACTACATCGGCAGCCACGTCATGGGCCTTCCGAGGTCGTACTGAGGTGACCCAGCGCCACTCCCGGTCGCCGGCGCTCGACCGCCGGCTTCTGGAGAAGTTCTCCAGCCCGCGCTCGGTCGCGATCGTCGGCGCCTCGACGAACACATCCGCCATGGCCGGGCGGGTCTGGGTGAACCTCGAACAGACCGGGTACCGGGGCCGGATGCATCTCGTCAACCCGAACCGCGACCGCATCGGGGACCACCGGGCCCACCCGAGCCTCGCCGCCGTCGACGACGACCTGGACGCGGCCATCGTCGTGGTACCGGCCCGGCTGGTGCCCGAGACGATCGAGCAGTGCGCGGCCCGCGGGATCCCTGCCATCACGGTCTGCGCCGCCGGGTTCAGCGAGCTCGGCCCCGACGGTACCCGGCTCCAACGCGAGTTCGCTGCGACAGCCGCCGCGGCCGGGGTCCGGATGATCGGGCCGAACTGCATCGGGGTCCTCAGTGTCGCCGACAACTACGTGCCCGTTCCCACCTACAACATCACCTACCGGTACACCCCGGGCACGGTCACCCTCGTCAGCCACTCGGGCGGCATGGCCGTGAACCTGTTCAACCGGGCCCAGGGCCGGGGCATCGGCGTCCGCGCCCTCGTCACGCTCGGCAACGAAGCCGACATCGACATGGCCGAGATGGTCGACGCCCTCGTCGATGACGAGAAGACCCAAGTGATCACCCTCTTCATGGAGCGCATCGGCGACGGTGAGCGCTTCCTGGCGGCGGCGCGCCGCTCTCACGGCGCAGGAAAGCCGATCGTCGCCCTCAAGGTGGGCCATTCACCCGTCGGCCGCCGTTCGGTCGAGAGCCACACGGGGGCCTTGGCCGGCGAGCCGGAGGTCTACTCGGGGGTGCTGCGCCAAGCCGGCGTCGTCGAGGCGAAGGGCCTCGACGAGCTGCTCAATGCCTCCCATCTGCTGGCCACGATGCCCCGGCCGGTTGGGCGCCGCGTCGGGGTTTTCACGGTCAGCGGAGGCGAGTCGTCGTACTTCGCCGACCGGGCCACGCCCAAAGGTCTCGAGTTGCCCGTGCCGAGCGCCCGGACCATGGACCGGCTGGGCGAGCCTGTCCGCTTCGCGGTGCCGGGCAACCCCTTCGACGCGACCGGCCAGATCATCGGGGACCCCACCTACGTCCGCTCCGTCGCCGACACGTTCTGCAGTGACGAGCACTTCGACGCGCTCGCCATCGTCACGGCCACGTGGGGCCCCCACGACGCCGATCAGCTCCTGCCATCGCTCATCGCCGCTGCAGAGGCCTCGTCCAAGCCCGCCGTGATCTGCTCATGGTCGGCCCGGCACCTCACCGAGCGCTCCGGAGAGCTGCTCGGCGAGGCCAAGGTGCCCGTCTACGGGACGTCGGACGAGGGCATCGACGCTCTCGCCGGCCTGGTCCGCTGGCACCACGACACCGCACACGTGGGATCCGCCGACCGCCGGCGAGTACCGGCGGTGAGCCGGCCGGCAGTCTCCGGGACCCTCGATGAGTACCGGTCGAAGCGCCTCCTCGCCGGCGCCGGCGTCCCGGTCGTCGACGAGGTCATGGTGGACAGCGCGGGCGCGGCATCGGACGCGATTGCCCGCTACGGGGGCGACTCGGTGGTGAAGCTCGTCGCGCCCGGGCTCGTCCACAAGACCGAGCTCGGACTGGTCCGGGTCGGCGTCCGTGCTCACGACGCCGGGGCGGTCATCGCCGAACTCGACACCACCGCCGCCGCGCACGGTCTGGCGGCCGACGGCTATCTCGTGTCCCGCCGCCACCGGGGAGTGGAGATGATCGTGGGCGGCACCGTGGACCCGACCTTCGGCCCCGTGGTGATGGTCGGCACCGGAGGCGTGCTCGCCGCCCACGAGCGCGACGTGAGGTTCGTGGCCTGCCCCGTGACCCCGGCCGAGGTCGACGAGGCGCTGCGCGGCCTGCGGTCGTGGCCGGTGCTCGCGGGAATGAGGGGGACGAAACCCGATGTGCAGAGCCTGGCCGCGGTCGTCTCAGCGGTCGGCGCCTTCATCGATGCCGGACGTGATTGGCTGGTGGCGGTGGACCTCAACCCGGTCATCGTCGGCTCGGTGGGGGCCGTCGCGGTCGACGCCACCGTCGTCGTCAAGGAGGGCGAGAATCGATGAAGCCGTACCGATCGCTGCTGTTCATGCCGGGGCACCGGCCCGAGCTGGTGGCCAAGGGCATCGCCTCAGGGGCGGACGCCATCGTGCTCGACCTGGAGGACGCGGTGCCCGACGCCGACAAGGTCGCGGCTCGCAGCATGGTCGCTGCGTCGATCGACCGGGTGCGGGCCAACGGCCACGACGTCGGCCTGTTCGTGAGGCCCAACGGCTTGGCCACGCGGACCACCGGCTCCGACCTCGCCGCGGTCGTCAGGCCGGGGCTCGACGGCATCTTCCCGCCCAAGATCGATGCGGCCGCCGATGTCCACCGTTTCGAGGCGCTGCTGGAGCACGCCGAGCACGTGGGCGGAGCCGACGGCCTCGAGATGATCGTGCCGACCGAGACGGCGCCGGCCTTCCAGAACGCGCCCGAGATCGCGGCGGCGTCGCCCCGCATCGCAGCGATGATCGGTGGCACCGCCCGCCACGCCGACGTGGCCCGGGCGGTCGGATTCGAATGGTCTCCCGAAGGCTTCGAGAGCCTCTACATCCGTAGCCGCGTCCTGATCGCGTGCCGGGCAAGCGGGGTCCATCCCCTCACCGGGCTGTGGGAGGACGTGGGGGACCTCGAAGGGCTCCGAACCTTCGCCGCGCAGGGGCGGGCCCTGGGGTTCAGAGGAATGATCGTCATCCATCCCAGCCACGTGCCGGTGGTCAACGAGGTGTTCACCCCGACCGCGGCCGAGGTCCACTTCTACCGGGGGCTCATTGCAGCCTTCGAGGCCGCCGAGGCCGAGGGTCGGGCCGCGCTGGTCTACGAGAGCCGCCACATCGACATCGCTCACGTTACGACGGCGAGACAGTGGCTGGCCATGGCCGGCGCCCTGGGCATCGACGACTGACGGAGGAGACCATGCACGGCAAGTACTACGAAGAGCTGGAGGTGGGGATGGTGATCCGTCACGCCCTCACCAGGACGGTGACCGAGATGGACAACATCCTGTTCACCTCGCTCACCATGAACGTGCAGCCGCTGCATCTCGACGAGGAGTTCGCCAAGACCACGGTGCACGGCCGGCGGGTCGTGAACAGCCTGTTCACCCTGGCCCTCATCGGCGGGATGACCGTCCCCGACACCACGTTCAGGACCACTCTGGGAAACCTCGGCTACGACAAGATCGAGTTCCCCGCCCCGGTGTTCCACGGCGACACGCTGCGGGCCGAGACCACCATCGTTGACAAGCGGCTGTCGAAGAGCCGCGACGACGCCGGCATCGTCTGGTTCGAGCACCGCGGCTACAACCAGCGCGACGAGATGGTGATGCGGGTCACCCGCGTCGGGATGATGATCCTGCAACCGAACCCACCACGAGGAGGCTGCTGAGTAATGCTGCGCGCGACCTGCTCCGTCATTCCGGCGAAGGCCGGAATCCACTGTCCAGCGGCCCAACGTGTGCTGCGGACGGATTGCTCAGCACTCTCCTAGCTGAGCCGGAAACCTGACCCGGAACATAAGGAGACGTCCATGAAGTTCGGCATGCTCATCGGGGACGTGCCCCGCGAGGTCGACCCCGGCGAGCAATTCGACGGGATCCTGCGTCAGGTGGAAGCCGGGCAGCGCAACGGGCTCAGCCATTTCGTGATCGGCCAGCACTTCCTGTACGGCGACCTGCGCTGGCTCCAGCCGATCCCGTTGCTGGCTCGGCTGGCCGGCGAGATCAACGACGACGTTCGCCTGGGTATGTCGGTCCTGCTTCCGCCGCTGTACAACCCGATCGTGCTGGCCGAGGAGCTCGCGACGCTCGACATCGTCACCCGGGGCATGCTCGACGTCGGTGTCGGCCTGGGCTATCGCAGCGCCGAGTTCGACATGCTCAACATTCCCTTCAAGTATCGGGTCAGCCGCCTCGAAGAGTGTCTCGACATCATGAAGCTGTGCTGGGCCATGGAGGATTTCGACTACCAGGGCAAGCATTGGCAGATCGAGGGGGCGACACCGCACATCGCCTGTGTGCAGGACCCCCACCCGCCGATCTGGATCGGGGCGCACTCACGGGCGGGGGCGAAGCGTGCCGGTCGGGTGGGTGACAATTTCGTTATCCCGCCCGAGTACGACATCGGAGAGATGCGGGTGCGGTTGGGGATCATGGCCGCGGGGTTCGCCGAGCGGGGCAAGACCATGGGCCATCAGCCGTTGCGGCGCAACACGTTCTTGGGCGCCACCACCGAGGAGGCCATCGCGGGCTTCGTCGACGTGAGCAGAGAGCGCTATCTCACCTACGTACGCAACGAACTCGACATCCTCGACGAGGCCGACCTCATGAACAACTACTACGAGACCATCAAGGACTCGGTGGCCGTCGGAACCGCGCAGGAAGTCATCGACCACTTCACCCGGGTCACTCGCGAGCTTCCCATCGACCCCATCATCATCAAGCCGCAGTGGCCACAGATGCACATCGACGCCGTGATCGACGAACTCGACAAGATGGGACGTGAGGTGATCCCGGCCCTCGCAGACATCGATCCGATGCCGATCGCAGAGATCCCCGCATCGTTCACGCCGGCAGCCGACGAGATCGCCGCAGCCGTCGAAGAACTGCCATGAGCGCCATCGAGGCCGATCCCGCGGGAGGCCGGTCTCGCGGCAATCCAGGTGTAAGAATGCGAATCGAGGACGGTCCGACTCCCCGACGGCAGCCCAGGAGCACGCCATGACGGTCACCGACGGCGATCTGCAAGAGATGTATCGGCGCATGTCACGCATCCGGCAGTTCGAGGCCACGACCAAGGAACTCATGCTCAAGGGTGAGCTCTATGGCGCCTTCCACACATCGACCGGCCAGGAGGCTTCGATCGTCGGGGCGTGCATGGCGCTTCGCGACGACGACTACATGGTCGGCACCCACCGCTCGCACGGACATCCGATCGGCAAGGGGGCCGCGCTGGACCGCCTCCTCGCCGAGCTGATGGGCAAGGAGACCGGGGTCAACCAGGGCAAGGGCGGGTCGATGCATCTGTCGGACTTCTCCATCGGCAGCCTCGGGGAGACGTCGATCGTCGGGTCGGGCCTTCCCGTTGCGGCGGGAGCGGCGCTGGGCTCGAAGCTGCAGGGTCTCGATCGGGTGGCACTGTGCTTCTTCGGCGACGGCGCGTCGAACCAGGGAACGTTCCACGAGTCGCTCAACCTGGCGGCGATCTGGGCGCTCCCGGCCGTTTACGTGTGTGAGAACAACGGCTACGGGGAACTGACCGCGGTGCATGACACCATGTCGGTCGAGCAGGTGTCGGCGAGGGCTGCCGGGTACGGCATTCCTGGCGTCACCGTCGACGGTCAAGACGTGCTCGCCGTCCACGGCGCAGTCAGCGAGGCGGTGGCGCGAGCGCGCCGGGGCGAGGGGCCGAGCCTGGTGGAGACGATCACTTACCGATTCGACAACCACGCCATCGGCATGCGGATCGAGAACTACCGCGACCCCGCCGAGGTCGAGCACTGGAGGACGCACCGCGACCCGCTGGTGCTGTTCCGTGAAGTGTTGGAAGCGCGAGGCATCGATGGCGACGAGCTCGACGCCATCGACGCCGCCGTCGAGGGGGAGCTGACCGACGCGCTCGAGTTCGCCCGTTCAAGTTCCACCCCTCCGCCCGAGGCCGCATTCACCCACCTGTTCACCAACCCGATCACGGCCTGAGCGCCTCGCCATGCACACCGTGACCTACCTCGAGGCGATCAACGAGGCACTGACCGAGGAGATGGAGCGCGACGAGACGGTCTTCGTGATGGGCGAGGACGTGAGCTGGAACCTGATGGGCGCGACCGGAGGGCTGGTCGAGAAGTTCGGCCGCGAGCGGGTCCGCGATACGCCGATCTCCGAAGCCGGCTTCGTCGGGGCCGGCGCCGGCGCGGCCATGGTGGGCATGCGTCCCGTCGTACACATGCTGATCGCACCGTTCGTGTACGTCGCGTTCGATCAGATCACCTCGATCATCGCCAAGTCGACCTACCTCTACGGTGGGCAGACCAAGATGCCGATCACGCTGATGGCGCCCATGCTGTACAGCCGCGGCAACGCCGCCCAGCACTCCGACCGCCCCTACTCGACCCTGATGACCATCCCGGGGCTGAAGCTCGTCGCTCCGGCCACGCCGTACGACGCCAAGGGATTGCTCAAGGCCGCGATCCGGGACGACGACCCGGTGATCAGCTTCGAGGACGGCAGCCTGTGGGGTCAGAGCAGCGAGGTTCCCGACGACGACCACGTGATCCCATTGGGCGTGGCCGACGTGAAGCGGGAAGGCAGCGATGTCACCGTCGTCGCGCTGGCTGGCGCGGTTGCTCATGCCCTGACTGCGGCCGACGAACTCGACAACGAGGGAATCTCGGCGGAGGTGGTCGACCTCCGGTCGATCGTGCCCCTGGATCGCGAGACCGTGCTGACCTCGGTCGCCAAGACCGGCCGGCTCGTTGTCGCCGATCCCGCCCACGAGATGGGCTCGGTGGCGTCCGAAGTCGCCGCGATCGTCGCCCAGGAGGGGTTCTGGAGCCTCCAGGCACCGATCACCCGGGTGACGACGCCCCACACGCACATCCCCTTCAGCGCCGACCTCGAGCGGCCCCTGTACCCGAACGCAGATCGGATCGCATCCGCCGCCCGCCGGCTGATGGCATGACTCTGCTCGCTGGAGGGCTGGGCACGTGACCGCGGTCACCGAGATCCGGCTTCCCCAGTTCGGCATGGGGATGCAGGAGGGCACGATCATCGCCTGGTTCAAGCGCGAGGGCGACCACGTCGCCGCCGGAGACGTCGTGGCCGAGATCGAGGCGGAGAAGGTCACAGAGGAGCTGGTCGCCACCGGCGGCGGCGTGCTCCAGCGCATTCTGGTGCCCGAGGGCGACACCGTCGCAGTCAACGAGCTGCTCGCAGTGATCGTCCCCGTCGGAGCCGTCGAGCCGGATGCTGTCGAGGACGAACGGGATGTTGCCGAGGACGAGCGAGGAGCTGTCGCCGCGACGGATCCGGTCGCCGACCGCCGGGCTCCCGTGCCCGTGGCGGCCGGGGACAGGCCTCGTCGGCAGATCACGCCGCGAGCCCGGCGACTGGCTGCGGACCTCGGCATCGACGTCGACTCGGTGGTCGGCACCGGCCCCGGCGGCCGCGTGACTGAAGACGACGTCGCCGCGGCTGCAGCCGAAGACCCCTCTCCCGCGAGGCGGTGATCTACCCGCGCGGCCCCCTGGGAGTCTGCTGAGTAGCTCCCCAGACCCCCCATTCCGTCATTCCGGCGGAGGCCGGAATCCACTGTCCAGCGGCTAGACGTGCGCTGCCGATGGATTACTCAGCACCCCCCTGGAACCGTCGATCGCCGAGGGCCGTCTCGGCCGGGATCGGGGTGTGGCGAGACCATCAACCGGAGTTGGGCCTCTAACGTGGTGGCGTGCGTTCCCGCATCTGTGTCCTGCTGGTCGGGCCTGCACTCCTCGCCGCAGCCTGTTCGGGCGGCAACACGGACGCCACGGCCCCGGCCGGCACCTCAACGCCGGCGGCTGCGTCCGATCAGGACCCCGCCCAACCGGCCCCGGACGCCACGGCCCCGGCCGGCACCTCAACGACAGCGGCTGCGTCCGACCAGGACCCCGCCCAACCGGCCCCGGACGCCACGGCCCCGGCCGGCACCTCAACGACAGCGGCTGCGTCCGATCAGGACCCCGCCCAGTTGCACCCCGCCGAGCGCGCGGCCCTGCGGAATTTCCGCGGCTACGAGTTCCCTCCGGCGCCTGAGGCACCGGCGGGCCCACTCGAACCGTCCGCGGCCGACGACCTCGAGACCATCTGGTCCGGCTTCGAGACCGAAGTCGACACCACCGCGGTCACCAGGCTCGGACGGTCGGGAGACCCGAGACTGGCCTGGATACTCTCCGACCTCCTGAGGTTCTTCTACGCCGGCGACGTCCGCGACGCGGTGATCCCCGCCTTCGAGACGTTGACGGGCGCGAGCCTGGCCGACGACCCCGCGTCCGACAGAAACCCGTGGCAATCCGTCACCGATCACTTGATCGCATGGGATCTCCCCGCCTTCGACGGTTACGTCGACTACAAGGCGCGACTGTTCACGCTGGTCGAACCTCGCTGGCAGCCGTTCTTCGATGACACCGACGCCGCCATCGATTGGCGTCTCGTGAGTTGGGGTGGCGTGCGGATCGACGATCGCGAACTCGGCGACCCGAACCCGTGCCGTCAGGGCTGTATCCCGGCCCTCGATGACCCCGCTGTCACCGACGCTGCCGGAGGCTCGTGGTATTCCGACGATGGCATTGTGTTCGCAGTCGTCATCGGCGACGAGGCCCGGGCCTACCCGCGTCACATCATGGAAATCCATGAGATGGTCAACGACACGCTCGGGGGGCGAAGGATCGCCGTCCCCTACTGCACGCTGTGTGGCTCCGCCCAGGCCTATTTCACCGACGACGTTCCCCCCGGCGTGGTCACACCGGTTCTGCGGACATCGGGGCTGCTATCGCGATCGAACAAGGTCATGTACGACCTCGTCACCACATCGGTGTTCGACACGTTCACCGGGGAAGCGGTCTCCGGTCCGCTCCACCGGCAGGGAGTCGTCCTCGATCAGGCAACCGTCGTCACCACGACCTGGGGCGACTGGAAGACCGCCCATCCCGAGACGACGATCGTCGCCGCAGACGGAGGGATCGGCCGCTCGTACCCGCTCGACCCGCTCGGTGGCCGTGACGACGACGGGCCCATCTTCCCGATCGGCGACCTCGACGGTCGCCTCGGCGTCCACGACCAGGTCTTCGGTGTGGTCCTCGACGGCGGCACCCCCATCGCATTTCCCGTCGACGCCGCGGCAGCCGCCCTGGGTGACGGCGGGATCGTGGAGTTGGGCGGTGTGACGCTCCGCCTCGACGGTGGCGGCCTGCGCGCCGTCGACGCCGCCGGCAAGGAGATCGAGGGTCACCAATCGTTCTGGTTCGCCTGGAGCCAGTTCATGCCGGACACACTCCTGTGGGAACCCTGAACCGCGGCCTGAGCCCCGAGCTTGGTCGCTACAGCGAAGCGGTTGTGCCGTCGGCCGACCGGGTGAGGACGAATCCCTCGTAGCCGTTGGCGGCGATCTCGTCGCACGCGGCCCGGTAGTTGTGGGTTCCCCCCAGGTACATGGTGATGCCGCGGGGCTTACCGTCGATGTTCGCCCCCGTCCACCACGAGTTCGTCTTGCCGACGATGCTCTGGGCGGCCAGCTCCTCGATGTACCGGGTCCACCGGGTCTCCGCCTCCGGGTCGGCATCGATGCGGTCGCGGCCGTGCTCGACCATGTACGCGAGGCAGTCCGCTATCCAGTCCACGTGCTGCTCGATCGACAGCATCACGTTGCTCAACACCGCCGGACTACCCGGCCCGGTGATCATGAACAGGTTCGGGAACCCGGATGCGACCAGACCCATGTAGGTACCCGCCCCGTCGGCCCACTTGTCCCGCAGCGCCAGCCCGCCGACCCCACAGATGTCCATCGACAGCAGCGCACCGGTCATCCCGTCGAACCCGGTGGCGTAGACGAGCACGTCGAGGTCGTAGTGACCGTCTCGGGTACGCAGTCCCCGGGGCGTGATCTCGGTGATCGGCGCGGCCCCCACGTCCACCAGCGTGACGCTGTCGCGGTTGTAGGTCTCGAAATAGTCGATGTCGACGATCAGCCGCCTGGCACCGAGCGGGTAGTCGATGTCAACGAGGGTCTCGGCCGTGTCCGGATCGTCGACCTTGGTCCGGATCTTGTCGCGCACGAACCGGGCCGCACGCTCGTTCGCTGCGGCGTCGGTCAAGATGTCGTCGAAGGTCCGGGCGAAGCCCGGCCCGCCCTGTTGCCATGACGCCTCGAGAATGTCGGTGCGGGTGGCCGCGTCCGCCTCGACCGCCGACGAGACTTCCGGCGGGCGACGGGACCGCCCGGTGGGGGTGGTGCGCTTGAACGCCTGCCGCTGGTGGAAACTGCCCTTGAGTTCGTTGCGCTCGTCGTCGTCGAGCGGGCGGTTGTGTGCCGGAACGGTGTACTGCGCGGTGCGCTGGAAGACGAAGACGTGCTCAGCCCGCTTGGCCACCTGAGGGATCACCTGCACGCCGCTGGACCCGGTGCCGATCACGCCGACACGCTTGCCACCGACGTCGACGCCCCCGGCGGGCCAGCGGGCGGTGTGGTGCTGCTCGCCCCCGAACGTCTCGGCACCGGCAATCGTGGGCTTGTTGACCTCGGACAGGCAGCCGGCCGCGGACACCAGGTACCGGGCGGAGATCGTTGCGCCCCTGGACGTACCGATGATCCACCGGTTCCGGCCCTCGTCGAAGCGCGCCTGCTCGACGCGGGTGCCGAACTCGATGTCGCCGCGCAGATCAAAGCGGTCGGCGACGTGGTTGAAGTACCGCTCCAACTCGGCCTGGGTGGGATACCGCTCACTCCAGTCCCACTCCTGCTCGAGTTCGGGGGAGAACGAGTAGCAGTAGTCCCAGCTCTCCACGTCGCAGCGGGCGCCGGGATAGCGGTTCCAGTACCACGTCCCGCCGACGCCCTCTCCCTGCTCGAACACCCTCACCAACAAGCCGAGACCGCGCAGCCGGTGCAGCATGTACAGACCGGCCGCCCCCGCGCCGATGACGACCGCATCGAAGTCGCCGCCGCGCACTGCACCGGCGTCCATGACCTCGACCCGCCGCTTCGACATCAGACAATCCGCCTCCCGGTAGGGCCAGGTCCGCGCGAAGAATATTGCAGAGCGCCGCAGGCGGCCCTCGGAACGGTCAGCGACGCGGGCGCCGCTGATGCCTGGCTGCCCTCAGATCCGCCACTGGATGTGTTTGACCTCGAGGAACTCCCGCATCCCCCACTCGCCCAGTTCGCGGCCCACGCCCGAGCGTCCGTAACCCCCGGAGGGGGCGTCGGGGCGCATCCCGCCGCCGCCGTTGATCCACACCGTGCCGGCCCGTATGCGCCCGGCCACGGATCGAGCCTGCTCGGGATCATTGCACCACACGTTGGCGGCCAACCCGAACGATGTGTCGTTGGCCAACTCGATGGCCTCTTCGGTGCTGGAGAACGGCATCATCACGGCCACAGGCCCGAATATCTCTTCCTGGACGGCGCGTGCGTCCCGGGACAGGCCGCCCAGCATCACCGGATTCACGAAGTAGCCCCTCTCCGGCAGCGGCCGGTCCTTCTCCATCAGCCTGGTGCCCCCGGATTGCACCGCTTCGGCCACGAATCCCTCGACGCGGGCCCGGTGTTGGGCGTCGATCATGGGGCCGATGTTGGTGGCGGGGTCCCAGGGATCGCCGACAACCATCTCGTCGAACCCCGCGCTCGATGCCTCGAGGAACTCGTCGACCTTGCTCTCGTGAACCAGCAGCCTGCTGAGCGCCGCGCACGCCTGCCCGCCGTTGCGCGACCAGCGCAGATGCATGTCGACCGCGATCTCCCCGACGTCCACGTCGGCCATGACGATGTTCGGCGACTTGCCGCCCAGCTCGAGCGTCACAGGTATGAGGCTCTCGGCCGCCTGGGCCATGACCCTCGCGCCCACGCCGTCGGAGCCCGTGAACGACACCCGGTCGACGCCGGGGTGCGACGAGAGGCGGCGTCCCACGTCGGCGCCGCCGGTGACCACATTGAACACCCCGTCGGGCAGGCCCGCCTCCCGGATCAGCTCCCCCAGGAAGAGCGTGGTCAGCGGGGTGCGCGGCGACCGCAGCAGCACGACGGTGCAGCCCGCGGCCAGCGCCGATCCGAACTTGAAGATCGCGAGGTTGAGGGGGAAGTTGTAGCCGGCGATCGCCGCGACGACCCCCGCCGGCTCGTAGACCACGTCACTCATCGTGGGGTGGGGCTTGTCGTACCGGCCGAGATGCACCGTCCGGTCCGTCTTGGCCGCCTCGGCCGCCCAGCGCAGGTGCTCGTCGACGGCCATCTGGACCTGCAGGTAGGCGGCGAGCGAGACCGGCGTGCCCACCTCGTTGACGATGGACGGCAGCAGCCGGTCGGCGGCTCCCTCGAGGACGTCGGCGAGCCTTCCGAGGTGCCGGCTCCGCTCGGTGCCCGAGAGCCGGGACCACGGGCCGAAGGCATCGCGGGCCGAGCGGACCGCGGCATCGACCTGGTCGATCGACGCTGCGCCCACCTGTCCGATGACCTCCTCGGTGGCGGGATTCACCACGTCCCACGCATCGCCGGCGGGCGCCACCGCGGCGCCTCCGATCAAGAGGTCACGGGTCTGCGGCACCCAGTGGCGGATGTCCTCGTACGTCGCGTCAACCATCGCCATCGACCCTTCTCGTGCCGCCGCGCCTCAGCGGGCGGTGTAGCCGCCGTCCACCGGCAGGGTGACCCCTGTGACGTAGCTGGACCCGTCGCTGGCCAGGAACAGGGCCACCTCGGCGATCTCCTCGGGCCGGCTCGGCCGGTGCAGCGGCACATTGCGCGCCAGGAATTCCTTCATGAGGGGCTCGACGTCGGTGCCGGGCTCCCGCCCGTAGAACAACGGCAGCATGGGGGTGTCCACCGGGCCGGGACAGATGACGTTGCAGCGGACCGTCGGTGCGAGGTCCAGCGCCACCGCCTTGCCGAAGGTGACCAGCGCCCCCTTCGTCAGCGAATAGAGCGGGGAGAACGGCGAGCCGACGATCCCCGTAATGGACGAGGTCAGGATGACCGAAGCGTTGCCCGACGCCTCCAAGAGCGGCACTGCCCGGGCCACAGTGAAGAACGCCGACTTCGTGTTGATGGCCGCGGTCGCGTCCTAGTCGGCTTCGCTGATGTCGAGGCCGGCCGGGCCCGGATTGCCGGCGTGCGCGTAGAGCACGTTGATCTTGCCGTGCTGCGAGCCCACCTCGGCCATCAGGGCCTCGATCTGGGTGACCTGGGTGACGTCCAGCGTGAACGAGCTGGCCGATCCCCCGGCCGCCTCGCAGAGCTCGACGGTCTCGGCCGCGGCGTCCCCTCGGATGTCGGCCACGACGACGGCGGCGCCCTCGGAGGCCATGCGCACCGCTGCGGCCCGACCCATCCCCGAGCCGGATGCGGTGATGACCGCAACCCTTCCGTCCAATAGTCCCAAAACAGACCTCCCAGTGAGTCGGCGCGCGGCTCCCATGCGACGCTCGCCGCGTGGAATCTAGCGTGACAATTCTGAGGGATCGCTCCGTGTGCGGCGCCGTGGACCGCGGCATCGCGCCCGGCGCCGAACTGCCGTCGCCCGGCGCCGAGTGATTCGTCGGAGTGCAGGCCCGGGGGCCTGTTTCAGCGGGTCCGGTGACGCGAGGAGGCCCGCGACTGAGACCTGTTCCGGCTTCGTTGCCGGGAGCCGTTCCGCGGCGCTCCGTTCGCTGCCCGGCCGTTGCGGCCCGCGTGACGGTCCCGGCCTGCGCGATTTCCGGCGTTGTTCCCGTTGCGGGATTCGCTGCCATTCGCTGCGGAGTCGTCCCGGCCGGCCTCGCGACCATCGCTGTCGGCCTGGTCGGTCCGATCTGCGGTATCGGGATCGAAGCGCACGCCGAAGGCGGCCGGATCGGCGGTCAGGTTGTCGGCCTGCGGGCTGGTGATGAGTTGCCGGAGGCCCAGACGGCGCTGGATCCGCTTCGTGTCCGCGGTCTGCTCCGGCTGGATCAGCGACACCACGAGGCCACCCTGGCCGGCGCGGGCCGTACGACCCGAGCGATGCAGGTACGCCTTGTGGTCCTCCGGCGGGTCGTAGTGGATGACCAACGCAACGCCGTCCACGTGAATGCCGCGGGCCGCAACGTCGGTGGCCACGAGCGCCTGGACGGCGCCGTCGGTGAACTGCCGGAGAGAGCGTGTGCGTCGATTCTGCGCGTGGCCACCGTGAATCGCCGCGGCGCTGACACCGCGCTGGGAGAGTTGGCGGGCCAGCCGGTCCGATCCGTGCCTGGTCCGGCAGAAGACGATCGTCGGCCCCACAGCGGTGATGGCGTCCACGCAGGTGGCGACACGGCCGGCCCTGTCGACCTTCCAGAACCGGTGGTCGGCGGCGACGACATCGGGCGTCTCGGCGCCGACGGAGTGCGTGACCGGGTTGTGCTGGTAGTCGCGTGTGAGCGTCTTCACGTCACCGTCGAGCGTGGCGGAGAACAGGAAGGTCTGGCGGTTCGGGTCGGTCTGGTCCAGGAGACGGCGCACGGCGGGGAGGAACCCCATGTCGGCCATGCGGTCCGCCTCGTCGACGACCACCTGATCCACGTCGTACAAACTCACGGCGCCCTGGCCGATCAGGTCCTCCAGTCGGCCGGGACAGGCGACGAGGATCTCGACGCCCCGCCGCAGTCGCTGCAGTTGGGGGTTGTAGCCGACGCCGCCGTAGACGACACCCACCCGGACGTCGCCAGCGAAGGTGCGAATTTCCGACGCGATCTGCTCGGCAAGTTCGCGTGTCGGGGACAGGACGAGTGCCCGGGGCCGCCTGGCCTCGGCGTGGCCGACGTTGACAACGAGCGGGATCCCGAAGGCGAGCGTCTTGCCCGAGCCGGTGGGTGCCCGACCGCAGATGTCGCGGCCGTCGAGAGCGTCGGCGATGGTGGCCGTCTGGATCTCGAAAGGTTGATGGATGCCGCCGCGCTCCAGGGCGCGGCAGATCGAATTCGGTACGCCCAGATGGGCGAAAGTAGTGGACATGAAGCTCCTTGCCCGCGCGTCGCGGGCTATCAGGGTTCCGCGAGTGCCTCACCCATTCATTCGGAGGCAACACGGCTGTGCAGATCGCACAGAATCAAGCACTCAAAAAAATATTGTGCGCTCAAAGGCCGAAACACTCGGCCACGCAATGAGGATACCACCGGAACCCGCCAACCCCGCCATCCCCTTCCGGCGCACCCATCCGCCGGCCCGGAGTCGGGGTCGAGGTGCCGCTAGTAGGGAAGGCCGACAGCCGTCGTCAGGAACTCCATGTATGGCGAGGCGCTGCGGCAGCCGTCGGCGAAGGACTCGATGAATCCCGCGGCCGTCGCCTCGTCCTCCGAGAAGGGGAATGTGGCGACGTGGTCCTTGCGCTTCAGGTCCGCGATATGCGGGTGCTCAGGATCGAATCCCTTCGGAGGACGCTTCAGCGAGTCTCCCGCCAACTCGAACTCCTCGGCGAACCCGGAGTCCTGCAGGGTGTTCTCCCAGCCTCGAGGATCCGAAACGATGCGGCCGCGGATACCTGCCAGAGCGGCCGAGTCAGGTCGCCAGATGCCGACCCCCGCAAAGACCTCGTCGGGCGCAAGGTGGAGGTAGAAGCCCGGCGCGTGGGCGGATTTGCCGGCCTCGTGGCGGAAATGGACCGCCGCCTGGGTCTTGTAGGGGGACTTGTCCTTGGAGAACCGCACGTCGCGATAGATCCGGAACATGGAACCGCCGTTGGCCCGCGCATCGGCGATGAAGTGCTCACTGATCGAGTGCAGGTGCGGCTCGAAGTCGGCGATGAACCGCAGCAGCGGCTCCTTCACGTTCCGCTCGTAGCGCACCTTGTTCTCACCGAACCACTCGCGGTTGTTGTTGGCCCGCAAGTCGAACAGGAAGTCGAACAACTCGGGGCTGAAGTGGGGTTGCACAGCCACCCCCCCTACGACATGAAGGCGCGCAACTGCGGCGAGATACCCACGAAGCGATCCTAACGGCGCCCCGGGCTCGACCGAACAGCGACGCGACGCGGGTCATGAGCCGAGCGGGATCAGCCGTCCGGTGCTCAGATCTCGTACATCATCCTCCGACGCACCCGTCCGCCGGCCCCGACAATCCGCTCGCCGGGTTAACCTCCGACGTGGCCACCTTCGACGATGTCTGCCGGCTCGGCATGCAGTTTCCCGAGGTTACCGAGTCGACCTTCTACGGCACCCCGGCGCTGAAGGTGCGCTCCAAGGGCTTCTGCCGGATGTGGAGCGAACGGGAACACGACCGCGACGATGTTCACGACACCGAGGTCCTCGTCGTGTTCTGCGACGTCGACGCCAAGGAACTCCTGCTCGAGAACCACGCCGACGTGCTGTTCACGACCCCGCACTACGACGGGTACGGCGCTGTCCTCATCCGCCTCGCCGATGTCGAACTCGGCGACCTCGCCGATTGGCTCGAGGACAGCTACCGACGCCGAGCCCCGGCCACCCTCCTCCGCCGACTCGACAACCCCTAAACCCCACCGCACCCGGGCTTGGGCGACGCCCGAGCCCTCTCGCCGAGTGGAGTGCCGAGCCGTCTCCGCTGTTGTCACACGGACACCGACCGGCGTACAATCCGGCCATTGCGTACGGGCTCCAGGAGAGCCCATCGGGTCAGGTCTCTCAGGGGACCTCAGGCCCAGAGCATTCCCTGTCGGGCAGCAGCCCTGGTCCACTGCCCGACAGGCATTGCCGCGCCGGCCGAATCGACCGACAAGGTCCTCGCCCCTCTTCGCTCGATCCCTACCAAGGGCTCCCGTCTTTCGTGAAGGAGCATCGGCATGCGCAACACCCGTGCCGGATTCGTTGACGCCGGCTACCTCCGCGCCCAAGGCGCCGAGGCAACCGGCCGGAAGTCGGGGCAAGTGCGTCCCGATGCCTCGGCCGTTGTCAACTGGTTGCAATCCTGTGTCTCAGGCAGGCTCCACGATCGCACCCTTCTCCGGACCTATTGGTACGACGGAGTGTTCGACGCCTCTCACGTCCGCTATCCGGGACAGAGAAAGTTCTTCGATGCGATCGCGTTCACGCCGGGGGTCCAACTCCGCCTCGGTCACATCGCAGAGCATCCCGTCCGGCTGGATCGGCACTTGCGGCAAGCAATCGAACGCACCGCGAAGAAGCCGGCGGTAGATCCAACGACGCTGCTTGAGGAGTTCACGAAAGCCTGGGCCGGTCGCGTCCAACGCCAGCAGAAGGGCGTCGACGCCCTCATGGTGCTAGACCTCGTGCGCTTGGCCGGGCGGACGGTCTTCTCAACGATGATCCTGATTACCGGAGATCGTGATCTGGCCGAAGCCGTCCGAGCCGCTCAGGACTTCGGAACGAGAGTGATCATCGCCACGCCCCGCCGGGACAGCTTCGCCAGAGAGGTCATCCAACTCGCCGACGACATCATCGACATCCCCGACCAAGCCATCCGCTCGATGCTCCCACTCCGGCCACGCTCGGAGTGAGGAGTTCGGTCGGATCGAGGTGATCAGATCTTGTACATCTCCAACTCGACGCCGAGTGCGTCCCGAAGCCGTGACAGGTCAGCAGCGTCGCTCATCACGACAAGGTCGGCGCGCCGGTCCGTAGGTGACGCCGGGCCCAATCAGCCGGCAACTCGACGAGTAGTAGATGTCCCCAGAATGTGATCGGCCCGGGCCAGCTCCTCGGGCGTGAGTTCGCCGAACTCGGCCTCCCACTCCCGCACCCCGGCAAGACCGGTCTCGACTACCAGAGCGACCGGCGCGAGCCTCGCCTGGTCGTGGATCTCAGCCAGAACCGCATCGAAGTGGGCACGAACCGCGCCGTCTTCTCCGAGCCGTTCGAAGCAACGATCGGGGCTGTCGTCCCTTCGCCATGCGGCTTCGGACACATCTGCGGTCTCACCACGGTCGACGGGCAGTCGATAATCCGCCTTGTCGGTCATCGCCGGCCTCCTCTCCGAGCCGGTCCAGCCAGTCCTGGAACAGCGGGTAGACCCGAACCTCCACGACATGCACTCTGCCACATATTGTGTTGTCGAAGAGATCCGAGTCCCGAGGAAGCGCAAGACCCGACCGCTCACCGTCCGGAGAGGAGTCGGGTCTGCTTCCTCGGGCTACTGCCCTCGGCGTTCCCAGTATCGCCCAGTCTGTGGCCAATTTCACGCCTCAACGTCCGGGACCGCGGCTCCTCGTTCTCAGCCGTGGTGATGTCACGTCGAAACGCCGAACCCCACCGCATCCGGGCGGGAGGCACCCAATGACCGCCGCCGGCGTGTCTCAGGGCGCCGGTCGGGTGTCAGCTGCTGAGTTGGTGGAGGTTGACGGGGTAGACCGGCGGCTCGCCCGACAGGACGAGGGCGACCTGCTGGGCGGCCTTGGTCTGGAGGTCGAGCACCGACTCCTCGGAATAGAAGGCGGTGTGCGGCGTGAGGATCACGTTCGGGCGCCCGTAGAGGGGCAGGTCGTCGGCGGGCGGTTCGTCGGGAAGCACGTCGAGCCCGGCCCCGGCGATGGCCCCGCGGTCGAGCGCCTCCGCCAGCGCGGCGACGTCGACCAGCCCGCCCCGTGCGGTGTTGACGACCACCGCACCGGGTCGCATCATCGCCAGTGCGTCGGCACCGATCATGTGGCGGGTCTCCGGTGTGAGGGGCGCGTGGACCGACACGAAGTCCGAGCGCGCCAGTAGGTCCTCGAACGGGGCCAGCTCCACGTCCAGCGCGGCGGCATCGACCGGATCCACGTACGGGTCGAACGCCAGCACACCCAGCCCGAAGGCCTGGGCCTTGGCGGCCACCAGCCGGGCAATCTTGCCGAAGCCCACCAGGCCGACCGTGCGCCCCCGCAACCGGTACATCGGCTTGACCTCGGCGAGATCCCAGGTGCCGCCGTGCACCAGCGCATTGCCCCGCGTCACGTTGCGGGCCAGCGCCAGCATCAGCGCCATGGCGTGGTCGGAGACCTCGTCCTCGCAGTACTCCGGGACGTTGGTCACGACGATTCCCTTGGCGGTGGCCGCGTCGAGGTCGACCGTGTCGATGCCGATGCCCGTGCGGGCGATGATGCGGCACCTCTCGAAGCGGTCGATCACCTCCGCGGGTAGCTGGGCGTAGGTATTGATGACCGCGTCGGCTTCCCGAGCCACGGCCAGGACGTCGGCCGCACCAACCGAGGCGGACATGCGAACCTCGGCACCGAGGGGGGCCAGCACCTCTCTCGTCGGTTCGAGATCGGGGAAGGGGTGATCGGTCACGGCTACGACGGGATTCGTCATCGGTATCTCCTGATCATGATTCGGTCGAGTACCGCATCCGCACCCGGTCGCCCGAGCCGGCCGGCGGGGACTCGGATCGCCCACGCGGACGCCGACTGCGAGGCGTTCGGATGATACGACGCCCGGACCGCCGCTACGCCGCGTCGACACCACCGGAGTGCTTACCGGCACGAAGTCCGCAGCACCCGGCGACATCCGTGCCGAGTCCCATATGTGTTACCATATGGCTATGGCTCGGCGTGAAGTGCTCGTTCAACTCGACGACGATCTGGTGGCCGGGTTGGACCGGATCGCCGAGGCCGGCGGCACCAGCCGGTCCGCCCTGCTCCGCCGCGGCGCGCGGGCGGTCATCGAAGCCGAGGATCGGGCCGCCGCCGACACCGAACTGGTCGCTGCCTACGGCCGACAACCCCCGGATCCGGCTTTGTTGCAGTCGGCGGCTCGCCTGGCGGCACGCACCGCACCCGAGTGGTAGCACGCAACGAGATCTACTGGGCCGACCTCGGCCCGCCCGCCGGCAGGCGGCCCGTCTGCGTCCTCACCCGGGACGCGGCGGCGACGGTCCTCACTGCGGTCACATGCGCCCCGATCACCCGCACCAACCGGGGTATTCGCTCGGAGGTCGAGATCGGTCCGGAGCAGGGCCTCCCCGAGCCTTGCGTCATCAATTGCGACAACGTCCTCACCGTCCCGCTGGGCAACCTCGATCCCGAACCGGTGGGCCACCTCGGCGAGACCTCACGAGCCGAACTCGACCGAGCGCTGAGATACGCCCTCGACATCATCTACTGAACAGCGCAAGCGTGGGCCTTGCCTACCCTTCTGTCGTCAGGCTATCCTGACGACGATGAGTGTGATTGCTGTTGACGCATTGCCGGCCGATCCGTTGGCGGCGCTGCGCGAGTTGGCTCGGAGCGAAGCGGAACTCGAGCAGCTTCGCCGCGGGCACGTCGCGGCGGCTCGCGCCGCTGGAGCGACGTGGACGCAGGTCGGGGAGGCGCTGGGTATCAGCCGCCAGTCCGCGTGGGAGTACTACTCCGCTGCAATTCGCGGTGAACTCGCCGCCAACGTCGCGGCCAATGTCTCACTGTCCGCAGACGACGCCGGGGACTTGGCGGTTGAAGAGGTGCGGGCCGTCCGTCGGAGCCGTCGTTCGCGTTGAGTCCCACCCTCCGCGTCGTGTTGGACGCGAACGTAAGGGATGTGGCCGGAGCTTGGGTCCCCCTCAGTGGGGGGTGTTGGCGAGCATTGTTGACCTGCGGCTTCCGCGATACGCCATCAGTTCCAGAGGGTGCAGATGGGGATGGCCTCGATGCGCTCGCCCAGTTGGAACCGCACGGGCCCGGTGTGCAGCAGCACGCCTGCCTTGAACTGATCGCCGAGTTGGTCGCGCAGCCAGGCCAGGTGTCGGGCGTCCCTAGGCGATGGTGCGCTGTGGGCCTTGATCTCAATGCCGATGAGACCGCGCGCCCCTAGGTCGGCGACGAGGTCGACCTCGTGGCGCCCCTCGCGGTCGCGCAGGTGATGCAGTTGCGGCCGGTTGGGGTCCACGACGGCTTCGGCGCGGAGTTGGTTCGTGACGAACGTGTCGACGAGGCGACCCAGCAGATCGCCGTCGCTCATGACCAGGGCGATGTCCGCAGCGACGGCTGCTGCCCACAGACCGGTGTCGGCGATGTATCGCTTCGGGCGCCGTGTCAAACGCTTGAGACGGTTGCTGCTCCACGCGGGGAGTTCAGCGATGGCACCCACATCGGTCAGCAGTTGCACGTAGGAGCGGCTCGTTCGACGGTTGATACCGGCGGCCTCATCGAGGGTCGTGTCGTTCACGATGCCTGCGGAGTTCAGGGCGTACGCCCGGAAGAACGCTGCCAGCCGCGCGGCGTCGGGTCCGCTGGGGGGCCCCGGCCTGCCGTGCGTTAGCTGCTCCACGTAGCCCGCAAGCCAACCGTCACGGACCCGGCCATCCAGTTTGGTAGCCGGTTCGGGGAACCCACCGCGCAGGGCGATCTCCGCGTAGTCGCGCAGATCGGGAGCGTCTGCCGGCCGCGCCGGCAACTCCCCGGCCAGGATGGCGTCGAGGAACGGGCGCCCGGGGCGCGACAGTTGCTCCCGCACTGTCAGCGGGTGCATGGCAACCCTGATGAGCCGGCCCGTGCCGGGCCACAGCGCCGGATCGGTGTCGGCGCGCACCGATCCCGTCAGAATGAACCGGCCCGGACGGCGCTCGGTGTCAACGGCTCTCTTCACGGCACCGAGCACGCCGGGGCACTCCTGCCACTCGTCCAGCAGCACCGGCTCGGGCCGATCTCGCAGCGCCGCGTCAGGGTCCGCCCGGAACGGGGTTGCCTCGCGCTCGTTGTCGAGCCGCACGACGCTCGCTGCGTGCCGCAGTGCCGTGGTGGTCTTGCCGGTGGCCCGCGCCCCGGTAATCATCAATGCCGGTGCCGCGGCGAGCACCTCGGCGATCCAAGGATCCACCAGGCGCGTCAGATATCTGTCCACAACAGTAGGCTACCACGTACACCCAGCTAGCAGTACCAGCGGCGCACAAGTCCTACTACATGTGCTGCACGCCCTCAAGTGCTGGGTGCGCTCATCGCCGGGTCTCCCCACCGCGCGCCGAGCGCCCCACTAGGTGTGCATGCTGGGGACGTTGTCCCCGAGGGTTGAGGCTGGTGTTTTCCAGCCGAGCGCTCCGTGGGTTCGGTGGCAATTGTAGTAGTGGAGGAAGCCCTGGTAGGCGTTGGCGCGTTCGGTTTCGCTGGTCCAGGGGCGGATGTAGGCCCATTCCTCGAGGAGGATGCGGTGGAAGCGTTCGACTTTGCCGTTGGTCTGGGGCCGGTAGGGGCGGGTCTTCTTGACCTTCGTTGCGGTGCGTTTGCAGGCTTTGTGCCAGTCTTTGGACCGGTAGCAGCCGCCGTTGTCGGTGATGACGCGTTCGCAGGTCACGCCCCAGGTGGCGAACCAGGCGTGGGCGCGCAACCAGAATTCTGCGGCGGTTGGGCCACACTCGTCGTCGAGGTGCTCGCTGTAGGCCAGGCGGCTGCGGTCGTCGAGGGCGGTGTGCAGGTAGCGGTAGCCGGCCTTGGCGCCCGGCGTGGGGGCGTTGCCGCGTCCGTGGACCCTCCAGCCGCCGCCGGGAGGGATGGCGGGCAGCTTCTTGATGTCCACATGGATGAGTTCACCAGGCCTTTCGCGCTGATAGCGCACCGGCGCCGGTTTGGTGGCGCGGTCGCCGCGGTCGAGGCGCCCCAGGCCGGCGTCGGCGAGGATCTTCTGCGCCGTGGACGGCGCCACGCCGACCCTGTGGGCGATCCAGCCGGCGCCGCGGCGCCGACAGCGACGCAGGCGGATCACCTCGGCGCGCACCTCCGGCGGTGTACGCCCCGGGCTGCGGCGCGGCCGGCTGGAGCGGTCCAACAGACCGTCGGGTCCTTCCGCGAGGTAGCGGTCGCGCCACTTGCGCACCGTCTTGGGGTCCACCTGGAACCGCTCCGCGGTCGCCGCGACACCCCAGCCCTCCACAATCAGCACATCAACCATCCGCCGCCGCATCGCCGGCGTCAGCTTCGCGTTCAGATGCTGGGTCCTAACCTGTGCCATGAGCCCTCCTTGCGGGGTGTGAGCTGGTTACTTGCCCACAGCATCGCCGGAGGGCTCACCTCAACGGTGAACCCTCAATCCCATCCACCCAGGGACAACCTCCCCGAGCGCCCCACTAGGACGCTCCCACCGCCATTCGCAAGCGAGCGGTCTGCGACCGCTGCATCGCCGCGTCTCCGAGCGGATCCACACGCCCGCACCAACCGCACCGCCTGCGCCTCCTCCACCGCCGAATACCGACGCGACGACGCCCTTCCTGATCTGTGTACTGCTGACATGACTCCATTCTCGCTTCCAAGCTCAGGAGCCTCCAACAAGCCCAGGGTGCGTCAGTCCGAGGGTGGCCGCCTCGCTTCGTTCATCGCGTACGCCAAGGGCCTGCCCGCCGGGTGGGTTCTGTGTTCCTGCCGCGGCCGTGGGCCTGCCTCGACCCTGAGACTCCCCCGCGAGGGAAACGGGCCGCGGCGGAACAGCGCCGCCCGCGCCCGGACATCGCCCCGTGTGGCTCGGCCGGCCGGCCACCGCAACATGATCCGGTCACAGAAGTAATAACACACCTCCGGGGGTTCCCTGTTTCCGCAGGTCAGTGGCTATTTATTCGCTTGTCCAGGGTGTCGGAGGGGGGACTTGAACCCCCACGCCCATAACGGGCACATGGCCCTCAACCATGCGCGTCTACCAAATTCCGCCACTCCGACGGGGCGCCGGCCCGGGGGCCGGCTCAGGTGTCCATCATCAGGGCGAGCGACAGCGTGGCGAAACCGAAGATCAGCGCCGCCACGATGGTGATGCGGTCCAGGTTCCGTTCCATGACCGTCGAACCGGCCGCCGAGGCGCCCAGACCGCCGCCGAACATGTCCGACAGGCCGCCGCCGCGCCCGCTGTGCAGTAGCACCAGCAGCACGACCGACAGCGTCGTCACGACGTGCAGGACAAGCGCCATGATGAACATCGCAGAAACGATACCAGCGGCGGGCGGCTGAGCAGTCAGGCTGTCAGGCGGTACTGGACGATGCGGGCGAAGTCGTCTACGTCGAGGCTGGCGCCGCCCACGAGGGCACCGTCGATGTCGGGCTCGGCCATCAGGGCTGCCGCGTTCACCGGCTTCACCGACCCGCCGTACTGGATGCGTACCCCCTCGGCCGCCGCCGGACCGAACGCGGCGCCGATCTGCGCACGGATCGCACCGCACACCTGCTGGGCATCGGCGGGGCCCGCGACCCGACCGGTGCCGATGGCCCAGACCGGTTCGTAGGCCACGACCATCTCGGCCACCTGCGCCCGCTTCAGGCCCTCGGTACCCGCCGCCAGTTGCGCCGATACGACCGCCTCGGTGCGACCGGTCTCCCGCTGGGCGAGAGTCTCCCCCACCGCCAGTATCGGGGTCATGCCGTGGCGCAGCACGGCGTGCAGCTTGCGGTTCACGCCCTCGTCGGTCTCACCGAAGAGCGCCCGCCGCTCGGAGTGCCCCACGATCACGTAGCGCACCTGCAGCTTGGCCAGCATCGCCGGCGACACCTCCCCGGTGAACGCCCCGGAGTCCTCGTGGTGGCAGTCCTGGGCACCCAGGGCGATGGGGATGTCGTCGATGTCCAGCACGGTCTGCACCGAGCGGAGATCGGTGAACGGCGGGTGCACCGACACGTCAACCGCAGCGTGGTCGGCGTCGGTGAGCACGTACGACAGCTTCTGGATGAGGGTGATGGCCTCGAAGTGGTTGAAGTGCATCTTCCAGTTGCCGCTGATGAGCGGCCTGCGGGGGGTGGTCACAGCAGCGCCTCCAAGTCGAGCGGTCGGGTCCCGGTACCGATGTCTACAGCCTGCGTGAGCGCAGGGCGGCCAAGCCCGGCAGATCGCCGTGCTCGAGCAGTTCCAGGGCGGCACCCCCGCCGGTGGACAGGTGACTCACCGAGCCGGCCAGTCCCATCGCCGCCAGGGCGGCCGCGCTGTCGCCACCGCCGACGACGGTGTGGGCACGGGTCTCGGCCATGGCCTCGGCGACCGTGTGGGTGCCTGCGGCGAAGCGCGGGTCCTCGAACGCCCCCAGTGGCCCGTTCCAGAAGACGGTGGCCGCATCGAGAATCGCGTCGGCGAACCGCGCGGCCGTGCCGGGGCCGATGTCGGCACCCAGCCAGCCGTCGGGCAGGTCGGCGCCGAACCCCCGCACGTCGCCGCCGGCCTCCGGCGCGCCGATCCGTCCGCCCGGGCCCAGGCCCACCAGGTCCTCCGGCAGGTGCAGCGGGGCACCGGCGTCCAGCAGCGCCCGGCAGTCCGCCAAGCGGGACGGGTCGCACAGGGAGGCACCGATGCGCCGACCGGCGGCGGCCAGGAAGGTGAAGCACATCGCCCCGCCCACGAGCACCGCATCGGCCATCGTGCACATGGCCTTCACCACTCCGAGCTTGTCGGCCACCTTGCCGCCGCCCAGGACCACCACGAACGGCCGCCGCGGCGCCCTCCGCAGGCTCAGTATCTCCGCCACCTCCACCAGCAACAGCAGGCCCGCGGCGCTGGGCAGCAACCGGGTCGGGCCGACGATGGAGGCGTGGCGACGGTGACAGGAGCCGAACGCGTCGTTCACGAAGACGTCACAGCCGTCCGCCAGGCGGGCGGCGGTGGCCGGATCGCCGGTCACCTCCCCCGGATCGAAGCGGAGGTTCTCGAGCAGTTCGACGCCGGGCGCCAGTTCGGCCAGCCGCCGACGGACCGGCGCCATGTCGCACGCCTCGTCGAACGGGTGTCGGGGCCGGCCCAGATGGCTGCATGCCGTGATCCGCGCCCCCGCCTCCTGCAGGAGCCGGATCGAGGGCAGCACTTCCCGGATGCGCGTGTCGTCGGTGATCTCCCCACGGTGCAGCGGCACGTTGAGATCGGCACGCAGCAGCACGCGGCGACCCCGCAGATCGCCCAGATCGGGAACCGTGGGCAGCCTCATCGTCGACGCCGCTGCGCCGCCCCTAACCGCCGATCCTCTCGACGAGGTCCACGAGGCGGTTGGAGTAACCCCACTCGTTGTCGTACCAGCCGCACACCTTCACCAGGGTGCCGCCCGCCATGGTGAGACCGGAGTCGAGCACGCAGGACGCGGGCGAACCCACGATGTCACTGGACACCAGCGGCTCGGTGGAGTACTCCAGCACCCCGGCCAGCGGCCCGGTGGTGGCCGCCCGCTCGAACGCGGCGTTCACCTCGTCGCGGTCGACAGGGCGCGCCACGGTGGCGGTGAAATCGGTGAGCGAGCCGTCCACGACCGGCACCCGCAGAGCGATGCCGTCGAGGCGGCCCCTCATGGCGTCCAGCACCAGGCCGGTGGCCCGCGCCGCACCTGTGGAGGTGGGGATGATGTTCACCGCCGCCGCCCGCGTGCGCCGCAGGTCGCCGTGCGGTCCGTCCACGAGCATCTGGTCGCCGGTGTAGGCGTGCACGGTGGTCATGAACCCGTGCTCCACGCCGAAGGCGTCGTCCAGCACCTTCACCATCGGCACGAAACAGTTGGTGGTGCAGGAGGCATTGGAGACGACCCGGTGGTTGTCCGGGTCGTAGGTGTTGTCGTTCACGCCCACCACGAACGTGGCGTCGACGTTGCCGGCGGGGGCGGAGATCACCACCCGCTCGGCGCCGGCGGTGAGGTGCGCGGCGGCCCTGTCCCGGCTCGTGAAGAAGCCGGTGGACTCCACCACGACCTGCACTCCCAGATCGCCCCACGGCAGAGCCGCAGGGTCGCGCTCGGCCAGCACCGGCAGTACCTTGCCGTCGATACCGATGCCCCCGTCGCCGACGGTGATCTCCCACGGGGCCGTGCCCAGCACCGAGTCGCGGCGCAGCAGGTGGGCCATCACCTCCCGGCTGCCCAGGTCGTTGACGGCCACCACCTCGATGTCGGCCTCCCGAGCGCGCAGTGCCCGGTAGAAGTTGCGCCCGATGCGCCCGAAACCGTTGATACCCACCCGCACCATCATGTCTTCCCTCCTAAGGAATGTCCCGTACTCGGCATTGTGTTCAGTAGTGACCGGGCCATGCCCGGGGGCCGTGTTCCGGCGGCCCTCAGCGTTGCAGATCGCGGTGCTGCACCTGGGGATCGAATCCCAGCCGCCGCAGCACCACCGCGGCGTGTTCGGCCAGGCACACCGACCGGTGTCGGCCCCCCGTGCAGCCGAAGGCGAGCGTCAGATAGGTCTTGCCCTCGGCCTCGAAAGCGGGCAGTAGCAATTCGCACAGCTCGTCGAGGCTGCGCAGGAACCGCTGGGCCAGGGAGCCGGCGGTCACGTATTCCCGCACCCGGTCGTCGGTCCCGTCGAGGGGGCGCAGGTCCTCCACCCAGTGCGGGTTGGGCAGGAACCGGCAGTCGAACACCATGTCCACATCCGCGGGCAGGCCGTACTTGAAACCGAAGGACACCACCCGGGTGGTCAGTCGCCGCCCCGATCCGGTGTCGTCGATGAGAGACACGATGCGGTCGCGCAACTCGTGCACGTTGGTGTCGGAGGTGTCGATCACCACGTCGGCGTCGGCGCGCAGCGCGCTGAGGGACTCCCGCTCGGCCTCGACGGCCTCCTCCACCGAGCCGCGCACGGCGAAGGGATGGCGCCGCCGGCTGCTCTCGTAGCGCTGCACCAGCACCTGCGTGCGGGCCTCCAGGAACCACAGCCGCACGTCGCTGTAGTGGGGCGCCCGCTCGGCCGCGCCCCGCAGGGTAGCCACGGCGGGGGCGATCTCGGTGGAGTAGCGCTCGGTACCCATCGCCAAACAGAGGCGGTCGGTGGTGGGGCCGGCCAGTTCGGTCACCTTCGGGATCAGCGACGGGGGCAGGTTGTCGATCACGAAGAACCCCAGGTCCTCCAGGCAGTTGGCCGCCTCGGAGCGCCCCGACCCGGACAGCCCGGTGATAACGACCAACACGTGCAGGAGCCTACCGACAGGCCCGCCACCCGCCCGCGGGGCCGGTCAGGGGTGGAACTTGGTGTGGATCGACTCGGCGACGGCGTCGGGGAGCCAGGTGAGGGATTGCAACTCGGCCAGTGAGCAGTTCTGTACCGCCCGCACGCCGCCCATCTCGGCGACGAGCCGCTTGCGCCGCGCCGGGCCGAGGCCGGGAATGCCGTCGAGCGCCGAGGTGGTCATGCGCTTGCCGCGCAGTTGCCGGTGGTAGGCGACGGCGAAGCGGTGGCTCTCGTCGCGGATGCGCTGCAGCAGGTACAGGGCCTCGGACTGCCGCGGGATGCGCACCGCCTCGGGTTGATCGGGCACGAATACTTCCTCGAACTGCTTGGCGAGCGCCGCCGCGGGGATCTCCGCCGCCAGGCCCAGGCGCATCAGAACGCGCTGCGCCACCGCCAGTTGGCCCCGACCGCCGTCCACCAGCAACAGCTGCGGTGGGTAGGCGAAGCGGCCCCGCTCGGCGGGCGGCAGGTCACGCTGGTCGAGATAGTTCTGCAGGCGCCGCTCCAGGACCTCCTCCATGGCGGCCAGATCGTCGTTGCCCGTCACCTTGCGGAGGCGGAAGCGGCGGTACTCCGACTTGCGGGGCAGGGCGTCCTCCATCACCACCATCGAGCCGACGTAGTCCTGCCCGCCGAGGTGGCTCATGTCGTAGCACTCGATGCGCAGCGGGGCCTGCGGCAGACCCAGGTGCTGCTGCAACTCGTTGAGCGCCCGGGCGCGGCTGTTGTGGTCGCTCGCCCGCTTCAGCCGGTGCCGTTGCAGGGCCTCGGCGGCGTTGCGATGGGCGGTCTCGCCGAGGCGCCGCTTGGCACCCCGCTGCGGCACCCTCAGTTGCACCTTCGAGCCCCGCAACCCCGCCAGCCAGACGGCGTACAGTTCCTCGTCGGCCGGCACCTCCGGCACCAGTACCGCCTTGGGGTGTCCCAGCGGGTTCTCGTCGAAGTAGATGCGCTCCATCGCCCGGCCCATCAGCTCCGGATCGGAGAGATCCTCCGCCCGGTCCACGATGAACCCCCGCTGGCCCATCACCCGCCCCCTGCGCACGAAGAAGACCGACACCGCGGCCTCCAACTCATCGGAGGCCACGCCGAACACGTCGAAGTCCTCAACCCTCGAGCCCACCATCTCCTGGCGCTCGATGGCCTTGCGAACGCTGACGAGACGGTCCCGCAGGCGGGCGGCTCGCTCGAAGTCCAACCCCTCGGCCGCGGCGGCCATGTCGGCCTCGAGGCGCTCGGTGATCTCGTCGGTGTCGCCGCCGAGAAACGCCAGCAACTCCTCTACCAGATCGCCGTAGCGATCCTGGTCGATCTCGCCGACGCACGGCCCGGTGCAGCGCTCGATGTGGAACAACAGGCAGGGCCGCCCGAGCCGCTCGTGATGGGCGAACTTGTTGTCCGAGCAGGTGCGTATCGGGAACGTGCGCAGCAGCAGGTCCAGCGTCTCGCGAATGGCGTAGGCGTGGCCGTAGGGGCCGAAGTAGCGGTTGCCCTTCTTCTTCCGGCCCCGCACGACCATGGCGCGTGGCCATTCGTCGATGAGCGTGACTGCGAGGAACGGGTAGCTCTTGTCGTCGCGGTAGCGCACGTTGAAGCGGGGCTGGTGGCGCTGGATGAGGCTGTACTCCAGCATGAGGGCCTCCACCTCGTTGGCGACCCTGATCCACTCCACAGCGGCGGCAGCGGCCACCATCTGGGCGGTGCGGGGTGTGAGATGTGCCGTGCTCTGGAAGTAGCTGCCGACGCGGCTGCGCAGCGACTTCGCCTTGCCGACGTAGATGACCCGTCCCTCGCCGTCGAGGAACTGATACGACCCGGGAGCATCGGGGATCGTCGCAGCAGGCGGGCGCTCCATCACGCTCCCATGCTACGAGCGCGACCGCCAGCGCCCGGATCGCCTGCCGCCGGCGGCAGGCGGGGCCGCTCCCCTAGCCGCCGGATTCGAGGCGGACGCGGTCGGCGGCGAAGGACTCCACGTCGTCGTAGTCCGACAAGTCCAACTCGCCGGAGATGCGGCCCTGGGCGATCACGTAGACCCGGTCGGCAACCTCGAAGATCTCGGCGTCCTCGGTGCAGAACAGCACGACGGCCTCTCCGTGACCCTCCATCGCCGGGAGCCCCAGTTGACTCTCGGGGTCGGCGTACTGGCGCAGCAGCCGGTAGATCTCCGACTTGCTGCCCACGTCGACGCCGCGGGTGGGTTCCTCGAGGACCAGGATCCGGGGGCGTGTGGCCGTGGCCGCGCCGATCAACACCTTCTGCTGGTTGCCGCCGCTGAGCGCTCCCATCGGATCCGCCACCGAGCCTGCCTTCACCCTGAACTGCTCGGCGAGGTGCTCAGCCGCTTCCCGCAGGGTCCGGGGATGCAGCAGCCCTAGCCTGTCGCAGATGTCGGCGCTGAGGCGCGCCAACAGGTTCTCGCCCACCGAGAGGTTGAAGAAGAGGTTCTCGGCCCGGTTCGCCCCCACGAATCCCACCTGATCGGTGGCGGCCTTGACACTCCTGCCGTCGCCGTTCGTCTCCGAGGTGCCGCCCGCACCGACACGCAGCGAGCCGGTCGCCGGTTCGAAGCCCGCCAGCGAGTGGACCAGTTCCCGAGCCCCGGAGCCCTCGACACCGGAGACGGCCACGATCTCGCCGAGCCCCACCGACATGTCGATGTCGGAGAACCCGCCGTCGCGGTGCGTCCAGCCGGAGAGCCTCAGAGCCGCCGAGTCCTGCTCGCCGCCCACTCGGTCCGCAGCGGGGTCGCCGTCGGCGGCGTCAGCTGCGGCCTCACCTCCCTTGGCGACGCCGACGACGAGTTCGCGGGCGACACGATCCTCGGTCAGATCATCACCTTTCAGGATCACCCGGCACTGCCCGTCGATGATCATCGCCGCCCGGTCGGCGTGCACCACCAGTTCGTGCAACCGGTGCGACACCAGAATGACCACGCAGCCGGAATCGGCCAGATCGTGCATGCGGCGGAAGAGATCCTCGGACTCCTCCTCGGTCAGCGCGGAGTTGGGCTCGTCGAACAGGAAGATGCGGGCGTCCTGCGCCAGGGCGCGGGCGATCTCGGTGCGCTGTTGCGCCGCCAAGGGGAGGAGTTCGAGATCCGTGTTGGCGTGGGCACTGAGCCCCATCTCTCCCAAGAGGTCGGACTCGGCGGTATCGATGTGCCGGATGAACACCCTCCTGCGCTCCCTGCCGACGAGCAGGTTCTCCGCAACCGTCAGGTTCAGGAAGACCTGCGGTTCCTGGTGCACGATCGTCACCTCGCCGGCCAAATCATCGGCGGCGCGCTCGACGCCGTCGAGCAGGATGCGTCCCTGGTCCGCAATCACCTCGCCCGCCAGTGCCTTGACCATCGTGCTCTTGCCGGAGCCGTTGGGGCCGGCAATGCCGAGGATCTCGCCAGGCTGAGCGGTCAGGTCCAGCCCGTCGAGCGCGATGGTGTCGCCGTACCTCTTGTGCAGCCCCTCGATGACGATGCTCGCGCCGGAGACCTCGCCGGGAGCCGGAGCGGTCATCGCCCGCTGCTCGTCCTCGAGAGACCGAGCAGCCTGCCGAGGTCCTGCAAGAGGGCACCCGTCGAATCACCTCGCTGGCGACGCCGCGCCCACTGATCCAGCACGACCGCGGCGATCGTGACCGCACCCAGGAACATCTGCTGCACGAACGCACCCGTTGCGTTGAGAGCCAGGCCGTTGGAAATGACAGCCAGCAGAAGGGCACCCAGGAGTGTGCCCGAGACGGTCCCGCGCCCCCCCGAGAGGCTGGCACCGCCGATGATGACGGCCGTGAACACCGGGAACAGGTAGACGCCACCCTGGTTGGGCTGTACCTGCGAGATGAAGGAGAAGTCGAGCAGGCCACCGACTGCCGCCATGAAGGCGCTGATGACGAACGCCAGCGTCTTGTAGCGGCGCACGGGCAGTTTGGCCAGGACCGCCGCCTGCTCGTTGCCGCCGATGGCCTTCAACCTGAAGCCGAACACGCCGCGCGCCAGCAGCACACCGAACACGATGGCGAAACCCGCCATCCAGACCACCTGGAGCGGGAAGCCGCCCGGCAGCGCGTAGTTGCTGGCCAGTGCCCGGAAGAACGTGTATTCGGCGGCGTCGACGTAATCGCCGCCGCTTTCTTGCCAGGGCTCCGGATTCGGCGGCAGTTTCTGCGCCAGGATCGGCGTGTTCCTGCTGACGAGCAGGGTGAACCCGAAGATGAGGGTGTTGGATCCCAGTGTCACGATGAACGACGGGACCCGGACGACGTTCACGAAGAAGGCGTTGAAAAGACCCACCCCGATGGCGACGGCGAACGCCACGAGGAACCCGACGTAGATCGGATAGCCGAGTTCGACCCAGAACTTGCCCATGATGACGGCTGCAAGTACCGCCAGTGCGGAAAACGACAGGTCGATCTCGCCCACCACGAGAACGACCAAGAGACCGAGGCCAATGATGCCGAGAACGCCCATGTATCTGATCATCACAAGCAGGTTTCCCGGCTTGAAGAACAGCCAGTCCGACCAGACGGCGAACACGAGACCCACGATGATGATGGCACCGACGAGCCCGCCGACGCGCTGCAGGCCCAGCCCCCCCAGCCGCGGAAGAAGTCGGTTGCGAGGCTCAGCAGCCACCGCGGCCTCGTCGTTGTTCGCGTCGTCGCTCACGCGACCTCCCCCTGCCCGGTCTGCTGAGAATGATGCGAGGGCGGAGGAGTGGCACCCCTCCGCCCTCGCATCGAGGTCACGCTGTTACTCGGTTCCGAGGATCAGATCCAGGTCGCGGCGGGCGGCGTCAACCTGGTCCTTCTGGATCGGCAGCAGCGTCTGCGTGTTCGGCAGGATCCTGCCGTTGGCCAGGAACTCGGCGCAGGCGATGGCGCCGAAGCCGGCCTGCTCCGACCAGCGCTGGTCGAGCACCGCCACCTGGATGCCCCGCTCCACGCCGTCGAGCTGGCCGTAGCTCACGTTCCATCCGATCGTGTACACCTCGCCCTCCTGGCCATTGTCGACGATCGCCCGGTTGGCGTGCTCGGCGCCGATGTCCACGTTCTCGATGAAGTCCAGGTCGGGGTTGCCGGTTAGAAGCGCCCGGTAGTCGTCGTAGGTGATCCCCGGGTCGTAGCCGCCACCGCCGACCTGCAGCCCGTTCGCCGGTGTGGTGAGGAAGTCGGCATCGGGAAGGAACTCCAGGATGCGGTCGTAGAAGCCCTGCATCCGATTCTGCGCCCAGAACTGTGTCGGGTCACCGCCGGAGACGGCGAAGGTGTCCCACTCGAGCCCGTTGTCCTGCATGAACTCCACGGCGAGCTCGGCGGCCAGTTGGCCCTCCTTGTACGGCACCTGGCTGAAGTTGGTGAACTCGTTGCCGTTCGTCGTGAGTCCAACGGTGAACACGGGAATGCCGTCGGCGAGGAGGCGGTTCGTGAGCTCCGTGAAGGAATCCGAGTCCGCCGGCTCGATCGCAATGCAGTCGACCTTGTCGACGCTGTACAGCGACTCGATCTGCGACAGCTGCTGCTGGATGTCGAAAGGAGCCGTTACCGGCGCCACGACCGTGAACGTCATCGGGTAGATCCGGGATGCATCCTGTTGCGTTGCCCTGAAGCCCGCCTCGTACTGGTCCGAGAACAGTGCGATACCGGAGGACTGGTAGGAGAACAGGTAGTTGATCTCCTCGCCGGTCCGGATCTTCGTGGCAATGCGCTCGTTCAGCGTGAAGTCGCTGCCATCGGTGAGGATGTGCGTGAACGGCAGGTCGCCGCCGGCCTCGGTGGCCTGGGCCTGCGCTTCGGCAAGTTGGTCACGTGCCGAACTGGCCTGTTCCTGCGCCTCCTCGAGCGCGGCCTCCGCCTCGGCGAGAGCCGCCTGCGTCTCGGCCAACTCGTCCTCGTCGCCGCCGCATGCCGCTGCCAGCATCACGACTGCGACCAGCGAAGAGATCGCAATCCCCCAAGTCTTCCGTCTCATTCTCATGTCGCGTTTCCCTCTCTTCGTTCGGATCGCGGCTGGAACCTCGCCGAGTACAACTCGAACCGTCCTGCCGCAGGAAGCTCTTCCACCGGCCGCGCAGACGTCGGGCCCGCGCCGCCGACTCCGATGATTCAAGTACACAGCCACGCCGAGCGCAAACAGGGAGCGGCCCAGGGCGATCGACGGGCCGCCGAACCGCCGGCGGCACCTCACACCAGGAGGCGGCGCAGGAACCGGCCGGTGTGGCTCTCCTCGTGCTTCGCCACCAACTCGGGTGGCCCCTCCGCCACGATGCGCCCGCCGCCGTCGCCCCCCTCGGGACCCAGGTCGATGATCCAGTCGGCGGTCTTGATCACGTCGAGGTTGTGCTCGATCACCAGCACGGTGTTGCCGACGTCAACCAGACGGCTCAGAACCGTCAGCAGCTTGCGGATGTCCTCGAAGTGCAGCCCGGTGGTGGGCTCGTCCAGCAGGTAGATGGTGTGGCCCGTCGAGCGCTTCGCCAGCTCGCTCGCCAGCTTCACCCGTTGCGCCTCCCCGCCGGAGAGCGTCGGCGCGGGCTGGCCCAGCTTGATGTAGCCCAGCCCCACGTCCACCAGGGTCCGCAGGTGCCGGGCGATGGGCGGCTGGTTGGCGAAGAACTCCAGCGCCTGCTCGCACGGCATGGCCAGCACCTCGGCGATGTTGCGACCCTTGAAGGTGATGTCCAGGGTGTCGCGGTTGTAGCGGGCGCCCCGGCAGACCTCGCACGGCACGTACACGTCGGGCAGGAAGTGCATCTCGATCTTCAGGTTGCCGTCACCCGAGCAGGCGTCGCAGCGCCCCCCCGACACGTTGAACGAGAACCGTCCGGGCAGGTAGCCCCGCACTCGTGCCTCGTTGGTCTTGGAGAACAGCTTGCGGATGTGGTCGAACACGCCCGTGTAGGTGGCAGGGTTGGAGCGGGGCGTGCGGCCGATGGGCTGCTGGTCGATGTTGATGACCTTGTCGACGGCCGACACCCCGTCGACGCCCCGGTGCCGCCCCGGCACCATGCGGGAGCGGTACACCTTCTGCATCAGCGCCCGGTAGAGGATGTCGTTGACCAGCGTGCTCTTGCCCGACCCCGATACGCCGGTCACCGTCACGAAGCATCCCAGCGGGATCTCGACGTCCAGGTCGTCCAGGTTGTGCTCCCGAGCGCCCCGCACGACCAGCCAGTCGTCGCCGGGCGGGCGCCGCAGCTGCGGCAGCGGGATGCGGCGGCGCCCGCTGAGGTACTGGCCGGTGAGCGACCCCTCGTTGCTCAACAGTCCCTCGACGGGGCCGCTGTACACGATGTCGCCGCCGTGCTCGCCGGCGCCGGGGCCGATGTCCACCACGCGGTCGGCGGTGCGGATGGTCTCCTCGTCGTGCTCCACGACGATCACGGTGTTGCCCAGGTCGCGCAGGCGCAGCAGGGTGTCCAGCAGGCGGGCGTTGTCACGCTGGTGCAGCCCGATGGACGGCTCGTCCAGCACGTACAGCACCCCCACCAGACCGCTGCCGATCTGCGACGCCAGGCGGATGCGCTGTGCCTCTCCCCCTGACAGGGTGCCTGCGGAACGGGCCAGGGACAGATAGTCCAGACCCACGTCCAGCAGGAAGCGCAGCCGGGAGCGCAGCTCCTTCAGCACCTGGTCGGCGATGAGGGTGTCCCGCTCGCTGAGCCGCAACCCGTCGAACAGCCCGGCCGCATCTCTGATGGACAGTGTGCAGAAGTCGTTGATGTTGCGGCCGTCGATGGTGACCGCCAGCGCCAGCGGGCGCAGCCGGGCGCCGCCGCAGTGCGTGCAGGGAACCTCGCGCATGTAGCCCTCGATCTGCTGGCGACGATTGTCCGAACCGGTCTCGGAGTGGAGCCGCTGCAGATTGGGGATGACGCCCTCGAAGCGGGCGTTGTAGGTGCGGGAGCGCCCGTAGCGGTTGCGGTAGCGCACCTGCACCCGCCGTCCGAGGCCGCCGTACAGGAACACCTTCTGGGTCTCGGGGGCGAGGGACTCCCAGGGGGCGCTGAAGTCCGCGTCCAACTCCTCGGCGGTGGACTCCAGAAGCCGTTCGTAGTACTGGCTGTGCCCGCCGGCCCACGGAGCGAGGGCGCTCTCGGCCAGGCTGAGGGACGGATCGGGCACGATCAGATCGGGGTCCACTTCGAACTTGGTGCCCAACCCGTCGCACTGCGGGCAGGCACCGTAAGGAGAGTTGAACGAGAAGTTGCGGGGCGCCAGTTCCTCGAAGGACTTGCCGTCGCTGGGCCGGGCCAGGTGCTGGGAGAAGGTGAGAACCTCGCCGGACCGCATCCCGTCGCCCTCGTCCTCGGTGCCGCCGGCCGGCGAGCCGGGCGTCACCACCTCGATCTGCACCACGCCGTCGGCCAAGCGCAGTGCCGCCTCGACCGAATCGGTCAGGCGCCGCTCGATGCCCGGCCGGCACACCAACCGGTCCACCACCACCTCGATGTCGTGCATCTCGTAGCGGGCCAGATCCAGCCGGGGCCTGCCGTCGGCGTCGCTGCCGGCCACGTCGGCCAACTCGTACAGCTCCCCGTCGACGCGGGCGCGCACGTACCCGTCGGCCTCCAGTTCGGCCAGCAGCGTCTCGTAGGTGCCCTTGCGGCCCCGCACCACGGGCGCCAGCACCTGGAAGCGGGTGCCCTCGGGCAGCGTCAGCACCCTGTCGGTGATCTGCTGGGGTGTCTGGCGCACCAGCGGCTCGCCGGTCTCCGGGTCGTGCGGCACCCCCACGCGGGCGAACAGCAGACGCAGGTAGTCGTAGATCTCGGTGATGGTGCCGACGGTGGAGCGGGGGTTGCGGGAGGCGCTCTTCTGGTCGATGGAGATGGCCGGGGAGAGCCCCTCGATGAAGTCCACGTCGGGCTTGTCCATCTGCCCGAGGAACTGGCGAGCGTAGGCCGAGAGGGACTCCACGTAGCGGCGCTGCCCCTCTGCGTAAATGGTGTCGAAGGCCAGCGACGATTTGCCCGACCCGGAGATGCCGGTGAACACGATGAGGTTGTCCCGCGGCAACTCCAGGGAGATATCGCGCAGGTTGTGCTCCCGCGCCCCCTGAATCACCAAGCGGTCGCCCACGGGCTCAGCGTAGGGGGCGGAACACCCGTCGGGAGGCGCATCGATGCCTCCTGTGAACAACCCCGAACGATGATTCGGCGCTGTGTCCCGACCGATGCACGGCAGGTGACACGAGGGTGCCATAGAGGCGGGAGAGGTGGCGGCTATGTTGACGCCGTCCGAACAGAACGTGAACCTGCAGGCACGAACGGTTGAACAGACCGGCCGAGCAGGAATCAGGTCACGCACTCCAGGAGGGGAAAAGTTGGGGAAAAGAAATCGACTCATCACGCTGTTAGTGGCTCTCACGTTGATCGCCGCCGCCTGCGGTGGCGACGACGGGGGTGACACCACCCAGGCTCCCCAGCCGGCGCCTGCGCCCGCACCCGAACCGGCGCCCGCACCCGAACCGGCACCAGCACCGGCACCCGAACCCGCACCGGCACCCGAACCCGCACCCGAACCCGCACCGCCGGCCGCGGCGGAGCCGCTCAAGATCGCCTTTGTGCACGTCGGGCCCGTCTCGGACAAGGGCTGGTCCTGGGCACACGACCAGGGAGCCAAGTTCATCGAGGAGAACCTCGGCGACGCCGTGGAAATCACCACGCTGGAGATCATCCCCGAAGGGCCCGACAGCCAGCGGATCTTCGAACAGCTCGCCGAGGACGGGAACAAGCTCATCTTCGGCACCTCGTTCGGCTACATGGACCCGATGCTGGCCGCGGGGGAGAACTACCCGGATGTGGTGTTCATGCACGCCACCGGCTACAAGACCTCCGCAAACGTGGGCAACTACTTCGGCGCCGCCGAGGAGGGGCGCTACCTCAGCGGCATGGCCGCCGGCGCAGCGACGGAGACCAACCTCATCGGCTACGTCGCCGCCTTCCCCATACCGGAGGTGCTGCGCGGCATCAACGCCTTCACGCTGGGCGCCCGGGAGATCAACCCTGACGCCGAGGTGCAGGTGGTGTGGACCTCCACCTGGTTCGACCCGCCGGTGGAGGGCGACGCCGCCCAGGCACTCCTCGACGCGGGGGCCGACGTCATCGCCATGCACCAGGACTCCTCCGCTCCGGGGCTCGCCGCCGACGCGGCAGGCGCCAAATGGGTCGGCTACAACACCGACATGACCGAGTTCGCCCCCGACGCCTGGCTGACCGCGGCAATCTGGAACTGGGGACCCCACTACCTGCTGACCGCTGAGCAGGTCATCGCCGGAACGTGGGAGAGCGAGGCCTTCTACGGGAACATGGCCGGTGGCATGGTCGACATCGCTCCGTTCGGCGCCTCGGTGGCCCAGGACATCCAGGACACGATCGTGGAGAGGCGCCAGCAGATCATCGACGGGACGTTCAGCGTCTTCTCCGACCCGATCGTCGGCCAGGACGGCAACGAACGTGAACTCGGCGACATCTTCATCATGGACTACTTCGTTCAGGGAGTGACCGGCAGCCCGTCCGGCTGATCGAGAGCGCTCGCCGGAGGTCTGCGCCCGGGCCGTCTCCTGAAGGGGGCGCCCCGGGCGCAGACCTCGATCCATTCCAGGAGACGCATGCCGGACGCGACCGGAACCGAGACCCTCGCCCTGGAGATGCTCGGGATCGACAAGTCCTTCTACGGCGCGCACGCCAACGTGGGCGTCGACTTCGCGTTGCGTCAGGGCGAGGTGCACGCGCTGCTCGGTGAGAACGGCGCCGGCAAGTCGACCCTCTGCTCGATAGTCGCCGGGCTCTACCGGGCCGACGCCGGCACGATGCGGGTGGACGGCCGTCCGGCGCAGTTCCGCTCGCCGCGCGACGCCTTCGCGGCCGGAATCGGCATGGTTTACCAGCACTTCCGTCTGGTACCCAACCTGACCGTGGCCGAGAACCTGGTTCTCGGCACCCCCGGTGGTTTCCGCCTCTCGCGCCGCCGGACCGAGCAGCAGGCCAGAGAGATCGGCGAGCGCTACGGGCTGCCCGTGGACCCCGCGGCCCGCGTCTGGCAACTCTCCGTCGGTCAGCAGCAGCGGGTGGAGATCCTCAAGATGGTGCACCGCGAGGCCCGCATCCTCATCCTCGACGAACCCACCGCGGTCCTCACACCCCAGGAGGCCGACGCCTTGTTCGCCACCTGCCGGCAGATGGCCGACGAGGGCCGGTCGGTCGTCCTGGTGTCCCACAAACTGCACGAGATCGAGCAGTCGGCCGACCGGGTGACGGTCCTGCGGGACGGGCGCGTCGTCGGCGGCGGCATCGATATCGCCGACACCACGCCTCGCAGCCTGGCGCGGATGATGGTTGGGCGCGACCTCACGCCCCCCGAACGCCGGGCGGACGCCGACGCCGGTGCCGTGGTGCTGGCGGCCCGCAATCTCCGGGTCGTCAACGACCGCGGCCTGGAGGCGCTGCGCGGGGTGGGTTTCGAGCTGCGGGGCGGCGAGGTGCTCGGTGTGGCAGGCGTGGCGGGCAACGGCCAGCAGGAGCTGGCCCTGGGCCTGGCCGGGCTGCGCCAACCGGCGGGCGGGACCGTGGAGTTGAACGGCCGGGACGTGACCCGCCTGGCCGTGTCGGCGCGCATCCGCCACGGCCTCGTGTACGTGCCCCAAAGACGGTTGGGCATGGGACTGGCCCCGGGACTCACCACCCCGGACAACATGGCACTGAAGTCGGTGCACGGCCCCCCGTTCTCAAGGGGCCCTCTGTTGAACCGCAAGGCGCTCGACGAACACGCCGGCAGGCTCATCAACTCCTACGACGTGCGGGGGGTGCGCCCCGGCCTGCCGATCCGCCTGCTCTCGGGCGGGAACCTCCAGAAAGCCCTCCTGGCACGGGAGATGACGCTGGACCACACGGCGATCATCGCCCACTCGCCGACCCGCGGCCTCGACGTGGGGGCGACGGAGGCGGTGCGCCGCAACATTCTCGTCGAGCGGGACCGTGGGGTGGGGGTGCTGCTCATCACCGAGGACCTGGACGAGTTGCTGGCGCTCAGCGACCGCATCATCGTGCTGTTCGAGGGCAGGGTGGCCGGCGAGATGCGGGCCGCCGACAGCGATGTCGAGCAGCTGGGCCTGCTGATGGCCGGCCACGTCGAGGGCGCCGAGGCCGGCGGGCGGCAGTGATGGACAGGCGGCTGCTGCTGCGCCGGTTGATGGTGGAACCACGGGGCCTCGCCTCGACACGGGTGCGCCTGCTGGTACCGGTGCTGTCGGTGGTGGCGGCGCTGGCGGTGGGCGCCGTCTTCCTCGCACTCACCGGCGACAGCCCCTCGGAGGTGTACTGGAAGATGCTGGACAGCGCCTTCGGGTCCACCCGGAACCTGAGCGAGACGCTGGTGAGCGCCACCCCTCTGATCCTCACCGGCGTGGCCGCCGCCGTGGCGTTCCGGGCCCTGGTCTGGAACATCGGCGGAGAGGGTCAGCTGCTGGTGGGCGCCATCGGTGCCGCCGGGATGGGGATCCTGCTCGGCGACGGGTTCCCCGCCTGGCTCGGGATCCTGCTGGTCATCGGTGCCGGCACCGCGAGCGGCGCCGTCTGGGCCTCCTTCTCGGCGGTGCCGCGGGTCTACTTCGGCACCAACGAGATCATCACGACCCTGATGCTCAACTTCATCGCCGTGGCGCTGATGAACTACCTGGTCCTGGGGAGCTACAGCCCCTGGCGTGACCCGGAGTCAGCACAGTTCCCGCAGGGTCGCCCGATCCCCGAACAACTCCGCATGCCCGAGATGTTCGGCGGCCTGCGCGTCGACTACGGCCTCCTGGTGGCCGTGGCCGTGGCGGTGGCGGTGTGGCTCCTGATCGAGCGCTCGCCGTGGGGATTCGACCTGCGCGTCGCCGGGGACGCGCCGGATGCGGCCCGCTACGCCGGCATCGACGTGAACCGGAAGATCCTGAGCGTGTTCCTCACCGCCGGCGGCGCCGCCGGGCTGGGAGGCGCGCTGCTGGTGGTCGGGATCCTGGGCAAGATGGACCCGCGCTCGCTGGATCTCGGCCTGGGTTTCACCGGGATCATCGTGGCGGCCCTCGCCCGGCTCAACTCGCTGGCCCTCATACCCGTGGCAGTCCTGATCGGCGGGCTCATCAACGCCGGCCCGGCGATGCAGGCCATCGGGGTGCCGGTCGCCACCGTCTACATGCTGCAGGGCGCCATCCTGGTGTTCGCGGTGGCCGGTGAGTTCCTCATCGCCCACCGCGTGCGGCGGCGCTCCTCGATGACCGCGGACGGCTCGGGAGACGCTCCGGCAGGTTCGGGGGCGCCGGCGTGAACGACTCCGTCGCGATCCTGACCATGCTCGCCGCCATCAGCGCCGGTACGCCGCTGGTGTTCGCCACCGTGGGCGAGGTGATCACCGAACGGGCCGGAATCCTGAACCTGGGGGTGCAGGGGACGATGCTGGTCGGGGCCGTGTCGGGCTTCTGGGCAACGTTCGTCACGGGAAATCTCCTCGCCGGTGTGGTCGCCTCGCTCGTCGCCGGCGCCATCGTCTCGCTCGTCCACGCCGTCTCCACGATCACGCTGCGGGTGAACCAGATCGTCTCCGGCCTCGCCCTCACCATCTTCGGATCCGGCCTCGCCACCTTCATCGGCAACGCCGGCGACGAACCGCTGGTGGGACAGCGCTCCAAGAACAGCTTCGACACGGTCTTCGGTCAGAGCCTGCAGGACGTCCCACTCATCGGCCCTCTGCTGTTCGGCCACGACCTGCTGGTGTACGTGTCGTGGGGGCTGGCGGCAGCCGCCGGCTGGTACCTGTTCCGCACCCGCCCCGGGCTGACCCTGCGGGCCGTGGGCGAGGATCCGGCCAGCGCCGACGCCGTCGGCATCAACGTGGTCCGGGTGCGCTACGTCCACGTCCTCGTGGGCGGCGCCCTGTCGGGCCTGGGAGGCGCCTACGTCTCCCTGGCGCTGGTCCCCACCTGGCAGGACGACCTCATCGGCCAGGCGGGCTGGATCTCCATCGCCCTCGTGATCGTGGCGAGTTGGCGGCCGTCGCGGGTGCTGCTCGCCGCCTACCTCTTCGGTGCCGCCCGCCAGATCAACTTCACGCTGCAGACCCTGGAGATATCCGCTCCCTCCAACCTGCTGACGATGACGCCGTTCGTGCTGGCGATTCTGGCCATGATCGTGCTGGCCAGCGGCAAGCGGGCCCGGCTACTGGGCGCCCCCGCCGCCCTGGGCATCCCCTACTCGCGCGAGCAGCGCTGAGCGGGCGCCCCGAGCGGGCGCCGGGCCAAGAGGCTGCCAGAACTCAGCCCGCCGAGGCCCCGACGGCGTGGGCGCCGGCGATGTCGCGCTGCTCGCGGCGCAGCTCGGCGATCTCGTCACGCAGCCGGGCGGCGTACTCGAAACGCAGGTCGGCAGAGGCCTCCTGCATCTCCTCGGTGAGGGCGGCGATCAGCCGCGGCAGGTCGTCGCTGGACACGTCGAGCCCCGGGGCGTGACCTCCCGCTGCCCCATCGTGTCCCCGGCGCTCGCGGCGGGCACGGTGCGGCACCGGCGCCGTCTCGTCGGGGCGGAGAAGGGCCAGGATGTCGGTCACGGCCTTGCGGATGGTCTGCGGGCTGATGCCGTGGGCGGCGTTGTGGGCCTGCTGCCGGGCGCGACGGCGGTTGGTTTCGTCGAGGGCGCGGCGCATCGACGGCGTTACCACGTCGGCGTACATGACCACCTGCCCGTCCACGTTGCGGGCCGCCCGGCCCATGGTCTGGATCAGCGAGGTCTCGCTGCGCAGGAACCCCTCCTTGTCGGCATCCAGGATGGCCACCAGCGACACCTCCGGCAGGTCCAGGCCCTCCCGCAGCAGGTTGATCCCCACCAGCACGTCGAAGTGGCCGAGGCGCAGGTCGCGCAGGATCTCGATGCGCGCCAGCGTGTCCACCTCGCTGTGCAGGTAGCGCACCCGCACGCCCATCTCCAGCAGGTAGTCGGTGAGATCCTCGGCCATCTTCTTGGTGAGCGTCGTGACCAGCACCCGCGCCTCGGCGGCGACCCGCTCGCGGATCATCTCCTGCAGGTCGTCGATCTGGCCACGCGTGGGCTTCACCACCACCTCGGGGTCCACCAGCCCGGTGGGCCGCACGATCTGCTCCACCACGCGGTCCGACACCGACAGCTCGTAGGGGCCGGGCGTGGCCGACAGGAACACCACCTGCCCCACCCGCTCCATGATCTCGTCGAACGTGAGGGGCCGGTTGTCGGCAGCCGAGGGGAGGCGGAAGCCGTGCTCGATGAGCGTTGCCTTGCGGCTGCGATCGCCCTCGTACTGACCGTGCAACTGCGGCACCGCCACGTGCGACTCGTCGATCACGGTCAGCCAGTCATCGGGGAAGTAATCCAGCAGCGTGAACGGCGCCTCGCCCCGGCCCCGCCCGTCGATGTGGGCCGAGTAGTTCTCGATGCCGTTGCAGTAGCCCACCTCGGCCAGCATCTCCAGGTCGTACGTGGTGCGCATCCGCAGGCGCTGCGCCTCCAGCAACTTCCCGGCCGACTCGAAGTCCCGCAGGCGCTCGGCCAGTTCCGCCTCGATGCGCTCGGTGGCGGCCCGGAGCCGCTCCTCGGTGGTCACATAGTGGCTGGCGGGGAAGATGATCAGCTCATCCAGCGTGTCGAGACGCTCGCCGGTGACAGGGTCCAGCACCGTGATCCGTTCCACCTCGTCGCCGAACAGCCCGATGCGGATCACGTTCTCCTCGTACGCCGGGCGGACCTCCAGAGTGTCGCCCCGCACCCGGAACCGGCCCCGCGCCAGGTTCATGTCGTTGCGCTCGTACTGCATGTCCACGAGGCGGCGCAGAATGGCCCGCTGATCGTAGGACTCGCCGGTGCGCAGCACCAGCAACTGGTTCTGGTATTCGTCGGGGCCACCGAGGCCGTAGATGCACGACACCGACGCCACCACGACCACATCCCGGCGGGTGAGCAGCGCCGACGTGGTGGAGTGCCGCAGCCGCTCGATCTCGTCGTTGATGGAGGCGTCCTTCTCGATGAACGTGTCGCTGGCCGGCATGTAGGCCTCGGGCTGGTAGTAGTCGTAGTAGGAAACGAAGTACTCCACCCGGTTGTCGGGGAAGAACTCCCGCAACTCGTTGGCCAGCTGGGCGGCGAGGGACTTGTTGGGGGCCAGGACGAGGGTGGGGCGCTGCACCTGCTCGATGGTCCAGGCCATGGTGGCGCTCTTGCCCGAGCCGGTGATGCCCAGGAGCGTCTGGAAGCGGTCGCCACCGCGTATGCCCTCGGAGAGCCCGGCGATGGCCGCCGGCTGGTCGCCGGCCGGCTGGAAGTCGGCCACCATGCGGAACGGCGTCTCCCGGCGGGAGGTCACCAGATCGGCCGCAGCGGGACGAGGAGTCATAGAACGAGAGTACTCAGCCGGGCAGCGAGGCGATCCACGCCCAGCAGCGCGCCAACTCTTCCTCCAGGTCGTGGCGGGTGCCGCTGTTGTCGATCACGAAGTCGGCCACGGCCAGCCGCTCGCTACGGGTCGCCTGGCGCGCCAGCCGCGCCCTCGCCTCGGCAGGTGTAAGGCCCCGGTCAGCCACCAGACGCTTGACAGCCAGTTCGGGGTCGATGTCCACAACGATCACCCCGGCGAGTCCCCGCCGCCGCTCGGGACCGGACTCCGCCAGCAAAGGGATGTCCAGCACGACCGTGGCGTCGTCGGGCAGCGTCCGGCGGCGGGCCTCCATCTCGGCGCGAACCGCCGGGTGGACGATGGCGCCCAGGGCCGCCAACTGTTCGGCGTCGTCGAAAACGATGCCGGCCACGGCCGCACGGTCGAGCCGGCCGTCGTGACCCAGAATGGACCGCCCGAAGTGGGCGACCATCGCCGCCAGCACCGGGTGTCCCGGCTGTTGCAGTTCGGCCACAATGGCGTCGGCGTCGAGGAGAACCGCGCCCCGGGCCACAAGACCGCGGGCCACGGTTGACTTGCCGGAGCCAATGCAACCGGTGAGGCCGACCTCGATCATCGCAGGCCGGCGATGGAATCAGACCGCTGCGACGGCCTCAACACTCTCGACGGCTTCCGGTGAACTCTCGTAGGCCGCCACGCCGGCCATCTCGTCGGCTTCCGGCTCGTCGGTGGCCGGCACGCCCAGATAGTTGCCGTCCTCGTCGAAGGCGTGCTCACCGAAGGCCTCCTGGAACTCGGCGGCAACCACTCCCCCCTCGGCGGCCTGCTTGATGGACAGGCTGATGCGGCGGCGCTGCAGGTCGATGTCGATGATCTTCACCCACAGCTCCTCGCCGGGGGTCACGACCTGTTCGGGCACCTCCACGTGGTGCGCCGACATCTCCGAAATGTGGGTGAGGCCCTCGATACTCTCGCCCACCTGCACGAAAGCGCCGAACGGGACGAGCTTGGTAACCCGCCCGTAGACCAACTCGCCGACCCGGTGAGTGGCGGCGAACTCCTGCCAGGGATCCTGCTGGGTGGCCTTCAGCGACAGGCTGATGCGCTCGCGGCTGGGATCCACCTCGAGCACCTGCACCTGCACCTCGTCGCCCACCGTCACGACCGAACTGGGATGGTCCACGTGGCGCCACGACAACTCCGACACGTGCACGAGGCCGTCCATACCGCCGAGGTCGATGAAAGCCCCGAACGGCACGACCGACGAGACGACGCCGTTGCGGACCTCGCCCGGCTTGAGGTTGTCGAGGAATTCCTCGCGCTGCTCCTTCTGGGCCTCCTCCAGCCATGCTCGTCGTGAAAGAACCACGTTGTTGCGGTTCTTGTCCAGCTCGATGATCTTGGCCTCCACGATCGTGCCCATATAGGGCTCCAGGTCTCGCACCCGGCGCAGGTCCACCAGTGAGGCGGGCAGGAAGCCGCGCAGGCCGATATCCACGATAAGGCCGCCCTTGACCACCTCGATGACCGTCCCGGAGACGACGCCACCGGCGGCCTTGACCTCTTCCACGGTGCCCCATGCACGCTCGTACTGGGCCCGCTTCTTGGAGAGGATCAAGCGCCCTTCCTTGTCCTCCTTCTGCAGGACGAGGGCCTCCACCTCCTCGTCCATGGCAACGACTTCGCCGGGGTGGGCATCATGGCGGATGGACAGTTCGCGGGAGGGGATGACCCCTTCGGACTTGAACCCGATGTCGACGAGCACTTCGTCGTTGTCGATCCGCACCACCCGGCCGATGACCATGGTGCCCTCTTCGACCGTGACGACGGTCCGGGCATAGGCGGCGGCGAGCTCCTCCTCGTCGAGATCATTGACGGCGATCTCACGCGGCTGGTACGCCTCGGCCATCTCGTCGTGAGAGGTGGCGGCGGGCTCGGCTGCAGGGGCTTCGGTTGCCGCCTCAGGGGCGGCGGCTTCAGCGGCGACAGGTTGCTCCGCTTCGGCGGCGGAGTCGGGGGTTGTTTCTGCGGAGATTTCTGCGGAAGTGGACGGCTCGGGAGTCTCTTCTGCGGGAGTCCGGTTGTGGGTTGAGTCGTCGGGCGGGGACAGGTTGGGGTCGAGGTCGGGCACGGATTCTCACTTGATCAATGGATGGGACTGGACGACGCGAGCCGTCGAAGTGGGCCGATTGGCCCAAGATGACAGGGGCAAGGCTAACAGCGCCACCGCCAACTGCAATCATCGACGTGGTGCGGCGACTCAGAACTTGGCGGCGGCCCAGGTTGTGCCGAAGGCGAGGTCCACGACGAGGGGGACGCGCAGCTCGCAGGCGGAGCACATCTCGTGGCGGACCAGGTCGGCTGCGGCGTCGCGCTCGGGCTCGGGGACCTCCAGGATGACCTCGTCGTGCACCTGCAGGATCAGGCGGCTCTGCATGGCGCCTGCGGCCAGGGCGTTGTCGATGTTCACCAGGGCCACTTTGAAGATGTCGGCCGCCAGGCCCTGGATGCCGGCGTTCTTGGCCTGACGCTCGCCCGCCTGGCGTACCCGGAAGTTGTCCGAGCGCAACTCGGGAATGGGCCGCCGGCGGCCGAAGAGCGTCTCGGTGTAGCCCAGCTTGCGGGCTTGGGCCACGGCGCCGTCCATGTAGTCGGCGACGGCGGGGAAGGCCCCGAAGTAGGCGTCCAGGATGACCTGGGCGTCCTCGGTGGGGATCGACAGGCGCTGGGCGAGGCCGTAGGCCTCCATGCCGTAGGCCAGGCCGTAGGAGACCATCTTGGCCTTCGACCGCAACTCGGTGCCGACGTCGGTCGGCGGCACGCCGAAGACTTGGGCCGCGGTGGCGGTGTGGATGTCCTCCCCCGCCTCGAAGGCAGTGATCAGGCCGGGGTCGTCGGCCAGATGGGCGATGCAGCGCAACTCGATCTGGTTGTAGTCCGCGATCAGTAACTCGGTGCCCGCCGCCGGGACAAAGACGGTGCGGAAGGCGCGCCCCGTCTCGGTGCGCACCGGGATGTTGTGCAGGTTGGGGGCGTCGGAACTGAGCCGGCCGGTGCGAGCCACCGTCTGGTTGAACGTGGCGTGGATCCGCCCGGTGTCGGCGTTCACCTCGGCCAGCAGCCCTTGCCCGTAGGTGGAGCGCAGCTTCTCCACTTCCCGGTAGGCCAGCAGGTTCTCCACGACGGGGTGCTCGCCGCGCAGGCGCTCCAGCGTGGCGGCGTCGGTGGAGTAGCCGGTCTTGGTCTTCTTCTGCGGCGGCAGGCCCAGGCGGTCGAACAGCACCCTGGCGAGTTGCTGCGACGAGTTGACGTTGAATTCCTCCCCGCCCGCGTCGACGATGACCTGGGCGCGCAGGCGCTCGGCCTCTTCGTGGAGATCGCGGGCGAGCGCCCGCAGGCCCTCGGCGTCCACGCCCACGCCGCAATGCTCCATCCGGGCCAGCACCCGCACGAGCGGCACCTCGACGGTGTCGTACAGCTTCTCGACACCGCCGTCGCTCAGCGCCGCCCGCAGCGGTTCCGCCAGACGCGCGGCGGCCAGCGCCTCCAGGGCGGTCCGTGACCTGCGGGCCTCGTCGCTCTCGGCGAACGCCAAGCGGCCCTGCGTCTCGCCGGCGCCCTCCCCCTCGGGCAGAGCACAACCGGCGTAGCGCACCAGAAGATCGCCGACCGGATAGTCGGACTCCGACGGATCCAGCAGGTACGCCGCGATAGCCGTGTCCAGGCGCAGCGAGCGCACGTCCACATCAACCTGCAGCAGGCTCCGCATGAGCGCCTTGGCGTCGTGCGCCACCAGGGGCGGTCCGTCATCGCCGACGAGGTGGCTCAGCGCCCCGCGCACCGCGTCGTCGTTCAGGAACTCCCCCGGCAGCCAGACCGCAGCGTCCGGCGTGTCGCCTCCGGCGGCGGGGACGGCCGCGGACCCGGCGTCCCGTACGAGGGCCAGGCCCTCCAGAGTCGACCGGCCACGCCGAGCGGCCCAGGTACCTGCAACCGCCAGCGGGCCGGCGGCAGCCGCTAGGGCCTCCAGGCGGACCGCCGCAGCGGCAGGCGTGGCAGGCTGATCGGCCACGACCTCCAGCACCTCCACCGGCTCATCGGGCACGATCTCGACGCCCAGCACCTCCCCCAGACGCCCGAGCAGCGAGCCGAACTCCAGGAACTCGAACAGGCGGCGTATCTCCGCAGGTTCGGCGGGAGTCACCTCCAGATCGGCCACCGACACCCCCAGATCCAGATCGCGGCGCAGCGCCATGAGCTCGCAGTTGAGGCGCACGACGGCTTCGGCCCCCTCCAGGGACTCCCGCAGCTTCGGGGTCTGCTCGTCGAGGTGGGCGTAGAGCCCGTCGATGTCGCCGTAGCGGCCGATGAGGCGGGCGGCGGTCTTCTCCCCCACCCCGGGCACGCCCGGCAGGTTGTCGGAGGTGTCGCCGCGCAGGGCGGCGTAGGCCACGTAGTCGGCGGGCCGCACCCCGGTGCGCTTCTCGATGGCGGCCTCGTCGTAGCGCACGGGGTCGGCCATCCCTCTCTGGGGGTACAGCACCGTCACGTGGGGGTCGGCCACCAGCTGGAAGGCGTCGCGGTCGCCGGTGACCACGGCGGTGTCCAAGCCCTCACGGGCGGCCTCGGTGGCGAGGGTGGCCAGCACGTCGTCGGCCTCGAACCCCGGCGCATCGACCGTGCGCACGCCCAGGGTGCCCAGCAATTCGCGCAGCAGCCCCAACTGCTGGCGGAAGATCTCCGGCGGTTTCGTGCGGTTGGCCTTGTAGCTGTCGAGGCGCTCGTGGCGGAAGGTGCCTCCCGGCAGGTCGAATGCCACCGCCACGCGCTCCGGCCGATGATCCCGCAGCAGGTTCACCAGTATCGACGTGAAGCCGTACACGGCGTTGGTGACCTGCCCGGAGGCGGTCTTCATCTCGTCGGGCAGGGCGTAGAAGGCCCGGTAGGCCAGGGAGTGGCCGTCGATGAGCAGCAGGTCGGTCATGACGAGCGGCTCGAGGCGGGAACCGATGCCGCTCCCGCTCGAGGGCCGGAGCCGCTCACCGTGTGCGGTCGGTGGGCGGTGCCAGCGCCGACAGCGTGCCCGCCAGCAGATCCTCCGCCACAGCGCGCATCGGGCGGCGCTGGTTCATGGCGGTCCGGCGCATGAAGGCGAAGGCGTCGCCCTCCCGAAAGCCGTAGTTGTCCATCAGCAGACCCTTGGCGCGCTCGACGATCTTGCGGGTCAGGAGTTGCTCGGCGTAGTCCGTGACCTCCTCCGTCAGGGCCTGCGCCTCCCGGAAGCGGGCCAGGGCGATCTCGATGGCCGCCACCAGTTCACCGGCGGCGAAGGGCTTGACGAGGTAGGCCAGGACACCGGATTGGGCGGCCTGGGCGACCAGTTCCCGCTGGCTGTAGGCCGTGAGGATGAGCACCGCGCAGAGCCGTTCGTCGGCGATGGAGCGGGCCACTGCCAAACCGTCGTTGCCCGGCATCTTGATGTCCAGGATGGCCACGTCCGGGCGCAACTCGCGCACAAACCCCAGTGCTTCGTCACCGCGGCCGCTGTCGGCCACCACCTCGTAGCCCTCCTCGAGGAGTGTCTCCTTCAGATCCAGGCGGATGATGGCCTCGTCCTCGGCGATGACGATGCGCGTGCGTGTCCCGACGACGCCGTCCGTGCTCACGTCGCCACCCGGTGCGACAGGCGGTCCAAAAGTTCGTCCAGCCGTTCCTCCAGCACGACGATCTCCGCCCGCAGACGGTCCCGGTGGCCCGCCATCGCCTCGGCGTGGCGTGCCGCCTCGCGCAACTCACGGTCGGCCAGCGGCGTCTCCGACACCAGGGCTCGCAGCTGGGCATCGGCCTCGGTGTCGCTGAAGTGCCCCAGTTGTTCCTCGGCCACGTGCAACTCCTGGCGGCACTGCTGGAGCCGGCGGGACACCTCCTGGAGGCGTCGCCGGATCATCGCGCTGGGCACGACGGCGAGGGACATGAGTGGAGTCTATGAGTCAGGCCGCCCGGGTTTGAATTCCAGCCGCGGCGGCGCGGCCGCGGCACGTCAGAAGGTCTTCTCGACGAACCTTTCCAGGTGGCGCAGTGTCCGCACCTCGAACGTGCCGTCGCAGTGGGTGCTGTACTCGCCCATGATGGAGTCGCCGGTGTCCCAGTACGAGCGCGGCTCGGGGTTCAGCCAGAACACTCGCCGGGCCTTGCGCTGCAACTCTCGCATCACCCACGATCCCGAGGTGTGGTAGTTGTTGCGGGCGTCACCCAGGATCATGATCGTGGTCTTCGGGCCTACCGACGGCCCGTACCGTTCCCAGAACACTCCGAAGGCGTGGCCGTAGTCGGAATGGCCGTCCACCCACACCACGTCGGCGGAGGTGTTGACCCGGTGCACCGCCTCGGTGATGTCCTCGCTGGTTTCGAAGAAATTGGTCACCTCGTCCAACCCGTCGATGAAGACGAAGGCGCGCACCTTCGAGAAGTGGCTGCTGATGGCGTAGGTGAGATGCAGGGTGAACCGGGCGAACGCCGCCACCGAGCCGCTGATGTCGGCGACAACCATGATCTCGGGTTTGGAGGGCCGCTTGTAGCGGAACCGCGGTTCGGCGAGCACGCCCCCGTAGCTGAGCGAGTGGCGGATGGTGCTGCGGAAGTCCAGCACTCCCTTGCGGTTGTGGCGCCGCCGGCGCGCCAGCCGCGCCGCCAGCTTGCGGGTAAGCGGATGGATGGCCTTACGTAGCGCCTCCATCTCCTCGCGGGTGGCGTGCATGAACTCCACGTCCTCCGGCAGGGGCTTGCGCAGAGTCCGGGCCATCGCCTCCACGCCGCGGTCCGCCACGAGACGGCGCCTGATCTCAGCCTCCACCTCCTTGCGGAGTTGATCGATCCGGGACTCCAGTTCGTCGCGCTCGAGGCGTTCCTCGAGGGGCGTGAGCTCTCGCCCCGCCTCCTCGCGGATCTCCTCCATGAGGCGCTCCAGCAGGTCGTCCAGCCCCAGGTTCCGCAGCGTCCGGTACAGGTAGTAGGTGCCGCCCACCGGCCGGCCCGGCTCCATACCGGCGTAGCGCTGCACGGCCCGCCACGCCACCGCCCGCAACTGCGCCTGCTCGCCTCGCATCAGAGCGGCGAACAGCATCCGAGCCAGATCCTCGTCGCTGAGAGGTTCGCCGCCGGGCGCCTGCGCATCCCGGCGGGGATCCAGCAACTCCGACGGGTCGATGTCGTCGGCCCAGGCACCGCCGTCGGGGTCGTACTCGACGCCGCGCAGCGAGAAGTACACCTCGAAGACGGTCTCGAAGGCGCGCCAGTGGGCGTGGTGCTTTACAAGCGTGGCCGCCAGAGCGAACTTGAACGCCTCGCGGTCGTCGAGGGGCACGTGGCGCACCGCCTCCATGGCATCGAGGTGCTCTGTGAGGCTCACCGGCAGGCCCGCCCGGCGCAACTCCACTATAAAACCGCCCAGCAGGCCGAGCAGCGGCGAGTGCCCGTCGCCGGTGAGGGTGGCCGTCGGCTCCCGGTCCCCGGTCACGCCCGACCCATCATGGCCGGCCGGTGCCGGCCGGCGGCCGGACCGTCACCGCCGCGCCGTGGCGCCACCGCCCCCACGGCGCCTCAGAGTGGCGCGCCGGTGCGCCCGCCGTCGCCCACGGAGAACTCCTTGAGGGCCTTCTCGATGTCGCTGCGGTACTTGAGCAGCGTGTGCACCGTCTCGGCCGCCGTCTCGGCGTCCACGTGTTCCACGCCGAGCAGCACCAACGTCCGCGCCCAGTCCAGCGTCTCGGACACCGACGGGGACTTCTTCAACTCCAGTTGGCGGACCGAGCGGACGATGCGCGCCACCTCGTCGGCCAGACTCTCGGTGATGTCGGGCACCTTCGTGAGCACGATCTGGCGCTCCCGCTCCAGGTCGGGATAGTCGATGTAGAGGTACAGGCAGCGCCGCTTCAGGGCCTCCGACAGTTCCCGGGTGTTGTTGGAGGTGAGGAACACCAGCGGGATCTGCACCGCCTCCACGGTGCCCAACTCGGGGATCGACACCTGGTAGTCGCTCAGGATCTCCAGCAGCAGCGCCTCGGTCTCCACCTCGACGCGATCCACCTCGTCGACCAGGAGCACCACGGGGTCGGGCGCCCGGATCGCCTCCAGCAGCGGTCGCGTGAGCAGGAACTCCTCGGAGAAGATGTCCTCGGAGACGGCGTCCCAGGTCTGGCGCTGCGTGCCCTCGGCCTGGATGCGCAGGAGTTGCTTCTTGTAGTTCCACTCGTAGAGCGCCTTGGACTCGTCGATTCCCTCGTAGCACTGCAGTCGGATCAGCCTGGCGCCGCAGATCTCCGCCACGCTCTTGGCCAGCTGCGTCTTGCCGGTGCCCGCCGGGCCTTCCACCAGCACCGGCTTGGCGAGCCGATCGGCGAGGTACACAACGCCGGCGATGCCCTGGTCGACCAGGTAATGCACGCCGTCGAGGGCGTCGCGGACCGCGGGGATGCTGGTGAAACGGTGATCCATGGCCCTTCAGGCTACGGCCCGGCAGGGCGTTCCCCGGACGTGGGGCCGTGCTTACCGACGGCGCGGCTGTGACCGAAAACGCCGAGTCCGGCCTCAGGAGGGTGCTTGGTGGTTCATCTGCAATGCAGACCGGACCGCTGGACAGTGGATTCCGGCCTCCGCCGGAATGACGGAAAAGCCGGGCTGTGGAGTTGCTCGACAGCCTCAGCGCCGCGGTTCCCGCCATAGGATGCGCCGCACCGGCAGCAGCAGGTCCCGCGCTGCGGGCTGCCCGCACAGGTTGGCCATCAGCAGGTAGACGCCACCGGTGGCTAGCAGGCAGACCGGGGCGGAAATCAGGTACGGCAGGCCGTCGAGGGCGCGCACCAGGAGGACGCCGACCACAACCGCAGCCACGGCGCCCGGCACGAGCCGGCCCGCCAGGCGGGCGAACGGTGGCCGCAGACCGAGCGTGTAGCGGACCCGCCTGCGCAGCAGTCCCAGCTCCAGCCAGGCGGCGACCGCTGCGGCCAGCGCGAGGCCCACGGCGCCCAATCGCCGGATGTCGCCCCCGCCCCGCGTGTCGCTGTCCAGCAGCCAGAAGGCAGGCAGGTCGCCCAGGCGCTGCAGGCTGCCATCGATCACCGCCACCCGGTCGAGCTGCAACATGAGCACCAGACCGGCCACGGCGGCGAACACCAGACGTCCCCCGGCGATCCGGGCCGGCCCCTTCACGTCGCCCGCCGCGTAGCAGGTGTTCTGCAGCAGCCGCGACAGACCGGCGGCCACGATGCCCAGGCTGTAGGCGGCCAGGACCAGCCACACGACGTACGTGTCGTCGGCGGTGAAGTTCACCCGCTCGTACAGAGCACCCACGATGGGGCGGCCCAGCACCACGAAGGCCACAAGGGCGAAGACCAGGAACAGCAGAACCCGGGCCACCCCCACGACGAGACGCTCGTGCATCCGTCCGAGACTGTCCTGCTCGCGGGCCATCTCGGGCAGGTCGGCGGCCGCCACGGAGACGGCGAACACACTGATGGGCATGAGGTACAGCACCAGCGCCCGGTCCAGGTAGGCGATGGCGCCCGTGGCCAGCAGCGATGCCAGCATCACGTCGACATAGCTGGAGAGCGTGACGACACCACGCCCGGCCACCGCCGGCCCGAAGCGGCGCGCCACCTCCCGGACGGCCCGCAGGCGCAGCCCGAGGCTGATCCGCAGCCGCGGCACGAGCGACAGCACGGCGGGGATCTGTACGACGAACTGCAGGGCGCCGCCCGCCAGCACGCCCCAGGCCGCCGCTTCGGCGATGCCGGTCTCGGCCACCCCGGCGATACCGGCGGCGGCGACAGCGGCCACGATTGCCAGGTTCCACAGCACGGGCGCCACGTAGGACAGGAAGAAGCGGCGGTGCGCGTTAAGCACGCCGAGGCACCACGCCGCCATCACGATGAGGCCGATGCCTCCGGCCATGATGCGGATCAGGACAACGGTGAGTTCCTGCTTCACGCCGGAGAACCCCGGGGCGACGATCCAGGTCAGTGGCTCCGCCAGCAGGATCGCCAACAGCACCATCCCGCCGGTCAGGACGGCCAGCAGCCCGGCCACCGCCCCCGCCAGGCGTCCGGCCCGGTCCTCGTCGCCCTCGTCGAGCACCTGGGCGTACACGGGGATGAACGAGGCCGACAGGGCGCCCTCACCCAAGAGGTTCTGCAGCAGCTTGGGGATGCGTAGGGCGGCGCCGAAGGCGTCGGCGGAGGCCCGCGTGCCCAGGAACGCCCCGAGGATGACCTCGCGGGCCACCCCGGACAGCCGGGACAGCATGATCCCGGCTCCCACGAGACCGGCGCTGCGCCCGCTCCGGCCGCGCCGCCGGCTGAAACCGCCGGCTCCCTGCTCGCCGCTGCCCGCGGACGCCCGCCGGTAGAATCCGCGCACGATCAGCAGCGTAACCAGCGCTGTACAGGGCATTGTGGAGGCACAACGTGGAGGGCACCGTGAGGGGCACAGGAGCCAACGGCGCGGCTGAGTCCATACGGGCGGCCATGGCCGACCTCGGCCGGCGGGCCAAGGCGGTGGCGCCGGTGTTGGCCGCCACGCCCACCGACGTCAAGAACGCCGCCCTGCGCGCCGGCGCCGAGGAGTTGGTCGCCCGCAGCGAGGCGCTGCTGGAGGCCAACGAGGGCGACCTTGCGGCTGCCGCCGACGCCGGCATCTCCGCCACCCTCATGGACCGCCTGCGCCTCACCGCGGAACGCATCGTCGGCATGGCCGGGGGTCTGCGGCAGGTCGCCGAACTCGACGACCCCGTCGGCATCGTGGTGTCCAGCGACGTGCGCCCCAACGGCCTGCGCATCCAGCAGGTGCGGGTGCCGCTCGGCGTGGTGGCGATCGTCTACGAGAGCCGCCCGAACGTCACCAGCGACGCCGCCGGGCTGTGCCTCAAGTCCGGCAACGTGGCCCTCCTGCGGGGATCATCCATGGCGATACGTTCCAACGTCGTCATCGCCGAGGCTCTGCGCCACGCCTACGTCGGCTGCGGGCTGCCCGCCGACGCCCTGGTGCTGGTGACCGACACCAGCCGGGAGGCGGCGGTGGAGTTTATGCGCCTCAGCGGCTACGTGGACTGCCTGATCCCCCGCGGTGGCCCGGCCCTCATCCGCTCCATCCTGGAGAACGCCACCGTGCCGTTCATCATGGACGGCGACGGCAACTGTCACGTGTACGTGGACCGCGGCGCCGACCTGGACATGGCCGAAGCCATCGTCGTGAACGGCAAGACCCAGCGGCCCTCGGTGTGCAACGCCACCGAGTCGCTGGTGGTGCACGCCGGCGAGGCCGAGGCGTTCCTGCCCCGGCTGGTGCGGGCCATGCCCACCGTGGAGATGGTGGGCGACGAGGCCTCCCGTGCGGTGGTGGCCTCCATCGGGCCGGCGAGCGAGGCCGACTTCGCCACGGAGTTCCTGGACTACAAGATCTCGGTGCGGGTCGTGGCATCACTCGACGAGGCCATCGCTCACGTCAACCATTACGGCACCCGCCACTCGGAGGTGATCGTGACGCCCGACGACGAGGCCGCCCGGCGCTTCTGCACCGAGGTGGACGCAGCCTGCGTGCTGGTCAACGCCTCGAGCCGTTTCGTGGACGGCGAGGAGATGGGTTACGGCGCGGAGATCGGCATCAGCACCCAGAAGCTGCACGTCCGCGGGCCGATGGGCCTCGTCCACCTCACGGCGGTCAAGAACGTGATCCGGGGAGACGGTCAGATCCGCTCGTAGCCGCCACGGCCGGAGCGGGTGACACGTCGGCCACCACCCGGACCGCCATGGCGGTGGCCGCGGCGAGCAGTTCGCTGCGCCGGCCGGCCGTGTACAGCTCCACCGAGGCGTCGGCACCCGGCGCCGTGCGGCAGCGCACGGCCACGGCACCGTTCACATCGCAGGTCAGGCCGGTGACGACGCCACCGCGGGTGCGGTCCAGGGCGATGGCCACGCGCAGTATCCCCGCCAGGAGGCGCACCCGCCGCCTGTCCTCACCGTCGAGCGCGGCGAACTCGGCGTGGCCCGCTCGGGGCAGCGCCTTGCGCTGGTAGCGCGCCGCCAGGGCGATCATCTCGGTCTCCCGCTCGGTGAAGCCCAACAGCCGATCGCTGCTACGGATCACGTAGTAGCTGTGCTTGTGGTGCGCCCCGCGCGAGATGAAGCGCCCCACGTTGTGCAGCATCGCGGCGGCCTCCAGCAGGTCCCGCTCGTACAGCCCGAGGCCGTGCAGGCCCGTCAGGCCGTCGAAGAGCTGCAGCGAGAGGTCGGTTACCCGCTGGACGTGCGGTCGCTCCTCGTCGTAGTCGTCGGCCATGCGCAGCACCGACTCCCGCCGGATGTCGCTGAGGTGGTGGAAGGCATCGCCACCTCCGCCGCTGTGCACCCTGTCCAGCAGCACGCCCTCGCGCAGGGCGTACCCGGACACGGTCATCGAGGCGACGTCGAAGCACTCGAACACCCCCTCCAGCAGCAGCACGCCCGCCACGATCACGTCCGCGCGGCGGTCGTCCAACCCGGCTATGGACCTGCGGGCGTCCGGGGTGCGCGCCGCCAGCACGGCATCGGTGATCGCCGCCAACTCGCGGCGGCTGAAGGAGACATTGTTGACCCAGCGGTCACCGGGGCCGTTCCTCCGGTGCTCGACCATGTGCGCGACGTTGGCGATGGTCCCCGAACTGCCCACGGCCAACTCGAAATCCAGGGGCAGCAGATCGTGACCCACCGGCGTCAGGAACGACCGCACGTACGCCCGGCACTCCGCCACCGCAGCGGGGTCGGCTGTGCCGTCAGCGAAGAAACGCTCCGTGAGACGGACGTGTCCCAGCTTCACGCTGCGCGCCGCGAGGGGCCACTCCCCCCTGCCCACGAGAAGTTCGGTGCTGCCGCCGCCGATGTCGCACAGGAGGATCCGCCTGTCGTAGACCGACAGGGCCTGCACCACACCCAGATGGATCAGCCGGGCCTCCTCGGTCCCCGACACGACCTCGACGACCACGCCGGCCTCCGCCGCTGCCCGATCCAGGAACTCCCGGCGGTTCTCGGCCTCGCGCACCGCGCTCGTGGCCACCGCCCGCACCGTGGCGCCGTAGGACGCCGCTGTCTTGACGAGGCCGCCGAGTGCGGCGATGCCCCGGTCGATGGCCTCCGGTGTGAGTTGCCGCATGTCGCCGGAACCCGAGCCCAGCCGCACGACCTCCTTGTCCCGGTAGAGGATCTCCAGACCACCGCTCGGGCTGACCCGCGCCACCACCAGGTGGAAGGAGTTGGTGCCCACGTCGATGGCGGCGTGCACCTCGCCGGCCGCACCGTTCACCACAGGCTCAAGCTACCGGCGGCGGCCGGGGGGCGGGCGGCACCGCCACGATGTCACCGCGCATGCGACCCTCTCCCCTCCGATCACCACCGGCAGCGGGCAGGCGTAATCGGCGGGGGCTACGCCTCCCGGCGGCGCAGCAGGCGCAGGCGGAGATCGTTCAGGACGCCGATGGTGGTGAACTGCCGGGTCCGCTCCCGGTCGAACGGGAAGTCGTGGCGACGCGCCACCACCTCGCCGTCCAGGGCGGTGGCCATCCAGACGGTGCCGGGCGGCTCACCGTCGGCGCCGGCCGGACCGGCCGCGCCCGTCACCGCCACCGAACAGTCGGCACCCAACCGGTCGCAGACTCCTGCCGCCATCGCCCGCACGGCCGCCTCGGACACGACGGAGCCCTCCGGCACACCCAGCAAGCTGCGTTTGGTGTCGGCGGCGTAGGTCACCAGGGAGCCCCGGAAGATCTCACTGGCACCCGGCACGGCGGTGAGGCGGGCGGCGATCATCCCCCCGGTGAGCGACTCCGCCGTCGCCAGCGTGAGACCGCCACCGCGGCACAGGTCGAGAACCGCCATCTCCATGTTCTGTTCGTCCACCCCGAACACGAGGTCGTCGCCTACCGCCGCGCGCACTGCGGCCTCCTCGACGTCGAGGATGGCATCCGCCTCGGCGGCAGTGGCGGCCTTGGCCGTGAGACGCACCTTGAGACCCTCGATACCCGAGGCCAGGAAGGCCAGGGTGGCCGCGCCGGAGGCGTCGAGCCTCTCGATCACGTCACCAAGCTGCTCGGCCAGGCCGGACTCGGACTCGCCCCAGGTTCGCAGGCTCCTGCTCCGGATCACCGAGGACGCTCCCGCCCGGCGCCGCAGATCATCGGCGATCCACTCGGTGAACATCGTCTTCATCTCCCAGGGCACGCCCGGCATGGCGTAGACGACCTTCTCGCCGACCGGGCAGACCAGGCCGGGCGCGGTGCCCGGGATGATCGGCACGACCCCCGCCCCGTCCGGCACGTCGGCCTGCTGGAGGTTGCTGGCGGGCATCGGGCGTCCGCGCCGCCAGAACTTCGCCCGGATCTGCTCGACGAGTTCGGGGTCGCGCCGGAGTTCAACACCCATGACCGCAGCCAGCGCGTCCCTCGTGATGTCGTCCTGGGTCGGACCGAGCCCGCCGCACACCACCACGGCGTCGCTCCGCTCGACGGCGGTCCGCAGCACCGCGCACATGCGATCCAGGTTGTCGCCCACCTTGGTCTGGTAGTGCGAGTCGATGCCCAACTCGGCGAGGTGCTCGCCGAGCCAGGACGAGTTCGTATCGATGACCTGCCCGAGCAGCAACTCGGTTCCGATGGCCACCACCTCACACTTCACCGGCCACCTCCGGAGGCCGATCCGGTGCTGCTCGTGGCCCGCCTGCCGTCGCGCAGGTACAGCAGGCCGGTAGCCACCGTGGCCGCCACCGCCAGCCACCAGGCGGCCGTGATGATCCCGTCGCGCACGGGTGCATCCTCAGCGGCCAGGGGCGGCAGGAGGGTGAGCACCACGGCCAGACCCTGCAGGATGACCTTCCACTTGGCCGACCGCCGGGCCGGCACGGCGAGACCCCGGCGGGCGTAGCGGAGGCGGAATCCGCTCATCCACACCTCGCGCCCCGCGATGATCGCCACCGGAATCCAGCCCACCCTGCCGACGGCGGCCAGGCAGGCCATGGAACCCACGACGACGACCTTGTCGGCGAGGGGATCCAGGAAGGCGCCCGCTCGGGTGACCGTCCCGGTGTTGCGCGCCAGGCGGCCGTCCCAGGCGTCGGAGACGCCGAACGTCACGCCCAACGCCACGGCGCCCCAGGACGCGCCCCCGCCGGCCTCGGCACGCAGAATGAGCCAGAAAAGCACCGGCGAGGCGGCAATGCGCGCCAAAGTGATGAGGTTCGCCGGTGTAGACAGCCGGAGGCCGATCTCGGGCGACGCCGCCGTCACGTTGCCGCCGAGCAGCCGACGGAGCCGGCCGCGACCGTGACCGGCACCGCCTCCAGGTCCACGCCGCCGGCGGCGGTGATCTCCACGTCGGCGAACGTGCCGGGGGTCAGGTCGCCGGGCACCGCCACGAGGCCGTCGATCTCCGGCGCCTCCCGGTGACTGCGCGCCCACCCCGGCTCGTCCACGAGAACCTTCGTACGCGTGCCGACGAGAGCGAGGCGGCGCGTCTCGGTGATCGTGTCGCAGAGGTCGCGCAACTCGCCGATCCGCTCGGCCACCAGCGGCGCGGGAACCTGCCCGTCCAGCCCGGCGGAGTAGGTGCCCTCCTCCTCGGAATAGGCGAAGGTGCCCACCCAGTCCAGTTGCGCCTCGGCGACGAAGGCCAGCAACTCGTCGTGATCCTCCTCGGTCTCGCCGGGATAGCCCACGATGAAGTTGGAGCGGAAGGCCGCGTGCGGCGCGGCGCGCCGGATCTCGGCGATGCGCGCCAGGAAGCGTTCGCCGTCGCCCCAGCGGCGCATGCGGCGCAGCAACGGCCGGGAGGCGTGCTGCAGCGACAGATCAAAATACGCCACGTCGGTAGCGAGGATGGCCTCCACCAGATCGTCGGTGAGGTCCGACGGGTAGAGATACAGAAGGCGCACCCAGGGCACCCGCCGGCGCGCCGCCGCCAACAGCGGCACGAGGCCGCGCTCGCCGCGGCCCCCGTCACGCCCGTACGAGGCAAGATCCTGCGCCACCAGCACCACCTCGGAGACCCCCAGGGCGTCGATCTCGTCCAGGACGGCCCCGGACGAGCGCGACCGCTGCACGCCGCGGAAACTCGGGATGGCGCAATAGCCGCAACGCCGGTCACATCCCTCGGCGATCTTGACGTACGCCCACGGCGCCGACGCCGGCGGGCGCGGCAGGTTCAAAAGGTCCATGCGAGGAACCGGCACCGCGGACCGCCGGCGCCCCCGCTGCGTGGGCCCCAGCGTGACGGGCTCACCGAAGCCGGCCACCGCGTCGATGCCGGGACGGTCGGCGAGCAGCCCGGAGCCCGCCCTCTCGGCCAGGCAGCCGGTCACCACCAGCCGGGCGCCGGTTCGCCGCCGGCCTGCCAGATCGTCGATGGTCTCGAGCGACTCGCGCCGGGCCTCGTCGATGAACGCGCAGGTGTTCACCACCACGAGATCGGCCTCGGTGGGATCGTCTGCCGGCAGGTAGCCGTCGGCGAGCAGGGTGCCGACGATCTTGTCGGAGTCCACCTGGTTCTTGGGGCAGCCCAGTGTCTCCAGCCAGTACCGTTCTGCCACAGCCTCAGAGCGTACCGTTCTCCCGCGGCCCGCCGATGACGACGCGGGCGGCGGCCCGGCCCGACGGCACCGCTGCGCTGTTAGCCTCCATGCCACGGATCGCTGCAGGCCGAGTTGCCTGCCGCACTGCGAGCCGAGCCGATGCACCGAACCGACGAGGGGGGAACGCTCCGATGGCCGAATGGTGGGACGCCCTGACCGGCGACCTGCAGGTGTTCTACCTGATCGGCATCATCTCGGGCGTCTTCCTGCTCGCGCAGTTGGTGCTGATGACGGTGGGCGTCGGTCTGGACTTCGACTTCGACATCGAGGGCAGCGACGCCGACATGGGCTTCCTGTCGCTGCGCAGCCTCACCGCCTTCTTCTTCGCGTTCGGCTGGACGGGCGTTCTGATGAAGCAGGGCGACCAGGGCACCGCCCTCTCGGTGATCGTGTCGGTCGTCGTCGGGCTCGCCGTGTTTTTCCTCGTGGCGTTGATCTGGCGCAAGTTCGCCACGATGAACGAGAGCGGCTCCATCGACTACCGGAACGCTGTCGGCGTCAACGGCACCGTCTACCTCCCTGTCCGGGCCAACCGCGCCGGGCCCGGGAAGGTGGAGGTTCTGGTACAGGGGCGGCTGCGGGTCATCGACGCCTACACCGCCGCCGGCGAAGACCTCCCCGCCAAGACCCGGGTCACGGTCACGGAGGTGGTGGACCCGTCCACCATCCTCGTCGAGCCCCTGTAGGCCCGCCTCCCCCGGTCGACGCCTCTGTCGTCGAACCGACCGAACCCCTTCGCTCCAACCTTCCAGTCCCCTTCGAAAGGACACCAGATGGCAATCATCGCACTCGTCATCGGCCTCGTCGCCATTCTTCTGATCGCGCTGCTGTGGGGTGGCGTCCCGCTACAAGCGCTGCCCCTCCGACCGCATCCTCGTGATCTACGGCCGCGTCGGAGGTGAGGGCGAGTCGGCGCGCTGCCTCCACGGCGGCGGCGCACTGGTGTGGCCCATCGTGCAGGGCTACGCCTTCCTGGACCTCACGCCCATCCCCATCGAGATCAAGCTGCAGGGCGCCCTGTCGCAGCAGAACATCAGGGTCAACACGCCGGCCACGTTCACCGTCGGTATCTCCACCGAGCCCGGCGTGATGCAGAACGCCGCCGAGCGGATGCTGGGGCTGAACCAGGCGGAGGTGGAGAATCTGGCCCGCGACATCATCTTCGGGCAGATGCGCGTGGTCATCGCCACCATGCCCATCGAGGAGATCAACGCCGACCGCGAGAAGCTCATCACCAACATCACCGAGTCGCTGGAGATCGAGTTGCGCAAGGTGGGGCTGCGCCTCATCAACGTCAACATCCAGGACATCACCGACGAGTCGGGCTACATCGACGCCCTGGGACGCGAGGCGGCGGCGCGGGCCATCAACGAGGCCAAGATCAAGGTCGCCGAGCAGGAACGCGACGGCGACATCGGTGCCGCCGAGGCGAACCGGGAGCAACGCATCCGCGTGGCGTCGGCCAACGCGACCGCCACCGAGGGCGAGAACGAGGCGAAGGTCACCGTCGCCCGCTCCGACAGCACCCGGCGCCAGAGCGAAGCCGAGGCCGAACGGGCCGCCAGCGCGTCCGAACGGGTCACCCAGGCACGCGTCGAGGAGGAGTCGTTCGCCGCCGAGACCGCCGCCGAGATGGCCCGCGCCGACCGGGACAAGGCCTCCCAGCAGGCCGACATCGTGGTTCCCGCCGAGGTGGAGCGCGAGAAGGTGCGCACCCTGGCCGAAGCCGAGGCCGACCGCATCCGGCTGGTCCGAGGCGGCGAGGCCGACGGCCAACGCCTGCTGATGGAGGCCGAGGCATTGGGCCTGCTGGCCATCCTGTCGCGCCGGGCCGAAGGTCTCGGCGAACTCGTGCAGCGAACCGGGGGTGAGCCCCAGCTGGCCACCCTGCTGCTCATCGCCGAGCAGCTCCCGACGCTGGTGGCCGAGCAGGTCAAGGCGATCTCCAACCTGAAGATCGACCACGTGACCGTGTGGGAGTCCGGCGGCGGCAACGGCGGCAGCGGCAGCAGCACGGCCAACTTCCTGTCCGGCCTGATCGGCTCCCTGCCCCCGCTGCAGGACCTGGCCGCCCAGGTGGGCGTGAAGCTGCCGGCCTTCCTCGGCGAGGTGGACACTGTCCCCTCACCGGAGAACCTCCGTCGCCTCGCCGACGAGCTGGAGGCCTCCCCCGACGAGGCCACCGACGGCTGAGCGCCGACAACCGGCCGACTACTTCTGAACCACTCCCCCGGACGGGAGTGGTTCAGGCCAGGAGAATCACAGGTAGGGCGGCTGCGTAGGCGACGAGCAGAACGCCGCCCTCCCAGCGCTCCAGCCGCCGCTGCCGCCGGTTCGTGGCCAGGAGGAACACCGCCAGGAGGGTCAGGCCCAACATCGCAAAGGCGGCAGCCCAGGGCGTTCCCTCACTGCCGAGCCCGCCGGGGCGGACGAGCGCCAGAACGCCCCCGATGCCCAGGCTGTTGAAGATGTTGCTGCCCAGCAGGTTGCCGAGCGTCAGCAGCGGCTGACGCCGGCGGATGCCGGCGAGGGCGGTCGCCAGTTCGGGCAGTGAGGTGCCGATCGCCACCAGGCTGAGCCCCACCAGACCTGTGGCCAGCCCGACACGCTCGGCAATCCCGGTAAACCCCTCGACCGCCAGCTGCGCTCCCGCCACGATCACCACCAGACCCGCGATCAGCCGCCAGAGTTCCCCGCTGCTGCGGGGGGCCAGACGCCGCACCGCCGCGTCGATCCAGCGATCCAATCCCTGCGCCTCGCCCTCGTCGGCGGACGACTGCCCGTCACCGGGGGCGTCGCTCCCGGGCACGTCGGCCTTGCGGAGCAGCCACCACGTGGCCCCCGCCATCGTGGCGAGGAGGACGGCCCCCTCCCAACGCGCCAGCACACCACCGCCGCTCAACACGAACACCGTCAACAACCCCACCGCACCCACCGTCAGAGGCACGCGCCGCCAAGCAGAACGGTCGGCGGAAATGGGAACGACGAGGGCCGCAACCCCCAGAACCAGGCCCATGTTGGCTGCGTTGGAGCCGATGATGCCGCCGAGGCCGAGGGCGGTATCGCCCCGGATCGCCGCCGCCAGCGCCACGACCAACTCCGGCAGGCTGGTACCGAACCCCAGGATCACCGCACCCACCACCAGCGGGGAGATCCCCCGCCGCGCGGCGAGTCGCGAGCCGCCGGCCACGAGCCAGTTCGAGCCGCCCAGGAGCAGCACAAGCCCGACAACAGCGACTACGACGTCGACCGCCATGTTCAAATACTCCCTCTCACCGCGAGCGGGGACGCTACCGCACCCGCCGGCCGGCGCCGGCTACGAAGGCAGCACCACCATGTCATCGCGGTGGATCAACTCCTCGGGCGTCCCCGCACCGAATTCGTCGGTGCGTCGCCCGATGACGGCGTCGAGGCGCGCCGACGGCAACGACACCAAGCCCTTGGCGAAGACCTCACCGTCGGGCCCGGCCACCTCCACGGCATCACCGGCGTAGAACTCCCCCTGCACCGACTGCACACCCACGGCCAGCAGGGACTTGCCCCGCTCCTCCACGGCGCGGCGCGCTCCGGCATCCACTTGCAAGACGCCGGACGACTTCACCGCGAAGGCGATCCAGAGCTTGCGGGCCGGCAGGCGACGGGGCCGCGGGCGTGCCAGCGTGCCCACGGGCCGGCCGGCCACGGCGTCGCGCAACACCTGGGGCCGGGTGGCTGCGGCGATCACCGTCGCCACGCCCGCCCAGCTGGCAATCTTGGCCGCCGACAGCTTCGAGGTCATGCCGCCGCGGGCGTCCGCGTTGCCGATCCCCCCGGCCACTGCCTCCAACTCACGATCGATCTGGACGATCTCGGCGATGAGCGACGCCTCCGAGGAGATACGCGGATCGGCCGTGTGCACGCCCTCGGTGTCGGTGAGCAGCACCAGCAGATCGGCCTGCACCAGCTGCGCAACCAGGGCGGCGATCCGGTCGTTGTCCCCGAAGTGGATCTCGTCATCGGCCACCGCGTCGTTCTCGTTCACAACCGGCACGACGCCGAGCGACAGGAGCCGCTGCAGGGTGTCGCGCACCCGCAGGTAGCGGTTCCGCTCGAAGAAGTCCAGCGGCGTCAGAAGGATCTGTCCGGCCACGAGGCCGGCCGCGGCGAACGCCTCGTTGTAGATCGACATGAGGTGGCCCTGGCCGACCGCCGAGGCAGCCTGCAGGAGCACCGGATCGGTCGGGCGCGTCTCGCAACCAAGGAGCCATCGGCCCGCGGTGATGGCCCCCGACGTCACCAGCACGACCCGATGACCGTCGGCGCGCAACTCCGCCAGCAGCCCGCAGATCCGGACGATTTCCCCCCGGTCTATGTGGCTCGACTCGTCGGTGAGCGAGGAGGTTCCGATCTTGACCACCACGATCATGCGCCGTCGCTCCCTCCCGCCGAACGGGCCGGGCGCTCACCGGCCATCCCGTCGGGCTCGTAGTCGAAACTCAGGGCGCCGATGCGCACCTCGTCGCCCGCCCGCGCCCCGGCACGGGCCAGCTGCCGATCCACGCCCAACGCCCGCAGCCGCTCGGCAACGTAGACCTGGGCGTCGGGGTCGGTGAGGTCCGACAACGCCACGGCGCGAGCGGCAGGACGGCCCAGGATCCGCCAGGCGCCGTCCTCGAACTGCACGCGCACCGCGTCGGCTCCGCGGCGGGCGGCCGGGCGGTGTACCACCGGCGCGGGGTCGGCCACCGTTGCGGGCTCGTCGCGCCGGGCGTCACGCACCAGGGTGGCCAGACGGCCTACGAGCGGCTTGATCCCTGCACCCGTCACCGACGAGACGACCATGTCCGCGCCGGGCAGGCTCCCGGTCGCCACATCGGTCTTGGAGCCCACCACCAGGCGCCGGCGCCGCAGCAGATCGGGCCGGTAGGCACCGAGTTCGTCGAGCAGGATGCGCTGCTGCGCGGCCGGGTCGGCCTCGGCCCCCGGCCCCAGGTCGATCAGCAGCACCAACGCCCGGGCGCGTTCGATGTGGCGCAGGAAACGGTGGCCGAGACCCTTGCCCAGGTTGGCCCCCTCGATCAGTCCCGGAACGTCGGCCACCACGAACTCCTCCCCGTCGTCGGTGACCACCACACCCAGATTCGGGACAAGGGTCGTGAAGGGATAGTCGGCAATCTTGGGGCGGGCGGCGGAAAGACGCGAGATCAGCGTGCTCTTGCCGGCGTTGGGCAGGCCCACGAGTGCGACGTCCGCCAGCAGCTTCAGCTCGAGTCGCAGCCAGCGCTCCTCCGCCGCCTCGCCCTGCTCGGCGAAGCGCGGTGCCCGCCGCCGGTTGCTCAGGAAGCGGGCGTTGCCCCGGCCGCCCGCGCCGCCCGGCGCTGCCAGCCAGCGCTCCCCGTGGGCGGCAAGATCGGCCAAGTGCTCCCCCTCGGCGGAGAGCACGACCGTGCCTTCCGGCACCTGCACCTCGAGATCGCCCCCGGAGGCGCCATGGCGGCCCTTACCCGATCCGTGCGTACCGGAGGCGGCGCGGCGATGCGGGTGATCCCGGAAGGCCAGCAGCGAGGCCACGTTCCTGTTGGCCACGAGCCAGACGTCACCACCCCGCCCGCCGTCACCCCCGTCGGGGCCACCGCGGTCCACGTGCGCTTCGCGCCGGAAGGCCACGCAGCCGGCGCCGCCGTCACCACCGCGGACGCACAGGGCGCATTCGTCTACGAAGTCCGACACCGACCCAAGCCTAGGAGTGCGCCGGGAACTCCATCGGCAGCGCACGCCGAACCGCTGGACAGTGGATTCCGGCCTCCGCCGGAATGACGGACCTGCCGGGGCGGTGAGGCGGGGTGGCGCTCGGGAAAGTCAGTCGGTGAGGACGTCGACGAGGCGGCGGCGGCCGCGGGATGCGAACTCCACTCGCCCGTCCGCCGTGGCAAAGAGGGTGTCGTCGCCACCGCGGCCCACGTTGTGGCCGGGGTGGAACTTGGTGCCGCGCTGGCGGACGATGATCGAACCCGCCGTTACCCACGTGCCGTCGAAGACCTTCACGCCGAGGCGCTTTGCGTGGGAATCCCTACCGTTGCGGGTCGAACCCCCGCCCTTGGTCTTGGACATGACTAACCCATCCGTATCTCGGTGATCTCCACCTGCGAGTGCCGCTGGCGGTGCCCCCAGCGCCGACGCTGGTTGCTCTTGGACTTGTACGTGAACCCCGTGATCTTGGGACCCTTGGCCTCGGCCACGATCCGGCCCGTCACCGCCACAGCGGACAGGTCCGCGGGCTTGGCCAGCACAGTGTCGCCCTCCACGTAGAGCACAGGGCGCAACTGCACCTCCGAGCCGGGCTCACCGAGCAACTCGGTGGTGATCACCTGCCCCGGAGTCACCCGGTACTGCTTTCCGCCGGTCGCCACCACTGCGTACATAGACATCACACGCTATCGCCGTGGGCGGAGCCGCCCAACAACGTCTCGTCCAACTTCAGGCCCCAGCCCTCGCAGTCGGCGCACGACCGGGAGAGCGATTCCAGAAGTCCCTCGCCGATCCGCTTGCGACTCATCTCCACGAGACCGAGTCCGGAGATGTCGCTGACCCGGGTGTGGGTCCTGCTCTGGGCCAGAGCCTCCCGCAGGGCGGTGATGACCTTCTGGCGGTTGGTCTTGCTCTCCATGTCCACGAAGTCGATCACGATGATCCCGCCGATGTCTCGCAGGCGCAGCTGGCGAGGGATCTCCGTTGCGGCCTCCAGGTTGTTCTCCAGGATGGTCTGCTCCAGGCTGGAGGAACCCACGTTGCGGCCCGTGTTCACGTCGATGACCGTCATGGCCTCGGTGTGCTCGATCACGAGCGAACCGCCCGACGGCAACCACACGCTGCGGTCCACAGCCTTGCGGAGTTGGCTGTAAACGTGGTGCCGCTCGAACAGGTCCAACTTCTCCGCCGACGTGTCGTAGAAGGCGATGCGCTCCGCCAGCGCCGGTGTGATGTTCTCCACATACTTCGACACGGCCCCGAAGAGAGCCTCGTCGTTGATGAGCACGCTGCGATAGTCGGTGGTGAACTCCTCCCGGATCACCCGCAAGGCCACGTCCGGCTCGCGGTACAGCAGCGACGGCGCCTTGGAGCGGCCGGCCAGGGACTCGATCTGCTCCCACTGGGAGGCGAGCCGCAGCACGTCCTGGCGGATCTCCTCCGCAGTGACGCCATCGGCGGCGGTGCGCACGATCAGCCCGTGATCGGCGGGTTTGACGCTGTCCAGGCAGCGCCGGAGGCGGCGCCTCTCCTTGTCGGACAGGCGCTTGGAGATGCCGTACGTGTCGCTGTTCGGCACGAGCACCACGTAGCGCCCTGCCAGCGACACCTGCTGCGTGAGTCGGGCGCCCTTGTGGGCGATGGGGTTCTTGGTGACCTGGCACCGAACCCGCTGGCCGACCTTCAGCGCCTTTTGGATCTGGGGGCGGCCGGACCGCTCGAGTTCCTCGGGTTCGAACTGTACGTCGCCCCGGTACATGATGGCGTTCTTGGGCGTGCCGATGTCCACGAACGCCGCCTCCATGCCGGGCAACACGTTCTGTACCCGGCCGAGGTAGATGTTGCCGTGGATCTCGGTGGTGTCGTTGGCAGGCCGTGACACGTAGTACTCCACCAACGCCCGGCCCTCCAGGACCGCCACGTGGGTGGCATCGGCAGTGACGTGGATGGCCATGAGGTAGCGCCCCACGGGTCGCCCCTTGCGGGCACGGCCGCGCCGGCGCGCCAGGGTCTCGGGGTCCAGTTCGACCGGATCGCCCGTTGTGAGGGCCTCCACCGGCTTGTGCTGCTGGCCGCCGCGCCCGCCGGAGGGACGCCCGCCCGAACCTCGCCCGCCGGAACCTCGCCCGCCGCGCCGGCGGCGACGGCCTCCCGAGCGCGAACCGCCCCCGCCGCCCGATTCGCCGGCCGGGCGCTCCCCTCCGGCGCTCTTGGTGGAGGAGCCGGCCGGCGGCGCCGGGCGACGGTCGCCGATCTTGGGCTTGTCGCCCGACGGCGGACCGCCCTGGCGCTGTTGGGGAGAGGTGCTCGACACGGCCCCGCGGCCGGTTCCCGAGCGTGTCTGCTCAGTCCGGCGGTCGGCGGACCCGGAATCTGTCGTCGAAGACATGGAAAAGTTCCCTTCTCATCGTGCGCAGACCTCATGCTGCGCTGCGGGAACGGCCCGGCGTCGGGCTGCCACAGGTTCTCGAGACGTCGGCTCAAGTACGCCGGCGTCAAGGGCAAGCGGCTCGTACCGTTCGCCGTCCCGCATGATCCATTGATGCAGCCGCCGGACGCGCCGGGCAGCCAGTGGGGGTTCGGTCACGCGCAGGAACTCTGCGGGCCTCACCGCCCGGGGTTTCGTGCCGAGTTCGGCCAGGAGGACTCCCTCGCCCGCAGCGTCGGTCAGGTGCAGGGGGCCGATGGCGGGCCGTACGTCCTCGGTGACGCTGCGCCCCTTGCGTTCGCGCTGCAAGGGCAGGTCGGCGGCCGACCGCACCGTCGCCACCCAGTCCGTAGCCGACGGGAGGTCGGGCTCGGCGAGGGCGAACTCCCACGTGCAACTCGTGACCGCCTCCTGCAGCGAGGTCGCTCCGGGCGCCAACGGCGCGGCGGTCGTGACCGCCATGCCCTCCGGTAGGACGGCGGAGATCCGCTCGGGCAACTCGGCGGCCCAACCGAAGGCCTCGTCCTCCGACACCCGCAGGTCCATGTCGAGATACTCAGCATCCGATTCCTGCCCGACGGCGAGGGCCAGACCGAAGGAGATCCTCGGCCGCGGCGAGAACCCCTGCGTGTAGGCGATGGGCAACTCGGCACGCCGCACCGCCCGCTCCCAGATCCGGGCCGCGTCCCGATGGCCGCAGAAGCGAATCTTGCCCTGCTTCGTCCACAGCACCCGCAACCTCACGACACACCCGCCATGGAGGGCCTGGCCAGCAGGCGCACCGGGGTGCGTGTGGGCTGTAACAGGTCCTGGCCGGTGCCCTGACTGCCTCCGGCCGGTGGTACGGCCGACGCCACCACGTGCTCGATGCCGTAACCGGTGCAGGCGCCGCAGTCGTAGCACGGCGTCCAGCGGCAGTCCTCGAGCCCCGACTCGGCGAGCGCGTCCTGCCAGTCCTGCCACAGGAAATCCTTGTGCAGGCCCGCCGAGAGGTGGTCCCAGGGCAGCATCTCCTCGGCGCGGCGGTGCCTGTAGGCGTAGTCCTCGACCGACAGCCCGTGACGCGCCATGGCCGACAGCCACAGGTCGTAGTCGAAGTGCTCCGACCATTCCTGGAACGTGCCGCCGGCTCGCCAGACCTCCTCCACGACCGCTCCCAAACGGCGGTCCCCCCGGCTGGCCAGCCCTTCCACCAGCGTGGCCTCGGGGTCGTGCCACTTCAGCTTCACCTGCCGGTCGCCCCGCAGATCGGTGGTCAGCAGAGCGATCTTGCGGTGCAGTTCCTCCACCGTGTTCTGGCCGAACCACTGGAACGGCGTCTGCGGTTTGGGCACGAAACCCCCCACCGACACCGTCACCGATGCGCCGCGGACGTGGCGGCGCCCCAGGGCGACGCACTCGCGCGCCAAGGCGGCGATTCCCAGCACGTCCTCGTCGGTCTCGGTGGGCAGACCCACCAGGAAGTAGAGCTTGACGCGCCGCCATCCCTGGGAGTAGGCGCCCTCCACCGCTGCATACAGGTCATCGGAGCTGATGAGCTTGTTGATCACCTGGCGCAGGCGCCACGACCCCGCTTCGGGAGCGAAGGTGAGGCCCGTGCGCCGCGCCCGCTGCAGCTGTGCGGCAAGCCCCACGGTGAAGGCGTCCACCCGCAGGCTGGGCAGCGACACCGTCACCGCCGGACAGCCGGCGCCGCCGTCGCCGGCATCCACGGTGTCGGCCACGACCTGCTCGATGCCGCTGAAGTCGGCCGTGGAGAGCGACGTCAACGCCACCTCGTCGTAGCCGGTCCGCTGCAGGCCTTCGGTGATCATGGTCCGGACCTGCGCCGCTGGGCGCTCGCGGACCGGCCGGGTGATCATGCCCGCCTGGCAGAAGCGGCAGCCCCGCGTGCATCCTCGGAACACCTCCACGTTGAGGCGGTCGTGGACCACCTCGGTGAGGGGAACCAGTTGGCGCTTCGGATAGGGCCAGTCGCCGAGCGATGCCACCGTCCGCTTCTCGACGGTTTCCGGCACGCCCGGCCAGCGAGGCGTCAACCCGACAGGCACCGGCCCGCGGTAGGTCACCTCGTAGGCAGCCGGGACGTACACCCCCTCCACACGCGCCAGCGCGGCAAGCACATCGGGACGACCACCGGAGCGGTGCTCCTTCACGACCTCGGTGATCTCCCCCACCACCTCCTCGCCGTCGCCGAGCACGAAGAAGTCCACGAAGTCGGCCAGCGGCTCGGGGTTGAAGGCGCAGTGGCCCCCGGCGGCGACCAGCAGGTCGTCGCCGGTGCGCTCGGCGGCGCGCACCGGCACGCCGGCCAGGTCGATGAGGTTCAGCACGTTCGTGTACACCAGCTCCGAGGAGAGGTTGAACGCCAGAACGTCGAAGCCGTCGGCCGCCCGGTGGTTGTCCACGGAGAACAGCGGCAGACCCTCGCGACGCATGAGTTCCTCCAGGTCACCCCAGGGTGCATACGCCCGCTCCGCCACCGCATCGGGGCGCTCGTTGAGGATCTCGAACAGGATCTGCAGTCCCTGGTTGGGAAGGCCTATCTCGTAGCTGTCGGGATAGCACAGCAGCCAGGCCACCTTGCCAGGCTCGTGCGGCGCCGGCCGGGACCCCTCCTCACCTCCGATGTAGCGGGCAGGGCGCTGAACCTGATCCAGCAGCGGTTCCAACTCCGACCACAACGAACGCACGAATCTCAGGTTACCCGCCCCGCCCCGGCCCGGCGCCGACCGGTCAGGTGGCGCGGACCACGTGGCGGCGCATGGACACGTTCACGACGAGCCCCAGCGCCATGAACGTGGTGAGTATCGATGACCCGCCATAGGACAGGAGCGGCAGCGGGATACCGATCACCGGCATGATCCCTGCGGACATGGCCACCGTCTGGAAGACCTGGAACAGGATCATGCACAGGACACCGGTGGACAGGAGCGATCCGAACAGATCACCGGCGATGCGCGCGGCGCGCCAGATGCGCCAGAGGAGCACCGCCAGCAGTCCCAGCACCACAACTACCCCCAGGAATCCCAACTCCTCGCCAACGACGGTGAAGATGAAGTCGGTCTCCTGCGCCGGCACGAGCCCGCTGCGGGTCTGGGTGCCCCGGCCGTAGCCCTGACCCGTCAGGCCGCCGTTGCCAAGGGCGATCTGGGCCTGTTCCAGGTTGAACGTGTCGATCTCGATCCCCTGCGGATCCAGAAGCGACTTCAGGCGGTTGCTCTGGTATTCCTGCACGAGATCGGAGTTGAGGATGAATCCCATCGCCACGGCGCCGACAACGGTGAAGGCCGCGATGTGGCGGGGCCTGGCCCCCGCCACGAGGAGCACACCCATCGCGATGACGACGAAGACGAGCGCTGTTCCGGCGTCGGGCTCCCGCAGGATGAGCAGAATCGGAGCACCCACAAGCGCCAGCGCCGTCAGCAGTTGACGCAGGCTCAGGCGCCCCCCGCAGCGTGCGCCGTAGTGCGCCAGCACCACGATGAGCGCCAGCTTGGCGAACTCCGAGGGCTGCACCTGGTAGTCCCCGATCTCGAACCACGCCTGGGTTCCTCTGCGCGTCGCGCCCAGCGGTGTCAACACGAGGAACAGCGCCAGCAGGGTCGCGGCGTAGAGCGGCCAGACCAGCGAGCGGAGCCGCCGGTAGTCCACGGCGGCCACCACCATCCCGAGAAAGGCGCCAACGACGGCAAAAAGCGACTGGCGCTCCATGTAGAAGCGGTCGTAGGCGTCTGGATCGATCCCGCGCGTCGCGCTGTAAATGAGCGCGATCCCTCCCAGGGTCAGGGCGGCCGTCGCCAGGAGCAGGATCAGGTCGAGGTGCACCCAGGAGGCCAACGGGGCCACCCGAGGGAACAGCCGGCGGTTGGGGGGGGCGCCCAGACTCACGATGCCTCCGATCCGGGCGCCGGCGGGTCCTCCGATCCGGGTGCCGGCGGGACAACGACCAGATCCTGGCGCTCGATGTCTGCGGGAGCCTCGGGAACGGCGCCACGGGCGATCGCCTCCAGTACTCGGCGCACCACCGGCGCCGCCGCCTGGCCACCGAACCCGGCCTCCTCCAAGAGCACGGCCACGAGGTACCGGGGCTCGGGCAGCGGGCCGAACCCCACGAACGCCGCCGTATCGGACTTGCCGAGAACCTCCACGGTGCCCGTCTTACCGGCCACAGGCCACTGGGCGTGCGGGAAGTTCACGAATGCACGGGCAGCGGTACCGATGCGCTCGTTGCTCAAGAGCGTCGTCGTCCCGACCATCCCGTCCACTATCGGCGCGAGCAGATCCTGCGGTACGTAGATGCGCGACAACACGCGGGGGCCGATCTCATTCACCACCTGCCCGCTGATCGGATCGACAGTGGCCACGGCGATGTTGGGCAGGTGCAGCCGGCCCCCGTTGGTGAAGACGGTGAAGGCGTTGGCCAACTGCAACGGGGTCACCCCGAGGTCGCCCTGACCGATGGAGATGTTGATCGTGTCGCCGGTACGCCAGTCGGCGTCGGGGAACGCCTCCGGATTGCTCTCGTGGCGGGCCCGCTTGATCTCGGCGTCGGGCACGATCCCGGCGTGCTCGAAGGCCAGGGCGATGCCGGTCTTCTGGCCGAAGCCGAACTGCCGTGCGGTCTGCTGTATCTGCGTTTCCTCGAATCCGGGACGTATCGAGAACTGCTCGGCCAGCTTGTAGAAGTACACGTCACTGGAAACGGTGATGGCTGTGCGCAGGTCCACGTCGCCGTTGGGCTCGCGGTCGGGATTCTCGAACTCGCACTCGCCCAAGCAGTCCGAGAGCACGTGATAGCCCTCGTCGGAGGTGGTCTGGGTGATCCTCAGAAATCCCTCGGGGCCGATCAGACCGGTGGAGAGGGCTGCATACGACGTGATCGGCTTCATCGTGGAGCCCGGCGAGTACACGCCCTGAATAACCCGGTTGTTCAGCGGCGCATGGCTCTCGGGGCGGAGGAAGGCGGCGAACTCCTCTTCGCTGATGCCACCGATGAACAGCCGAGGATCGTAGGCCGGGTAGCTGGCCATGGCCAGAACGCTGCCGTTGCGGGGATCCAGCATGACCGCAGCCCCGGCGGGCGCCGCGAAGGTCACGAAGCGATCCTCCACCGACTCGTCCTGGTTTTCACGGGCGGCCAGTAAACCCTCCTGCAGTTCACTCTCGAGGAGTCTCTGCAGGTCCGCGTCCAGCGTGAGCTGCACATCCGTGCCGGGGTGAGGCGGCTGGTAGCCCCGCTCGCGCACGACGTTGCCGAGATTGTCGACCTCGATCTCTCGCCATCCGGGCGACCCGCGCAGGATCTCCTCGAAGGCCAACTCCACGCCCGACTTGCCGATCTCGTCCACTGTGGAGTAGCGCTTCGGATGGTTCTGACGGGCCTCCAACTCCTGGGACGTGATGGTGTCGACATATCCCAGGACGTGCGCCGCCAGGTCACCGTACGGGTAGACCCGCAGGGTGCGCTGCACCACCTCCACACCGGGGAACTCCTCGTTGCGCTCGGCCAGGAACACCTTGATGGCGTCCGACACGCCCACCGCCAAGGGAATCCTGTCGAACGGTCCGTAGCCGGGGTCGGCCATGGCCTCCGAGATCTCCAGGGACTTGGTCAGGACGCCCGACCGGGAGAGTTGGCGGGCCAACTCCAGCGCCAGCCGCTGCCGCTGCGCCGTGCCGATCTGTTCCCGGAGCACGAAGGCCTCGATGACGACGACATTCACGTTGCGGTTGCCGACCAGCTCGCGTCCCTGCGCGTCGTAGATGCGGCCGCGGGGTGCCGGCTCGGGCACGATACGGATGATGTTGCCCACCGCCTGCGCCACGAACTCCTCCGACACCACCACCTGCAGGTACCAGAGGCGCACCACCAGAGTTGCCAGTAGCGCCATGCCGATGACACCCATGATGCTGAGCCGCAGCATGCGGGAGTCTTGACGGCTGAAGCGCCCCCTCTCCCGTCCGGAACCCTCCCGGGAGGGGCGGCGCCGTGAAGGAGAAGACGCCTCCCCGGGGAACCCCCACATGCTCATGGGCGTACGGTGCCGAAATTCCGGGGTCCGCTCGACGCCGGACGCCCCGCCGTCGCCGGCAGGCGCCACGACCACCGCACGAGCCGCAGCATCGCCGGCGCCAGTACAACGGCCCAGATCTCGACGGCGCCAAGCGTCACCAGGTACCGGTCGGTGTAGAGATGATCCTGGCCGAACAACTCACCCGCTCCCACGTACAACGACAGGCCCAGCGCGCTGAACGGTGGCACCAGCCACCACATCCTCACCGTGTACCCCTCGAGGAGGCCGGCAATGTATGCCGTCAGGGCGTACGCGAAGGCGGCGAGCCCCAACGGTGTATCAGCGACCAGGTCGTAGAGCAGCCCGGCTGCGAAACCCAACCGCAATCCCCGCCACGGCCCACCGGTCAGCCCTCCGGCGACGGCCAGGGCCAGCAGGGGCTCCGACGCCCGGCCGAAGATCCGAAGACCGTCGAAGAGCCCCACCTGGAGGAACAACACCGAGAAGAGCACCAAGGCCGACCGCAGGCCGGTCCGGAGCACGTCCGCTCTCACCGGCTCTCCCCTGGTTCACAGAGCATTGTCGTACAGCAGAATCGTCACGAAGTTCAGCGCTTCCAGCGTCGCCGTGGGCTGCACGAACAGCACCTGGTTGAGCCCGGGATCAACCTGCACCTCCGTCACCAGGCCGACGGGGACATCGGGGGGATACACGCTGCGGTCGATGCCGCTGGTGGTGACCAGCATGCCCGGCTGAACCGGCACGCCGACACCGATCCCCTCGCTCACGACAAGCGGCTGCCCTCGACCGGTCCCCCGGGCGATGGCAACGTTGTCGATGCCCACGAGGCTTACCCCCAACTCGAACTCAGGGTCGGAGACGAGGCGGATCCGGGAGCGGCCCGGGCCGACCTCGACCACCCGCCCCACGAGACCGGCACTGGTGACCGCGGGCATCCCCACCTGAACACCCGAGGTGGAACCCTTGTCGATGTCCACTGTGAAACCGGGGAAGTTGCCCAGATGTCGGACGACCCGTGCCGTGGTGGAGGGAATGTCCGTCACGTACGGGATCTGCAACTCGGTCAACACCTGCTGCAGGACGGCGGCGGCGTTGGCGTCCGCCAGCGCCCGACCATGCTGGTCCTCCAGCTCGGCACGCAGCCGTTCGTTCTCGCTCTTGAGGTCGTCGTAGTCGGTGACGGCCTGCCAGGCGTCGCCCGCCGGGCGCCCGGCCCGCCGCGCACCCGACAGGACGGGATCCAGAACGGCGTCCACGGCGTCCTTCGTCCGCTCGAACGGGCCGACGTTGCGCACGTCCAGGGTCACCAGCGTGACCGAGATCAGGACGAGAAAGAGCAGCGTGAGGCGGGAGCGACCTGTACGGCTGGCCACGGCTCCGGGACGGCTTGCCCTAGGAGACGATCGGGTTACTCAGCGACCGGCGAATTGAGCACGCCTCTCAGCGCCTCGAACTCCTCGAGGGAATGACCCGACCCGTACGCTACGACGTACTGGGGATTCTTCACGCGGTTGACCTTGATGGAGGTCTCGGCGGACAAACGTTCGGCGAGGCCGGTGAGGCGTGATCCGCCTCCGGCGAGGTGTATGCCGCTTTCCATGATGTCCGACGTCAACTCGGGGGGTGCGGCATCGAGCGTGGTCTGAACCGCGGCGACGATCTCTCTGATCGTCCCCTCGACGGCCTCACGCATCTCGACGGTGCTCAGGCTCACGCTCTTGGGCAGACCGCTGACGAGATCCCGGCCCGGCACGGAAACGAGCATCTCCTCGGCCAAGGGCCACACCGAGGTGTACTTGACCTTGATCTGCTCGGTGGTCTGCTCGCCGACGGCCAGGCTGTACTCCTTGCGGACGTAGTCGCTGATGGCCTGATCGAAGTTGTCGCCGGCCACCCGCACCGAGCGGCTCACCACGATGCCACCGAGCGAGATGACCGCGATCTCCGTCGTCCCTCCTCCGACGTCCACCACCATGTTGCCGGACGGTTCCTGCACCGCGATACCGGCGCCGATGGCCGCGGCCATGGGCTCCTCGATAATGAACACGGGTCGCCGCGCCCCCGCAAACTCGGCGACCTCCTGGACCGCCCGCTGCTCCACAGGGGTGATCCCCGACGGCACGCAGATGACCATGCGCGGCTTGGCGAAGCGGTTGCTGTGCACCTTCTGGATGAAGTAGCGCAGCATCTTCTCGCAGACCCCGAAGTCGGCGATGACCCCTTCCTTGAGTGGGCGCACCGTGCGAATGCTGGCCGGCGTACGGCCGACCATCTCCTTGGCGCTGCGCCCCACGGCGAGCAGCCGGTCCGTCCGCGCATCGAGCGCTGCCACGCTGGGCTCCTCGAGCACGATGCCCTCGCCGCGGATGTACACCACCGTCGTGGCCGTCCCCAGGTCCACCGCGATACCCCGGCTCATGGCACTGCTGAATGTGTTGTTCTTGCGTGGCATGTCTCGTCGATCGGGAGCGTGGATGGAGCTTGGATGTCCTGCGCCCGCAGGCGCCGCCTACGGCAGGATATTGCACCGCGGGCCAGTGTCCAAACGACGGCCTCCGGCCTGCGGATTCTGTCGGGTGGGCCGTGAGGGACTTGAACCCCCGACCCCTTGCGCGTCATGCAAGTGCTCTCGCCATCTGAGCTAACGGCCCCGGCGGCAGGCTACCGCTTCCAGGGTGCACGCGCCGACACGTCGAGCCCGGGAAAATCGCTGCAGAGCGCTGCAGAGCATCGGGCGGGATTCGAACCCGCGATAGACGGCTTTGCAGGCCGCTCCCTTCGTCCGCTCGGGCACCGATGCAGATTCAGGCTCGGGAGGCGGGCTCCCTGAGCCTGCGAGCGGGCGACCGGGCTCGAACCGGCGACCTTCACCTTGGCAAGGTGGCGCTCTACCAACTGAGCTACGCCCGCGACGACCGGCCAGTGTAGCCGTCGCCCGCACGGATCATCCCGGCGAGCCGGCGGGTCGACCCTTCTCCACGTCCTCCAGGAACGATGCCAGTGCCGCCCCGACCGCTTCGGTCTCGACCAGGAAACCGTCGTGGCCGTGAGGGCTCTCGATCCGCACGTAGCGGCAGTCGCCATCGGCCGCAACCACGAGATCCCGCAGTTCGGTCTGCTGGCGAGGCGGGTAGAGAGCATCGGAGCTGATCGAGACGGTGAGCACCGGCGCCGTGATCCGCGCCACCGCCCGCTGCAGGCCACCCCGGCCTCGCCCCAGGTCATGGGTGTCCATGGCCTTGTTGAGCACCAGGTAGGAGTTGGCATCGAAACGCCGCACCAGCTTCTCGCCGTGGTAGTCGAGGTACCCCTCCACGCCGAAACGGTCCCAGAGTCCGAACATCTCGGTGGGCAGCACCAGCGAGCGGCCGAAGCGCTCGTCGAACAGCACGTCGCTGCGGTAGGTGATCTGCGCTATCGCCCGGGCCAGTGCCAGACCCTCGTGCGGTCCCTCGCCCGGTGGTGCGTCGTAGTACTCGCCGCCCCGCCAGCGGGGATCCAGAGCGATGGCCACCCGGCCCAGTCCGCTCCAGCCGATCTGCCAGGGACTGGCGGCGCAGCCAACCGCGAGGGGCGCGATGGAGCGCACCCGCGACGGGTACATGGCGCCCCACTCCAGCGCCTGCATCCCTCCCATGGAACCGCCCGTCACGCAGAGCCACCGTTTGACACCCAGATGGTCCGAGAGGCGGGCCTGCACGCGCACCATGTCGCGTACGGTGACCGCCGGGAATCGAGCCGCCCAGGGACGCCCGGTCGCCGGATTCGGCGACGCCGGACCGGTTGTGCCCTGGCAGCCTCCCAGAACGTTGACGCACACCACGAAGTAGCGCTCTGTGTCGAGCGCCTCACCGGGACCGACGACGCCCTCCCACCATCCCTGGCGGGCGCGGTGTGGGTCGTAGACGTGGGCGTCCCCGGTGAGGGCGTGGCACACCAGCACCGCGTTGGTGGCCTCGTCGTCGAGGGTTCCCCAGGTCTCGTAGGCGACGGTCACGCTGTCGAGAACACCGCCGCCCTCGGTGACGAACGGTCGTCTCGTCTCCAGGGTGAAGAAGCGGCGATCCCCCGGCGGGTCACCCTCCTGCCAGGCACCCGAAGCCGGCAGGTCGGGAGCCAGGCGGGACGGGCGGGGAGCGCCCCGGGGCTCATCCATTCTCCCAGTCCTCCAGCGGATTCGCCTGCTGCAGCTGGACCACGTCCACGGGGTCGGTCAGGCCCGGGATGGCCATCGGACCGAGCGGAACGGCCCGGGTGTTGACCATCAGAAAGGACACCATGTCCGCCGGCGCGAGCAGTTGACCCGGCGTCGCCAGGTCGCACAGATGCGCGGCCAGATTCACGGCACGGCCGATGTGGTCGTCGCCCTCGAACAGGATGACCGGCCCGGCAGCCATGCCGGCCCGCAGCGGCAGCACCCCTTGATCGGTCACCACCTGCTCGAGATGCACGACAGCCTCCACAAGGGGCTCGCTCTCCACCCCCACCAGCATGGCGCCGTCACCGAGCCACTTGGCGATGCGCACCCCGTGACTCGCGGCCACGGCACGCAGGCCGGCACGGAAATCGGCCAGGACGGCGACGGCCTTCCGGTCCCCGCGGTCGTCGGTGTAGCGGGTGAAGTTGGAGAGATCCACGAAGGCGAATCCCCGCTCGACCCGCGCAGGGCTGATGTCAGCGACGGGGGCAGGATCGTTCATCGGCTCAAGCCGAGGGGCTCCCGGTGGCCCTCTCGTCGCCGCTCGCCGACGTCTCGGTCGCCGGGACCTCCACGGCCCCGTCGGCATCCGGTTCGTGCGCCTCCTCGGCGCCGCGCCCATCGGGCTCCTCCGGCGCGTCCGTCGTCTCCAACCTCGGCGGCGGCCTCCAGACGGCGTCGCCGGGGCGTCACGGTCAGCAGGAACAATGTTGACAGCACCAGCACGCCACCCATCACCCAGATGTTCACTCGGACACCCAGAAGCAGGCTGGCGGTATCCACCCGGAGTGCTTCGATCCAGAGCCGGCCGGCCGAGTAGCCGCACAGGTACAGCACCAGGAGGTGACCCCGAGGCAACGCCCGGCGCCGGTCCATCCGCAGCAGAAGGCCGCACAGCAGCAGGTTCCACACCATCTCGTAGGCGAAGGTGGGATGGAAGGTCTCGTCGCCCAGGTACGCCGTCGGGCGGTGCTCCGGATCGATCTCCAACCCCCAGGGGAGATCGGTGGGACGGCCGAACAGTTCCTGATTGAACCAGTTGCCCAGACGGCCCACGGCCTGTCCGAGCGGGAGGCTCACGGCGCCGGCGTCCAGCAGAGGCCGCAACGGCAGATTGCGGTAACGGATCACGATGAGCCAGCCCACGATCCCCCCCAGGATTCCCCCGGGGATGCCGAGCCCGCCTTCCCAGATCTTCAAAACGTCGACCCAGCGGCCCTGGTAGCTCTTCCAGTCGGTGAGGACGTGGTAGGCCCGCGCTCCGATGAGGCCGAGCGGAACGCCGAGGGTGGCCACCTGCACCATCCACTCCGGGTTCAGACCGTGCCGCTGCAGGAACCGGGCCCCCAGGTAGACGGCGGCGATCACGCCGAGCGCCACCATGAGGCCGTAGAGGCGCAGATTCAGCGGCCCGAGCGACAGCGTGCCGACATCGGGGCTCGGAATGGAAGCAATCACCTGGGCCCTCCGATACGGGATCTCCGGAGACGGGCGCCCCACCCACGGCGCTCCCCACCACCGATCAGTCTAGCGGGGCTCCGTGACGCCTCCGGGACGGCGGGATCACGCCTCGATCGTCACGCCCGTCGATGCCGGCACCGGCTCGATGACCGGCTCGACGACGCCGTTAGGCATCGGATCGTGGCCGGTCCGGTTGTGGCCATCGCCGGGCGGGGCCCGCCGTCGCCGCCCGACCCAGCGGAGGGATCCGGCCGGGCGTACCAGCCGCAGGGTTAGGGAAACTCCACCAACGAGCGCACGACCTCGCCGGCAAGCATGGCCGCGTACCCCTCGTTGATCCGTTCCGGCCCAAGTCGCAGCGAGATCATCTCGTCGAGCCGCGCCCGGTCGTCGTCAACTGCAACCGCTGGTGGCGCCGCAGGTGGAGCACGCGTAGCACGACCCGGCCCGCACCATGCGCGTTCCGCAGGTCATGCACAGCGGTGAGGCGGCGTCGGTCGAACCGCTGTTGGCTGCAACCCGCGCCGCGTCCGATGGCGCCGGACCGGCGTTACGGCGCAGAACCGAGGGAGGGTCGGGCGCCACGTCGATGCCCTGCGTTGCACCGGTGGCCGCCTCGGCCACGCCCGGCAGCGTGGGTTGGAGTCTTTCCGAAGTGGCGAAGATGCTCATTTCAGCCCGCTCCTCCGCGGACAGGTATATGAGCGCCAGGCGGCGGAAGAGGTAGTCCATGAGACTCGTGGCAATGCGGATGTCAGGGTCGTCGGTCACGCCGGCCGGCTCGAAGCGCATCCCGCAGTAGGCGTCCACGTAGGAGCGCAGCGGGACGCCGTACTGCAGGCCGTGCGACACCGCCACGGCGAAGGCGTCCATGATTCCCGCCAGGGTGGAGCCCTGCTTGGAGACCCGCACGAAGATCTCCCCCGGGCGCCCGTCGTCGTACTCGCCGACGGTCACGAAGCCCTTGCAGTCGGCTACGCGGAACTCCATCGTGCGCGACGCCCGATGGCGCGGCAGCCGGCGGCGCACCGGTTCGGGTATCTCCGCCGGCGCGGGCTCGGCGGCACCCTCGGTGCCACGCTCCGCTGCCATCGGCTGCTGCCACTTCGAGTTGTCCCGGTACAGGGCGATGGCCTTGACCCCGCTGTGCCATGCCGACACCAGCAGTTCCCGCACCTCGGCCACCGTGCTGGTGGAGCTGAGGTTGACCGTCTTGGATATGCCCCCGCTCAGGAAAGGTTGCACCGCTGCCATCATCTGCACGTGGCCCTCCGGGCTCACCGCGTTGTCACCGATGGAGCAGGCGAACACCGGGTAGTGCTCGCGAGCCAGACCGGCGGCGCCCAGGACCGAGCCGTGGCTCTCCACGTGCGCCAGGATCCCGTCGATCTCGCTCGTCCCATAGCCCAGCCTCTGGAGGGCCGGTTTCAGCGAGCGGTTCACGAGCGTGAGCGAACCGCCGCCGACGAGCGACTTGGACTTGCGCAGCGCCAGGTCGGGCTCGATGCCGGTGGTGTCGCAGTCCATCATGAAGCTGATGGTGTTGTGCGATACGAATCCGTTGGCCACGTAGGTGACGTTGTCGGGAACGGACAAGTCATAGGTCCACTGCTCCTCGCCCAAACCGGCGCTGCTGACCCGGTCGTAGAAGTAACCGAGCAGCCGGGCCAGTTCATCATCATCGGTGCGCTGCAGCAGCTCCAAGGCCGATCGGCGCGACACCATGCCGTTTCGGGCCAGGGATTGCAGCATGGTGCGCCGCAAGCGGCCGTTCTCCGGCGCGAGTCGGTCGACAAGGGAGCGGGGTACCGGAATGTGATCGCGGCGGGCTGCCTGGGCGGTCGCCACCGAGACCAGGGCAGCCTGCTTGCGGCCGCTCATGAAACCGATTTCCTCGGCAAAGTCCGTCGAGTAGGACAGATTGAGGAGGCGTAGCACGGCTAGCCGCGAGCCACCCCAGCCGGTCCGATCAAACTTTCGAGTTGTGGGATAACCGATCGCCAGTAACAACGACTGAACGTCGCGGCTGAACTCGATCGAGGTGGTAGACCAACTCGGATAGCCACTTGCCACTGTTCCATCGGCCTCGAAGAGTCCACTGACGAAGGCCCGGTAAGTCTCAGGGCAATTTGTGGCAAGAACCGCATCGGGTATGTGAGGCCTCCATCCCTTTCCACCACGGCCGTGTACGGGCGCCTTCTTGGCGAAACCGCATGCTTCCCACCACACGGTCAGCGGAACCGAGTGAAATGCCAGTTCGGAATAGCCGACCTTTTCGGTGACGTGGGTCTGGAGATTGAAGAGTTCTTTCCCAAGCAGTTGAAGCCTCTCCACCACGTCGATATCCCCAGCCGCCACACATAGGCGTAGACCCTTGGCATGGAGGGAACCGTCTCCCATGAAGTATCCGACGAACTCAGCCAACTCCGGGCTCATGGCTCTTGGAGCCGTGGTGGTCCAATCACCTGTCCAGTACATCTCTCCCAAAGAGGGCAGGGTCACATTGCGAGAACCTCCCACCAACTGGTTCAGTTGCAGGGGCACAAGATCACCGGCTTCTATGTCTCCGAAGCGTTTCCATACCCAGCTGCCGGTCCGCGGATCGACAACCTTGATGCGATGGGTGGGCGTCCCTTCAATGCGGTATCCACGGTCCATGTCCACGGTCACCACCCGCTCTGCTCCGTTGACATAGAACTGCGTCGCGGTACGGGGTCCTTCGTCTGTTCCAACCGAGACGCCAAGATCCTGCCACCGGGCGCCTTGGGGATCGCCGAGCGACCGGAGTCGGATCAGTCCTCGCTCGGTGGGGATGAGAGAGCCACCCACCAGACATCCGGTCGGCGCGAGCACTGTGGCCTGGGCGTTGCGCACGCCGACGGCTGACGCCACATCGCAGGCCTCGTCCCAGACCGCACGGGCCGCCGCGGCGAGTTCGACCGACACGTGGCGCCTATCAACGTCGGCCACAGCCGTCCGGTGCATGTCCAGCACGCGCAGCACGTCGCTGCGGTTGGCATCGTATTCCTCGAACGGCCCCATCCGGGCGGCGATGCGCGCCGAGGTGAGGTACGCCTCGCCACACATGATCGCGGTTAGCGCCGCTGCCGTCGCCCGACCCGCCTCGGAGTCGTACGGCATCCCCATCGTCATCAACAGGGCACCCAGGTTGGTGTAACCCAAGCCCAGTTGGCGGAAGGATCGGGCGTTGCGGCCGATCGCCTCCGTCGGGTAGTGCGACCGTCCCACCAGGATCTCCTGCGCGCACAACACGACCCGCACCGCCGCTCGGAAGCCCGCCAGGTCGAATCGCCCGTCGGCGCCCAGGAACGCCAGCAGGTTCAGGCTGGCCAGGTTGCAGGCCGAGTTGTCGAGGTGCAGGTATTCCGAGCAGGGGTTGGAGGCCGTAATGCGCCCCGCGGCCGGCGTTGTGTGCCAGCGATTGATGGTGGTGTCGAACTGCACCCCCGGATCGGCGCACTCCCAGGCGGCCTGCGCGATTTGCTCGAGGAGGTCAGCCGCAGCGACGGTGCTCACGACCTCCCCGGTGGTGCGCGCGGTGAGCTGCCAGTCCTCACCGGCCAGGGCGGCGCGCATGAATTCGTCGGTGAGACGGACGGAGTTGTTGGCGTTCTGGTAGAGCAGCGACGTGCTGTCCGCCCCGTCGAAGCTCAAGTCGAAGCCCGCCTCGCTGAGGGCACGTGCCTTGCGCTCCTCGCGGGCCTTGCACCAGATGAACTCCTCGACGTCGGGATGATCGGCGTCGAGGATCACCATCTTGGCGGCACGGCGAGTCGTGCCCCCCGAGCGGATGGCTCCCGCCGAGGCGTCCGCGCCCCGCATGAAGCTCACCGGCCCACTCGGCCGGCCCCCGCCGGACAGGTGCTCGGCGGCCGAGCGGATGCGGCTGAGATTGGCGCCGGCACCGGAGCCGCGCTTGAAGATCAGTCCCTCTTCGGTGTACCAGTCGAGAATGGACTCCATGGTGTCCTCGACCGCGAGGATGAAACACGCCGAGGACTGCGGCAGGGCGCCCGGCACGCCGATGTTGAACCACACGGGCGAGTTGAATGCCGCCTTCTGGCTGACGAGCAGGTGCGTCAACTCGTCGGTGAAGGCCGCTGCCTCGCCGTCGTCGGCGAAGTAGCCGCCCTCGTCGCCCCAACGCCCGATGGTGCCGGCCACCCTGTCGATCAACTGACGCAGCGACCACTCCCGGTCCTCGCTGCCCTGCCGGCCGCGGAAGTACTTCTGGGAGACGATGTTGACGGCGTTCTGCGACCAGGAGGCGGGGAACTCCACGCCCTCCTGCTCGAAGACCACCTCGGAGGAGGAGGCGGTGATGCGGGCGCGCCGCCGACCCCACTCCACGGTGTCGAACGGATGCACCCCCGCAACGGTGAAGTAGCGCCGGATGCCTATGCCGGTCTGTTCGGACAGGACGGTCACGTGCTCACCTCGTCTTCCGCCATGTTGTCGAACCGCGCAACAGCGACCTCGTGGTCTTCACTGTAGAGCGGAGGGCAGAGAAGGTAGCCATCGACAGTGGGCCAGGGAGTGGTCTCCGCGAGGAGGACAGGGATTTCCCGGAGTAATCCCGTGCGTGCGGGGAGGTTTCCACCGAGCGGGCAGGGATTTCCCCCAGAGTCGTCCGCAGGCATTCTGTGGATACGTTGTGGATATCCGCTGGCCGTCGAGGAGGGCGCCGATGGTCTCGATGCAACAGGTCTGGCCGCAGCCCCGTCCCGCGGTGGACCATCTCGAGGTCTACGAGCAGGCGCCGCGCCCGCACTCGCCCGAGCGTCCCTGGGTGATGCTCTGCATGATCACCGCCGTCGACGGCGCCGTGAGCGTGCAGGGCCGCTCCGGCGCCCTGGGCGGGCCCGCCGACTGGGCCGTGTTGAGCACCCTGCGGGGCTGCGCCGACGCCATCGTGGTGGGAGCCGGCACCGCTCGCAACGAGGACTACGGACCGCCCTGTCTGGGAGCGCAGGTGCAGGAGCGGCGCCGGCGGCGCGGCCAGGAGGCGCTGCCGCTGCTGGCCGTGGTGAGCGCCAGCGGCGACCTCGACCCGACCGCCCGGCTGTTCGGCGGCGACCGGCGCCCTCGGCTGTACCTGGCGACGGCCGCCGCGGCGCCGCGCCGGGAGGCTCTGGCCGAGGTGGCCGACGTGCGAACCGCGGGTGCCGGCATGGTGGAGCCGGCAGCCGTCGTAGCCGACCTGGCCGGCGAGGGGCGCTCGCTGATCCTGCTGGAGGGCGGCCCCCGGCTGAATGCTCACTTCGCCCGCGCTGACCTGATCGACGAGTTGTGCGTCACCCGGTCGCCGCTGCTGGCCGGCGGCGGGCCGGGCCTGCTGGAGGGCGAACCACCGGCAGCGCCGCTGGGTTTGCATCTCGACCGACTTCTCGTTGCCGACGGGATGGTCTTCGCCCGCTACCTGCGCCGGGCAGGCGCTCAGGATCCCGCCTGAGGCGCGCCGTCGGCAACGGGGACGGGGGCGGTTCCCACGGCCGGGGCCACGAGATTCCCCCCGACGACGTTCCCCAGCCACCAGCCGCTCCACAGCACACCCACCACGACGGCCAAGACCAGCAGGCGGCGCCACATGTAGACACGCCCGGTGCGGACGTACAGGCCGCCGACCGGAAAGCCCGAGGGCGCAGGGTCGGCGTGGGCGGGAATCATGAACGGTGCAGAGGTCTTCATGCGCTCCAGTGTTCCGCGAGGGTGTGACACCACTGCCGGGAGCGGCCCCCGATCGTCGGGAATCCACGAAGGTACTTGACTCGTTCCGGACAGACTGGCAACATGTGTATACGGAACGAGTGACCCTGTAGGAGTTGTGAAGAAATACCGCCCGGCAGTAGCCTCGACGGGGGCCGTTCGGGAGGGTCGTCCGTGCATGACACTAGTGTAACTCGAAACACCTGTACATATCAAGTCCGCAAAATCCGACCACCGGATCCGACCACCGACAGGCCGAGGAAAGGCACCATGAACACCGACACCCGCAGCTTCACCACCACCGATGTCGAGGAGCAGCCCCTGCCCGCGGCCAAACTCTCCGAGCGGCGGCAGGCCATCATCCACTTCGTGGCCGAGCACACCCGCGAACGCGGCTACCCGCCGTCGGTGCGCGAGATCTGCAAGGCCGTGGGACTCGTCTCCCCCGCCTCCGTCCAGCGTCACCTCGTCATCCTCGAGCAGCAGGGCTTCCTGCGGCGCGACCCCTCCAAGCCCCGGGCCCTGGAGGTGCACTACGACACCGTCTCCGGGCATGCCGTCGACCAGCACCCCGTGAGCTACGTGCCACTGGTGGGTAACGTGGCGGCGGGCAGCGGCGTGCTTGCCCACGAGAACATCGAGGAGACCTTGCCCCTGCCCGCCCAGTTCGTCGGGCAGCAGGACGCGTTCGTGCTGCGGGTGCGCGGCGACTCGATGACCGGCGACGGCATCTTCGACGGCGATCTACTGGTGGTGCGGATGCAGCACATCGCCGGCGAGAGGGACATCGTGGTGGCAGGCCTGCCCGGCGACGAGGCGGTCGTGAAGCGGCTCCACCGCGATGGCGACGACATCATCCTCGTGTCCTCCAACCCGGCCTACCCTCCACAGCGCTATCCGGCCAAGGATCTGCGCATCTACGGCCGGGCCATCACGGTCCTGCGCCGGCTCTAGAGCTCCCGAGGCCGCGGCGCCCTACCCGTCGCGGCCGATGATGTCGGCCAGGACGCCGTAGACCGTCTCCAGGGAGTCGCGGCACACGTACTCCCCCGCCGTGTGGGCCAGATTGCTGTCTCCGGGTCCGAAATTGAGCGCCGGGACACCCCGCTCAGCGAAGAACGCCACATCGGTCCACCCCAGCTTGGCGCGCACCGCCGCCAGGCCCCCGCCCGCCTCGACGACCGCCGCCAGGAGCGGGTGGTCCAGGTGCGGAGGCGCCGCGGGCGCGACCTCGAGCAGTTCCACGTCGTCACCGTCGGCGAGGTTCGGCGCCAGCAGCGCGCGCACGTGTGCCTCCGCCTCGGCGGCCGTGCGGTCCGGCGCGAAACGGTGGTTGACCACCAGCGACGCCTCGTCGGGTACGACGTTGCCGGCCACGCCGCCGGAGACGGCGGTCGCCTGCAGTGCCTCGGCGTAGGAGCAGCCGTCGATGACCGGGCGGCGCGCCTCGTAGGCCGCCAACACCTCCAGCACGCCGGCGAGGCGGTGGACGGCGTTGACGCCCATGTGTGGCCGCGCCGTGTGTGCTCGAACGCCGCGCAACGTGACCCGGACCCGCATGGTGCCCTGGCAGCCCGCCTCGGGGACCGCGCCGGTGGGCTCGCCCAGCACTGCCGCGTCGGCCTCCAGCAGATCGGGGCGGGCGGCGGCCAGTTCCCGCAGGCCGCTGTGCTCCATGGCGATCTCCTCGGCCGCGTACCAGACGTAGGTGACGTCGATCACCGGGCGCGCCGGCGCGGCCGCCAGAGCCATCATCACGGCCAGACCGCCCTTCATGTCCGATGCGCCCAGGCCGGCCACACAGTCGTCGGCAACAAGCGGCTCGGTGTTGCCGTTGGGCGGGACCGTGTCGAGGTGTCCGGCCAGCAGCAGGCGCTGCGGGCGGCCCAGGGTGGTGCGCGCCACCACGTTGTTGCCGACACGATGGGTCTGAAGCCAGGGGATATCGGCGCACCACGTGTCCACCCGGTCCGCCAGCTCCTGCTCGTGCAGGCTGACCGATGGCGTGGCAATCAGTTCGGCGGTCAACGCCAGGAGGTCGATGGGCATCGCGGCGGGATTCACAGTGCGGGCGGCCGGCCGCTCAGGTCGCCGCCCCGTGGTCGCGCAGCACGGCGTTCAGCGCCGACTTGTCATGGCGCTCACCGGGCGTCAGGCGCTTCACGACCAGCACGCAGGGCAGCCCGAACTCGCCGCCGGTGAAGGTCCGGGAACGGCTCCCTGCTACGGCGACGCACCACGGGGGCACCACGCCGCGACCCAACTCCTCGCCGGAGGCTGCGTCGATCACCGGGATCGACCCGGTGAGGATGCAGCCGGCGCCGAGCACCGTGCCCTCTCCGACGCGGGCGCCGTCGGCCACGATGCAGCGGCTGCCGATCAGGCACTCGTCACCCACGATCACCGGGACCGCTTGCGGGGGCTCCAGTACGCCACCGATGCCCACCCCGCCGGAGAGGTGGACATTGCACCCGATCTGCGCGCAGGAACCCACCGTGGCCCAGGTGTCCACCATCGTGTTGGCACCCACGTAGGCCCCGATGTTCACGTAGCTGGGCATCAGAATCACACCGGGTGCCTGGTAGCTGCCCCAGCGGGCCGAAGCGCCCGGCACGACGCGGACACCCCTGTCCTGGTAGCCGGTCTTGAGCGGGATCTTGTCGGCGAACTCGAACGGCCCCAGCTCGGTGGTCTCCATCTTGGAGAGCTTGAACAGCAAAAGGATGGCCTGCTTGAGCCATTCGTGGACGACCACGTCGCCGGTGGAGTTGGTCTCCGCCACACGGACCTCGCCGGTGTCCAGCAGATCGATCGCCTCGTGCACCAACCGCCGGGCGTTGGCGTCGTCGGCGGAGAGTCCCGAGCGCTGCGCCCACAGGCCACTGATCTGCGCCTTCAGATCGTACAAATCGGTCATGGCGTGCAGGCTAGCGGCGCTCGGGGAACGTCCCCGGGAGGCCCAGCCGCTCGGCGAGCAGCGCCAGACGCTCGTCGGGGGCGACCGCGGCGACCCGCACGTGCCCGGCGCCGGGGGCCCCGTAGAACTCCCCGGGGCTCACCAGCGCGCCCATCTCCGCAGCGAGGCGCGCCGCCAGGGCCCAGGCGTCCCCGCCCGGTGCGGGCACCCAGAGATAGAACCCTCCACCCGGTAACGCCGCCGGTAGCCCCATGGTTGCGAGCAGCCCGGCGAGCAATTCCAGCCGGCGCCGGTAGCGCTCCCGCTGCGCCTGCACGTGGGAGTCATCGTCGAGCGCGGCAACCGCCGCTGCCTGCACGGGACCGGGGACCATGAGCCCCAGGTGCCGGCGGGCCTCAGACAGGAAACCCACCAGGTCGGCGTCGCCGGCGTAGAAGCCCGCCCGCATCCCGGCGAAGTTGGAGCGCTTGGACAGCGAGTGGACGGCCAGCACCCCCTCCGAACCGTGCGCCAGGATCGTGCGGCCCGCCAAGGGGGGCGCCGGCGAGGCTCGCCGCGGGGGCGCCCAGATGAACTCGGCGTAGCACTCGTCGCTGCACACCACCACGTCCCACTCCCGCCCCCAGGTCGCGGCGGCCCCCAGGTCGTCCAGGGCGCCGCTGGGGTTGCCCGGCGAGTTCACCCACAGACACAGCGCCCGGGCGGCGTCGCCGTCAGCAATGGCCGACAGGTCCAGCCGCCAGTGCTCGTCCAGTGGGACCGGCACCGCCCGGAGGCCGCCCAGAGTCGCTCCCATGGCGTAGGTGGGGTACGACACGGCCGGGTAGAGGACGGTGTCGCGCTCAGGAAGGCCCAGATGGAGCAAGCGGGGCACGGAGGCCACGAACTCCTTGGTCCCCACGCACGCCGCCAGGTGCTCGGGTGCCGCCCGCACCCCGAAACGGCGCTCCAGCCAGCCGGCTGCGGCCCGCCGTAGGGCTTCTGTGCCGACCGAGGACGGGTAGGAGCGCTCAGTACCGGAGCCGGCCAGCGCCTCGACCGCCGCCGCCGGCGGCGGGTCGGTGGGATTGCCCACCGAGAGGTCCACACAACCGCCCGGATGCCTCGCCGCGACGGCGCGCAGATCATCGAGGCGGTCGTACGGATACGGCTCCAGTTGCAGCGGGGCCGTCATCGGTGTGCCTCTGTGCGGCTCGCACCGGACTCCGGCGCCGTCGGCGGCATCGCCTACGTCTCGTGACCGTCGGGGGGCCCGGCGCCCGGGTGCCGGTAGTCGGCGAACCGTTCCGCCGACGCGGCGTCAATGCGCACCCGGTAGAGCATCCCCTCGCCGGTGGCCGTCTCGGAGAGCACCTGCGACGACCGGTGCAGGCCGGCCATGACCTCGCCGCGCTCGAACGGCACCACGAACTCCGCCGAGCCCGCCGCGGCCCGCAGCCGGTCGCCGATCACGGTCGCCAGATGCTCCACACCGGCACCGGTGGTGGCCGAGACCGCCACGCTGCCCGGATGAGCCGCCACGAGGTTCTCGACCCCGGAGGCGGCGTCGATCTTGTTGAACACCACCAACTCCGGAACCTCGGCGGCGCCGATGACCGCCAGCACCTCGCGCACCGCCTCGGCCTGGCGGGTGCAGTCCGCCATGGAGGCGTCAACGACGTGCAGTAGCAGGTCGGCGTCAGCCACGACATCGAGCGTGCTCATGAACGCCTCGACGAACTGGTGCGGGAGCTTGCGCACGAAACCCACCGTGTCGATCAGCAGTACCGTCTCGCCGCCGGGCATGTCCAGGCGACGGGTGAGGGCGTCGAGCGTGGCGAACAGCCGGTCCTCCACGTAGGCCTCGGCGCCGCACAGCGCGTTCAACAGGCTGGATTTGCCGGCATTGGTGTAACCCACGATGGCGACCGTGGGCAGGGCGGAACGTTGCCGGCGCCTCGCCTGGACACCGCGTTGGCGACGGATGTCGCGCAGCCGGCGCTCCAGGTGGTTGATGCGACGCAGCAGCCGGCGCCGGTCCACCTCCAGTTGGGTCTCGCCGGGACCGCGCGTGCCGATCCCGCCCGCCTGCTGGCTCAGCCTGTTGCCGGCACCGCGCAGGCGGGGCAGCCGGTATCGCAACTGCGCCAGTTCCACCTGCACCTTGCCCTCCAGGCTGGCGGCGTTCTGGGCGAAGATGTCCAGGATGACCGTGGTGCGGTCGATCGCCGTACGGCCCAGTAGCCGCTCGAGGTTGTACTGCTGAGCGGGGGTCAGCTCGTCGTCGAACACCACCGTGTCGGCGTCGCACTCCTCGGACAGGTCGCGGATCTCCTGCGCCTTGCCGCGCCCCACATAGGTGGCCGGGTCGGGGCGGTCCCGGCGCTGCACCACCCGCTGCACCGGATCGGCCCCGGCGGTGTCCACGAGGCGGGCCAGTTCCTCCAGGGATTCCTCCACAGCGGTTGTGGTGGTGGCGGGTGTGGCCACGCCGACCAGCACAATCCGCTCGCGGAAGGCGCGGTCGATGAAGCCGCCCGCGTCGCCGCCGAAGTCGCCGAACGCCCCCCGGTGGTCACCGGTGGACCGGTCGCTGCGCGAGTCGTTCACGGAGCCCCGCCGCCCTCGGTGGACCTGGCCGGCTCCGGGGCCTCCACATCGGCCACATAGGTCGCCGGTACCCGCAGTTCGACGACGGCTCCGGTCACAACCTCCGCCGTACCACCGGGCATCTCGACCTCCACCGCCCCCGACACCAAGCCCCAGCGGTGTAGTTGCCAGACGGTCGCCGCCGCACCGCTGCCGCACGCGGAGGTGACGCCCACGCCTCGCTCCCAGACACGCATATGCACCCGGGCGGCGCTCCGAACCGCCACCGCCTCGAAGTTCACGGGACCGAAGCGCTGCTGCATCGCCGCACCCACAATCTCGAGGGGCAAGGCCGCCAGTGCCGCCTCGCCGTCCATGAGCGCCACGACGTGCGGGTTGCCGACCGAGACGTAGCCGATGCGCACCGGTGCCGGCACCGCATCGGCGAGGGCGGCGACCGCCCGACTGGTCTGCTCCCCGTCCCCGGTGGCCTCACCCAGCACGACCCTGGCGCGGCTGCGGATGCGCCCGAAGCTCTCGCCCTCATCATCGGCGTCGGCGAAGCGGGAGTTCTCGATGACCACTGTGCGCTCGCCGGTGGTCGTGGCGACGAGAACCTCGGCGGCGTCACGGCCGGCCCGCAGCACCAGGGCCTGTCCCAGGCATGCAAGACCGTTGCCGCTCACCTCGGCCTCACCGCCGTCGGCGTTGTAGAGCGTCATGGCGGCACGCAACGGCTCGGCCGCGCCGGCACACCGAGGGGCGTCATCGCCGGGGCGCACCCACATGAGGCCGTCCGCGCCGACCCCGCGGGTGCGGTCACACAGCCCGCGCACCCAACCGGGCGGGCATCGGGCCTCATCGGTGCCGGCGGCGTCGAGCCGAATCAGGAAGTCGTTGCCGAAGACGTGGTGCTTGCTCAGGTGCATCGGTCGAACATCTCCAGCAGAGCGGGGAAGACCTCCATCGGATCCTCCCTCACATCCAACCACCGTATGCGGGGATCGCGGCGGAACCAGCGTTCCTGGCGCCGGGCGAAGCGGCGAGTGCGCCGCGCCGCTTCGGTGACGGCCTCGGCCAGGCTGCAACGGCCGTCGAGATGCGCCAGCAGTTCCCGATAACCCAACGCATACCGGGCGGTGGGCGACAGCGGTGCCGGCGCCTCCCGCAGGCGGCGTACCTCATCGACGAAACCGCCGGCAAGTTGCTCCTGGTAGCGATCGGCGATGCGGGCGTCCAGCAGCGGGCGCGGGAGCCGTAGCCCGACCTGCGTGAAGCGGGTGGGGCCGTAGTTCAACAGGCCGGATCCGTAGGACGAGAAGGGCCGCCCGCTGCCAACGGTGACCTCCAAGGCGCGGACGATGCGGCGACGGTTCGTTGGCCCGGTTCGCTCGGCGGCGACCGGATCGCTGCGGCGTAGCCGCTCGTGGAGGACGGCCGTGTCGGCCTCGGCCTCCAACTCGGACCGCACCTCGGGATAGCGACCGGGGATGGTCAGGTCGTCCACCACGGCGCGGACGTAGAGCCCCGTCCCGCCGACCGCCACGACCGCCACGCCGCGGCGGTCCGCGTCGGCGAGCACGGGACGCACGGCCGCCTGGTAGGCCGCCACGGAGAAGTCGCACTCCGCTCCCACCAGGTCGATACCGCCGCAGGGCACCTCGGCGATCTCGGCGTCAGTGGGCGTGCCGGTGCCGACGTCCATGCCCCGGTAGACGGCCATGGCGTCCATCGACAGCAACTCGGCCGGTGGTCTCCGGCGGGCGAGTTGCAGTGCCAGCGCCGACTTGCCCGAGGCGGTCGGGCCGACGATGGCGAGGCGCCCGGGCAGACCGGTGCCGTGATCGTTCAGGCCGCGACCACCGGGATGCGCCCGCGGTGCGCCGGGGTGGCGCGGACCGCGGCCAGTTCGCCGAGCAGGTAGTGCGCGCCGGCCCCGGTGATGTCGACATCGACGAAGGCGCCGGGCCTCGCCGGCTCGACCGACGAGAAGTGCACCAGCTTGTTCTGGCGGGTTCGCCCGCTGGTCAGCTCCGGGCGGGTCTTGGAGGGGCCTTCGACCAGAACCTCCTCCCGCCGACCGATGCGGGCCTCGTGACGGCGCCGGGCCGAACGTTCCACCACCGCCCGGAGGCGCTCGTAACGCTCGGTGACCGTGGCGGGATCCACGAACCGGTCCGCCATCCCGGCCGATTCGGTGCCCGGCCGGGGCGAGAAGACGAACGTGAAAGCGCTGTCGAAGTCGGCCTCGGCGACGACGGCCAGGGTCTGGCTGAAGTCCCGCTCGGTCTCGCCGGGGAAACCCACGATGATGTCGGTGCTGACGGCCAGATCGTCGATGCCGCGGCGGGCCGCCGCCAGGCGCTCCAGATAGCGCTCGGCGTTGTAACCCCGGTGCATGGCGGCCAGTACGGCGTCGCTGCCCGATTGCAGGGGCAGGTGGAGGTGCTCGCAAACGGCGGGAGTCTCGGCCATGGCGGCGACGGTCTCCGGCCGCAGATCCTTGGGATGTGGGCTCGTGTAGCGGACGCGCCGGATGCCCTCGACATCGCCGACGGCGCGCAGCAAGTCGGCGAACAGGGGGCGGACGGCCACCTTCTCGCCGGCTCGGCGACGGGCCAGTGCCAGGTCCCGCCCGTAGGAGTTGACGTTCTGGCCCAGCAGCGTGACCTCCACGACGCCGGTGCGGGCCAAGTCGCGCACCTCGGCGCGAAGCGCCTCGAAAGGTCGGCTGATCTCCGGGCCGCGGACCGCGGGCACGATGCAGAAGGCACACGAGTTGTCGCAGCCGATCTGGATCGTCACCCACGCCGAGAACGGCGATTCACGCCGCGCCCCCAGAGCCGACGGGAAGGCCTCGAGGTCGGCGCGGGCCGTCTCGGTCAGGATCTCCACGATCGGACCGACCTCGGCGGCGCGGGCCAGCAGCTCCGCCGCACGGTGCACGTTGTGGGTACCGAACACCACGTCCACGTGCGGCGCCCGCTCCCGCACCAGATCCTGGTCCTTCTGCGCCAGGCAGCCACCCACGGCGATCTGCACGTTCGGGCGGGCGCGCTTGATGCCCTTGAGCCTGCCGAGGTAGGCGTAGAGCTTCTGGTCCGCCTTCTCCCGGATGCAGCAGGTGTTCACCACGACCACATCGGCGGCGTCGGGCGCACCGGCGGGCACCATGCCGTCGGCCTCGAGCAGACCGGCGACACGCTCGGAGTCGTGGTCGTTCATCTGACACCCGAAGGTGCGGATGTAGTACCGCTTGGCCCTGCTCACGCCTCCAAGCGTAGAGCCCGCTCCGCTCGGCCGGTGCCGCCGGGCACGCGGCGGGAGGCTACCCGGCCACCCCGGCCGGGACCGGCGCCTCGTCCGATGACGTCTCCTCGGGTTCCTCGGCGGGTTGCGGGAGCAGTAACTCCGTGATCTTGTCGGTTATCTCGAGCACGAGCGCCGGGTTCTCCCCCAGGAACCTCTTGACGTTCTCGCGCCCCTGGCCGATCTGGTCGTCCTGGTAGGTGTACCAGGCCCCCGACTTCTTCACGATGTCGAGCCCCACCGCCAGGTCGAGGACCGAGCCCTCCCGGCTGATGCCCTGGGAGTACATGATGTCGAACTCGGCCGTGCGGAACGGCGGCGCCGTCTTGTTCTTCACCACCCGGACGCGGGTGCGGTTGCCCACCGCCTCGGCGCCGTTCTTGATGGACTCGATGCGGCGGATGTCAAGGCGCACCGACGAGTAGAACTTCAACGCCCGGCCCCCGGTGGTGGTCTCGGGCGAGCCGAACATGACCCCGATCTTCTCGCGCAACTGGTTGATGAAGATGCACAGAGCGTCGCTCTTGCTCAGGTTGGCAGTGAGCTTGCGCAGGGCCTGGGACATGAGCCGGGCCTGCAGGCCCACGTGGTGGTCGCCCATCTCCCCCTCGATCTCGGCCCGCGGCGTGAGCGCCGCCACGGAGTCCACCACGACCACGTCGATGGCGCCCGAGCGGATGAGCACGTCGGCGATCTCGAGCGCCTGCTCGCCGGTGTCGGGCTGGGCGATCAGCATCTCATCCACGTCCACGCCGATGGCGCGGGCGTAGATGGGGTCGAGGGCGTGCTCGGCGTCGATGTAGGCGCACACCCCGCCCGTGCGCTGCGCCTCGGCCACCACGTGCAGCGCCAGCGTTGTCTTGCCGGAGGACTCGGGCCCGAAGATCTCCGTGACCCGGCCGCGGGGCAGACCACCGATGCCCAGCGCCACGTCGAGCGCCAAGGCGCCGGTGGACACGGTCCCGATCCGCATGGTGGCCTTCTCGCCCATCTTCATGACCGCTCCCTTGCCGAAGCTCTTCTCGATCTGGCGCAGTGCCAGATCCAGCGCCTGCTCGCGCATCCTGCCGTTCGTGGCTGCGGAGTTTCTCGTCATCGGTTCGTTACCTCCTGAGTGGTATTTCTTGGATTTCCGGGCGCCGACGGCGCCTGTTCTCTCTGCCGTCGGGGGACGCCCGGCTGTAGATAACTTTGGGGAGAGGGTGTGACACACTATGTGTAGCACCTGTGGGATTACAGCATTGTAATCCAAACGCCCGTTCGTTGCACGTCTTTTGGAGGCGCCATGACCACCGATCAGGACCACCGGCGGGGACTCCGCGAGCGACTGTCCCCCCTCCAGTACCACGTCACCCAGGAGGCCGGCACCGAGCGGGCCTTCACCGGCGAGTACTGGGACTGCCCCGACGACGGCGTCTACCACTGCGTGGCGTGCGACACGGCGCTGTTCTCCAGCGACACGAAGTACGACTCCGGCACCGGGTGGCCCAGCTTCCACTCCGAGATGGACGAGGGTCGGGTCGGGCGTCGCACCGACCGCAGCCACGGGTGGACCCGCACCGAGGCGGTGTGCAACAACTGCGGGGCGCACCTCGGCCACGTCTTCGACGACGGTCCCGCCCCCACCGGCGAGCGCTACTGCATGAACTCGGCATCACTGAACCTGCAGACGGGCGACACGCCCTCGGGGGAGCCGGCCACAACAGATTCAAACTGAATCAGAGTATATGACAGTGGTTGCCCAACACCTACCTTCTCAGAAGAAATTCGGCGAGAAGAGCGCCTTCGGAGCAGGGTCCCCGTGAACAACACAACGGCAACGGCGCCCGCGGGGAGCGGGCCGCAGGACCGGGCGGCCACCGAATCGCCGGTGCCCGTCATCGACATCTCCCCCGCCGGCGAGGGAGGCGACGCACTGGCGGCCGTCGGCGCCGCCGTGGACGAGGCCTGCCGGGACATCGGCTTCCTGGTCATCGTGGGCCACGGCGTCCCCGACGAGATCATCGAACCCGCATGGACGACGGCGCGGGGCTTCTTCGACCTGCCGACGGCCGAGAAGTGCCGTACCCCGGCACCGTCGGAGAGCTACGCGTACGGCTACTCGCCGATCAAGGCCGAGACCCTGGCCCGCTCCCTGGGAGACGCATCCCCACCCGACCTGAAGGAGAGCCTGTCCATGGGCCCCCTCGACCGGCCCGAGGCGATACCTGCCGGAGCCGAGGCGATTCTCGTCGAAACCTGCTGGCCCGAACGCCCGGCGGAACTGCGGGCGGCCTGGGAGACCTACTTCCGGGCGATGTCGGATCTGTCGCACCGGCTGCTGTCGATCATGGGGGTGGGGTTGGGCCTCCCGGCCGACCACTTCGAGCCGTTCCTGGCGTATCACTCCAGCGCCATGCGGGCACTCAACTACCCCCACCTGGAGACCCCGGCGCTGCCGGGACAGTTGCGGGCCGGCGCACACACCGACTACGGCACGCTCAGCATCCTGCGCTTCGACGACGCGCCCGGCGGCCTGGAGGTCAAGGGGCCGCAGGGATGGGCACCCGTGCCAGTGGTGCCCGACGGGTTCGTGGTGAACGTGGGCGACCTGATGGCCCGCTGGACCAACGACCGCTGGGTCTCCACGCTGCACCGCGGCGCGCTGCCCCCCGGCGACGCCGAGGGCTCTACCCGGCGCCAGTCGATGGTCTTCTTCCACAACGTGCGCTGGGACGCCGAGATCCGCTGCCTACCGACCTGCCTGGCGCCGGGCGAATCCGCCCGCTACGAGCCGGTGCTGGCCGGACCGCACCTGTTCGGCAAGTTCACCACCACCGTGGAGGGCGGCTACTAGTCCGACCAGTCCGCGTAGCGTCCTCGGCGGTCAGTCGGCGGCGGCGAGGAGGGCGCGGGCTTGGCGGGCGAGCGGCTCGTCCACCATCTGGCCCTCGAACGACACGGCACCGGCTCCGGTGCGCTGGGTCTCCTCGTAGACCGCCAGCATGCGCCTCGCCCGGTTGACCTCCTCGGGCGACGGCGTGAAGACGCGGTTCGCCCAGGGCACCTGGGCGGGGTGGATGCAGAGCTTGCCCTTGTAGCCGAGTGCCCGTCCCTGCCTGGCATCGGTGATGAACACGTCCTCATCCCGCAGCTTGACCACCACCTGGTCGAGCGCCACCACGCCTGCCAGCCGGCACGCCACAGCCACGCGGGATCGGGCGTAGTGCACCTCGGTGTTGTCCGGGGTCCGGATGCCGCCGAGGTCGGCGACATAGTCCTCGGCGCCGAAGTAGGCGGCCACGACCGGTGGGCGCAGCACCTCGGCCGCGTACTCGACCCCGGCCACGGTCTCCAGCCCCGCCATCACACCGAGCGGGCCGATCGCCTCGAGGCGCTCGGCCACGAGATCCACGGCTGCTGCCGATTCCAGCATCGGGACGACGACGCCGGTGAGCTCGGGCACGAGAGCCTCGGCCACGTCGCCCTCGAACCATTCCGTGTCCACCGCGTTGACGCGCACGAAGATCGCCAGGTCGGGATGTGTCCGCCGCAGCTCGCGGGCGGCGGCCGCGGCCACCGGGCGGGCCTGCAACTTGCCGCTCGGCGCCACGGCGTCCTCCAGGTCGATGATGACGCCGTCAGGGCCGCTGCGGGGAAGCTTCGGCAGCAGTTCGGGACGGCTCGCCGGTGCGTACAGGGCGCTGCGCAGCCGGAACCCGGGACCGTTCACGACGCAAGCTCCGGGCGGTCGCGGAACTGCTCCAGCGCCTCGGGATTGGCGATGGCCTCGGTGTTGCGCACCGGCCGCCCGCACACCACGTCACGTACGGCCAGTTCGGTGAGCTTGCCGCTGCGTGTGCGGGGGACGTCGTCCACCGCCACCACGCGAGCCGGGACGTGGCGCGGCGAGGCACCGCCGCGGATGCGGTCGCGGATCCGTTGGGTCAGCTCTCCGGTCAATTCACCCGTGAGCCGCACGAACAGCACGATACGGGTGTCGCCGCCGAAGGGCTGGCCGATGACGATGGCCTCCAGCACCTCGGGGACGCCCTCGAGGCAGCGGTAGATCTCGGCGGTGCCGATGCGCACCCCACCGGGGTTGAGGGTGGCATCGGATCGTCCGGCGATGACCATCCCGCCGTTGGTGGTCCAGCGGGCGTAGTCGCCCTGGTGCCAGACCCCCGGGAAGCGCTCGAAGTACGCCTGCCGATACCGGGGGCCGGCGGAGAGGTGAAGGGGGCCGTCCGCGGCGTCGCCTTCGCCCGCGCCGTCACCGCCGCCCTCGGCTCCACCATCAGGGTCGTCCCAGAACCCCAGCGGCATCGAGGGGAAGGCGTTGGTGCACACCAACTCGCCCTGGCGGCCCACCGGGCAGGGTTGGCCCTGCTCGTCGAGCACGTCGATGTCCAGCCCCAGCGCCGGACCCTGGATCTCCCCGGCGTACACCGGGGCGGTGGGGTCGCCCCCCACCAGGCAGCCGCACAGGTCGGTTCCGCCGGAGATGGACGCCAGGTGTACGTCGGCCTTCACCTCTGCGTACACGTACTCGAAGCCCTCCGGCGACAGCGGCGACCCGGTGGAGGTGATGGTGCGCAGGGTGCCCAGCCGGTGGGTGCGGCGCGGCGACAGGCCCCCCTTGGCGGTCGCCTCGAGGAAGCCGGCCGAGGTGCCGAACAGCGTGATCCCCTCGGCATCCACGAGATCGAACAGCCGCACCGGGTCGGGCGCGCCGTCGTACAGCACCAGCGTGGCCTCGCTCGCCAGGGCCGACATGAGCCAGTTCCACATCATCCAGCCGGCGGTCGTGAAATAGAACACCCGGTCGCCGGGGCGGACGTCGCAGTTCAGACGTTGCTCCACCAGGTGCTTCAGGAGCACGCCGCCGGCCCGGTGGACGATGGACTTGGGCACGCCCGTGGTGCCCGAGGAGTACAGGACGTACAGCGGGTGATCGAACGGCAACTGGGAGAAGACCGGCTCGGCGCCGGTGGCGGGCGCCGGGCGGTCGCCCAGGAACGTCTCCCACGTCACGGCGCCCGGCACGCCACTGAGATCGGGATCGGGGTTCAGGAACGGCACCACCACCAGCCGCTCGAGGCTCGGCAGCCGGGATGCGATCTCGCCGAGGCGATCGAGGCAATCGAACTCCTTGCCGCCGTAGCGGTAGCCGTCGGCTGCCACCAGCACCCGGGGCCGGATCTGCCCGAAGCGGTCCACCACGCCGTTGACGCCGAAGTCGGGCGAGCACGACGAGAACACGCCGCCCAGCGCCGCGGCACCCAGCATCAGCTCGCACGTCTCGGGGATGTTCGGCAGCCAGGCCGCCACCCGGTCGCCCGCGCCGACCACCGGACGCAACGCCTCGGCAACCCGGCCCACCTCAGCCCGCAGCTGCGCCCAACTCACCTCCCTGCGCTCACCCGCCTCGCCGCTGAACACGAGGGCCGGCGTGCCGTCGTCGCGCCGCAGCAGGTTGGCGGCGAAGTTCAGCCGGGCGTCGGGGAAGAAGCGTCCGTTCCAGATGGCCTCGGCCTTCTCGAAGGTCCGCTCACCCCGCTCCGCGGCGATGACCCCGCAGAAGTCCCATGCCGCCGACCAGAACGCCGCCGGGTCGGCCACGGAGAAGGCATGGAGGTCGCTGTAGCTCGTGAGCGGCCCGTATCCCTGACGCCCCAGCGTCTCGCAGAAGGCCCGCAGGTTGGTGGACTCCACCGCCGCTGGGGTCCAGAGCGGCACAGCCCGCCCGTCGGTGCGGCAACTCCCCTCGGATGCTCGTTCCATGACGGGCGCGAGCATTGCACATGACCAACTCCGGTAGCACCACTGGGGCCGCCGCCGGAGTCCGCCGGGGGCCGTCCCGAGCGGTCCGCTGTCCGGTGCACCCCCACCTGCCCGCCCTGGCCCGCCCCCAGGTTCGGGGAGCGACGGTTGTACGCTCATCTTCGTCAGCGACCGTCCGTCCCGGCGCGGCGCTTGCACGGCGCGCAGAGAGGAGCCATCGTGACCGACCCGCTCGTGCACGTTCCCACGCCGCCGCCGCGACCGGGCGTGCGACGCCGGCACCGGAGCGGGATGCCGGCTACCGCCGCGGCGCTGCTCGCCGCCGGCGCCCTGCTGCTCGCCGCCTGTGGCCAGTCCGACGCGGAGCCCCCGGCGGCAACCGAACCGGCGCCTGCACCCGCGCCGGAACCACCCCCAACGACGGCCGAGCCGCCGCCACCCGCACCGGAACCGTCCCCGCCGCCCGAGCCGGAGCCCCCGGCTCCCACACCGGCACCCGAACCACCACCGGCACCGGCACCCGAACCACCACCACCGTCGCCGGCACCCGAACCACCACCGCCGGCACCGGCACCCGAACCACCACCGGCACCCGACCCACCGCCGGATCCCTATGCGCCACCCACCACCGAGGAACTCGAACCCGACGAGATAAGCCGCTACGACGCTCCCGGAGCGCTCGAGGTGCCGCTGCCGCTCCCGGCGGGCGAACCCGGCGAACTCATCGACGTCGAGGAACTGGATCTCGGCGCGGACTACGTGGGCTACCGAATCCTCTACCACTCCCGCTCGCTGCGGGGCGACGACATCGCCGTCTCGGGCTACGTGTTCACGCCGGCCGGCGACCCGCCCGACGGCGGCTGGCCACTGGTGGCTTTCGCGCACGGGACGACCGGCCTGGCCGACATGTGCGCCCCCTCGCACGACGCCGAGGAAATCATCGGCGACGACGGCTCCTACCTCGAGGGCTACGCCGTCGTGGCCACCGACTACGAAGGGCTCGGCACGCCCGGCCTGCACCCCTACATCGTCGGTCGCAGCGAGGCCCGCGGTGTGCTCGACAGCGTGCGCGCCGCACACAATCTGGAGAGCGTGCGCGACGCAGACCACGTCCCGCTCATCTCCGTCAGCGACGAGTTCGTGGTCTGGGGCCACAGCCAGGGCGGCCACGCCGCCCTGCACGCTGGTCAGCACTGGCCCGAGTACGCCCCGGAGCTGCAACTCCTCGGGGTGGCCTCCGGCGCTCCCCCCTCACAGTTCGCCCTGCTGTACGACGCTCTGCTGGGCGGCCCGTTCCAGGGTTACATCGCGATGGCCTCCGGAGCGTTCGCCGCAGCGTACGACGAGATCGAGTTGGGGCAGGTCTTAACCGAGAAGGCGATCGCCCTGATGGACATCCTGGACGAGGGCTGCACCGATGAGGTCTTCGATGTGTTCAACCCACTGCGGGCAGAGGATCTGCTGAGCGTGAAGAGCCCCCTGGCGGTTCCCCCGTGGGATCGCGTGATCGTCGAGAACGACGTCAACCGGGCCCCCGTCCCGGTACCGCTGCTCATTCTCCACGGCAGCGACGACGAGCAGATCCCGGCAATCAGCAGCCTGTTCCTCCTGGGCCAACTCTGCCTGCAGCCCGGCCAAGGCCCCACTGTGCGCATCGAGTATCCGGGTGAGGACCATTCGGACGTCATCGACGCCCAGCGCGACGATCTGCTCGCATGGATCGGCGGCCGCTTCGCCGGCGAGCCAGCGCCCGACGGTTGCGCCGGGTAGCCGGAAGGGGTACGCGGCTCGGCCGCGTTCGGTAAGGCTCCGCGCGCGGCAAACCGGGCAGCGCAAGAATCCTTCATGGTTCGAAGACCCGGAATGCACAACCCCTATCGGTGGAGGCGACGACCATGACCGCAACGGCGCAGTCTCAGGCAGAAGGCATGCCCCAGAAAGCCATATTTGTCGAGGGCACCACCGCTCACTGGTTCCAGCACTTCGCTGTGGACGCCGGCGCCACCGCCGGGGAGGTCGTCGCAGCCGTGCGCAGCGTGTACGGGGCCGCCTCCTCGGTGCACCTCGTGGTGGGATTCGGCTCGGACATGGTGGTGCGGCTCGGCCTGGAGGCCCCCGAGGGGTTGAAGCCGTTCACCGAGGTCGCCGGCAGCAGCGGGCGGCGGGCCGTGGCCACGCAGGAGGACGTGTTCTTCTGGATCCACAGCGACCACCACGATCTCAACTTCGAGGTGGCCCTGGCGGCCCGGCGGGCGTTCGACCCGCTGGGAATGCTGGCCCGGGAGACCCCCTCGTGGGTCTACCGTGACAGCCGCGACCTGACCGGATTCATCGACGGCACCGAGAATCCTCCCGCTGACGAGGCCCGCAAGCTGGCTGTGATCGCCGACGGGCCGGGCGCTGGGGGCAGCTTCGTTCTGGCGCAGCGCTGGATCCACGATCTCGACGCCTTCGCAACCCTCGAGGTGGCCCGCCAGGAAGAGGTCATCGGGCGCACCAAACCCGACAGCGTCGAACTCGAGGACCTGCCCGCTGACTCCCACGTGGCCCGGGTGGTACACACCGACGACGACGGGGACGAGATCGAGATCTACCGGCGCTCGGTCCCCTACGGCACCTCCACAGAGGCGGGCCTGTACTTCCTTGCCTTCACCGACGACCTGGCCAAGATCGATCTCATGCTGGCGGCCATGTTCGGGGCCACGGGCGACGGCGACCACGACCGGCTGGTCACGTTCTCCGAAACGATCTCCGGCGCCTACTACTTCGCTCCGCCGCAGGAGGCCCTGCAGCGCCTCGGCGTCAGCGCCTGACGCGCCCGCCGCGGTCAGATCCGGCGGTCGCGTCCCTCCCAGTAGGGGTCCTGGAGGCGCCGCTTGTAGAGCTTGCCGTTGGGGTCGCGTGGCAACTCCTCGGCGAAGTCCAGCGAGTGGGGCCGGCGCTGGAGCGCCAGCCGCCCGTCCAGGAACTCCAGAATGCTCTGCCGCGTGGAGTCGCCGGGCTCGACACCGGGGGCCGGCTCCACGACCGCCTTGATCCTCTCCCCCAGATCGTCGTCGGGAACACCGAAGACGGCTACGTCACCCACGAGCGGGCACTGCTGCATGGCCCCTTCGATCTCTGCCGGGTAGATGTTGACCCCGCCCACGATGATCAAGTCCCGGGCCCGATCGTTGAGGAACAGGTACCCCTCCTCGTTGAAATATCCCATGTCGCCGACGGTGAAGAAGTCCCCGAGATGGGAGTCGACGGTCTTGCGCCGGTCCTTGAAGTACTCGAAACGGTGCTCGGGAGGCGGCTTGATGTACACGGTGCCGGTGTGCCCCGGCGGCAACTCCTGCCCGTCGGCGTCGGTGACGATGACCTCGCTTACCGGCCACGGCCTGCCCACCGTCCCGGGGAAACGCCGCCACTCCTCGGGGCCGACGAAGGTGCCGCCGCCCTCGGTGGCGGCGTAGTACTCGTAGATGCAGTCGCCCCACCAGTCGAGCATCCGTTGCTTGGTCTCCACCGGGCACGGGGCCGCCGCATGGACCACGTGGCGCAGCGACGACACGTCGTGGCGACGCCGCACCTCGTCGGGAAGCCGCAGCAGGCGGTGGAACATGGTCGGCACCATGTGGGTGTGCGTGACCCGGTGGCGCTCGATGAGATCGAGGGTCTCCGCAGCGCCCCAGCGGTCCATGAGCACGACACTGTGCCCCATGTGCAGTGACATGTTGGCCCACAAGCTGCCGGCGGCGTGGTACATCGGGGCCGCGCATAGGTACACGTTGTCATCGTGGGGCTTGATGCCGAACAGCATCAGCAGGAGCCCGGCGCGGGCAGCCGACTCGTCGGGATGGCGCCCGCTCAGAGGACGGCGCACGCCCTTGGGCCGCCCCGTCGTGCCGGACGTGTAGCCCATGCCGGCACCGGTCGTCAGGCGCTCGGGACGGGTGGCGGGCCGGCCCGCGGACAGTTCCTCGAGCGGCCGGTAGCCGTCCACGTCTCCCACCGCGAACGCGTGCGCCACGTCGGCGGCGTCGAGGACGCTCGACGCCTCGGCGGCGAAACGCTCGTGGGCGATCAGAACCGTCGCCTCGCTGTCGTTGACGATGTAGGCGATCTCCGACGCGGTGAGGTGCCAGTTCACGGGCGTGACGTAGAGCCCGCACTGGTACGTGGCCAGCATCACGACGATCTGCTCCATCCCGTTGGGCAACACGGTGACCACGCCGGCGCCGTCGCTGAGACCCAGCGAGCGCAAGCCGTGCGCATACCGGTGGGTGAGGTCGGCCAACTCGCCGAAACTCGTGTGGCGCCCCTGAGGGTCCACCACGGCGAGACGATCAGGGTCGGCTTCGGCGATGCTCCAGAACCCCAGCGTCCCGGTCATGGCAACTCCCCTCGGCTGCACCGGGGGTTCAACCATACGCTCCCACCTGCGAACAAAGGTGTGGAAAGGGGCGGGTGGACATATTCAAAAATTGTGCATAGAGTGGCGTGCCTGTGGATTGGTTGGTTCCCATAACGGCATTTGTGGGTACGGCTCTGCTGGCGGTCCTGATCACCTGGTGGTCCGGCGCTTGGCGCTCGCTGCTGCGTGGCGTCGGCGACGCGCCCTTCGACGAGGACCGCGACCCGGAATCCCTGCTGCGGGCCGCCGATCCGCACTGGATAGAGAACCACGATTTCTGGAAGACCTCCGAGATCGAGGAGATCTCCCTGTAGCCACCGCCCGGGCTCAACCGGCGGCGACGCGCTGCTCCAGATCCAGCAGGAGTTCCTTGGCGTCCGTGCCACCCCCATAGGGCCCACGCCGGCCGTCGGCGCGTACCACGCGATGGCAGGGAAGCACCAGGGCGACGGGATTGGTGGACATGGCAGTACCGACCGCCCGGGCAGCTCTCGGGTTGCCAGCGGCGGCTGCCACCCCCCGGTAGCTCCGGGTCTGGCCGTAGGGGATGGCGGCGGCGGCCTGCAACGCCTCGCGGTAGAAGCCCCGGATCCCGCGCCAGTCCACGGGCACGGTAAATCGCTGCAGGCGCCCTGCGAAGTAGTCGTCGAGCTGACGGCGCGCTTCGTCGAGCGGGGCGGCGGCCACCGTCACGTGCGGTGAAACGGTCGCCCGCACGTCGGCGGCCAACTCCTCGGTGGCGGAACCACCGGCATGGGGGAAGTTGTGGCGCACGAAACAAAGCCGACGTAGGCCCACCTCGGTGACGGCGAGACCCAGCCGCCCGACGGGGCTGTCCGCCTCCCAGATCCACACCTGCGGGGCGCCGTTGGCAGTCACGTCATCGATACGCACAACGGGGTGATCCTAGTTCGCGGGCGGGGCGCGGGGAGGCGCACGGTCGGGATCACGAACCGCTGCCACCCTGGACGACCACGTCGGCTACCCAGCGGCCGTCCGCCTGCACGCCGCTCAACACCGTCGACGCCGCCATCAGAAACGCCAGAACCGCGGCCGCACCCACTCCGCTGGGAAGCTCGAAGACCAGTCCCCTCCTTGTGTGATCCTGGCGTATCACCCAGGCCGCCGGAACTTCCACCCCATGTTCGGCAAGCCGCCGGACAGCGAAACGCCCGGTCATGTGGGCGATCCCGAGCGTGGCGGGAATCTCCCTGCGCCCACGACGGTGTTGCGGCACCCAGGTGGCGAGGGGAATCGCCGGGCCGCGTGCGGAGAACATGCGCCCCAGCGGCGAGTCGGGCGGCCGGTCGGCGTCGTCCACCCACGGCTGCAGGTTGAGCCAACCCTTGCCGTCGCCGCGGGCGGCCAGATCCTCCATGCATGCCAGAACCTCCGAGGTGTCGTCGGATCTGAACAGCACGCTGGTGCGATCGGTGGTCACCGCACGATATTGCCACACCGCCGACGCGGACCCCGCACAGGGCCGAACCGGGGGTACCGGCCAGTACCGTACGGTCGTGTGAAGCTGATCCTGATCCGTCACGCCCTGCCCCGGCGGGAGGAGAACTGCGACGGACCCGCCGATCCGGGACTCACCGAGGTCGGGCAGGAGCAGGCCCGGCGTCTGGCAGCCTGGCTGTCCGACGAACACATCGACCACGTGGCCGCCAGTCCGAAGCGCCGAGCCGTCGAGACGGCCCGCCCGCTGGCCGCCCAGCGGGGCCTCGACGTGGAGACCGTCGAAGGATTCTCCGAGATCGACCGCGGCAGCCCGACGTACATCCCCTATGAGCAGATGCGTCGCGAGCGCCACGAGATATGGAGCCACCTGAAGAACGGGCGCTGGGAAGAGGCCGGCTTCATCGACCCCGAGACATTCCGGGCCGAGGTGGCGACCGCCTATGCCGCCTGGGCGGTCGACCACAGCGACGAGACGCTGGCGGTCGTGGCGCACAGCGGCACTATCAACGCCCTGGTGAGCCACCTCCTGGGCATCGAGAACGTCTTCTTCTTCAGCCTGACCTACACCGGCATGTGTCGCCTGCGGACGAACGCCCTGGGAGGCATACACGTGGACACGCTGAACGAGACCGCCCACCTGCACGCGGCGCGGGACACGCTCGATCCGCTGCCGGAGCCGTGAGCGACGGAGACCTCGCACCCACACGACCGCTGCGGGTGCTGGCACTCGCCAAGCAGATCCCCGTCTTCGAGGACATGCAGCTCGGCCCCGACGGTCGGCTGGTGCGCGAGGGCCTGGATCTCCACATGAACGACTACTGCCGCCGCGGGGTCGCCATGGGGTTGCAGATCGCCCGCGCCAGCGGTGGCTCCCTCGCCGTGCTGACGCTCGGGCCGACATCGGCCGACACGGTGTGCCGGGAAGCCATCGCCTTCGGCGCCGATATCGGCTTCCACGTCACCGACGCCGCGTTCGCCGGATCCGACACCCTCGCCACGGCCCGGGCACTGGCGGCAGCCGTCGAGCACGTCGGCCCGTTCGACCTGATACTCGCCGGCCGCAACTCCGTGGACGCCGACACCGGACAGGTACCGCCACAGGTGGCGCAGCTGCTGGACCTGCCGTTCGCCTGTGGGGTGCGCCGGCTGCGCCTCGACGGCGAGCAGCTGTCGCTGCTGCTGGAGCACAACGACGAATGGGTGGAGGTCGAACTGGCGCTCCCTGCGTTGCTGTCGTGCGCCGAACGTCTGATCGACCCCTGCAAGATCAAGGATCCGGTCGTCTGGGCCGGTGTGGACGCCGGCCGTATTCGCACCGTCGATGCCGCCGCACTGGGTGCCGGGCCGTGGGGCGCAGCCGCCAGCCCCACCTCGGTCGGGCCGATCCGCACAGTTGAGATCGACCGCCGGAGAGAACTCCTCAACGGCACCGTCGGCGAGCAGGCCGACCGGGCCATGGCGGTGCTGGCCGAGCGGGGAGCGCTGAGAGCCGCCGACGCCGATGGCCGCAGTGGAGGTACCGGTGCCGCTCCCCTTCCGCCGGGCCGTTGTGACGGGCCGGTCGTCGCCGTGCTCGTCGAGCCGGACCGCGCACGGCTCACGCAGGAGCTGCTTGGGGCCGCCGCCGGGCTGACCGCCTGTGTCGACGGCCAGGTGGTCGCCCTCGGTCCCACCGTCGACGGCGACCTCGGACGCTTCGGCGCCGACCGCCTCGTGGCGATCCTCGCCGCCGGCAACGGGAACGCCGGGCAGGAACCCGCCGACGCCCACGGCGGGCTCGTGGAGGAGGACGTGGCTGTAGCGGTGACCGAGTGGGCGAGCCGCACCGAGCCGTGGGCGATCCTGGCGCCGAGCACCGCCTGGGGGCGCGAGGTGGCCTCCCGCACCGCTGCCGCCCTGGGGGCGGGCCTGACGGGTGACGCGGTGGGCCTGTCCTGTGTCAACGGCCGCCTCGTGGCCGACAAGCCGGCCTTCGGCGGACACGTGGTTGCGGCCATCGAGTGCTCGTCTGCAGTGCAGATGGCCACGGTGCGCGCCGGGGTGCTGACGCTGCACGAGCCCCGCAACAATGCCGAACCGACCGTCACCGAGGTGGCCGTGCCGCCGCGCGGGCGGGTGCGGGTGCGCCGCCGCGAGCGCGACGACGACGGCGACCGCCTCTCCCACGCTGAGGTGGTGATCGGCGTCGGGGTGGGCGTGGACGTGGCCGACTATGAGCACCTGGGGGCCGAGGCTCGCCGCATCGGTGCCGAGTTGTGCGCCACCCGCAAGGTGACCGACGTGTCCGCCATGCCGCGCGCACGCCAAGTGGGCATCACCGGCCACACCATCGCACCCCGGCTCTACATCGCCATCGGACTCTCGGGCAAGTTCAACCACGCGGTGGGGGTGCGCTCGGCGGGCAGCATCGTGGCCGTCAACCCCGACCCGCAGGCGCCCATCTTCGACTGGTGCGACGTGGGCTTCGTAGCCGACTGGCGCGACGTGTTCGACGAGTTGATCCCCCGACTCGAAGCAGCCCTGGCCCCCTAGCCGGGGCCCGCTTGGGCGCGACCGTCACGCCCGGTCGCGGAACTCCTTCGGCATGGCCTTGGCGGCGTACTTCTTCCAGTTGTCCTGCAAAGCGTCGATGAGTTGCTGCACGAACAGCGGCGACATGTGGATCCGCTGCACCACCACGCCGTTGCGCGGCTCGGAACCGTCGAAGTTCATGCGCACGAAGTCCAGCGTGAACTCGTACGGGCTGTGCGCAACCGCGGCGAAGTTGGCCCAGCAGCCCCCCTCCAGCTCCGGCGGAAGCCGGATCGACACCTCACGTTTACCTCCCGAGTCCGCTGCCATGTCGACCTCCAGTCGTCGGTGCTCGGCGGGGATTCCCCACCACTCCCTGAGGTCATAGCATCGCAGACGCCACCCGCACGGTGTGTCCTCGCCCTTGTGGGGCGACTGCCGATGATGTAGATAGGCGGCGTGGGCTTCGATGCGGCGCTGGACGACCGGTTCCGGGCGTCTGCCTTTGCTCAGTTGCGCGCCATCCAGATCCGCACAGGAGGACCGATCCGGCGAGACGAGGCGGGGTTCACCTTCGGCGGCAGGCGTTTCCGCCTCATGGACACACAGCAGGGGATCTACAAGCCCGCGATACTCGAGGCCGCCCTGTCGATAGCCACCGCATATGCGCGTAGACCTGAACTCCTGCCGTACAACGACTCGCCGGGGCAGGAGGGGTACCTGCGTTACAAGTGGAGGGACGACGCCGACCCCAACCACTACACCACTCGGTCTCTCCGGGTGGCGCTCCAACGACAACTCCCATTGATCTGGTTCCACGGTATAGCGCCGGGCCTTTACCAGCCTGTTTCTCCCGTCTGGCTGGTGGCCGAGGAACCGGCGGAGCGCCAGTTCGTCGTGGCTCTCGACGACGTGCAGAGGGAGAGTTGGCTGTCCGCCGAAGTGGTGGATCTTGCCTCGCGGCGCCACTACGCGAAGTCGGTCACCTGGGCGAGAGTGCACCAGCCGGTGTTCCGGGCGCGTGTGCTGCACGCCTACGAGTCACGCTGCGCCATCTGTCGACTGCGCTACCACCAACTGCTCGACGCCGCCCACATCAAGCCGGACGCCGAGGGCGGCGAGCCGATCGTGCCGAACGGCATCTCTCTCTGCAAGCTCCACCACTCCGCCTACGACAGCAACCTGATGGGCATCGATCCTGACTATCGGGTGCAGGTCCGCCCCGACGTGCTCGACGAATCCGACGGACCCACCCTCCGCCACTCCATCCAGGAGATACACGACTCGAAACTCAACCTGCCGAGACAGAGAGCAGCCCGCCCTGACCGGAACCTCCTGGCGGAGCGCTTCGAGGCATTCCGCGAGGCCTCGTGAGACGCCCGGCGGGTTGGCGCATTTTGGAGGAACCGCGAGCGCTGTCATAGCTTCACCCGCGTGGCCACCAAGGAGGACATTCCGACCTCCAGCGAGTTCATGCTCCCGACCCTGCAAGTAATCGAGGCGCTGGGAGGGTCAGCGCAGGCTCGGCAGTTGCGTGATGCGACGGTCGAGCGGCTGGCGCCATCGGAAGATCTGCTCGCGATCACCTACGACGAAAGGGACACCTCGATCTACCGGGAGCGGGTCGGATGGGCCCGCGTCGATTGCAAGCTCCTCGGAGCCTTGGAGAGCCCGCGGATGGGGCTGCACGTGCTCACCGCCCTTGGGCGGGAGATCCTCGCGATGCCGGAGGACCAAGCCATTGCGAGGCTGTGGGAACTAAGACGGCAGGCAGCGGCCGCCGACCGGGCGCGGAGAACTCCCAAGGTAGCTACCGCCGTCGAGGAAGCGGAAGACGATGCGGCGCCCGACGACGAGGCGGAAGAACCGACCGAATGGCGCGAGCCACTGCTAGCCCGCCTGCACGAGATGTCGCCGACGGCGTTCGAGCATTTCGTGCTTTACCTGCTGCGGTCCTTCGATCTGGTATTGGAGCACACCGGGGGCAGCGGTGACGAAGGAATCGACGGGATCGGTATAGCCCCGATATCGCCGGTCCTGTCGGCGAAGGTCGCCGTCCAGGTGAAGCGGTACAACCCTGCCTCCCCATCCGGGATCGCACGGAAGGAGGTGGCGCTGTTCCAGCGGGACGCCGAGGTGGCCGGAGCGGAGCGGGCCATCATGGTGACACTCGGTCGCTACACGCCTGCCGCTCGCAAAGCATCCCAGGCCACCACTCCGATGGTCGATCTGATCGACGGCGAGAAGCTCTGCGACCTCGTCCGGCAGCAGAAACTCGGTATCCGGATCGTTCCCGAAGTCGTCAAGGAATTCTTCGACCGGTTCGAGTCGGCCGGCTAAGACGCCCCTTCGTCGGTGTTCGACAGAGGTTCACGTTCCCGGCCACGACGGCCATGGCATCGCAGACACCGCCGCCGCGCCGCGGGTGTCGGTACTGCCCGGATCGACAGGCGAGGGCTCCGAACGCAGCTCGCACCGGGATGACGTTCCTGTACCACCGGTCGAGGTTCCAAGAGACTTCTGGGCGATGTCGATCTCGCTTGGACCGCTGCTGACCGTCATTCCGGTGGAAGCCGGAATCCACTCCGCAGCGGTCCGGGCTGAGTTCCAGGTGGTTGGCTCACGAGCCTCCGACTCCAACTCAGGGGTTTCAGGTTCGGAGTACGGGGTTGGTCTGAGGCGCCGGATTGGGTGGGAGGCGGAGGTGGGTGGGGGGTTGGAGTTTGGGGTGGCCGTCCGGCGGGGTGTGGATGGTCCAGTTGTGGTCGTGGATGAGGTCGTGGCAGCGGGGGCAGAGGTTGGCGAGGTTGGGTATGTCGGTGGGGCCGTCGTGGGACCAGTAGGCGATGTGGTGGGCGTGGGTGGTTTCGGTGTGGGCTCGGCAGGAGATGCAGCCGCCGTCGCGGGCGGCGAGGACGAGTTTTTGGGCGTCGCTGGCGTTGCGGCGGCTGGTGCCCAAGGCGAGGTTGGACCAGGTGGCGTCGAAGATGGCGGGTAGCACTTTGGCGTCGGTGGCGAGTTCGGCGAGCAGGTCGGCGGGCAGCGGGGTGCCGTCGTCGAGGCGAGGGTTGGCCAACTGGCCGGCAACGACGTCGTAGTCGGCGATAACCAGCAGGTTCGTGGCGGGGCGCAAGTGTTTACGCTCGCCGGTGACGAGTTGGGCGAGCGCGTCGGCGGCGCGTTGGGGGTAGCTGCGTGACGCGTCGCCTGGTTCTTGGCGCAGCGATGCGATCATGGCGTGCAACGTCTGGCTGAAGCGCCGCCCGGTGAGATAGTCGAACCGAGCGGAGAGTTCCCACACCCCGTCGGCCCTCTGTCGCAGCGACGCCCGCCGCTCGGCGCGCTGGGCACGGTACGTCTCGTCGCCCGGCTCGTCGGCGGCGGCGACCTCGTCGGGATGCGTCTGCAGGCTCTCGTAGGTCCGCGCGGCGCGCCCGCAGGTGTCCACCGCGTAGTCCCGCGACAGGCCCAGCAGTTCTGCCTCGTTCATGCCCCGCGACTTGGGTGCCGCGGTGGCGACCAGGCGGCCATGGCCGGCGGTGATCTCCCCCGCACACATCGCCGCCACCGTCTCACCCAGATCGTGCTCCACGAGATCACCCGCCAACGCAGCATCGCGGCGCGCCTGGAAACCAGAGACCCGCAGGTACTCACGCATCATCCAGGCGGTGGCCTCCCGGCCGTCGCGGCGCACCAACTCGCCGGCCATCTACGCGAACAACCCGTTGATCCGATCCCGCGCCCGACCCACCTCCACGAAACGCGCCAACAGCTCGCTGCCGTCCAAACGCCTCGGCTCCGGCAGGCCACCGCACGCCCCGCCGCGCCCGCAACCACACGCCCCACAGGGCGGGTTCCGGTCTGTCAGAGTGTCGAATTCCATACGTGTAACTCTAGCAGGTATCAATTGATCTTGCAACTGAAAACAACACATGATCGTAAAGAAGTTCGGCCAGTAGCACTGGCTCTCACCAGGAAAACACCCGCTCACCGCGAACACCGGCGCATCCGCCGGTATGACGAGACCGGCAGTCTGGACAGCTACTCAGCGGCCTCCCGGGCGAGCGCAATCCGAACTGCTAGAACCTGGACTCCGGGTTCCGCCGGAACTACAGAAGACGGGGTCCGCAGGATTGCTCAGCAGTCTCCTGGAACTACTCGGCCGGGTCTGAAGCCAACGACCAGATCCGCTTCAGCGGGAGGGCGGTACGCCATTCCTCGTCCAACCGATCGTAGTTGCGAAGGATGGCGTCGAGCAGATCGTCTGCGTCCCACACCCTGACCCGGAAGAACTGACTCCGCAGTTCGTCGCGGGCGACCTTGTTCACGCCTCCCCACGCAACGAGCAGCGCTTGATCGGCACCGTGCGTGCTGAGGACGCCATGTAGCTCGCGGACGGTCTTTGCGTCAACCGGCGTCGGGCTTGATTTCACCTGCACGATCAGTGCCGGGCTATCGAGCCCGAGAGGACCACGGCCGGCGAAGACATCGATCCCGCCATCTGGACCGGGAGGTGCGACCTGGACAAAGAAGCCCTCGGCCTCAAGGACGGCACCCACGAGATTGGCGAGGCCGTGGCCGGCGAACCGCTCGGCTACGAATGCTTGAATCCGGTCGAGGCCCAGACGCTCGATGTCGATTGTCGATTCGGATGAGTCGGTCGTACCGGCGTCGTCCCCCTCGGCCGCTTCGACCGCCTCAACTCTCGCACCGGGATCGGTTCCGGTTTCAAGAATCCGCTGCAACCGCCACGCTCCATCGTTGCGCTTGATCTGGCAAACGGTTATGGAAGCACCAAGCGAGTACAGAAGATCCTGCCGGACCGCGGTCCGCGGCACATCAGTGCGCCTCCAGTCCACCATGACACAGTGCCGTACTTCGGGACCGCGAGAACCCCCGTATTCGTAGCCGCTCCTCACAATGCCAAAGGCGATCTGCGAGTTCCGCTTCAGAGGAAGAACAACCAGATCTCCTGGCTTGACCCGAGAACGCAGAGCCCACAGCTGGCCTGCGTAGTTGGCTATCGCTCCCTCTTTGGCGTCCGGATATGCATCCCGAACCACTTGCTTCACTTGGTCCCGAGCAGTGGCCCCGGTCAGGTCCGGTACATGCCCGAATCCGGTACCGGCAAGACCCTTCTCGAGAAAGAAGTCCTCACCCTCTCCGCGTTTGATGGGGCAACGGGCCGCGTTGACAGCCGGTCCGGACGTGTAGGAAGTCGTCCGAGATCTTGCCCACGCGCGGGGGCCGGGGATGGCCGCATCAAGCATCTCTTCACCGAGTCCGACCCGCGCGGCCGGGTCGGGACGGCGGCGGCGCACACCTCCTGGGACGATTGCGATTGACACATCGAATGCGTTGCAGTTCATACATTGAATGGCTGCAACTGATACATTAGCGGTTGGAGAGGGCCCCGCTCTGGGGCTGCAAGCATCGGCACTGCGGCAGCTGCTGCGGAGGAAGATCATGACACCGGCGTTGCCGTATGGCACGGAGTACGTGGACAGGGTGGCCGACGCCGTCCTGGAGCGACGGTTGCGGTCGGCGCCGGCTGTCCTGATCGAGGGACCGCGAGCGTGCGGCAAGACAACCACGGCGCGCCGCCTGGCGGCGAGTGAGGTGCTGCTCGAGCATGGCATGGCGTCGGTGTCGCTGGCGTCACTCGGCTCACTCGCAGTGCTGGACGGCGCCACGCCACGCCTGGTCGACGAGTGGCAGATCGCGCCCGACATCTGGGACATGGTGCGCCGCGAGAGTGACCGCCGCGGCATACCGGGGCAGTTCATCCTGACCGGCTCCGCCGATCCCCCACCAGAGGTGAAGCAGCACTCGGGCGTCGGTCGTGTGGCGCGTGTGCACATGCGTCCGATGTCGCTGTTCGAGTCGGGCCTGTCCACCGGCACAACATCGCTGCGGGCGCTCTTCGACGGTGAGCAGTGCTCGGCGGCGCCGCCGCCGCTCGAGTTGGACCACGTGGTCGAGGCCATCTGCCGCGGCGGCTGGCCGATGTGCCGCCGGATGGCCGGCAACGACGCGCAGGACTTCGTGACCGACTATCTCGACGAACTCGCCGGCGCAGAGGTCTCATCCGTCGACGGGATCCGGCGCGACCCCGCCGCGGTCGCCCGCCTGCTGATCTCGCTCGCTCGCAACGTCTCCACGGAGGCCGCCACGAGCACGCTTGCGGCCGACACCGGCGGCGAGCAGCCAATCGACCCGCGCACCGTAGCCGCGTACCTCGCGGCGTTGCAGCGCCTGTTCATCGTCGAGGACGTGCCGGCATGGGCGCCGAGGCTGCGATCCAGATCGAGGCTGCGCGGGGCGCCCAAGCGTCAGCTCGTCGATCCGTCACTGGCCGCCGCAGCGCTGGGCGCCGACCGCGAGCGCCTACTCGGCGACCTCGAGACGCTCGGCCTACTGTTCGAGTCGCTGTGCGTACGCGACCTGCGCGTCTACTGCCAGCCACTGCGCGCCACCCTCAGCCACTACCGCGACAACACCGGGCTCGAGGTCGACGCCATCGTCCGGCGCCGAAACGGTGACTGGATCGCGGTCGAGATCAAACTCGGCGGGCGGGCCGCCGTCGACGCCGCAGCAGCGTCACTGCGCAAGCTCGGCGACCGGATCGACCCAGCCGAGGTCGGCGAACCCAAACGCCTCGTCGTGCTGACCGCCACCGGCTACGCCTATGAGCGCACCGACGGCGTCGCGGTAGTCCCGGTCACAGGCCTCGGCCCCTAGCGGGCTGCGCTGGGGTGCTCGTACCCGTCATCCTCGTGCAGTCCTGCAATCCGCTCGGGGTCGTGGTCGCTCATCCGGCAGGCGTAGGTCCCGATGTCGCAGCACCTCCTCGCCGCCCGGGGAGCAAACGGGGGACGCGGCTACTCGCCGGTGTAGTGGGGTGGGCGTTTTTCGACGAAGGCCTTGACTCCTTCGCGGAAGTCCGCTGTGGTGCGCAGGAAGCCGTAGGCGAGGCCCTCCATCTCCAGGCCCATCGGCAGGGGGCCGTCGTAGGCATGATTGAGGACCCGCTTGGCCATGCGCAGTGCCAGGGCGGGCAGGTCCGCCAGTTCGGTGGTGAGACGCTCGGTGGCGGCGTCGAGTTCAGCCCGGGGGACGACCTCGGACACCAGGCCGGCGGCCAGGGCCTCGGCAGCCCCCATGCGTCGGCCCCGCATGATGAGATCCTTGGCGCGCCCGAGGCCGATCATGCGGGCGAGGCGCTGCGATCCCCCACTGCCGGGGATCATGCCGATGGACACCTCCGGCTGGCCGAGTTGCAGGTCATCCGCGGCGATGCGGAAGTCACAGGCGAGGGCCAACTCCAGGCCCACGCCGAGCGTGAAGCCGTGCAGCTTGGCGATGACCGGTTTGGGGCAGCGCTCGGGCGCGGCCACGTTGTGGTGCAGGCGGGTCAGCGTCTCGGGCGACGCCTCCAGGAAGCCGGCAATGTCGCCGCCAGCGGTGAACGCCCTCTCCCCCGCGCCGCACAGCACGACGACACGCACGTCGGGGTCACGGCCACAGGCGTCGAACAGCGCCGACAGGTGCTCGCGCGCCAGCATCGAGACGCGGTTCAGACTGCCGGGCACGTTGAGGGTGATCGTCGCCACGCCCCGTTCGAGGTCTCGCTCGAAGCGGAGCCCGCCCAACTCGTCGGGATAGCTCACCTTCTCGGGATCGTTCGTTGTCACGCCGTCGCCCTCCTTGTGCAGTCGTCAGTCCTTGCCACTCGCTTCCGCCGGTCCCTATTGCCCGTTGTCACACACGGCCACGAGACGCGTCGTTGCCGTCCCCACCGTCACTCGCCGGCGCGATCCAGCGGCTGCGCTGCTGTTTCCCGGAGGAGGCGGCGCAGGATCTTGCCCGACGGGCTCTTCGGCAGCGCGTCGGTGAAGTGGTAACGGCGGGGTCGCTTGAAGCGGGCCAGATCCCCGCTGCGAAGGCAGAACTCGTCCAGCCGGGCGACGGCGGCCTTGTCGTCGGCAGCGGCGGCGGCGCCAGCGGCGGCGCCGTCGAGCACTACGAAGGCCGTGACCTGCTGGCCCAGGCGGTCGTCGGGCAGGCCCACCACGGCCACCTCCCGCACCCCCGGCGCCCGCTCCAGCACGTCCTCCACCTCCAGGGGGTGGACGTTCTCGCCGCCGCTGACGATCATGTCGTCGATGCGGCCGACCACCCAGAGGTTCCCGTCGGCGTCGCAGCAGCCGAGGTCGCCGGTGAAGTACCAGCCGTCACGTATGGCTCTGGCGTCGGCGTCGGGGCGGTTCCAGTAGCCGGCGAACGCCTCGTCGGAACTCAGGTGGCAGATGATCTCCCCCGTATCCCCTGGTTCCACCACGTCGTCGGGGCTCGCACCGGGCTCGGGGCGTACCAGGCGCAGCCGAGCGTTGGTGGCGGCCCGGCCGGCGCAGCCGGGGGCGGCACGCTGGTCGAAGTGCACGGAGTACGTGTACACCTCCGTGGAGCCGTAGTGGTTCACGAACACGTCGGGGGTGAAGACCTCGGCGCAGCGCTCGACCAAGGCGCCGGTCATGGCCGCTCCGGCATAGGCCAGCGCACGCACCGACGAGACATCGGCGGTGGCCAGGCGGGGCGAGTGGACGAGGTCGTGGAACAGGGTGGGGGCCAGGTACAGCGACCCGATCTGCTCGGCCTCGATGAGTTCGACGGCCTGTCCGGCGTCCCAGTCGGGTTGGCAGACGTAGCAGCCACCGACGATCTGCGCAGCCAGCAGGGTGTGAATGCCCATGGTGTGGTACAGCGGCATCACCCCGAGCGTGCGCTCGCCGGGGCCGTAACTCTGATGCAGGGCCTGCGACAGGCCGCCGGCCCGCTCGGCGGCGTGGCTGCGGGGCACCCCCTTGGGGCGACCCGTCGTGCCGGACGTGTACAGGATGATGGATATCTCCCGGTCGTCCAGGTCCTCCGCGGGGGGCGGTGGGCCGGCGGAGTCCCCCGCGGGCCGCAGGTCGTCGTAGGGCTTGCACGGCGCCGAGCACCCGGTAGCGCGCAGGCGCCCGACGAGGTCCGCTGAAGAATCGGCGCCGGCAATAGCCCCTATCGCCACGAATCGCTCGACCGTGTCCGCGCACGCCACCGCGTGATCGAGGCTGACTTCTTCGAACACCACGAGGCGGGCCCCGGCGTCGGCGACGCAGTAGGCAACGTCCACGGGGGCGACGCGCCACGACAGCGGCACGAAGACGGCTCCCAGCCACTGGCAGGCCCAGTACAACTCGACGGCCTCCCGGCGGTTCTTGAGCACCGCCGCCACCCTGTCACCGCGCTCCACTCCGAGGGTCGAAAGACCGGCCGCCAGCGTGGCCGCCACCTGCTGCAAGGACCGGTAGTCGAGGCGGGCACCGCCGTCGATGACGGCGTCGGCGTACGGGGTGCGCTCGGCGGCGTACAGCAGCGAGAGACCGAGGTTCACGACGGCGCCGGCGGCGGGGGCGCGAGGTTGGCCGCGGCGGCTATGGCGTCGATGATGGGGGCGTATCCCGTGCAGCGGCAGAGCTGCCCGGAGAGCATCTCGGCAATCTCGGCGCGGGTTGGGGACGGGTTGTAGGCCAGGAAGTCCAGCGCCGCCATCAGGATGCCGGGCGTGCAGAAGCCGCATTGCAGAGCGAAGTGCTCCCGGAAGGCCTCCTGCAGGGGGTGCAGCCGTTCGCCGTCGGCAAGGCCCTCCACCGTGCGCAGATCGGCCTCGTCGGCCTGTACGGCCAGCAGAAGGCAGGAGCGCACGGCCTCCCCGTCGAGATGGACGGTGCAACTGCCGCACACGCCGTGCTCGCAACCCACGTGGGTTCCGGTGAGGCCCAGCCGGTGGCGCAGGAAGTCCGACAGCAGAAGCCGGTCTTGCACCGGCTCGGTATAACGGCGGCCGTTGACCGTCACAGCGATCTCGGTGAACCCGCTCACGGATGATCCTCGCCGAGGGGTGCGGGGACGACGACCGGCCGGCGTCGGCGCGATCCGCCCTCCCCGGTCCGCGTGGCAATGATCGTGCCGGTGTGGGCCGTGCGGTCGCTCACGGGCCGGGCTCTTCCGTGGCGGCGCCGGCGGTCTGCCAGGCGTGTCGGATGACCCGCTCGGCGAGCAACTCGACGAGGTGGCGCCGGTAGGCGGCAGAAGCGTGCAGATCGTCGGGCGGATCGACGGAGGTGGCAGCCAGCCGCGCGGCGGCGGCAACCGGCCCGTCGTCGTCGCCACCGTCGCAGTCGCTGTCGCCACCGAGACACTCACCCACGAGCAATTGCCCCGCATCGGCGGCGAGCAGGGGCCGGTCCGCCACGGCGCCCAGTCCCAGCCTGGCCTCGACTACGACCCCGCCCTCCTGTCGCAAGGCGCAAGCCGCCATGACGAGCGCGTAGTCGCCGTGGCGCTGGGCCATCTCGGCGAAGCCGTATCCCCAGCCCGGCCTCGCCGCGGGCCACTGCACGTCGGTGAGCAACTCGTCGGGCTCCAGGGCGGACGTGAAGTGGTAGACGAAGAGGTCCTCGGCGGCGATGCTGCGCGGCCCGCGCCGCGATTCCACCTGCACCGACCCGCCCAGCGTGAGCAGCGCCAGCGGCAGTTCGCCGCGGGCATCGGCGTGTACCAGCGAGCCGCCGACGGTGCCGCGGTTGCGGGTGACAAAGTGCCCGATGTAGGGCGCGCACGCGGCCGGCAGGGGCAGGGTCCGGCGCAGCAGCGACGAGCGCTCGAAGGCCGCCTGCCGCACCATCGCCCCGGTGGTGACCGTTCCGTCGGCGTGGCTGATGCCGGCCAGCCCGGCGATGCGGTTCACGTCCACCAGCACCTCCGGGCGCGCCAGGCGCATGTTCAACATGGGGACGAGGCTGCCGCCGCCGGCCAGCACCTTCGCCTCGTCGCCGTGGTCGCCAAGGATCGCCAGGGTCTCCTCCAGGCTCTCCGGGCGCACGTAGCGGAACGGGGGCGGCTTCACCGGGGGTCACCGTCGCCGGCTGCTGCAGCGAGGGCCTCCCAGACGCGGGGTGCGGTGAGCGGGAGTTCCAGGTCCTCCAGCCCTAGGGCGTCGCAGACGGCGTTGGCCAGCGCCGCCGGGGCGCTCATGGTGTTGCCCTCGCCGAGACCCTTGGCCCCCAGGGCGGTGAACGGCGACGGCGTGTAGCGGTGCAGGATGCGCAGGTCGGGAACCTCCGTGGAGGTGGCGCACAGGTAGTCCATGAAGCTGCCGGTCAGCAGGTTCCCATCGTCGTCGTGGACGGTGCGCTCCAGCAGAGCCGCCCCGAGGCCGTGGGCGAAGCTACCCAGGATCTGACCGTCCACAAGGCGGGGATGCAGCAGCGTCCCGGCGTCGTGCACCGTCACATAGTCGAGAACGCGGACCTCGGCGGTGGCGGGATCCACCTCCACCACCGCCACGTCCACCACGAAGCCGTGCGCCGCGGAGGTCACGACCTCGTCCGCGTCGTCGGGCGGATCGAGGTTGGGGACCGAGACGAAGGCCGTGACCGCCAGTCCCGGCTCGAGGCCGTCGGGCAGCGACTCGGGATTCCAGTGCGCCCCTCCGGCGAGGCGCCGCAGCGAGACGCCGCGGTCGGGTTGGCCAACGACCCGCGCCTGGCCGTCGCGCAACTCCACGTCGGCGGGTGCGCACTCCAGGATGTCGCCGGCGATGAGGCGCAGCTTTTCCGCCAACTGCGAGGCCGCCTCGGCGACGGCCGCCGCCCCGATCCCGGCGAAGCGCGACGAATAGTTGCCCGAGGACACCGTCCAGGCGTTGACGTGCGTGTCCATCTCGCTCTGGACATCCACGTCGGCGGGGTCCAGTCCCAGGGCGTCGGCGACCACCTGGGCAGCCACGGTGCGGTGTCCCTGCCCCTGCGGCACCGTGGAGAGGCGCACCGTCACGCCGCCGAGCGGGTTCATGGCCGCGGTGGCGCCCTCGGCGTTGCCGGACTTGGGCCGACCCCTGCGGCGCTCCTCGGCGGTCTCGGCGAGAGAGATGTAGCCCATGTTGGAGATCGACGGCTCCACGACGCAGGCCAAGCCGATCCCGATGCGCCCCCCGGGCAGGTGGGTGCCACCGCTGCGGCGCTGAGCCTCCTGGCGATGCCGCTGACCGTTGTAGTCGACCGCCTCGAGGGCGTCGTCGAGGCACGCCGCGTAGTCGCCGGAGTCGTAGAGGCCGCCGCTGGCCGTGCGGTACGGGAACGCCTCGGGGGCGATCAGGTTGCGCCGGGCGACCTCGGCGGGGTCGAGGCCCAGGCGGGCCGCACCTCTGGCAACGATCCGCTCCAGCGCCAGGTAGAGCTGCGGTCCTCCGAAGCCGCGGTTTAGCCCGGTCGGGCAGCGGTTGGTGTGCACGACCCGATTGCGCGCCGCCACGTGGCGCACCGCATAAGCGCCGGTCAGCGAGCCGTGCATCCGATAGAGGGTCGCCGGCTCGGGCGCCCGCAGGTAGGCGCCCACGTCCTCCACCACGTCATAACGCAGCGCCAGCAGTTCGCCGTCGGCGGCGAAGCCGGCCTCCACGTCGGTGACTCGATGCGTGGCGGCACCGCTCGCCGCCAGATGCTCGAGTCGGTCCTCGATCCAGCGCACGGGCACACCGCAGATCTTCGACACTAGGCCCGCCAGCACGACGTAGCCGAACACCCCGGCCTTCACGCCGAAGCTGCCGCCCGAGTCCGCCGGCGTGATGATCCGCAGCCCGGCGCCGGGCAGGCCGAGGGCGGCAGCCGCCACCGTGTGCAGGGTGAACGGCCCCTGGAAGTTGGCCCAGACCGTGAGAGAGCCCTCCGCCGCATTCCAGTCGGCGATCACGCCGAAGCACTCCACCGGCGTGGCGATCCAGCGCCCGAAGGGGAACCGCCCGCTCACCACGGTGTGCGCGCCCGCCAGGGCTGCCTCGGGGTCGCCGTAGCGGAACGACCGGTCCGAGACCACGAGGCCGGCCTCGGCGGCCGCGAGCGGGTCCAGCACCACATCGAGAGGCTCGTAGTCCACGTCCACCAACTCGGCCGCGTCCTCGGCCAGGTAGCGATCGCGCGCCACGACAACCGCCACCGGCTCACCGGCGTAGCGGGCAACGTCGACGGCCATGGCATGGTGATCGGTAGCCCCGCGGACCACCGCCCCCAGGGGTCGGCCGTGTTGCGCCAGATCGGCTCCGGTCAGCACCGCCATCACGCCCGGTGACCGGCTCGCGGCGGAGACATCGATGCCGCCGATGCGGGCGTGAGCGAACGGCGACCGCACCAGCGCGGCGTGCATCGCCCCCGGCACGGGCGCCAGGTCGTCGATGAAACGTCCCCGGCCCCGCAGCAGAGCCTCGTCCTCGACACGCTGAGGTGTTGCGCCCACCCAACCACCCGGCACGGGCGCCGCCGTCATCGACTGATTCCTACCGTTGCCCGGGGAGACCGCTGAGTGGTTCACCGGCGACGCAGGTCGGACCGCTGGGACGTGGGTTCCGGCCCCGGACCTGAGTCCGGGACAGGCTCTCCGCCGGAATGACGGAAGAGTTGGGGCGCGATAGCGGCGAACGGGGCCGGACATGCACGCGGGTTCCGGGGCGTCACCGCTCGTGCAGGGCCGGTGCCCGCTGGGATACCCGGCCGGACGCGGCGTCAAGCGCCTCGGCCACCAGTTCCAGGGGGTGGCGCACGTCGAGGCCGGCGGCGGCGAGGTGCAACGAGCAACCGGGGTTGGCGCTGGCCACCACGGTGGCCCCCGAGCGGGCCACAGATTCGGTCTTGCGGCGGCGGATGGCGGTGGCCAACTCCGGCTCCAGCATCGAGTAGGCCCCGCCCGCCCCGCAGCACAGGCCGTCGTCGTCGAGGGTCACCAGCTCGCGCACGAACGGGCGCAGCACTTCCGGCACCGCCTCGTGGCTGCGTTGCACGTGGCGCAGGTGGCAGGGATCCTGCACGGCCACGGTGACGTCCAGCGGCGCGGCTGCCGGCCGGCTCTCGACCAGCACCCCCAGACGGTCGACCAACCACTCGTGCACATCGAACACTCGGGTGGAGAACGCACGCGCCTCCGCGGTCCCCAGCAGCCGGCCGTAGTTCTTCAGCGCCGCCCCACAGCCCGCGGAGTCCACGAGAACGGGGCGGTCATCGCCGGCCAGGCCCGCCATGACCCGACCGGCGATTGCCACGGCATCGGACTCCAGGCCGGCGTGGGTGTGCAGCGCCCCGCAGCACGGCGCGGCGCCACCGGTGGGGGCGACACCCGCGCCCGCTGCCTCCAGCACCCGCTGCACAGCGAGATGGGTGTGACGCTGCCAGGCGTCCATCACGCAGCCGGTGAAGAGCCACACGTCGCCGCCGGAGGCCCGCAGGCGTCCCCGCCGCAGCGGGATGCGCCGGGGCAGGCCCAACCGCCCCGTCGGTACGAGTCGCAGGCGGACGGCCAGGGCCAGCAGGCTGGAGGCCGCCAGCAGGAGACGCCGGTGACGCAGCATCCGCAGGCCGGCGCGCTGCCACCATGGGGTGATGCGCCCCTCGGCGGCGAGGGCGGTGCGGGTGCCCTCCATCAGGTGGCCGAACGGCACACCGCTGGGGCAGGCCGTCTCGCAGCCCAGGCACTGCACGCAGGTCTCCATCGACCGCACCACCTCGTCGGTGAGCGGCGCGCCCTCGTCCTGCACGGCACGCATGAGGGCGATGCGACCCCTCGGCGACTCGGTGTCCCGCCCGGTGACCACGAACGTGGGACAGTGCGGCAGGCAGAGGCCGCAGGCCACGCACGAGGCGAGTTCGTCGTCGTCGAGACCGAGGTGCATCAGGGGCGCCGGAGCGGGTCACGGCCCGGGTTGAGGCGGCCGGTCGGATCGAAGCGGTCCTTGACGCGCCGGTTCAGCTCGGCCACGCCGGCATCCGCCGGGCGGGGCGGCTGCGCCACCGAGGCATGCACCACGCCGACGCCGATCTCGGCCACGAAGTCGGCGCCGCGATCCTCGCCGTTCGCCGCACCGTTCGCCGCACCAACATGCCAACTGTCGAAGGCGGCCGCCTCGGCCGGTGTGCAGGACCAGCGGTGCGGCGGCAGCAGGGGCGGGCCATCGGCATCGACCACCGTGCCGAGTTCGCTGAGCGTCACCCGATCCTCGGCCGTGTCGAGGTCGTACCCGCTCAGCAGCACCCAGGTGGCCGCACCGTCGGTCAGGATCGACATGGCGGTGCGACACCGGTGCCACACGTCGCGTGGATCGGCACCGTCGAGGCGGGCCCAGTGCTCGGTCTCGGGGATCGGCACGGTACGCAGCAGGGCCTCACCCAGCAGGCCGATCGTGCCGAGGGAACCGACCAGCAGCCGGCACAGATCGAAACCGCTGACGTTCTTGACCGTGGCGGCTCCCCCGGTGGCCACCCGGCCGTCGGCGCACACGTAGCGCGCCTGCAGAAGGGCGTCGCGCACCGGTCCGAGCCTCAGGCGTGCGATGCCCGACTCCCCCACCATGAGCGCCCCACCCACCGTGCCGCCGGGACGCTCGGGAAGGGCGGTGCGCTGACCGGCCTCGCCCAGCGCCTCGTGGAGTTCGGTCACCGTCGTGCCGGCGCGCACCCGCACCGTCATCTCCGCGGGCTCCAGGGCAACGATCCCCACCGGGGCACGCACCTCGCGCGTACCGGGCGCGACATCGCCGCCGACGCCCCGGCGCGTGTCGCCGCCGCGCACCGACACCGGTCCCTCGGGGCCGACGGCGTCGGCGAAGTCGGCGAGTGGCTTGTCGATCAGGCGCGCCGCTGTCATCGTCATCGGAGACCCGTTCAGCCCCAGATCTTGCCGTCGGCCGCCCGCAGCGAGCCGAAATCGGCGCAGCTGTGGGCGCTGGGCAGCACCTTGCCCGGGTTCAGCCGGCAGTGCGGGTCGAAGGAGGCCCGCAGGCGGCCCTGCTGGTCCAGGTCGGCGTCGCTGAACATCCGATCCATGTAGTCGCGCTTCTCGACCCCGATGCCGTGCTCACCCGAGAGCGCCCCGCCGACGGCCAGCGACGCCTCGATGATCTCCCTGCCGGCGGCGTGCACCCGTTCCAAGGTGCCCTCGATGCGGGCATCGAACGCCAGGATCGGGTGCAGGTTGCCGTCACCGGCGTGAAACACGTTCAGCACGGTGAGGTCGTGGCGGTCGGCGATCTCGTAGACCTGTTCGAGCACCTCGACCAGCCGGCTGCGCGGCACCACGGTGTCGTGGAGGTAGTAGTCGGGCAGGATGTTCGCAACGGCTCCGAAGGCGCTCCTGCGACCCTTCCAGATCCGTGCCCGCTCGTCGTCGTCGGCGGCGGTGCGCACGCTGACCGCGCCGTTGGCGGTGGCGATGTCCGCCACCCGGTCGGCGGAAACGCCGACCCCGCCGGCCGGCCCGTCCACCTCCACCAGCAGGACGGCCGCAGCGTCACGGGGGTACCCCGCCTTGGCGAAGTCCTCGACGGCGCTGATGCAGCGGCGGTCCAGCATCTCGATGGCGGCCGGCACGATCCCCGCCGCGATCACGGCACTGACGGTGGCCCCGGCGGCGGAGACGTTGTCGTAGGCCATCAGCATCGTGCGCACTGCTGCCGGGTTGGGCGTGAGACGCACCGCTGCGGCGGTGGCGATGCCGCACATCCCTTCCGAACCGACGAAGGCGCCGCGCATGTCGTAGCCGGCGGGTTCGGCGCTGAGGTCACCGAGCCGCACGACCGAAGCATCGGAGAGCACCACCTCCAGTGCGACGACGTGGGCGCTCGTGACGCCGTAGGCCAGGCAGTGCGGTCCGCCGGAGTTGGTGGCGACGTTGCCGCCGATCGTGCAGGCCTGCTGGCTGGACGGGTCGGGCGCGTAGTGCATGCCGTACGGCGCCAGCCGACGGGACAGTTCGAGGTTGACCATGCCGGGCTGCACCCAGGCCACACCGTTGTCCGGATCCACCTCCAGCAACTCGTTCATACGGGTGAGCGACAGCACCACGGGCCGCCCGAGCGGCGCCGCGCCGCCCGCCAGCCCCGTGCCCGCCCCACGGGGAACGACGGCACGGCCGTGGTCGGCGGCGACCCGCATGCAAGCCGCGACCTGTTCGGTGCTGATCGGGAAGCACAGCGGTCCGGCCGTCCCCTCGCTGTAGATGGAGGCGTCGCGCGAAGCCAGGTAGCGGGCGGCGGCGTCGGCCCGCACCCGCTCGGCACCGATGGCGTCACAGAGATCGGCCACGAGCGAGGCGTCCTGCTCCGCCACGGCCCCCGGTTCCGGTGCCCGGCGTCGGCGGCGGCGCACGGCGCCGGCCAGAAGCGAGCCCATCACTTGGCCGTGACTTTGCGGGCAGCCTGGTCGATCTGCTCCTCGCTGGGCCCTCCCGGCTCGCACAGCGCCCGGAACGCTTCCAGCACCGCCAGCGGCGAGTTGCGGTGGCGCTTGGCGGCGACCGCCAGCGGCTCGTGGAAGGCTCCGCCGCAGTGGGCGCAGGGCCAACTCAGGCGTGACATGAGCCGGGCCGCCTCACCGCGGGGAAACATGCGCAGCATCTCCACGACGGTGGTCCTGCCTTTGATCGCCGCCCTGTCCGCTACAGGGGCCGCGCCGCCGGCCGCGCCCCGTCCGCTCACGCCGCGCACCGCGACCGGCGCGCCGGGAGGGTTCAGAGGCGCACCTGCTCGAGGGCGCGCACGTCCTCGGCGTCCATGCGGATGGCGTTGCGGGGCAGTTGGTAGCGGGCGAAAGGCAGGACGATCACCTTGGCATCGGGTCCGTGGCGCGCCATGGCGGCGCCGAAGGCCTCGTCGAGGCTCGTGGTGGCGTCGATGCCGATATCGGCGGCCATCTCCAGGTTCTCCTCCAGTGTGACCATCGTGACGTGCTTGCGGGTCATCACCTCGTAGATGGGCACCCAGATACAGCCGGCCCACATCTGGATGTTGCGGGCGTGGATGTCGCGCAGCACCTTCTGGTAGTTCTCCGGCGTGGCCGGCATGTAGGGCTTCATCAGGTCCATGAGGGCCAGGCCGGGGAACTCCCCCACCGCCGTGACCACGCCCGGCGACGGTGAGCAGTAGATGATGCTGCCGCCCTCGCGCACCACCAGGTCCGACGACATGCACCCCCACCCGGTGTGGAAGAACAGGTGGTCGGTGGGAGCGAAGACGCCGCACACGGCGATGTCGGCCGGCCCCGCTTCGGTCACCGGATTGTCGTAGGCATAGATGGCGTTGAAGCGCTCGATGGCCTCGCGGTGGGCATCGGGGTGGGCGCCGTAGATGCAGTCGATCACCCGCCCGCGGGTGTCGAGCAGGACGTTCATCGTGGCCGACAGCCCGCACATGGTGGCCGTCTCGTCGATGTCGGCCCGCATCGGCCCGGCGTAGGCGCCGTAGTGGGTCTGCGGCGAGGGCACGAAGGCGCAGTGGTTGGACTCCACGGTCTCGTCGGATACCACTCCGGGAAGGATCAGCTTGCCGCCGCCACCGGCGCCCCAGTGGTTGGACTGGGCCTGCCCGATGGTGATGGTGACCTCCGAGCGGGCCACCTCGTTGTGCAGCCACACGGGTGTGCCCCGGGAGGAGACCCCCACATAGCTGTAGGCGTCGGCGTTGCGGGGCTCGTTCTGGAAGAAACCGATGCCCAGGCGCTCCATGCGGGCCAGGTTCTCCGGGCCGAGTTTCAGGGGGATGTCGCTGTCGGACATCGGGAAGACCTTGCCGTTGGCACACACCACCCGGACGTCGCTGATACCGGCGGCCTCGATGGCGTCGAACACCGGCGGCAGCAGCTTGGAGGCCGGTGTCGGGCGGAACTGGTTGTCGATGATGACCGCCACGCTGGCGGCACCGGCGAGGAGATCGCTGAACCGTGGACCGCTGTGCGGGTTCTCCAGGGCGGCCCGGGCCGCCTCGGTGGCGTTCGGCACGGGCGGCGGCTCGTCGGGGTAGATGGCGGCCAGCAGGTTCTCGTCGGGAACCTCCAGGTCGAGGGTCTCCCGGTACACCTTCGTCTCGTCGTCGGCCGCCCCGATCGTCAACGGATCCAGGGATTCGTAAGGCACTGTGAATCGTCCCATGGGCCCTCCCGCTTCTCGCAGACTCGATCACGAGTTCGCCCCGAGCATAGTTCGCCGCTCCGCAGGGCTCCGGCGGGGCAGATACGCAGCGCCGGGCCGGATGATCGATGGCGGCCAGGAGAGGACCGAGTAGTTCATCGGCAGTGCGGGCCGGACCGCTAGGCAGGACCGCTAGGCAGTGGATTCCGGCCTCCGCCGGAATGACGGACTAGCCCGCCGGAATGACGGAGTAGGTCGACCGCTGACCTACTCAGCAGTCTGCTAGGACGGCGGGGGTAGGGGCAGACCTTCGGCGATCGCACGGCGGAACCACTCGGCGGTCTCCGCCACCCCTGCGGCGATCGACGAATCCGGGACCGACCCCAGGCGCGCGGCGAGGGCGCTGTCGTCGAGGCCACGCGGGAACGGCAACTGGTCGGTGCCGTGGGTGATCTCCGTCGCGCCCGTGGCCTCGACGATGGCATCGGTGAAGGAGGCCACCGTGGCAGGGCTGCCGGCGATGTTGTAGACGTCGCAGCCGTCGGGTTCCACCCTCGCCGATTCGATCACGATCCTGGCAACGTCGGAGGCGTACTGGAAAGCCATCCAGCCGCCGTATTCGATGTGGTACGGCAGGCCTCGCACGGCGGCGAGCAGCGCCTGGCTGGGATAGGAGGTCACGCCCTGGTCACGGCCCGGGCCGTACACGGTGTGCGGGCGCAGACCCACGCTGGTGAGGCCGTTCTCGTGCCAGTACACCTTGGCGGTGTCCTCGTTGGCCACCTTGTAGACGCCGTAGTGGGTGGCGGGGTCGCGCCGGGCGTCGTTGGGCAGGATGTCGACGTCGTACAGGTCGGGATGGCCGAACACCGCCACGCTGCTGGTGTAGACGAGGTTCCCGATGCCGTGCGCCCGCGCCGCTTCGAAGACGTTGGCCGTACCGGCGACGTTGATCGCCGCGCCCAGCGGCGGGTTCGCCCGGCAGGTCGGAACCTGCAGCGCCGCCAGGTGGATGATGTGGGTGGCGCCCTCGGCGGCGGCGATCACGTCCTCGGTCACCGTCAGGTCGCCCTGAATGCGCCTCGGAGCGGCCAGGTCGGCCTCGTCGACGATGAGCCGCAGCCGCTTGTCGTCGGTGCTCACGTCGAACAGCGTCATCTCGGCGTCGGCGCGCGCCAAGTGGCGCACGACCCATGCGCCGATGCAGCCCATGGCTCCCGTCACGAGGAAGTGTTCGTCACTCACCCCAGCACCTCCGTTTCCGAAGGATCCGTTCGGGGACTCCGGCGAGGCGAGGCCCGCCGGAAAGCCGAACTCAGACGCACCGGTTGGTGAACTCGCCGACGCCCTCGACGGTCGTGACGAGCACGTCGCCGGGAGCCAGGAACTGCGGAGGATCCATGCCGAACCCCACACCCGACGGCGTGCCGGTGAAGATGAGGTCGCCGGGGCGCAGCTCGCAGATCGACGACAGGTAGGTCATCAGACGCGGTATGTCGTTGATGAACAACGAGGTGCGGGCGTCCTGCACCATGACGCCGTTGCGCTCGCAGGTGAGGCGGAGATCCCACGGGTTGGCTATTTCGTCGAGGGTCACCACCGCCGGACCGACCGGCGCGAAGTTGCGGTGCGACTTACCCATGTTGAACTGGGGGAAGCCACCCGCGAACTGGCCGACCCGCTCGCTCACGTCCTGGCCCACGGTGAACCCGGCGATGTGGTCGGTGACGGCGTCGGCGGCGATGTTCCGGCCCGCACGGCCGATCACGACCACCAACTCCACCTCCCAGTCGCAGTTGCCGGGCACGAGGGGGATCTCGCAGTTCGGCGCGGCGACGCAGGAGGGGAACTTGGTGAACACCAGCGGGTCGTCCGGCGCCTCCATCCCCGTCTCGCCGACGTGGTCGAGGTAGTTGAGGCCGATGCCGAACACCTGCGGGGGATTCGGGACCGGACAGGTCAGGTCGTCGGCGCTGTAGGCGTCGCCGCCGTCGGGCGCGTTCCCCGCGGCCCACGCACCGAAGTCGTCCCAGGAGGCCAGGACCGCCATGGGGTCGGGGCCGAAGGCGCCACCGGAGGCGTCGGCGATGTCCCAGGCCCGGTCGCCGGCCAGGCCCACTGCACGATGATTGATTGCTGCCATTCGCATGGCTACAGGTCTAGCAGACCTGTAGTCAGGCGTGCCGCTAGTGCTGATTATTCATCGGGGTTGTGGGTGTGGGTGTGCGCGTCCGCGGGGATGCCCTTCTGACCTGCAACGATGTGTGTTGTGGAAGCACACGGGTTGCAGGAAAGAAGGGCATCTCGGAAATGAACGCTAACAGTGTCGCGAAGTTGAGGTTGACCGGGGGCGCCGAGTTTTGGGGTCGCGGCGCACGGGGGGTTGTTCGTTCTGGGCGGTTTCGCTGATTCGCTGGGCGTGGGCGCGGCTTTGTCGGCGGCGTTCGGGCGACGCGGCGGGCGTGCCCCGGTGCATGACCGGGGCACGGTGCTGACCCATGGGTTGTTGATGCTCGCGGCCGGCGGGGAGTCGTGCAGCGACATCGAGCGTCTGCGCTGTCAGCGGGATCTGTTCGGGGAGGTCGCGTCGGACTCGACGCTGTATCGGGTGCTGCGCGGCATCGATTCGTCGACACTGGACAGCATCTGGTCCGCGGTGGCTGGTGCGCGTGCGCGGGTGTGGCGCACCCGCGACGGCGACGCTGGTGCATCGCCGTTGGTGCTCGACATCGATGCCACGCTGGTGGAGGTGCACACCGACACCAAGCAAGGCGCCGCGGCGCATTTCAAGGGCGGCTTCGGGTTCCACCCGATGATGTGCGCGACCTCCGACGGGGAGCCGCTGTGGATCGCTGCGCGTCCCGGCAACGCCACGGCGAACAACATCGCGGACCACCTCGAGGTGCTCGACGGCGCCATCGCGCAGCTCCCAGCCGACGCGTCCGCAGGGCACCGGCCCGGCGACGACGCGGCCTCGGCGTGTCGGCCGATCTGGCTGCGGGTCGACTCGGCGGGCTGCTCGAAGAACCTCGCGAAAGCCCTGCGGGACCGCAACGTCGTGTCTTTCATGACAGCTCGTTCCAACGAGGCGATCACCGCGGCCATCGCGACGGCCAGAACCGATCCCGACATGTGCCAGCCCGCAGCGATGAACCCCAAACAGCGCAACAGCCGCGCCCAGGTCGCCGAGCTCACCGCCAGCATCGACCTCACCGGGTGGCCGTCCGGTACGCGGCTGATCGTGCGACGCGAGCCGCTGCACCCCGGCGCGCAGCGCACCCTGTTCGATTCCCCCCACTGGCGCTACTGGGGATTCCTCACCGACGCCGCCGGCGACCCCGTCCGCCTCGACGCCACCTTCGGACCGCGCCGTGAGAGAACACGCCCGCGTCGAGGACACCATCGGGCGCCTCAAGGACTCCGGACTGGCCCGCATGCCGTTCACGGACTGCAACGCCAACGCCGCGTGGACGGCCATGACCGTCATCAGCCTCGCTCTGGTCGCCTGGTTCCAGCAGCTCCGCCTGCGAGGCGAACTCGCCAAAGCAGCACCCAAAAAGCTCCGCCGGCAGCTCTGGCACACCCCAGGACGCATCACACACTCCGGTCGGCGCACCACCCTGCGGCTCCCCGAGCGCTGGCCCACCGCCCGAGCCCTGCTCGCCGCCCACAATCACAACTGACACTGACGCCACGACCCGATCCGACCGCCGAACCGCGACCCCACACACCCCCACACACCCCGGTGCGCCGCCGAACCCCCAACGGCGCACCAAACCCCCAACACAGCACCCGCCGGCCCCAAAAACACACCCCACCAGCACGCCCAATGTGTTGAGGCAGAGTTCGTGTCGTGTTTTGGGAAGAGTTTCAGACAGCATGTGGGGGTTGTGGATCGAGCCTGAGGAGGGCGTTTTGAGCATTGAGCATGCCGGGAAGAAGAAGCGGGTTTTGGCGCCGCAGGAGAAGTACGAGATCTGGATGCAGCTCGTGCGTGGTGAGAGCACCGTTGGTGACGCGGCCGAGCGGGCACGCGTTGACCGGTCCACGGTGGCGAGGCTGCGCGAGGTCGCTCGGCAGGGCGCGTTGGATGCGTTGGCGCGGTCGCGCCCGGGCCGGCGGGACAAGCAACGCGACGTGGAGTTGGAGGCGGCGCGCGCGGAGGTGCAGCGGCTGCGTGCAGCGCTGGCGGAGATGGCGGTGAAGCTCACGTTGGCGGAGGGAAAAGAGCTATGGGGCTGAGCGGCCAGGTCCCACAGCGAGTAGACGCGGCCGCCAAAGCCGGATTGATCGGCCTCGTCGACGGCGCGGTCCGAAGCGGCTGGTCCGATGCGCAGGCGTGTCGGTACCTGGAGTTGTCCCAACGCCGGCTGCAGCGCTGGCGGTGCCGCGTGGCCGCCGGTGTCGGTCTCGACGATGAGCCTCCGGGGGGCAGCGCGCTGCACGCGCTGACGCCGCAGGAGGCCGAGGAGATCGTGGCGGTGTTCGACGAGTGGGCCGAGGTGGATCGTTCGCATCGCAAGCTCGCCCATCGGGGGTCGTGGTTGGGTCGCTTCTGGGCGGACCCCTCGACGGTGCGCCGCGTGCTTGAACGCCGCGACCTGCGGTTCGGTTCTGTGAAGCGCCCGGGGCGAGCACAGCGGCGACCGTGGCCGCACTGGGTGGAACAAGCCCCGAACCGGATCTGGATCTACGACACGACGCACTGGAGTGGCGCCCAGGCCGCGACCACGGTCATCTCCGATGTCGTGTCCCGCAAGTGGATCGCGGAGATCACCTCGGCCGACGAGACCAGCGTCGAGGTCCAAGCCGTCTTCAACCGGGCGCTGCGCGTCGAAGGCCTCAACGAGGCAATCGACGCCCGCAACCCCGACAGTGTTCGCTGGCACCCCGACGCCGACGAGGCGCCGGTGTTGCTGGTCATGTCCGACAACGGACCGCAGATGACCTCAGGATCCACCCGGGAGTTCATGGCGCTGTGCTGGCTCGCCACCCACTACGGCCGCCCCCACACCCCCACCGACCAAGCCTGGATCGAATCACTGTTCGGACACCTCAAAACCGAACACCCCCACCTCGACCTGATCGAAGACATCGACGTGCTACGCCGCGAACTCGACATCCGCCGCGAGCACTACAACACCGTCCGCCTCCACGCCGGCATCGGCTACGTCACCCCCGACCAAGAACACCGAGGCCACGGCGACACCATCCGAGCCGCCCGCCGAGACGGACTCATCCGAGCCCGCCAACAACGAATCACCTACAATCGCAACCAAACCACACAACCCAACCATGCGGCCTGAAAAACCCCACAAAACACGACACAAACTCAGACACACCTCACCAAAACACCACAACACCCGCCCAGGCATTCTCATGAATAATCAGGGCTAGAGGTCGACGCCGAGGTTCAGTTGGGCCGCGACGGCGGCGGCGACCTGGTCGGCGATGTACTGGGTTCGCGGGGTGAGCAGCGGCGCGGGGTACGCCTCGGCGAGCAGGTCGAGCATTGCCTCCGCGGTGGTGACTCCGGCGTCGATGGCGAGGTGCACGGCGTCGTCCATGTCAACGTCCCGGCCGGCGAGGAGCTTGGTGGCCAACAGGTACCTGGGGCCGGCGATGTGGAGGGTGAGGCGGTCGCCGCGGTAGACGGTCTCGAGTTGGGGGTCGAGCCGCGGCAGACTGAGCCGGGCGGCGTCGTTGATCCAGTCGGAGCGCAGGCCACGGCGGGCGGCGACCGCGGCCGCGGCGTCTCGCAGCTCCTGCGGCATGCCCTCGGACACGACGTCGACATCGTCGCTAAGACGGCTGGGGCGACGGAAAGAGATCGCGGCGCCACCGATGGCGGCGATCTCGACGTACGCGCCCACCGGCAGTTCGGCGTCGACTTCGGCCAGGTACGCGAGCAACTCCCTGTTGCCGAACGCCTTGGCGCCCTCGCCGGCGGCGGGGCCGGTCATCGGTCGAGCAGGGCGGCCTCGAAGTAGACGCCGTGCTGCGCGCAGGTGGGCGGTGCTTCGGCCGCCACGAGGCGGCCGAAGTCGGTGGTGACCGCAATGCCGGACATGGTCCGCTCGGGGTCGGCCCGGTAGCGGTGAACCCAGGCGGGCACGTCAACGCCGTCGCGGACGGTGAGCGCGTGAACGACCGCGGCGATGCTGGCAAGGTGGAACAGGTCGCCATCGGCGGCCGGCGGAACGTCGAGCATCTCGGCCCGGTCCGCGACCCAGTAGTTCCAGTCCTTGACGAACTGGACGAGGGGGCGGTAATGGCCACGGGCGCACGGTTCGGCCATCAGCGCCGCCAACTCGCTGATGCGGGCCCGATAGCCGGCGAAGCGCGACAGATCGACCGCCTCGACGGCGGTCCTGGGCACAGTCGCCGCGGGGCGATGCTTCGCGAGGTCGAGGCCCATGCAGCGATCCTACCGGCAGGCGCAGCGGCGCCTGGGAGGCGAACTGTGGCGGCCGCGCCGGCCACCACACCCAGATTGCCGCAAAATCCCCCGATTCGGCGTTTTGGAGCCTCAGGAGGCTCGGGGAGGGACCTGAGATCCTTGCGCCCGAACCCAGCCGGCTACCTGCTCGGCACGATGACCTCCCTTCGGTCGACGTGTCCGAGATTCATCTATCCCGACCGCGAAAAACACGGGGCAGACCACGGGGCACACGATTCTGTTAGGTGTTGGTGGGGTTGTTGAACAGGGTCGTGTAGATGGTGCGGGTTTCTGCGAGGGACAGGCCCGCGGCGAGGTGGTGGTCGTTGATGTGGATTTCCCAGTGCAGGTGCACGCCGCGGTCCGCGGCACCGGCGGCGTCGTGTTCGGTGCCGGTGTTGCCGATGCGTCCGAGTTCGTCGCCGGCTCGTACAGCGGTTCCTGTCGAGATGCCCGCTGTGAGGGATGCGAGGTGTGCGTAGATCGTGACGACGTGTCCGACGTCGTCGACGTGTCCGTGGTCGACGACGACGTAGTTCCCGTACAGCATCAGGAGCGTGAACGGGGGCGTGGCGCCGCGTTGCGCGGCGATCGCCAACAGGGTGTCGCGCTGTGAGGGGCTTGGGGTTTCGTAGTCGCCGACCGCGACGACGACGCGGCCGTCGAGGGCGGCGACAGCGACGCGGCCGTGCTCTGCGCACATGTAGTCGACGCCTCGATGGACGCCCGAACGATATGCCCGCGCCGCGTTCGGCAACAGAAAGGGATCCTCCGGCGGGACGGACCCGCAGTCACTCGGCGCCACAATCACGCCCGCCAACCGGCGCGCCACGGCCAGCGCTTCGTCGAACTGCAACGGGCCGGCGCCCGCCGTCGGCACGACTGACGCCTCCCCGGCGAGAACGCCGGTGCGGGGACGCGCCGCTGCTGTTTCCAACGCGGCGGCGAGCGCGCCCGGATCACTGATCGCCGCACCGGGCAAAGGCGCATCAACCCCACCACGACCCGGCGAATCCCGCAACGGGCCTACCGCGACATCGGTGCCCTCGGCGAGCGTCGCGTCGGCCTCGGCGTCGTTCACCTCGGTGGGCGCGGTGGTTTCGTCGTTTGCCTCGCTGGACGTTGGGGTGGCTTCGGCAGGGCTCGCCGCCTCGAGCGGCGCGTCCGGCGGCGCATGCTTCGCCGCAGTGGACGCGACGACAGGTTCAGTCGTTCGCGTCGGCGGGCCGGCGTCGACAGCCGTCTTCGGCGGCTGTTGCGAGACTCGGATTCGACGCAGATTCGGGGTTGCGTTGCACCGTCGTCACGCCCACCGGCGCGCGACCTGAGCCCACGACAGAAGATCCAGCGTGACTGTCCGACGGCGCTGCTGGCCGCGCCGGCCCGCACCCAACAACGACAACCAGCGACAACACCGCGAGCGCGCCAACACGCTCCCGCAAGCATCCGCTGAGACGCGAGCCAACCACCCAGACGCCTCCACCGTGCATCACCGCAGACTAGAACCCGCACCACCGACGTGGTCAGGAATCTCGCCCATCCTGCGCAATCGGCTTGCATGTCGAGTCAGCCAAAGCGACACCGACAATGCACCACCGTCAAGAGAACCAGCGGCACCGTGCCGCCCGACAAGTGGATCCCCGCCCTCGCCGACCAGCGGTGGCCAGAACAGGAGGGAACCACCGCCGTCGACCTCGCCCACGACGGCCGGCCCGGCTGCGTCGCCGGCCGGGTGGGTGTCCGCCCGCCGAGCGATAGAGCCACTCATGGCGAACGGCCGAGCCCCGGGCCCGACTCGGGCGGCGAAAGAACCCCCGATGCGCGGCGCCGGAGGCCTGCGCGTCCGCGCTCGAGGCGAGGTGGCGCCGCAGGTCACCCACAGCGGGCGGGTCGGTAGCCTGAGTTGCGTGGGCCGGTTGCTAGTTGTGCTCCAGGGCGAGGTGGTCGGTGAGATCACCGAGGATGGAGAGGACTTGCGTTTCGCCTACAGCGGCGCGGCGGTGGACGGGACGCCGCTGTCTCTGTCGATGCCCCGCCAGCAGCGGGAGCACCCCGACGGGCGGATCCGGCCGTGGCTCGGCGGGCTCATGCCCCATGACGCCGACGTGCTGCAGCGCTGGGCAGCCCGCGTCGGCTTGGAGGGCGCCGCACGTCCGGAGCGACTGCTGGGCACTCGCATCGGTTGGGACTGCGCCGGAGCCGTCCAGTTCTGCCCACCCGAGGACCTCGCCGCGATGCAGGGCCGGCACAGCGGGCGGCGCCCCGTCAGCGACGCCGAGATCGCGGAGGCGCTGCGCACCGCCATCGACGACATGCGCGGCCCCACCCGCGTCAACCCGGCGGCACCGCGCCTCGGCCCCGCCTACAGCCTCGCCGGTGGCCAGCCGAAGATCGCCCTCGCCCGCGGCGGCGACAGGTGGCACGTCCCCACCGGCGCGGAACCCTCCACCCACATCCTCAAGCCGCCGCCGGGCAGCGCCGGCGAGCAGCCCGCCAACGAGCACCTTTGCCTGACGACCGCTCGGCGCCTCGGCCTCACCGCGGCGGCGAGCACGCTCTCCAACTTCGAGGATCTCGCCGTCGTCGTCGTCGAACGCTACGACCGGGCTCGCGACGGCGCCGGGATCCGCCGTCTCCACCAAGAGGACACGTCCCAGGCGCTCGGCCGGGGCAGCGACACCCGCTTCGAAGCTCTCGGCGGCGTCTCCACCGTCCGCATCGCCGAGTTACTGCGCGCCCACGGCGCCGCCGATGACGTAGGTACCGTCGTGGACCGGCTCGCGTTGGCCTGGGCGCTCGGCCTGATCGACGGCCACGGCAAGAACACGTCTCTCCTCCTCGCCGGCGACCAGGTCACGCTCGCGCCTCTCTACGACATCGCCTCGATGCTGCCGTACGCGCCCGACGGCAACGACGTCTACCTCGCTATGCACGTCGGCGACCAACCCGACGTCGCCCGGATCGGCCGCGCCGACTGGGAACACCACGCCCGGCGCCTCCGCCTCGCCCCAGCGGACGTTCTCGAGCGTGTCGAACGCATCGCCTCCGAAGCCGCCCCGGCCGCACAGGCCGTCGCCGAGGCCTGCACCGATCCCATCGACGGCGACTTCCCCGAACGGTTCGCTGCCGCGGCCGCGCACTGGCAACAGCACTGCCTCAACGCGCTCACCACCACTCCACACCCCCGACCGCGACGACCCGACACCGGCCTCGGACTCACCTGTCTGGCCTAACGTCCAGCCCGCCGCACCCAACCAGCCGGCAGCGAGATCAACACACGCCGCGTCGGAAGGGACACCACCACCCCACTCGACGGGCGTCACCACCCCACTCGATGGGCGTCACCCAGCCAAGGTCGCAACCCCGTCAAGGTGTCACCAACGTCATAGCCGGGTACACCTAGATGTGATGACCTGAGAGCCTCAGCGAGCAAGGCTGATTCCCGACCCTTTACCTCCACCCCGGGGACAACCTCCCCGGTATCACACCTAGCAGATGATCGATCCGATCCGAACCCGTCCGATGCGTGCTCGTGACCTCAATCCTCGGGGTCGGGGTTGCGGGGTTGCAGCGGTGACCAGCGCCACAGCGGTATGGGGCGCCCGGGGAGCGGCCGATTGTCGAGTTCCGCCGACCGGGTTGGGAGTTCGGCGGGCCCGTCACCCTCGGCCAGGTCACGGATCTTCCGCCATGCGGCATCCTCCATCCAGTGGCTCATGCGGCGCGGTTCCGCCAGCCGGCAGAGCTTCTCGTACAGCTCCAGCGTGATGGTGATGGTAAGCCGATGACGCTGAGACATAGCTGGATCATATGAAATATGGATATGACTCGGGATGAGAGAGGGCCGGCGACCGATCCCTTGCGCGGATATCCCCAGCGACCCTGTGGAGAACGAGAGGATTTGCCGGGGACGCGCCCACCAAGCTTCCGGTCGAGTCGTCGGGGTCTCCCTCCGACGCGGACACCCGCGACGCACGGGACAGAGATCCAACGAGACAGCACAGGAGTGACCCATGACAATCATTCAGGTGGACGCCGCATATACCCGTCGGCACAACGGCGCCGATCCCGACATCGACCTCGTCGGACCGTGCGAAGCCTGTGACATGTTGCTCGTGGGCGACGACGAGTTGCTGTCCATGGTGAACAACCGGCAGTTACCTGCGTACCGGCTGGGGGGCCACATCAGGTTCCGGTCCGCCGACGTGGCGGCACTGGCGGGCTCCCGGCGCTGAGAAGCGGCGGAGACGGTCCGGCTCGGGTGGTCAGTCCCCGGCCCGGTCGGCGAGCAGCGCGGCCACGTCCCGCCCGTTGGCCTGACCCTTCGTGGCACGCATCACCTGCCCGGTGAAGAATCCCTGGAGCTTCTTCCGCTTCTTGGCGTCGCCGCCGCGGAAGCGCTGCCACTCCTCGGGGTTCTCGGCGATGATCCGGTCCACCACGCCGGCCAACTCGGTAGCCGAGGTGGCCTCGAAGCCCGCCCGGTCGGCCACCTCGCCAGGATCGTCGCCCGAGAGCACCATCTCCGCCAGCACGGCCTTGACCTGGTTGGAGGTCAGGTCGCCCCGCTGCTCCATCGCGACGAGTTCGGCAAGGCCCGCCGGCGTCAGCGCCCCGGCGCCGTCGGCGAGGTTGTGCTCGAGGTGCTTCAGCACCGCGTCGGGTGCGGCGCCGGCGGTCACGGCGGCCAGCGCCAGGTCGTCCTGACCCCGCTCCACGACCAGCGCCACCCCGGCGGCCTGCCGGCCGGTGGCCGCCGCCAGGCGCTCGCGGCGCTGCCGGGGCAACATGGGCAGGTCGGCGCGGATGGCCTCCACCCAGGCCGGGTCCGGGTCGAGGGGCACCAGGTCCGGCTCGGGGAAGTAGCGGTAGTCGGTGGCCTCCTCCTTCGAGCGCAACGTCGAGGTGCGCCCGGAGTCCTCGCTCCAGTGGCGGGTCTGCTGGATGACCGGCTGGCCGGAACTCAGGAGGTCGATCTGCCGGCGTGCCTCGTACTCCAGAGCGCGCCCCAGCGAGCGCAGGGAGTTCACGTTCTTTATCTCGCAGCGGGTGCCCCACTCTGCGGCGCCCCGGGGGCGCACCGAGACGTTGGCGTCCACCCGCAGCGAGCCCTCCTCCATCTTGCCGTCCGACGCCCCGACGGCCAGCAGCACAGCCCGCAGTTCGGTCACGTACTCCCTGGCCTCGGCGGCCGAGCGCATGTCCGGCTCGCTGACGATCTCCAGCAGCGGCACGCCGGCCCGGTTGTAGTCCACCAGCGAATAGGCGGCGCCGTCGATCCGCCCGGCGCCGCCCACGTGCGTGCTCTTGCCGGTGTCCTCCTCGAGGTGCGCGCGCACGATGCCCACCACCTTCCCCGACGGCAGCTCCAGCGTTCCGCCCACGTTGATTGGCCGGTCGTACTGGCTGATCTGGTAGTCCTTGGGCATGTCGGGATAGAAGTAGTTCTTGCGGGCGAAGACCGACCGCTGCACCGTGGCGCCGAGCGCGAGGCCCACCCTGATGGCCAGCTCGACCGCCAGGCGGTTCAGCACCGGCAGCGTGCCCGGCAGGCCCAGGCAGACCGGATCGATGTGGGTGTTGGGCTCGCCGCCGAAGGCGTTGAGACTGGCGCTGAACAGCTTGGTGGCGGTAGCCAGTTCGGCGTGCACCTCCAGGCCGATGACCATCTCCCAGTCGGTGTCCGTCGGCGCCCCGAGGCCGGGCGACCCGGCCTCCCAGACCATGTCGGCACCTTGGCCCGGCCGGTCGCTCACGGCGTCACGCCCCTTGTGGCCGGTCCGGCGCCGGGGTCGGTGCCGGGCGGTTGCTGCACCAGGCCCCGCTCCAAGGCGGCGGCTGCGCGGAACATGGCCGCCTCACCCAAAGCGGGTGCCAGGATCTGCACCCCCACCGGCAGCCCGTCGGCACCCGTGCCGAACGGCACCGATATGGCCGGGTGCCCGGCGAGGTTGGAGGGGATGGTGCACACGTCGGACATGTACATGGCCATGGGATCGTCGGTGCGCTCGTCGAAGCGGAAGGCCACGGTGGGCGACGTGGGCGCCAGCAGCACGTCGTATCGCTCGTAGGCGGCGGCGAAGTCCCGCACGACCAACGTCCGCACCTTCAGGGCCTTGCCGTAGTACGCGTCGTAGTAGCCCGCCGACAGGGCGAAGGTGCCCAACATGATGCGGCGCTTGACCTCGTCACCGAATCCGGCCGTGCGAGTGGCGACGTTCATCTCGGTCGCGCTGGTGGCGGGCACCCGCAGCCCGAAACGGACACCGTCGTAGCGGGCGAGATTGCTGGAGGCCTCGGCGGGGGCGATGAGGTAGTACGCCGACAGGCCGTACATCACGGCCGGCACACTGACCTCGCCCACGTGTGCCCCCGCTGTGGCCAGGGTCTCGGCGGCTGCGGTCAGCCGGGCCGACACGTCGGCGTCCACGCCGTCGCCGGACAGCTCGGTGACGATGCCCACCCGCAACCCCTCGACATCGCCCGCGAGGGCACCGCAGAGATCCTCGACAGGCCCGGGAATGGAGGTGGAGTCCAGCGGGTCGTGGCCACCGATCACGTCGAACAGCAGGGCGGCGTCGCCCACGGTGCGCGCCAGGGGGCCGATCTGATCGAGCGAGGAGGAGAACGCCACGAGACCGTGCCGAGAGATCCGCCCGTACGTGGGCTTCATCCCGACGACCCCGCACAGCGCGGCGGGCTGGCGGATGGAACCGCCGGTGTCGCTGCCCAGCGCCAGCGGTGTCATGCCTGCCGCCACCGCCGCGGCGCTGCCACCCGACGAGCCGCCCGGCACCCGCGTCGGGTCGCACGGGTTGCGGGTGGGGCCGAAGGCGGAGTTCTCCGTGGACGAGCCCATGGCGAACTCGTCCATGTTGGTCTTGCCCACGATGACCGCGCCGGCCGCGGACAGGCGGGTCACCACGGTGGCGTCGTACGGCGGCCGCCAGCCCTCGAGGATGCGCGAGGAGCAGGTCGTGGGCACGCCGCGTGTACAGAGGTTGTCCTTCAGCGCCACCGGCACCCCGGCCAGGGGCCCCGGGTCCTCCCCGGCGGCCACGGCGCGGTCGATCTCGGTGGCGCGGCCGAGGGCGTGGTCGGCCATCACGGTGTTGAACGCCGCCAGGTCGTCGGCGGCTATGGCGGCCAAGGCCTCGGTGGTCACGCCGACGGCCGAACGCTCGCCGCTGCGCACGGCGGCGGCGACTGCGGCGGCCGGGCCGGCTGCGCTCACGTACCCGCGGCGCGCTTCACGGCGCCTCCCCCAGGACGGGCGGCACCCTGAACAGTCCGTCCTCGGTGTCCGGGGCCTGCGCCAGGACCTCGGAGCGGTCCAGCCCGGGCTCGAGAACGTCGGCGCGCATCACGTTGACGAGGGGGTAGGGGTGCGACGTGGCCGCCACGTCGTCCAGGTCCAGCGCCTCCACGTCGGCGGCGTGGTCCAGGACGTCGGCGAGTTGCGACGTGAACCGCTCCAGCTCCTCCTCGGTGAGGCGCAGCCGGGCCAGCCAGGCCACGTGGGCCACGTCGTCGCGGGAGATCCGCTCGGTCATGTCCGGGAACCTACCGGTGGACGGCGATCACCAGGTCAACCGTGGAGCCGCGGGGCAGCTCGGGCAGGATCTCGGAGACGGCCACCACCGCGCCGTCGGGCACGCTCACGTCGAAGCGGTGGCTCAGCGACCCGGGACGCAGGCCGATGGCGGAGAGGCGCAACCCGGCCTCCTCCAGTGACATCCCCACGATGTCGGCGGGGACGACAACCAAGGGTTCACCCAGGGAGATCTGAACCTTCACCACCTGCCCCTCGTCCAGCAGCCCGCCCGGTTCGGGAAGTTGGCCGATCACCTCGCCGATGGCGACATCGGGGACGCGCACCTCCAGGCGCCGCACCGCCCAGCCCCCGTCGGAGAGGGTGCGGTTGGCCTGCGACCAGCTCATTCCCACCACGTCGGGCACCGTGTGGCTGGGGGTGCCACCGTTGTCGGCCACCGACACCACCAGCAGCACCGCAGCGGCCACGACCGCCGCGGCCGCCACGAGACGCACCAGCAGGTTTCGCGGCCGTGCGGTCTCCCGCCGCGGGACAGGTTCGGGCTCGGTCGCCGGCGCCGGCTGGAGTTCGTGTTCCTCGACACGCTGGAACACCTCGTCCAGCCGTAGCGGCGGCGGCATCATCTCCGCCGTGGCCCGCAGGGCGAGGGCCAGTTCGCCGGCGTCGAGGCGCTGTTCGGGCATCGCCGCCGACGCCTGCGCCAGCAGGGGAGCCAAGCGGGCCAGGTGGCGAGCGGTGGCCGGGGTGGCATCGGGGGGCAAGATCGTCATCCCGAGAGAGGAAATCTCCGCCGGAGTCAAGGGGCGGCCGGCGGCGGCCTCGGCCAGCAACAGACCGAGCCCGTACACGTCAGCGGCACCGGGGTCGAACGCGGGGGCGGCACCGACGACTTCCTGCCCGACATCGCCGGAGGCATCCTCCTCGGCGTCGGCGCCGGTTTCGTCGGCGATCCCCCACTCGACATCGGCATCGGCGAAGTCCGCCGGCACGGTCGCAGCATCGGCGGTGTCAGCCTCGTCGGGCTCGTCGGGAACATCCGCTGTCGCGTGCTCGTCCCGAGAGGTCGTCGGGATCGTCTCGGGTGCGCTGTAACGCGAGGACGCCTCGGCGCTGTCCGGGTAGCTGAGGAAGTCCAGGCCCATCCCCGCCAGACGGAGCCGGCCCGTGATGTCGATGCAGCAGTGCCAGGGGGTGAGCGCGCCGTGGGTGATCCCCCGCTCGCGCAGACCGTGCAACGTCTCCGCCGCCTGCAGCCCGATCAGCAGCGCCTGCGAGGGGGTGAGTGCGGCGCCCAGCCCGATGAGCTGCTGCAGGCGCATCGTCGGCGCCGGGTAGACCAGGCACGGCGCGGGGTGGAGTTCCCAGTGCAGCAGTGGCAGGACGTGCAGGTGCTGCAGGCCGCGCAGTTCCTCCAGCCGGGTCTCCACGTCGTCGGCGACGGCCACCATGTCGGCGTAGAGGAACGTGACCTCCACGTCCTGTTCCGTCTCGGAATCCCACGCCCGGTAGACCCAACCCAGACGACTCTCACCGATGGGCTCACCGATGGCGTAGCGACCCGCGATCTGCAGCGACTCCCAGGATTCAGCGTCGGGTTGCACTTCGGGCTCCACCAGGCCGGGATCGGTTGGGGTCTCGGCGAGCTCCGCATCCGATGCGCCCGACTCGAACGGCTCAGCCACCATGTCGGCGGAAACGGTGTCGGCAATCCCGGGAGGCTCCGCGACCGCCGCGTCCGCAGACGGGTCCCGTTCGGTGTCGTCCTCTCCAGCGCGGCTGGGAGGTTCCGCGAACTCATCGACCACAAGAATCGAGATTACCGCCGCGGCTGCTCAGCGGACCGCCACTAGCCTGAATCGTGTGCCCAGGAGCACTCGCCGCCAAGCGTTGATCGCCGCCGCGATCGCCGCAGCCGGCATCGCCGCCATCACCACCGCTGTCATGGTGCGCGGTGGGGACAGCACCCCGGCAGTGGACTCCCGGGTGGAGGAACTCATCCCCGCTCCGGGCGACGAGGTGCTGGCACAGCAGGCGGTGGGCATCGACCTGACCGACACCCCCCGCTACGTCATCGAGTTGTACCTGAACGGCCAACGCCTCCCCGACGCCGAGACGCTGCAGGCCACGTCCACGAACCGGGCCGTCTACCAGCCCGGCCAGGACCGTGCCGTCGAGAAGCTCCGAGCCGGCGAGAACTGCACCCGAGCGGTCTTCTACCCCCTCGCCGAGGGCCCCACCTCGGCCCGCCGCGGCGAAGTCCGCTGGTGCTACCAAGCCTTCTAGGAGGCTGCCGGTAGTTCGCCGGTTTGGAGGAGGTTCTCGAAGGCGGCCTCGTCGAGTACGGGGACGTCCAGCTTCGCCGCCCGGTTGAGCTTGGAGGCGCCGGGCGATGCGCCGGCCACGACCGCTGTGGTGGCGCCGGACACGCTGCCCGTTGAGCGACCGCCGCGCTCAGCAATGGCCGCGGCGGCGCCTTCCCGGCTGTAGCCGGCCAGGGTGCCGGTCACGACGAGCGCCTTGCCCTGCAGCGTCGCCGGGATGGTCTCGGCGCCCTCACCTCCGTCGCCGTCGACCTCGGCGGGCGGTGGGCCGGCGAAGTTGACGCCGGCGACGCGCAGCTTCTCGACCACCTCCTGGTTGCCGGCGTCGTCGAAGAAGGCCCGCACGCTGGCGGCGATGGTGGGGCCGACGCCCGGCACCTCCGCCAACGCATCCTCCGAGGCTTCCATGACCTTGTCGAGGTCTCCGAAGGCGTCGGCCAGGAACTCCCCCACCGCCCCGCCGAGGTGGCGGATGTTCAACCCGAACAGCAGGCGGGCTACAGAGCGCTCCTTCGAGGCCTCGATACCGGCCTTGAGGTTCCGGGCGTTCAGCGCCCCGAACGTGCGCACCGTCGGCAGGTCGGCCACCTTGGTCACGTCCAGCCCGTAGAGGTCGGCAAGCCCGGTCACGAGCCCCGCCTTGACCAGGGAGTGCGCCGTCGTGCCGCCCAGCCCCGTGAGCCCCATCGCGGCGGCGTACTTCTGTATCCGTTTGGCGAGGTGCTCGTGGCCGGGCCCGGCGACCGGCAGCACAGTTGCCCCCGCGGGCGTCCCCACACCGATGTCTCGCTGCAACTCGCGGCCGGGCGGTGGCGAAAGCGCAATTGCCCCCGGCGCGGGCGCCGCCGCTGCAGCTTCGTTCCGGTCGGAATCAGGACGATTGGGGGTGCCCGCCGGTGCGGTCGGCCCGGGTGCCGCCGCGCTCTCATCGTGGGCGTCTTCCTGGAGTGCGTTCGGCTCTCCGGCGGCCGCTTGCACGCCCGCCGCGGCCCACACCCCGGCGTCGGCCAGCGCCGCCAGAGTGGCCTCGGTGGCCGGATCGTCGAAGAATCGCCGGAGCGTGACTGCGAGCTTCGCCGAGACGCCGTCAACCGCCGACATGTCCGCTTCCGGGGCCGCTGCCAGCGCACCGAGGCTCTTGAAACGCCCTATCAGGATCTGCGCCGTCTTCTCCCCCACTCCGTTGATGCCCAAGCCCAGCAGCAGGTATTCCGGCAGCCGGCCCTTGGAGGCCTCGATGGCCGCCAGCAGTCGCTGCGCCGCCTCGTCGCCGTAGACGCCCTTGGACTCCAACGCTGCGACCTTTTCGGCCTTAAGGGCATAGATGTCGCTCACGTCCGACACCAGGCCCGCCGCGATCAGGAGGTGGACGTTCTTCTCGCCGAGACCTTCGATGTCCATGGCGCCCCGCGAGGCGAAGTGCTCGATCCCTCCGGCCTGCTGGGCCGGGCAGCGCGGGTGGCGGCAGTGGTGGGCGGCGTCGCCCTCCTCGCGCACCAGCGGCGACTCATGGGGGCAGGGGCAAACCTGCGGGAACTCCCAGGCCACCAGCCCCTCGGGTCGCTCGGACAACACGGGGCGTAGCACCTCGGGGATGACGTCGCCGGCCTTGCGGACCACCACGGTGTCGCCGGGGCGCACGTCCTTGAGCTTCACCTGGTCCTCATTGTGCAAGGTGGCCATCCGCACCGTGGAGCCGCCCACGAACACCGGCTTCAGCTCGGCGAACGGCGTGGCCTTGCCCTTGCCGCCGATGGAGACATGGATGGCCCGCAGCAAGGTGCTCTTCTCCTCCGGCGGGAACTTGTAGGCCACCGCCCAACGCGGGTGGTGGCTGGTGACCCCCAACTCGCGCTGGCGCCCGAGGTCGTCCACCTTGACCACAACCCCGTCAGTCTCGTAGTCGTAGTCGTGTCGCCGCCGCTCGGCTCGCCGCACGTAGTCCTCCACATCGGACAGTTCGGCGGCGAGGCGCCACTCGTCGTTCACCGGCAGGCCCAGATCGTCCAGGAACTTCAGGGTCTCGCTGTGGCGCTTGAAGGCGCGATCACCCTCCACCGTCCCGAGCTGGTAGCACCACCAGCTCAACTCCCGCTCGGCGGTGACGGCTGCGTCCTTCTGGCGCAGCGAGCCGGCGGCGGTGTTGCGGGGGTTGACGTAGCGCGCCTCGCCGACGGCCTCCCGTGCGGCGTTGAGGCGCTCGAAGGCCGAGACGGCCATGTACACCTCACCGCGCACCTCCAGCACGTCCGGCGCCCCCGCTCCCAGCGTGCGGGGCACGTCGCCGATCGTTTCGACGTTGTGGGTCACGTCTTCGCCGACGCGCCCGTCGCCGCGGGTGGCGGCTCGCACCAGACGCCCCTGCTCGTAGCGCACGGAGATGGCCAGACCGTCGAACTTCAACTCGCACACGTACGGTCCAACCTCTCCGTCGAGGCGGGACGCGGCCCGTTCCGCCCACGCCCGCAACTCGTCGAGGTCGAAAGCGTTGTCCAGCGACATCATCGCCACGTCGTGGGCAACCGGGGCGGACAGCACCGACGGCGCCGCGCCGACGGTGCGCGTGGGCGAGTCGGCGGCGGCCAGTTCGGGGTGGCGCTCCTCCAGCACCCGCAACTCAGCGAGGAGGGCGTCGTAGTCGGCGTCGGTGATCTCGGGGGCGTCGCGGCGGTAGTACAGATCGTCGTGGTGACGGACCTGCGCGCGCAGTTCGGCCACCCGTGCTCGCACCTCATCGGACGGCGCCGGCATCGGCTCCCCGTCTCCAGCCAAGTGGGCGTCACTCACCACGCCCCGAACTGTAACGACGCCCTGCGACACAGGCCGCGGCAAGCTTTATGGCGCACCCGGACAGACCGGCCTCCTACGTCACCGCAGCCACCGTGCGCCCGGACAGGCCGATCCTGGGCCAGCGCGCCCACGCAAGCCGGCCTCCTACGTCACCGCAGCCACCGTGCGCCCGCGCAGGCCGACCCTTGGCCAGCGCGTCCGCGTAAGCCGGTGTTCCCGACTACCTGTCGGTACTGAAGTTCACCCTTGGCCAGCGCGTCTGCGTAAGCCGGCCTCCTGCGTCTCCGCGTGCCGTGGCGCGCCCGCACAAGCCGACATCGGGCGTGCCGCTCGATGTCGCGCCGGCCGCAGCACGCGGACGGTGTGTGCCCTCATCAGGGAATAGTGTTTGGCGCATGAGGCGCCCCAGACTTTCTGCCCTGCTGGCGGGACTCGTTCTGTTGGCGGCGGCGTGCGGGGGTGGCTCCGGCGACAGCGGCCGCTACACGGTAACCAGCTACACGACCCAGGCTCCCGATGCCACCTCCGGCGGTGGCGGCAGTGTGACCGATCCCGCTCCTGCGCCCGCTGCCACGCCCGGCGCCGAGACGGAGGCACCCGGGGACGGGGTGGATGGCCCCGAGGCCGAAACGGGCGGCGGCGAACTCATCCTGGCCGTGGAGCAATGGCCGGAATGCCTCAACCCGATCACCTCGTGCGCCAACGCCTCCTGGGTGCTGTGGTCGGTCACCACGCACATCCTGCCCCGGCTCATGGAGCTGGACGCCGACAACAACTACCGGCCCTCCCCCACGCTGGCCACCGAGCCCACCGTCGCCAACGGCGGCCTGAGCGTGGACGACGACGGCACCTTCACGCTGACCTACCGGCTGAACCCCGACGCCGTCTGGAGCGACGGCACCCCCATCACCAGCACCGACGTGTGGTTCACCTGGCGGGCACGGCTGGACACCGCCGGCACCCTCGACGCCGCCGGCTACGACCTCATCACCGGCGTCGACACCGCCGACCCCGAGGTGGCGGTCGTCACCTTCAGCGAGCCCTACGCGCCCTGGCGCGACCTCTTCGACCCGCTGCTGCCCGCCCACGGCCTCGGCCCCGACACGAACGTTGCCGACCGCTGGAACCAGTCGATCCCCGTCTCCGGCGGGCCGTGGCTGCAGCAGTCCTGGAGCCAGGACCAGCAGGTGCTGGTCCCCAACGACAACTACTGGGATCCCGAGCGGCGGCCGCTGGCGGACCGTGTCGTGATGGTGCCCCGCGAGGACACCGACTCCCAGGTGGTGGCCCTGCAGACCGGCGAGGTCATGGCCGCCTCCCCGCAGCCCTTCCCCGGCGCGGCGCAGCGCCTCACCGGTGACCTGACCTTCGTCGACGGCGGCGGCACGTTCATCGAGGGCCTCTGGATCAACCAGAACGCCCCCGACCGGCGCTTCGAGATCACCCGCAACGTGCGCCAGGCGGTCGCCTACTCCCTCGACCGCCAACTCATCGCCGACGTGGCGCTCGGTTCGATCATCGAGAACCCACAGGTGCTGCAGTGCGCCGGCTGGAACCCGACGTTCGGGGACTGGTGCGCCGACGACTTCGCCCACTTCGGCCAGGACCCCGGCAAGGTGGCCGAACTGCTGACAGCCGAAGGCTGGACCCGGCCCGACCCCGACGGCCTGTGGGTCAACCCCGACGGCGAGGAACTCATCCTGCAGTGGAACACAGTGGCCGGCAACAAGCGCCGCGAAGACGTACAGGCCCTCGTGGCGGAGATGACCGCACCGTTCGGCATCGGCTGGGAAATCATCAACTACGACCCCGGCGAACTGTTCCAGAACCGCCTGCCGGCCATGAACTTCGGTCCGGTGGCGCTCTTCGCCTTCGGCGTGACCCCCGACCCGACAGTGGTCAGCCTCTACGACATCGACGGCATCCCCAGCGAGTCCAACAGCTTCAGCGGCCAGAACTTCATGGCCTACGCCAGCACCGAGGCCAGCGACCTGGCCGCCGCCATCGACCGGGAGGTGGACGCCGCGGCCCGCTTGGCGCTGGTCCGCCGGCTCGGCGCCCTTCTCGCCACCGACGTGCCGTGGATCCCGCTGTACGTGCTGCCCAGCCTTCTGGTCTGGAACACGACCATGGTGGCGGGGGCCGGTGGTTGGGTGTCCAGCACCTACGGCGGCTTCGCCGACATGTACGACTGGAGCGTGATCGGCTGAGCCTGTTGACCGCATCCCAGGCACCTCGGGACCCGCCGCCGGCGCGGGGGCGACCGTGATCGGCTACGCCTGGCGGTGACCGTTCCGGTGCTGGTGGTCATCTCTTTCGGCACGTTCTGGGCGGCCGGGGAGATCTCCAGCCCCACCGCCCAGCTCACCCTCAACCCCCGCATCAGCCCCGCGGCGACGCCAACGCCTCCAGCGCGCCGCTCTTGGCGACATCGCGTGCCCGCATAACCGTCGAACGGTCCACCCCCCAATGATCCGCGCACTGCGCCACGGTCATCTCACCGGTCAGCACCTGCACGAACGCCTCATACTTCTCCTGAGGCGACAGCACCCGACGACGACGCCGACCACGCTCACCGGAATTGGAAGAACTGCTCATCTGACGCTCCCTTCACAGCGCCACACTCCCACCCCGATGTTGCGTAATCAACCACCCAAAACCGGACACGAACTCAGAACCAGACCACGGCGGATTACTACGGCGGGTTGATCGACGCCGTCCTGATGCGAATCACCGACATGCTGCTGGCGCTGCCGGGTCTGATGGTCGTCATCATCGCGGCGCGGCTGCTGGGCGACGGGGTGTGGGACGTGGTGATCGTGCTGTCGGGGATCGCCTGGATGACGCTGGCCCGCATCGTGCGGGGCAAGGTTCTGACCCTCAAGGAGCGGGAGTTCGTGGAGGCGGCGCGGGCGCTCGGGGTGCCGGGACGGCGGATCATGGTCCGCCACCTGCTTCCCAACCTGGTGGGCGAGATCACGGTCGCGGTCTCGCTCACGGTGGCCGTGGCCATCCTGGCCGAGTCCACCCTCAGCTTCCTGGGCCTCGGCGTGAGTGCCACGCACACGGCCACCTGGGGAAACATGCTGGGCGGCAACGAGGGGTTCGTGACGACCGCGCCGTGGCTGGTGTGGGCGCCCGGTCTGGCCATCGTGATCACGGCGCTGTGCGTGAACTTCATCGGCGACGGCCTGCGTGACTCGCTCGACCCGACGCAGGAGAAGCTGTGAGCGCCCCGGGCGCTGCGGGGCGACCGGCGGAAGCGGGGCCTGGGGCGGGCGACGGCGGCCAGGTTCTCTTCGGGGGCGAGGACCTCGTACAGGCCACACCGGCGCGCCTGCGAGAGATCAGGGGGGCGGACATCGCCATGATCTTCCAGGACGCCCTCACGGGGCTGCACCCGCTCCACCGCGTCGGCGACCAGATCGCCGAGATGATCCGCGCCCACGAGCCGCTGGGGCGCGCCGCTGCCCGGCGGCGAGCCGTCCTGCTGATCACCCACGATTTCGGCGTGGTGGCCGCCGTAGCCGGACCGGGGGAGGTCGCGGTGGCCTGCCACCACGCCGAGCGCTTGGAGGCGGCCACGTGAGACGGACCCCCGCCACGCCCCCCGGGAGCTCACCGGTTGCCCGCCTCGGTGATGTTCGCTTCGGAACGAGCCCGTGAACCTCGACCCTGGCGCGCCCTCCTCTGCAACCACCGCCGATGCGGTGCCCGGTCCCGAGCCGCTGCTGCGCGTCGAAGGGCTCGCCAAAGCGTTCAGCACCCGCCGGGGCACGCTCAAGGCCGTCGACGGCGTCTCCTTCGATCTGCACGAGGGGCGGACGCTGGGTCTGGTGGGTGAGTCGGGATGTGGCAAGTCCACCACCGCCCGGCTGATCCTGCGCCTGATCGAGCCGACGTCCGGCTCGGTCCGCTACCGGGGCCGGGAGTTGACCGATTTACCCGCTTCGGCGATGCGCCGGATGCGGCGGGAGTTGGGGATCGTCTTCCAGGATCCCTACGCCAGCCTGAACCCGCGCCTGATCCTGCGCAGCATCGTGGGCGAGGGGCTGCGGGTCTGGGAACCCGGAGCGGACATCGACCGGCGGGTGGGTGAGATGCTGGAACGGGTGGGCCTCGACCCGGCCTTCGCCCGCCGCTACCCCACCCGCTGCCCCCGGGCCTCCGAGCGCTGCGCCGCCGAGGAGCCCGCCCTGGCACTGCGGGGGCTCGACCATCCCGTGGCCTGCCACTTCGCCGCCGACACCCCGCCGCCGCGGACCGGGGGTTAGGAATCGAACGTGATCGGGGGGAGGTGGCTGTCGACATCCGCCGATCCCCCACCGCCGCGGGTCGAGGAGTAGCGAGGACTGGAATCCGGCGGCTGTCGTGGCACGATGGCGGCGTGATCGAACGGGTCTGGATGACGGCGCTGCGGGCGCTGTGGGTGTCGTTCCCGTGGAGCGTCGGTGGTCTGCTCGGGAACGCGCTGAGCGAGACGGCGGGCGCGTTTGCCACGACTGCGACCGTGGGGGCGTGGACGGCCTGGGCGCTCGGCCTCGCCGCGCTGCTGGCCCCCCACACCGTGTCACTCACCGCGGTGCGGATCCTGGCACCTGCGGTCCTGGCCGCCGCCTGCTGGGCCGCTGCCCGCAGCGGGGCATCGACGGGTACCGCAATGGCATTGACGTGCAGCGCGGTCGGCACCGTCAGTGTGATGTCGCCGCTGGTGGGGGCCAGGTTCATCGACGCCACCAGCTACGGCCACGAGCGGCGTCTGGCTCTGCGGGCCCCGCTGGGTGTGCTGGCAGGCGTCCTGGCGCCCACCTGGGCTCTCACCGTGGGGGGCGTGATCGCCGGGCCTCTGCTGTGGGCGGCCGGGCACTGGGTGCTGGGGCCGCTGCTGACCGCCGCCGGGTTACTTCTGGCGGTCGCCGGCGTGCGGGCCATGCACAGCCTGGCGCGGCGCTGGGTGGTCTACGTGCCGGCGGGGCTGGTCGTGCACGACCGGCTGGCACTGGCCGAACCGACGCTGTTCCGCCGCCCGGCCATCGCCTCGTTCGGGCCGGCGCCGGCCGGCAGCGACGCCCGCGACCTAACGCTCGGTGCCACCGGGCTGGTGTTCGAGCTACGGCTGGCCGAGCCGGTGGCCGTCACACCCGCCCGCTCGACCGGCGGGCCGGAGCAGGTGAACGCCCTGCTGGTGGTGCCCACACGGCCCGCCGCCGTCCTGCAGGAGGCACGGGAGCGCCACATCCCCACGACACACGACTGACGAGGGTCGGGTCAGGCGGCTGTGCCGCCGCCGAGAGCGCGGCCGGGGCCCGCTGCATGCGGTCGCCCAGCGCCGCCTATCTCAGATCCTCACCGATGTAGTGGACGAGCGGGCCTTGATCGGTCTCGCCCCACAGGACGAGCCAGTCCTCTTCCGTGTCGTCGACGGGCACAAGCACTCCCCAGACCGGCGGCGACCGGTAGCGACGCCGGCGGACTCGCTCATCACTCGGATCGTCCTCGATGGCGTCCAGGACATCGTTGACGCGGCCGTACAGCCGGTTGCGCGCTGCATCCGCCGCAAGCCCGACGAGCTGCCGGTCGGCGTCGACGCTGAAGAGCAACTCCTGCACGTGTTGAACAATAGTGTGCGGGTAATCGGGTAATCGGGTAAACGGGTTATGCACTAATAGCATCTATACCGCGTGCGGTACAGAGTGGTAATGTGACCGATACAGCGCGCGATGTGTCGCGCGCCGCGATGAGCAGACCAACCGCCCCACACGCTCAAGCAACCGACTCGGTGAAACGACAGATCCGTGGCCGGGGAGGCGAGCACGGGAATGACAAACAGCCGAGCAGACTCACAGGACCACCAACCATGTCGCAACTCGTAGAACTCGATTCCCGGCGGCGCGTTGCGCTGGGACGCCTCGGGAACCCCGAGCACCGGCGCTACCTCGTCACCGAGGAGTCCGATGGAACACTCGTGTTCACGCCGGCCGTCGTGATGACAGCACACGAAGCGGCACTGCTGCGTCACCCCGAACTCGTTGAACAGATCGAGGCCGACCGAGCGAACCCGGCCGGAGCCGTCCGTTCACAGGCCCGCCGACCCCGCTGAGGCCTTGTTGTCCCGCAAGCCGGCGCCGGGCGGTTGTGCCCGCCACGCCTAACGAGCAGGCCGATCAGGCGGCTGTGCCGCCGCCGAGCACCTCGGGGCCTTCGTAGAAGACGACGCTCTGGCCCGGCGCCACCCGCTGCTGCGGCGAGCGCCAGCGCACCTGCTCGCCGTCGAGGAGCGCCGGGCGGGCGGTCCCGTGGGCGCTGGTCTGCACCAGCACCGGCCCACGCACCGCACCGGCCGCCCAGGTCACGTCGCGGACCGGCTGCGTAGCCACCAGTAGGTCGGCGCGGTCCCCAACGGTCACCACCCCGGCGGTGGCGTCGGTGTCCACGACGTAGACGGGCCGCTCCCGGCCCCCCACGCCGAGGCCCTTGCGCTGGCCCAGCGTCACGAGTTGCACCGCCGGCACCTCGCCCAGCCGCCGGCCGTCGGCGTCCACCACGGCGCCGGGCGTCATCTCCAACCGGTCGGCCAGGAAATCCCGGCGGGCACCCCGCTGGATGAAGCACACGTCGGTGCTGTCGGGCTTGGTGGCCGTGCGCAGCCCCAGTTCGGTCGCCACGGCCCGCACCCTGCCCTTGGTCATGTCCCCCACCGGCAACAGCACTCGCTCCAGCGTCGCCTGGCCCAGCATGTACAGCACGTAGGACTGGTCCTTGGCGGCGTCGGCCCCACGCGCCAGCCGGAGCGTGCCGTCGGGGCGCCGCACCACCCGGGCGTGGTGCCCCGTGGCGACAGCGTCGAAGCCCAGCGCCTCGGCCCGGCGCAGGAGACGGTCGAACTTGATGTGGCGGTTGCACTCCACGCACGGGTTCGGGGTGCGTCCGGCGGCATGGTCGGCCACGTACGGGGCGACCACCCGGGCGGAGAAGTCCTCGCCGAAGTTGAAGACGTGATGGTCGATGCCCACCGCATCGGCCACCCGGCGGGCGTCGATCACGTCGGAGACCGAACAGCAACCGGTGTCCGACGGCCCGCCCCAGAGCTTCATGGTGACACCGACCACCTCGTGGCCCGCCTCGGCCAGCAGCGCGGCCGCCACCGAGGAGTCCACGCCCCCCGACATCGCCGCCATGACCAGCATCGTCCGCTCCCTGACCCAGACCAGCGCGCCCGCGCCTACGCCGTTGCCCGGCGCAACTGCGCCACGACCGCTGACATGGCCGCCACGACCGGCATCTCTTGCTCCCCGCCGGCCCTACGCCACGGCGCGGCGGAGTTGGGCCACCGCCCGCGGCAGCACCGCCAGTGCCACATCCACGTCCGCGTCGCTGCTGGCGGCACCCAACGACAGCCGCAGCGAGCCCCCTGCCAGCGAGCGCGGGTAGCCCATGGCGGCGAGGACGTGCGAGGGATCCTCGGCGCCGCTGGCGCAGGCCGAGGCGGCCGAGGCGTACACGCCCTCCCGCTCCAGCAGGAACAGCAGGGCCTCGCTCTCGATGCCGTCGAAGCAGAGGTGGCACAAACCGGCCACCTTGCCCGAGCGGTCGACCGGCGAGCCGGCGCCGGAGGCCGGCTGCACTCCCGACTCCACAACACCGAGCACCGCCGCCCGCACGCCGTCGGCCAGACGGTCGCGCAGCCGGCCCACACGCTCGACAACCCCCGAGCGCTCGGCGAGCGTGATGTCCGCTGCCCGGGCCATGCCCACGATCCCCGTCACGTTGGGCGTGCCGCTGCGGCGCTCGGATTCCTGGCCGCCGCCCACCAATTGGGCCTGCAGCGCCACGCCGTCGCGCACCACGAGGGCGCCGACCCCCTTCGGGCCGCCGAACTTGTGGGCGCTCACCGAGACGAGGTCGGCGGGCGCCGCCAGGGAGGCCACGTCCAGCCACGGGAAAGCCTGCACGGCGTCGGTGTGCAGCACGGCCTGCGGGGCGTGTCGCCGCAGCACCTCGGCCACCTCGTCCAGCGGGTAGATGACGCCCGTCTCGTTGTTGGCCAGCATCACCGACACCAGGCGGACATTCTCGTCGAGGGCGCCGGCGAGGGCGCCGACGTCGAGTGCCCCGGCGTGGTCCACGCCCACGATTCGGCCACCGAGCCGCTCGACGGGTCGCAGCACCGCCGGGTGCTCCACGGCGGTGCACACCACGGCGCCGCCAGATGCGGCCGCCGCGCCGAAGACGGCCAGGTTGTCGGCCTCGGTGCCGCTGCCGCAGAACACGATCTCGCCGGGCCGGGCGCCGAGCGCCTCGGCGAGCACGTCGCGGGCGTCGTCGGTGGCCCGGCGGGCGTCGCGGGCCATGCGGTGCGCCCCCGTGGGGTTGGCATAGCACCCGTCGAAGTACTCCCGCATGGCCTCGACGACCTCAGGATGGACAGGCGTAGACGCCGCATGATCGAAGTAGGCGACAGCCGGGGCCCCTGGCCGCGAACCGTCGGGACCTGCGGGTACTGCCATGCTCCCAGGTTAGAGGCACGGCCTGCCGGCGGAGCGACCCGGTCGCCGCGTTGCATTCGCGGCCGGAACCCCGACAGGCTGAAGGTGTGGAGGGCTATCACCCCAGCACCTACGGCGAGGCGTTCGCCGATGTCTACGACGACTGGTACTCCGACGTGACCGACACGGCGGCCTGCGTGGCGACCGTCGCCCGCCTCGCCGGCGACGGACCGGTGCTGGAGTTGGGCGCCGGCACGGGGCGTCTCGCCCTGCCCCTCGCCGCGGCCGGCGTGGAGGTGTGGGCGCTGGACGCGGCGCGGGGAATGCTGAGCGCCCTGCGCGCCAAACCGGGCGGCGGGGCGGTGCGGCTGGTGCTGGGCGACATGGCCCGCCCGCCGCTGCGGCCGGGAGCGGGCTTCTCGGTCGTGCTGTGCGCCTTCAACTCCCTGTTCAACCTGCCCGAGGCCGCCGAACAGCAGCGCTGCCTGCGGGCTGCGGCGGCGCTGCTGGCGCCGGGCGGCCGGCTGATCGTTGAAAGCTCCCTGCCGGGCGCCGCGGGCGTCGTGGACGCCGACGGCAGCAGCGTCGATGACGGCGACTTCGAGACCGACGGGGTGGACGTGCGCGCCCTCGAGGCCGGGCGGGTGGTCCTCAGCGCCTGGCGGCACGAACCGGCGGCGCAGAACATCACCGGTCAGATGATCGACATCACCGCCGACGGCATCCGGCTGCGGCCCTGGAAGCTGCACTACCGCAACACCCGGCAGCTCGACGCGGCCGCGATCGACGCCGGCCTCGTACTGCAGGAGCGCTGGTCGGACTGGCAGGGTGGGCGCTTCGACCCTGTGCTGTCCACCGATCAGATCGCCGTCTACCGGCTGCGGCGATGAAGCTGAGCGTCAGCATCACCGTCGACGCCACGCCCGAGGCGGTGTGGGAGCACCTCGAGGACATCGCCTCGCACGCCGACTGGATGGCCGACGCGCTCTCCATCGATTTCCTGACCGAGCAGCGGCGCGGTGTCGGCACGCGCTTCGCCTGCCGGACCGGGGTGGGGTTCCTGACCACGACCGACCTCATGGAGATCACCGACTGGACACCACTGGTGGCGATGGGCGTGCGCCATGCCGGAGCCGTGTCGGGTGAGGGACGCTTCGAGATGCTCGGCGCCGCCGGCGGCGCTCCGACGGTTCTGGCATGGAACGAGCAACTGCGCTTCCCGTGGTGGATGGGCGGACCGGTCGGCGGCGTGCTGGCCCGTCCGGTGCTGCGACGCGTCTGGCGGCGCAACCTGTCCCGCCTCAAGGACACAGTGGAGTCCGCGTCAGATCCGACCTGAGACAGATCGCCGACGGCCGACCACCGGGCCGGAACACACCTATGAGACTGCTGACTTACCCCACAGTCCACCTAGTCCGTCATCCCGGCGGAGGCCGGAATCCACTGCCCAGCGGCCCGGCCTGCGCTGCCGATGAACTATTCGGCGTCGTTCTAGAAGATCGGGTTCGCCCAGGTGGTGGCCGCCAGTAGGCCGGTGTAGAAGAACAGGGCCATCAGGCCCACTGTCAGCAGCGACGCCGCCCATTGCGGAATTCGCCCGCTGCGGTCGGGGGTGAGCAGAACCCAGCCGGCCAGCAGGCCGCCCGCCAGGCCGCCGATGTGGCCGCCGATGGAGATGTTCGGGACCAGGAACGTGGACAGCAGGTTCAGCACCAGCAGGCCCATGACCCCGGAGTCCCGAGCCCGCATGCCGCTCGCCCGGGAGACCATCAGGTGCGCACCCATCAGGCCGAACACCGCACCCGAGGCGCCGATCGTGAACGCCCGGGGGGATGCCACCAGGGCACCCAGCGACCCGGACAGCAGTGCCACGAAGTACAGCAGCAGGAACCTGACGAACCCCAGTCGCCTCTCCAGGCCGGCCCCCAGCATCCCCAGCAGGAGCACGTTGAAGCCCACGTGAAGGATGTTGGCGTGCAGGAACCCGCTGGTCAGCAGCCGCCACCACTCGCCACCGATGTCGACGGCCGGACCGTAGAGCCCGCCGTTCTCCATGACCCGGCCGAGACCGCCGCGCCCGGCCCACACCGTCCGGGAGGTCAGCGCCGAGATCACGAACAACGCCAGATTGGCCAGTACCAGAGCCCCCGTGAGGATCGCCGGCCGGGAGTCGACCGGACCCGCCACGACGACGGGGCGCACCCGGCGGCGACGGGGCGGCGTGGACGGCCGCCGCCCCCCCGAGTCGCTCACCACGACGGGGCGCGCCGTCCGCACGCAGTCGGGGCACTGGAAACCCACCGACGCCACGATCTGGCAGTCGGCGCAGATGAACCGGTCGCAACGCTGGCAACGCACCCCGGCCCAACGGGCGGAGTGCCGGTAACAGACCGGCTCCGAAGGCCCTCGGGCGCTCACCACCTCACCCTACCGGCCCCTCGCCGCACCCTCGGCGGGGCACCGTCGGGTCACCCCGGCGGGTTACGCTGAGCACCGAGCAGCGGAGGCAAACACATGGACGCCATCTCGACACTGGGCCACCAGGGCGGCTGGGACGAGATCCTCATCATCATCGGCCCACTCATTCTCATCGTCTGGGTTGTGGGCCTGGTCCGTTATCGCATGCGCCGCGAGGCCACACCGGACGCCGACGCCGACACCAACACCGACACCGACACTGTCGCCTCCTAGAAGACCGCCGAAAGTTCCGCCGCCGGCAAGGCTTCGACCGCCGGGAAGTGGATCCCGGCGTGCGCCGCCGATGCACTGCTCGGCGCTCTCCTCGACCCGCCCCCGGCCCGGCGCACGGTTCAGGCGCTCGGAGCCCAGCTGACGTCGGCGCCCAGCGAGCGCAGTTTCCCGACCAGGTCGTCGTAGCCGCGCTTGATGTGGTGGGTGTCCCGCACGACGGTCTCGCCGTCGGCGCCGAGGCCGGCGACCACGAGTGCCGCTCCCGCCCTGATGTCGGTTGCCTGGACCGGCGCGCCGGAGAGCCGCTCGCGGCCCCGCACGATGGCGCATCGACCCTCGATGTGGATGTCGGCACCCATGCGCCGCAACTCGCCCACGTAGCGGAACCGGTTGGCGAAGACGTTCTCGGTCACCAGGCTCACCCCGTCCGCCAGGCTCAGCATCGCCACGAGGAGCGGCTGGTAGTCAGTAGCCACGCCCGGATACGGCAGCGTGACGATCTCGGCGGCCCGTAGCCGCTGCGGCGCCATGGCCCACACCCCGCCCTTGATCGTGGAGGTCCGCAGGTTCATCTCCCCCAAACTGTCGCAGAGCATGCGCAGATGGTTGGGCTGCGCCCCGGCGAGGGTGATCTCCCCGCCGGCCACTCCCAGAGCCGCCAGGTAGACGGCCGTCTCGATGCGGTCCGACACCGGCGTGTGATCCACCGGAGAGAGCGGGCCGCCCCCGTTGATCGTGATGGTGGGCCCGCCGGCGCCGAGGACCTCGGCTCCCATGCGGTTCAGGAACGCCGCCAGATCGGCGATCTCGGGCTCGCGGGCGGCGTTGTCGATGACGGTCTGGCCCTCCGCCGCGGTGGCCGCCATCATGATGTTCTCCGTGGCGCCGACGCTGGGCCAGGCCAGCGTCACCTGCTCGCCCTTGAGCATCGTGGCCCGGGCGTGAATACAGCCGTGGCGCACGTCGATGTCCACACCGAGACGCTCGAGGGCCGCCAGGTGCATGTCGACGGGGCGGGTCCCGAAGTCGTCGCCGCCGGGCAGCGCCACCACCGCCTCACCGCAGCGGGCCAGCAGCGGACCGAGCACCGAAATCGACGCCCGCATCCGGCTGACCAGTTCGTAGGAGGCGTGGGGCTGCAGGCGCTCCGGCACGTCCACCTGCAGGGTCTCGGCGTCGGTGAACACCGACCGGCAACCGAAACTCTCGAGAAGTTCGATCATCGTGTCCACGTCGGAGATGCGGGGCACGCGCCGCACGGTGAAGCGGCCCTCCGCCAGGGTCGTGGCCGCCAGGAGCTTCAGGACGCTGTTCTTGGCGCCGCCGATCGTCACCTCGCCGTGAAGGGGGCCGCCGGGGCGCACCACGATGTCGGCGGCCGGTGCCGCGGGCGGGGACGTGTCATCAGGCTGAACCATCGCCTCCAGTATGCTCGTTGCATGCCCGCAAATCGGCAATGGGTGCGCGTTTGCACCATGTGACCTGCACCGGAGTGTGCAGTCAGGCCGAACTGCAACGCTTGCGCGCACCCCGTGCCGATGTCGTCGCCGAGGAGTTCGACACCGACGCTGACAGCGACGACAGCGACGACGGCGACCACACAACCGGCGCCGGTGAGGTCGTCTTCAGGGCCACCGGCGGCCCGTTCCGGCACTACCGGCGAACGGTTCAGGTCGCAGAACACGGCGACGGCGCCTACCAGGTTCGCCAGCGGTTCAGCTACGAACTGTCGGTGCCGGTCTGGTCGTGGTTCCTGACGCCGCTGGTGAACCGGGAGTTGCGCCGGCCCCGGACCGACGGCCGCCAACCCTGGTGGGCACCCGCCGAACGGCTCGACCCCCGCTCGGGACAGGTGCTGGGCGTGCTGTGCCTGCTGGCCGTGGTGGCGGGCTATCTGGGCACCCTGTTGAGCCAGTCCATCACGTTTGCGTTCGAAGAGTTCGGCGCAGGGGTGGGCGTGCAGGGCAATGCGCTCACCGCGGTGCGCGTCGGCGTGCTGGTGGCCCTGGCGCTGGTCGCGCTGGCGGACCGCCGGGGACGCCGGCCGGTTCTGCTGTACAGCGCCGTCGGGGGCTGCCTGGCAGCGGCGGCAAGCGCTGCCTCGGTCGGCGTCTGGTCCTACGGCACCACGCAAACCATTTCCCGGAGCCTCTCCACGACGATGTTCGTGCTGCTACTGGTCATGGCGGCGGAGGAGGTTCCGGCCGGAGCGCGGGCCTATGCCGTCTCGGTGCTCACCATGGCCGCCGGTCTCGGGTCGGGCATGGTGGTGTGGCTGCTGCCCCTGGCCGACTTCGGGCTGCGGGCGTGGCGCTTCCTGTTCCTGGCGCCCCTGCTGGCGTTGCCGCTGGTGGCCTACTGCGCCCGCCGGCTGCCGGAGAGCAAACGGTTCTCGCCGGAGAGTGCGCGCCTTGACACCCCGGCTGTACGGGCACCCGACGGCGAGACGGACACCGGTCGTGGGACGGACTGCGGCGAGGGGACCGACGGTGCTGTCGACGAGACCACCAGCAACGACACCACCGCGACGACCGACACCGCCGAGAGCGGCACCGACACCGCCGACGCCGCCCAACCCGGGCCGACGCCATACACACCACCGACGACACGGCTCTGACCGAGGCCGACTCCGAGCGGCGGCTCCGGCGACGACGCCGGCTGCTTCTGTTGGGGTTGGGGGCGATGCTGTTCTCCCTGTTCGCGGCTCCCGCCTCGCAGTTCCTCAACGAGTTCCTGCGCACCGAGCGTCTCTTCTCCGCCGCCAGGATCACCGTCTTCCAGCTGACCATCAACACGCCGGCCGCGATCGGCGTGTTGCTCGCCGGCCGGTTCTCCGATGTCAAGGGTCGTCGCAGGATCGGCGCCGTAGGGCTCGCCGGGGGTGCCGCCTTTGTGGCGCTGCGTTACACGCAGGCCGGATCGCCCATGTGGATGTGGGGGGTTCTGGCAGGCATCTTCGGCGCCGCAGGTGTTCCCATCCTGGGCGCCTTCGGCGCGGAGCTGTTCGGCACGTCGAGCCGGGCGCGTTCCAACGGGCAGTTGACCGTCCTGGGTGTGATCGGCTCCATGATCGGCCTGCAGATCGTGGGGCGCTTCACCGATGCCGGGGGCAGCTTCGGACACGTGTTCGCCATGTTGGCGGGTGCTCCCCTGGTGGTGGCGCTGCTGGTGCTGTTGGCGTTCCCCGAGACCGCCCGGCGCGAACTGGAGGATCTGAACCCCGAGGATTCGCCACCCGAGAGCAGCTCACCCGCGGGCGCGCCCGACTGAGTCGATCCCCGCCAACCAGTTGCGTACCGCTTCGGTGACGGCTTCGTCGTGCGCGGGCCGCATGTCGTGGCGGACGCCGGGAAGCCAGACCGTCGTGACCGCGCCGGGAATCGCCGGGGTCGCCTCGGAGAACTCCGCCGGCGTGCCGAACGGGTCCCGGTCACCGCCGACGAACAGGCAGGGAACGGTGAGGCGCCCGAAGTGCTCGACCCGCCACCGGTCGGGATGGCGGGGTGGGTGCAGCGGGTAGCTCAACAGCACCAGGCCGGCGGCCGGGAGCCCGTCGGCTACCGCCATCGAGCAGATGCGCCCGCCCATGGATCGCCCGCCCAGCACGAGACTCTCCGGGGCTATGGCCTCCTCGGCGCACATGGCCTCGGCCTGCTCCACGATGAACGGCACCAGCCGCTCGGCCCGCGGCGGCGGGCCCCGACGACCCCCGCTGCGATGGGGGTAGTCCACGCGGCGGACGGGCAGCGGGTCGAGCGCCCGCTCCAGCGCCACGAGGGTGTGATGGTCGCCGTCACTACCTGCGCCGGGCGTCAGCAGCACGCCCCCGACCGCTGCGGCGGCCCCCACGGCCGGAGTCGAACTCACGACAGCAGGATGCGCCGTGCCTCCACGAGGGCGCTTATCCGCTCACCGGCGTCGCCGTCGGCGGCGGGGCCGCTGCTGTCGGGATGCACCGTGGCGACGAGCCGGCGGAAGCGTCGCTGGACGTCGCCGACGGCGAGGCCGTCGAGCGATTCCAGACCCATCACCTCCAGCGCCCAGGCGTGAGGCTTCGGCACCTCCGGCGGCGCCGCCCGGTAGCCGTCCAGGAAACGCAGCAACTCGGTGTCACTTCCCCCCGGCCAGGTGCCACGACCCGGTGGACCGCCCCGAGCACCTCGGCGCGGGCCGCCGCGGGAAGCGGCAAGGCCGCGTACAGGGCGCCCAGCACGTACTGCGCCGGGGCTCCACCGCGGTCACTGAACTCGAAGGCCGGGCGCCCGTCGGACCTCCGCACGAGCCGGTGCCGGCTGCGGGTCAGGCCGATGCGGTCCTCCTGCAGGCGGTGACGCAACCGGGGCTGGCGGATCCGTTCGCCCCTGTCGATCTGGCCGATGAGCAGCGCCAGGTCGTCGCGGCTGTCCTCGTCCAGGCCGGCCCGGTAGCGGCCCACCACCCCCGCCACGAGCAGGGCGCCGGGCCGTAGTGGCGGATCCATCGGCAGGAGGCTGCGCCCCACCGCCACCCGCCGGGTGGGCACCACGGTGCGGGAGTGGAAGATCTCCAACTCGGCCAGAATCACCGGTCCAACCTAACCGGCGCCGTCTGTGTGCGTGGCGGGTGATCTACACCAAGGTGTGCAAAATATCCCGTGTGGTGGCGGCCACTGCGGCTATTTCGTCGGCGGTGGCGTCGCTGTCGTGGAAGTCGACCAGCACGTCGACCTGCTCCAGCACGGCCCGCCAGGTTCTGGCCTCGAAGCCGAACGGCAGGGCCAACTCGCGAATCTCCTGACTGCCACGGGCCAGGTTGCGGGTGCCCTTGCGGTCCCGCGGGTTTCGCTGGAGCCTGTCCGCCGCCACGAACAGCCGGGACAGCACGTCGTGGGCGTCCACGCCGTCCAGGCCGGTGCCGAATTCCGAGACCTCGTCACCCTCGGCCAGCTTGTCGAACAGCCCGTCCACCCGCGCCTCGTCGGCGACGGCGACCTCCAGATCGCCCTCGTCGTCAAAGGCGTAAGCGATGCCGGCGGCGTCCAGGGCATCCCTCAGGCGGGCGATGTAGTCGTCGTCGAGGCCCGCCATCTCGTAGGCGACCCGCTCGGTGTCGGGCGCCAGCACCGGGGCGGCCGCCCGGTTCGTCGCCTCCACGAACTCGTCGACCTGCTCCTCGTCGTCGGCTCGGATGATCAGCACCGCTCCCTGCCAGGCGTGCGGCAGGCCTGCCCCCAGCAGCAGGCTCTCCATCATCGAGCGGGACTGCGAGGAGTGCCCGTGGAAGTCGTACTCGAGTTGCTCCTCGTCGGCCTCGCCCACCTCGGTGGCGTCCGCCGGCGGGCGGTTCACCGTGGCGACGCCGCATTCCACACAGGCGGCCACCTCCGCGGCATAGCCGGCGCCGCACTGGAAGCACCAGACCTGAGGCTCGGAAGCTCCGGGATCGCTTGGACACACCACCACACCTCCATGCTGACACGCCGCGGGCCGATCCCCAACATGACCCCACCCCACTTCCCCTGCGGCGCAGGTGGGGGTGGGTAAGGTGCGGTCGTGGATTTCCAACCCGGACGCAACCTGGCGCTCGAACTCGTGCGGGTCACTGAGGCCGCTGCCATCGGCGCGGCCCGCTGGATGGGCCGCGCCGACAAGAACGGGGTGGACGCCGCTGCCGTGGACGGCATGCGCCGGGCGCTGAGTGACGTGCACATGGACGGCATCGTCGTGATCGGCGAGGGCGAGAAGGACGAGGCGCCCATGCTCTTCAACGGCGAGCAGGTGGGCGACGGCTCTCCCCCACTGTGTGACGTGGCGGTGGATCCCGTCGACGGCACAACGCTCGTCTCGCTGGGGCGTGGCAACGCCTTGGCGGTGATCGCCGTGTCGAACCGCAACTCCATGTACGACCCCGGCGCCTGCGTCTACATGAACAAGATCGCCGTTGGCCCCGAGAGTGCCGGTGAGATCGACATCGAGGCCCCGCCGACGGAGAACCTGCGTCGGGTGGCTGCGGCCAAGGGTGAGAAGGTGGCCGACCTGACCGCCGTGATCCTCGATCGCCCGCGCCACAACGACCTCATCGCCGAGGTTCGCGAGGCGGGGGCGCGCATCCGCCTGATTCCCGACGGCGACGTGGCGGGGGCGCTCAGCACGGCCTGGCCGGACTCGGGGGCCGACATCCTGTTCGGCATCGGCGGGACGCCCGAGGGGGTGATCTCTGCGGCCGCCCTCAAGTGCATGGGCGGCGACATGCAGGGCAAGCTCTGGCCACGCAACGACGCCGAGCGGTCGGCCGCGGTGGCCGCCGGCTACGACCTCGACGCGGTCCTGGGCATCGATGACCTGGTGGCGGGCGACAACTGCTTCTTCGCCGCCACCGGCGTCACCAACGGCGACCTCCTGCGAGGCGTGCAGTTCCACCCGTGGGGCACGTCCACGCAATCGCTCGTGATGCGCTCCCGCTCCGGCACGGTGCGCCTCATCAACACCCGCCACCGCCCCACCGGCCCCGACTCCTACGCCTGACCGCCCGCAGCGACACACCTGGCAGACGAGCCCGCCCGCCAGACCGCCTACTTCCCCGACGCCGACACGCCCCCACCACCCACACCGGAACAGACCGACTCTCGGGTGCGCGGCACCGTCACCTACCGCGAGCGCATCGCCCTCACGCCCGGCGCGACGCTGACGGTGCAGATCAGGGACACGTCCCTGGCAGATGTCGCCTCCGAACTCATCGCAGAGCAGGTCGTCCCGGATCCGGGCCAGGTGCCGATCAGGTTCGAAGTCCCCTACGCATCGGCCAGGATCGACCAGCGGCACACCTACTCGGTATCGGCGCGGATAGTGGAAGCGGACGGCCGCCTGGCGTTCATCAACGACACCGCCTACGACGTCATCACGCGGGGCAATCCGCCGGAGGTGGACCTCGTGCTCGTGATGGTCGAGCCGCCGCCGGACATGGTCGAAGGCGACTGGAGCGCAGAGGACCGCCGTCCGGTGGAGGCACCCGTGACGGTCACGGGCACCGACCTGATCTTCGAGGGGTCCGACGCCTTCGTGCGGGTCGTCTTCGTCGTGTCGGACCAGGACGGGTGCTACAGGCGGGGACGGGAGGAGGCCGCCGTCGAAGGCACCCACATCAACGTCACCGTGACGGCATGGGTCCCGCCACCCGCCCCATGGGCGATCGACTGCTCGGACGAGACCCTCGAACTCGACGCCATCGCGCACGTGGACAACTCCCTCGTCAGCGGCGAGACCTACACGGTGACGGTCAACGACGAGCGCGCGCTAACCTTCACAGCGCCGTAGGTGACCGCCGAGCGGCGCACACCTATAGGCGTTTGATCGCTTCGGTCAACTCACGCAGTTGCGCCTTGATCTCCCGGTTCTCGGCCTTCTGCTCGTTCAGCCTGCGACTCAGCTCGTCGTGTTCCCTGTCGTCCTCGGCGTCGGCAATGCGCGCCGCTATCGCCGCCGTGAAGAGCGCTACGAACCCAAGTCCCACCACCATGAGAGCAGTGGCGAGCGCCCGTCCCGACCACGAGGTGGGCACCACGTCGCCGTAGGCGACCGAGGTGGGGGTCACGATGGCCCACCAGATGCCGTCGGGAACCGTGTAGTCCTGCCCGAGGTGTGCGAAGAGCGCACCTCCCCCCGGTGGAGCCGGCGGCGGGAGCCACCGAGACAGATTAGTTATCCATTGACTAGATGGATAACTTTGATAATATCAGACCTGTGATCTACGCCACCCCGCCCCTGCGAGACATCGACGAGAGCGTCCTGGGCGCGATCGGCGGACTCAGGGAGGACTTGCGCTTCTTCCTGAGCGAACCGCGTCGCTGGACGGGCTCCCTGCGCCGTGCGGCCTTTGCCCGGGCGGCGCGCGGGTCGCTCTCCATCGAGGGCTATCACACGAGTCTCGAGAGCGCTGCCGCGATCATCGACGGTGAGGAACCGGGCGACGTCCGCGTGGAGACCCGGCGGGCCATCGGGGCTTATCGCGAGGCCATGACCTGCGTCCTGCAGATCGCTCGCAACGCACCCGACATCAATGCCTCACTCCTGCTGTCGCTGCACTTCATGATGATGCAATACGACTTCAGTAAGCATCCCGGCCGCTGGCGACCGGGCGCCGTGTGGGTGCGCAACAGCAGCGGCGACGTCGTGTACGAGGCACCGGATCGCGAGTTCGTGGAGTCGCTGGTGACCGAGACGCTGGCGCAGATCACCGCGAGCGAAGCGCCTGCGCCGGTCGCTGCGGCCATGGCGCATCTGAACCTGACGCTCATCCATCCGTTCAGCGACGGGAACGGGCGCATGGCCCGCTGCCTGCAGACTCTCGTGCTTGCCGCGGCCGGCGAAGGTGCGCCGGAGTTCGTGAGCATCGAGGAGTACCTGGGTGCCAACACGGCCGCCTACTACGCAGTTCTCACCGAGGTGGCCCGAGGCACCTGGTCGCCGCAGAACAGCGCCATGCCCTGGACCGAGTTCTGTCTCACGGCCCATTACCGCCAGGCGCTGACTGTCCTGCGGCGTATCAGGGAGATTGAGGCGCTCTGGGATGCCTGCGAGCAGGTCGCCCGGCGCCACAGGTTGGCACCCCGGACCGTGGGTGCCGTCGTCGACGCGGCCCGCGGTTGGCGGTTGCGCCGGTCGCTGTACGTGAGCATCACCAAGGCCACTGCAGGTGAGGAGATCAGCGATGCAGTGGCCACCAGCGACTTGGCTGCGATGGTGCGGGCCGGGTTGCTGCGTCCTGTCGGGGAGAAGCGAGGTCGTTTCTACCAACCCACCGAGGACTTGACGGCCCTGTGGCAGAGCATCCGCCGCCAGCGACCTCCGGCGGACGCCGACGATCCCTACGAGATCGCCCGCCGCGGATCCCCCGCCGCGCCGCGACTACCCGGTCTGGGCTGATCGTCGCGCGCGACGATCGCGATGGCCGGGTGCACACCGGCAACCTCGGCTACATCGACGGCGGCTTCCTGTTCCTCGCGGACCGCAAGAAGGACCTGATCGTCTCGGGAGGGGTGAACGTCTTTCCCCTGGCTGGTATCGGCGGGTACGGCTGTAGGTTGCGGCCCGTGGGTATGGGCAACATCGACCTGGGACCGGTCGGGATCTGGACGGGGATGCTCGACGAGGTGCCGTCGTCGCGTGCCGTCGAACTCGCCGCCGAGGTGGAGGAGTTGGGTTACGGGGCGATCTGGATCCCCGAGGCGGTCGGGCGGGATCCGTTCGTGATGGCCACCCTGCTGCTGGCGGGCACCTCATCGATCAAGGTCGCCACCGGTATCGCCAACATCTACGCCCGCGACGCCATGACGATGGCCAACGCCCAGCGAACCGTGGCGGAGGCCTTCGAGGGCCGCTTCCTGTTGGGCCTCGGCGTCAGCCACCACACGCTGGTGGAGGGCCTGCGTCAACACGACTACTCGCGCCCCCTCAGCTACATGCGCCAGTACCTCCTGCGCATGCGCGAGACGCTGTTCGTCGCCCACGGGCCCCAGGAACTGCCCGAGATGGTGCTGGCCGCCCTCGGACCCAGGATGCTGCAGCTGTCGGCGACGGCGACCACCGGTGCGCACCCCTACTTCGTCCCTCCCACCCACACCGCCGGCGCCCGGGAGATCATGGGGCCCGATGCGGCGCTCCACCCCGAGCAGATGGTCATCCTCGACACCGACCCCGACGCCGCACGCCAACTGGCACGCAAGAACATGGCCCTCTACCTCGGGCTGCCCAACTACACCAACAACCTGCTGCGCCTCGGCTACGAGCAGACCGACCTCGACGGCGGACCGGGCGGCGGACCGTCGAACCGCCTCGTCGATGCCATCGTCGCATGGGGCACCCCCGAGCAGATCGCCGCCCGCGTCCGAGAACACCTCGACGCCGGCGCCGACCACGTCGGCGTGCAGGTCCTCGCCGACAACCCCGACGCCACAGCCGACGGATGGAAAACCCTGGCCCCCGCCCTACTGGCCTGACGCACGCGGCTCAACCACCGACGGTGCGGTGGAAGTGAGCGGACTCGGATCACGGCGCTGCACAGAACATCGGCCCGTAGGACAAGCTCGGCTGCTCGTAGATTCGCGGAGTCCCCGACTCGTGTGAAACGCTGCACCATGGCACGTATCAAGGTCATTCCCGACGACTCCTGGGACGGCGCACTCGGTGAGCTTCATCGGCAGGTTGTTGATCGCGCCTACGGCCGGGTCGACAACATCCTCGCCGTGCACTCGCTGAACCCGCGCGGCATGGCGGCACACCAGGGTCTGTACGGATCGGCCATGGCCGGCACTGCGACGCTCCGCAAGGTCGAGCGCGAGCTCGTCGCCCTGGTCGTGAGCCTCGAGAATGACTGCCACTATTGAGTTGTCCACCACCGGCGCGGTCTGCGCCGGCTGATCAAGGACGACGAGTTCGTCGCGGCGATAGAACGAGACTGGACGACTGCATCGCTGTCGCCGAACCGGGTGGCGATGCTGAGGTTCGCGATCAAACTGACGACGGCGCCGGGCGCGACGACCAATGCCGATGTCGATGCCCTGCGATCGGCCGGTTTCTCCGATCGTGACATCCTCGACATAGTCGAGGTTGTCGCCTACTACGCGTACGCAAATCGGATCGCCGATGGCCTCGGCATCGAGACCGAATCTTGGATCGCCGACTGATCCACAACGGGCGCCCAGAAGGGCGTGATCGTGCCGTCTGGGGCGATGAGGACGTCTGAAGAGTCGACAACACGCTCGTCATCGTCTCGGCTCACGAGAACGATCGGCAGCGGTCCGGTCCGCACAGCCCCGACCCTCGTTCGTGTCACCCCCGGGTCCCCGTAGGCGTCGTTTCCGACCGGCCGGCGGTCAGGGACGCGCACGTTCGGTCGGGTCGCCGCCCGTGGCCGTGGCGGTGCCGGCGGCGGGCACCCCACCGGTCCGCGACTGCGACTGGTTGCGCACGATCATCGCCAGAGCCGCAACGACCAGCGCCATGGCGAGCATCTGCAGCGTCGAGAGGGCCTCGTCGAACACCAGCCAGGCGAGCGCCGACGCCACCACCGGCGTGAACAGCGACAGTGTCGACACCAGCCAGAGGGGCACGTGCCGCAGCGACCAGTTCATGGCGTTGTGGCCGAGGATCCCCAATCCGAAAGCCAGCGCCACCAGCCATATCCAGTCCTCACCGCTGGGCCACGACAGATCCTGTCCGAACAGCGCCGCCAGCGGCAGGCTGATCAACCCAACATAGATCGCGACGCACACCGTGTACTCCTGCGTCGACACCTTGGTCTGGGCACGCCGCGTGGCGAAGAAATAGAACGACCAACCGAACAGGCCACCAACCGCTGCCAGATCGCCGCCGAGCGACCAGTTCTCGCTGCCCGACGATCCGAGCGCCACCACCGCCACACCGAGCATCGCCAGCGCCGCGTCGGCGATGTCGCGCCGGCTCATGCGCTCCCCGAACAAGAGCGCCGACACCACCGCCACCACGACGAGCTGCAGAGCGCTGATGATGGTGACATTCGCGATGGTCGTGAGCCTCACGGCCGTGATGAACAGACCCACCACCGTCCCCAACGAGAGGCCGCCCCACAACGAATGCCGCATGCCCGCACGCGTGACGGGCGTTCGCCTCACCGCCAGCACCGTCGCCATCACGACCGCATAGAGCACGAACCGATAGGCGATCAGGGCGAGCGCACCCATGTCGATGAACCTGACGATGATGCCCGACGAGCCCCACGCCGTCACCGCCAGAGTCGCCGCGGCAATCCCCAGCGACAAGTCGCTGCGGCTCTTGGCAGTTGTTGCAGCAGGCGCCACCAGCGGCGATTCGCTCACCACCGAACCTTACGGCCGCCCGACGACGATCCGAGGGCCGACCCCATCGGCGAGACTCCTACGACTGTGATGTGATGGCGGGGTCGCCGGGTTGGGTCTGACTCCTGCTACGACGGGCCAGGAGTGCCTTTGCGTTGATCTGTCGGCCCGGCTCGGTGGCTTTGGCTGCTTCAAAGTTCTATTTTGAAATAGCCTACTGCTGAGGTAGCGTCGGGTCGTGTTCATCGATCGCGATCTGGCCCGACGCCTGGAGCGGGTAGCTCGCACGGCGCCCGCTGTGACACTGACCGGCCCCCGCCAGAGCGGCAAGACGACTCTGTGCCGGGTCACCTTCCCCGACCACCCTCACGTCAGTCTCGAGGCACTCGACGTCCGCTCCTTCGCCACGGAGGATCCCCGTGGCTTCCTGGCGCAGTACCCCCAAGGCGCCGTCATCGACGACGTGCAACGGGCGCCCGATCTGCTGTCGTACCTACAGGGCGCCATCGACGCGGATCCAACGCCGGGACGCTGGATCCTCACCGGCTCGCACAACCTCGCACTTCTGGAGTCCGTCAGCCAGTCACTGGCCGGGCGCACCGCCGTGCTGCACCTGCTGCCGCTGTGCCGCGGCGAGGTGACTCGCTTCGACCGCCACCCCCGCAGCCTCGACGAGGCCCTCTTCGCCGGGGGATACCCGCGCATCTTCGACCGTGACCTCGACCCGTCGGAGTGGCTCGGCTCCTACGTGGCCACCTACATCGAACGGGACGTGCGCACGGTCAGCAACGTCGGCGACCTCACCGCCTTCCAACGGTTCGTGCAACTGTGCGCCGGACGCACAGCACAGTTGCTGAACTACTCCGCCCTAGCGGGCGACTGCGGCATCTCCCAACCCACCGCCAAGGCCTGGCTCAGCATCCTGGAGGCCGGCTTCGTGGTCTTCCGCCTGCCTGCCCTGCGGTCGAACCTGCGCAAACGGCTCGTCAAGATGCCCAAACTGCACTTCTACGACACCGGCCTGGTCTGCTGGCTGCTCGGCATCCGCAACGCCGAACAACTCCACTCCCATCCGCTGCGCGGCCCCATCTTCGAGACTTGGGTCGCCTCGGAGATCCTCAAACACCGCACCAACCACGCCGCAACGGGCGACCTGTCGTTCTACCGCGACCGCGGCGGCGCCGAAGTGGACATCACCGTCGAACAACCCTCACGGCTGACACTCGTGGAAGCCAAATCCTCCGCCACCGCAACATCGGCACTACTCGACGGCACCCGCCGCGTCCGAACCCACCTCGCCGCATCGCACCCGGCCTGCGAAATGTGCTGCGTCTACGGCGGCGACGAACTCCAACAACGCCGCGACGGATGGCTAATCCCCTGGCACCTCCTACACGAACCCCACATCATCGAACGGCTCCTCACCTGACCACGCCCGGCATGCCCCGAGGTCGCGCTTGCCCGGGACCGTCGCGCCCCCGCGGCAACGCCTTGGCGGCTTGCCGGCTCGCTCATAGAGTGCGGCGCGGCTTCGTCTCGCAACCGGTGGGGCGGGTTCGAGCCGACCGGGAGCCGCCGTGGACATGAACGCGACCTGTAGAAGTGATCGGCCGCTGGCGAACACCTACTGGGTTGTTCCGGGCCGTTTCGCGGCGGGCGAGTATCCGGGAGCGACGAATCGCGGGGAAGCCGCCGGCAGGTTGCGAACCCTGCTCGAAGCGGGCATCGACCACTTCATCGACCTGACCCGGAGGCACGACAGGTTGGCACCGTATGCCGGGATCGCGGCGCGGGAGGCCGGCCGAGCGGGCGCGAAGGTCGTGCATGCGCGGCATCCCATCGTTGATATGAGCGTGCCGCGCAGTCCACAGGAAACTGCGGGCATCCTCGACGCCATCGACAGTGCGTTGGAGGACGGCAGGAACGTCTACGTGCACTGTTGGGGCGGCGTCGGCAGGACCGGCACCGTGGTCGGCTGCTGGCTCGTTCGCCATGGCATGACGGGCGACGAGGCTCTGGCCCAGATCGCCGAATGGTGGCAAGGAATGGAAAAGGCGTACTACCACCGCCGCTCGCCACAAACACACGAGCAGCGCGCCTACGTCCGCTACTGGGCCGAACCGTCACCGGGAGTCGCCGCGTGAGCGAAGTCACTCGGCGGGACCGGTTCCGGGGCTGCCTGCTGGGTCTGGCGGCAGGCGATGCGCTCGGCACCACCCTGGAGTTCAAGCGGCCCGGCACCTTCGAGCCGATCGGTGACATGGTCGGCGGCGGGCCGTTCGGGCTACAGCCCGGCCAATGGACAGACGACACCTCCATGGCCCTGTGCCTGGCCACGAGCCTCCTCGAGCGTGGCGGGTTCGACGCCACAGACCAGATGCAGCGCTACGTGCGCTGGTGGCGCGAGGGCTACCTGTCCTCGACGGGGTCCTGCTTCGACATCGGCAACACCGTCAGTGGCGCGTTGGGGCGGTTCATGCGCCACGGCGACCCTTACGCCGGCTCAACGGACCCGAACAGTGCCGGCAACGGTTCGCTGATGCGCCTCGCGCCGGTGCCGATGTACTTCGCGGGCCACGCCGCCGAAGCCATCGCCATGGCCGCGGACAGTTCCCGCACGACCCACCAGGCCCACGAAGCAGTCGACGCGTGCCGCTACTTCGCCGGGCTGTTGATCGGCGCCCTGCGGGGCGACGACAAAGACACGCTCCTGTCCCCCCGCTATTGCCCCACCGAAGGGCTATGGGAGCACGATCCCCTCGCGGCGAGGATCGCCCGCGTCGCCGATGGATCGTTCAAGGATCGACACCCGCCGGCCATCAAAGGCACCGGCTACGTCGTCGACGCGCTCGAAGCGGCCCTGTGGGCCTTCGGTCGCTCCGACGACTTCCGCGAAGGCGCCCTGCTCGCGGTGAACCTCGGCGACGACGCCGACACAACCGGCGCCATCTACGGACAAATCGTCGGCGCCCACCACGGCGCAGAAACGATCCCCGCCCCCTGGCGGGCCAAGCTCACGATGCTGACCAAGATCACGTCACTGGCCGACCACCTCCACGACCAAGCAGCCCATGCTCCCGAATCGCAGGAAAGCCCATCATGACGGCACACCTGAGCCGCCGTCGCGTGTCATCGTTTCTTGCACAGGTTGCGGTTTGAGTCCGATGCAAGGAGATGAGCATGGCGACAACATTGCCACGGTCCCCGCCCGCAAGCCCATGCCGTAGCGGTCCCGGTCGTGGCCACGGGGAGCGCTCACCAAGACAGATCGGGGCTCTCCGCCACCGGAGGCGGTGCCGGGGAGATGACGGCGTCGGCGTCGACATCCGGTTCGGCGAGCGGGCCGAAAGCACCGAGCACGTCGGGCGCCTCGAAAACGCGGTTCCGCCGGCCGCCGCCACGCTGGCGCAACGCGCCGACGGCGACGAGCCGCTCGATGCTGCGCCGCGCCGTGCTGGCGTCCACGCCGAGGCGTGCCGCGATCGTCGGCGCGTCGAGTATCGGACGCTCCGGCAGCACATCGAGGAGGCGCACAGCCGCGCTGCCCGCACGCACGCCCGCGTCGGTCAGCCGCCGCGACCACCCATCGCGCACGTCGCGGAGATGCTCAATGGCGGCGCCCGCGTAGCGGACGGCGTCAATCGAGGCACCCGCGAGCAGGAGCACCCACGGGTCGACGGCCAGCGAACGCCGCATGTCGTCGGCCGGGCACTCCGGGCGCGTCCGGTTCAACGCGGCGAAATACCACGACCTCCGACCCGCGAGCGCCGTACTGATCGGCGCCACGCACGTCCCCGACAGGCCACGACGACGCAACACCAGATGGATGAGAGCGCGCCCGATGCGGCCGTTGCCGTCACTGTAGGGGTGGATGTTGATGAACTGCGCATGGACGACCGCCGCCTGTAGCAGCGGATACGTCGCAGGCTCATTGATCGTCGCCACCAGATCCTCCATCAGGTCGCCGACGAACTCCGGCGGCGGTGGCACGTACGTGGCACGCACCGGCGTGCGATCAAACGCTGAGCCGATCCAGTTCTGACGATCCCGCGCCACCCCGGCACCGTCGCTGTCACCCATAAGCGTCGCATGGATCTCATCGATGTCCGCGACCGTCACCGGTTGCCCCGACGCCCCGCACCCCAAGGCCCGCTGCGTCGCGGCGACATTGCGCAACGCCGCCACGTCGGCGCTCGCCAACCTCTCACCCCGAGGCGTCAACCCAGCGGACGCCTCCGCCATCCGCCACGCGGTGCTGCGGATCCCCTCGATCGTGCTCGATGCGCTGCTCTCCGAACGGGCGAGCAACCACGCCGCCGCCGGCAGGCGCTGACCTGTCGCCGCGAGCGAGTCCACCGCCCGTTCCGCCTCCTGCACGCGCGACCAGGTCGCCCGCGCCAACTCCGGCCTCCAGCCGGCAATAGTGTGCGGGCGGTAGGCAGCGAACAGTCCCTCCGACGGGTCGCCGGCACGAGGCTTGCGGGTGCAGCCCCTCGCTCCGTCCCAATACCGCGCCACGTACTGACCCATCGTCAACCCTCCAGCGGACAGCCACACTCCCGCCCCTAACGGCAATATAACGGGCAACAACAACGCTATCGCAACCGAAGATGCCCGTAAGAGTCGCCCAGCGAGCAGAACAGGCCACCCATCACCAGTCGCCGTCGCGGAGTCGCGCCGGCGTGCCCGGTGCCGCTGCTCGGGAGCCGGCTGGGAGCGGGCCGGCCCCGGCAGGGCCGACTATCGCCGGGTCTGCGGGCCTCTGTTGATGGTCAGCACCTGCGAGCCGGCCAACTCGCCGTTGACGTAGACCCAGGTGGCGAGCGTCTCGCTGTCGGCGCCGTCGATGTTGTCGAGCGCCTCGACGGTCATCGTCCGGGTCTTCGCCTGCCCGAACGGGAAGAAGCCCTGGACGAACACCCAGCCGCCCCGGTGGTGCATGTTGGCCGAGAACGGGTGCACCTCCAGCACCTGGCCGGTCGGCGGGTTGCCGTTCACCGCGATGTCGTCGACGTCGCCGGTGCTCTCGGTGCGCCCGACGTGCAGCGTGACAGCCACCTCGTCGCCGTCGTCGACAGTGCTATCGGGGTTCCCGATGGCCAGCGTGACCGATTCCCCCTCGGCAAGCGTGGTCGCCGACCAGTGGACGCTCCATTGGCAGGGCGGACGCACCACCGGGGGGTCGACAACCGCGTCACCGTCGGTGATCGTGACCGTTGCGACGGCCTCGCCCTCGTTCACAGGCAGGCCGGACGGCGGCACCAGGGCCATCAGAAAGGACTCGGCGTCCTCCGGCTGGTCGTCGTCGACGATGCCGACCCGCACGGTGGCCCGACGGCTGCGGGCGGGAATCGTGACGTCCGTGTTGGCGGAGTCGAGGTCGTAGTCGTCTCCGGCGTTCGCCGAGGCTTGGCTGCTGGAGGTGTGGAGCGCCAGCGGGTACGAGTACGGCTTGGACAGGGTCACGGCGAGTTCGGCGGAGCCGTCCTCCTCCGCGACGGTCACCTCGGTGGCCTCCCATTGCACGGTGCCCCACGCGGCCTCGTCGTCGGTCACCTGGATCGTGGCCGACGACGGCGTGCCGACGTCGTAGCCGGGGCCCGGCAGGATCGTGAAGGTCAGCGGGTTCGTCCGCCCGTCCCGGGCCTGCGAGTCCTCGTGCACGCCGTCCGCAATCGTTCTGACCGTGATCTCCGCGCCGTGCTCGCCGCGACGGATCTTCACGGTGTGCGAGCCTTCGGAGTCGTCAAGCACGAGGTTGGAGTTCACCGACTCACCCACGCGCTCGGTTTCCTGCAGTTCGTAGGCGACTTCGATGTCATCGGTGACGACTTTCTGGCTGAGCGCGAGCGTGAACGTGGCGCCCCCGCCTTCGGTTATTGCCCGACCGGCCGCAACGGTCACCGCCGGCAACGTCTGGGCAGTCGCCACCGGCGCCAGCACCAGCGCCGCGGCCACCATCGATGCCACAGTCAGCAGTTTCAGTGTTCTCATCTGCTTCGTCCTCCTTCGTGATCGCTCCAACGTGTTGAGGTGCGGCACCACCCGCCAGAGGGTGGGGTCCGGTTGCGCTAGGCGATGGGGCGGGTAGTGACGCCGATGGCGTAGATGCCGGTGCGATCGTCGCCTTCGGATCCCACCGCCACGTAGTAGGTGCCGGCAGTGGCCGGCCGGAACACGACGCTCACGTTGCTTCCGCTTCCGGCACTGGCGGTGCCGGCGATCCTGTCGCCGTCGAGGTCGTGAATGCCGAGGATCTTGAGTTGCGTGGCCCGGTGCTCGACGGCAAGAGACTGCCGGGTCCACAGGTTCACGGTGTATTCGTGGTCCTCCTCGAGCCGGACCTTGTGCCAGTCCTCGTCGGGGTCGGCGTCCCAGTTGTCGCCCAGGAACCCGCCGATCGAGGTCGGATGGTTCGGGTCCGCACCCAGGACGCTGCGCGTGGTGGTGTCCGCCGGTAGGTCGAGCGCGTAGCCCTCGGGCCCGCCGAACCACGGGAAGAACACCTCGCCGCCGCGCTCGGCGCAGACGTTGGCGACCCGCACGATGATCTGGTAAGTGCCGGTGCCGCCGTCGCCGCCGGCCACCTCGAAACGGAACGGTCCGGGTTCGCTGCGACCGGTCACCGCGGCGCTGTTGCGCCCGACGCCGCCGTCGCGGGCGGCACTGCTGTAGGTCTCACCGCTCACGCCGTTCGCCACGTTGCGCATCCCGATCAGCTCGGGATCCTGCAGCGTCAGATCACCGTCGTAGGTGTCCTCGCCGAGCAGGTCGGCGCCCGAGTCCGCGCCCAGCACCTCCACGATGTAGAACCGGTACGGATCCGTGTCCACCACCCAGAAGTCGCTCTCGCCGGGCTCGCTGATCTCGCCGACGGCCGACAGCACGATCCGCTTGTTGGCCTGGTTGTCGCAGACGTAGTTGTCCAGCGGGTCGACCGGGTCGACCGGCGTCTCGTCGTCGTCGGTGATGGTGACCACCGCGAGGCCGTCGTCCTGCCGGACGGGGTTGTCCCCCACCAGCAGCAGCACCGCAAAGCTCTCGGTGCTCTCGGGCTGCTCATTGTCAACGATGCCGATGCGCAGAGTCACGCGCTGGCTGAGCGCCGGAATCGTGACGTCCACGTTTGCGGAGTCCACGTCGAAGTCCTCCCCGCAGTCCGCCGTGCCGCAACCGGCGGCCGTCTCCAGCGTCAGCGGGTACGAGTACGGCTTGGAGAGAGTCACAGCGAGCTCGGCGAAGCCATCCTCCTCCGCCACGACGACCTCGATGTCCTCCCACGCCGTCGTGCCCCATTCGGCCTCGTCGTCGCCCACCTGAACGGTGGCCGACGACGGGTCGCCGACCGTGTAGCCGGATCCCTCCCGGAGCGTGAACGTCACCGAGTTCGTGCGCCCGTCCCGGGCCTCGGAGTCCTCGTGCACGCCGTCCGCCCCCGTACCGAGTACCAATCGCCAGTCGGCGTCCTGGGCACGGATTCTGGCGGTACGCGAGCCTTCGACACCATCGAAGACGAAGTCGGAGTTCACCGACGCACCGACGCGCTCGGTCTCCTCCAACTCGTAGGCGACTTCGAGGGCTTGGGTGGGCGGCTCGCTCAGCGCGATCGTGAAGCGGACGTCCCCGCCTTCGGTTATCGCCGGACCGGCAATGACTGTGAGCGTCGGGATGGTCTGGGCGTTCGCCGCCGGTGCCAGCACCAGCGCGGCCGCCACCATTGCCATCACCATTGCCGCCGCCTTCAGCAGTTTGAGTGTTCTCATTTGCCTCGTCCTCCTTCGTGTTCGGTCCGCCGTGATGCGGACGTTCACCATTCCTGATGAGGACGATAACGAGCTGAGATGTCAGGCATATAGATGGATTTACAGTATTTCCTGATGAATCATTTCGAGAGAAACTTCCAATTTTCTCCCTCTGTCTTTCATCGGCGCCGTCGCGCTATTCGCCTCCGGCGGCACTGCCGGAGCGTGTGCAGGAGCCCCGCGCAGCTCAACGATGGGACCGGCGCAAGGAATCGCTGGAACCCCCGGCAAGACCCGCGAGCCCCGCCGCCGTGTAGTGTCGCCCCGCAGACGCGATTGCGGCTGATCTGGGAGGTCGGTTGGTGTTCCGCCTGAAGTCTCTGGATCACGTCGTTCTCCGAGTGGCGGACATCGAGCCGTGCCTGCGCTTCTACGAGGCGGTGCTCGGCTGCACCCTCGAGAAGGCGCGCCCCGAGATCGGCCTGTACCACCTCCGTGCAGGTGATTTCCTCATCGATCTGTTGGATACCAACGGGCCGATCGGGTTGGAGGGAGGCCCTCCACCGGGCCCGACGGGCCACAACGTCGACCACTTCTGCGTCCGTGTCGAGCCGTTCGACGAGGCCGAAGTCCGCCGGCACCTCGCCGGCCACGGCATCGAGGCCGGACCGGTGTTCAACAACTGGGGCGCTGATGGGCGAGGACCCTCGCTGTACATCAAGGACCCGGCAGGAAACACCGTCGAGCTCAAGGGTCCTTCCGCCCAGCCCTACGACCCCGACGTCGGCTTCATCTCCTAGCCGGAGACCCGCGGACAGCCGGCGCCGGTCCGATCTGCCCAGGCCCCACTCCCGCTCGGGTCACCCCCGAGTCCCCTCCGGTGCCGTCTGCGCCCGGCCGGTGGCGCGCCGGGCGCCTCATGGGCGGCGGTAGGTTGCGGGCCATGGGCATGGGAAACATCGACCTGGGACCGATCGGGATCTGGACCGGGATGCTGGACGAGGTGCCGTCGTCGCGTGCCGCCGAACTCGCCGCCGAGGTGGAGGCGCTGGGCTACGGGGCGATCTGGATCCCCGAGGCGGTCGGGCGGGATCCGTTCGTGATGGCCACGCTGCTGCTGGCGGGCACCTCATCGATCAAGGTCGCCACGGGTATCGCCAACATCTACGCCCGCGACGCCATGACGATGGCCAATGCCCAGCGAACCGTGGCGGAGGCCTTCGAGGGCCGCTTCCTGCTGGGTCTCGGCGTCAGCCACCACACGCTGGTGGAGGGTCTGCGTCAACACGACTACTCGCGCCCCCTCAGCTACATGCGCCAGTACCTGGCACGCATGCACGAGACACTGTTCGTCGCCCACGGGCCCCAGAAACTGCCCGAGATGGTGCTGGCCGCCCTCGGACCCAAGATGCTCCAGCTGTCGGCGACGGCGACCGCCGGTGCGCACCCCTACTTCGTCCCTCCCGAACACACCGCGGCGGCCCGGGAGGTCATGGGGCCCGACGCGGCGCTGTACCCCGAGCAGATGGTCATCCTCGACACCGACCCCGACACCGCACGCCAACTGGCACGCAAGAGCATGGCCCTCTACCTGGGGCTGCCCAACTACACCAACAACCTGCTGCGCCACGGCTTCGAGCAGAGCGACATCGACGGCGGACCGGGCGGCGGACCGTCGAACCGCCTCGTCGACGCCATCGTCGCCTGGGGCACTCCCGAACAGATCGCCACCCGTGTCCAAGAACACCTCGGCGCCGGCGCCGACCACGTCGGCGTGCAAGTCCTCGCGGAGGACCCCGACACCACAGCCGACGGCTGGAGGATCCTGGCCCCCGCCCTACTGGCCTGACGCACCGCCGCAGCCGCCGGTGGAGATTGCCGACGGGGCCACCATCACGGCTCGACTGGACTTCTGGCGGACATAGGTTGCCGGGACGAGATCGACGCCGGCTTTCTCTACGTCGCGGTCACGTCAGGTGCTTCGTGTTCCTGCCGATGAGCCGGACCGCCGACCGCCGGGGCAGGAGGCGACCCATGAGCACAGCGGTCAACCGGTTGACCAGTCCCGGCACCAGGCGCGGTCCGCGGCCGAGCCCGTCGAGTGTCCGGCGCGCAGCCTCATCGGGCGACAGCATGCCGGGCACGTCACGGTTGTAGGACTTGATGTAGCCCGGGGTGCGCATCGCGCCGGCGCAGCAGGCGACGACTTCGACGCCGTGGGATCGCAGCTCGTACCAGAGACCCTCGGCGAGAATCATGTTGAACGCCTTGCTGGCCGCGTAGACAGAGATGTAGGGCGTCCCTTGCAGGCCTGAGAGCGACGACATCAGCACCACGGCACCCCTGCCTCTGCTGCACATGCCCGGTACCAGGGTCCGCAGTACCCGCAGCGGCCCGCGCACGTTGACGTCCACTGCCCGTTCTATTTCCTCCTCGGGGGCTTCCACGAAGGGGCCCACCGGCGTGTATGCCGCGTTGTAGATGATGATCCCGAGCTCCAGCCCGGCGACGGCGTCTGCCAGCACCTCTGCGACCGTGGGGTCGGCCAGGTCCCCGACCAGGCAGCGAACCTCGACCGGGTACTCGGTGGTGAGCTGCTCTTGGAGTTGGGTCAGCAGGTGACCGCGGCGCGCAACCAGCAGCAGGTGCATGCCCCGTGCGGCGAGCTGGGAGGCAAACGCAGCGCCGAGCCCTTCTGAGGCGCCGGCGACCAAGGCCCACTTCCCGTAGCTGTCCGGAAGGGCACCGCCACGCGGCTTCACGAGGTCGGGTCGCCGTTCGCTCACCTCGGAACTCTAGGACCACCCGACGACGACGCGGAGAACCGACCCGGACCCACACCGACTCGTGGGAGACTCTGCGCCATGGCACGTATCGAGGTCATTCCCGACGACTCCTGGGACGGCGCACTCGGCGAGATGCATCCGCAGGTCGTCGATCGCGCCTACGGCCGGGTCGACAACATCCTCGCCGTGCACTCGCTGAACCCGCGCGGCATGGCGGCACACCAGGGTCTGTACGAGTCGGCCATGGCCGGCACTGCGACGCTCCGCAAGGTCGAGCGCGAGATCATCGCTCTGGTCGTGAGCCTCAAGAACGACTGCCACTATTGAGTCGTCCACCACCGGCGCGGTCTGCGCCGGCTGATCGACGATGACGAGCTCGTCGCGGCGATCGAACAGGACTGGACAACCGCAGCGCTGTCGCCGAACCGGGTGGCGATGCTGCGATTTTCGATCAAACTGACAACGGAACCGGCCGCCATGAACGCCGCCGATGTGGATGCCCTGCGATCGGCCGGTTTCTCCGACCGTGACATCCTCGACATCGTCGAGGTCGTCGCCTACTACGCGTACGCAAACCGCATCGCCGATGGTCTCGGCGTCCAGACCGAACCTTGGATCGCCGACTGATCCACAACGGGTGGCCGGAAGGGCGTGATCGTGCCGCCGGCCGCGACGAGGACGCCTGAAGAGTCGACAAAACGTTCGTCATCGTCAGCCGCAGCGCGGGATCCTCCAGGATCGCGGGGGAACCCCAGTTGCGGGCCGCCCGACAGCCGCCGCTGCCGGTCCCGGGTAGGGCTCATAGTGGCGACATATCCTCTCAGTTAGTGGCGCAGCGTGGGTACACTGAACGCATCGTGGAGTCTGAGCCGCTTCGGTATCCGTTCGCCGTGGAGGATGCTGTCGGCGCGTTCGGCGACGAACCGGCGGCGGCAATGTGGCTCGAGGGGGTTCGGTGGCCGGACGGCCCACGCTGCCCGCGGTGTGCACGCAGCAGCGCCGACGCGCCCGATCCGACCGGGCGGTGGTGGTGCGGTTCGTGTCGGCGCCGCTACAGCGTGCGCACCAGGACTGCGCTCGAGGGGAGCCGGGTGCCGCTGCGGGTGTGGGCTACCGCGATGGTGCTGTCGACCAACGGCCCGTTCATCGTGCGGCCCGAGGCGGTGCGCGCGGCGTGCGGTGTCCCCGTCGGGACGGCGCGGGCCGTATCCGGCGCCATCCGCGCCGCTTGCGGGGGGCTGGTCTGCTGCTACGACCGCCCGGAGCGTCTCGCCGAGCGTGTGCTGGGGATCCAGCCGGAACCGGGCCGCCGAGGCGGCCGCGCCTCCCCCGCCCCGCCGGCGGCACGGGCCGGCTCGCTGGGGGACTGGTGGCGGCGGCTCGACGACGGTCTGCCGGCCAGGTCCGCCGGGCGTGCCCGCTGGCTCACCCCACCGCGCCCGGTGTGGGAGTTGGCCGTCCCGCCGCCGGCTCACCCTCGCCCGGACATCACCGAGGCCGAGGTGCTCGTTCTGGCGGCGCTGCACGCCCATCTGGATGGTGCCGACTCGGCCGTGGTGGCGGCGGTGGCGGCGATCACGCGGCGTCACGCCCAGCGCGTCCTGGTGGAGTTGGCGAGCGACGGCTACGTCACACCGGCCGTTCGGACGATCCCGTGGCGGCACAGCACTCGGCGCGTGCGCGTCTGGAGCCTCACCGAACAGGCCAGTGCGTTGAGCCCGCACCTGCCCCGCCTCCGCCGCGCTCGGCGGGCCCCGTGCCCGGAAATGCTGCCCGCGGACATGTGGCATCTGTTCTGGTCGGGCCCCGACCCCGCCGACATTCGGCTGCCACGGGACGCCTTCCTGGTAGCCAACCGGCTCCTGAACGGCCGCTTCCTGGACTCCGACGCCAAGCGCTGGGCTCTGCGACACCTTCCGCTGGAAGCGCTACGAGCGCAGACCGGCATACCCGGCTGCCCACCCGACGTGGAGACGGCAATCCACGAACTCGCGACCGCGCACCGTGGCTGACATCGACTCCTGGGACGACGTGCTCACCGGCTACAGAGACCGCGCACGCTCCAACAGCCCGCAACCGTCAGCGGCATGCCCGTGGCATCGCTACCGGACCTCCTCGCCCTCAAGCTCGACACGCTGCTGTGGCGCAGCCACCTCCGAGACCTGCTGGACATCGCCGCCATCGACAGCCTCACCGCCCACCGCCTCGAGGACGGCATCCGGTACTACCGACAGCGTTTCGGCCCCGAACTCGACAACGCGATTCTCGACAACCTGATCTTCAAACTGCGGTTCCCCTCCGCCCGCGACGCAGACCCCCTGTTCGACGACGCCCGTGATGCGACCATCACCTACCTCAAGCGGCGGGCACACGACGTGGAGGAGGAACTGCACCGCCAACGCACCGCCGGCATACAGCCCGAACCGCATCCGGCCTCCGAACAGCCCGGATCGCTCGACATCTGAACAGCACCGTCTCCTTGCATCAGACCCAACCTCGACCTGAGCAAGAATTCCTGACACTCATACTGGATGGGTCGCCGGTCGGCGGTGTGTCCGACCCGAATCCTGACTGGCCAAACACTCAAGCGGTGGCCATCCCACCGGACCGCGGCCGCGACTGGTTGCGCACGATCATCGCCAGAGTCGCAACGACCAGCGCCAGGGCGAGCATCTGCAGCGTCGAGAGGGCCTCGTCGAACACCAGCCAGGCGAGCGCTGACGCCACGACCGGCGTGAACAGCGTCAGCGTCGACGCCAGCCAGAGGGGCACGTGCTGCAACGACCAGTTCATGGCGTTGTGGCCGAGAATCCCCAGTCCGAAGGCCAGCACCGCCAGCCACACCCAGTCCTGGCCGCTGGGCCACGACAGGTCCTGTCCGAACAGCGCCGCCAGCGGCAGGCTGATCACCCCCACGTAGATGGCGACGCACGCCGTGTACTCCTGGGTCGACACCCTGGTCTGTGCGCGCCGCGTGGCGAAGAAGTAGAACGACCAGCCGAACAGCGAGCCGACCGCGGCCAGATCGCCGCCGAGCGACCAGTTCTCGCTGCCGGAGGATCCGACCGCCACCACCGCCACACCGGCCATCGCCAGCGCCGCGTACGCGATGTCGCGCCGGCTCATGCGCTCCCCGAACACCAGCGCCGAGGTCACCGACACCACCACGAGTTGCAGGGCGTTGATGATGGTGACATTCGCGATGGTCGTGGACTTCACCGCCGTGATGAACAGACCCGTCACCGCCCCCAACGAGAGGCCGCCCCACAGCGAATCCCGCATGCCCGCACGCGTGACGGGCGTCCGCCTCACCGCCAGCACCGTCGCCATCACGACCGCATAGAGCAGGAACCGGTACGCGATCAGGGCGAACGCATCCATGTCGATGAACCGGACGATGATGGCCGACGAACCCCACGCCGTCACCGCCAGGGTCGCCGCAGCAATGCCGAGCGACAGGTCGCTGCGGCTCTCAGCAGCCGCTGCGCCAGGCGCCACCAGCGGCGATTCGCTCACCACCGAACTCTACGGCCGCCCAACAACGACGCCCAGAACAGACCCGGGCCCACCCCGGCACACACCCAGCAAGCCGGGTGCCGCCGCGGGTGTGCGACGATCGGGCGCCCGTGGGTCTAGGGGTGCAGATCGGGATCGAGTTGGATGACGTCGCGCTCGAACCACAAGCCGTTGACGATGTGCCGGACGCGCACCGTGGGGGAAATCGGGCTGCCGTACTGGTTCAGGTCGAGCGAGCTCGAAGCGCCGTCGTAGTCGATGTCCTCGCCGCGCTCGAGCGCTGCGACCCCGTCGGCGTAGGTGTACACCTTGGTGCCCGGCGCGTTCAGGATCCGGGGCACCTGCGCCGCGACGGCGGGCCCGTCGGTGGCAGCAGCGGCGGTTATCGCCAGGGCCAGCGCGATGTACTGGTCGTACTGGTTGGCCTCGTAGAAGCCCGTCGGTGGCAGCGTGCCCGTGTGTTCGATGTGAGCAGCAGCGAAGGCGGCATACGCCGGGGAGTCGAAGTCGTCGGTGACCCAGGCGCCCAGCATCCGGCCCGTCGGCAACTCCGCCGCAACCTCGGCTATCTCGGGGACGGCCAGATCTGGCGAGACCAGGATCGTGGCCTCGTAGCCGCCATCGATGTACTCCCGGACGATGGGGGCACCCTCCCCATATGCGGCGACGAGGAAGACGGCCTCGGGGTCGCCCTCGAAGACCTGCTGGACCTCGGCCTGGTAGCTGTCACGCCCGGGGGCGAAGCTCACGACGGCGGTGGTCTCGCCGCCGACCCCGTCCTCCCACGCGCCCCTGAACGCATCGGCGGTGGCATCGAGCGACTCTTGCCACGGTTCTGCCGCCTGGACCAATAGGGCCACGCGGGTGTAGCCGAGATCGCGGGCGAGCTGCGCGGCGACGACGCCGTAGGTGGTATCCGAGGGGGTGAGGCGCCACAGGTAGTTGCCGCCCTTTCTGTCCAGTTCGGTGGTGCCGCACGTCGGGCACATGGTCGGCATCTCGTCGTCGGCCACGGCGCCCACCAGGGCGACCGCACCGTTGGACTCCAGGCCACCGAGCGCGTCGATCTCCTCGCGTGTCCGGTTGTAGCCCGCCACAGAACCCTCAACGGTAGACAAGGTGTCCTCGACCACAAGCTCCACCTCACGGCCCAGCACGCCGCCATTGGCGTTGATCTCACCGATAGCGGCCCGCGCCCCGTCCAGGCTCGGCGGACCCAAGAACGCGTCGCGCCCGGACAGGGCATTCAGGAACCCGAACCTCACCGGCCCCCGGGCGGGCGCCGGCTCCGGCGGCGGCTCCGGCTCTGGGGCGGGCGGCGGCTCCGGCACAGGCGGCGGCTCGGCGGCGGGCGAGAGTTCCGATGAGGGCGCGGGCGTAGGCGTGCTGTCGCTGCTGCACGAGAATGCCAGAACCGCCAGCGCGGTCAACGCCACGACCAGGCGCCCCAGCTTGGCGATCATCAGTAGACCCCCAACAGAGCACTTCCTACGATTGACGACTAGGTCCGGGCGTCGACGCATTGCGGCTCAGTTCGCCCGGTTGCCCATTGCAGGATCTTCCGATCAGAGGTGACGAGCTGCCGGCGGGCAACGACGGCCGTCGCCGCGATCAGTTGATCGGCGGGGTCGGCGTGGAATCCCGTTCTGCTCTCGAGCGAGGCGGCGAGGAGCGCGACCTCCGCTGTGGCGGGGATCTCGCGGGCGCCCCTGTCGATCAGCTCGCGGTGCCACAGTTCCGGAACCCGGCGCAGGTCGATCCTGCCGTCCCAGTGCAGCCGAGCGACCTCGAGCATCGAGATGGTGGAAAACGACAGGGAGCCCTCCCGGTCCGCCTCTTCGATCATCGCCCTCGTCCGAGCGCCGAGATGCTCGCTGCCCTGCGACATCCACAGCAGGACGCCGGTGTCCAGGATGAGAGCCAGGCTCACCCTTCGTCGCCGGACGGGACGCCGTTCAGCACACCATCGGGATCGGAGAGCACCTGCCAACTCTCCGGCGGAACCGCCGGCTCCTCAACATCCCAGGCGATGCGAATGTCATTGCTCCACCCGATGATGCTCGCGGTGGCCTGCTCCACGTAGGGCACAACCGCGGCGACAGGCCGACCGTGCTTCGTCACGACCAGCGTCTCACCGGTGGCCCGAACCTCGTCCATGAGCCGCAGACACTGGTCGCGGAACTGCGCTGCGGGAATGGTCCTGCTCGATGTGTCCACGTAAGCCTCCAATCTGTACAGAACATTCTAGCCACTTCAAGGTCAGTACTCAACACCGGAATCCTCCCCCTCATCTGGCGGCTCCGAGGCAGGGCAACCCTTCTCGCCACTCCTCGCGCGGTGAGGTTGGAGGTCCAGGAGATCTGTGACCGGTCGGTACCCGCACACCTTGGCGGCTTTGGTGGCTCGCTCGTAAAGTGCGGCTCGGGCTCTTCCCACAAGCGGTGGGACGGGTTCGAGCCGACCGGGAGCCGCCGTGGACATGAACGCGACCGGTAGAAGTGATCGGCCGCTGGCGAACACCTACTGGGTTGTCCCGGGCCGTTTCGCGGCGGGCGAGTATCCGGGAGCAACGAATCGCGGGGAAGCCGCCGCCAAGTTGCGAACCCTGCTCCGAGCGGGCATCGACCACTTCATCGACCTGACCCGGAGGCACGACAGGTTGGCACCTTATGCCGGGATCGCGGCGCAGGAAGCCGACCGAGCGGGCACGAAGGTCGTGCATGAGCGGCACCCCATCGTGGACATGAGCGTGCCGCGCAGTCCACAGCAAACAGCAGGCATCCTCGACGCCATCGACAAGGCGTTGGAAGACGGCAGGAACGTCTACGTCCACTGCTGGGGCGGGGTCGGCCGCACCGGCACCGTGGTCGGCTGCTGGCTCGTGCGCAACGGCATGACGGGCGACGAGGCTCTGGCCCAGATCGCGGAATGGTGGCGGGGAATGGAGAAGTCGTACTACCACCCCCGCTCGCCACAAACCCACGAACAGCACGCCTACGTCCGCTACTGGGCCGAACCGTGACCGGGAGGCGCCTGTGAGTGAGCCCGCCGTGCGGGATCGGTTCCGGGGCTGCCTGCTGGGTTTGGCGGCGGGCGACGCGCTCGGCCCGGAATTCATCCCAACGGGGCGACTGCTCCGAAGAACGCCAGGATGACGACGATCGCGAACACGACTCCTGCGGTGCTGATGCACAACCCGGCAATAGCCAGACCGCGATGTGGCAATCCTTGCTTGTTCGCGCGACGCAGGCCGATCGACGAGAAGGTGACCGCCAGAACCCAGAGGAGGGCGTTCGAGACACGCCTCCTCCACCACCAAGCCCAGTGCGATTCAACTGTCGCCTCAGGCACCCGGACCAGCCGGGCTTCCCGAGGTGTGGGTCACAGGACCCGCCACCAGGGTGCGGCGAGGATGCCGGGGGCCAGCCATTCGACCGTGGTGCCGGTATGGAGCAGCAGGCCGGGGTATGTCGCCTCGGGGTATTCGGCTCTGAAGGTCCGAAGGTGCCTGATGTCGCGGAGACTCGGGCGTTGTGTGGCCTTAACCTCAATCGGGAGCAGACGGCCACCCACTTCGACGACGAAATCCACTTCTTCCCCACGAGTCGTGCGCCAGTAGCAAATCTCAATGTGATCGGTCCGAGTGGCGCGCCAAGCGAGTAGATCACCTAGGACGAGGTTCTCGAGGTGGAAACCGTTGGGAACTGCTGTCTGCGACAGCCTCAAAGCCATGCCGGTGTCGGACCAGTAGAGCTTAGGCGACTTGATGAGACGCTTGGTGCGGTTGATCGCGTACGCGGGAATGCGCACGAGTAGGTGTGATGTCTCGAGCAGGTTGAGATAGCGGTGTACCGTCGTCTGCGGTATCGCGAGGTCGCGACTGATATCCGTCTTGTTGAGCATCCCGCCGAGTCGCAGGCAGGCGGCGCGCATCAGCCGCCGGAAGTCCGGGAGCGCGGAAATAGCCGCTAGATCCTGCAGGTCGCGCTGCAAGTACGTGTCCTCGTGCCCGTCGAACCAAATTGCCCGCTTCGTCATCGTCTTGAGCTGCAGCGCCGGCACCGGGTAACCACCCCTAAGCGCGAACTCCTCCCAGTCGTCGGGTTCGTCGGGCTGCATTGCCACGATCTCAGACCAGTGCTGCGCGTCAGCGTCCAGCAGTTCGCTCCAGATGCCGGCCCGCCCGCGTCCCTGCTGCTCGCGCTTGGTCATGGGAGAAAGCACGAGATAGCTTGCCCGCCCGGCCAGCGACTCCGAGACTCGCCGCATCAGCAGCAGGTTGGCCGATCCCGTCAGGAGGAACTGCCCAGGTATACGTCGACGGTCGATGGCCCGCTTCACTGCAAGCAGGGCGGCAGGCTCGCGCTGCACCTCATCAAGCGTCACGGGCTCGTTGCCCCCTAGGAGCAGATCTGGATCGCGTCGGGCAGCGTCCACCACGTCGAGGTCGTCGAAGGAGAAGTAGTGCCGGGGCCCGGGCGTAAGCTCCCGCACGAGGGTGCTCTTGCCCGTCTGACGAGCGCCGGTGACTACCACCGCCGGCATCACATCAAGTCGAGATTGCAGGCTCGGAAGGACCAGCCGAGGAAGTGGATTATCCACCACATTGTGGAGGATAATCCACCACTGAGCGGCTGGCAACCTCCCGCTGGAGGCCGGCTGGCCACGGTAGTAGTCACCATAATTTTGTCTCACGTCTACAGAGAGATTCGTCCCACTCCTGCTGACAGATCCGTCCCTGGCCGCCCCTCGCGTGCGCCGGAGTCGATCGCCGCCACATCCTCGTTGGCAAGGAATTGGTCTCCGTTCAGAGACACGGCCGCCCGACAAGTCGCCTTGAAGGGACCGTCGCTCAGTGGCCGAGCAGCATCCGGAGCACGTCGGAGACGCGGCGGCTCCCCTCGACATCGATCATGCCGAGTCGGTGGAGCAGACGGTTGTGGTTCACTGACCGGACCGCTTCGCACTGGACGTAACTCGTTGCGGCCAGTCCGGTGTCGGGGGTCGCCTCGATCTCGATGTGGAACGAGAGACCCCGCCGGCTGGTCGTGAGCGGCAGCACGATGACGAAGGGGAACGCCGCCCCGAACACCTCGGGCGGGCCGACGACCAGAGCTGGACGATGGTGTGCGGGTTCGGCGGGATACGGGCTGCCGAAGTCGACCAGCCAGAGTTCGTCAACCGACGCCATCGCCAACCGTGGAGGACTCCGCCTCGGCCAGGTAGTCCTCCCAGGCGACGCCGTCCTCCCGCAGCGCGGCGAGTTCGCTGACCGCACGGCGGGCGAACCGCTCGCGGCGAAGCGCCTCAGCCGCTAGCCGCACAGTGTCGATCAGCGACATCTCCGCAGCCCGGCTCAGTTCCAGAAGTTGCGCATGCGTCCGGCTATCGACCCGGATCGTCGTCGTCTTGGCCACGAGTCGAGTCTACAAAATGTAGACGTGCGTGACGACCGATCCTTTCCCCGCCCCGTCAGACGCCCGTCAGTCAATCCAGATGTGGGGATTCGTAGAACTCCACCGAGCGGGGCAGGTCGACGACTCCCAGAGTGATGATGCTGATGCGCGGCTCCATGTGCCTCCTTGTGAGGACGGTGGCGAACCCCACCGGTGAATGCGATTGGTCGGCCATGATGGGCCGTGTCCAGCCCACCCGCAATCACCCGACCGATGCACTCGACGCGCCGTCGCCGGCAGTCGACGCACGCCTTGGTGGCTTGCCGGCCGGCTCATAGTGTGCGGCGCGGCTTCGTCCCGCAAGGGGTGGGGCGGGTTCGAGCCGACCGAAAGCCAACGTGGACAAGAACGTGACTCGGAGAGCCGAATCGTGACCGGGAGGCGCCCGCGTGAGTGAAGCAACTGTGCGGGACCGGTTCCGGGGCTGCCTGCTGGGGTTGGCGGCGGGCGACGCGCTCGGCACCACCCTGGAGTTCAGGCGGCCCGGCACGTTCGAGCCGATCAGTGACATTGTCGGCGGCGGGCCCTTCGACCTGCAGCCCGGCCAATGGACCGACGACACCTCGATGGCCCTCTGCCTGGCCACGAGCCTCCTCGAGTGTGGCGGGTTCGACGCCAGAGACCAGATGCAGCGCTACTTGCGCTGGGTCGGCCAGGGCTACCTGTCCTCGACGGGGTCCTGCTTCGACGCCGGGAACAGCGTCCTGAACGCGTTGGCAAAGTTCATCCGGTACCACGACCCTTACTCCGGCTCGATCGAGCCGCACACTGCCGGCAACGGTTCGCTGATGCGGCTCGCGCCGGTGCCGATGTACTTCGCGGGCCGCCCCGCCGAAGCCATCGCCATGGCCGCGGACAGTTCCCGGACGACGCACAGGGCCCACGAAGCGGTCGACGCGTGCCGCTACTTCGCCGGGTTGCTGGTCGGCGCCCTGGGGGGCGTCGACAAGGACACGCTCCTGTCCCCGAGCTATTGCCCCGTCGAAGGTCAATGGGAGCGCGACCCCCTGTCGGCAGAGATCGCCCGCGTCGCCGACGGATCGTTCAAAGATCGACACCCGCCGCACATCAAAGGAACCGGCTACGTCGTCGACGCGCTCGAAGCGGCCTTGTGGGCCTTCGGTCGCTCCGACGGCTTCCGCGAAGGCGCCCTGCTTGCGGTGAACCTCGGCGACGACGCCGACACCACCGGCGCCATCTACGGCCAGATCGCCGGCGCCCACTACGGCGCAGACACGATCCCGGCCACCTGGCGGGCCAAGCTCACGATGCTGACCGAGATCACGTCACTCGCCGACCAACTCCACGACCAGACCGGCCTCGGGCCCTAGATGCACAACCGCCGGCGACGGCCACCGCTCGGTGACGCGGCGGCTGCCCTCGGCGTCGCCGCGTCCGACTTCTTGGACGCCTTGGAGGAAGGAGGGAATACGATTCGAGTGTGAATACCGTCGACTTCCGACCCCCGGGTCGGCCCTGCCGCCGGTGCTGAGCGTTGTCGTCTTCGGCGTCGTTTGCGAGCTGGACGACGACGACCCGTACGCACCCATATTTTCGCACGACCCTGCGCCGGCACCGAGGAGAACCGAGGTTCCCGACCAGATTGCGGCCCCTGCGCCGGACACCGCACAGACCCGGCGGCGATTCCGCGGGCAGTACGGATACGTGGGACTGGAGCACGTTCCGCGACGGCAGCGCCGGTGGGAGAAGTACCGGGAGCGGCGACGGAAGCGCGTTGGCGTCAGCTTCACCGAGTTCGCAGACCTCAGCGACGGCCGGCGCGCCATCCTCCGCAGCGACCGTGGTCTCAACTGGAGTTGGCGACACTCACCGGGCCCCTGGTATGGCACGACACGGGAGAGCTTGACCGACGAGATACGCGGCTATCTCGCCGCTGAGGAAGAAGACTGTTGTCCGATATCGCCTGAATCGGTCGTCGAACTCGTGCAGCGCTACTACGACATCGAAGTCGACGCGCCATCGGTTGAAGCTGCGCTGAAGTTGCCACGTCGAGTCGAGTTCGGCGATCGCCTTCTCGCGGAACTGCCACGTCACGAACCCTCGACTTAGACCATCCTCGGCCCAGCTGGAACAAGGGTGACATCCCGAGTTCCTCGCTGAGATCGAGGCGACCGCCGCGAGGTAGCGGTCAGAGGCTGGCCGTCCCTCTAGCGGCGGAGCAGTTGCTTGAGCCGCCGGACGGCAGGTGTCCAGAGCCACTCGGGCTCGGTGAACCGGCGATAGTTCTCGTCGGGCAGCCCCATGGGGTCGTAGTAGCTCTTGTCGGAGTTCTTGCTCAGGTCGTTCGTCCGCCTCAGCACCTTCACGTAGGCATAGACCGTCCCCTTGTGAGTCCAGCCCTGCCGCAGGTAGTTCCAGTTGTCGGGCGCCAGATGCTCCGCCGCGGCGAAGTGCCTCCGTGCACGCTCGTCGCCGCCCACCGCCTCGAAGTGCAACGCCAGCTTGAACGTCGCTTCTGCCAGCAGCGTGTCGTCGTCGACGGGCCTGAGCCGCTCGGCTAGTTCCCTGCTCGACCAGACGTGCTCGCTGTCGGCTCCCCGCTCGATCCAGTCGCGAGTCGCCTGGGCGAATGCGTTGTCGCCGAGACAGACCTTGCCGAGGCCGAACCTGATGGTCGTCTCAGCCGGGTACACCCCTTCGTTGCTGCGAACGATGCTCCCGTCCTCGTCGATCCACGCGGCCGACGGCACGTTCACCCAGCCGAACAGCGAGCTGATCTGGTGTGTCGGGTCGACGACGCACCGGTAGGTCGGCGAAGCCCGGTCGAACCACTTGCCCACAGCCTCGGGGTCCCCCGAGTCCTGGGCCACGCTGATCATCTCGAACCTGTCCGGACCGATGGATTCGTACAGCTCCTGCCAGACCGGCAGGCTGACGCGACAGCCTCACCACGATGACCAGGTGAACAGCACCACCTTGTGGCCACGCAAGTCCGAGAGCCTCAACGTGTTGCCGTTGCGCTCGGTCACCTCGAAGTCGGGCGCAACTGCGGATTCCAGCCCGGCGCGACGGACTTCGGGCACCGAGCCGAGGCTCCACACGTCGCCGTCGCGCACGTGCTTCTGGCCGATCATGTCCGCGAAGTCCGAGTAGCAGAACCACACCCAGCCGTCGGCGTCGGCGATCCACTCCTCACGCCTGTCTTCCGGCAGCGGCACGCACAACTCGCCCAGGCACGCGCCTTCCGGCTTCATCTGCCAGCCGGTGGCGCCGCGGAGTTCGCCGAGACGCACCCACAGAGCCCCCGTGTCGTCGGTCCGCTGGGAGACCTCGTTCGTTTTGCCGTTTGCGAGGATGATCAAGATCACTCCGCGAGAGCCGAGTCGCCCGGCCAGGTAAGCGCTTCGCCGTGCGTCATGCCCGAGCAGTAGCCGACCGTACTGCTCGCAGGCGACGAAGGCCAGTAAAGCTAGTGGAGCGGGATCAACCGGAGACCTCGATCAGCAGGCGGCAGTGGTCGCTGGCTCCCCACTCCTTGACGGAGTTCATAGCGCGCACCGTGACGCTCTCGTGGAAGCCGCGCGAGGCGATGGCGTAGTCGAGCTGGTGCTGCGCCTCGCTGGGTTTCTCGACCGGGGCGTGGAAGGTGGGCACATTGCCCGTGCCAGGAAGCAGGCCCTTCGACTTGTGCTTCGCCTCCCTGCCGTTGGGGTATTGGGGTCCCAAGAATTCCAGGCCGAGCGCTTCCATCCTGGCGATGACGGTCCGCTCGCGAGCCGCCAGCGCCAGCGGGTTGTCGTCGGTTGCGCCGTAGATCATGTTGAGGTCACCCGCAGCGAGGATGCGGTGCGTACTGGGGTCGGTGTGGCCGATGAAAGCCGACAGGTCCGACAGGATGCGATGCGAGGAGGCGTCGGAGTACCCCACCTTCCACTTGGAGCAGACCGACACATGCGGCTTGACCCATTTCGCGTACATGGAAACCGCGATGAACGGCTCCGATCCGTCTCGCGGCGTGACGCGAGCGGCGGCGATCGTGCCGATGCCGCTGACGGCGATCTCGTCCTCAGCCGGCCAGCTGATCGGGCTGACCTGTTTGAACCACTCGACGTCGACCCGGTCCGACAGCTTCACCACCATCGCCCAACGGTCGTAGAGATCCGGCCAGCCCCGGCCCTTCCACCACTCCGAATTCCAGACATGCGAGTCCCAATGCTCACGGGGACCGATGTCGACTCTGCCAGCGACCTCCTTTGGTGGCTCTCCCGCTTCCTGCAACAGCGCAACATCGGCGCCCATCTCCACAAGCTGACGCCACGCCGCGTGGCGCTTGGCGATATTCCAACTCACAACCGTCGTCGCCATCTCAACCTCCTCGTCCTGCCAGGCGACTCCCGCCCAACAGCGTCGACCCCGAACTACGAGCACTGCGCCCGCAACCTCGAGACGAGCCACCGCGAGTCGCAGCCGGCCTCAACTCTCGTGACCCAACTATGGCCCACCCCTGTGACAGCGCCGGCACCGCAGCCAGCGGGCAGCGTCACGCCAACGCGAGATGCTCGGGCAGCCTCAGCCGACTCCCATTACGTCATCGCCCTGCCAGACGGCCCACCCAGCCACGTCCCCGAAGCGGCGATTGCAGGCTTAGCCGTTGAAGCCGAGTTGTGGGGCGTCCGTGAACGGCTCAGTAACGCCCGCCCCGATCAGAGTCTCCCAGCGCTGTCTCATATTCTCGTGCTCGTAGGTGAAGAACCGGTCGCACTCGTGCAACTGCGCAGACGCAAGATGGATGGCGTCCGCAGCCCCGACCCTTCCAATACTCCTCTGCCTGGCGTTGCGAATTACACCTCGAGCCTCTCGCGCCACGGTCTCAGAGATGTCGACAATCGTGACCGGCGATGCCGGCTTCCACAGTTCGTCGATCGCAGCATCGCCGGCTGACGAGAAGTCTGAGCTTGAGTCGGATTGAACGTAGGCCACTTCGGCGATCGAGAGCACCGAAGTGAGTAGCTCGACTCTCGACTCCCGAGCGTCCTCGAGTATCGACTCGACAGTGTCGGCGCGGCCCGCTTCGTTGCCGACGTAGGCGAGGAGCACATTGGCGTCTGCATAGACGCGAGGGACGTTACCGGGCATCCCTCATCCGCCTCACCGCTCGCTCGGCCGGCTCGGTGGCTCTGAGCGCGCCCCGCGCCCTGCGATAGCTATCCGGCTCTCCCTCATCGACAACGTCTACTCGCGTGACCCGTCGAATCGAGAGCGGTCGGCCGGTAGCGACATCTCGCGTGATGGTGCCAGTGACATCAGCGATTCTTCCCCAAGCTTCCCGCATCACGTCCTTGTCGTCAGGATGCGGGAAGCAGGACACGGACCTGTCGTTTACGAGTTCGTAGATCGAGAACCTGAGCGTGTCGCGCTGGGAGAGCATCTCCACGCGACCACGTACCGATCCAAGCGACTTGGTCGTCTGCTGCGTCTCAGCCCCGGTTCCGACCGCCGGAGTCGGGGCGGGTGCGACGAAGATGACCTCGTCATCGCTGGTCTCGAGGACGACCGGGTTGTTCTCGTCAGCGACCTCAGTAAGTTCACGAATAGCACGCAGAACGGGGCGGTCGCAATCTTCGTCGCCCCTCAACACTTGTCGCGCCGCCTGGAGGTAGTCGCCACAGATCGCTGGGATGAGCCGCTCCGCGTCGCTGTCTAGAGGTACAGCCTTGGCGACCGCGGTCGCGCTGCCGGATTCGAGTCCGGCGAGCACCCATCGAACATTGGCGCCGTGATCCTCGTGCAGCGCATCGAGGACGGCGGAGAAGCGGGCGAACGCGGCCGACAGTTGCTCGATCGTCACCTCACCATCGAGGCGGAAACTCACCAGGTCGTCGGTCATCTCACGAACTCTACGGTCGGGCGGATCGGTCTCGCCACAGCCCGCGCCGCAGCAGGCCACGCATTGCGTCCGAACCGGGTTCTGCTGTCAGGGGCAACGAATGGGACCCCGTGCGTTCCGGGGTCCCGTGCCAGCGGTGTGTCGGCTGCATTCGGCTTGCACCTACTAGCCGGACCGTCAGACGCCCCTGATCGTACGGCGTTACGACTGGTATGGCAAACATTTCGTGCAGCGAGAGTAACGGACTCATGAGACGCCGCCCCGCAAGCGCGACGTTCAGGCTGCCTCAGGCGGCGGGTTAAGCAGAACGTCGGAGGCCGATCTTTCCCTAGGTGTCTGTTCGGTGTTCTTGTATACGAGTACAGCACTCAGTACGCTTGGGGGCATGTCCCGCAGAGCGTCAACCGATGTCGAGCGGGAGGCGATGGAGGCGTTGGTGGGCGCCCTGGCGGATCTGGGTATCGCGGCGGTCGCCGACCCCGCTGCGATGGCAGGTGCCGCAGCCCAATCGGATTTCGTGGTTGATGTGGCGGGGCGACTGTTCGACGCCGAGGTCAAGACGGTCGTCACCGCCGCAGGTGGCGATCAGTTCGCTCAAGGCCTCGGCGAGCGTGATCGGCCGGTGATCGTGGTGGCTCAGCGCATTGCTTCAGATGCGAAGCAGGTGCTGCGACGCTGCGGGATCAACTTCTTCGACATGCGCGGCGAACTGCGCATCGTGGATCCGCCGCTGATCATCGACACCCTGGTGGCCGGCCGGACGGAGCCGCCGGCAGCGGGAGGACCGCTGGAGAGCCAGGTGGCCAAGGAGGTGGCGATCGCGTGTCTCCTGACACCCGATCAGCCCCACGGTGTCCGCGAGGTCGCGCGGTGGGTGGACCGAGCAGCCAGCGCAGTGTCCAAGGCCATGAGCGGCCTGCGCGCAGCCGGCCTGTTGACCTCAGCGGGCGAGGCGATGTGCCCGGATCTGTTCCATGACCTGCTCGCCGTGTGGCAGCGCCGCTCGGTGCCTCTGGCCGGCCTGCCGGACCGAGCGCCAGGTCCGAGCGCAACTCGGCTTGGCCTCGGCCTCGACGACACCCACAGCACCACAGGCTGGGCACTGACCGACACTCTCGCAGCAGCGTCGTGGGGCATGCCCATCGTGGCCCGCGGCGACTACCCGCCGGACTTCTACCTCCCCACCCAGGCCGAAATGCGGGCTGCGCGGTCGCTGCTCGGCGACGCTGCCGATCCTGCCGATCGGGCCTGCACTGTGGCGGTGGCACCTGTGCGACTGGTCTGTCGCCAACGCGTCGATCACTCCGAGAGCTCCGGGGAGCGTTGGCCTGTCGTCAACCACATCGTCGCCGCGCTGGACATCGCCCACGACAAGGCACGGGGACTCGAAACACTGTCCCAATGGCAGCCCGAGGGAATCGTCCTTGCCTGGTGAGCGAATCGTCCTTGCAGGCGACCGCGGGCGGTAGCGACAGTGGGCGATCCCCCGCGGCGGCAACCTCTACGACACGAATCTCGAAGAACTGCGAGCAGAAGGGCTTCTCGATGATGAGTCCCGACGGCCTAGGGTGACCGGCTCCATGCCCAACACGTCCTCGTACCGGCAGCTTCATGACAGGGTTGCCGCCCGCCCCGGCGCCGCCGAGCGCCTCGCCGCACTCCGGCAGGACACCCTTGCCGAGATCGAACTGAACGAGTTGGCCCACCCTCTCGAGCGTTCCGAATCCGGCCCCGCCACGTCAGGTGGCCGCGACCAACCAAGCTGACCTCGCGCCGGTCGCCGACGACGATTCTGAGGACGTCGAGCCAGCACGCCCGAGCGAAGTGGCTGAGCGGGCCCGTATCGAACACGAGCGTGTCCATTGGGGCCGATCAGGTCACGAACGACCAGGCCGCCCCGGCGGGGAGCAGCGGAAGGTTGGGGAGGTCGTCCTCCACCCAGGTGTCCAGCAGCAATCCGAGTGCCCGGGCGGCGGAGATCTCCTCGCGGCGGTAGACGTTCAATACGGCCTTCACATAGGCCTCGGGTAGGTCACGCGGGGCGAGTTCGTGCGCGACCACAAGGTCGAACTCCACGATGTCGGCACGGCGAGTACGTGTAGCCCGAACCGTGTCCGCCTCCTCGGGGTCGGCAAGACTCAACTCCTCGAGCCGCCGCGCCAGGGTTGACATGTCCAACCGGAACTCGCTGGCGATGCGAACCGCTTCGCTCCGTGTGCTGTCACCGCCGTTCCAGCGCTCCGCCAGCACCACCGCCGGCAGCAACACAGCCCGCGCGAAGCGGTCGATCAGGCTCTCGGTCCGACTCGGGGCGCTGAAGATGTCCCAATCGGTCGAGTACTCGTCGGCGAAGACGTAGTGCCCCAGTTCGTGGGCGAGGGTTAGGCGGCGCCGTCCGACATCACGGGTTCCGTTGATCACGGCCACTCCCCCGCTCTCCAGCAGGATCGACCCACCGTCGGCGCCGTCGTTCCCCAACTCCACCGAGAACGCCAGCAGGCCGATGCCCGCGACGCGCCCGGCCAGATTGACCGCTGGTTCGGGAGCGTCGTAGCCGAGCCGGCGACGGACATCGACTGCGATGTCCTCGGCCTCCTCGGGCGTCGCCGGGAGCGCAACGGACGGGCTCGCGGGCAGAGGCAACTCGCCGATGCCCTGCAGGAACCCCACCTCCCGAGCAAGCCGTTCGGCGAACCGATCGATCTCAGGGCTGGGAGCACCCGGCTCAGCCGAGTTCCGGCGCGACACGACCGCCATCGGGGCATCGCCGAAGAACCATTCCACGCGCATGTGCAGCGCCTCGGCCAAGCGCGCCAACTCGACCGCACCAACCCGCCGCGCACCCGTTTCGATCTTCGCCAACGCGCTGCGCTCCAGCCCCGAACTCGACGCGCACTCCGCCTGGGTCAGACCAACGCCATGCCGAGCCTCTGCGATCCGGGCACCCAAGGCGGCATCCCCTTCACCCACGTGTGCGATTATAGAACATTCCTGTGTCGATCGACCACACCTCGCCCCTCGCTCCGACGTAGCCAGTCGGCCGCTCCGCTGGCGCACCCACAATCCAACCGCCCTGACTCCCGAATCGCAGGAGAGACCCTCATGACGGCTTGGGCGTTGAGGCTCCGAGACCACACAATTCGTGAGTCATGCAGTCGTGCGGGAATCAGAACAAACTGTCTGGCCCCGTGCGGTTTGTCTGGACTCCTCGCGCTCGGTTCATCTCACATCGGTTCCGCACAGCCCTCATGGCAGGTTCCTGATCGGGGCCGCGAAGGCTTGGCGGAACTCGCCGAGGGTCTTGATGGCCCAGGCTCGATAGTCCGACCACCTGGCACGATCTGCCGGATCAGCAGGGTCGAGGTAGATCGCGACTCGTGAAGCTCGTGCGTTCTCGAGTGGCTCCCATTGGAGGTTGAGCCCACATGCAGCTTCGATCGCCGAGCGTTGAGCCTCCAACGCCGGGTACACCGTCTCCCCGTCGTCGATGTAGATGCCCGCTCGAAGGCTGTAGTTCGTAGCGCCGGTGGGATAGGCAAAGCTGAGGTCGTAGCGAACGCCACTCCTCCCGCTGGGAAACGTCATCCAGTTGACAGGCTGCGGTGTCTGAGCGTTACTCCACCCGGGGTACGCATCGTGGAACGCGGGGAGGAAGTCAGCCCACCAGTCGGTGTAGCGACTGTTCGTCTCGGACACCGTCTTCACTCCGGCGCGTGCTCGCCGCGCGAAATTGTCCGGCGCGACCACCACGTCCAGGCGGACCGCAGCGGGCGAGTCGCCGATACGGACGGCGTGCACCTCGATTCCGAAAAAGCCGCTCCCCTCGCCGGAGATCGAATTGAGCCAGGTGAGCGCCGAGCGGTGCTCAGGGCGGAACGCCTTCGCGACGAGCACAGCCCAGTGCGCCTCCAGTCCTGCGGCGTACGTGATCAGCTTCCCGAGATGGTCGTGGTCAGTCGTCTCCAGGAGGTTCTCGACGACGAGTCGTTGGCCGGTGTTGGCGTCCCGCAAAACCACGTCCGCGGAGAACGGCCCCACTGCGAACTCCACCTTTTCGAGTTCAAGATCCATGTGGAGTTCTCGACCGAGTTGGTCGGGGTTCTCAGCCAACCACGGCGTGAAGTCCCGAGCCTCGTCTGGCCAGACCTCGCGCAGCGGCACCTCATCAAGCGATGCAACCTCAACCATCAGGTTCGTCCTTCCCCTCGCGAGCCCGTGCTCTGGACCAAAGCTCTCTGCTCAGCATTACGCTGAATCTGAGCCAGAGCAACGGCGGATTCGTAGCGCAGCGTCGCCATCCCCTAATTCGTACCTCGCACCCGCACGCCGTCGCTCGGGAAATCGTAGGCCTCGACGCAATGATCTGGCGATGGGCTTCTCGAGAATCGCTGGTGGCATCGTCGTCGAGTGTGCACCACAACATGGCCCGTGCCGACCTTCTGCATCCAACTCGCGATCGGGACGAACACCGTGTTCTCGTTGCCACCCGCCGGGAAGTGGTGATGGGCTGCAAGCGCGGCGCAACTGGGCAGAATTGGATAATTCTCGCGGCACAATCACAGCCGAGGGCACCTCGCGACCGTGCGGAGTCGTCGATTCCGCGACAAAGCTCGCTGTAGTACGCCCCGAAATTGTGCTCTGGGCCGCCGCGGAGGACTGTGTTGACGAGGCGATCGACGAAATGCTGCACCTCTTGGTTGTCACCGGGACGCGCTTCGCCATGAAAGATGGTTGCGCTCTCGCCATGCGCTACAACACCATCCTCTGTCACGCGTCCCGGCGCTGACAACAATCCCGAGACGCCTCTGTCACCAGCTCGACGCTCACACCGAAATCCCGAAACATGGAGCCACTAGTTGAGAGGCGACAACACTTGCTGAGTGAGGTGCACAAGTCGTATAGCTGTTTGAGATCCGTCACCGGGCGCTAGGATTCGCTGCTGTGACTACGGCTAGCCCTCCTCACCCCGAGGACGTGGTTGCAGCGTTCGAGGACTTCGATTTGCAGCTTCCCCGGGTGGGGTATGGTGGAATGAAGTCGGCGTATCGGATCGGCGGGGATGACCAGAGGGTCCTAAAGCTCGTCCATGAGCCCATGCCGGAGAACACGACCACGCCAGCGACTAGCGTCCCCGAGAGAGTTAACCGCGAGATCGAGGCGATGCGGCGAATCACGCATCCGCGGATCGTGCAGATTCTCGACGGGCCTGGGTTCCAGAGAGTTGCCCACCGGACATATCTTTGGTATATTGAGCCATTCTTCCCAGGCGGCACCCTCGAGAATCGACTAAGCGAGCCGTGGACCGAGGGAGCGTGCCTCCACCTGCTCAATGGCTTAGTCGATGCTGCCGAGATCCTCGCTGACACCGGCATTGTACACCGCGACATCAAGCCATCGAATATCGTATTCGACCACCACGATGAACCCGTCCTTCTTGACCTCGGGATCGCGTATTTTCATGATCTGCCACCGCTCACAGAGAGTCTACTACCCTCGCCAAGAACGAATCTCTACGCCGCTCCCGAGCAATTCATCCAACGACGCTATTCGCCGATCGATCACAGGACAGACATGTTCTTACTCGGTATCGTTTTCTTCATGACGCTCACCAATATACATCCGTTCTCTGATCACGATCCCGACAGATACATGCGGAACCTAGCATCAGGTACGTTCAATGCAGTCGCTTTCGATAGCGCGAACCTATCGACGGGTACAAGGACGATAGTACACAGACTGCTCCACCCCTCGATGAGTCGCCGCTATCCTAGTTTCTCAGACCTTCGATCAGCAATTGCGGAGTGCCGATGACATTCTGGATCCAGCACGGATATGGGAAAACTGACAAAATCCAGCAGGTTGCTAGAAGAGGACTATTGACCGGTGTGATTGTGAGTCCGGCAGCGGAGAAGTTCGACACACTGAGGAGAACAATCGTAGACCTGCAGCTCTACGATGTCGAGGCGTTGCTTGATCCGCAACTCTATATTCATACTATCGCAGCTTCGAAACCGGTGCGACCAGCAATCCTTGACCGACACAAATCTCATCGCCTGGACTACGGCAATCTCACAGCACCCCTCTCATCCCAGCAAATCCGACAGAACGCTGAGGCGATACTCCTTGCAAATCAGCGACTAGGTAGTCGACGACTAATCGCTCCGAGCCCTTACCAAACTTCGTTCGGCGATGAGTGGACACGACACAGTATTGCCTATGCTCAAGAGACAATTGCCATCTCAGATCGTCCGGTTCTGATATCAATTGTTGCCGAGAACGATGCGTTCGCCGACTGGCAGATGACCGAGGACTATATTGATGCTATCACTGCGCTTGGTGCGAGTGGGGTCTATCTCGTTGTTGGTACCTCCTCAGCCACCTATCCACTCTTGTGGTCGCCCGATCGTCTAGCGAACATACTCCGCGTAGTCTACACGCTCACTGAATTCAATAATCTCGATGTCGTCTGGGGCTACTCGGATATTGGTGGAGTTCTGAGCACCGTTTGTAGCGGATCGGGTGCTGCTACGGGTTGGTATCATCTATTGCGCATGTGGAAAGCCGACAATTGGGCAATACGAGGGGGTGGTATGCAGGCGAAGACCCGGGTCTTCGTGGACTCGCTCTTCAGCAGCATAGAACGTGTCGGGGAAGCCACGAGCATTGCAAGAGCGCCCTCTGGTGGTAGAGTGTTTTCGGAACCAGAGCTACATCATGATCTCCTCGAAGAAGTCCGTTGGACTGCGCCGATCTCACAACAACAACACCTAATGGCGATGGCCGAACTTCATGCGTCGATTGATCTAGGTGTTAGTGCGTCGGCCCGAATCTCAGACTTTCGTGAACGTCTAACCAACGCCCGGGATCTGTTGTATGACGTGACTAATGAAGGTGCTGCCATAGCGGCAAAGTACGGCAGCCAGCTAGACAGTCTTGTTGAAGCAATTGACCTGTTCGCATCGTACGAGAATCTCTAAGACTCATCAGATTCTACCTGGCGGATTGCAAGTTCTGTCAGCCATAGATCAGCCATCCAGTTGAGTCGTAAAGCAGGTGCAATGAGGCTCCAAGTTACATCATCCTTCTGTCCGATGAGTAGCCCGAGTCGATTGTGATCGAGCGCGGATCTGGCTACGCGGTGATACGTGTCGCGCGGCATCAGGAGGGCTGCCTGGTGACTTGCCCATCGAGCTCTCGTAAGTTGCACAATCCCTTGACGCCAATTGGAAATTTTCGCCTCGACGAGTAAGGATCGTTCAACCAGGCTCTGCACGGTCCGCACGCGTCGTCTTTTGGTCAACCAACCCCAGTCGTAGAGCGCTTTCGTTAGCTGGCTTACGTGTCGTTGGCAATATCCCGATGGAGTTTCTGTCCGTATGGACTCTAGAACGCGTGCGTGGGCGAGCGTCGCGAGCCTCAGACCTGCACGTTGGCGTGCCCGGAGCGCGGCGTACGACACAACGATCAGTAACGTGTCAGGGCGCCCCGTGCCGATCTCGACCTCGTTTAGGCGAATAAGCGAGCGACCGGATCCGGGCGCGAATATGCGATGGGCTAGATCATCGAGAGCAGTCGTGAGGCCGCGCTCTGCAATCGGAACGCCCACGACACGGGCGGGTCGAGTCATTTGAGCTTCAGGCATGGGTGGACGATAGTAGGAACTTCCCGTGCATGACGACGCGTGGGCAGTTGCGGGTGTTGAGCCTTCCTATATGATATAAGTGAAGCACACTGGATGCTGGTCCAGTCGGATTTCCGGCTTAGGAGTTGCGCGGCAGTGGCCACGACCGGTAGAGATGGCGCCTCCAGGGCCGGTTTCGACACGCGCCGATTCCAGCGAGAGAGCCTGGTGGACGAGGATGCGAGAGCGATCTGCTCCGGGTCTCAATCGGTGCATCTTCGACGTGGCGAGGCCCCAGGCGCGCCGAGTTGCCGACCCGCTCCATGCGATCTTGGCCAACATAGCCATCGACGAGGTGCAATGTCGCGGCCAGAACGACACGCTCGGGGGGTCGCGCCGTAAAGGCGACTCGCTCTGCTGGGCGTGGCGGTTGCTGATGGCCGCCCACGAACGCATTAGCGGACGCGGCTACGTCAAGCTCTGCAGGCTTTTCGCCGCCGACAACTCCCGTGACGAACTACCAGGTTGCGTGGAGCCGAGCTCCACTCAGCTCCGGCCCGCAAGTGCCGCTCACGCTGGGAGAACGCCGCACCGGGAGAACTCAGTTATCACGGCTGGTATTGCTGACGACTGGTTCGAATCGTGGCTGGCGGTGGTGCAACAAGGAGCCGCGCCGGTCGACCGCGATCAGTGAACGGCATGTACGAGGGTCATTTCTGTGCCGGTGGTGGTGATGATTTTGATGGCGATTTTGCCTTCGGGCGGCCTCTCGAAGGGGGCTGACTTGACCGAGAGGGTGGCGTTCCAGCGGAGTTTGTCGAGGGATCGGCCTAGTTGGGCTCGGAGGCGTTTGAGCTGACGGTCGTCTTGGGCGTTGGGGAAGTGGATTCGGCGGGCGAAGAAGCTTGTGCCGTCGTAGGCGGTGTCGAGCATCCAGCAGGCGACGTCGTTGGGGCTGCCGGCTTTGACGGTGCCGGTGGCTGGGTCGTAGGTGTCGTAGCCGAGTAGCTCGACGGATATCTCGTCGTTGGGCTCTTCGTGGACCTGGATCTCGGGCTGGCCGACGATGACGAACGCCGGATGCCTGTCGTCGTCCTTGAGGTCTCGGATCTGCAGGTCGCGGTGCATTCTGACTCGGACGACGCCGACGCGGCCGACCTTGTCGTCGCCGGTTTCGGGGGCGAACTCGAAGCCGACGATGATCACCAGCTCGGCGGCGTGGATGCTCTTGGCGGTGTCCAGGGCGGCCTTGCGGATCATGGCGGCGGTGACGGTGGCGTCCTCGGGCGCGATCACGAGGCCTGCTCGGCGCTCGACGCCGCGCTCCCCCACCGTGTAGGTGATCAGGTGGCTGACGAGGTCGCGACTTCCGGGCCACGGCTCGATCTCGCTGATGTGGAGGTTTCCGCCTCGTCCGCCGGCGGGCGCCGCGTGGATCGGCGAGCGCTTGAGCGACTCGATCACGGTGCGGGCGAACTCGGCGTGTTCGACTGGGACCGCTGCGACAGCCTCTTGGGAACTCCCGTTGCCGCCCTCGTCGAACGGGACGTGTGACCACGGCGACTCGCTCTCGACGGTGAACGGGGATGTGACGCGGACGACCCGGCTGGTTCGTCGCGGCTGGTTCACGAGCAACGTGGGCGCGGGGTCCTCGTCGTAGGCGAGGCTCCTCGCGCTGATGGTAGGCACACGCGCGTAGACAAAGCCACGGGAAGGATCTTGGCCCCAACCCTCTGCTGGCTCCCGGCACGCCAGGAGGCCGGAGAGTTCGGCTTCGGCTGCAGCGCCTTCAGCAGAGTCAGCCAGGGTCCAGTAGGGGGATGTGGCTGTTGTGAACCGCTGCCGGGCGATGGCAACTGCAACGGGGGAGGTGTCGCATGTAATCCAGCGCCGGCCCCAGGTCTCGGCCGCCAGCGCCGTCGTACCGCCGCCGCAGGTCGGGTCGAATACCAGATCACCAGGATCTGTGGACATGAGGATGCACCGTTCGATCACGCTGTCTGCGGTTTGTACGACGTAGCGCTTGTCCGATGTCGACATCTGTTTGGACCAGACGTTGTGAATCCTCCGGCCCGGAACTTCGTCCTCGTATCGCTTCCAGTGAAGTGGCGGGTCGGCGCCTGCTGCATCTAGTCGACCAAGTTCAGCGAGCCTGTCCATACCCTCCTTTGAGACACGCCACTGCTCTCCTGGTGGGCACGGCCAATCAAGTCCCTTCCATTGGTATGCGTCGGACCGCCCCGTGGTTGATGTCCCCCGCGAGGTCAACGGCATCCAGCGGCAGAATCGGGCAGCGGGTGGCAGATTTTCCTCTGGGTCGACTCTTTCCTCCTCGCGCAGGCCCCGAGTGGATCCGTCTGCCTCCTCCACCCTCGCCGCCCAAGTCCATAGTTCCAGTATCTCTCTCCGGCTGAGCGGCTGGTAGAGCTGGTAGTACTTGATCTCGTCCTTGTCCTTCGCGTACCAGAGTAGGAAGTCGGCCACGCTGGACAGTGTGTCGGAAGACGACGCCCCCGTCGTCACGAACGGAATCGTCGCCACTCGATTCTCGTGGCCGAACACTTCGTCGAGCGCCACGGCCATGCGGTGGACGTTCTCGTCGCCGATCTGGACGAATATCGAGCCGGACTCGGTGAGGAGTTCGCGGCACAGGGTCAGCTTCTCGAGCATCTGGTCGAGGTAGGAGTGGATGCCTCGGTCGTAGGTGTCGCGGAACGCCCGGATCGTGCGGGTATCGCACGGCAGGCCCTTGCGGTTGTCGGCGGTCTCGCGGTTGCGGGTGGAGACCTGGAAGTTGGACTTGAAGCCGATGCCGTAGGGCGGGTCGAAGAAGATCATCTGCACGTGGCCGCTGAGGCGTTCGCGCTCGGCGAGGGAGGCCATGACGCGGGCCGACTCGCCGTGGATCAGCCGGTTCTGCCAGTTGCCGGCGTGCTCGTACCACTCGTAGGCGGCGTCGGGTGACGGCAGGCCGTTGAAGTCGTCGAACAGCGTCGTCTGCGCCTTGCCGGACTTCAGCGACTGGACGAACGCGCCGGGGTGGATCTTCTCCCGCACGTACAACGGGTGCGCTTCGTAGGTCTGCGGGAGGGCCTCCCTCGACCAGGCGAGCACCGGCTCGTCGTCGCGCTCCCGGCCGACGGGCGTGAACGGCCGGGGCGCCTTGTCGTCGGCGCCCATGAGCGGCTCGGTCTGCTCGGTCGGCAGGTTCGACCGCTTCGCCGAGGCGTACTGGTAGCTGTCGGTCTTCCTGCCCTGCTTCATCGGTCGAGTGGTCCTGGACCTAACGGGCCGTCAGAGTCAAAGCGCCGCTGCCGGACGGGGATGCGACACGGTGACGGGCCTGTTCGATGGCGTTGTCGAGTTCGAGTCCGGGCATATCGATGTCGGTGAGTTCGGCGAACGTCCAGCGGCGCAGTCCCCTCGGTGTCTCGGGCGAGTTGGCCACCGCGGGGATCCACCACTCCCGCACGTAGCCGTGCTTCGCCTCGGACACCTCGTCGGGCACGCCTTTGCACTCCAGCATCAGGTGCACGGCGTCCTCGCTGTCGCCGTCGCCGAACAGCCGGATCACGAAGTCCGGCACGTAGCGGTGCCACACGCCGCCGATCTCGTAAGGAACGGTCCAGTCGAGGCGGAAGTTGCGGGCCCAGGCGTCCACGTCGGGGTGGCTGTCCAGGGACGCCGCGACGCGCCGCTCGAAATCGGAGTGGCATGCTGCCACGTTCAGCTCGCTGCGGTGCGTGGTGTGCAGGGCGCTGACGGGATGGCGGTCGGTGAGGCTGGTCTCGAAGTCCACGCCTGAGGTGTCAAGCACCGGCGGCGAGTCGAACATACCGATGATCCGGTCGTCGTCGGTGTGGGGCAGGCACGCCTCGGTGATGGCCTGCGCCGCGGCGGCACGCTGGACGGGGCGCAGCAGCCAGCTGATTTCCTCGCAGTGCACTGCCGGGTGGTCGAGCCACGCACGCACGGCGCGCACGGCGTCCAGGAACAGTCGCCGGCGGCGCGGTTGCCTCCGCTCGAGGTCGTTCGACGCGGGCGCCAGGCTGGCGTTGAGTCGATCCGTCACCTCTGCAGCTAATTCCACCACCACCTGCTGCTGCCGGGCCGTGGCGTCGTCGACGGTTTCGATCAGCTCCGACTCCCCCGTCACGCCGGCCACCAGCGTCATGGACGGCGCAGCGCCGCTGACGGTGTGGTCCCCCACCAGGCTCGAATCGAGGTCGACGCCGGGGCTCGCCGGCTCGATCATGTAGCCCGTGAGCGCGGGGAACTCGATGCGCCGGTTGCGGCGTCCGGGCATCGTGAACACCCGATACCTCGGCTTCGGGGGCGCCGGGTCCGTCGAGCCCGTCACCGGCATGAAGTCGAACGGCACGCCGAGCACGTCCGCGAACTCCGGCGTCAGGCGGCCGTCGTCGTCGAAGCTGTCGTAGTTGGAGCGGCGCAGCGCCCGGCCGGTCACCTGCTCGCACAGCAGCTGGGTGCCGAACGCCCGGAACCCCAGGATGTGGACGACGGTGCGCGTGTCCCAACCCTCGGTGAGCATCGACACCGACACCACGCAGCGGACCTGCTCGCCCAGCCCGCCCGGTCGGCCCACCGTGTTCAAGGCCTCCCGGATCACCTCGCGGTCGTCGCCGGCGGCGCCGGCCACCCGCAGCTGGGTGGCCTGGACCTTCAGGGCCCGGCCGAGCTTGCTGGTCGGGGCGATGGAGTCGTCGCCCTCCATCTTCGAGTGGACGAGCAGGGTTCGGATGTGGTCCTCGTAGCCCGACCCGTCGCTGCGGATGTTCGAGAACAGCTCGTAGGACCCGGGGCGGTGGGCGACCGCGCCGTCGTCGGTGTGCTCGACCCAGCCGGCGATGTGGTGATAGAGAGCCTCGGCGTTGGCGATGGTGTTGGCCACCAGGATGAACACCGGAGGGGTCGGCAGGCCGTTGTCGTGCCACCGCTCGAGCGCTTCGGTGTACTGCTCGTACAGGGCGCCGAGCGCATCGCCGAGCGGTGGCGGCGGGGCACTGTCGCTGCGGATCGTCTTGGGGTTGGTGTTGCGGTAGAGGTTGCGCCACACGACCTCGCGCTCGTCGCTGTCGTCGTCCACCGGCACCCGCGGGATCTTCACCAACCCCGACTCGATGCCGTCCATCAGCGGGAAGTCCGAGGTGACCCACGGGAACATCTCCGACTTCACCGAGGCTGTGGTCTGGATGAACATCGGCGTGGCGGAGAAGTCGTGCACCCGCCCGAGTCGGCCCTCGTCACGCAGCGCCGCCAGAGCGGTGAACCACAGAGCGGCGCGCTTGTTCTCGTCCGCGTCGGAGCCGGTGCGGCGGCCATCCTGGGGCAGGTAGCAGTGGTGCGCCTCGTCGTTGAGCACGCAGACCTTGGCCCGTTCGGGCAGGCCACGCAGCACCCGCCGCAACATCGCCCCCGGGCTCTCGGGGTCACGCCCGGCGTCTCCCCTTCGCAGCAGGCGGCGAGCGTCGCCGGTCGCCTCACCGAGCCGGTCGCGGCACTGGAAGGCCTGGAAGTTCACCACCCGCAACTTCACCCGACCCAGATCGCCGCGCAGCCCGGCCGGCACCAGCGACAGCTCGTCGTACACGTTGTCGGGGTTCGACGGATCCAACACGGCGAGGCGCTCGCGCACGGTGTGGCCCGGGGTGATCGCCACGAACGAGGTGAAGTACCGGCCGGGGTGGCGGCGATTGCCGCCGGCGGCGAGGTTGGCCGCGTTCCAGGCGATGACCATGCCCATAACGGCGGTCTTGCCCGTACCGGTGGCCATCTTGGTGCAGAAGCGAACGATGCCGTCGTTGTGCTCCCGGGCGGCGTCCTCGATGGCTGCGCGGGCCGGATGGTCGCTGCGGGCCACCTCGGCGATCCAGATCAACGTCTCCAGCGCCTCCACCTGGGCGAAGAACAGCCGCGGCACATTGTCCTCACTGCGCCAGTGATGCAACAACCGCCGCGACACCGCCGTCGTGCCCCGGTAACCAGCGTCACGCCACGCGTCGACGAACTCGCGGATGGCATTCACCGTGGCGTTGACATTGTCGGGGCCGAGCGGGAGAGCCGGCTGCTCGACGACATTCTCCCGGCTCTTGGGCACGGGCAGCATTGCGATGCTGGGGCGGCGACCCGCAGCTGTGCGATTCAGCGCCCGGTTATCGATCCCAAGCTGCCAATAGTGCTTCGGCTTCTCATACGGGGTGTTCAGCACCGGCTGCGAAATCGGATCAGTGCCCGTCATGCCCGCTCCGCAGATCGGAAACTCTCATCTGACCCCTGACCGCCAGGTCCGTCACGCAGCACTCACCACCGCCATGGCTATCGTTGCGTGCTGCTAACTATTTGTAGTCTATCTTTATTCCTCTCTTAAGAAGTAATGGGACGTGCCAGCACCACCAGCAGGCCTCACACGAACTCCAGTGACTGGGCTCTACGTCGTGAGGAGCGTCGAAGGGACGACGGAATGCCGTCACGCCGACGGCAGGCGTTGACTCCGGCGCCCCTCACCGCGGCGAAGTCAGCCTGGACCTCGCCGAATGCACCGGCTCATGCCAGGGCGCTATTTGCGTCTTTCGCCAAGCTCTACCGGTCCTACTCGGGTGCGCCGAGGTTCACCGTGCCCCAAACCCGATGCGGGACGCCCCAACCCGCCCATTGCGGACCCGCCAACCACCAATTCTCGAGAAGCCCGCGGACGCTCGCCCTGACGCTAGACGGCCCCGGCCGAAGCCGGGGCCGAGGGCCGGGGCTACTCACCCCGGCGGGGTTAAGCGGCTCTTCGGATTTGAGCGGGGTGTAGGTCCGCGGCGGGGTACGAGGGCTCTGCGATTCTGACGGTAATTACTGCCTTCAGAATGGAGAGCCCTCGTGGAACTAGACCCTACGCGTATGTGCGAACTGCTGGTCGGCCTGCCTGCTGTGAACGTGCTCGGCGTCGAGGACGCCGGCCTGTTGCGGGTGTCTGTGGAGACCGCGGCGGAGCGGCCTCGCTGCGGCGGTTGCGGTGGTCGGGTGTGGGTGAAGGACCGCCCGGTCGTGGCGTTGGTCGACCTGCCGTGCTTCGGGCGGCGGACGCGCCTCGTGTGGCGCAAGCACCGCTGGCGCTGCCCGGAGAGGTCGTGTCCGGTCGGGTCGTGGACCGAGGAGGTGCCCGCAATCGCCGCGGCGCGTCTGGCAATGACGGACCGTGCCGGCCGGTGGGCGACCGAGCAGACCGGTCGCTGCGGCCGCACGATCGAAGACGTGGCGGCGGACCTTGGAGCTGATTGGCACACGGTCAACGACGCCGTGGTCGCCTACGGGGCAGCGCTCATCGACGACCCGGACAGGTTCGGCGCTGTCACCGCGCTTGGTCTTGATGAGGTGCTGTTCGCCCGCCAGGGGAAGTGGCGGACCCAGGCGTGGTCCACGTCGATCGTCGACGTGGGGGCCGGCCAACTCCTCGACGTGATCGAGGGCCGCACCGCCGCAGGCGCCTGCGCATGGCTCGCTGAACAGCCCGAACAGTGGCGAGAGGCGATTCTGTGGGCGGTGTTGGACCTGTCGGGGCCGTGGCGGTTGGCGTTCGACACGATGCTGCCCGACGCCACGCAGGTCGCCGATCCGTTCGGGCTCGTCAAGTTGGCCAACCAGCGCCTCGACGAAGTCCGCTGCCGGGTGCAGAACGACACGCTCGGCCACCGCGGACGCAAAGACGATCCGCTGTATCGCTGCCGACGCCTGTTGACCAAGGCCGACGAACGTCTCACCGACAAGGGCCGGGCCAAACTGCTGGGCCTCCTGCAAGCGGGCGACCCTCGCGGCGAGGTCCGCATGGCGTGGCACGCCAAGGAAGTCGTCCGGTCGATCTACGCCATCGACGATCCCGACCTCGCCGAAGAGTTCGTGGCGCGCCTCAGCGTCGATCTCCAAGACGCCGACTGCCCGCCCGAGACCCGCCAGCTCGGTCGCACCATCGCCCGCTGGGCAGCCCAGATCGTGGCCTGGCACCGCGCACGCGTCTCCAACGGGCCCACCGAAGCAGCGAACAATCTGATCAAGCGCGTCAAGCGGATCGCGTTCGGATTCCGCAACTTCGCCAACTACCGAATCCGCTCGCTCCTCTACGCCGGCAGGCCCAACTGGGCGCTCCTCGCTACCATCACACCCCGCTAATTTCCGATGCGCCGGTTAAGCCCATCGTACCGACAACCCTGATCGTGGCCTCTCCTCCCCAGCAGTGGTCGAGCGAACTCCAGCGAGCCGGGAACGCCACAACCAGAATCGCCAACAAGAGAATCCGTTCAAGCTGCCTTCTGGGCCCCGTGATCGCACCAGACGGCACAGTGCTGCGAGCACCACCCGGCTGGCTGCCTTCGCCTTGACATCGTCTACGCAGGCACGACGGTTACAGGTCGAATTTTTGTCGGGTGCGCTTGGGGATCGCAGCGACCTTGGTCTCCAGTTGCTCCAGCCGGTCCCGTGTAGATGCAAGTTCGGCACGCGCGGTGTTCCGCTCCTCCCGGATCTGGTCCAGTTCCTCCGCAAGCTTGTCGCCGACTCGCGCCACAGCCTCCCGCAGCGCCGTCGTATCGGCTGTTGCGCTTTCCCGTGCGGATGCGATTCCCTCCTGAAGCGAGATCACCTCTTGGCGAAGAGCTTCGACCTGTGATCCCTGCAGGAACTCTGCGGCGCCCACGAGTGCTCCCTGCAACTCCACCAGCGCGGTGTGAACCGTCTGGGTCGTCGACTCGAGCGTCGAGACCATCTCTCCAAGTTGTGTCGCGGCGTCAGCGATCGCGCCGGACATTGCGGCCTGGTGCTCCTGGGCTCCTGCGAGAGAACTGAGGTGTTGGTGCAGTGTGTCGAGTGCCGCAGTTGTTGCCGCGAATCGCTCGGTCACCGCCTCGAACGTGAATTCACCGTTGCTCATCCGTTTGTCCTTCCGATTCGTATCGAGTTCGTGCTGCCTGCGCTAGGTCGTTGGCTCGTTCGAGGCTGCTGGCAAGTCGTAGGACCGCGAGCTGCAGGTCGCGCCGCCAGTTCGCCTCCAACCAGCGATCAATCCGCCCGGACATGACTCCCGAACGTCGGGCAGCGTCGACGACCGCTGCGGCAAGCGCCGCGGACTCCGGTCTCGTGCGCCGCAAGAGTTGCCGTGCCCCGCTCGCGCCCTCGGGTAGGCCGAACAGATCGAGCAGCCAGAGCACGCTGTCGTCCATATCGCTTGGCGACGCCCGATAGTTGGTCCGAGCCGACATCAGCGCTCGTGCCAGGTTCCGCTCGAACTCTGCGAGGTTGCCTTCGGGCAGCAGCGCCTCGGCGAGGCCTCGGCCGGACAAGAGGCCGGGATGGTCGGGGTATGAGCCCAGCAGTCTCGCCGTTACCGACCGCCACTCTCGTGCCTCGGATTCAGCGCCAACGGCCGCCCACTTGTCCAGCCAGTCGGCAAACGTGAACTCCTCCAGCTCTGCCAACTCCTGGACGACCGGAGCGATATCGCCTTCGGTTAGGTAGTCGAGCACGCGCTGTCTGACCTCGCTGTCACCGTTGGATTCGGTCGCCAGCAGCCACATCTCCTGCAAGCTGCGTCGACGCGACTGCTCGATGGTGTCGTAGACGAAGGCAATGAGCTGGGTCCCGCAGGCCTCGACCGCCTCGCGGGGCGTGCCGTACGTCTTTTGCACAACATCTCGGATCGCGCCGAGGCGTCCCGGCTGGCTCCGGCCGACGAATTTCAGCAGGTTCCGCACGATGTCGTCCGGGGCCGGCTCCCGCCGTTGGACGACCGCCGTCGTGGAGGACCAGCCACCCTCAAGGGTGTAGTCCGCCACGACACCCAGCACCGCCAATCGGTGCAGAGCCCGCTGTTTGGCGTCTGCGCCCTTTCCGCCGCCGATTGGCACGCTCCGGTCGGACTCGATGGCGTCGAACATGGCCAGCAACTCGCTGAGTTCTTTTTGCTCGCCGGGAAACGAGTTGTCGTGGAAGAACAGCGCGGTGGTCACGTCATCCCGCACCTTGCCCGATGACGACGAGCTTGCAGCCGATTCAGTACCCGCGCCGAGGAGTCGCCGGCTGCGCTCTGGGTCGCTCTCGGACAGGATCAGCACGTTGCGGGCCTGACGTCGATCCCGTCCGGCTCGTCCGACCTCCTGATAGAAGGCCTCGATCGAACCTGGCAGGCCGTAGTGCACCGTCCAGCGGATGTTCGGCTTGTCGATCCCCATGCCGAAGGCCTTGGTTGTCACGATGACCGGCGCCCTGTTCTGCCTGAACGCCACAGTGCTCTCGCGCTTGCGGCGTTCCCACTCGGTGCGCTCAATCCCCTTGGGCGGCGATCCGGCGTACGGAACCGCAGCCCGGGCGGACGTCGTCACCACGTCCATGGTGTCGTTCAGGCCGTGCCAGCCGGTCACCGTGGGGACGAAGACGATGCCGGAGTAGGTGTCTTCGTCGCCGGTCGGCTCGAAGAACGTCGCCGCCACGGCGCGGAACCTTCCAGGCATCGCCGCAAGCACCCTGCGCAGCGTGGCGTCGGAATCCTCGGCCGAGCAGCGCAACACCTCATAGGAGAGTTCGGGGCGATCGAAGGAGGCCGGCCGCACGATCGCATGCTCGTGATCGTCGACGACCCCCAACTGGAACAGCACATCGGTCAGCACGGCGCGGGAAGCCGTCCCCGTCAGGGCCAGCAACGGCGGCACGCCAAGCCGACCCTCGCAGGTCGAGCGCAGCGTCTTGCCGAAGTTGAGATACGCCGCACGGAAGTCGTGACCCCACTCGGACACGCAGTGCGCCTCGTCAACGACGACGAGATTGACCGGCTCCACGTCCGCGCCGGCGATGAGACTGTCCCGGAACGTCTGCCGCTGGAGGCGCTCCGGAGTGACAAACACGAAGTAGGCATCCTGCGCCTCCTTCGTCAGCGACCCGGCAGATATTCCGAGAGCGCGGTCAATGCCGTGGGTTCGCAGACCGTCGAGCTGATCCTCGATCAAGGCGACCAGCGGATCTACCACCAGCGTGCGCCCCGGCAGGCAGAGTCCGGCGAGTTGGTAGATCATGCTCTTGCCGGCACCCGTCGGCAGGAGCACGGCACAATCACGGCCCGCCAGCACCGACGAGATCGCCTCGAACTGCCCCTCGAGGAGGCGCTCCTTGGCGAAGACCGCGCGAAGCACGGCCTCCAGGGCGGCCCGAAGGTCCTTCGGCTCGCCGTCGTCTGGAGCGAACGCTTCCTGGCGGCCGTGTTCGACTTGGAACTGGTCGCGCATGAGCACCGGCACGCCTGTGGAACGGACGACAACGGTAGGGATTTTGTCGCCGTCGAGTAGGGGTTCACACGAGGTGCGGTCGCATTCGAGCAAGATGCGAACATCCGCCGGAGCGATCCGCGCGGCGCCATCTCCGGAGGCGGCATCACGCTGGTAGTGGCCATCTCCGATTCGCCGATACGTACGGACGCGTTCCCCGCCAACGAAAGAGGCCATCGCCGGCGCCACCGCACCGCTCCCGCGAAGGCGGTCAAGGGCACCGAGCAACTCGAGATACGGACCGACGAGTTCGACAGCGGTCCCTGTGGGATCCCGAACCTCCACCAGCCACCGGTCGCCACTCAGAAAGCCGCCCGCGAGGGCCTCACACAACGCCAGAACCAGCCGGTGCACCTGGACAGGACCCCAGACCAGCGGCGCCGGCGCGTCCGGCCCACTCGGAACACCGGCGAGGAGCCTGTCCACAGCGCGCAGACCCGGACCGTCACCATCGGCGAGTTCGCGGGTTGGCACCCTGATGGTGCGAACACCGACCGCCTCGAGCCGGCTGTCACGGTCGTCGTCGACAGCGACCTGCTCATCATGCTGGCCACCGTCGATCTCGATAACGACCGGCGAAACGCCGACCGGCGCGAACAGGAAGTCGCACCGTTGAAGTCCGGGAGGGTTCACCTCGGGAGTTCCTGCCGCGTCGTCGGCCTGCAGTGGACCGGCCGCCTCGATGAGGCTGCCGAGGGAGAACTGCGGCACGAGCCAGCGGACCGCTCCCGGCGAACGATCCGCCACCCACTGCACGAATCGCCACTCTTCGTCAGACTCCGTGAACTCTGCCTCGAACGCTGGTGCGTCGCCGGGGGGCACCGAGAATTCATTCGCGTCAAACTTGGGAACGCGCTTCAAGCGAGGGGCGACATCGCCCGGCACGGTCTGGGCCGCGAGTTGCCCCTCAAGGCCCGCCAACACGAGCAGCGAGCGCTCAGCGTCAGGATGCAACGGCGGCGCCACCCCACGGGACAGCAGCTTCCGCATCGTGTCGACCACCACCAACGTCCCGCTGTCGTCCACAGGGCGGCGGTCCCGGCGTTCCTCTCGCGCCACCCAACAATTGGCCAACTCCTCGGCACGCCGATCCGGAACGGAGCGCAGTGAGCCGCCGACGGTGGCATAGAAGGCACGCCAACCCGGCCTGCGCAGAGTCCGGTCGAACCAGTGGACGCGTCTCGCACGCAGACTCGGCGGGGCTGCCGTCGGAGCCGCCCTTGGCACAGGGCTCGGCCGTTCTTCGCCGTTACCCGAGCCGCCCACCGCCAGAGCATCGGGCTGCACCCCTGCCGCAACTTCGCCTTCGAAGGGTCTGATCCCTCTGCACCGCGGGAACCGCTTGCAACCCCAGAACGCGTTTCCTGTATTGGGGCCCTTGCGCGCCAATCGGGCGCATCGGAAATTAGCGGGGTGTGACGGTGGCCAGGAGTGCCCAGTTGGGTCTGCCGGCGTAGAGAAGCGACCGGATTCGGTAGTTGGCGAAGTTGCGGAATCCGAAGGCGATGCGTTTGACGCGTTTGATCAGATTGTTCACGGCTTCGGTGGGCCCGTTGGAGACGCGTGCGCGGTGCCAGGCCACGATCTGGGCTGCCCAGCGGGCGATGGTGCGGCCGAGCTGGCGGGTCTCGGGCGGGCAGTCGGCGTCTTGGAGATCGACGCTGAGGCGCGCCACGAACTGTTCGGCGAGGGTGGGATCGTCGATGGTGTAGATCGACCGGAGGACTTCTTTGGCGTGCCACGCCATGCGGACCTCGCCGTGGGGGTCGCCCGCTTGCAGGAGGCCCAGCAGCTTCGACCGGCCACGGTCGGTGAGGCGTTCGTCGGCTTTGGTGAGTAGCCGTCGGCAGCGATACAGCGGGTCGTCCTTGCGTCCGCGGTGGCCGAGCGTGTCGTTCTGGACGCGGCGGCGTACTTCGTCGAGGCGCTGGTTCGCCAACTTGACGAGATGGAACGGATCCGCGACCTGTCTGGCGTCGGGCAGCATCGTGTCGAACGCCAACCGCCACGGCCCCGACAAGTCCAACACCGCCCACAAGATCGCATCTCGCCACTGTTCTGGCTGCTCAGCGAGCCATCCGCACGCACCGGCGGCGGTGCGTCCCTCGATCACGTCGAGGAGTTGGCCGGCCCCCACGTCGACGATCGACGTGGACCACGCCTGGGTCCGCCACTGTCCCTGCCGGGCGAACAGCACCTCATCAAGACCAAGCGCGGTGACAGCGCCGAACCTGTCCGGGTCGTCGATGAGCGCTGTCCCGTAGGCGACCACGGCGTCGTTGACCGTGTGCCAATCAGCTCCAAGGTCCGCCGCCACGTCTTCGATCGTGCGGCCGCAGCGACCGGTCTGCTCCGTTGCCCAGCGGCCGGCACGGTCCGTCATTGCCAGGCGCGCCGCCGCGATTGCGGGCACATCCTCAGTCCACGACCCGACCGGACACGACCCGCTCGGGCAGCGCCAGCGGCGCTTGCGCCACACGAGCCGCGTCTGCTGCCCGAAGCACGGAAGGTCCACCAACTCCACGACCGGGCGGTCCTTCACCCACACCCGACCGCCACAGCTTCGACAGCGGGGCCGCTCCGCCGCGGTCTCGACAGACACCCGCAACAGGTCCGCGTCCTCGACGCCGAGCACCCGCACAGCAGGCAGGCCGACCAGCAGTTCACACATACGCGTAGGGTCCAGTTCCACGAGGGCTCTCCATTCTGAAGGCAGTACTTACCGTCAGAATCGCAGAGCCCTCGTACCCCGCCGCGGACCCACACCCCGCTCAAATCCGAAGAGCCGCCAATCGCTGCACCATTGCTTCCCCGCACTTCGGGCAATCAGGCGAGGAATCGCCGCTTCCGCGCTCCAGCATCAGCGTTGCTCGGTGCCTCGGATGCGGGATACACCGTACTTGTGCACTCGAACGCCATTACTGAATGTCGAATTCGGAACCTGAGATTCCGAATGCATACAAGGGGGAGGTGCAGCACTTGAGACGATTAGCATCGCTGACTCCTGCCAACTCAGTAGATCGTGCTGGCCGTACTATTCACGTCTATCTTGTTGACGCGCCTTCAACTGGGACGACTCCATATCTCGCACATGTGACCTGCTAGCCATTCACCCCGCTCCAGGATAGTGTCATCATTCCACTCGGTATACCAGGTGTGCCCATCAGACACGACGGCTGGATTCGCAAGAACCTTGTTCAAATGTAGATTTGAGTGTGTCGCCAACCCCGTTCGTTTCTCAGTCCAAGGCGAATTCGATAGAGCCGGATTCAGCTTGTCGTTGACTAGTGTCAAGTTGCCAAGCGTATGTAACAGCACCCGTCGCTCCTCACGACTCTGCACCGAACCAACATATGGCCAATCATTCTCTGACCAGGACACCGGCAGAAGATGTTCTATCGTCAGGTTCTTTGGGCAGCGCGACTCAGACTTCCCTTCTAACGAAGATAGTCGATCTTCTACCGCTTCAAGGATCAAGCGTAACCGTGCTCGGCTAATGTATTGATACATTGGCCTTTGCCGAACCGCATCGTACACTGCGTTATCATCTGGCCATGCCGTATTCACTGCGTCGGCATTCACTAGGGTATCTCTGACCACTTGAACTACCTCTTCCCCACGATGCTTCTTTACCTCACGCAGCAGCGGATGCAGGAAATTCTGGTAGCCGTGGGTGCGCCAACCACAGATCATCCGGCGCATGAACCAGCTCTCCAGCAACTCCAGCACTTCTAGGCGCGACGAATCATCGATTTCAGACGCCTCGCTGAACAGCCAGAGTAGTAAGGGAGTCATGACTCGGAGTTGGGTGGTCTTCCACCGATAAAAGAACTCTGCCAGGGCAGCTCCTCCGAACGAATGCTCTTCCAACGACTGGAACACTCTGGCGAATGTTGATATATTCGATGCGACTTGCTCCACAGTGAGACTTCGCGACCTCAACAGATCTCGATACTCATCAAACAGGCGCTGCGTGCTGACCTCACGCGTGAGACTCATACCGAGCCAGTAGAAGAGGAACGCATCTACGCGGGGCCAGCTTGTACGCCCAAGCGTGACCTCATTTCGCCACCAGTCATCCTCGAATTGTTGCCAATGCTCCGAGTGCAACGAGTAGACGTCCAACCCAAGAACTTGCGCCTCATTGAGCAAATGATTCTTGACCAAATCTGAAGCCAACAGTGGCGTGCCTCGGGCGTTCAGAGTCTCGAAGATGGCCTGGGCATTGTCAGCTTCGGAGAGATCGATAACGACGAGGTGAAGCCCATAGCTGATAGCCTTCACGAGAGCTGCGTAGCGCTCCGCAGTGGAGTTGGAGGAGTCGCTGTCTTGCGCCCACGCGCGGGCCGCCGACTTGAAATAGGCATGCGCGCGTGCGATTGGTTTGTCGACTAAGTCAGCAGGGACCTTGTCGTGATCGATCATTACGCGTCTGAAGGTTGGCTGATCGGAACTTGTAGGCCATACCTTGAAGCGATCGTCATCGGAAAATAGATCAGTATCGTTCAGCACTAACTTTCGGAGCCTCTTGCTCTCAATCGCTGGGCCGTCATCTTCTCGAATTGTCTCTTCGACTGCATCACCAAGAAGTTGTAGAGTTGTAAGACGTTGCTGACCGTCAATCACGTCGCGAACTTCGAGCGTACCGACGGGAGTTGGCTGCTGCCGTACAACGATTGCTCCCAAAAAGTGATGCATCACTTGCCGGTCGGTAGACAAGTAGCGTTCAGCGAGGGCCGCTACATCATCCCATAGTGGCTCCCATTGGCGATCTCGATCCCAGACATACGGTCGCTGATAGAGGGGAACGCGGAATTGCACATCGAGCGCGAAGATCTTCTGTAGTGGGAGAATGCTCACATCCACGGTAAGTCCTCCAAGGTGTTGCGATTGCGATTCGTACTACATGCGTCGTCCATGCCACCCACGGCGCTCTGGCTGGTGCGGCAGGGTACTCCACTCAACACGCTGATCCGAGACGGCGCTGCACACACGTAGCCGCCTGCGAATAGTCCAGCGCGCCGCTGAGAACTACCAAGCCCGAGATCCGTCGATCAGCGTTGGAGCCGGCATTGTAGGTAAATCATTTGACATGCTCGCACGGAGTTCTCAGCGGTCCCAGAGCCAGTCCAGGTCCGGGAAGGCGAGCCCGTGACCGAAACCCTCGATGTTGTCTCGGACGTTGAGGATGAGGCACCGATCGTCGCCGCCGTTCAGCGGACCTCGGAGGCCTCGTCCGATCATCTGGAAGTAGAGGTTTGGGCTGTACACGGGCCGGGCGACGATGATGGCGCGGGTCTTCGGTGCGTCGAATCCCTCCCGGAAGACGCCGTAGTTGACCAGCGCCTTGATCTCGCCGTTGCGAAACCCCTCGACCACGCGTCGGCGCGTCGCCGGTTCGGTCGTCCCGCTCACTGCTCGCGCAGCGATCCCCTGACGATTGAGGAGCGCCGCCAGGGTCTGCGCGTGCTCCACCGAGGTGGCGAAGATCAGCGTCGGCCAGTCTGGATCGACGTACGTCTCGTAGGCCTCGAGGATGCGGCGGGTGCGCTGAGCGCTGTGCGCAATTCGATCCTCCACGCTCTGAGGTAGCCAAGCCAGCAGATGTTCCTGCCGTTCTGAGCCTCGCGTGAATCGCGAAATCTCCTCCCACTCTTCGGGCCTCAGTTGAAACGTCCCACCTTCGATGACCTCGTGGTCGGCTTGGGCGAGCACTCCCATGCCCTGCAGTTCCTGAATGACCTTCTGTGGGTCGTCGTCCGCGAACGCGCCGGAATCGAGCCGGGTGCTGCCATAGCGACGGACAAGCCTTGCGGTCTCTGCTTCGTCGTGTCCGCGGTAGGGCGTCGCGGTGAGGCCGACGAGAAAGGGTTCGTCCTCTCGTCGGCGGTACGTCAATCCGATCTCCTGCATGACTGACGTGAACGTGGGTGCGATCGACCGGTGTGCCTCGTCGAAGACTGCAAGTTTGAAGTCCTTCAAGAACGCGTATTCCGACGGCCGGCTCTCGAGCTTCGCGTTGAGTGTTTGGATCGTGGCGACGACGACGTGATGCTCGCTCGTCGACAACGGCTTGGGCTGTCTGCTCCACATCCTCGAGATTCGAAGCTGAACAGCTTCACTCCCTTCGCTCCTCCACACTTGTGCCCACGCCTCAACCGCCTGCTCGCACAGTTCGTCCCGGTCCGCGACCCAGAGCACGCCACCGCGGAATCCATCGTCCCGCATGGCTTCGACGATCGCCTGTACCGCAACCCGGGTCTTTCCCGAGCCGGTCGGCATGCTGACCATTCCCCGTCGCCGGTCACTCCCGACGCCATTCGGGCGGAGCATTTCACGCACGTTCGCGGCGACAGTCCGTTGGTAGTCGTGCAACTTGGGCAGCGACCGGGGACCCTCGACCTCCATGAAAGCCGGACGCGTCCTCTTCCGCTCTCCCGCCCATTCGTCGGAGAACCCCAGCCAGCGGACGAACGCCACAGCGCGCTGCGATCCAGACCATCTCGCTGGTGGGCCGAGGTGATCCAGAGCCCACCTGAATTGCCTGAGCGCGTCAGTGTGGTAGGTCGCGATTGCGGCCTCCGCTATCTCGGTCGCCGTCAGCGACTCATGGCCATCCTCCAGCACGTCCAAGAGTGACGGAGGAAGACCCGTACGCAGGGCCTCTTCGCCAACTGCCGCGAGAAGGCGCTCGGCATCCGTCCGGAATCGCCCAACCGCAGCGCACCTCTCCTCGATTTCCGCCGGCGTTCTGCGCTGCAGGATCGCCTCGATGTCACGGTGTCCCAATCCGAGACCTAGCGCATCCAGAACAAGTTCAAGAGCGTTGCGCTCGTCGTCGTCGACGTTGCCGACGAGATAGACGTCGGGAGCATGGGAGACACAGAGACGCTCTGCGCCGGCGACACGGATTCGCTCGCACGGAACGAGGCGGGCGTTCCTCTGGTGCGCCGGTAGGTATTCCCGCAGCCCAGGCCAGATATCGGCCAGAGGAGTCGGATCTCCCTCGCCGAACAGGTCCGGTACCGGATCGGTTAGGTGGAAGACCTCCTTGATCTTGTCCGCATTCGGATGCTGCAGCAGCGCGTGCAGGGCCGCTGGGCTCGCGGGCTGCGGCCCGAGCGCATCGGCGAGCGGCACGATCCCCGCAGGAGTTTGGACTCGTCCGTACCCTCGGAGTAGGCAAACCGGGAGCGACTCGCAAGACATCTTTGGGTACGTCTCTCGGTTGCTACCTCTGTGCCACATCACCCACGGCTCGTAGCAGGCGTCCAATCTCAGCAAAGCGTCGGTATATGCAGCGCTCGCCTCCTCGGATAATTCGAGCAAGACACCCAGCGGTCCAACTTCCTCATACCGCACGAAGGCCAAGTAGCCGGTCTGTGGATTGGCCCGCAAGTCGTCGCGACTCCGGTATTGCTGTTCCTGCCAGTCCTGATACCACGAGAACACGGGCTCCCGCAGCAGGTCCCATCCGACGAACGGCAGGTCCGTCACTCCCAAGGCACTAAGCAACTCCTGATCAAGTTCATGGAAATCACTGTCGACGGTCACGCCGTCGTCGCGGCTCTCGTCACCAGGAACGATGGCGCCAGGCATCAGTACGGAGTGAAGTGGCTTCCAGTCGTCAGCACGGGTCCGAACACACAGGCCGCCCGGCCAGTCGTGATGCTCCGAGATGACCGCGAGGGCATCCACCGCGCTCAGTGCGCGCGACGCTCTCCAGAACTCTTCAAGGAGATCATCGTCGGCATCCAGCTGGCTCGGATCCCCGAGCACGTGATTCGCGACAACCCTGAACCGACCCTCCGGGGACGGCGGCTTGAGCCCCAGTTGCCGCAACGCGGACAGAGTCTCCTCGTCCGCTGCCAACTCCGGGTGGACACTGGAGTCCGAATCATCTGCGCCGCCGGCACCGAGGGATTCGAAGGGGAGGAAGAGAACTTGGGGATCGGGCTCGCGCCAACGACCGGACTCTGTCAACACGATCCTGCCGAGTCCAGCATCCGTCCGCTTGCTCCGCGGAATTAGGTTGGCGGTCTGGATCGCCGCCATCGATGCTGCAACTGCTTCACCCGGCGGAGCGCGCCGGACTAGGGCTTCGAGCCACTTGGCGAGCGAGGCCCGGGGCGCACGCGAGACCCTCCAGCCCGGTTGGCCGGGGGCCTGAACCAGGCGATCGACTGTCGCGAGCCTGGTTCGCGTGAGTGCCCTATGGTGCAGCCAGTCGCGCGGCCGACCCGGGTAGGCCGCCCAGCGCTCGAACGGCGCCATCTCCATCCCGCGATCTGGAGTCAGTTGCGGCGGCGGGTAAGAGAGGTCTCCAACTCGGCGGAGTTCACCGTGCTGGTCGGGGACGATTGCTCCCCCGTGCAGAGCAGTGAACAGACGCTCGCGAAGAAGGTCGGCCTGATGGGAATCGCCCGCCTCGTGTCGGCGTGGCAGCACGTCCAAGTGACGAGCAGGATCCTCAGCGGTTGGGATAAGCGGAAGCGCCTCGGCAATCAATTCCGCGAAGGCTGCGATCAACTCGTCGTTGTAGCAGCCGGAGAGGAGATTCTGACGATCCTCGTTCGTCTTCCAGGGCGCGTTGAGGATGCCGGGAACGAGGCTCACTGTGGCGGTCGGGAAGAATGCCCAGAACCTTCCGGGCCGGTCGAGCCGATCGACGGGCGCAGCCCACCAGACAGGAACCTCGTCGCGGTCGTCGCCAGGTCGTCGATCAGCGCTGGCGTCGCTCGACAGCCGGTGGGTGTGCTCGAACAGTCTCCACTGGCTGGTCGCATCACCGTCAGCGAGCAGGTAGTCATCGTCCACACTCTCCAACGCCAGGACACGGTTTACCGCTCCGGAACCGTCGACCAGCGCAAGCGTCCCGACGTGCGCTACGAAGAGCAGGACCTCTGCGGGGAAGTCCATCAATTGCTGGCGAAGGTCGTCTCGCGCTCCCGGTCTGAGCGGCAACCGCACGATGTTCGCGGCCCACGCCATCAGGTCGCGCAGCACGCCGTCCTGCTCCCAGCATTCAGCAGGATCGATCGGCTCCGGCAGTCGCAGCGCCGGGCAGCGCACGGCATTTTTCACGACCGCTCTCACTCGCTGTTGTGAACGCGCGCGATCGAAGCGGAACGAGCCTGACCGGCTAAAGAATTCAGGAGCGTCACTGACGCCGAGTACGGCCTTGAACCCAAGGCCGAACGTACCGATCTGGCTCGTCCCCCTCTTGGGCGACAGGTGCGAGAACATGAGCGCCGTCACACCGTCGGCGTCGATCGGCTCTCCATCGTCGGCGCAGTAGAGATACTTCGTAGTCAGACGCACCTCAATGCGCCCACGGCCGTCCGTTTGCACATCGTCGCCCGTGTCTCTTGCATTGGCGTCGATCGAGAGTGCATCGGCGCTGTTCTGGACGAGTTCAAAGAGTTGCCGGTGCTGGTAGCCGCCGTGCGCAGTGTCCTGCTCCACGTTGGCGTGCTCATGAACCAGGTTCGGCTGGGCGCGATACGAATCGAGGGTCCGCCGCGACTCCTCTGAGATGTAGCGACCCAACTCCCCGTCCGGTCCAGCCCAGTCATCCAGCGGCCCGACCGCCTCCATACTCACGACTGCCTCCCTGCTATCGATCATGCAACCCGCGGGGCCTGCCTATCCGGTCAGCGGCGGACCTCCACCCCGCTCGCAAGGGGACAACCTCCCCGACAAGCACAACTAGCGCGTTGATCCAGCCGACGGCTTCCAGGGCAGCACGAGAGACTGCCCGTCTTCGGCGTCTGCGACGGTGAGTGGCGGCATTGCCGGGTGCCGCCACTTGCCGACGTCCGGGGTGTTGCCCTTGGGCTTGTTGCAGTACGTGTGGGCGGCCTGCAGGTTGTCGATCTTGTGCAGGCGGCTCTTGTAGCGGGTCCCGGGCTCGGCCTTGCCGCCCTTGGTGACATCGAATACGGCAAACACCTTGGGCACGACGTGCTCGATATGGGCGCCCTGCAGCTTCATCTCCCCCGCGCACAGCCCGCACCGCCCGCCGTCGCGGCCATGGATATAGCTGAGCATCCTGCGCCGATGAGCGTCGTCCCAGCGGCCGGTGGCGTCGGGTTCGTCGGACTCCAGGTACCAGCGCCAGCCCTTGTCGACGGCCTTCGCGACCTTGGTGAGGAGCCCGGCGGGCTTGCCGGCCGCGTCTGAGTCCGTTGCCTCTTCGGCGTCGTCGCCTGTTCCCAGCTGTTCGACAGAGGCATCCTTCTCGGTAGGTGCGTCCCCGGGCGGCTGATCCTGCACGATGCCGCGGCAGCGCGGAAACTCAGAGCACCCCCAGAACTCGCCGCCCGCGTTCGCTCCCCGCCGGGCGGTGCGCCTCACCATGGGGCGGTCACACTTCGGGCAGTTCGGAACCGGCTCTGTCGTCTGTTCTGAGGATTGGCTCACGAGTACTCCCCGATGTGTGCCGGGCAAGGGAACAATAATGGCTCAACGTGACGATCCGACGGTCGCGTTCGAGCCGCGTTCGAAATCGCGGGACTCGTGGGAGTGGCGCCGTTCCACGATGCGGCCTGGAGATTTCGCTACTTGGCCGCCTCCGCGTATGCCTCGGTCAGCGCGCCCAGCAGATCCTCGTTGATGTCCGGGGTCCAGTTACCTTGACCAACTCGGATCCCGCTCAGTTCCTCGATCCGCTCGATGAAGGCAGGCGCTCTCTTCTCGAAGACGCTGCGCCAGAACTGCACGTACGCGCCTCCCTCGTTATAGATGGTGACCAAGCCCCTACTCTTGTCTTGCAGAAGCGGTCGGAGCACAAACCGTTTTCTACCTACTCCCTCGCTTGTGGAGAGCCGCGCCAGACCTCGCCGTTCCAGCTCGCGAGCCCACTGCAACAGACGCTCCAGGGCCTCCCTGTGCTCCGGTGCGGCCTCGCTGATGCTTGCCTCGAACTGTTCGCTGCCGTTGTGGTAGATGGTCTCGGATTCCTTGCGGCGCGTCTTCTCTACGGTCACCTCGTGCCGCTCTGGTGTCACCCGCTGCGGGAGCACGACGGACGTGCCGCCGACGTCGAAGGAGTTGACGGCAACGAGGTCGATGACGAGTTTGTCGGTGACGTGTTCCAGGTAGGCCACGAGTGTCATCAACTCGGCCGGCACGGTGTCGAGCACGAATACGAGTCGGAAGCGGCCCTCTCGTAGGTGCTCGTCGAGAGCCTCTGTGAACTCGTCGGCGTCGAACGCATCCTCGTGAACCGACCGCACCGCATCCACGAGCGACGCGTGGCCTCGTTGCCGCAGACTGCTGCCGACGCGGTCTTCGAGTTGTTCCCGGGTTGTGCCGTGGAGGTGCGCCGCGTAGGCCAGGATCTGTGCAACCACAGCGCGGCGGGCCTCGCTGCTGAACGCGAGCTTGATCTCGATGATGACCGGGCGACCCGACGTCTCCACCCCCACGAGATCCACATAGCCGGACCCCAGCAGCATCTCCCTGCCCAGGATCAGCAGCGGCGGCGCCCCGGACAGTGGCAGCATCTCCGGTGTCTCCTCGATCAAGTCGTGAAGTGTCGCCTCGTCAGGGAACCCCTCGGGCGGGCTCAACGTCCAGCCGTCACCGTCTTTCGTCCAGATTCCCGACATCGTCATGTCCCGCTCCCGCTTCCTTCATGAGGGCCGTGACGCCGATCAGGGAGGTTCATCGGGCCCGCGTCTTACCTATCTATGTAGGAAGTCTCGGAGCCGACGAGGAGTTGGACGGGCTCGGCGTCGGGGAAAGTAGCGATCAACTGGAGTTCGCCGCCGGTGGCCCGTATGAACGAGCGAAGCGTTGACAGCAGCATGTTGCTGCGGTGCTCCAGTCTCGACACCTCAGACTGGTCCATCTCGAGCAGTTCCGCGAGAGTCGCCTGCGTGAACGCTCGCGCCTTGCGCACCTGAGCGAGGGTCGCCTGACGTTCGTTGATCTCCGCGCGAGCGGTCTGCACGCGCTTCAGCGCCCGCGGGTCTGCCTCCACCTCGGCGTAGAAGTCACGAGGTGTGATCTTGTGCTGCCACGCGTCAGGAGGCACCTCGTCGGTCGAGGCATCATCTGCGGGCAGTTGTCTATGTTGTGTCTCTTCCATGCCGTTCCGTGCTTCGCCCTTTCTGTGTCGCACCTTCTGTGTCGCCTCTTCTGGTGTTCGACTCTGTCGCAGGCCTCTTCCTTGTTTCGGCGTGTCGTCGAGTCGATTCTTCGTATTCGGCGTATTGACCATCGGCGTTTTGCTCTTGGCGTCTTTTGTTCGGCTCGGGTTTGTTCCGTCTGGTTGTTGCCTCCCTCAAGTCGCTTAGAGGCCGCCGCGCTTCACGATCGGCCTGTAGTCCGGGTGGTGACGGCACCATTGCTCTAACCGTTGCTCTGCCCTCGCCACGTGAGATGGATACCAACGGTTGCCAAGTTCGGTCTTGTCGCCACCGATGAGCACCACTGCGGCCTCTTCGCCCTCGTCGTCGGCAACGAAGGCGAAGAGGATGCGCAGCACCGGAGGACCGACGGCGTACGGCGTGGTTGATGTCGGCGGTGTTCGCCGAAGAGCATGCATGTCGAGACGCGTGGACACGACCTCGTGACACTCGGGGTCACCAAGATCGCGGCCGTAGGTCTCCAGAGCCATCAGCAGGGCGGCGATATCAGCGCGAACCTCCCACCAGTCAAGTCCGTCGTCGGTGTCCTCACCCAACAGCGACCGCAGCCAACTGTCGAACAGAGGGTGGAGAAAGACATCCACGCCATGCACTCTAACACATATGTAGTGGAACGCATACTGCCGCAGTGCCCTGAGCACGGACACGAGTGCGCCTCTGAGCGGCCGGCGCCTGGGGAGAACGCTGACGCCTAGATGCTCAAAGAAGCGGCGGATTCGAAGATGTGGATGCGAGGGGTCAGCGAGATGGACGTGTCGGTGCTGGCCGAGGTGGTGGAGCTCACCGAGCAACTCGTGTCCGTCTCGAACTACTGGCGACGGTCACGCCACGAGAACGGCCCGAGATCAAGCAACCTGACCGCGCGAAACCCAGGGCGATTCAGTCGGGGCATGTCGGTGTGGAAGAGCCACGAGAGTTGCATGGGTTTATTTGCTCTTCAGCAACTCTTTGGGAGTCAAGGACCGCTCCGAACGGGCCCACAAGGAGATCACCATCCGCGACGAGATGATCCGCGCCGCCCATCGCGCCGGCGCCTCGCTCCGGCAGATCGCCGAGGCGTCAGGGCTCGGCCCGAAGACGGTCACGGCAATCGTCAGAGGCGATCCACTCCGAGCGTGACGCCCGAGCCGGGTTCGAGGAGTGTGCCCGTCCCGGGCCGGCGCTTCCTGCCGAGGTCCAGGTTGAGTCCAACGCGGCCCGGGCCGACCCTCCAGGGGACGGGGCCGGTTGGGTTGTCATTGTTGTTCGCGGATGCGGATGCGGTAGTCGGGGTCCTTGACGCTGTAGCCGTTGTGGCGGACGCGCACGAGGTAATCGCCGCCGCGCAGGGAGTCTGCGTTGGTGTCGAGGTACAGCATGTCGGTCCCGCCCGTATGGGTAATCCCCTTGCTTCCATCAGCATTCCGAATGGGCGCGGCGTTGTCGAATTGGTCGGTGAAGCTGAGGCGGCGGTCGGTGTTCCAGCTGGGGGCGATGTGTCTCAGCCGGGGCCGGTGGTTGTTGGCTTCGGTGTCGACTTCGACGACGTAGCGGCGGTTGTCCTTCAGGCGCACCACGAACCACTGGCTGTCGGCGTCGGGGAGGCGGCACGTGAAACGGTCCAACCCTCCGCAGACGTTGGGATAGGTCTGGTCCACCCACTCGTCGCCGACGGCGAGCCGGGCGCTCACCGGATAGCCGTCGGGGCCCCGGAACTCCCTGGCGAGCCTCTCGATGCGCACCGCGACCCTCTGGCCGCCGGCGAAGAACGGTATATGGTCGCTGAAGACGAACGTCCGGACGCGGTCTGACCCCAAATTGGTGACACTCGAGGCGGCGTCGGCGAAGGGGATCGGCGCGCTGCCGCCGAGGTCCAGCGCCAGGTCCGAGAAGTCGTTGCCGTGATCGTCGACAGTGACGTGGAACGAGATGGAACCGTAATGCACTCCAGGACTGTTGCGGACAACGGTATGCCCAACTCTGCGGATCTGGTGCACGGTGTAGGTGTCGCCGTCGTAGTCGAAGGTGTCGTCGTCGATCCCGCCGAGATGGCCCGACGCATCGCCGACGCGGGTGTATCCGGCTTCTCGTTCTTGCGGACGGGGGAAGGGCCCTCTCGCGACGGCGCCAGCGGTCATGGTGGTCGACCAGATGGTCTCGGGGGCCGGGACCGGCGGCAACTCCTCGACGAGGCGCACCTCCACGTCCTCCCCGTCGACCAACGCCGGCGGGGCGCCCCAGCGGTAGTTGGTGAACAGCCTGTCGCCGGTGAGATCGAACATAACTTCACCCTGCAAGGCGTCGTCGAGGTGGAGCGGCTCGTCGCCGAGGTACAGCACCAAGTCCGCGCCGAGGGGGGGATCGCCGCTTTCTCCGACAACGAACCCGAAGATTGCGGCAGCCACTATCAGTTCGTCGTTCTCGTCGAGTATCCCCGTCACCGTGGATGTGAGTCGCCTGACGGTGTAGGTGTGGCCGTTGTAGTCGAAGGTGTCGTCGTCGAGGCCGCCGAAACTGTTCGCCGACACGGCGCCGCTGAGATACCCGCGGTGAACGTCCCGAATCGCGAAGCGATCATGCGCGCCGCTGACGCCGACGGTCATGGTGGTCGTCCAGATGGTTGTGGTGAGGGTCCCGGGGTCGAGGGTTTGTTGAGCGGTTTGGGGTTCGTCCTCGGGGGGTTCGGTCACGAGGACCTCGGTGGCGACGGGCTCAGTGGTTTCGGGTTCGGGTTCAGTGGTTTCGGGTTCGGGTTCGGTGGTTTCGGGTTCGGGTTCGGGGTTTTCCGGCGCCGGGGGCGTTTCGACGTTGAGGTAGCTGGAGCGGGGCGAGGAGCCCGCCGCGTTGACGGCGACGACGCGGTAGACGTAGCGGGTGCGCGCCGTGACCGTGGTGTCGGTGTAGGACGCAGCCGGCGATGCGGTGTCGGCGACGACGGCGACGAACTCCGCCGCGCCCCGCCCGTCGCCGTACGCGTCGCCGTCGCGGGAGCGTCGCAGCACCTGATAGCCGCCGATGGTGGTATCGCCGGGGTCGTCCCAGGTCAGGCTCACCGCGTCGTGGGTGACCGGCGAGGCGCTCAGGCCGGTGGGGCGGGCGGGAGCGGTCTGCGCGGTCGGCGTGGTCGGCGCGTCGGGTGTTTCGACGTTGAGGTAGCTGGAGCGGGCGCCGAGACCCGCGGGGTTGATGGCCTTGACCCGGTAGACGTAGCGGGTGCGCGCCGTGACCGTGGTGTCGGTGTAGGACGCAGCCGGCGATGCGGTGTCGGCGACGACGGCGACGAACTCCGCCGCGCCCCGCCCGTCGCCGTACGCGTCGCCGTCGCGGGAGCGTCGCAGCACCTGGTAGCCGGTGATGGCGGCGTCTGCGGGGTCGTCCCAGGCCAGGCTCACCGCGTCATAAGAGACCGACGAGGTGCTCAGGCCCGTCGGCGCCGCGGGGACAGACGATTGGGCTTGCGCGTCACCGCCGGTAACGACCAGTGACCCCACCAGGGCTGTGACCGCCAGCAACGCGGCGGCGAGCACCGGCGGGAACCTGCCCGGCGTCATTGAACGCCCCCCCCCCCCCCCCCCCCCCCCCCCCCCCCGGATTCTGGGTGAGTGTCGCGTTTGGGGGCCCGGGCCGTGCCCGGGGTTCTGTGACCGGCGGCGTTGCGCATGTCGCTACCTCCTGGGGTCGCGCCGCTGCCCGGCACGACCTTTGTTGGACAGATGACCAATTATTAGCAGATAATAACTATTTAGTCCAGCCAATTGTTCGGGGGTCGGGATTCTTCCCGGTCGGCCGTTTCTCTTCCGGGCCCGGGCCGGGAACCACCCAAGCAGGCACCGACCCCCCAACCGCACGCCGGCGCCGGTCCACCAAGCAGCCCAAGACCGGCGCGGTGGCGTCGGTCCCCCTCAGCTCACCCCCAGCTGTGCGCCGTCGCCGTGGGAGGGGCCGGTAGCGTGCTTCGGATGGATCAACGCCCTAGCCCTGATTATTCATGAGAATGCCTGGGCGGGTGTTTTGGTGGTTTGGGCGTGCTGGTGGGGTGTGTTTTGGGGCCGGCGGGGGCTGTGTTTTGGGTGCGGTGCGCCGGTCGGGGGTTCGGGAGCGCGTGTGGGGTGTGTGGTGGCGTGCAGGGTCGCGGGTCGGCGGTCGGATCGGGTCGTGGCGTCAGTGTCAGTTGTGATTGTGGGCGGCGAGCAGGGCTCGGGCGGTGGGCCAGCGCTCGGGCAGCCGCAGGGTGGTGCGCCGACCGGAGCGTGTGATGCGTGCTGGGGTGTGCCAGAGTTGCCAGCGGAGCTTTTTGGGTGCTGCTTTGGCGAGGTCGCCGCGCAGGCGAAGCTGTTGGAACCAGGCGTCCAGGGCGAGGCTGATGACGGTCATGGCCGTCCACGCGGCGTTGGCGTTCCAGTCGGTGAACGGCATGCGGGCCAGTCCGGAGTCCTTGAGGCGCCCGATGGTGTCCTCGACGCGGGCGTGTTCTCTCATGGTGGCGTCGAGGCGGACGGGGTGGCCTTGGGCGTCGGTGAGGAATCCCCAGTAGCGCCAGTGGGGGGAATCGAACAGGGTGCGCTGCGCGCCGGGGTGCAGCGGCTCGCGTCGCACGATGAGCCGCGTACCGGACGGCCACCCGGTGAGATCGATGCTGCCGGTGAGCTCGGCGACCTGGGCGCGGCTGTTGCGCTGTTTGGGGTTCATCGCTGCGGACTGGCACATGTCGGGATCGGTTCTGGCCGTCGCGATGGCCGCGGTGATCGCCTCGTTGGAACGAGCTGTCATGAAATACACGACGTTGCGGTCCCGCAGGGCTTTCGCGAGGTTCTTCGAGCAGCCCGCCGAGTCGACCCGCAGCCAGATCGGCCGACACGCCGAGGCCGCGTCGTCGCCGGGCCGGTGCCCTGCGGACGCGTCGGCTGGGAGCTGCGCAATGGCGCCGTCGAGCACCTCGAGGTGGTCCGCGATGTTGTTCGCCGTGGCGTTGCCGGGACGCGCAGCGATCCAAAGCGGCTCCCCGTCGGAGGTCGCGCACATCATCGGGTGGAACCCGAAGCCGCCCTTGAAATGCGCCGCGGCGCCTTGCTTGGTGTCGGTGTGCACCTCCACCAGCGTGGCATCGATGTCCAGCACCAACGGCGATGCCGCAGCGTCGCCGTCGCGGGTGCGCCACACCCGCGCACGCGCACCAGCCACCGCGGACCAGATGCTGTCCAGTGTCGACGAATCGATGCCGCGCAGCACCCGATACAGCGTCGAGTCCGACGCGACCTCCCCGAACAGATCCCGCTGAGAGCGCAGACGCTCGATGTCGCTGCACGACTCCCCGCCGGCCGCGAGCATCAACAACCCATGGGTCAGCACCGTGCCCCGGTCATGCACCGGGGCACGCTCACCGCGTCGCCCGAACGCCGCCGACAAAGCCGCGCCCACGCCCAGCGAATCAGCGAAACCGCCCAGAACGAACAACCCCCCGTGAGCCGCGACCCCCTTGGCGCCCCCGGTCAACCTCAACTTCGCGACACTGTTAGCGTTCATCTCCGAGATGCCCCTCTTTCCTGCAACCCGCGTGCTTCAACAACACACATCGTTGCAGGTCAGAAGGGCACCTCCGCGGACACGAACTCAGACACAGAACACCCCGATGAATAATCAGGGCTAGAAGTGCGGGCTCGGGGGTTCTGGATCCTGCATGAACGCCTGCACGATCGCCGGGTGTCTGGACTCGAAGTAGTTGACCACGTGGTCGCGGACGTCTTCGCCGACCATGCTGCGCAGAACGGGGTCGTCCTCGACGTCGTCGAAGTAGCCGAGTCCAGCAACGAGGGCGTGCACTGATCCGTGCTGTGGGGGGAGTCCGTACTTCTGGAGATATAGGGAAATCCCCTCTTCGATCGTGATTCCGGCCCGCTGCTCGATACACATCACGTCGAAGTAGTCGCGCAGGATGTGGCGATCAGTGATGGCGCGAAACTTGGTCGCCATGATGTCTTGCACCGATCCGACCGCGAGGCCCGCGATGATCGTCGGCTCTTTGAGGGTCAGCGCTCCCGCGTTCCAGAGGATGTCCACCTTGACGCCATCGAACGTTCCGTGGAGGTGCCCCAGCGATTTCCGGGAGAGCACGAAGTTGCCGAGACCATCGAGCGAATCGTGTAAGGGATCGGGGTCGAACTCGTGTTGGGTGAACAAGTCGAGGTCTTCGCTGCGCCGGTGTGCCAAACGTATTGCGAGCGCTGTTCCACCCATCAGGACGGTTCCGTCGGGAACGATGTCGGCAAGGACTGGCCAGACAGCGCTGGTCCGAGGGCCGAGCACCTCGGCGAAATCAGAGAGGGATCCCATCGCGGAGTCTAAGGGCGTTGCGGATCATCGCTCTGGTTTCCGGCGGGGTACGTTCTTTGCGAGCGACCCGTTCGAGCGCTGCTGACGGCAGCGTCGCGATTGCCCAACCCCACGCTTCGATGTCATGGCAGGCGAGCATGTGTTCAGCGACGAACGCTGCGTCCCGTGGAAGTTCGATAGACGCCGGGTCGCCCCACCAGAACAAGTGCCCGAAGCGGGCGGGCAGCCTGTCCGGGGTTCCCGCAGGATCGGGGTGAGGGAGCGGTACCGCCCGCACGGCGTCGGCCACCTGGAACCAGGCGTCGCCTACTTGGAGCCGCCAGACTGTTCCCCGCTTCGCCTGGCCGGCCCCTCGGTCAGGCTGCAACTCGGTTTTCACAAGTCGCCGTTTGGTGAGTTGGTCGAGTGCACACCGGGCCTCGTCGTGATCCACACCCGCCGCGGCGGCCACCGAAGCCACCCCCCGCAGTCCCTGGGGTCGCCGCGAGAGCGCCGCGAGAACGCGGCACTCCTCGCCGGTAAGCGCGGAAGCGTGGCTGTTGTCGGCACTGTCACGATGCCCCGCCGCCTCCTGTAACACGATCCCCAATTCTACCGCCCGACTCCGGCTGGACGCAGCGCCCGCCGCACCTGCTCCGCCCGCCGGGAAGGTCCCGTTGTTGACGATCTCGGATGTCTTACTCGTACCCCGGTGTGGTGAGGGGGTGTGCCGCTGTCCCGCAGGTCACCCGGCTTGGTGGGTAGCCACGTAAGTAGTCACCATCACGAAGTACGGCCACCCGGTGGCGGCGCTCGTGCCCTGTCCCCCACCGGCGGCCGAGGTGCCCGAACTGTGGGGATCGTGCAGGGGCGAGATCACCGTCCATGCCGATCTGACCGAGCCGACCGGCGCCGAGGTGGACTGGATCAGCGACTGGGAAGCCGAGTGGGACGAGTTCCTCCCCGATCCGCCGGGGGCCGCTGACACCGACTCCGCTCCAACCGCCCAGTGCTGCTGATCGACACCCACGTGCTGCTGTGGGTCCTCACCGGCGATGAGCGCCTCGGTGCCAACGCCCGTGATCTCATCCAGGACGAACTCCGGCGCCGGCGCCTGTTCGTGTCGCCCGCCTCGTACTGGGAGCTGGCGCAGTTGGTGCAGCTCGGTCGCATCGATCTCGGCAGCGACCTGCGGGTCTGGCGGGCACGCCGCATCGACGCCGGTATCGGTGAGATCCCACTCGACTCCGAGACGCTCATCCTCGCCGAGGACCTGCGCCGGCAGGACGCGCCGAACGACCTCGCCGACCGGCTGATCATGGCCGGCTCCCTCTCCCGGCGCGGGCGACTCGCCACCGCCGACCGCGAGATCCTCGCCTGGGAAGGCCCCCTCGAACGCATCGACGTCAGAAGCTGAACCGGCCCCAAGCAGCAGCACTCCTCAAACACTTCCTGCTGAAAGTCCTCGAGGTCGCCGCACACACCGGAGTCCGCGTCGCGTTGGTGCACGCCGCCAACGACACCGCCGCCGGCTTCTACCGGCACTACGGCTTCGAGCCGTCGCCGATCGACGACCTCACCCTCATGCTCCTCGTCAAGGACATCGCCACCTGAACAGCCCCCGAGCGGCCGTGCGCGGCGATGCGGGAGGGGTAGTCTCCGCGTGCTGTGCAGAGGCCGTCGACAGCAGCCGATCGCGCTCCGGACGCCGGGAGGGAGCCAGGGGACCGGACCGCCGGTCGGTCGCCCCGCGGGACTGCCGGGGACGACCGTGACCGCCGCCACTCACCAACCACAGGCTGGACAAGGACCGGGACACGCCGATGACCGAGGACACGTCGGGCTGGCTGACTGAGCGCTACCTGCGCCTGCCGGACGGTTCGTTCCCGCATCTGGGCATCCGCGTCGGCGAGGTGGCCGCGGTGGCGCTGCTGTCGGGCAGCCCGGAGCGGGTGGAGATGATGGCCGGGATGCTCGACGGCGCCGAGCAGGTCGGCGACCGCCGCGGCTACGCGGTGTTCACCGGCTTCCTCGACGGCGCCCGCCTGACCGTCGCCACCAGCGGCGTGGGGTCGCCATCGATGGCGATCGCCACCGAGGAGCTGGCCGCGTGCGGGGCGTCGTGCTTCATCCGCGTGGGGAGCTGCGCGGCGCTGTCGCCCCGCATGCCGGTGGGCGGCATCGCCGTGGCCACCGGCGCGGTCAGCGACGAGGGCACCAGCCGCTACTACGCGCCCGGCAACTTCCCGCCCGTCGCCTCGCACCGGGTGACAGCTGCGCTGGTGGCCGCCGCTGCCCGCCACGGCACGCCGGTCGAGGTCGGCCTGACCCGCTCGACGGACAGCTTCTACGAGGGCGAGCGCACCGTCGAGGTGATCGGTCGCTGGAAGAACCTCGGGGTGCTCGCCTTCGAGATGGAGACGTCGTGCCTGTTCACCGTGGCCGCGGCGCTGGGATGCGAAGCGGGTTCGGTGCTGTGCGCCGGCTCCGACCTGCTGACCGGTGAGGCCACCTACCTGGGTCAGAGGCTTGACGAGTACGCCGCGGGCCGGCAGGCCATGCTGGAGTTGGCCCTCGCCGCCGCCGCGGACCTGGCCAGGCACTAGGAGTTCGTCGAGCGACCGGCCCGGAACACTGGCGGGACGGCTCGAGAGTGGGTCCCGGCCTCCGCCGCAACTTTCCTGCTCGAGGGAGCGCCCGCGGTCAAACATCTGCTTGACCGTATGACTGGATATATGTAACAATCGCATTGTGCGCGCAGGACACCGTCGAGGAGGGCACCGGCACCGCTCGGAGCAGGCTGCTCCGATCCGGGTCAGCGATTCCAGCAGGGTGCCGCTCGCAACCCAGATCGCCCGGCAATTCATGTGGCAGGTCGCCTCCGGCAGGATCGCCACCGGCAGCCACCTTCCCGTGATCGCCGAGTTGGCCACCGAATTAGGGGTCAGTGTTCACACGGTTCGGGCCGCCTACCGGCAACTCGCCGACGACGGCATCGTGTCGATCAGCCGCGGGTCACGAACCCGTGTCCTGGGGTACGACAGGAATCGCGCCTCGCTACGCAACGACTCCCACCCGAGCTGCAGCATTGGTGTGATGGTGCCCGCGTTCACCAACTACTACGCCGACTATCTCCAAGCCATGAGCGGGGAGGCCGAACTCGAGGGATGGCTCCCGATCATCTGCCAGACGCAGCACTACGACGCGCAGGTCGTGTCGCGCCACCTGGATCAACTGTTCAGCCGCAACGTGGACGGGGTGATCCTGATCCACTTCAGCGCTGCCGGGGACGAAGAAGTCGTGAGTGTTGTCGAGCCTTCCTCGGCTCTGCGTCCCTTCGTTTTCGTCGACAGCGCCAACGTCGGGATGGGGTCGCACATTCTGGCCGATCGCACCTCCGACGCCTATGAGGCCACGATGCATCTCGTCGACCACGGCCATAGCCGGATCGCATGCATCGCATCACCGGCGGACTCGGTGTCGAACCTGCTCGGCGCCGGATACGCCCAGGCCCTGGCCGCCGCCAACCTCCCCCGTGATGACCAACTCGTGGCTCCCGTGCCCGACTTCTCGCTCGAAGCGGGGGCGAAGGCTGCGACGCAGCTGCTGCTGCAGGACCACCCTCCCACCGCCATCTTCTGCGCGGGGGACATCCTGGCTCTCGGCGCGATCTCCGCGATACACGAGCGCGGGCTTCGAGTTCCACAGGACGTTGCCGTGATGGGCTACGGGGAGATCCCGTTCGCGCGCCTGGCGGCCCCGTCACTGTCAACGGTCCGGCTGCCGGCGGACAGGCTCGGCTACGAGGCGATCCGCACGCTCCGCCAGGCCATCCAGGACGGAGAACCCCAACCACCTGTGACGGTTGCGACGACACTCATCACCCGGGAGTCCTGCAACTGTGCGACCCGCTCCGGCGGGTCATCGAAGACCATCTCGGCGAACGACTCGCCGAACGAAAGGGGAAAGAAATGAGACATGCAAGGTATTGGAGTCGCCGGCTGACGCTTCTCCTCGCCGTGGCCCTCATCGCGGCCGCCTGCGGTGGGGAGGACGACACGACATCGGCACCCCAACCTCAACCTCCCGCGCCGGCGGCCGAACCTGCGGCACCGCCGCCGGAGCCACCGGCCGAACCCCCCGCGCCGCCACCGGAGCCCGCACCCGAGCCTCCCCCACCGCCGGAGCCGGCGCCCGAACCTCCCCCACCACCGGCGCCGCCCCCTGAGCCGGTCTCTGTGTCCCTCCGGCTCCCCTGGTTCCCGAATGTCCAGTTCACGGGATCGTTCGTCGCCCAGGCGAAGGGCTACTTCGCCGACGAGGGCCTGGACGTGACGATCAATCCGGGAGGATTCGACGTGAACAGCATCACCCTCGTGGCGGCCGGCTCGGACACGTTCGGACTCCACGACACCGGTTCGCTGCTGTTCGCGGCCGCCGAGGAGATCCCGCTGATCACTGTCGCCACCTACTTCCACAAGCACCCGGGGGCCGTCATGGCGCTCGCCGACTCCGGCATCGAGACCCTCGAGGACTTCGCGGGCCGGAGGATCGGCTTCGCCGAGGGCGGGCCGTGGCAACTGACCCAGGCCATGCTGGTGAAGAACGGCATCGATCTGGACGACATCGAACAGATCGCGGTCGGCTTCGACCTGAGTCCCATACTCAACGGAGACGTCGACATGAAGACGGTGTTCGCGACCAACGAGCCGATCCTCGCCGAGCAGCAGGGCTTCGACGTCAATGTCTTCGTTCCCTACGACTACGGGATCGAGACCTCGGCGAACGCGCTGTTCACCACCCAGAGGTACTTCGATGACAACCCCGAGACCGTGTGCGCGATGGTCCGTGCCATCTCTCGCGGCTGGGAGTTCGCCTTCGAGAACCCCGAGGAGGCGCTCGACATCGTCATGGCCGTCGATCCGGAGAACCTCGACCGGGCCAAGGAGGCTCGCAGTCTCGACGCGGTGCAGGACGCCGTGCTCACACCCGATGCGGTCGCCGACGGCATCGGCTCGATGAAGCACAGCCGCTGGGAGACCGCTGATGAGGTGCTCCGCACCTACGGTGGGCTGGACGTCGACGTGGACCTCAACTCGGTCTACTCCGACACGTGCTATTCGTCGTGAATAGCATGAAGCGGTTCCCGCTGTAGAGGCATCCTCCACAGCACCGTCGCTCGCCGGCGAGAGCAGCGAGAGGAGAGCGTTGGCAATCTTCGACAAGGGCGCGTCCACCCGGGACATGCTCCAGTACCACCTGAGGGTTCGGCCCGGCGATGTCGCCGACTACGTGCTCCTCCCCGGCGACCCGGGACGGGTAGCGCTGATCGCGGAGCATCTCGATGAGCCGCGGGAGGTCGCCGACCACCGCGAGTACCGAACGGTCACCGGGTCGTACCGGGGGATTCCCGTCAGCGCCACGTCGACGGGGATCGGCTGCCCGTCGGCCGCGATCGCCGTGGAGGAGCTCTGCAACGTGGGTGTCTCGCACTTCATCCGGGTCGGCAGCAGCGCCGCCTTCGCCGACGGGATCAACAAGGGCGACATCGTTATCAACACGGGCTCGATGCGCTGTGACGGCGCCAGCGCCATGTACGTGGACGAGGGTTTCCCGGCGGTCGCCGATCATTTCATCGTGCGAGCCCTGATCGATGCGGCGTCCGATCTCGCTTCGAGCCGCGGGTTCGCCACGCACGTCGGCCTCAACGTGTCGAGTGACGGGTTCTACGCCGAGACACCCGAGTGGGTCGAGCGGATGATCCGCCAGCGGATCATGAACGTCGAGATGGAGTCGTCGGCGATCTTCACGATCGCGCACCTGCGCCAGGTCAAAGCGGCCATGGTCTGCGCTGTTTCCTACAACTTCACGGCACCCGAGGAGATCGACTACGAGGGCGTCAACCAGCCCCTCGTCACCGGCTGGCACAACGCCATCGACGTGGCGCTCGAGGGAATACGGCGGTACGAGGCGACGAAGAGAGCTGAGTGAGCGAGACAGACCGGACCGGGAGTCCCGGAGGGATCGTCGTCGACGGCATCACCATGCGGTTCGGCGGCCACGAGCCGATCACTGCGCTGGAGGACATCGGTTTCGAGATCGCCGACGGGGAGTTCGTCGCCATCGTCGGTCCGTCGGGTTGCGGCAAGTCGACGCTCCTGCGGATCATCGCCGGCCTGCAGCAACCCACCGCCGGGGCGGTGACGGTGCGCGGGAAGACGCCCGACGAGGCCCGCCGCGACGTGGAGTTCGGCTTCGTCTTCCAGAGTCCCGTGCTGTTCCCCTGGCTGCGGGTGCTGGGGAACGTCGTGCTGCCGGACCGGATCCTCGGGAGGCGCAACCCGCACGCGGCGGCCGATGCCACCGATCATGCGCGAGGCCTGCTCCGGGACGTGGGCCTGGAGGGATTCGAGGAGTACTACCCGGAGCAGATCTCCGGCGGGATGCAACAGCGCGTGGCGCTCGCCCGGGCACTCAGCTACGGCCCCTCGACCCTGCTGATGGACGAGCCGTTCGGCGCGCTCGACGAGTTCACCAGGGACAATCTGAACATCCAGCTCCTCGAGGTGTGGCAGCAAACCCGCTCGACGGTGCTGTTCGTGACCCACAGTCTCACCGAGGCGATCTTCCTGTCCGACCGGGTGATCGTGCTGAGCCCCCGCCCGGGCAGTGTCATCAGGGTCGCGGACGTGCCGTTCGGTCGGCCGCGCCATCTCGGCATCCGCTACCGCCCCGACTTCGCCGCACTGAACGGCGAGTTGCGGGAACTCCTGCACGTCGACCCGGGGGCTGCCGGCAACGGGGCGGGCGAGCCGCCATGACGGGCGCCGGGGCGGGCCCGCGTCGTCGCTCGAAGTGGCGGACGTACGTCCCCGCAGTCCTGCTGTTCCTCGCCGCGCTGGGCATCTGGGAACTCTGGGTCGTGGCGCGCGACGTCCCGACGTATCTCCTGCCCAGGGTGTCGGAGATCGGAACCGAACTGGGCGAGCAGGGGTGGTCGTTGTTCGGCCACCTGCGCTGGACGATGCTCGAGGCGGTTCTGGGGTTCCTGGTGGGGAGCAGCGCGGCATTCGTCGCCGCGGTCATCTTCGTCCACCTGCGGGCCGTCGAGGGCGCGCTGTTCCCGTGGGCGATCGTGCTGCAGACGATCCCGATCGTGGCGATCGCGCCGCTGCTGACCATCTGGTTCGGTTTCACGCTCGTCCCGAAGGTGGTGATCGCGGCAATCATCTGCTTCTTCCCGGTGCTGGTGAACACGGATCGCGGCTTGCGATCCATCAGCGCGCAGGCGCTGGAGCTGATGAGTGTCCTCTCCGCCCGCAAGACGTCGGTCTTCTGGCGCCTGCGGGTTCCGAGCTCGTTGCCGTACGTCTTCGCCGGGTTGCGCATCGCGTCAACGCTCGCCGTCATCGGCGCCATCGTGGCCGAGTTCACCGGATCCGACCGCGGGATCGGTTTCGTGATCATCCAGGCGAGCTATCGCCTCGACACGAAGCGCCTCTTCGCGGGCCTGGTGCTCTCATCGGCCGGAGGGATCGTGTTCTACAACCTCATTGGGCTCCTCGAGAGGATGACCGTCCGCTGGCCCGGAGCGCGCCTCCAAGAGTCCTGATCCCGGCACCGGCCGGGTCGCCGACTTCAGGGGGCCTCACGCGTCCACCGCGCCGGCGTCTCCAACGGCTCTCCACGGCATGGCCCTTCTGACACCCGAGACAGTCCTCGTTCGCAGAAGTCTGGGAGCAGGTCGCCGGGACGCTCGGCGGGCGGTTGGTGGTTGCGCACAACACGGCGTTCGATATGTCGGTCCTGCGGAGAAGCGCCGAGGGCGTTAGGGCCCGAGGCTGGTGATCAGCAGGACGGTGATGCCGTCGGGGCGGTCGTAGGCGTAGCCCGTGGCGGTGATGACGGCGAGTTTGGCAGGGGTGCCGATGCGGTCGGTGTCGACCTTGTCGCGCAGGCGCCGCAGCGGGCGGGCGGCTCCCTCGACGGCGTCGGGGCCGCCCAGCTTGACCTCTGCGGCCAGCCAGGTTCCGTCGCCGGTTTGGACGACCGCGTCAACTTCCAGCCTGGCGGCATCGCGGTAGTGGTACACCGCGGCGTCAAACGCCGGCGTCAGTGCGCCGGACCCAGGTTGACCGTGATCGTCATGTCGAGTGCGGCCGCGGCCTTGTGGAGCGTCGTGAGCGTGGCGCTCGTGCCGCCGGCCTCGAGGCGGGCGACCGCTGCCTGGCTCGTCGACATGCGAGCGGCCAGTTCCCGCTGCGTCAGCCCTGCGGCTTCTCGCGCATCGCGCACCTTCTCCCCCACCTGCAGCGCCAAGCGGGCCGCGGCGAGAGCCTCATCGAACTCGGCGCGCTCGCCGGCGCTCATGGCGTCGAGCCGCCTGTCTCGTAGTTCGGTAATCGTGGGGCGCGCCATCACTCCTCCTCGGCTGCGTGTCCTTCAGCGATGCACCGTCGCATCGCCCGCCGAGCGCGCCGGACTTCCGACTCGACCTCCACCGACCACATGACATCAAGAATGATATCAACTCCTCCGCCAGGACTGCGGGGGCCGTATGCATTGCCGACCCGGTGGCGTTGAAGCGCCCCACCGTTGCAGTCAGCGAGCCAGTGGACGCGCCGGAGCCGGTTGCGGGTGGGTCGCGGCGCGAACAGTGTGTACGTCGAATTGATGTACACTTCCGGCCATGGTCACGAAATCTGAGCGGTGGAACCTCCGGGTCACGCCCGCCCAGGACACGATCGTGCGACAGGTGCTCAGCGCCACCGGCATGTCGCTGAACGAGTACGTCGTCAGCCGCACCGTCGCCGCAGCGACCAGCGATCTGGCCGACCGGCAGATCTTCGCCCTCGAGCCCCATGCGTGGGACGAACTGCAGACGATTCTGGACCGGCCCCCCGCACCGAACCCCGCAATCGCCGCCCTGCTCACGCAACCGTCGACGCTCGAAGACGAGTGAGCCGGTACCGCGGCCCGACGCTGCTCTCAGCGGATCACAACACCGAGGGCTTCGACTGCGGCGACAAGACCCTCGACAACTGGCTCAAGCGAGTCGCTCCCCGGAACCAGCGAGAGGGATCGAGCCGCACCTGGGTCGTCACCGGCGGCGCACGTGTCGTGGCCTACTACGCCTCCAGCGCCGCAGTCCTGACCCGAGCCGAAGCCACCGGACGGGCCGGGCGCAACCAACCGAACCCGCTGCCGGCAATGCTGCTGGGACGACTCGCCGTCGACCGCAACCACCAGGGGCGCGGCCTCGCAGCAGCACTCCTCAAACACTTCCTGCTGAAAGTCCTCGAGGTCGCCGCACACACCGGAGTCCGCGTCGCGCTGGTGCACGCCGCCAACGACACCGCCGCCGGCTTCTACCGGCGCTACGGCTTCGAACCGTCGCCGGTCGACGACCTCACCCTCATGCTCCTCGTCAAGGACATCGCCACCTGAGCAGCCACCCGTGGCGATGCCGTGTCCTTTGCAATGGGCGGCCCGGGCGGTGAACGGGGCGGTCGTGGCGACGTAGCACCCCAGCGACGCCAGCAGCCGTCGGACTCCGACACGGTCTCGGCTTCATCTCCTCGCAGGAGATGAGCGTCCTACGGTTTGAGAGTCATCCAGCCAACAGATTGTGTGGTGATTGGCCTACAGAATGTGATACAGGCCGGCTACGGGGTCGAACGACGCGACGCTGTCGTGGTTGAGCCCCTCTGTGGATCCGACGGGGATGCACGTCGGGATCGAGCAGTTCGTGCTCGTCACCGGCGCTACCACCACGTTGTTGAGCACCGGGATCGCCTCGTCGCGTGAGACGACCCGACTGACGATTCAATCCGGAGGGGTCTCCCAGAGCCGGCGGATCGGCACGGCTCGGAGGCGGGGGCCGAAGCCGGCGCTGATCTCGCCGTCGTAGAGGACGACGCCGGCGGCAAAGCGCTCGCCCGTGGCCGCTGCGAGCTTCCGCAAGCCGCGGAAGTCCGCAGCGGTGACCGTCGATCCGGCCTTGACCTCCACGCCGGCGACAAGGCCCCCACGCCCCTCGATCACGATGTCCACCTCGGCGCCGTCCTTGTCCCGGAAGTGGAAGAACCGCAGGTTCCCGTGATGCCAGCCGGCCTGGCGTCGCAGTTCCTGGTACACGAAGGTCTCCGTCAGCTGTCCGAGCAGGCTCCGGTCCGCCCGCAGCGTTCCCGCGTCGGCCCCCAGCAGCGCGCAGGCCAGTCCCGTGTCGCCGATGTGCAGTTTGGGTGTCTTCACCAGCCGCTTGAGCCGGTTGCTGTGCCAGGGATCCAGACGCTCCAGCAGGAACAGTCGCTCCAGCAGGGTCAGATAGTCGCGGATCGTCGGCAAGCTCAGCTGGAACGGCGCCGCGAGGCGGCTCGCGTTGAACAGGCGCCCGGTCTGCGCGGCGGCGACCTCCAGCAGCCGCGGCAGCGTGTCGAGCCGGGAAATGCGAGCCAGGTCCCGCGCGTCGCGCTGCACCACGGCGTCGAGATAGTTGGAGTACCACCGAGCTCGCCGCTCCCCCGGGGGTCGCTCCAGAGCGGCCGGGTACCCGCCCGCGGCGATCCGCTCTCCCAGTTCGGGGCCCAGGCGCCGCCCCGCCACGATTCCGAAGCCGTCACCGAACAGGGCGTCGAGGAATCCCGAGCCGGGTTCGCCCCAGTCCCCCGGCGTGGCGGGGCAGGTGAGTTCGGCTTGCGACAGGGGGTGCAGCCGCACCACCTCCATGCGGCCGGCCAGCGAGTCCGCCAGCGCCGGCACCAGTAGGACGTTGCTGGAACCCGTCAACACGAAGCGCCCAGGCCGGCGCCCGCGGTCGATCGCCACCTTGAGCGCGGCAAACAGTTCCGGCACACGCTGCACCTCGTCGAGTACCACCCGCTCAGGAAGGTCGGCCGTGAAACCGACAGGGTCGGCCCGAGCCGCGTTGCGTGCCGCGTCGTCGTCGAAGGTGAGATAGGCGTATCGCCGTCCAGCCGGCCCCGTCGCTTGATCAGCGGTCGGCCACCCGGTCCAGTTCAAATGCTCGGGAGCACACACCGCCTGCGCGAGCGTGGTCTTGCCGCACTGGCGAGGGCCATGAATCACGACCGCAGGGGAATCCTCGAGCGCCTCGACGAGGCGACCACGAACGTAACGCGGGTAGAACAGAGCAGCGTTCACCGGCCAATTGTAACCTTCTGATACGGCTCTTTGAAAGGTTGTGCATCGGACGATTGAAAGGAACCGGCCCGTCCGTTCGAATACCGAACCCGAGTCGGGCAGACCGGGATGACCCTCCCGGCAATCCGGACGTCGGCATCCCGAACACAGGGGACATCAGCCGGCGAGGGGGTTCGCCCAGCGGTCTTCGGGGAAGCGGGCGAGGTCGGGAGGTTGGACGAGTCCGCAGCGGGGTTCAGCAGTCGGCCATTGCGCCGAGCGCGTCGCACATCCGGAGTCGCCCGAGTTCGTCGAGTTGTCCGAGCCGCAGTGTGAGAACCGACTTCGGCACCGCGGCGAGGTTGTCGAACGAGACGACGCTGTCGTGGTCGATCCCCTCGGTGGGTCCGACCGGAATGCACGTCGGGATCGAGCGGATCGTGCTCGTCACCGGCGCCACCACCACGTTGTTGAGCACCGGGATCGCCTCGTCGCGTGAGACGACCAGCACCGGGCGACGCTTCTGATTGGGCGGCTCCACGAGCCACAACTCGCCCTGCGCTACCACGGCTCGGCTTCGGTCATGGCAATGGCGTTGGCCATCGCCTGGGCGTCGTCGTCGACGGTCTGCGGCTGCGCCCGGTACGAGTCGGCGATCGCCTTGCCGAGCCGGGCCCGCTCGACGGACTCGGCCAGATGCTCGACCGCCCGACGGATCACCTCCGAGCGCGTTTCACCAATACCCGCAGCAACGAGACTGTCGATGGTCTCGATCTGCCGGGGAGTGAAGCGCGTCGGCACCGGGGCTGTCATACAAACAGTATACGCGCTATCAGGGCAGCTCGCCCGCCTCCAGCACTGCTGCTGCGGTCGAGGAACCCGGCAGTGACGAAGGCCGTACGTGTTACCCCGCAGGCGGGAGTCGATGTAGGTTGCCCGTGAGCCAGGAGGTCTGCCGGTGTTCCGCCTGAAGTCTGTGGATCACGTCGTTCTAAGAGTGGCGGCCATCGAGCGTTGTCTGGACTTCTACCAGGCAGTGCTCGGATGCACCGTCGAAAAGGCGCATACCGAGATCGGCCTGTACCAGCTACGTGCAGGTGATTTCATCATTGACCTGGTGGATGCCACCGGGCCGATCGGGATGGAGGGAGGCCCACCCCCAAGCCCGACGGGCCACAACCTCGACCACTTCTGCATCCGCATCGATCCCTTCGAGGAAGACGAACTCCGCCGACACTTCGTCGGCCACGGCATCGAGGCCGGGCCGGTGCACACCAACTGGGGCGGCGACGGACGGGGCCCCTCGCTGTACATCAAGGACCCGGAAGGAAACACCGTCGAGATCAAAGGACCTCCCACGCAGCCCTACGACCCCAACGTCGGCTTCATCCCCTAACCAGAGACCCACTGGTGCAGGTGACGTGCCAGGGTGGGGGCAACCTCCCAGTCACCAGTTAGGGCTGCGAACGGGACATCTCGGTGAGCGAGCCGCCCTCGAGCACCAAGCGCACGAGCGTGGCGATGTGGGGTTCGGTGCTGAACGACTCATCGGCACCACGGTTGAGAATCAGAACCTCGATGACCCCGTCTACGACTTCCACGCCCTGCACGGTGATGCGGTCGCCGAGCAGGCGGCTTGCGACATCGCGGAACCCACCGCCCTCGTCGCCGATGATCGCGTGGGCCGTGTAGAACCTCCCCGTGCCCCCCGTGTTCGTGGCAAGCACCGCCACTGCGTCGGGCACGCTGTCATCGTTGAGTCCACCGGCGGCACCGGCGATGAACGCCGACTCCACCCTCGCCGCCGCGTCGACGAAGACGCCGTTCTCATCGAAGAAAACGGACTCAGGTGCCACGTCGGGGATGTGATACTCGATCTCGTAGAACCAGGCGCCTGCGAGAGCTTCCGGCTGCACAGGGCCCGGTTCGGCCGCCTCGCCGCCGGAGGCAGTCACCCCGGCGAGCCAGTCCATGAGGATGTCCAGGAAGTCGGGGACGAACTCGCGTTCCAGCCGGGCGTACTCGTTGACGCTGCCGGTGGTGGCCTCTTGGAACAGGTGGTTCGCCGAGAAGATCGTTGCGATCGTGTGACTCGGGACGTTCGACTCGGCGATCGCCTCGGACATGGCGGTCGAGTTGGCGGCGGCCGGTACCTGCGTGTCCAGCTCGCCGTACAGAGCGATGACCGGGACGTCGAGGGCGACGATGGCCGGCCTGGGGTCGTGCTCGAAGAACGACTTGAACCAGGGGCTCTGCCATGTCGCCAGCTCCTCGGCGACGATGGAGTCCACGAAGGCGTCCTCGTCGCCGATCGCCTCTCGCATCTGCTCGGGGAATGCCTCGAACTGTTGAAGAACCAAAGCCCGCATGGCTGCTTCCACCTCGTCCCATCCCTGATCGGTGGCGACGGCGCGGAACACCAATTGCTGGAGTGCTGCGAACTGTTCGACCTCCTCGGCTGTGGCGCCGGAATCCTCGAGGATCGCTTGCTGCTGCGCCGCGAGGGTCTCACCGGGAGGCACCGCCGGGGCCGCCAGCAGGGCCACGAAAGCGACGCCGGCGGTGCGGTTCGCCACCACAGGTGCGACGATCCCGCCCTCGCTGTGGCCAACCAGCCCGATGCTGCCCGCAGCGATGTCGTCCCGGGAGCGAAGCAGGCCGACCGCGGCTTCGACGTCGCCGGCACGGTCCTGGAGCGTCGCCTGCAGGCCGTCGCCGGTGGAGCCGCCAACGCCCCGGTCGTCGAAACGCAGCGAGGCGATACCGGCTCCGGCCAGGTGGTCGGCGAGCACGGCGAACAGCCTGAAGCCACCAACGTCGGAGTCCCTGTCCTGGTCGCCGCTGCCGCTGACGAGGACGACGGCGGGGTGTGGCCCGTCGCCCTCGGGCAGGGTCAACTCGCCGGCCAGGACGATCTCGCCGCTGGAGAAGACCACCTCCTCCCGACGGAACGACGCACCGTCGCCATCGCCACTGGCTTGATCCTCGAAACGCTGCATCCAGAACTCTGCGGTCATGCCGGACTGGGTGAATTCGCCCTCGATCACCCCGTCGCGCACCTCCCCGTCCCAGACGGCGAGCCCGAGGGGTGAGTTCAACTCGAAGTGGATGCGGCCCGCATCGAGCGTCATATCCGACAGCGGCAAGCCGGGCACGCCCTGGATGTCGATCGTCGCCTGCAGGCCGTCGTCGGATGCGGTCATGTCCACAGCAAAGGGCAGGTCAGTGGGTCCCGGTATCGAGATTGCGCCCTCCCAGCGCCCCTGCAGATCGGCGGGACCCCCGTCCGCCGCCCCGGAAACGTCCGGGGGGTCGGGTTCTACAGGCGGGATCGGTTCCGCGGGAGGTGTCGTGGTCTGGGTGGGTTCAACCGTCGCGACGGGTTCAGGCGCCGGAGCGGCGGGTTCAGGCGCCGGAGCGGTGGTTGCCGCAGGTTCCACGCCCGCAGGCTCAGGAGTGGTCGCCGGATCCGCTTCTGCAGGTTGAACCGGATCCGGCGGTGGTGTCTGCGTCGGTTCGACCGTCGCAGCAGGTTCAGGTGTCGGAGCGGCGCCGGCAGCCGTCCCCGACGGCGAAGTGTCCTCCCCGCCACACGCTGCAACAGCAAGAACGAGGAGCAGCGACACCGCCGGGGCAAGAATCCTGCTAGGTCTCATTCCAATCATCACGAGAGCCATACCCCTGGACAGTCCTGAACCAACCGTACCTGAGCCTGCGCGGCAACAAGGCCGGTGAGCGCTATAACACCGCCATGGTTGAGATCCCCGTCGCCGGCGTCATGAGCAGGCGGGCCGCCGAGTTGGCGCCGAGTCTCATCCGCGAGATCGCCGAGGCCGGCTTCGGGCTGCCCGACGTGATTCCGCTGTGGTTCGGGGAGGGCTGCTGGCCGAGCCCGGACATCGTCGTTGAGGCCGCCCGGCGGGCGCTGCGCGACGGGGATCACTTCTATCCGCCCAACAGCGGCAAGCCGGAATTGCGCAGCGAGATCAGCGACTACCACCGGCGCATCTACGGCACCGACATCGACGTCCGCCGCGTCACGGTCACGGCCTCGGGCATGCAGGCGGTGGCCCTCGTCGCCCAGGCGCTCGTGGACCCGGGCGACCGCGCCGTGGTTCTCGGCCCGATCTGGCCCAACATCCGCGAGACGCTGCGCATCAGCGGCGCCGTCGTGGTGGACCATTCGCTCCTCCCCACCGGCGATCGCTGGACCCTTGATGTTGAACGGCTCATCGACGACATCGGCGACGACGCCCGGCTGGTGTACGTCAACAGCCCCAACAATCCGACGGGATGGACGATGAGCGCCGAGGACCTCGACGCCGTCGTGGAGCACTGCCGGCGCCGGCGGATCTGGATCGTCGCCGACGACGTGTACTCGCGGCTGCACCACGGCCACTTCCACGCGCCCAACGTCCTGACGCGCACCGAACCCGACGAACTGGTCATCTCGCTCAACAGCTTCTCCAAGGCCTGGTCCATGACCGGGTGGCGCCTCGGATGGATCATCGCGCCCGCAGGCCTCGAAGCCGCCCTCGCCATGTTGACCGAGTACAACATCACCGGACCGCCCGGCTTCGTCCAGGCCGCCGGCGTCGCCGCGCTCCGCGACGGTGAGCCCGACGTCGAACAACTGCAACAGCGGCTCCTCCCCCTGCGGTCACTGGTCCGCCAACACCTCTCCGACGTACCGAACATTCGTTACTTCGAACCCGACGGCGCCTTCTACAGCTTCTTCGCCGTCGACGCCATGACCGACAGCGTCAGCACCGCCAAACAGATCCTCGCCACACGCGGCGTCGGCCTCGCCCCCGGACGAGCGTTCGGCCCGGCCGGAGAAGGACACCTCCGCCTCTGCTACGCCCAACAGCCCGAGACGCTAACCACAGCGCTCGAACGCCTCGTGACGTACTTCAACGACGAGGGCCGGCACTCCCACGTCCTCGGCGACGAGCACCGATGAGCGGGCGCTACCTGGTGATGCCCCGTGGCATCAACGTCGGAACCCGGAACCGGGTCCCGATGGCCGGCCTCCGTTCGGAACTGGCCGACGCCGGCTGCACCGACGTTGCCACGGTCCTGCAGAGCGGGAACCTCGTCGTGACGGCGTCGTCAGATGATCCCGCCGAGGTCGGCGACGACGTCGAGCGGCTACTGGATGAGCGATTCGACGTCGGCGTGGCGTGCGTGGTGCGCACGGTGGCGGAAGTGCAGAGGGTGCTCGACAGGAACCCGCTCGGCGATGTCGCCGTCGATCCGTCGCGGTATCTCGTGAATTTCCTGTCCGACGAGCCGGACCCCGATGCGGCCCGGGCTTTGCTGGCGGGCGATCACAGTCCCGAGGTGCTGGCGATCGAAGGTCGGGAGGCCTATGTGTGGACTCCGGAAGGAGTCAAAGCGATGCGTCTCTCCTACGCCTATCTGGAAAAGCAGCTCGACGTCGTCGCGACAGCCAGGAACTGGAACACGCTCCAGAAGATCGTCGCCAAGTTCTAAACACCCGACGGCTTGCATACCCGATCCGAACCGAATCACCCTGGGCACGCCGGAGCCTCGTCCGATGCCCACATAGCCGGCTCCACCGACGTCTGCGCGATTGAATGCACAATTGATTGCACTACTGCCTACAGATTCGTTAGCATAGGCGCATGCAGACGACAAGCGTCCGGATCGACGTAGCGACACATCGAGAGCTCAAGAAGCTGGCCGCCGCCTTCGAAGCGACCGTCGGGGAGACGGTTGCATTGGCAGTCCGGCGCCTGGCCCAGGACCGGATCGGGACCGACCTCCGTGCAACCCTGACCGACGACGAGGTCCACTGGCTCGATGCTGACCTCGGGTGACGTCGTCGACCTGGACTTCGGGATGCCGGCAGGACGAGAGGCCGGCTACCGCCATCCGGCGGTCGTGGTGACGGCGCAACGAGTACTCAATGCAGCGCCGACCGTGGTCCAGGTGGTTCCGATCACCTCGACAATTCGAGGGTTCACCTCCGAGATCGAGGTGGAAGCCGATCATCTCAACGGCCTCGACCGCAGGTCCGTCGCCCAGTGCCAACACATCCGCTCCGTCGCGGCAACCCGCATCGAGGGTCGGCGAGGCAACATCGGCACCACCCTCCTCGGGCAGATCCGCGAGGTGATCGGTCTCATCCTCGACGTACCGTGAATCGCACGGGATTCGTTGCTGCCATCGGCTCGGTCCGCGACTACTGCGAGAACGCCGCGACGGATGGCTAATCCCGTGGCACCTGCTGCACGAACCCCACGTCATCGAGCGCCTGCTCACCTGACAGCGTCGCGGGCTACCCAAGTCTCGATGCGGATGCAGGGTGTGGGAGCGATCGCTAGCCGCTGGGGCGCTGTACGCCTTCGCCGCCTGTGGCCGTGGCGGTCCCGGTGGCAGGCACCCCGCCGGCCCGCGGCCGCGTCTGGCCTCGCACGATCATCGCCAGAGCCACGACGACCAGCGCCATGGCCAGCATCTGCAACGTCGATAGGGCCTCGTCGAACACCAGCCAGGCGAGCGCTGATGCCACGACCGGCGTGAACAGCGTCAGTGTCGCCGCCAGCCACAAGGGCACGTGCCGCAGCGACCAGTTCATGGTGTTGTGCCCGAGAAATCCCAACCCGAGAGCCAGCACCACCAGCCACATCCAGTCCTCACTGCGGGGCCACGACAAATCCTGGCCGAACAGCGCTGCCAGCGGCAGGTTGATCGACCCCCCATAGATCGCGACGCACGCGGTGTACTCCTGCGTCGACACCTTGGTCTGGGCATGCCGAGTGGCGATGAGATAGAACGACCAGCCGAACAGAGCGCCAACCGCAGCCAGATCGCCACCGAGCGACCAGTTCTCACTGCCCGACGATCCGAGCGCCACCACCGCCGCACCGACCAACGCCAGCGCAGCGAAGGCGATGTCGCGCCGGCTCATGCGCTCGCCGAACCAGAGCGCCGACACCACCGACACGACCACGATCTGCACCGCGGGGATGATGTTGGCGTTGGCAATCGTCGTGAACTTCACGGCCGTGAAGAACAGACCCGCGCTGGCTCCAAAGGCGAGGCCACCCCACAGCGAACGCCGCATCCCCGTACGCGTGATCGGCGTTCGCCTCACCGCCATCACCGTCGCCATCACGACCGCGTAGAGCAGGAACCGATAAGCGGTCAGGGCGAGCGCATCCATGTCGATAAACCTGATGATCGTGCTCGACGAGCCCCACGCAGTAACCGCCACGCTTGCCACGGCGATCCCCAGCGACCGGTCGCTGCGGCGCGGCGAAACTGCCGGCGCCGGCGCCACCGAAGACGATTCGCTCACCACGGAACTCTACGGCCGCCCCACGATGACGCTGAAGACCAGCTAGACAGATACGCCTGTGAGGGGCGCCGGCGGGTGCACTCGCACGGTGACGAGCGAATCTCGGGTGCACGAAGCGGCGCCGGCGCTCCCCTGAGGTGGACACATCTGTGTGCTACAGGTGTGTCAGGTGAGGCTCAGATACTCTGTATCGTTGCTCGCGTGTTCTCATCCGGAAGGCATGCACATGCCCGGTAGCGGCGAGCCGCGTCGTCGGCACAATTCAGATGAGACGACCCGGCGGCTGTTGGAAGCCGCCGCCGCGGAGTTCGTGGAGCACGGGTATGACAGCGCCGTTGTCAGCAACATTGCGCGCCGCGCCGGCGTAACCACCGGCGCCGTCTACGCGCGGTGGGCGCACAAGAGCGACGTGATGGTCGCCGCCCTCGACCACATCTTCGAGCAGATTCTGCCCAACCGGAGGATCGAGGACTTCGGTATTGGTGCGCTGCCGGCATCCGACATCCTGGTGGTATGGGGAGCCAACCTGCTGAGATCTGATGCGACCGTAGACGTGTTGGTGCAGGTGTTCGGCAGCGCCCGCAACAACGCTGCGGTCCAAGCGCGTCTGCAGCAATTCCTCAATGAACAAGCTGACCAACTGAGCAGCCTCGTTGAGAGGGCCAAGGACGAGGGACTCGTCGACCCCGAACCCAGCACGGTCGCCAAGACCCTGCTGATCCAAGCAATCGGGATCGGCACTCAGTTGCTGCTGTCTGCTGGGCGGAAAGATCGCCACATCCCGTCCGAACACGAGTGGACCGCGCTGCTCGTGAGGCTGATCAGCGCTGTGAGCCCCCAAACGCTGTAGCACCAGGAACGCCGGTCCGGCCCATATTTCCCGCGTCCATTCCCACGCGAGATGTCGAGGTAGCTGGAGTCCGATGGGCACTTGCGAACCACGCCAACGCGAGCGACACCGCTCTGACCTCGGACTTCCGGGCCGTTATGGCAACTCATGGGCACAGATGGGGTCGGATGGAACGACCCGAGTGGAGGTGAGCGGTTCTGAAACCTCGCTGTCGCTCAGGTGACCCGGATCGGATGCGGGAGCGGCTGGTTGAACAGGTAGCCGTTGGCGTTGAACGGCATCACCTCCGGCTGGGTGTTGCCGGCCGCGTCGCATGCGCGGGTCGTGAGAGTATGTTCACCGGGCTCGGCGACCCACCTGAAAGTGAACGGCGTCCACGAGTAACGCGACGGCGGCGCTTCGACCTCGGCGCCGGACCAGGTGGCACCCAGGTCGGCGCTCCACTCCACGCCCGTGATGGCACCGTCGGGCGACGTGGCATAGCCGTGGATCAGGTGCGAACGTGCCGGAAGTTCCGCCGGCCACGGGAGCGCCAGCGCGCTGTTGATCACCTGGGTCGTGATCGACCGCCCTTCGGCAGGCCCCTCAGTCGGGTAATCGTCGCCGATCAGCACGTAGTTGGTGGTGTTGTTGCGGGTCCAGACCTGCTCGGCGGACACAACGATGCGCCCGAGCCACTTGATGCTGCTGGCACCCACCCATCCGGGCACGACGGCCCGCAGGGGGAAGCCGTGATCCCGCGGGAGAACCTCGCCGTTCATCGCGTAGGCCAGCAGGGTGTCGGGATGCATGGCCTTCTGCACAGGCAAGACCCGCCGGAAACCCCGTTCGGGTGCCTCGGCGTCGAGGCCGACGAGCAGCACGCTGACGGCGCTGTCGGCAATCCCGGCCGCAGCCAGCACGTGCCGAAGCGGCACGCCGGTCCATTCCGCGTTGCCGACGGCGCCGGTCATCCACGGCGTGCCTCCAGTCGGCCGACCCCTCAGAAGATCGAACATAGCCCGATGGTTGCCCGCGCATTCGAGGTAACAGACGACGCTGCGGCTCGGCATGTCGCGAGCGTTCTCGTAGGAGATCTCCAGCGGGCGCTCAACAGCATCGCCCTCCACCCGCAGCCGCCAAGTCGAGACGTCGACATCGATGGATCGACCTCCATTGTTTTGCACGAAGAAGAGCCGGTTCGGCGTGATCAGGCCCTGCTGGAGTTCGAGCCGGGACTCCAGCGCGCCGCCGGGATGCTCGACGAACGGCTCCGCGCCCTTGAAGAAGCGCAGCGAATCGGCGCAACTCACACACAAAGCCTACGGCGCATACCACAACCGGCACCTTGGCGACGCCGAACCTCCCCGGGTATTGCGCAGGCTCTGGTGTGATCTGGGTCTGGCCTGGTCGGTCTGCTTGGGCAATATCCGGGGAGGGTCGCCCACGGTGGCATCCGGCGCCGAACCCTTGGCCCAGGCATACCCGATAGCGACAAGACAGAACAGCCAGTCGTCAGAGCACACGTGGCAGATACCTAGGTAGCGAGCTGCCTGTATGACAGCCTGTATCATCGCCATCTGGACACCACCACGGGAGGACCCCATGGCAGACACAAAGAGCATGACACTGCGCATGGACGAGCGTCTGGCTGACAAGGTGCAGACCATTGCGGAGGTTGAAGGAACCACCGTGAGCACAGTCATTCGGGACGCTCTGGCCGAGCACGTCGAGCGGCGGCGCCGCGATCCGGAGTTCCAGGCGATGCTGAAGCGGAACCTCCAGCGCCACCAGGAACTCCTGAACATGCTGGCCGACGGCTGACGTGATCTACCTCGAATTCGACTCCTGAACTCCAACGGGCTCGACCTCGACCTCGCTCGCGTGGAGGAGACCTTCAACACGGTGGTCCAGATCGCCTCGGGAAACCTGACGTTGGACGACGTCACCGCCTGGATCGGGGATCGCATTGGACGCTACGACAAGACCTGAACAAGCGCCTCACAGACTCGCCGGCGGACCCGCCGAGCGGGTTCGGGTCCCGTCGTCCGGACGGCCGAGACTGATGCCAGCCTCGACCGCGACGGCGCGCTCCCCGACGACCCCCAGCTCCCACGTCTATTCCCACGCGAGACATCGGGATAGCTGAAATCCCCTAGCCACTTGCGAACCAAGCCACCCGAGCACTAACGCCCTGACCTCAGACTTGTGAGCCGTTATGGCAACTCATGGGCACACATGGGATCGTATGAACCGATCCGAGTGGAGGTGAGCGGACTCGAACCGCCGGCCTCTTCGTTGCGAACGAAGCGCTCTAGCCAACTGAGCTACACCCCCGAACGGGACACTCATCGTACCGGCGAACAGGTGGGCCGCTCCACCGACAGACCGGGTACCCGACCGCCACGGGACCGCCGCGTCGACGCCCCGCCGAGCGGCCGCTCTCTCGGCGCGCCCGGAGACGGCCGGCCGTAGCCTCCCCCCGGTGAAGCGCATACCCGACCTGTGGTGGAACATGCTCGGCTACGGACTGTGGGCGGTGGGATGCCTGCTGTTCGCCGTGGCCGCGGCACGCTCCGGTGACGTGATCACGCTGGTCGCCGGTGTGCTGTTCCTCGTCGGCGTGCTCGTGGTCATCGGACCGATGGCCCGAGCGTCGAGGAAGCGCTGAGCGACCGCCGGGAAGGCGGCTGAACCTGCGGCCCTCTACCGCACGGAACCGACGGAACGGATAGGGCCGAAGGCCCTCTCCGCCGGCCGCTCTTCGACGCCCGGCGTGGCCGCATCGGCGGCGCTGCGGGCGGAGGCAATGTCGGTGACCTTGGTGTAGCGCTCCAGTATGCGGCGCTGGCGCCGGGCGAGAGCACTCAGGTAGAACACCAGCAGCACGTCCATCAACACGTGGACGAGAATCAATACGGCCCCACCGGTGAGTGCACCGACGAAGGTGACCAACGCCAGGCACGCCAAGGCGATCAGAATGTTGCGACGCCGGAGCCGGGCCTGCTCGCGCTGGAGCCGTTCGACGCCGACGCCGGGAGGAACGAGAGCGGCCCTGCCCTGCGGTTTCAGCTGCGCGACGCCGGTCAGGGGGACCACCTGACTCTGCCGTGATGGCACGATAGCGGTCGTGGGCCAGGAGTTGAATCGTCGTTCGCTCTGATAACGAGAAAGGCGTCGTAACCCACTTGGCGCAAGGACGGCCAACCACAATGCTGCGAGTATGAGGATTGTCACGAGAGTAGGCGCCATGTCTCCTACTACAAGTATGTCATTTGGACGGTCCGCAGTTGTGGATATCGCGCTACTCGCTTCTGGCGGCCCGGTGTTGCGAGGCAAGGGCGAGGTTGACGGTCCGCTGCTCAGTAGCCGACGAGCGATTGAACCGTAGCCGACACGCATTCGTCGATCCAGGTATTTCGGGCGGCAGGACGTGTGGAATTCCGCCGTGGCTTGGGGATTTCCTGGGTAGTTCGAGACATCGAACCCCGCTGCGGCAATCGGCACCCCCCAGGAGCCGGATGCGGGGATCCAACAGTGGCCCGGTGCCGCAGCGCCGGGCCGCATCCGTAGCGCTAGGCGGAACTGTCCCGGCGGTACGTCCCCGAGCGCCCGCCCGTCTTTTCCCACAGGCAAACGTCGCTGATGACCATGGAGCGGTCCAGGGACTTGCACATGTCGTAGATGGTGAGCGCCGCCACGGCGCACGCCGTCATGGCCTCCATCTCCACGCCCGTGCGGTCCAACGTCTCCACTTCGGCCTCGACGTCGACGTGGCTGTCCTCGATGCTGAAGTTGACCAGCACGGACCCGACCAGCAGCGGGTGGCAGAGCGGGATCAGATCGGGCGTGCGCTTGGCGGCCTGGATGCCGGCGACGCGGGCCACGGCCAGCACATCGCCCTTGCCGATGGCCCCCCGAGCGACGGCCGAGGCGGTCTCGGAGGTCATGTTGACCCGCGCCCGGGCGATGGCGCGACGGTGCGTGGGATCCTTGGCGGAGACATCCACCATGCGTGCCCGGCCCAGCGGGTCGAGATGGGTGAACCCCAGGTCGCTCACAGCGGCGCGCTCACCGGTGGCTCTCAGCCGCCGATCTGGGACATGGAACGGCTGGGGCGGACGAAGTGCACCTTGCCGATGCTGTGGCCCGCCCACTTGGCCGCCACGGCGCCGCGCACGATCTCGGCCAGCTCGTCGTCGCCGGCGCCGCTGCGCAGCGGGCCGCGCAGATCGTACTCGTGCAGCCCGAACAGGCAGTTGCGGAACTGCCCGTCGGCGGTGAGGCGGATGCGGTCGCAGGAACCGCAGAACGACCGGGTGACGCTGGCGACGACGCCGAAGGAGCCCTTGCCGTCGAGGTAGCGGAAACGGCTCGCCGGCTCACTGCCCTGCTGTTGCGGCTCGATGGGAAACACCTCGCCGATGCGTTGCGTGATCTCGGTCAGGCCGACGACGGCGTCGGCGCGCCAGCCTTCTTCGGCATCGAGCGGCATGAACTCGATGAACCGCACCTCGACGCCCTTGCGGCGCCCGAAGTCGGCGAAGTCCACGAGCTCGTCGTCGTTGACGTCCCGCATCACGACGACGTTGATCTTGACCGGCGACATGCCCGACGCCAGAGCGGCGTCCACCCCGTCCAGAACGCGGTGCATGTCGTCGCGCAGGGTTAGTTCACTGAAGCGGTCGGGCCGCAGGGAGTCCAGGGAGATGTTGATCCGCCGCAGGCCGGCGGCGGCCAGCTTATCGGCCAGCAGGCCGAGCGTGGCCCCGTTGGTGGTGAGCGCCAGGTCGGTCCCGAGCGGTGCCAGCATGCCGACCAGGTCCGCCAGGCGCGCCCGCACGGTCGGCTCGCCTCCGGTGAGGCGGATGCTGTGCACACCGAAGCGCTGCACCAGCAGCCGAGCCACCCGCTCGATCTCCTCGAAGGTCAGCAGTTCGGCGCGGGGCAACCAATCCAGGCCGTCGGGAGGCATGCAGTAGCCGCAGCGGAAGTTGCAGCGGTCGGTGACCGAGATACGCAGATCGCGGTGCACCCTCCCGAAGCCGTCGCGTAGTTCCTCCGCCATTGCCTCAGGGTACAGCCCCATCCGGCGGCGGTCGTCGGCACCCCGGCCGGCGCGCCTCAGTCCTCGTGCAGGCGGATGAGTTCGACCCGATCCCCCGGGGTGGCGCCGTGGCCGTCGGCGAGCACGGCCAGCCCGTTGGCCGCCGCCAGGGACGACAGCTGATGCGACCCCTGCCCTCCTGCCGAACGCACCTCGTAGCCGCCGTCGCGGTAGGTCCACACCACCCGGGCGAAGTGGATCTTGCCGTCGGGGTGGCGGCGCAGCGGCTCGGCGGCGGTGGCCAGCACGCGGCGGCGGTGCAGGTCGCGGTATCCCATCATGTGGCGTAGCGCCGGGCGGGCGAACAGCTCGAAGGACACCATGGAGCTGACCGTGTTGCCCGGCAGCCCGAGGACCGGCGTGCCGTCCACCATCCCGAAGGCGAACGGCTTGGCCGGCTTGATGGCCACCTGCATCCAGGACATCTCACCCATCTCGTCGAGCACGACCTTCACCCAGTCGAAGTCGCCCATGCTCACCCCGCCGCTGCTGAGGACCGCATCGCAGGTCGCGGCGCCGCGGGCGATAGTGGCCCGGATGGCATCGGGATCGTCTCGCACCAGACCCAGGTCGACGCCCTCGCTGCCGGTCTCGCGTACCAGGCTGAGCAGCGAGTAGCGGTTGGAGTCGCGGATCTGACCCAGCGAGAGAGGCTGCGGGCCGTCCACCAGCTCGTCACCGGTGGACATGACCCCCACGCGGGGGCGCCGCACCACCTCGACGGTGTGGATGCCCAGGCCGGCCAGCACACCGAGGTGTGCCGGCTGCAAGGTCTCCCCCGCCTCGAAGACGACCTTGCCCACCGTGAGATCCTCCCCGGCGGTGCGCACGTGGTTGCCCATCGGGACGCTGACCTCGGCCAGGACACGGGCGCCGCCGTCGAGGGGCCGGGTGCGTTCCACCATGATCACCGCGTCGGCGCCGGGCGGGATCGGGGCGCCGGTCATGATGCGCACGGCCTGGCTCTCCCGGACGGTCAGCCCGGGCGCCTGTCCGGCCGCCAGCGTCCCCACGACGTCCAGGGTCACAGGCGCCGCGGCGGTGTCGGCGGACCGAACCGCGTAGCCGTCCATGGCCGTGTTGTCGAAGGCGGGGACGGCTTCACCGGCCACGACGGCGCCGGCGGTGACGTGACCGAGCGCCTCGACCAGCGGCAGCGACACCGTTGGCAGGCGCTCGCAGCGGTCCAGGACGACCTGCTGCGCCTCGGCGAGGGGGATCAAGAAGTCGTCTTGGCGGAGCGACGGGTGAAGACGTTCTCCATCCTCGCCTCCTCGCGCCGTGCCAGGCGCACGATGTTGCCCCGGTGCAGGAAGACGATGAGCGCCGCCAGCACAGCGAGGAGCACCGCCTCCAACCACTGCACGCGCCCGAGCGCCACCTCGATGCCCACACCCACGGACAGCAACGGGACCGCTATCAGCGAGGCCACCGACGGGCGACCGGACCACTTCGTCACGATGAGGAACAGAATCACGGCACCGACCGCCACGTACGGCCACATCACGATCGACCCCCCGCCATAGGTCGCCACGCCCTTGCCGCCACGCAGCCGCCGGGTGAGCGGGGCGATGTGGCCAATCACGGCCGCGAGTGCGCACCCCAGGGCCACCGCCCGACTCGCCAGCAGCAGCGCGACGAGCGTCGGGGCGATGCCCTTGAGCAGGTCGCCGAGGAGCACCAGAGCGCCCGCCCAGCGACCGGCCACCCGGTACATGTTCGTGGCCCCCGGATTGCCCGACCCTTCGGTGGCGGGATCGTGGCCCACGAGGCGGCCCACGAGATGCGCCGTCGGGAAGGTTCCCAGGGCATACGCGGCCAACACGAGCAGCCACCACGGACTCATGGCCGACATGTTAGAGGAGCCTGCCGGGCCGAGTCGGATCGGGGACATCGACGCGCCTGTGGCACGCTCCGGCGGCACCTATAGGGTTATCGACCGGCCTGTCGAATCCATACCCACCGCATCGAGCGGGCGACGCGAGTCGAGGAAGCGAATGCCCACCTACGAATACCGCTGCAGAACCTGTGACGTGCGCTTCGAGGTCCAGCAGTCCTTCGCCGAGGAGAGTCTGACGCTCTGCCCCGCGGCGGAGTCCGAGCAGAGCCCGGCGGCCTGCGCCGCCCCCGGCGCGGGGGAGGTGCGCAAGGTGTACAGCGCGCCGTCCATCACCTTCAAGGGCGACGGCTTCTACAAGACCGACAGCCGCTCCGGCGGCTCCCGCGACACGAACGGCTCCCCGGCAAAGAAGTCCACCGAGGAGGGGGCACCCGAGGGCTCCCCGGAGTCCGGCGACGCAGGCACGAAGGCGCCCGACAGTGGGGGCTCGAAGGGCGGCTCGGACGGCGGCTCGAAGAGGGGCTCAGACGGAGGCTCGAAGAGCGAGCGCGCCCCGGCGGGTGCCTCCTCGTCGTGACCGGGGCGGCGGAGCGCCTCCGATCGGAGCGCCTCCGATGACGGCGGACGGCGCCGGCGAGGCCCACATCGGCATTCTCGGCGGCAGCGGCTTCTACGCACTGGCCGAAGACCTGCACCCGGTGGAGGTGGACACCCCGTACGGGCCCCCCGCAGGCCCGGTGCGGATCGGCCGCTTCGCCGACCGGCCGGTGGCGTTCCTGGCCCGCCACGGCGAGGACCACGAGTTCCCCGCCCACCGGGTGCCCTGCCGGGCGAACCTGTGGGCGCTGCGATCCCTCGGCGTGCGGAGCCTGCTGGCACCGTTCTCCTGCGGCTCGCTGCAGCCGCACATCGCCCCGGGCGACTTCGTGATCTGCGACCAGATCGTCGACCGCACCCAAGGGCGCGAGCAGACCTACTACGACGGGCCCCAGGTCCACCACGTGACGTTCGCCGATCCGTACTGCCCGGCGCTGCGGCGCACGGCGGTCGCCGCGGCCCGAGCCGAAGGGATCATCGTGCACGACGGCGGCACCGTCGTCGTGATCGAGGGGCCGCGCTTCTCGACCCGCGCCGAGTCACGGTGGTTCACGGCGCTCGGCGGCGACGTGGTGAACATGACGCAGGTGCCCGAGGCGCCGCTTGCCGCCGAGTTGGGCATGTGCTTCGCCGGCATCGCCCTCGTGACCGACTACGACGCCGGCGTGGAGGGCGACGCCGAACCGGTGACGCACGAGCAGGTCCTGGCGGTCTTCAACGAGAACCTGGCACGGGTGCGCGGACTGATCGGGCGGATCGTGGCCGACCTCCCCGACGAGCAGCCCCGCTGCTGCGAGCACCGCCAGGGGCCGCCCCTGCCCCAGGGCGCGAACGGCGACTAGCGGTTGAATGCCAACCGCAGCCCCGGTCGGGGCCACTCGTAGGCCACGAGCTTGCCCTCCCCCGCCTCGGTGACGTAGGCGGTGGTCATGTCGTCGCCCCCCCAGCAGATGTTGGTGGCCAGCGGACCCGGCACCGAGATGTAGCCGACCCTGTCGGTGTTGGTGGGCTCGGGGCCCGGAACCGACACGTAGCTGATTTCACCGTCGGGTCGCACCACGCACAACCCGCGGTTCAGAGCCGCCACGACCACCGTGCCGTCGGCCTCGACGCCCAGAGAGTCGAAATGTCCGAGAGTGTTGGCCACAAAGCGGCGGCTGCGGTGGTCGACCTCGCCGGGGCCCGTCACGTCCCAGGCCCAGAGCCGCCCGATGGGCGTCTCGGCCACGTAAAGGGTTCCTCCGTCGGGCGACAGCCCGATCCCGTTGGGCCCCGTGAGCGGGAAGATGGCCCGCCGGACGAGCGAGCCGTCCACGGTGGCGTAGAAGACACCCACCCGGTCGACGTCGTGGGGGCGCGACTTCCCGCGGTCGGTGAACCACATCCCGCCGTCGGCGTCGAACACCAGGTCGTTCGGGCCGCACAGGCGATGTCCCCCGCAGGCGGTGTAGAGGACCGTCACCTCGCCGGTGTCGAGGTCGAGGCGTTCGATGCTGCCGGTGACGTACTCGGCGCTCTGGCTGGCACCGGTGCCCGGCGCCGCCGGCAACCAGACCCCGCTGTACTGGTTCCAGGCGAAACCGCCGCTGTTGCAGATGTAGACCGCGCCATCCGGGCCGATGGCGAGTCCGTTCGGCCCGGCAGTGGCGGCGTTGTCCCAGCCGGCCACCGTCTCGCAGGCACCGTCGGGCATGATCCTGGTGACGCGCGGCCCCCGCATCTCGACCACCAGAACCGACCCGTCCGACAGCGCCACCGGCCCTTCCGGGAAGTCCAGATCCGTGGCGACGATACGGTGTGGCAGGTCCACCATGCCGGTGGCTGAACCGTCCGTCGAGTCTGCAGCCCTCGTCGTCATCGCTTGTCCCCCTGCGCTCCGCCCCTCGTCGCCGGCCGGTCGTGTCGCCGAGCCCGCGGGAGGCTAGCCGGAGCACAACTGCCCGACGGGGGCGGCAGTCGTGACCTCCTGTCGTCCTCGTTACGTTCTCGCTTCGCAACCTGCTCGCAACGGTCCGCTATCTACCTGCACGTTTCAGTGACAGGGGGAACCGCCACAGCACACGAGCCGGCCACGGCCGTCAGGCGCCGCCAGGTGGCCGCTCCCAACTCAACGGAGATCGCGTCGGCCACGGAGTTCCGTTTGACCTCCCCCGGGATAAGGACGGGGCGCCCAGGGTTCAGCCGGGCAGACGAGCGCAGGTAGCGGATCGTGGCATCGGCGCGCTCGGCAAGAGCCGAGTCGCCGCGAACGGCCAGCAACGCCAGGTTGAAATTCCGTCCCTCAGTGTCGTCACTGCCGTCGCCGGACATGAGAGTTGCAGCAGCATCGGCCAGCAACCCCAGTGCGAACCCCTTGTGGCCGTGGTGCTCGCCGCCGAGCGGAAGCAGGAAACCGGGCGGATCGGTGTAGAGATCCTCGGGATCCGACGACATGCGACCCCGCGCGTCGCAGAGAACGTCGGGAGGAAGCTCCTGAGCCGTGTCGCGCCAGAGCTGGATGGCGCCCGAGGACATCGAGGTCGTCGAGAGGTCCGCCACCAGCGGTTCCCCCGTCGTCGGTACCGCCCAGGAGATGGGGTTGGTGGACAGGCGCCCGTCGCGGCCCCCGAAGGGCGGGACCAGGTGATGGCGCGGCGGACTGGAGCTGAAGGCCACGGCCAGGTTGCCTGCACGCGCCAGCGGCTCGGTGTAGGCCCCCAGCCGCCCCGTGTGATGCACGTCCCGGACGGTCACGAACGCCGTGCCGTGGGCGGCGACCGCCTCGGCTGCGACATCCACCGCCGCCATGGCGCCAACCGCCCCGAACGTGCCGCGGCCCTCCACCTGCAGCCGGGTGGGGCCGATGGTCCGCACCGCGGGAACGGCCGCCGGGTGCAGCAGGCCGCTGCGGATGTCGTCGGTGTACCAGACGATCCGGTGGAGCCCGTGGGAGGGGATCCCCAGGCAATCGCTGCACACGAGATGCTCGGCCACGGCGGCGGCGTTGTCCGCCGAGGCGCCGTGGGCGATGAAGATGCTGCGGGCAAAGTCGAGCGCCGCATCCACCGCGACGCGGACGACGTTCACCCTCCCCCGCCTCGCTCGTGTAGGTGGTGCATCGACTTACGTCGCTCCAGCACTGAGCGGGGTCGGAGCCGGGCCGGGTGCTCCATGACAGTTGATTGCAACCTACGGACACTAGACCTGTCGCAAGCTCTCCCGGCGGGCACCGGCAACTGATGGCGAGCAACGGCGCGGGGACGCGCCGCTACACCGGCGGCGTCTGCACCGCGGAGGCATGCGACACCACGGCCCTTCCGTTGTGCCCTTGGTGACCGCGGGTCGTAGCAGGCAGGGTGGGTCGTCTCCGCACTCACCATGCGATCCCCGATAGCCTCCGAGGCGGCGTCGGTTGTCCGACCCGGCTTCCCCTCCCCCCATCCGACCGGCGAGAGGAAGCCCGCCATGCCGACACAATCCCCGATGCGCCGTCCCGGGAGTTCCCCGTACTGGCGACGCTCACCCGTGTTCCGCTGGCTGCGCCGACCGGCCGCCTACTGGGCGGTCGTCGCGCTGCTGGCGGTCGCGACCGTGCTCGGCGTCTCCCGCCAGTCCGACCGGCAGCAGCAGCTCGCCGAGACGTACGGCAACCTGCAGAAGGTGCCCGTGGCCGCGACGCTGATACGGCCCGGCGAAACCCTCGACGGAGGCGCCGTCGTCTGGGAGCAGCGTCCTGCGAGCGCAGTGCCCGCAGGAACGGCGACCGGGTTCGCCGAAGGGGCGGTCGCCGCGGCCGCCATATTCCCGGGCGAGGTGGTGCACGCCGAGCGGGTGGCCGGCAGCGGCAGCGGGCTCAGCGGCCGGCTGAGCGCGGAAGTCGCGGCCGTGTCGGTTCCCGCAACCTACGGCGTGCCGCCGGTGCAGCCCGGCGACCGGGTGCACCTGATCGCGGTCTTCGACACGGCGTTCTCCGACGGCACTGGGAGCGGCGCCCCGACCGCGGTCACCGTCGCCCGCCACGCCACCGTCGTGGAACTGGACGACGAGGCTGTAACGGTCGCGATCCACGTCAACGAGGTGGAGCCCACGGTGGCGGCCCTGGTCTGGGGCACCGTCACCGTCGTCGCCGTCAGCCAACCCCCCGGCTGAGTGCCATTACGGTCATCGCCGCGATGAATTCCCCAAGCAGGGCTCGACCGCTGGCCGTGGTGTCGATCACTTCGATGTCCACCGCCTTCAGTGTGGGGCTCGGGCTTGTGCCGGGGTTCATTGCTTCCGCCCTGCGCGCTGATCTCGGCATCGACCACTGGCACGTCGGGTTGCTGGTTAGCGTGCACTTCGGCTGCACCGGTCTGACTTCGGTGCCCGCCGGGCGCATCACCGACCGCTGGGGAGCGCGCGTGGCGGTGGCGGCGAACCTGGTGCTGTCTGCGGTCGCCGGCGGTGTGGCCGCAGCTCTTGGTAGCTATCCGGCCCTGCTGGTGACGGCCGTGCTGAGCGGCTTCGGATACGCACTATCCGGTGTTGGAACCAGCGTGGCCGTCGTGCATGCGGTCAGCTCCCGATGGCGCACAGCGGCCATGGTCGTAACCAACGCCGGCCTTCCCGGCATAGTCGCCCTGAGCGCCTTCGCCGGCCCCTGGGTTGCGGACCGCTGGCACTGGCGATGGGTGTTGGGCGCTCTGGGGGCCGGCGCCGCCGTGGCGGCGCTGCTGGCCTTGCGGGTGCTGGGCGACAATCGACCTGAGCGGAGCCACGATCTTGAGCGCCGGCTGCCGAAACACTTCGTCTGGTTCCCGGTGGCGGCGTTTCTGATGCTCTGCGGGTTTGCACCGACGCTCACGTGGGCGGTGTCGTACATCGAGGAGGCGCTGGGCGCCACACCCACGCTGTCGGGCAGGCTCGTGGGGTTGGCCGCAACGATCACGTTCGTGGTTCTGATTGCCGGCGGCGTGCTCGCCGACCGGGTGGACCCGAAGACGCGAATGCGCCTGGTCGCGGCTCTCTCCACGAGTCGGCGGATCACCTGGGGGATATTCGGATTCGTGCGCTACCGGATCCGTCTGGTCATGTCCCTCACCCTTCTCAGGGCCGCTTTCGGTGCCCTGATCCTGGCCGGCGTGGCGTTCGGCACGGGCGTCGCCGTGGTCGGGATCGTCGGAGGAATGATCGTGCAGACCGCCTGCTTCGGCGCCATGTACGCCGCCGCCGCAGACCGGGCTCCCCACGCGGTTGCCCGCGCCACGGCCCGGACCATGGTCGGCTCGTTCCTGGGTGCCCTCGTCGGCCCGGTGGCGTTCGGCGCGTTCCTGGACTCCGGCGGTTCCTACGGGTGGGCCTGGTTCATCGTGTGCATGCTGCTCGTCGGCGCCGCCATAGCGCTCCGCCTAGCCGGATGGATAGCACCCCCGCGCCGGGCCGAAGCACAGGAAGTGTCCTCCGAAAGTGAGCAGTCGCCGTAGACACCCAACGCTCGCTCCCGCTGAGTTGACTGATCAGGTCCAGCCGGTGTCGCGGAACGACGTGGCGACCAGGACCAGGGCCGAGATCCCCAGGGCTGTGCGGTACCAGGCGAAGGGGGCGAAATCGATGCGCCGGACCAGCGCCACCAGCAACCACACCGCCCCCCAGCCGGCCACCGCGGCCGCCACGGTGCCCCAGACGAACGCCGCTGTGGCATCGGACGGGATCGCCGACCAGCCGCCCATGTCGATGAGCTTGTACACGGCCGCCCCGGCAATGATCGGCACGCTCATGAGCATGGCCACGCGGGCGGCGGCCGGGCGCGACAAGCCCCGCAACCGACCGGCGGTCATGATCGCCCCCGACCGGGACACGCCCGGTACCAGCGCCAGAGCCTGGGCCACGCCCATCGCGACAGCGTCGCTGCGGCTCAGATCCTCCGGCGGCCGGCTGCCGCCGCGGCGGTCCGCCCACCACAGACCCATACCGAATACCACCAGCGTGCAGGCCGTCACCCAGACCCGCTCGTTGCGCTCCAACAACGACCCGACCGACGCTCCGACCACAGCAGCAGGCACGGTGGCCAGCACCAGCAACCAGGCCCGCCGACCCTCGGGGCTGCGACGTCCCGCCACCTGGCGCACCCCGGCCGCCACCAACTGCACGATCTCCCGGCCGAAATAGGCCAGAACCCCGGCCAGGGTGCCGACGTGCAACGCCACCTCGAAAGCGGTCCACAGGCTCGGGTCACCGTCGAAGGGTTCCCAGCCGGCCAGCCAGGTGACGATCTGCAGGTGCCCGCTGGACGAGATCGGCAGGAACTCCGTCAGCCCCTGGACGATGCCCAGAATGATGGCTTCCAGAACCGACATCGGTCGCCGCGCGGGCCGGTCAGACCGGCTGGGGGCTCACTCCCCCGACACCGTCACGTCGTCGACCACAAGGGTCACCCCGGCTGCGGTCATCGGCAGCCACGTCAGGTCGTCGCCCACGGCCACCACGTCCAGCAGCATGCGCTGCAGGGTCGACGCCACGGTGAACTCCCGGATGGGCTCGGCCAACTCCCCGTCGCGGATGCGCAGACCCTCCGCTCCGGTGGAGAAGTCCCCGCTGACGGGGTTCACACCCGAGTGCAGGCCGCTGACCCCCTGCACCAGCACACCGCTGCCGATGCCGGCGATGAGATCCGCGGGCGGGCTGGGGCCGGGCGCCGCCACCAGTGCCATGCAACCCACACCGGGGGTGCCGGCGTAGCCCCGCACCGCCGAGCCGGTGGAGGCGCCACCCGAGCGACGTCCCGTGTAGCTGTTGTGCAGGAACCGTTGCAGCACGCCGTCGATCACCAACTCGTTGCGGCGCGTGGCGAGTCCCTCGCCGTCGGACTCGCCGGCGCCGAACGCGGTGGGGTCGGTGGGGTCGTCGACGAGGGAGAACAGGGGCGAGGCCACCGTCTCGCCGAGGCGGTCGGCGAACAGGGAGCGACGCTTCAGCACAGCCTCACCCGACAGGGTGCTACCCACGATGCCCAGGAACTGCGCCGTGACCCAGGGGTCGAAGACCACAGTGGTGCGCTCGGTTTCGGGCTTGCCGGCGCCGAGGAGACGTACGGCCCGCTCCACGGCATCGTCCGCCGCCTGCTGCAGGTCCAGGTCGCCGACGCTGCGGCCCACGCTGAAACCGAAGCCGGTCTGGGTGTCGTCGCCGTCGGACGCCAGCGAGTAGACCGACAGGTAGCAACTGGAGTCACGGCCGATAGAGCGGATGCCGCTGGTGGTGACAACCGCCCCCACCGACAGGGCGTCGACATAGTCGGCGGACTCCACACCGCAGATGCGCCGGTCGCCGGCCCGTACCGCTCGCTCCAGTTCCAGAGCCATGTCGATCTTGCGCTCGGGGGTCACGGCAGCCAGTTCCGGGCGGTAGAGGTCCATCTCCGGGACCGCCACGCCGTCGGGCACCGCCACCCCCAGGTGCTCGTCGGGGGTACCGAAGGCGGCGTTGTCGCGCGCAGCCGCCAGCGTCTCGGCCACAACGGCCTCGTCGTGGCTGCCGGCGTGGGCGAAACCCTGTCGCCCGTCGGTGACGACCCTGATGCCCACCCCGTGCGCGGTGGCGGAGGCGAACGATTCCACCTCGCCCTCCCAGGCCCGCACCTCCGTCTCGGCGGCGTGGACCAGCACCACCTCGATCTGCTCACCGGGGTTGGCTCGCGCCACCACCCGGTCGCCGAGAGCGGCCAGGCTCTCGCCGGAGAGGTCGTCGCTGTTCACAGGCCGGCCTCGGCGGATTCCGGCGCGTCGGGCGGGCTCAGGCCGCGGTCCCGCCGACGGTGAGGCGCTGCACCCGCAGCGTGGGGGTGCCGTCACCGACGGGCACGCCCTGGCCGTCCTTGCCGCAGGTACCGGGCGACCCCATGGCGAAGTCGTTGCCAAGAGCGTCGATCGCCATCAACACCTCGGGACCGTTTCCGATGAGGTTGCCTTCGCGGATCGGAGCGGTCAGGCGGCCGTTCTCCACGAGGTAGGCCTCGGTCATCCCGAAGACGAAATCCCCGGTGGCGGTGTTGACCTGTCCCCCACCCAGATGCGCCACGTAGACACCGTGAGGCGTGTCGGCCACGATGTCGTCGGGGTCGCTGTCACCGTTGCCGATGAAAGTGTTGGTCATGCGCACCATGGGCAGGTCCTGGTAGCTCTGGCGGCGGCCGTTGCCCGACGAGGCGGCCCGGTCAGCCCGGTCGGCCCGCAGGCGGTCCCACATGTAGTCCACCAGGACACCGTCGGAGATGAGCACGTTCCGCTGGGCGGGGCGACCCTCGTCGTCGATGGCATAGCAACCCCATTCGGTCGGCATCGTGCCGTCGTCGATGAGTGTGACCATGGGGTTCGCCACCTGCTCGCCGATGCGTCCGGCGAAGACCGACGCCTCCTTGGCGATGAGGTCGGCTTCGAGCCCGTGCCCGCAGGCCTCGTGGAAGAGCACCCCGCCACCGCCGGGTCCGATGATCACCGGCATGGCCCCGCTGGGCGCCGGTCGGGCCTGCAGCTTGAGCAACGCCCGCCGGGCGGCCACCCGAGCCAGGTCCGCCACGTCGGTGTCGTCGAACAGTTCGAACCCCACGGTGCGGCCCACGGATTCCCGGCCGGTCTGCATACCGGTGTCGCCCACCGCCACGGCCGACACCGCGAAGAAGGTCTTGACCTGCTCGTCGGTGGCGAACAGCCCGTCGCTGTTGGCCACCCGGATCGAACGGTGACTGTCGCCGTAGTTGCATGCCACCTGGGAGATGGCCGCACCCTCGGCGCGTGCGGCCTCGTCGGCGGAACGCAGCAACTCCACCTTGCGTGCCTTGGCGACGGCATCGGGCGGGACCGTCACCTCGTTCGGCGCGGGGGCGTCCTGGCGCTTCAGCCTCCCGGCCGAGACCTGTGACCCTCCCGCCCGGGCCGCGGCGGCGGCTGTCTCGGCGGCCGCTCGCAAGCCACCCGGCGTGAGATCGGCCGTGTGGGCAAAGCCGATGGAGGCGCCGGAGCGGACGCGGATCCCGGCGCCGCTGAGCCTTCCTGAAACCAGTTCCTCAACCTTGCCGTCGTCGAAGGTGGCGCGCGAACTCCGGCGATCCTCGACGAACACCTCGGCGAAGTCGCCTCCGGTGCGCAGAGCAGCCCGCAGCGTGGCACCGAGCAACTCGGAGTCGGGCAGCGCAGTCGCCGCCCGGACGTTTTCGACCATGGCGGCACTCCTTCGATCACTCGGCATGTGACGGCACTCCTGGCGGCTCATAGGGTACCTGACCATGGCACTCGAACTCGGCGCACGGGGCCGTGCCGAGCACACCGTCACCGAGGACGACACCGGCGCGGCCGTCGGCTCGAGCGACATGCCGTTTCTCGCCACGCCGATGCTCCTCGCCCTCAGCGAGATCGCCACCGTCGACGCCCTCGCCGGCAAGCTGCCGGCCAACTCCACCAGCGTCAGCATGCGGATCCACTTCGACCACGTGCGCCCGGTGCCCGTCGGTGAGGTGGTGGCCGCAACCGCCCTCCTCGAGCGGGTCGAGGGTCGGCGCCTCACGTTCAGCGTGGAGGCCCGCGACCGTCACGGCGACCTGGTCGGCAGCGGTCGCATCGTCCGGGTGATCGTGGACCGCGGTCGGTTCGTGCAGCGCGTCGCGCAGGAGCAGTAGCCACGCCGCCACCCGGACGCCTCGGCGTGGTCGGATATCACGGGGCGTCCCCTCACGAGTAACCTGCCGGTCACCAACCGGACAACCGGCAACGACCGGACGATCAGTCAGGCCGCCCGGCACCCCGTGACGACCGGGGCCGGCGGCGCCACAGCAACCAGCCGCGAGGCCGTCGAGGAGCCAATGGATCGCAAGCGAACCTGGGGTATCTACGCGCTCCGCCTCGGCATCAGCGCCGGCCTGCTCGTCTGGCTGTTCGTCGGGGGACCGAGCTTCGACGCATCGAAGCTGCTCCCCGACTGGAACCGCTGGACACCGTTCTGGCTCGTCGGGGCTTTCGGACTGACCGCCCTGTCCCTCGTCATGGGGGCCATACGCTGGCGGCAGGTCACCAACGCGCTGCACCTGGACGTTCCTCTCCGGCGCATCTTCTTGCACTACATCGCCGGGCAGTTCGTCTCCAACGTGATGCCCACCAGCATCGGCGGCGATGTCCTGCGGGTGACCCGCGTGGCCGCCGACACCGACAACCGCCCCGCCGGATTCGCGTCGGTGATCTTCGAGCGACTCTCGGGATGGCTGGTGCTGCCGCTGTTCACGTTCACCGGGCTCATCCTCAACCCGCCGCTGGCGCAGCTGGGGGCCTCGTCGCGTACCGCCATCATCCTCGCCTGCGTCACGCTGGGCAGCTTCGGAACGTTGCTGTTCGTGGTGGGGCACGACATAACTGGCCGGTGGCTGACCGGGCGCGCCGGGCTGCTGCGCTACCTCAACGCCATGCACCTCACCCTGGACGCCCTCAGAGCGCAACCACGCGCCGCCGTGCGCCTGGTGGTGGCGTCCTTCGGCTACCAACTGACGGTCCTGCTGGCCGTGGGATGTGCCACCGAGGCCATCGGGATCGACCAGGTGGGGCTCACCGCCCTCATGGCCTTCTTCCCGGCGGTGCTGATCCTGCAAGTACTTCCCCTCGGCATCGGCGGGCTGGGCGTGCGCGAGGCGGCCCTGGTGTTCTTCCTCAGCGGCCTCGGAGTACCCGACGAGCAGGCCATCTCACTCGGGCTTCTGGTCGGCCTGATGATCCTGCTCTGCAGCCTGCCGGGCATACCCGCCGTGCTGTTCGGGGGAAGGCGCCACCCCGAGCCCGAACCGGCACCGGACGACTGCCACGAGGTTCTCGTCTGAGATCGCCCATGCGCGCCGCGTTTGACTCCCCGGCCCGGCAACGGCCCCCGGGCCCCCGGGCGCTATCGGTGTCGGCCGTCGACTCGCTGAAGCGGACCATGGGCAACTTCTTCGGCCGCCACGAGGCCGCCCGGGGGGAACTCGGCATCCGCTGGTGGCGCGAGATCCTCCTGATCGGAATCTTCTACGGCGCCTACAGCACCGTCAGGAACCTGTTCGGATCGGCAGCCGTGGGACCGGGAACGGCACTCGGCAACGCCGAGTTGGTCATCGAGTTGGAAAAGGCCCTGGGGCTCTACAACGAGGCCACCCTGCAACAGTGGTTTCTGGGATGGGACGCGTTCATCTCCGTATGGAACGTTTTCTACGGCCTGCTGCACTTCGCGGTCACGGCGTTCACCTTGCTGTGGTTGTACGCCCGCTTCCCCGAGGCGTACCGGCGCTGGCGGAGCACCGGGCTGATTTGCACGGGGCTGGGCCTCGTGGGGTTCGCCCTGTTCCCGCTCATGCCGCCACGCCTGCTCGGCGACTGCGGCCCCTACGGCGCCTGCATCCCCAACGCCGGATTCGTGGACACGATGCTGCAGTACGAAGGGCTGTGGTCGTTCGACTCCGGCACGTTCCAGAAATTGTCCAACCAGTACGCCGCCATGCCGAGTATCCACTTCGCCTGGGCCGTCTGGTGCTTCCTGGCGCTCCGGGGCCGCATCGCGAACCCCTGGGGACGTCTGTGCGTGTACCTGTACCCCGTGCTGACACTCTTCGCCGTAGTCGTCACCGCCAACCACTACTGGATCGACGCCGTGGCCGGGGTGATCTGCTTGCTCCTGGCTCTCGCCTGGGCAACCCCCCTGACGCGTTGGGCACAGCAGCGGCGACACGCGGCCCTGGCCGGTCATGCCTGAGCCACCACTAACGGCCGAGCTTGTGCAACAACTAGAATGGGTAGTCCCACCACCGTTTGAGAGTTTCTCATGCTGCTGAATCAGGTCATCACCCCGGCCTCGCTACGAGTGATGAGCTACGAAGAACTCGACGCGCTCGCCGAGGAGATCCGCGCCTTCGTCGTGGACGCCGTCACCACCCACGGCGGCCATCTCGGCTCCAACCTCGGGGCGGTGGAGCTGACGCTCGCCCTGCACCGGGTGTTCAACTCGCCCACCGACGCCATCCTGTGGGACACCGGGCATCAGGCCTATGTCCACAAGATCGTCACCGGCCGGGCGCGCATGTTCGAATCGTTGCGCAAACCGGGCGGGCTGTCGGGCTACCCGTCGCGCGAGGAGTCCGAGCACGACTGGGTCGAGAACAGCCATGCCTCCACTTCGCTGAGCTACGCGCACGGGCTGGCCACCGCGTACCGGGTAGCCGAGGAGGCCGGTGGGGCGCGGCGCCGGGTGGTGGCCGTGATCGGCGACGGGTCTATGACCGGCGGCATGGCCTTCGAGGGGTTGAACAACCTGGGCCACTCGAACCTCGATGTCGTCATCATCTTCAACGACAACGGACGCTCGTACGCCCCCACGGTGTCCCGCCTGGGCGAACGCCTCGCCCGCCTGCAGGTCAACCCCACGTTCGTGCAACAGCAGGAACGCGTCGAGCGGATCCTCGGTGATCTCCCCCTCGTGGGCGACCACGTCGACCGGGTCCTGGACGCGGTCAAGGCAGGTGTGCGGGAGCTGGCGGAGTCCCCGTCGTTCTTCGAGGACCTCGGCGTCCGCTACACGGGGCCGTTCGACGGCCACGACATTCGCAACCTGGAGCGCAGCCTGCGCCACGCCGCCGAGCTGAAGGGGCCGGTGGTGGTGCACGTCCTCACGGAGAAGGGGCGCGGCTACGCCCCCGCGGAGCAGGACCCGATCAAGCGCATGCACGACACCTCCTCCACCAAGTCGGGCAGCTATACGGAGGCCTTCACCGAGGCTCTCTGCAAGGAGGCCGAATCGCGGCCCGAACTCGTGGCCATCACCGCGGCCATGCCCGACTCGACCGGCCTGCTGGCGTTCAAGGAGCGCTTCCCCGACCGCTTCATCGACGTGGGCATCGCCGAGCAGCACGCTGTCACGTCCGCCGCCGGCATGGCGATGGGCGGCCTGCGGCCCGTGGTGGCCATCTACTCCACCTTCCTCACCCGAGCGTTCGATCAGGTCAACCTCGACGTGGGACTACATCGCCAGCCGGTCGTATTCTGCCTCGACCGCGCCGGGATCACCGGCGACGACGGGCCCTCGCACCACGGCATCCTGGACATGGCCCTGCTCACGAAGGTGCCGGGCATGTGCGTGATGGCGCCCTCGTCGTATCAGGAACTGGAGGTCATGCTGGCCCAGGCGCTGGACATGACGGACGGACCGGTCACGATCCGCTGGCCCAAGACAGCGGCGCGCCACGTGTCCGCGGGAGAGGTGGGCGAAGGGCTGGCCGGCCGCAAGGTGCGCAGCGGTCACACCGTGTGCCTGCTCGCCGTGGGCAAGATGCTGGAGGCAGCGGAGGAGGCGGCGGAGCGTCTCGACGACCGGGGCGTGTCGGCATCGGTGTGGGACGTGCGCGTCGTGGCGCCCCTCGACCAGGTGATGCTGACGGACGCCTACGCACATGCGCTCGTGGTCACGGTCGAGGACGGGATACGCGAAGGCGGCGCCGGCGCTTGCATCGCCACGGCTCTGAGCGAGTTGGACGGCGACGGCGCTGCCCCGGCCATGCGCATTCTGGGTATCCCCACCGCCTACCTGCCGCACGGTAGGCCCGAGGAGATCCTGGCCGCCTGCGGTCTCGACGCGGCCGGCATCGCGACGACCGCCCTGGAAGCCCTCCCGTGACGACCCCTGAAGCTCCCGCGTAACGAACGGTGGCCGGCCCCAGGATTGCCGGGGGCTACTGGAAGAAGGGGTTCTCCCCGGCGGCGTGATCGGTGACGTCGATCACGTCGACGATCTCCGGGACGTGCTGCGTGATGATTGCGGCAACACCCTGGTGCAGGGTGGCGGCGCTCATTGTGCAGCCCTGGCATCCCCCGCCCATGAGCAGGAACGCCTTGTTCTCCTCGACCTTGATGAGTTCCACGTACCCGCCGTGCGCGGCCAGGGACGGGTTGACGTGGTTGTTCAGCAGATCCTGCAACCGCTCGGCGACCGAGCCGGCCTCCGACAGGTCGATGCGGTCGGCCATGTCGGGGCGGTTGGGGTTGCGGATCACCAGCCCCCCCTGCAGAGGATTGGCGGGCACGTCCAGCGTGGCGCCGGTGAGGTTGACAACGGAGTCGGCCGGGACGATGACCGTCAGGCCGCCGGCCTCGTAGACCGCGTCGTCGGCGTCGACTGCGCTGAGCTCGTGCAACGACAGGTCGTAGCTGAACTCGAAGGTCATGCCGGTCGACATCTCGGTGCCGGATACGGCGACCCGCAGGCCGAGGGCATCGGCGTCGGACTCCTCGGCGAGGGCTCCGAGAACAACCTCGGCGGCCTCGTCGGTCACCTGCAGGGTTGTGGACTCCGCTGCTGCGGTGTCGAGGGCGGGCTGGCCGAGATCTATCGTCATGGCTCCCAGGTTATAGTCCACCTGCCCCGTCACCACGGCGCCCATCACGAGGCCGGCACGGCGACCGTGCAACCGACCAACCAACCAGGAGCGACTTCGGCGTGAGCGATTCTCCGGTCACCATGAGCCTGGTCGGATCGGTCGCGCTCGTGAGCCTCGACGACGGCAAGGTGAACGCCCTCAACGCGGGTCTCCTCAACGACCTGTGGAGTACCCTCGCCAGCGCCGAGGAGCAGGCGAGGGCCATCGTCATAACCGGACGACCGGGTGTGTTCTCCGCCGGTCTCGACCTGCGTGTCGTGCAGACCGGTGGCCGCGCATGCAGCGACCTGGTCCACCACGCCACTGAACTCTTCCTACGTCTCGCGGAGTTCCCCCGCCCGGTGGTGATCGCCTGCACCGGTCACGCCCTGGCTGCGGGCGCCGTGCTGCTCCTGTGCAGCGACGTCCGCATCGGCACCGCGGGCAACTACAAGATCGGTCTGACCGAGGTGTCCGTCGGCATCGCCCTGCCGGAGTTGGTGGTGGAATTGGCGCGGCGGCGGCTCGCGCGCCGGCACCTGACCGTGGCCTGCAACACCGCACAGGTCTACTCGCCCGCTGCGGCTGTCGAGGTGGGCTTCCTGGACCGCCTCAGTCCGGCCGACGCAACCGCCGAGGCCCTGAGCGTGGCCGCCGAACTGGCCGAGCGCCTGCAACCCGCGGCGTTCGTCGAGACACGGAAGGCCACCTGCTGCGGGCTCACCGAGACGATCATGCGCACGGCGGCCGCGCTGTTGAAAACGCAGCGCACCCCTCCGACCGCTGCGAATCCCCCTCGGGTCGTCGCCGACCCCACTCCCCGACGCTGACAACCCGGAGGCGCCACCGGCCCCGGCCCCCTACGGTGATTCAGGGCAGGTAACGGCCGCAGATCGGCCAGGGCCCGCTTCCTCGAAGGGCGTACAGGAGGCGGGCCCGCGCATCCTGCACGACGGGAGCCGCCCAGTGCGGCCTGCCGGTGCCGCCGACCGACTCCCAGGTCGACTGATCGAACTGGTACGCGCCGTAGTAGCCGTTACCCGTGTTGACCAGGTAGTTGTTCGTGGACTCGCAGTTCCGTAGGGCCGCCCACTGCGCCGGAGTGGGATTCGTGCGGCCGCGGCGGGCCATCACTCGGTCGGCTTGACCGTGGATCTCCGCCACGAACGCCACCCACTGCGCCTCCGAGAGCTTCTCCTCGAGGAGCGGCAGATCCCGCTGCGCCAGCTGGATGTCGCGGTACACCACGTCTATGCGGTCCAGAACGAACTGGAGCCGCTCACCGGACTCCTGCAGGAGTAGCTCATAGTCGGCATACGCCTCGTTGACGGCGGCGACTCGCCCATGGACGATGGTCTGCAGGTACAGAGCGTCCATGAGGTGATCCACCGCAAGCAGGTTCGCGCCGAGGGCACCCAGCCGGCCGGTCACGTACGACGCCACGATGTACTCCCCGGCCCGGTGTCGTGCCTCGAACACCTCTCGGATCAGTTCCTCCTCCCGGCCTGCCAGTTGGGTGGCCTCGGCCAGCAGGGCATCGAACTCCGATTCCCGTTCGGCCAGCCGCAGGTGCACGGCCTCCAGGTTCTCCTCCGCCCAGGTAAGAGCCTCTTGGGCCTGCCGGTGGTTGGTGAAGGGAAGATCCTCCTCACTCTCCAGCTGTCGGGCGCCGGCCACCGATCCGATCGCTGCCACACACACGGTCGCCACGGCCACGGTGACGTAGCCCCACCGGGCGGGGCGCGCCGAAGTGATGTTCGTGAGCATGGCTGCCGTTTTCCTAGAGCGTGTGCAGACGGGGATCGACTGTTTGGTTCGGAAGTTGGCCGGTGGACGAGTCTCGTGGTGATGAGCAGGAGGACGAGAGGTGGGTTGGGCGGATCGGCTCGTGGACCTGGTCAACCTGTGCTCTTACCGCGAATACCGCGCCGTCCGCAAATCCGGGCGAGGTGTCCGCCATCGAGTTCACCGCCGTCCGACCGCTCCGGGCCGGTCCGCGTCTACCGTCTCAGGATGATGCACCCCGAACCACCGAAGTGCTTTCCCTACGACGCCGTCGTGGTGGTTTCCTTCGGCGGACCGGAGGCGCCGGAGGAGGTTTTGCCCTTCCTCCGCAATGTGACGCGAGGACGCAACGTGCCTGCCGAACGGCTCGCGACGGTGGCCGAGCACTACCTCGCCCGTGGCGGCCGGAGCCCCATCAACGATCAGAACAGGCGACTGGTGGCCGCGCTGGCGCCGGCTTTGGAACGCGCCGGTGCGGACCTGGCCGTCTACTGGGGTAACCGCAACTGGCATCCCCTGCTGGCCGACACCGTGGCCGCGATGCGCGCCGACGGGGTGCGCCGTGCGCTGGCCTTCGTGACGTCCGCCTTCGGGTCGTACTCGGGTTGTCGTCAGTACAGCGAGGACATCGCCGGGGCTCGGGAAGGTTGCGAGGGAGCGCCGGAGATTCACAAGCTGCGGCCCTTCTACAACCACCCGGGCTTCATCGAGCCGATGGCCGATGGAGTGCTGGGAGCTCTGGAGCGTTTCGGCGTCGCGCCGGGCAACTCGGCGGCCGGCCGCCGGGAACGTTCGCCGCGTCTGGTGTTCTCCGCACACAGCATCCCGACGACCATGGCCGCCGGCGCTCCCTACGAGCGGCAGTTGGAGGAGGCGGCGGCGCTCATCACCGAGCGCATAGGGCGCGCGCTCCTCACAGACCCGCAAGGCGCGGCCGGTGTCGGCACAGCGACCCGAGCCGACGATGGTGCCGCGGTGCTGAACCGGTCCGACGAGGCCGACAGCGGTCCGGCGTGGGACGTGGTGTACCAGAGCCGCAGCGGGCCACCCCACGTGCCGTGGCTCGAACCCGACGTGGTGGACCACCTGCGGGCGCTGCACAGCGACGGCATCGACGACGTCGTACTGGTGCCCCTCGGTTTCGTCTCGGACCACATGGAGGTCATCGTTGATCTCGACGACGAGGCCGCCGGCGCCGCGGAGGCCATGGGCATGCGCCTGGTGCGCTCGCCGACCGTGGGCACCCACCCCGCCTTCGTGGACATGATCGTCGAGTTGATCCGCGAGCGGATCGACCCGCACACGCCGCGCCGGGCGCTGGGCGCCGCCGCAGCATGGCCGGACAGCTGCGCCGCGACGTGCTGCCCGCTCGGCTGAGGGCACCGCTCGCGCTGAGTGACTCCGCAGTTCACCTATTCCGATGCTCCTATGGTTGTCATCCCGGCGAAGGCCGGGATCCACTATCCAGCGGCTCGACTTGTGGTGCCGATGAATTACTCAGCAATCCCCTAGACGTTGAAGCGGATCTCCAGGACATCGCCGTCGCTCACCACGTAGGAGCGCCCCTCGGCACGCAGGCGGCCGGCGGTACGGGCGGCCGACCACGACCCGATCTCGAGCAGTTCGGCACAGTCGATCGTCTCCGCCCGGATGAAACCTCGACGGAAGTCCGTGTGGATCAGTCCGGCGCACACGTCCGCGGTGGCCCCGGCAGGGAAGGGCCACGCCCGCGTCTCCTTCGGTCCCGTCGTGAAGAAGGTGCGCAAGCCCAGTTGGCGGTACGACGCGGCAGTGAGGCGCGCCAGGGCACCTTCACCGAGGTCGAGGCTCTCGGCCATCTCGGCCCGCTCGTCCTGCGGCAATTGAGCCACCTCGGCCTCCAGTTGCGCGCAGACCGCCAGCGTCTCCACGCCGCCCAGTTCCCCCTCCACGGCCTGCACCGCGGCGTCGATCTCAGCCGCCGACATCTCCTCGCCCGTGTTCACGACCGCCACGACAGGCTTGTTGGTCAGCAGGAAGCAGGGGGCGAGCAGCGCCCGCTCGGCAGCGGACAGGTCGCTGCGCCACAGGGGCGTCCCGCCGACGAGGATCGCGGCGGCCCGCTCCATCCGTGCCACCTCCGGCCCCACCGTCGCGTCGCCCTTGGCCTGCCGGCGCTTCTTGTCCGTCTGGCGCTCCAGGCTCTCCAGGTCGGCCAGGCTGAGTTCCAGTTCCAGGGTGTACAGGGCCTCCACCGGGTCGTCGAGACCTTCCACCTCGGCGCTGCGGAAGGCTCGCAGCACCAGCACGACAGCGTCCAACTCGCGGATACCGCCCAGGAACTGGTTGCCGAGACCCTCGCCCCCGGCCGCGCCGGCGGCGAGTCCGCCGACATCGGTGAACTGCACCCCCGCCGGAGTGACCGTTTTCGAAGCGCTCATCCGGGCGAGCCGTCCGAGGCGCTCATCAACCACCTTGGCCTCGCCCAGGTGGGTGCCGGTGGTGGCAAAGGCATAGGGCGCCACCGGGGAGTCGGTGCCGGTCAGCGCGTTGAAGAGCGACGACTTGCCGGCGTTGGGCAGGCCAAGGAGTCCGAATCGCTGCACAGCGGCCGAAGCGTACCGGGGCGCCCGGCGGAGCGTGCCCGGCTGCCACCGGTAGGCTGGCGGGCTGGGAGGTAGCCATGTCGAAGCGCACGCAGCGCAAACGGGCCAACGCCCGGCGCAAGAAGGCCAACCACGGGCGCAAGCCCAACGTGGGCCGCAACCACTAGCCGCACGACGGTGCCGCTCCGGCGCCGCCCGCCGCCGACCCCTCCCATGCCCCCGGAGTCTCTCCCGGGATCCGGACGTTCCGCCACCGGGCCCGGCGCCTCGATGTCCGGAGTTGCGGCACCCGGCCTCCCGACGCTCGTCTACGACGGCGACTGCGCGTTCTGCAGGCAATGTGCCGGCTGGATCGCCGCCCGGCTCCCACCGGGCACACCCGTGGTGGCGTCCCAGGAGGCCGACCTCGCCGCCCTGGGCCTCAGCGCCGAGCAGGCATCGGACGCCGCCTGGTGGATCGACGCCAACAGCGGCCACCATCGCGGCCACCGGGCAATTGCTGCGGCGCTGCGAGCCTGCGGCGGCGGCTGGGGTCGCTTGGGACAGGTTCTGGCAGCACCGGTGGTCTCCCCTGTCGCCGCCGGCGTCTACGGACTCGTCGCCAGAAACCGCCACCGCCTCGGCTGCAGGAACTGCCTCAAACGGACCGACCGAGGCGGCCCGGCCTTCTCCTAGCAGTCCGCTCGTGGGTCAGGCGGCGAACGCCTCGTACTCCTCGGAGGTGTCCGGTTCGTGCTCGAACTGGATCACGCCGATCTCGGTGAACCGGTCGCGCAACCAGCCGTCGCCGGCGTCGAGCAGCCCGAGCTTGCGGCAGTTCGGCACGATCTTGGAGAACAGCATCTGCTGGAAGATGAGACGATCCGCCGGCAGGTTCAGCAGTAGCTCCACCATGGGGCGCACCGGCACGCCGAGGCGCTCCCAGACCTCCTGGGACAGGAAGCGGTCCCGCATGCGCACGGCGGCCTCGAAGGCGAACTCCTGCCGCTCACGTATCTCCGCCACGGTGAGTTGGCTGTAGTACTCCTGCAGGCTCAGCACGCCGAACGCCACGTGCCGGGCCTCGTCGGCCATGATGTAGCGCAGCATCTCCCGCAGCAGCGGCTCGTCGGTGCCGGCGCGCATGAAGCCGAAGGCGGCCAGCGCCAGGCCCTCGACCATGATCTGCATCCCCAGGTAGGTCATGTCCCAGCGGCTGTCGTTGATGATGTCGTCGAGCAACAGGCGCAGGTGGGGGTTGATGGGGTATTCGCTGTTCAGCTTGGTCCGCAGATAGCGCCCGAAGACCTCCACGTGCCGGGCCTCGTCCACGACCTGGGTGGCTGCGTAGAACTTGGCGTCGATCCACGGCACGGTTTCGACGATCTTGGCGGTGCACAGCAGCGCCCCCTGCTCGCCGTGCAGGAACTGGCTCAGGCGCCAGGTGATGGCCTCCACCCGGTACTCCGCCCACTCCTTCTCGCCCCAGTTGTGCAGGGGCGACGAGGGGTCGCCCGCCATGTCCTGCCGTGTGGGGGGCATGGAGTCCTGCATGCGGAAGATCGTGGCGGGGTCCACCTCGAGTTCCCAGGGCAGGTCGTTGGCGTTCCACTGCGAGGTCTTGCCCTTCTCGTACAGCTTCTCGAGTCTCGGGCGTGCACCCTTGTCGTAGTCCCACGTGAAATGGGCATCGGATTCGTCGGGGACGACGTGGGAGACCTCGGTGGAGTTGGCGTTGGACCGGGAGATGTCCAGGATCTTCTCGACATCGTTGACGGAGTGCCGATCGAGGATCGCCGCATCGCTGCGGTGGTCGGTGTTCGTCATGGCCACCTCGCTGTTGCAGGCGCAGGCCGCAGGAGCAGGTCGTCCCTCTGCCGTCGCGCCGGAATGTGGTTTCAGGCTATCCCGGTCACCCCACACCGGGGATTCGCCCGGCGCCGGGAGCCCGGAGTCCGGAGTGTCACCTGCCCCGCTCAGCGCCGGGTGGCAACCGCGGATAGTCTGCGGGCGTTGACGGGCTGCGATCCGATATTGGATCATTGGCGACACAGCGGGCCACGGTCCCCGAACGGGCCCGGTCGCTTTCGGTACGCCGAAGAGCGAGACAGGGCAAGAGCCTGAAATCCGCGAAACGTAGAAGGAAACGAGGGAACTCGATGCGACGAGGACTTACCGGACTGCTGGCGATTCTGCTGGCCACAATCATGGTGGCCGCAGCCTGCGGCGGAGACGATGGAGGCTCGGACACGGCCGACGCCGCGCTGGGAGAGGCGCAGGCAGCCCAATCCGAAGCCGCGGTCGCACTCGCCGACGCGCGAGCCGCCGCTGCTCAGGCGCTGGCTGCGCTCGCCGCCGCCGACGAGGCCCAGGCTGCAGCCGACCTGGCGCAGGCCACCGCCGAGGGCAACCAGGACGCTGTCGCCGCGGCCGAAACCGCTCTGGCCGCCGCGCAGGAGGCCGCCGAAGCGGCACGCTCGCAGGCCGCTTCGGCGCAGACCGAGGCCGATGAGGCGCGAGCCGCCGCGGAGGCGGCAGCGGACGCAGCGGCAGCGACACCCGAACCGCCACCGCCACCGCCGCCGCCTGCGGCCGAGGACATCTCCGCGGCCTTGGTGTTCGACATCGGCGGGCGCGGTGACCAGTCGTTCAACGACTCAGCGGCAGCCGGCTTGGACAGGGCGGCCGCCGAATTGGGTGTCACCACCAAGGAGGCCTCTCCCAACCCTGATGGCTCGAACCGCGCCGAGTTGCTGCAACTCTCCGCCGACACTTCCGACCTGGTTATCGGCGTGGGCTTCCTGTTCGGCGAGTCCATCACCGAGGTGGCGGCCAACAACCCCGACACCTTCTTCGGCATCATCGACAGCGCCCCCGACGGCACCGACAACCTGGCCGGTCTGGTCTTCGCCGAGCACGAGGGCTCGTTCCTGGTGGGCGTCGCGGCAGCACTGAAGTCCAACACCGGCACGGTCGGATTCATCGGCGGCGTCGACATCCCGCTCATCCGGCGCTTCCACGCCGGCTTCGAAGCAGGCGTGAAGGCGGTGAACCCCGACATCAGGATTCTCGCCACCTACGTCACCGAGCCACCGGACTTCGACGGCTGGTCGCAGCCGGCAGAGGCCAAGATCATCGCCCAGTCCATGTACGAGGGCGGCGCCGACGTGATCTACCACGCCGCCGGCGGCTCCGGGGCGGGCCTCTTCGAGGCGGCCAAGGAGTTCAGCGAGGCCGGCGGCTCCAAGGTTTGGGCCATCGGCGTGGACTCCGACCAGTACAACACCTCCGACGAGTCGGTGCGCCCGTACATCCTGACGTCGATGCTGAAGCGGGTGGACGTGGCCGTCTACAAAACCATCGAATCGGTCGCCAGCGGTGACTTCAGGGGCGGCACCCAGATCTTCAACCTGGCCGTCGATGGGGTGGGCTACGCCACCTCGGGCGGCTTCGTGGACGACATCGTCCCGCAACTCGAGGAGTTCAAGCAGGCCATCGTGGGCGGCAGCATCGTCGTTCCGGAGACAACCGAACGCGGTGGCGGTGAGGACGTGACCGCCGCGCTGGTGTTCGACATCGGTGGGCGCGGCGACCAGTCGTTCAACGATTCCGCTGCAGCCGGCCTCGATCGAGCGGCCGACTTGCTGGGAGTCAACACCACGGAAGCCTCGCCGAACCCCGACGGCTCCAACCGCGCCGAGTTGCTGCAACTCTCCGCCGACGGTGCCGACCTGGTCATTGGTGTTGGCTTCCTGTTCGGTGAGTCGATCACCCAGGTGGCGGCAAACAACCCCGACACCTTCTTCGGCATCATCGACAGCGCACCCGACGGCACCGACAACCTGGCCGGGCTGGTCTTCGCCGAGCACGAAGGCTCGTTCCTGGTAGGCGCGGCGGCAGCACTGAAGTCCAACACCGGCAGGGTGGGCTTCATCGGCGGCGTGGACATCCCGCTCATCCGGCGCTTCCACGCCGGCTTCGAGGCGGGCGCACGAGCGGTGAACCCCGGCATCGAAATTGACGCCACCTACGTCACCGAGCCACCGGACTTCGACGGCTGGTCGCAGCCGGCAGAGGCCAAGATCATCGCTCAGTCCATGTACGAGGGCGGCGCCGACGTGATCTACCACGCCGCCGGCGGCTCCGGGGCGGGCCTCTTCGAGGCGGCCAAGGAGTTCAGCGAGGCCGGCGGCTCCAAGGTTTGGGCCATCGGCGTGGACTCCGACCAGTACTTCACGTCCGACGAGTCGGTGCGGCCGTACATCCTCAGCTCGATGCTCAAGCGCGTCGATGTCGCCGTCTACAACACCATCGAGGCCGTGGTGAACGGCGACTTCCAGGGCGGCGCGACCGATTTCGACCTCTCCGTCAACGGCGTCGGCTACTCCATCTCCGGCGGATTCCTCGACGACATCATCCCGCAACTCGAGGACTACAAGCAGCAGATCATCCGCGGCGACATCGTGGTTCCCGAAACCACCGGGTGATCAAGAAGGCGACTTGCCGCCGGTGCGGCGTTCCGGACACATCCGGGACCTCGCACCGGCGGCCCGCCCGACTCAGCCGAACCGCGGCGCAACGCCTGTTGTGGCGTGATCACGCGGCAGGTGGCCAAGGCGTGCCAAGCTAGGCAGCGACCGAACGAAGGAGGTCGGCACGCCTCGTGACGACACCCGCCCTCGCTCTTGAGGACATCACGAAACGCTTCCCCGGCGTACTGGCCAATGATCGCGTCAACCTAACGGTGGCCGAGGGGGAGATTCACGCGATATGCGGCGAGAACGGGGCAGGCAAGTCCACGCTCATGAACGTGGTCTACGGCATGCTGCCCGCCGACGAGGGCCGCATCGTTGTCAATGGGAACGAGGTGCACTTCCGGTCACCTCGCGATGCCCTGGCCGCCGGAATCGGCATGGTGCATCAGCACTTCATGCTGGCCGACAACCTCACGGTGCTGGAGAACATCATCCTCGGTTCCGAGCCCACGAGGGGTGCGGGCCGTCTGGACTTCGCCGCCGCCCGCAGTCGCATCACCGAGTTGAGCGACGCGTACGGGCTCGATGTACACCTTGACGAGCCGGTCGAGAACCTCGGCGTGGGCGAGCGCCAGCGGGTTGAGATCATCAAGGTGCTCTACCGCGGCGCCCGCATCCTCATCCTGGACGAGCCCACGTCGGTACTGGTACCCCACGAGGTGGAGGAATTGTTCCGCAATCTGCGCGAAATGTGCGCCCGCGGCGAGACCATCATCTTCATCGACCACAAGCTGGACGAGGTGCTGGAAATCGCCGACACGATCACCGTTCTGCGAGCTGGGCGGACCGTCGCCACGGTGAAGCCCGGCGAGGTCACACCTCGCGACCTCGCCGAGTTGATGGTCGGTTCGGAACTTCCCACCCCTGAGGCTCGGACGACGACGGTGCAGGACGTCGTCTCCCTGCAGGTGGAAGATCTCTGCGTCCTCGACGACGACGAGCGGGAGGTGGTGAAGGGCATCAATCTGGAGGTTCGCAGGGGCGAGATCGTCGGTGTGGCCGGTGTGGAGGGCAACGGCCAGATCGAGATGGTGGAGGCCCTGCTGGGCATCCGGCCCACCTCACGTGGGCGCGTCCTTCTCGAGGGCACCGACATCGGCGAGTGGCCGGTACGCCGCCGCCGCGAGGCAGGCATCGGCTACATCCCTGAGGACCGCCACCGCCGAGGCCTGCTGCTCTCCGCGCCGCTCTGGGAGAACGCCATGTGCGGGCACCAGGGCAAGGAGCCGTACTCACGCAAGGGTTTCTGGCTGAACCCCAAGGGGGCGCGCGGCAAGACGCGGGAACTCATCGCCGCCTTCGACGTGCGCACACCGGGACCGGACGTGGCGGCCCACGCACTCTCCGGCGGTAACCAGCAGAAGCTGATCATCGGGCGCGAGATGATCATGGAACCCAACCTGCTGATCGCGGCGCACCCGACTCGGGGCATCGACGTGGGGGCCCAGGCCGCCGTCTGGGAGACGCTGCACCGGGCTCGCGAGCAGGGGCTGGCCGTCCTGCTGGTCTCCGCCGATCTCGACGAGTTGATCGGGCTCTCGGACCGATTGCTCGTCATCTTCCGCGGCCAGATCTCGGCGGCGCTGGATCCCGCAAGCGTCAGCCCTCGCGAGTTGGGGGCTCACATGACCGGCGCTGCTGCAGACGTCGAGGAGATGCAACACGCATGAGCCCAGGACACAACCGGCACCGCGACGCCGGTGACCGCGGGAACCTGCAGCCATGAGCGCACGCTCCACCTACCGGCTCCCCGCACACCGGCGCTTTGCTCTGGCCATGACTGCGCCCGTGGCGGCGCTGATCCTGTCGCTGGCCATCGCCTCGATCGCGCTCGTCGCCAGCGGCAGCAACCCGATCTCCGCCTACCAGCGCATGTTCGCCTTCGGCTTCGAACTCGAGACGCTCATCGCCATGGTCAACCGTGCCACGCCGCTGTACCTGTCGGCGGTAGCGGTGGCGATCGGTTTCCGCATGAACCTCTTCAACATCGGTGTGGAGGGTCAGTACATCCTGGCCTCCATCATCGCTGCGCAGGTGGCCTCGGAGTTGTCGCTTCCGGCGCCGCTGCACCTGACGATCATCATCCTCGTGGGTATGGCCGTGGGCTCGGCGTGGGCACTGCTCGCCGGCGTCCTCAAGGTCACCCGCGGGGTGCACGAGGTGATCGCCACCATCATGCTGAACGCCATCGCCATCAAGTTCGTCGTGGCGATGCTGTTCCGACGATGGGACGTGCCCGACGAGAGCCTCAACCAGGAGACAGCCGAGATTCCGGCCTCGGGCCGGATGCCCAACCTCAACGGTTTCGTCGAGTCGTTCACGCGCGACATCGACAAGGGCCGGGTGCTCTGGGGCTTCGTGATCGTGGCGATCATCATCGGCCTGCTGTACTGGCTCTACGTGTCCCGCACCCGGCCCGGCTACGACCTGCGGGCGTCAGGCATCAACCCCCTGGCCGCCGAGGCTGCCGGCGTGCCCCCGAAGCGCACGATCATCGTGGCCATGGCGCTCAGCGGGGCGGCGGGAGGCCTCGTGGGGCTGCCGGAGGTGCTGGGGCGCGACTACGCCTACGGCCTGCAATTCACCCAGGGGCTGGGTTTCGCCGGTATCGCGGTGGCGCTGCTGGGCCAGAACCATCCGGGCGGCATCGCCATCGGTGCTCTGGTGTTCGGGTTCCTGGACAGCGCCGCGCCGATTCTCGACGTGCACGGTGACGCCCCCCAGGAGATCGTTGAGATCATGAAGGGCATCATCATCTTCGCCGCGGTCATCACGTACGTCGTGGTGCAGCGGCGCCGCCAGGACGAGGAGGCGCGCATCGCCTCGGCCGTCATGGCATCGGCCGAACCGGAAACGCCGCCGGCAACACCGTCCGACGCGACCGAGTCCGACACCAAACCCGCGTCATGACACTTTCCTCCGAGACAACCCCCGGCGGCGACTCGGCCGCGCCCTGGCAGCCGTTCAAGCGCTTCGCCGGCCGCCCGGGCTGGTATCCGCAACCCTCCAGCACGCAGCAGGAGCGGCACTACCAGCGCCGGCTGCAGTTCGCCATCTTCGCCGTCATCGCGGTGGCGCTGATCGCCCTGACCGAGCAGTTCGCCCGACCGGCAACCGACCAGCTCTCCAACAGCACCACCTGGTCGATCGCACTCGCCTACGCGGTGCCGATCCTGATGCCCGCCATGGGGGGAATCTTCGCCGAGCGCGCAGGCGTCGTGAACATCGGTCTGGAGGGCATGCTCATCCTCGGCACCTGGTTCGGCGCGTGGGGCGCCCTGGAGTTCGGGCCATGGTGGGGGATGCTCGTCGGCGCTGCCGGTGGGGCCTTGGGGGGCCTCCTGCACGCCATCGCAACAGTCAGCTTCGGCGTTGACCACATCATCTCGGGCGCGGCCATCCTGGTCATGGCGCCGGGCATAACCCGATTCCTGTCCGACAAGATCTTCGCCGGCCGTCCCGGCGGGGGCATCACGCAGTCACCACGCGTCGAGAGCGTCGACTCCTTCAGCATCCCCTACCTGGCCGGCGGGGCCGGCACCGCCGACGCCCTCGGACGCATCGAGAGCTGGGACTGGTTCTGGATCTCCGACGCTGCGGGCGTGTTCCGCGGCTTCCTCTGGAACGTGTCGTGGCTCACCCTCATCGCCTACGCCAGCGTGCCCATCTCGACCTGGCTGCTGTGGCGCACGTCGTTCGGTCTGCGGCTGCGCAGCTGCGGCGAGCACCCCATCGCGGCTGACAGCCTGGGGGTGAACGTCTACCGCTACAAGTACTACGGCGTGGTTCTGTCCGGCGCCTTCGCCGGCTTCGGGGGGGCCTTCCTGGTTATCGAGTTGACCGGCATCTACCGGGAGGGCCAGACCGCCGGCAGGGGCTTCATCGGGCTGGCCACCACCATCTTCGGCAACTGGCGCCCGGTGGGTGCCGCCCTGGGTGGCCTGCTCTTCGGCTTCGCCGACACCCTGCAGTTGCGAGACAGGGCGGCGGTACACGGGTTGCTGCTCCTCGTGGTGCTGGCTCTGGGGCTTCTCATGCTTCGCTACCTGGCCAAGCGGAACTTCCGGGCCGCTGCCGGCCTTGCGGTGGCCGCAGGGGGGTTCGCCATCTGGCACTACGCCACCGAGACGGTGCCCAAGCAGTTCCCCCAGGCCCTCCCCTACCTCACGGTGCTGCTGGTGCTGCTCTTCTACACCTCCAAGCTGCGCCCGCCCGCAGCCGACGGTATGCGCTACCGGCGGGGCCAGCAGCAATGAGCGCGGATCCCAAGCCGGTGACCGTGGCGTCGGTGGATTGGGACGACCTATTCCGGCGCGCCCGAGCGGTGGCCGCCAACGCCTACGCCCCCTACTCGCGCTACCACGTGGGGGCGGCCGGACTCGTCGACGACGGGCGGATCGTCGAGGGCTGCAATGTGGAGAATGCCTCCTACGGGCTGGCGCTGTGTGCCGAGTGCGCCCTGGTGTCGTCGCTGCACACCACCGGGGGCGGGCGGCTGGTGGCCGTTGCCGTCGTCGGTGGCTACGACGTGGACTCCCTGCCGGCCGGCAATCCCTGCGGGCGCTGCCGGCAACTCCTCTACGAAGCCGGCGGCAACGAACTCGTCGTCAACGCCGAGCACACCATGGCCGACCTGCTGCCCGGCGCCTTCGGTCCCGAGGATCTATGAGCGACTTCTCCGCCGTCGACCTCACCTGCACCAACAGGCACGGGTAGGCGTTGGGGCCGGACCAGATCACGTCCGACGACCTGTGAGCGACTTCTCCGCCGTCGACCTCATCTGCGCCAAGAGGGACGGCCAGGCGCTTGGTCCCGACGAGATCGCCTGGTTCATCGACGGCTACACCGGCGGGCGCATCCCCGACGAGCAGGCCTCCGCCCTGCTGATGGCCATCCTGTTCCAGGGGATGCTCCCCGACGAACTGGCCGTCTGGACGCAGGCCATGATCGCCTCGGGGGAGCGTCTGGACCTCTCCGGCCTGGACCGCCCGACGGTGGACAAGCACTCGACGGGCGGCGTGGGCGACAAGGTATCCCTCGTGCTGGCACCGCTGATGGCGGCCTGCGGGGCGGCGGTGCCGCAGCTGTCGGGCCGAGGGCTGGGCCACACCGGCGGCACCCTGGACAAGCTCGAAGCCATCGCGGGGTGGCGCGCCAACCTCGCCAACGACGAGATCCTGGCCCAGCTCGCCGAGGTGGGGGCGGTCATCTGCGCCGCCGGCGCCGGTCTGGCGCCCGCCGACAGCAGGATCTACGCCCTGCGCGACGTGACCGGCACCGTTCCCTCCGTGCCGCTCGTCGCCAGCTCCATCATGAGCAAGAAGATCGCCGAGGGCACCGACGCCCTCGTGCTGGACGTCAAGGTGGGAACGGGTGCCTTCATGAAGAAGGTGGCCGCCGCCCGCGAGTTGGCCGAGGCGATGGTCACCCTCGGCGAGGCGCACGGCGTGCGCGCCACCGCGCTGCTGACGCGGATGGACACGCCGCTGGGGTGCACCGCCGGCAACGCCCTGGAGGTGCGCGAGTCGGTGGAAACCCTGGAGGGAGGCGGCCCCGCCGACCTGGTGGAGGTGACGGTTGCCCTGGCGCGGGAGATGGCCGATCTGGCCGGTCTCGACACCGATCCTGCGGACGTTCTGGCATCGGGTGGGGCCATGGACGTCTGGCGACCCATGATCGCCGCCCAGGGAGGCGACCCCGACGCCGACCTACCGCGGGCCCAGGTGGTCGAGACCGTAAATGCGCCCGCGGACGGGGTGCTGGGACGCCTCGACGCCCTCGCCGTAGGTATCGCCGCCTGGCGCCTCGGGGCCGGACGGGCGCGCAAGGAGGATCGGGTGAGCGCCGGGGCCGGCGTGGTGTGCCTGGCCAAGCCGGGCGAAGCGGTGCACGCCGGGCGGCCACTGCTGGAGCTGCACACCGACGACGAGTCGCTTCTGCCCGGCGCCCTCGCCGCGCTGGAGGGAGGTTTCGACGTCGTCGCCGAAGCCGGCCCGCCGCCGGCCCTCGTGCTGGACCGCGTCGGCGCCGACAGCCGATCGTGACCGCCGCAGCCCTGTCGCTCGACGAGATCCGCCGGGCCCCCAAGGCGCTGCTGCACGATCACCTCGACGGCGGGCACCGCCCCGCCACCATCGTGGAGTTGGCCGCCGAGGGCGGCTACCGCGGCCTGCCCACCACCGACCCCGACGATCTCGGCCGCTGGATGGCGCGCGCGGCCGCCCGCCACAGCCTGGAGCTGTACATCGAGACCTTCGTCCACACCATCGGCATCACCCAGAGCCCCGACGCCATCGCCCGCGTGGCCGCCGAGTGCGCCGAGGACCTGGCCGCCGACGGCATCGTGTACGCCGAGGTGCGCTTCGCGCCGGAGCTGCACACCCAGCGGGGTCTCAGCATGGATCAGGTGGTGCGCAGCGTCCTGGAGGGCTTCGCCGAGGGGAGCCGAGGGCGCAACATCAGGATCGTGGGGCTGCTGTGCGCCATGCGCAGCGCGGCGCACTCCCTGGAGGTGGCCGAACTGGCGGTGCGCCACCGCGACGAGGGCATCGTGGGCTTCGACATCGCCGGCGCCGAGGCGGGCTACCCGCCAACCCGCCACTTGGCCGCCTTCCAGTACCTGCAGCGGGCCAACTTCCACTTCACCATCCACGCCGGCGAGGGCTTCGGCCTGCCGTCCATCTGGGAGGCGGTGCAGTATTGCGGTGCCGAACGCCTCGGCCACGGCGTGCGTATCGCCGAGGACATCGTCACCGATGCCGACGATCCCGACGCTCCGCCACGGCTGGGACACCTCGCCGCCTTCGTGCGGGATCGCCGCATCCCGCTGGAGCTGTGCCCCAGTTCCAACGTCCATACCGGGCTGACGCCGTCCATCGTCGAACACCCCATCGATCTGTTGCGCCGCCTGCGCTTCCGGGTGACGATCAACACCGACAACCGGCTCATGAGCGACACCAGCCTCAGCACGGAGATGCACCTCTGTGCCGAGGCCTTCGGCTGGGACATGGACGACCTGCGCTGGCTCACGATCAACGCCGTCAAGAGTTCGTTCATCCCGTTCGACGAGCGGCTGGCTCTCATCGACGACGTGATCAAGCCCGGCTACAAGGCGCTGCGTGACGTTCAGGCGCCGGCACCCCGGTAGCCGACCGCCTGGAACATCTGCAGTACCGAGGAGCACACCATGCGCCGATTCGTGGTCGACACCGACACCGCCTCCGACGATGCGGTGGCGCTGGTCATGGCCCTGCGCACCCCCGACGTGGCGGTGGAGGCCCTGACGATTGTGGCCGGCAACGTCCCGCTGGACCGCTGCATCCAGAACGCCCTCTACACCGTGGAGCTGTGCGGCGCCTCGGTGCCGGTGTACGCCGGCCTGGCCCGGCCCATCCTCGGCGAGCCGGTGACCGCCGAGCAGGTCCACGGCAGCGACGGCCTGGGCGACATCGGCCTCGACCTCACCGGACGCTCCCCCGCCGACGGCCATGCGGTGGACGTCCTGGTGGAGACCATCTGCGGCGCACCCGGCGAGATCACCCTGGTTACCCTCGGCCCACTCTCCAACGTGGCGGCGGCGCTGCTGCGGGCGCCGGAGCTCGCACAGGCCGTCCAGCGCTGCTACGTCATGGGGGGCACCGGGCGCCTGCCGGGCAACGTCACGCCGGCGGCCGAGTTCAACATCTACGTCGATCCCGAGGCCGCCCGCATCGTGTTCGAGTCGGGCATGCCGATCACCATGGTGGGCTGGGACGTCTCCTGGTCGTGTGCCTTCGTGGGCCCCGCTGAGGAGGCCAGGTTGCGGGAGATCGGCACGCCCTATGCGGAGTTCGTCGTGAGCATCCAGAGCACCCTCACCGAGTTCATCGCCGAGATGTCCGGGGTCGCGGGATTCGACCTGCCCGACCCCCTGGCGATGGCCGTGGCCCTTGATCCCTCCATCGCCGAGACCGAGCACCGCTACGTGGAGGTCGTGGCCGGCGACGGACCGGCCAGGGGGCAGACCATCGTGGACCATCTCGGGGTGACGGGGCGGGAGCCCAACGTCTCGGTCGTGACGCACGTTCCGCCCGAGGTGTTCCTGGCCTCGCTCAGCGCGGCGCTGCGCTGAGCGGCGCGCCAGTTGCCGGTCCTATGCGTCGGACTCCCTGCGTGGGCTTCGTCGGTAGCCGCGCATCGGCACGCCGGGGCGGGCGTGGTTGGCTCAGAGTGCGCCGAAAGCCGTGCGTGGGCTTCCTCGGCGACCTGCTGGAGGACATCGTGGTGCACCGCCGGAGAGGCGTGCGGGCCGACACCGACACGCCGTGCGTCATCCTGCGGCGACGAGGTGGCAGCGCGGCAAACGCGGCGGTGGCCGCCGCCGGGGTGCTCGGCCCGGAGCGTGTTCGCTTCTTCGGGCAGGTCGGCGACGACGGACCGGGGGACCGCCTGCTCGACGAACTGGCCGCTCAGGGGGTGCAGCCGTGCGTGCGCCGCGGCGGGCGCACCGGTACGGTCGTGGTGCTGCTCGGCGCCGGCGGTGAGCGGACCATGCTCACCGATCGGGGCGCCTGCGCAGAACTCGACGGCTTCGAGGCGGCGTGGCTCGACGATCTGGCCATCCTGCACGTGGCGGGCTACTCACTGCTGGAGGACCCCTCGTTGTCGGTGGCGCGACGCATGATCGGCGCGGTTCACAGCGCCGGTGGCACCGTCAGCGTGGACGCCTGCTCGGTGGGCGCCATCGCCGACGTCGGCGTCACCGCCTTCAGGGACACGCTCGCCGAACTCGGTCCCGACGTGCTGCTGTGCGACGCCGGCGAAGCGAGCCTGCTCGAAGCGACGGGCGGTTACCGGCAACTCGCCGGACTGGTGGTCATCAAGGACGGACCCCGCCCGACGCGCCTGTACGGCGCGGGTTTCGACGGCGAGGCCATCACACCGCCATGCCTGGAGGAGGTCCCGGACACCACCGGTGCGGGCGACGCCTTCGCCGGCGGTCTGCTGGCCGCCCGCCTGGCGGGCAACACCTGGCCCGAGGCGACCGTGGCGGGCCAGGGAATCGCGGCCGCTCATCTGCAGGCACTGGCCATGCTGGACGACGAGGCGAAGGTCGGCGCCGCACTCGAGGCGCGCGGCGAAGCGCGGGCGCCGGGGAGGGACATGTGAACACGCTGGTCGTGGATCCTCGCGTGAGTGAGGCCCTGGCTGCAGGGCGACCGGTTGTGGCACTGGAGTCCACGGTGTACTCGAAGCTGGGGCTGCCGCCGGGGCGGAACGCCGAGGCACTCGAACGTTGCCTCACCGCAGTCGAGTCGCAGGGAGTCACGCCGGCGGTGACCGCGCTGCTCGACGGTGTTCCCCGCGTCGGCCTCGACGATGACGGCTACGCGGCGATCCTGGCCTGCGAGGAGAAGATGGCCGAACGCGATCTGCCGGTGGCCATGGCGGGGCGCTGGGCGGCGGGAGCCACCACGGTGTCGGGCTCGCTGGCGCTGGCACACGCCGCCGGCATCCGGATCTTCGCCACGGGGGGCATCGGCGGCGTGCACCGCAACAGTGCCGTCACCGGTGACGTCAGCTCCGACCTCGAAGCCCTCGCCCGCTACCCGGTGGCGACCGTGTGCGCAGGGGCCAAGGCCTTCCTGGACCTGCCTCACACCTTGGAGCGCCTGGAGACGCTCGGTGTGCCGGTGGTGGGCTACGGATGCGACGAGTTGCCGGCCTTCTGGAGCCGCAGCAGCGGCTTGGAATTGCCCTTCCGCGTGGACTCCCCCGGCGAGGCGGCCGCCGTCGTGGGCGCCATGGGTCGCACGGCTGTGCTGTTCGTCGTGCCGCCCCCCGTGGAGGCGGCCGTGGCGAACGCCGTCATCGACACCGCGGTCGCGGCGGCTCTCGCACGTGCCGAGGCCGCGGGCATCTCCGGCGGTGAGGTCACGCCCTTCGTTCTGGACGCCATCGACGAGGCCACGGCAGGGCGCTCGGTCGACGCCAACGTGGAACTTGTCGTCAACAACGCCCGCTGCGCCGCCGCCATCGCCGTTGCGGCCGCAGCCGCTGAGTAGCGCCGCGAGCCACCACGCCCGTCCTTCCGGCGAATGCGGGAATCCATCGTCCAGCGATCCGGCGAGCGAGTCGAACAGAGGTCGAGCGCCCACCTGGCCGCACCACGGTCAGTGCGCCGTGACGATCCCACCGCCGGGGCTCTCGACGTGCACCTGCACGTGCGTCCCGGCCTCGTCGATCCACCCCTGCCCGGCCGCCCAGGCCATCATCGCCTCGAATCCCTGCTCCCAGCCGGCTCCGACGTCCGCAGGTGCGAGACGTCGCACCGCCTCGATCGACCACCACAGGTGATGGGTCCTCCCCAATCGGGCGTCGGTGCCCAGAACGCGCAGCACGTCGTGGCGGTCGCCGTCGGCCTCGATGTGGAAACGCGTAAAGTCGTCGGCCTCCACGAGATGTATCCGACCGCTCCGCAGGTCAACTTGCACAAACATCTGGACTCCCACTCTCCGGCGCACCGCACACCCGGCGCCGCGACCGGCACAGTTTCTCACACCGCTACGCTGTTGCCGTCACCGTCCCCAATCGGCCGGCGACCCTCAACGACAGACGGCAACGTTCAGCGCGGAGCGTCATGCAGGCGGCCCAACGCCGCTCAACACGCCGCTCGACATACGTGCAGGAGGTGCACAATGAAACTGATCACCGCGGTGATCAAGCCCCACCACGTGGACATCGTCAAAGCGGCGTTGAACACGGTTGGAATTCACGGCATGACCGTTTCGGAGGCGCAGGGTTACGGGCGCCAGGGCGGCCATACCGAGACCTACCGGGGCACCGAGTATCAGATCTCGTTCACACCCAAATCCCGCATGGACATCGTGGTCGACGACAAGGACCTCGACGACACCGTCAAGGCCATCGTCGAGGCGGCGCGCACCGGCAAGATCGGCGACGGCAAGATCTGGGTAACCGAAGTGAACCGGATCGTCCGGATCCGCACAGGCGAAGAGGGTGTCGACGCCGTCTAGCGGTTGAACGCCAACGGCAGCCCCGGCCGGGGCCACTCGTAGGCCAGGAGCAGCCCTTCGGCCGCTTCGGTGACGTACGCCGTGGTGAGGTCCTCGCCTCCCCAGCAGACGTTGGTGGCCAGCGGACCGGGCACCGGCACGTAGCTGATCTCGCCGTCGGGTCGCACCACGCACAAGCCCTCGCCGAGGGCCGCCACGACCACTGTTCCGTCGGCCTCGACCGCTAACGAATCGAAGTGTCCCAGCGTGTTCGCCAGGCAGCGGCGGCTGCGGTGGTCGACTCGCCCGGGGCCGGTCACGTCCCAGGCCCAGAGCCGCCCGGTGGGCGTCTCGGCCACGTACAGGGTTCCCCCGTCGGGTGACAGGCCGATGCCGTTGGGTCCCATGAGCGGGAAGATGGCCCGCCGGGCGAACGAGCCGTCGACGGTGGCGTAGAACACCCCCACGCGGTCGGCGTCATGCGCGCGCACCTTGCCGTGGTCGGTGAACCACATGCCGCCGTCGGCGTCGAACACCAGGTCGTTGGGCCCGCACAGGCGGTGCCCCCCACACGCGGTGTAGAGAACGGTCACCTCGCCGGTGTCGAGGTCGAGACGGTCGATGCTGCCGGTGATGTACTCGGGACTCTGCCCGGCACCGGTGCCCGGCGCCGCAGGGAGCCAGAGGCCGCGCCGGTCGTACCAGGCGAATCCGCCGTTGTTGCAGACGTAGGCCGCTCCGTCGGGACCGATGGCCAAGCCGTTCGGCCCGGCAGTGGTGGCGCTGTCCCAGGTGGCCACCGGCTCGCAGGCCCCGTCGGGCGTGATCCGGCTGACCCGCGGCCCCCGTACCTCGACGACCAGCACCGATCCGTCCGACAGCGCCACCGGCCCCTCCGGGAAGACCAGATCCCTGACCACGACGCGGTGGGGCAGGTCCGTCACGTTGCTGGCCGTGTCGGGCGGCGCACCGATCGTCGCTTCGATCATCTCTTCGCTCGATCCGTTCTCTGCTGCCGCCATGTCTCTGCTCCTGCTCGACTCCCGCCACCGGCTTTGCGGCCACCCTGACCGGTTGCCGCGCCGTGAGACTGCCGGGAGGCTAATGGACAGCCGGCAGCGGGCGACCGGGTTGCGCTGTGGGCGCCGGGGCCGGTGTTACTCTCCGATCCGTGCCCAGGGTCGTCGACGCCGGCAGCCTGCAGCCGCTCCCGGCGACCGGTCGGCGGTTCAGCGCGGCGCGCCGCGTGCGACTCGACGAGGCGGGGCCGGACGGCCTTCTGCGACTCGACGCCTTGGCCTGCTACATGCAGGACATCGCCACCGACGACTATCTCGACGCCGGGTTCGGCGACGACCGGGCGTGGGTCCTGCGTCGCGTCGTGGTGTCGGTCCGCACGGCCGCGGTCTTCGACGAGACCGTGACACTCACAACCTGGTGCTCCGGTCTCGGGGGTCGCTGGGCCGAGCGCTCCACGCAACTGCGCGGCGCCCGCGGGGCGCATGCTCATGCGGCGGCGCTGTGGGTCTACCTCGATCCGGCCACCGGCGTGCCACACCGGCTCGACCCCGCGTTCGAGTCGGTCTTCGGCCCGTCGGCGGCCGGCAGGCGCGTCGGCGCCGGGCTCTCACACCCGCCGCCACCGACCGCGGGCGGGACCCGCCGGTGGTTGCCGCGCTGGTGCGACCTTGACGTGCTGGGACACGTCAACAACGCCGCATACTGGACCGCGGTGATCGAGGAGACCGCACCGCGGGGTTTGCACCCCCCCTACCGGGCGGAGATGGAGTATCGGGCGCCGGTGCGCGCCGGGCAGGCCCTCGCCACCCCCGTGTCCGTCGCCGCCGACGGGGGCGTGCAGATCTGGTTCCTCGACGACGGGAGCCTGTGCGCCTCCGCAGCGATCGGCCCCGATGCCCCTGAGGCCGACGGTGGCGATGTCCCGCAGGGAGCCGGCACGTGAGGTGGCGCCCCACCCTGGCCGCTCTGGTCACCCTGGCCCTTTCCGCCGCCCTGCTCGTGGCCATGAGTTCGGCCTCCACCCCGTCGGTGGCGCCACCGGAGGACTCGACGCCTCCCGTCGTCGACACGACCGTCGAGCCGCCGAGCTCCCCGCCGGTCGAGCCGGCAGCGGCGGCCCCTGCGGTGGCCCCAGTAACGCCCGGCGATGCCGGTGCGAACCGCGACGGCTCGCCGACAATCCCCACCGATCTGGTCGCCGCACCCGACTTCTCCGGCGGCTATCCCACGGTCGCCGCCGACTCCTCGACCCCCTTTGAGCCTTCGGACATCTTCGACGCCACGAGGCTCATCGAGTTGGAGGAGAGCCGGGCGCTCACCGCGGAGGAAATTGAGGAGATCCTGTCGGTCCCCGTCGCCACCGAGTCGGCGGCTGAGCCGCTCGGGCGCCCAGCCCGCAAGATCAAGCGGGGACCGTCAGGCGCCCCCGGCGAACCCGTGCTGTACCTCACGTTCGACGACGGACCGAATCCCACCTGGACCCGCCCCACACTCGACCTGCTGGATCGCTACGGGGCGCGCGCCACCTTCTTCACCGTCGGGGTGTTCGCCGAGTTGTACCCCTACCTCATCGACGAGATCGTCGCACGAGGGCACACCCTTGGCAGCCATCTCTGGACGCATCAGGCGAGCGCCCTGTACGACGAGGATCTGTTCCGCCAGGAGTTGCGGGCCAGCGCGGAACTGCTCGGCGACAACCTCACGAACTGCCTGCGCCCGCCCTACGGAAGAACCAACGAGGAGATCTTCCGCTGGAGTGGCGAGGAGGGCTTCGAGATCGTGCTGTGGGGCGACGTGGACCCGCTGGACTGGAGTGCTCCCGGCACCGAGGTGCTCACGCAGCGCATCCTGAACGGCATACGGCCGGGCACGATCCTGCTTCTCCACGAGCACACCGGAGCGGACACGCTGCGAGCCCTCGACGCCGTTCTGGCTGCTCTGGCGCAGGCCGGTTGGCGGTTCGACCAGCCCATCTGCCCGTTGCAGTTCTGACCCGGCCCGCCGGTTGGGGGCCGGACGGATAGCCGCCGCTTCGGGCTGCGGAGCCGTGGCGGTGAGTCGGTGGGGGCTTATGATGGGTTCCCCTGTTGGCCGTAGCTCAGTTGGTTAGAGCGCCGGGTTGTGGTCCCGGAGGTCGGGGGTTCAAATCCCCTCGGTCAACCGTCGCCGCAGCCGGCACCTGCCGGACTGCGGCCATGCCCCTCTAGCTCAATTGGCAGAGCAACGGACTCTTAATCCGCAGGTTCTGGGTTCAAGTCCCAGGGGGGGTACTCATAATCCGTAGTCAAATAGCCTCTGACCTGCGGAAATGATGACATCAGAAAATCGGGTTATTACTTGTGTGACCGGTTCGTGTCGCGGTCAGCCGAGCCAGACGGGCCGCTGACTGTCACGTTCGGGGGCGGGGCCGCGGGCTGGTAGCGCATCGGGACCGCCTCGGGGTCGCGGCAGGTCCACGGTGTCCGGTACGAGCAGAGGACGAAGCGACCGTCGAGGCCTTCGGCGTTCTGTGCGAAGTTCGCGAGGCGTGGCGGTTTGGGCGGCCCGCTGGGGCACGAGCGGTAGGCGTCGGGGGCACTCACTGCTGTGACATGCTCACGCGTGTGGCCGTGACAGCTAGCGGAGGTTGAAATGAGCAACATTTCTTGACCCAGGACACTCTCCATTCTGAAGGCGACAACACCGTCAGAATCGCAGAGCCCTCGTACCCCACCGCGGACCTACACCCCGCTCAAATCCGAAGAGCCGTCAAACCGGCCTTTGACCCAGAGGTGTTCCGGGCCCGGTTCTTGCTGATGCGCCGAGGCGACCAACTCGACGACTCAGACCAGGCCCGCCTCCACGGCCTCTTCGACGCCCACCCCCGCCTCCAAGCCGGCTGGCAGGCCCTCCAAGAGCTCCACGGCCTCTACCTCGCCGAGGACCACCAAGGCGCCCTCGAAGCCCTCGGACGGTTCTGTGACCTCTACGAGACCGGCGACCTGCCCGAGTTCCACGACATAGTCGACACCATCATCGCCCGCTCAGACGAGATCCTCGCCTGGCACCACACCGACCGCGCCTCCAACGGCAGAATCGAGGGCACCAACAACCTGCTGCAAGTACTGCGACGAACCGCCCACGGCTTCACCAACCCAGACAACTTCGCAGCCCGCGGCATCCTGATAACGTGACCCGCCAACCGGTGCCAGCAACCCTCAATCCCACGTATACGCGCAGGGCCCCAATATTCGAAGACCTGGTTGGTCAGGTCGATCTGTACCGCTTCGAGTTCACCGCGCCGTAGCTCATAGTCGTCGTTCTGTAGTTGGTCGAGGTCTGTGCCGGCGAGTTCGAGAAGCGCTCGCGCAGCCTGAAGGCCGCTTCGTCCGGGGCCGTCTCCTTCCCCTGCGGCGAGATCAGCGAAGTCGATTCGACCCGGAAGCGTCGAATAATTGGTGAAGCGGAAGAACTTCGGCAGATGGGGCTTGAGGACATTCACCAGTCGTTGCCAGACGCCGACGCCGTCGAGTCCCCTGCTTGTGAGGACCGCGTTCGCTGCGTCGATGTCGTCGCCGCTCGGCTCGGATCCCTCGTCGGCAGGGACGAGGGCTCCCCCGGGTCGGTTGTTCCGTCGCTGCAGGACTGTGAGTTCGTGGCGCAAGCACGATGATCTCGAGGTCCTTCGAGTGGCCCGATCGCACAGCCAGGCGTGCCAACAGCACGAGGAACCGGTACAGAATGCGACCATGAGTTCCCAGGATGCAAGCTCATAATGCCTGGTCAGCGCACACGATCACATTTTGGGCACCTACAGGGACCGGGTACGGGCCGAGACGCTGGCCGTGCGGGCCACCGTGGGCATGATGGAGACCACGGGGTTCGCCAAGTTTGTGTTCTCCGGGCCGGGGGCGAGGGCGTGGCTCGACCGGCTGCTGGCGGGGCGGATCCCGGTACCGGGCCGGATGGCGCTCACGCCGATGACCAACCCGGCGGGCAACCTCGCGGGCGATCTAACGGTGGCGTGCCTGCCGGCCGCGCCCGGCCGGGCCGAGGGACCCGTGGGCACGGTGGTGGGCGGGGTCAGCGGCAATGTGCGCCACGGCGAGAGGTTCGTGGTTTTCGGCTCCGGGATCGCCGAGCGTTACTACGAGCGCTGGTTCGATGCTTGGCTGCCGGAAGACGGCTCGGTGAGTTACCAGACCCTTGGGGCCGAGGTGTGCGGCCTGGCCATTGTCGGGCCTGCGTCGCGGGCGCTGCTGGCGGAGGTCACTGACGCCGATGTGTCGGCCCACGGCATGCGGTTCATGGCCTTCGGCGAGATGGATGTCGGTCTGGCGCCGGTGTGGTGCGGGCGGATCAGCTTCACCGGCGATCTGGGGTACGAGCTGTGGATGCCGGCCCGCTACCAGCGCTACGTGTTCGATCTGTTGCGGTCGGCGGGCGGCGCTCACGGCCTTGAGCTGTTCGGGCTGCACGCCCTGAACTCGCTGCGTCTGGAGAAGGGGTTCGGCTCCTGGCTGCGGGAGTACCGGCCCGACTACGACCCGTTCGAGGCCGGTCTGGGCCGGTTCGTGCGCATGGAGAAGGACTTCATCGGGCGCGACGCCCTGGCGACAAAGTACGGCGACGCGGGTCCAGCGGGCGGGAAGGCCGCATCGGGTTTGCGGCTGTGCACCTGGACGGTGGAGACCGATCCGGGTCCTGCGGGCTTCGATGTGATCGGCGACGAGCCGGTATGGCACGATGGCGAGGTGGTGGGCTGGGTCACCTCGGGCGGCTATGCCCACCACAGCGAGGCGTCAGTGGCCAGGGCTACGTGCCCGCTGAGCTGGCCGACTCGCCGGGCCGCTTCGAGATTGAGATCGTTGGCACCCGCCGCCCAGCAACCCTCGTGCCGGGCTGCCTCCGGGACCCCGACGGCGAGCGAATGAGATCCTGAGCCGCTGCACCACATCAAGACCCTCCCGGTCGGTGCGCGCCCTCGGCCGGGACCGGGCCGACAGACCAACGTCAGGGCGCGAAGCCAGCTACTGGGCGAGTCGGGCTTGCGCCGCCGCCACCCGCGGGGCAGATGCTGCCGCGAGATTGGTCTAGACCAATAGTCACGGACTGACAAAGACTTCCCCCTAGCCCTGATCGTTCATGAGAATTCTGGGGCTGGTCGGGGTGAGTGTGTCGGGGTGTGTTTTCGTGTGTTTTTGAGTTGTGGGTTTGGTTTGTTGGTGTGTGAGGTGCTTCTGAGTGAATGTCCGCTTTGGGCGGTTTGATTAGCCCACGTTCGGGGTGGGGGGTCATGGCTGGGTTGGTTTGTTTTTGCGATGGTAGGCGATGCGGTCGCGGCGGGCTCGGGTGAGGCCGTCGCGGCGGGCCTGGCGGATGGTGTCGCCACGTCCTTGGTGTTCGTCGTCGGGGGTAACGTAGCGGAGGGAGGCGTGCAGGCGTCGGGTGTTGTAGTCGTCGCGGACGATGTCGAGTTCGGTGCGCAGCGTGTTGGGGTCGGTGATTTGTTCGAGGTGGGGCCATTCGGTTTTGATGTGGCCGAAGAGCGTTTCGATCCATGCTTGGTCAGTCGGGGTGCCGGGGCGGCCGTAGTGCGCGGCGATGGAGCACATGGCGAGAACTCTCGTGTGGTGCCGGCGCGCATCTGCGGGCCGTTGTCGCTCATGGCCAGCAGGATCGGCTCGGCGTCGTCGCTGTTGGCTTGGCGGGCCTCGATGCGTTCCCAGAGTCCTTCGGCGTCGAGCGCGTCGCAGAAGACGACCTCGACCTGTGTGGCGGTCTCCTCGACGCTGACGAGGGTGGCGAGCCATTTGCGGGTAACGACGTCCAAGATGGCGTAGGCGACCCGGTTCGCGCGGGGGAAGTGGGTGATGTCATAGATCCAGATCTGGTGGCGTTCCCAGCGCACCCAGTCCGGCATCGGGCGCGCCGCAGCGGGACTGCGCTGAGGCCGGGCGGGTAGGACAAGGCCCTGACCTGCCAGGGTGCGGTACAACGTCGACGGTGACACCCACACGATCCCCTCATAGGAGCCGCGGTGCGCGAGCTTGCGGTAGCCGCCGTCGATGTCGCCCCACGCGTCGAACAGCTCCACGATCGCCTGCCGTTCGCCGGGCGTGATGGCGTGCACAGCGCCGCCGCCGGCGGCGCTGTCGTCGAGGCGGCCGGCCGCCTGGCGGTGCCGCCACCGCCGCCAGCGGCGGGCGTCGAGCTCGATCACAGCGCACGCCCGAGACGCCGCCCAACCGTCGGCCATGGCACCATCGACGAGGTCCAACAAGGCGGCCTTGACACCGGCATCGACACGCGGGGGCACGCCGGCGTTCACCCCCAACGCTCTTTTCCCTCCAACAACGTGACCTTCACCGCCATCTCCTTGAGCGCCTCACCCAGCCGCGCCACCTCACCGCGGGCCATTGCCAACTCGGGATCCTCACCGCCCGCGCGCACCCCCGGCCGCGACGACGCCAACGCCTCCAGGGCGCCCCGCTTGGCCACCTCGCGGGCCTTCATGATCGTCGAACGATCCACCCCCCAATGATCCGCGCACTGCGCCACGGTCATCTCACCGGTCAGCACCTGCACGAACGCCTCATACTTCTCCTGCGGCGACAAGAACCGCCGACGGCGCCTGCCACGCTCACCGGACTTCGAAGAACTGCTCATCTGACGCTCCCTTCACAACGCCACGCTCCCACCCCCAATGTGGGCTAATCAACCACCCAAAACCGGACACGAACTCAGAACCAGAACACCCCCGTGAACGATCAGGGCTAGACCCAGACAGATGCTTGACAAGCCGGACTGATTGGTATATACCACTCGTAGGAATCTTCAGCACCAGCAAAGGAGCGGCATGGGTATCGCCGCGGTTGACCACGATCAGCAGTGGCTCGACGTTCGATTCACCGATGGCACCACCTCGCGCTTCTTGGGCTCGTGGTTGAGGGACAACATCGCGTCGGGCCGTCACCGCAGCGGAGGGCAGCGAACGTTCGACATCAATGATCTTCCCGCGATCACCATCGCGGGCGCAACCCACGCAGACGACACCGTGACGGTGGCTCTTGCGCCCGAGGGACTCGACGGGATCTTCGACGAAGAGTGGTTCCGGCGCCATTCCCAGACCGGCACTTCAGCGCCGGACGCGCTTTCCCGCCCGACACTGTGGGGCGCCGAACTCCAGAGCACACTCAGTTTCGAGGACTACCCGTCATTGGTCGGCGACCCGACCAGGCTGCACGACTGGCTTGTCCAGGTCCGCGACTTCGGGTTCGGGCTCGTGGAGAACGTTCCGACCGCGCCGGGATCGGTCGTCAAGGTGGTGGAACTGTTCGGCTATGTGCGTGAGACGAACTATGGGCAAATATTCGACGTGCGGGTGGAAGCCGATCCGGCGAACCTGGCGTTCACGAAGCTCGGGATCGGGATGCATACCGACAACCCCTATCGCGACCCGGTTCCTGGCCTCCAGATCATCCATTGTCTCGTCAACGAATCCGACGGCGGAGCCAACCAACTCTGTGATGGTTTTGCAGTCGCGGAGAGGGTCCGCCCGCGTCACCCCGCAGCGTTCGAGCTGCTCACCAGCCATCTCGTCCGATTCCGATTCCTCGAAGGGGGATCAGCCGACCTGCAGTCGCACGTTCCCCTCATCGAGCTGGACGTGAGCGGGAATGTCAGTAGCATTCGCTACAACAGTCGGTCGGTCCAGGCCTTCGACATGCACACCGCCGTCCTGGCCGACTACTACGACGCTTACCGAATACTCGGAGAGTCGTTGCATGACCCGGCGGCGATCATTGAGATCAGGCTGGAGCCCGGCCAGCTCATGATGTTCGACAACCAGCGAGTGCTGCACGGCCGCTCCGTCTATCACCACGGCAAGCGCCACGTTCAGGGGTGCTACGCCGACAAAGACTCGATGCACTCCCGGATCCGGGTCTTGGAGGCGGCGCCATGAGCGCTATCTGCGAACTTGGGGTTCTGATGGCTGATCGCGGTCGCCATAACTACGGCGAGCAGATCACGATCGCCGAGCACTCTCTTCTGACCGCGGCAGCCGCGGAGCGTCACGGCGAGCCCGACACCCTCATCGCCGCCTGCCTTCTGCACGATGTCGGTCACTTCCTGGATGAGCCCGACGATGCGTACGGCGTCCACTCCCACGGTGACCGGGGCGGCGATTGGGCAGCCATTCGGTTTGGTCTCGCCGTTGCCGAACCGGTGCGGATGCACGTGGAGGCCAAGCGCTACCTATGTGCTCGCGAGCCCCACTATTACGACCGTCTCTCCCCGGCGTCGCAGTACACGCTGACCAAACAGGGCGGACCGATGACCGAGGACGAAGCGAGACAATTCGTCGCCCGTCCCTATGCCGGCGACTCGTTGCGGCTGCGTCGCTACGAGGACGATTACGGCAAACGGGCCGGAGCGCAGATCCCCATGCTCTCGCATTTTGCGCCCTTGTTGAAACGCCTGCAGGTCGGGGAGGGCCGACCATGAGCTTGCCGAGAATCCCTATCTACATGCAGATCGTCGACGCCCTGATGGAGCGAATCGAGCAGGGCGACCCCGCTCCGGGCGACCGGATGGCCCCCGAGCGGACACTGGCTGAAGAGTTCGCCGTGAATCGTCGAACCGTCCGTCAGGCTCTCGACATCCTCGAGCGACGCGGTCTGGTGGAGAGACGCCGAGGATCGGGAACATTCATCTCCCTGCCACGGCTCGAACGCGACGCAGCCGAGTTTTTTCACTTCACCGAACGGGTCCGTCAGCGGGGATCCACCGCCGGGTCGCTGGTGTTGAACCTCGAACGGGCGGTGCCGTCGCCGCTCGTCGCCCACGAGCTGGAGCTCTCACCCTTAGCTGAGATCTATCGGTGTCATCGACTTCGAACGGTGAACGGGCTACCGGTTCTGATCGAGACCTTCGCGCTGCCGGCCGATCTGGTGCCGAACTTCGAATCATTCGACTTCGGCGTGAGGTCGGTCTATGAGATCATGCGCGCCGAGTACGGCATCGAGGTCGAGTACGCTCGACAGAGCCTAGAAGCGGTGGCCCTCAGCGAGATCGAGGCCCAATGGCTGGGCGCCACACCCGGCGCGCCGGCCATGCTCGAACGCCGCCTCGCCTTCGACGACAGGGGGCGACCGGTCGACTTCGGTACGGACCTCTACCGCGGTGACCGGGTCCGCTTCGTCACCAACGCCGCCACCGAGGCCGCCCCTATCAGCGATGACGGCTTCGCCGCAGACTGGAGGAGGGCCCGATGACACAATTGAGCGCGACGGGTCGCAACTACGACGTGTTCAAGGCTGGCGACGAGATGCTCAGACAGGCCTTCGCCAAAGGCGAGGTGCCCGAGCGAGTGCCCGTGTTCGCCCAACATCACGAGTTTGCGGCCCGACGATTCGGCCTCAAGCACAGCGACTTCTACCGCGATCCAGAATTGTTGGTTCAGGCCCAGCTCGACACCTGCGCCGACTTCGGCATCAACGTGGCCACCGTCGACTTCGACATCTATAACATCGAAGCCGAGGCAGTCGGCCAGATCATCGTGTTCGATGACGACAACATGCCCGACGTCGATCGCAGCCACCCTCTCATCGCCGAACCGCCCGACATCGACGCGCTGGTCACCCCCGACTTCGCCACCTCGGGCCGGTGCCCCGACATTGTCCGGCTGATGGACATGACAGCCGAGCGCACAGGTGTCACACCACCGATTGCGTTCTGTGCCCCCTTCTCGCTCGCCGCCAACATCCGCGGCATCGAGGCGCTCATCTTCGACATCTTGCTGAATCCCGACTTCGCGGCCGAGCTCTTCCGGCGAGTGGTCGACAACCTGGTCGCACCATGGATCAGGCACCTCATGGATCTGTTCCCCGACGCCACGACAATCTCGGGGGCCGATGCCACCGCCTCGGTGCCGATCCTGTCGCCGACCATGATCGAGGAGTGGGTGATGCCCTATATCGCCCGCCTCCGCGACGCCACCCACCCCGACCTCAGCGTGCCCAACTGGATCGGCGAAGCCGGGCTGAAAGAACCGCTCGACCTGATGGACCGCAAGCTCACGGTGACCCAGCACTTCATCGAAGGCCAAGACCCCGACGTCGAGAAACTCGGCCCCGACTACTACGTCGAATACGCCGACCGAAACGATGTCCCCCTAGTCCTCGGCGTCGGTGCGTCGTTTCTAGCCCTCTCGAGTCCCAGCAAGGTCTTCGACCGTGTGAAGCACTATGTCCGGACCGGCATGCAACACGACCGTTTCGCGCTCTTGCTATGCAACCTGGGCGCCACCACCCCCGAAGACAATGTCCGCGCCGCCGTCGCCGCCGTCCACGAACACGGCACGTACCAGTAGGTTCGAGCGAACAGACCACGCGCCGCCGACGAGTCAGCGCGGTTCGGCGACGCCTTCGGACTGGCGTCGGCGCTGTGGTTCCAGGAGGAGGGGCTCAAGCCGGTGGAGGAGCCGGGCTGCCTCTGGGACTCAGACGGCGACCAGATGAGATCCTGAGCACACGCGCCACATCAATGAGTTTCATGCTGTTGAGTTGCAAAATGATGTGAATTCTGCTAGCTTCAAGGCGTGGATGCGGACACGGTCACCCAGATAGCCACGGTGGCGCTGGCCGTGCTGGCCATCATCTGGCACCAGCAGCGATCCACCGACAAGCTGCGCGACAGATTGGACGCATCTGACCGTGAGCACCGAGCCGGGTTGGACGAGGTGAAGCAGCGGTTATCCCGCATCGAGGGCTTCCTGGGCATCGGCATGCCGCCAACATAGGGTCCAACTCCACGAGGGCTCTCCATTCTGAAGGCGGCAGAATCGTCAGAATCGCAGAGCCCTCGTACCCCACCGCGGACCTACACCCCGCTCAAATCCGAAGAGCCGCTATGGCGCTTCGGAAATTAGCGGGGTGTGATGGTGGCCAAGCGAGCACTGTGCGGACCCGTTGTCGGGTCCGTCTAGCGGTTTCGGGTTTCGCAGTCCAGATCGGCTCAAGGACGCGCAGCACGTCGGCTTGCTGGATGCGGTGCACGGGCATGGCACCGAGCACCCCGAACGCGTGACGCTCGAGAGTCTGCATCCACGAGGCGTTGCGCCACCGTGGGCGGTTCGCCTTGTGGACCGCTTCGGCGGCTTGCCGGAAGGTGGGCGTCGTGCGCCTGCGGCTCTCAGCGAACGGGTCACGCCCCTGCGCAACGGCGCCGCGGTTCTCCATGGCCCTCAATACCTGCGAAAGCACCATTGATGGTCCGAACTCTCGTTTTCGCAAGCTCAGGACCGTCCAGGATAGCCGCGGTGAAGGATGGACTCGTCGGAAACGGTCGGGCGGCGGGTCCGTGAACGGCGGGGGGCTCCAGAATCGGGTGTAGCACAAACCAACGCGTGGAGGCTCCCGGCGGCGGAGAACCCTACGCGTACCTGTGGGTTGATCGTCGGCCTGGGCGAGTTCGCCGACCTCGGCTCTGACGGGGCTGTGCGCGCCGGCACTGGTCTGCGCGACAAGCTCAGTGTGAGCGACGGCCACGTCGCCGAGCCGGCTGTCGGCGAAGTTCCCGGGTACCGCTGCGCCGCTGCCGCAACGGTGGTCTCGACGCGCCTGGTTATCGCTACTCGTCTCCCGCCGGGCGCATGTGCGCGGCGGCGAGGGTGGCGTTGTCGTCGAGTCCGACGTTCTCGGCTGCTTCGAGGATGGCGCTGGCCGCTTCGTCGGCCGCCGCGGCGGCCGCGATGAGCGGCACGAGGTAGTGCTCGAACATGTCGTGGTCCATTTGGCGCTCGCGGGATGCCGGTAGCCGGGCGAGGGGCTCCCAGGCTCCGTCGCTGGCGAGGATGATCGTGTGGTTGCTGTCGCCGCCGAGGCGGTGGCGTTCCCAGAGCCCGTCGCGGCCGAGGTCCATGGTGGGTAGGCCGAGGCAGGCCGAGATCTCGCCCCATGTGCCGCGTTGGGGCTTCGTGATGAACGCGGCCTCCGGGTAGCCGCCCGGCGGGCGGCTGAAGAGCACAGCGAGCGTGTCGCCCGTCTGGGCGACGAGCAGCCCGCCTTGGGGTGTCCACGCGGCGACGCACAGCGTGCTCATCGGGATCGTCGGTAGGGGCCGCCGCGTCCGCGGCTCGGGTGCAAGCGCTGCGACGCGTCGGTTCGCGCCGGCGAAGGCCGCCTTGAGTTCTGCCAGGGACTCGATGCGGCCTGGGAACCCGTTGATGGCCACTGCGGCGGCTTCGGCGCCGCGGTCGTGGCCGCCGAGCCCGTCGGCGACAGCGATCACCCACGACCCGTCCGCTGACAGCGCCGTGGAGGAGCGGTCCTGATTCTCGTCGCGGCCACCGATATGAGTGGCCTCCGCGACGGTGGCCTCAAAGGGCCCGCTCATCGCTGGTCGCTCCACCGGTGGACGTAGCCGGCGTCCAGCGTCGTCGCGTCGAGGACGGCGAGATGGCCCCGTGGGTGAGGTGCTTCTGAGTGAATGTCCGCTTTGGGCGGTTTGATTAGCCCACGTTCGGGGTGGGGGGTCATGGCTGGGTTGGTTTGTTTTTGCGATGGTAGGCGATGCGGTCGCGGCGGGCTCGGGTGAGGCCGTCGCGGCGGGCCTGGCGGATGGTGTCGCCACGTCCTTGGTGTTCGTCGTCGGGGGTGACGTAGCGGAGGGAGGCGTGCAGGCGTCGGGTGTTGTAGTCGTCGCGGACGGTGTCGAGTTCGGTGCGCAGCGTGTTGGGGTCGGTGATTTGTTCGAGGTGGGGCCATTCGGTTTTGATGTGGCCGAAGAGCGTTTCGATCCATGCTTGGTCAGTCGGGGTGCCGGGGCGGCCGTAGTGCGCGGCGATGGAGCACATGGCGAAGAACTCTCGTGTGGTGCCGGCGCGCATCTGCGGGCCGTTGTCGGAGAGGGCCAGCAGGATCGGCTCGGCGTCGTCGCTGTTGGCTTGGCGGGCCTCGATGTGTTCCCAGAGTCCTTCGGCGTCGAGCGCGTCGCAGAAGACGACTTCGACCTGTGTGGCGGTCTCCTCGACGCTGACGAGGGTGGCGAGCCATTTGCGGGTAACGACGTCCAAGATGGCGTAGGCGACCCGGTTCGCGCGGGGGAAGTGGGTGATGTCATAGATCCAGATCTGGTGGCGTTCCCAGCGCACCCAGTCCGGCATCGGGCGCGCCGCAGCGGGACTGCGCTGAGGCCGGGCGGGTAGAACGAGCCCTTCACCTGCCAGGGTGCGGTACACCGTCGACGGTGACACCCACACGAGCCCCTCATAGGAGGCGCGGTGCGCGAGCTTGCGGTAGCCGCCGTCGATGTCGCCCCACGCGTCGAACAGCTCCAAGATCGCCTGGCGTTCGGCGGGCGTGATGGCGTGCACAGCGCCGCCGCCGGCGGCGCTGTCGTCGAGGCGGCCAGCCGCCTGGCGGTGCCGCCACCGCCGCCAGCGGCGGGAATCCAACTCCAACACAGCGCACGCCCGAGACGCCGCCCAACCCTCGCCCACGGCACCATCGACGAGGTCCAACAAGGCGGCCTTGACACCGGCATCGACACGCGGGGGCACGCCGGCGTTCACCCCCAACGCTCTTTTCCCTCCAACAACGTGACCTTCACCGCCATCTCCTTGAGCGCCTCACCCAGCCGCGCCACCTCACCGCGGGCCATTGCCAACTCGGGATCCTCACCGCCCGCGCGCACCCCCGGCCGCGACGACGCCAACGCCTCCAGGGCGCCCCGCTTGGCCACCTCGCGGGCCTTCATGATCGTCGAACGATCCACCCCCCAATGATCCGCGCACGCAGCGACGGTCATCTCACCGGTCAGCACCTGCACGAACGCCTCATACTTCTCCGCCGGCGACAAGAACCGCCGACGGCGCCTGCCACGCTCACCGGACTTCGAAGAACTGCTCATCTGACGCTCCCTTCACAACGCCACGCTCCCACCCCCAATGTGGGCTAATCAACCACCCAAAACCGGACACGAACTCAGAACCAGAACAGGGGAGGTTGCGGATGTTGGTGAGGGTGGTGTGGAAGGTGGGCGCCCAGGGCCAGTGGGCGGGTAGGCGCAAGATGGTGCGTCCGGCGTGGTTGACGAGGCGTCCGGGGAGGGCGAGGAGTTGGTTGCGGACGGTTTGCCCGGCGGTGAGTCGGCCGCGGCGGTTGGGGGTGTGGTGGTTGATCCAGCGGTAGAGGTTGTGGGCCAGGGTGGCGCAGGTCAGCCAGGCGGCGTTGGCGGCGAAGCGTCCCGACGGCAGGTGGGCGAGGCCGGTGGAGTTCTTGAGGTCGCGAATGGCGAGTTCGACGGTGGCGTGTTGGCGGTGGAACACGTCGGCGGCGACGGTGTCAGATGTGGTGTTGGTGACGAAGGCGTGGTAGCGCCAGTCGGGCCATAACGCCGCTTGTGTTTCGTCGGTGAGGCGGCTGCGGCGCACCACGAGGCGCAGCTTGCGCCCCTCGCCGCGGGCGCCGGCGACGAGGGTGGTCGCCGCCACGTGCGCTTCGCCGCCGAGCCGATAGTCGATCGGCGTCCAGTCCGCGTCGGCAATGGCATCAATGGCGGCTTTGACGTGGGCGTACAGCGGCATCGTGATCGACCAGCGCACCTTGAGGCGCTCCAGAGTGTCGAGGAGGTCATAGGACCAGAACCCCGCGTCGGCGCGCACGGTCAGTTCGCCGGTCGCGCCGGCGCGTCGGGCGCGGTGGACGGTTTCGGCGACGAAATGGGCGTTGCCGCTCTGGCCGACCCCTTGCGCAGGCGGGCATGCAGCACCTCGCCGGTCTCGCCGCGGGTCGCCACCAACGGGCAATAGCCCAACTCGGCGGTGTAGCCGTAGGCGGCGCCGGCCTTGGCCTTGCCGACCACTTCACAGATCGTCGAGTCCACGTCGATGGTCATCGCATCCTCCCCGGGGCCGCCGATGACCAACCACGCCGCGCGCAGCACCTCGCCGGCCGCCTTGTCCAACTGAGGTGTGTCTGAGTCTTCCGCGGAGATTGGGGTTGGTAATTAACCAAGTTGGGGGGTGTTCTCGGGTGTGGTTGTTGTTGTCTGGCGGTTGTGGTCGAGGCGTTGTTGGTGGGCTCGTTTCAGGCCTTGGCGTCGGGCCTCGCGGATGTGTTCTCCTCGGTGGTGGTGTTCGTCGTCGGGGGTAACGTAGCCGATTGCCTGGTGGAGGCGGACGGTGTTGTACTCGACGCGGACGCGGGCCAGCTCGACGTCGAGCTGTTCGGCGTCGGTGATCGTTGCGAGGTGGGGCCATTCGTGTTTGATGTGTCCGAAGAACGACTCGATCCACGCCTGGTCGGTGGGGGTGTGTGGTCGGCCGTGGTGCTGGGCGATGGCCATGAGTGTCATGTAGGCGCGGGTGGCTGTTGAGGTCATGGCCGGGCCGTTGTCGGACACGGCGAGCAGGATCGGCCGGTCGGGGTCGTCGGCGTCGAGGTCGAGGCGTTCGTCGGTGAGCAACTCGTCGAGACCTTCGGTGAGCAGGGCGGCGTCGAAGACGACGCGGACCTGTGTGGAGGTCTCTTCGGTGGAGACCAGCGTCGCGATCCAGCGTCGCGAGACCATGTCGACGATCGCGAACACGACCCGTCGGGCGGCGCCGAAGTGGGTGACGTCCCAGATCCAGATCCGGTTGGGTTCCCACACCAGCCAGGGCGGCCACGGTGTGCGAACTCGCCGTGGCTGCGCCGGCTGTTGGGCCAGGACGAGGCCGTGAGCAGCGAGAACACGCCGAAACGTTGACGGCGAGACCCACACCTTGGACTGGTAGGAGCCGCGGTGCGCGAGCTTGCGATGCGACCGGTCCACCGGACCCCACTCCTCGGCGGTCTCCAAGATCGCCTCCACCTCACCGTCCAACAGGCGATGCACGGCCGTCGCGCCGGCGCTGCGGTCCTCCAGATCGCCGTCGCTGCGCCGGGCGCGCCAGCGGTGCACCCGATCATCGGAGACCTGCCACAGGCCGGTTGCCCAGCGGTGCGCGAACCCGCCGGCGACCGCGTCGTCGACAGTGCAAAGAACCAGTTCCTTCACCTCGGCGGGGACTCGCGCCGGGACCGGTCCGCTCAGCCCCATCCCGATTTTCCCCGGATGATCGCCAACTCGATCGCTTGCGCCTTGACCGCCTCGGTCAGCTGACCAATCTCGTTGCGTGCCGCCTCGAGCTCCCAGTTGCGTTGGCTCGCCGGCCGACCAGGCCGGCGAGCCAACGCCGCCAACGCCGCGTCCTTCACCGTGCGGCGGATCGTGATGATCGTCGACACGTCCACCGTCCACTTACGGGCCGCCTCGGCCTGGGTCACCTCCCCAGAGGTGACCTGCAGGAAAATCTCCCACTTCGCCTCCGCGGACAACTTCGTCGGCCGACGCCGACCGTCTCCAGTAGTCATCTGATGCTCCTTCGCATATCAGCGAGAAGACCACCAAACTAGGTTAATTATTCAACACCATCTCCGCGGTGAACTCAGACGCAGCACACAACTGGCGGACGTGACCCCACGTGAACGAACGCAGGAACGTCCCCAACGTCGACGGCGCCATCACCGTGAACCCCAACACCCGCCGCGTCGCGCCGGCGCGCAACCGATTCGCGTGATCGATGTGCGTCGCGCCCACCAGCATCGCCGCCACCAACGTCACCACCTTGCGACCCGGACCCGCCCCACCCGGGCGCCCCGACAGGCACACCACACGGTCAACGATCGCCGCCACACCCAACCGGCTCAGCAGCGTGCCCGCCACCAACAAGCCCGCATCGGCCACCAACGACTCGTCGTCGAAAACCACCCCGAACCGATCAATCTTGCGCGATACTTCACTCACAGGAAGTGCCTCCCGAACTCGGGCCGTAGCCGCTGTTGCTAACGGCTATTCTCCCAGGTCAGCGAGGCACTTCCGCGCACCCCTAGCCCCCACAGACCAGACCCCACCGGTGGATCCAGGCTTAGTTCCTGCTATGGGGCTATCAGTCTCTGATCGGCTCTCATGACCGTGGTTGCCAGCGGCCACAGTCGTCGCTGGAGAACCAGGCGTCAGTAGGCAGGATCTCGACGACGACCCGGTCGCCGCCCTCATGGAGGCCACTGGCGATGGTGTCGTCGAAATCGCCGCTGGCACCCGAGAGCCGTTCCCAAAGACAGAGATCACCGTCGGGCACAACAGTTTGGTAGACGCCCGGCGCCACCTCAGCGCCGACCTCCCACACCCCCGAACCGAAACCATCCTCCGCTAGCTCCGCCGAAGCCGCGTGCGGTTGCCAGCGGCCGCAGTCGTCGCTGGAGAACCAGGCGTCAGTAGGCAGGATCTCGACGACGACCCGGTCGCCGCCCTCATGGAGGCCACTGGCGATGGTGTCGTCGAAATCGCCGCTGGCACCCGAGAGCCGTTCCCAAAGACAGAGATCACCGTCGGGCACAACAGTTTGGTAGACGCCCGGCGCCACCTCAGCGCCGACCTCCCACACCCCCGAACCGAAACCATCCTCCGCAGGCTCCTCTGGAGTCGTTGGCTCAGCAGTTTCCTCCGGAGCAACCGTGGTCGACGGACCATCATCCTCCGCAGCCTCCGCCGAGGCCGTGTGCGGTTGCCAGCGGCCGCAGTCGTCGCTGGAGAACCAGGCGTCAGTAGGCAGGATCTCGACGATGACCCGGTCGCCGCCCTCATGGAGGCCACTGGCGATGGTGTCGTCGAAATCGCCGCTGGCACCCGAGAGCCGTTCCCAAAGACAGAGATCGCCGTCGGGCACAACAGTTTGGTAGACGCCCGGCGCCACCTCAGCGCCGACCTCCCACACCCCCGAACCGAAACCATCCTCCGCAATTCCTGCCTGTCGCGCTGGCGACAGTGACCGGCCGAGGCTGGCGTCGAGTTCGATCACCGAGCGCACGGTGTACCAGCTACCGACGATGTGCATCACGGCGAACGTGGGCGAGACCAGGTTGCCGCTGGCGTTTAGTTCAAGTGAACTCGACGGGCCGTCGTAATCGATCTCCTCGCCTCGCTCGAGCGCTGCGACGCCGTCGGCGTACGTATACACCTTGGTGCCCGGAGCGTTGACGATGCTAGGAACCTGCGCGGCGACGGCTGCGCCGTCGGTGGTGCCGGCGGCGGTCATCGCCAACGCCAAGACGATGTACTGGTCGAACTGGTTGGTCTCATAGAAGCCCGTCGGAGGCGGCCTGTCGGTGAACTCCTGATGCGCCGCGGCGAACGCGGCATAGGCCGGGGAATCGAAGTCGTCGGTGAGCCAGGCGCCCAGAATGCGACCGGTCGGCAACTCTGCGGCCGTCTCAGCGATGTCGGGAACCTGCAGTTCCGGCGAGACCAGGATTGTGGCGTCGTAACCCGCGGCGATGTACTCCCGGATGATCGGGATACCCGCCCGGGGACCCGCACCGATGTACACAGCCTCCGGGTCGCCGCTCAACGCCTGGCGCACTTCAGCCTGGTAGCTGCCGCTGCCGGGAGCGAAGCGCACGTCGGCGATGATCTCGCCACCGACCTTGTTCTCCCAGACATCCCTGAACGCATTCGCCGGGATCTCAGTGGCCTCGGTCTGCTGCACCAGCATGGCCACCCGCGAGAAGCCCACGTCGCGGGCTAACTGCGCGGACATGATGCCGTAGGTGGTGTCCGACGCGGTGATGCGCCAGATGAAGTTGCCGCCCTCGGTGTCCAGCACGGTCGTGCCACAGACCGGGCACATGGTCGGCATCTCGTCCTCTGCCACGGTGCTCAGCAGAGCCACGGCGCCGTCGGACTCGACGCCTCCGAGAGCGTCGATCTCCTCGCGGATCCGGTTGTAACCCGTGACCGCGCCCTCGGCGGTGGACAGGTTGTCCTGCACCACGAGTTCCACGCCGCGACCCAAGATGCCGCCGGCCTCGTTGATCACACCAATAGCGGCCTGCGCGCCATCGAGACTTGGCGGACCCCACGCGGCGTAGTCACCAGAAAGCCCCGCAAGAAAGCCGAACTTCACCGGCCCCCCATCAGACGCACCCCCCTCCACACTCTCCGCCTGCGCTGAACCGGGCACCTCCTCCGCTACCTCCGGAACCGGTTCCGGAGCCGCGGAGCCCTCGACAGGGCCACCACTCGCCGCCTGCGTTGAACCGGGCGCCTCCTCCGCTTCCTCCGGAACCGGTTCCGGAGCCGCGGAGCCCTCGACAGGGCCACCACTTCCGCACGAGAACGCAAACAGCGTCAGTGCAGCAACGGCGATAGCCCAACAGTGTCGCTTGGCTGTCATCATTCAGTTGAACCTTCCCGGGTGTCACGCAGGCTGTTTGGTTTGAGTCGTGGCCGGGTGACCTGAGTGCCGTTGACGGTAGTACCGATCTTCGGCTCCGGCCGACGGGACAGCGTAGCGACCAATGGAATCGCTCTCAGCATGAAGCGCCTCGGTTGCGCCGCATCTGGTTGGCGGCCCCGAGCTCGCCGCCTCATCCCGACTCCTGCTGTTCAGACATCGCCGAGGTTGCCAAGGCGGCTTTGGCTTCGATTGTGGGGCAGAACTCCTCATCACCGAATCCGCCCTGGGGTCGGGCGACCGCAGAATCGGCGAGGCCGAGGTCGGTCACCCGCAGGATCTCGTCTGCGTCGAGTTGGAGCACCTCGCAGGCGATGGCGAGGACATCGCCGAGTGCGAGGTAGATCACCTCAGGCGTCGGCGAGCATGTTCAGGAGTTGCTGGTGGCGCTGGAGGTTGCGCCGCAGCATCACCTGGAACTCCGGATCGCGGCGTCGCCGCTCGACGTGCTCGGCGAGCGCATCTCGAATGACGTCACTCACGGTGGATCCATCAACTTCCGCGATGGTCTGGACCTTCTCGGCCAGGCACGCGTCCATACGGAGTGTCATGTTCTTCGTGTCAGCCATCAGGTCCTCCTTCGGCGCCGCGCTATTGGCGATGACAGCAGCGCGCTATTTAGATACCAAGATAACTCGGTATCGCACCGTAAGCCCCTGACTTGATCTGTGCCATACTAGTTGGACTCGGCTCTTGGGCGTCCGCCCGCGCCCTTCCAGCAGCACACTCACGCAGAGAGCACGTCACGGGGGCATCCTTGCCCTCTCGATCGTTCCCCGCCGGCAAGACAGCAACGACCACCGCCCGTCCGGGCGCCGCATCGACCCCGGAGAACTCCCGGTCATACCCACCGAGTCGCGTGAGAAGAAGTGTGGGAGATCGTCCAGAGAGAGCTCTCCAAATACACTCTGACCAGGCTGTTCCCGAGATCGTATGATTCCCCCAGCTCCGCTCTGGCCCGTTCTTTCACGCGGCCTTTGAGTTCTCACGAGACCGCCATAAGGCCGTGAGCCCTGTGCGCGACCGAGTGCTAGGTCGGTTGAGCCGATATTCCGCCCATGGCCGGTGTTGGCGAATGGTCCGTTTCGGTTCGTTCCAGCGGTCGTGTCGTGCGTGCCTGGTACGTTGGCGATGTTCGTGACGTATTTTCTCGTCAGGGGAGGGATTCGGTGAGGCACCGCTGTTGCCTGATACCCCTTCTGATCGTGCTAGCGGTGCTGGCTGTGGGTTGCGCCGCGCGAGAGCCCCAAACCGGGCCGGCTGCTGAGGTTGCATCCGAGTCTGCGCCGGAGACGACGGACGCAGCGACGTCCTCACCTCCGGCCGATTGCGATTTCTCTGACCACGCCGAGGGTGTGCTGGACTCGGTGTTTCAGGTCGTGACGGATGACGGCATCGGTACTGCGTTCTATCTGGGCGACCGGGAGTGGCTCACTGCTGCTCATGTGGTTGGCACCGCCAGCAGCATCGCCCTCTCCAACGGCCCGAGCGACGTGTCAGCGTCCGTGAAGGGCATCGACTACAACGCGGACTTGGCGCTGCTGGAGGGTGTACCCGCCGGAGGGAAGGCGGTGCAACCGCTCCGCATAGAAGAGGCTACGCCGCAACCCGGCGATGCAGCGATTGTGGTCGGGTATCCGCTCTATCAGGAAGACTCTGCGTCCGTCAGCCGTGGCGTGGTCTCACGGCTGGAAGATGATGATTTTGGAGAACTCATCGTGTCGGACGCCTCCGTCAATCCCGGCAACAGCGGTGGCCCCATGCTGAACGAATGCGGCAACGTAATCGGGGTCGTCTTTCAGAAGTACGTTGGATTTGATGTAGAAGGCATCGGGTATGCGATATCAGCCAATGACGTAACGTCGGTTCTGCCCCGACTGCGAGATGGATTCAAGGGCACGCCTGGACCAACGACGACGCTCGGTGACTCTTCAACGCCGAGCGGCACAACACTGCCTCCGGCCCCAGCAATCTGGACGGTTACTGAGACGGAGCCGGACTTACTGACCGGCGAGACCTTCCCCATTGCATTCATCACTGCATCAGACTACGAGCGGGACTTCGACCTATATGACCCACCTGTGTTGGGTATTTCCTGCGATGGGACATGGGGACTTTGGTGGGGTGGTGGTTATGTGGCTGCTCCCTATGGGGGCGGGATTCCGGCAGCGTACCGGGTAGGTGATGGTCAGGTGTTCGCTCTTGAATGGAACGAGTACTCTGACAACGAGTCCATGTCGCTCTCGGGTGCGGATGCTGAGCAACTGGGAGAGAGTGTATTGCAAGCCTCGCCCACAGAGGAAATCATCATTAGAGCCTGGAACTATGATGACTCTGAGATTGGTACTGCCGTGTTCAGCCTGGATGGCCTTTCGGAGGCGGTTCTTAAAATGAAGAGACGATGTGTGCCCTTGTTCGCCCAAACGGTAACGGATGAGGTCATTTCAGGATCGTTCGCTTCGGGTCAGTGGGTCCGGTGGGTTTCAGAACCTGTGAACGGTATGTTCATTCCCGGCACCCGAGGCATGGCCATGGCAGTCGTTTGTGTGGGTGAGAGTGACAACGGCGTGCTATTCATGCACTCGATTCCATTGGCGACACAGGAGGAATACCAGTTGTGGTACTGGTTGGGTAGCTCATTTGACAAGGGGAACCAAACTCTGGCTCAAGTCGACCGTGACGACAATCTGTTGTTTATGCAATGGTACGACGAGAACAGCTTTATTCGAGCACTAGACGCGGACACGACAGGAACGCTTCAGGTAGAAGTCAAGAATCTAGACGGTTCCGAGACAGTGGGAGGGGCGGCCGAGTTTGATATAAGCAGGTGGCCGGAGGCGAAAGCAGCCTTGCAGGCCGAATGCTTAACCCGCTGGCACCGTAAGGATCTCTAGGATCGCGTCGGGGATCTAGCCCAAACCACCTTCCCCCGGTTGCGGCAGATGACGGTGGCTAACGTGCACTGAAACCACGGGCTTGCTAGCTGTTTCGTTGTGAGCGTCCACAGCGTTACAGGGAGCACTGGCTAGAATTGTAGGCGGATTCCGTTACCCGCCTAGCTATCTCTGGGAAATCTGGCGCTGGTAGTGCCTTCAGTTGTTGAGAGGCTGCTTGCTTCATTGTCGTGATTGACGGCGGTGACCGCGACAGTGTATGTGGTGCCGAATCGGAGGTTCGGGCTGGTATGTGATGTGCCGGTCGTCCTGTAGAGCCTGCTCTGCCATGGCGGAATATCGCCAATGGCGGGGCGGGAATACCGCACTAGGTAGTGATCGATCGTCGCACTCCCCGAATCCGACGGCGGCGACCAAGTGACCACAATCTGCCTCACACCGTGCGCCGCCGCGCTCACATTCCGCGGTGACGATGGCAACTCGGCAGGTGGTGTTGTCACGGAGCTAGTGGCCTCGGGACCTGAACCGAATGCGTTCTCAGCGACCACCCGCATCGTATAAGTGGTATCAGTACGCGGATTCCTTACCGCAAACCCGCGATCGCTCGCCGACAGAAAGTAAGGACCGAATATCCGCCCGGGTCGTGAGATCGTCAGTGTATAGCCGGTAGTCGGCGATCCGCCGTCGCCCAAAGGCGGTGACCAAGAGGCAATAACTCGATCTCCATCCGTCGACCTGTCGAACTCAAAACGGGCGTTCAATGGATTATCGGCGTCGACCGACTCGCCAATCGTGAGCGGCAGTGCTTCATCGGTCGAATCATCAGGGGTGCCGGTCGTCGTGCAGCTGTTCGGCGCGACCGCCAGATTGACCTCGTTGTTCCTGATCCGCAGACTGCTGGAGGCGATCTGGCAGGTAGCGCCGGCGTCGTTCACGAACGTGGCGGACAAGTCATATTCGCAGATGTCATTGACCACCAGGGGGATCTCGACGGGTTCGTCCACGACGGTCCACGACATCGAGCCGCTCGCCCCGCTGGTGCTGATGCCCGGGTCGCAACCATGCCGCGTCTGCCAAGACACCGTATAGACACCAGCAACCGTGTCGGTCCTGATAATGATGACCTGCCTGGTGCCGGTAGGGGTGCCGGTCCCCGTGGGGGTGCCAGTAGGAGTGCAGCTGTTCGGCTCGACCACCAGATCGACCTCGTTGTTGCTGATCCGCAGACTGCTGGGGGAGATCCGGCAAGCGGCGCCGGCAGCGTTCTCAAACGTGGCGGACAAGTCGTATTCGCAGGTGTCATTGACCACCAGGGGGATCTCGACGGGTTGGCCCACGACGATCCGCCACATTGAGCCGCTCGCCCCGCTGGTGCTGATGCCCGGGTCGCAACCATGCCGCGTCCGCCAAGACACCCAGTAGGAACCAGCAACCGTGTCGGTCCTGATCGTGATGACCTGACTGGTGCCAGTAGGAGTGCAGCTGTTCGGCTCGACCACCAGATTGACCTTGTCGTTGCTGATCCGCAGACTGCTGGGGGAGATCCGGCAAGCCGCGCCGGCGGCGTTCAGGAACGTGGCGGACAAGTCGTATTCGCAGATGTCATTGACCACCAGCGGGATCTCGACGGGTTCGTCCACGACGGTCCACGACATCGAGCCGCTCGCCCCGCTGGTGCTGATGCCCGGGTCGCAACCATGCCGCGTCTGCCAAGACACCGTATAGACACCAGCGACCGTGTCGCTCCTGACAATGATGACCTTCAGATCGGCGGCGGCTGGACTCGAGGCCAGCACCACGGCCGCACCAAGCAGACCGGCGACAGACACGACGCCGAAGACGAACTTTCTCATCCCGCTTCATGTCCCCCTCGATCGTCGGCCCCCACCACCACTCCGGAGCAGTTGCTGGGATCGTAGTCAACCTGGCTCGGGTCAAGGCTCTTACCGTCCGGGAGTCTGAAGGAGGCGATCTACCCCAGAGTTCTCGCGGCCGGGTGAGTGAACCTCCCCGGGACGTTTCTATAGATGTCAAGTGCGGGTTGTGAGGGTGGCGAGGTCGGCTCGGAGGGTGCGGTAGAGCTCGCGGGGCGACGAAGCGTTTGAGGCAGCGGATGACTTCTTTCTTGGTCTTGCCTTCGGCGAGGCGGCGGTCCATGTAGCCGCGAGTTCGTTCGCAGTAGCGCAATCGGACGAGGACGATCATGTGCAGGGCTCGGTTGGCTGCGCGGTTGCCTGGGTAGTTGAGCCGGTGACGGCTGGTGCGCCCGCTCGACGCGGGGACCGGCGCGGTTGCGCACAGGTGAGCGAAGGACGCCTCGGAGCCGAGCCGGTCGATGTTCTCGCCCGCGGCGACGAGCAGGGTCGCGGTGTGGTGAGTGCCGCATCCGAGACGGGACACCGTCGAGGGCGCCGCGGCGGCGACCAGCCGGTCGAGCCGGCGCTCCAGATCGGCGGCCTCGGAGCCGAGCCGGGCGATGCGACGCCCCAGACTGCGCAACGCCGTCTTGGCGGCCTGGGCGGGATCGGCGAGGCGGTCGGTGTCGGGGCGCAGTCGGGCGCACACGGCAGCCTTGGCCTCGAGGGTCCGACGGCCGTCGAGCTGGTGGCGCAACGCGGCAGGGGCCGTGACGAGCAGGTCGCCGAGCTGGCACAACGCGGCGGCGCGGGCCTTGATAGCGCTGTTTCGGGCGACGCTGAGCTGGCGGATCGCCTCGACGATTCCGGTGGTGTCCTTAGCCTGGATCCACCGGTGGGGTCTGGTCTGTGGGGGCTAGGGGTGCGCGGAAGTGCCTCGCTGACCTGGGAGAATAGCCGTTAGCAACAGCGGCTACGGCCCGAGTTCGGGAGGCACTTCCTGTGAGTGAAGTATCGCGCAAGATTGATCGGTTCGGGGTGGTTTTCGACGACGAGTCGTTGGTGGCCGATGCGGGCTTGTTGGCGGCGGGCACGCTGCTGAGCCGGTTGGGTGTGGCGGCGATCGTTGACCGTGTGGTGTGCCTGTCGGGGCGCGCGGGTGGGGCGGGTCCGGGTCGCAAGGTGGTGACGTTGGTGGCGGCGATGCTGGTGGGCGCGACGCACATCGATCACGCGAATCGGTTGCGCGCCGGCGCGACGCGGCGGGTGTTGGGGTTCACGGTGATGGCGCCGTCGACGTTGGGGACGTTCCTGCGTTCGTTCACGTGGGGTCACGTCCGCCAGTTGGACAAGGCGGCCGGCGAGGTGCTGCGCGCGGCGTGGTTGGTCAGCGGCGGCCCCGGGGAGGATGCGATGACCATCGACGTGGACTCGACGATCTGTGAAGTGGTCGGCAAGGCGAAGGCCGGCGCCGCCTACGGCTACACCGCCGAGTTGGGCTATTGCCCGTTGGTGGCGACCCGCGGCGAGACCGGCGAGGTGCTGCATGCCCGCCTGCGCAAGGGGTCGGCCAGAGCGGCAACGCCCATTTCGTCGCCGAAACCGTCCACCGCGCCCGACGCGCCGGCGCGACCGGCGAACTGACCGTGCGCGCCGACGCGGGGTTCTGGTCCTATGACCTCCTCGACACTCTGGAGCGCCTCAAGGTGCGCTGGTCGATCACGATGCCGCTGTACGCCCACGTCAAAGCCGCCATTGATGCCATTGCCGACGCGGACTGGACGCCGATCGACTATCGGCTCGGCGGCGAAGCGCACGTGGCGGCGACCACCCTCGTCGCCGGCGCCCGCGGCGAGGGGCGCAAGCTGCGCCTCGTGGTGCGCCGCAGCCGCCTCACCGACGAAACACAAGCGGCGTTATGGCCCGACTGGCGCTACCACGCCTTCGTCACCAACACCACATCTGACACCGTCGCCGCCGACGTGTTCCACCGCCAACACGCCACCGTCGAACTCGCCATTCGCGACCTCAAGAACTCCACCGGCCTCGCCCACCTGCCGTCGGGACGCTTCGCCGCCAACGCCGCCTGGCTGACCTGCGCCACCCTGGCCCACAACCTCTACCGCTGGATCAACCACCACACCCCCAACCGCCGCGGCCGACTCACCGCCGGGCAAACCGTCCGCAACCAACTCCTCGCCCTCCCCGGACGCCTCGTCAACCACGCCGGACGCACCATCTTGCGCCTACCCGCCCACTGGCCCTGGGCGCCCACCTTCCACACCACCCTCACCAACATCCGCAACCTCCCCTGTTCTGGTTCTGAGTTCGTGTCCGGTTTTGGGTGGTTGATTAGCCCACATTGGGGGTGGGAGCGTGGCGTTGTGAAGGGAGCGTCAGATGAGCAGTTCTTCGAAGTCCGGTGAGCGTGGCAGGCGCCGTCGGCGGTTCTTGTCGCCGGCGGAGAAGTATGAGGCGTTCGTGCAGGTGCTGACCGGTGAGATGACCGTCGCTGCGTGCGCGGATCATTGGGGGGTGGATCGTTCGACGATCATGAAGGCCCGCGAGGTGGCCAAGCGGGGCGCCCTGGAGGCGTTGGCGTCGTCGCGGCCGGGGGTGCGCGCGGGCGGTGAGGATCCCGAGTTGGCAATGGCCCGCGGTGAGGTGGCGCGGCTGGGTGAGGCGCTCAAGGAGATGGCGGTGAAGGTCACGTTGTTGGAGGGAAAAGAGCGTTGGGGGTGAACGCCGGCGTGCCCCCGCGTGTCGATGCCGGTGTCAAGGCCGCCTTGTTGGACCTCGTCGATGGTGCCGTGGGCGAGGGTTGGGCGGCGTCTCGGGCGTGCGCTGTGTTGGAGTTGGATTCCCGCCGCTGGCGGCGGTGGCGGCACCGCCAGGCGGCCGGCCGCCTCGACGACAGCGCCGCCGGCGGCGGCGCTGTGCACGCCATCACGCCCGCCGAGCAGCAGGCGATCTTGGAGCTGTTCGACGCGTGGGGCGACATCGACGGCGGCTACCGCAAGCTCGCGCACCGCGCCTCCTATGAGGGGCTCGTGTGGGTGTCACCGTCGACGGTGTACCGCACCCTGGCAGGTCAGGGCCTTGTCCTACCCGCCCGGCCTCAGCGCAGTCCCGCTGCGGCGCGCCCGATGCCGGACTGGGTGCGCTGGGAACGCCACCAGATCTGGATCTATGACATCACCCACTTCCCCCGCGCGAACCAGGTCGCCTACGCCATCTTGGACGTCGTTACCCGCAAATGGCTCGCCACCCTCGTCAGCGTCGAGGAGACCGCCACACAGGTCGAAGTCGTCTTCTGCGACGCGCTCGACGCCGAAGGACTCTGGGAACACATCGAGGCCCGCCAAGCCAACAGCGACGACGCCGAGCCGATCCTGCTGGCCATGAGCGACAACGGCCCTCAAATGCGCGCCGGCACCACACGAGAGTTCTTCGCCATGTGCTCCATCGCCGCGCACTACGGCCGCCCCGGCACCCCGACTGACCAAGCATGGATCGAAACGCTCTTCGGCCACATCAAAACCGAATGGCCCCACCTCGAACAAATCACCGACCCCAACACGCTGCGCACCGAACTCGACACCGTCCGCGACGACTACAACACCCGACGCCTGCACGCCTCCCTCCGCTACGTCACCCCCGACGACGAACACCAAGGACGTGGCGACACCATCCGCCAGGCCCGCCGCGACGGCCTCACCCGAGCCCGCCGCGACCGCATCGCCTACCATCGCAAAAACAAACCAACCCAGCCATGACCCCCCACCCCGAACGTGGGCTAATCAAACCGCCCAAAGCGGACATTCACTCAGAAGCACCTCACGTTCAGGGGGCGGTACGCCTAAGTTGCCGCCAGGTTGTTGGCGTCGGCCAGAATCCGTAGTCGATGACGGTGATGACCTCGCAGTCGGTGCTCATGTCGGCCCAGGCATCGGCACGGCCCATGCCGCCAAGGTGACGGACCAGTGATCCTCCCCGGGTCTTGCGCAGGCTGTGGTGTGCCCCGTGTTCCGCGCGGTCGGAGGTGAGCCCCGGGTTTCGCGCGGTCAGGTCATTTGATCGGTGGCGGAGGCGAGGGCACCCCTGAGACGCAGTTCCCACACTTGTTCCCACGCGGCGTGGCGGGAAACCTGACGCACAGCAGGCACGGGTAAGACCGCGTCAAGTCAAGCGCCGCTGTGACCTCGGAGTTCTGAGGCGTCATGGTGGCTCATGAGTCCGCATGGGGTCGCATGAGCGTCCAAAGTGGAGCTGGGGGGAATCACATCATCACGACAAAGACCTGGTCAGAGGGTATTCGGAGAGCAATCTCTGGACGACTTCCCACGCTTGTTCCCACGTGGTCTGGGTAGCTTGGTCGCGGATCCCGGGGCACGCCTCAGCGGGCGCAATACCCGGGGAGAGTCACCGACCGCCGCGTGGGTAGCGTGGGGCTGTGAGTACCGGGACTCGCCCACTGGGGCGCATGACCGTCTCCATTCCCGAGGAGCTACTCGACCGGTCCTTGCCCAAAGCGACCGGCGTCGTGCGGCTCCCCGGCCACATCGCGTGGAGCCCTCCCTACCAGTACGACCTGGCGGATCGTCGGGACCGCCGCGACGCCTACCAGCGGGTGATGACCGAGGGCCTCGCCGAGGACGTCGTGCACTTCATCGATGTTGACCAGGTCGTCGACATGTGGGACGAACTGCATCTCTCGCCCCATGTCCGCGAGCCGTGGGAGCGCTGGCTGCGGGCCCGAGGGTTGCTTGACTAGCCGGACGGGGCTCGCTGCCCTGCAGCGGCGGATCTGGCGGATCGTCGGGGAACTCCCGCCTGGCACGAATCTCGCTCTCGTCGGTGGCGGCGCCCTCATCGTCTGCGAGGTCCTCGACCGGCCCACCACCGACCTCGACTTCTTCGCCCCGTACCCCCGGCGGATCGACGAGGTGATCGGTCTCGTCCAGGGTGCCCTTGAGGCCGACGGGCTGCAGGTCACCCGCCTCGACGACAAACCCAGCTTCGCCAGACTCCGGATCGAGTCCGCGGAGGACACCACCACCGTCGATCTCGCCACCGACGCTCGTCTGATGGGATTTCTCCGATCAGCGGAGGGATCATCGCCATCTGATCGGACCTCGCCGCCGAGCGCTATTCACGCTATTCATATGTCAAGGGATCCCGGGCTGTTCGGGAGTCGTGGGAGGTTCGGGCGGTATGCCGGCAGCGGCGCGCTGGCGGTGCAGTTCCTCCTCCACGTCGTGTGCCCGCCGCTTGAGGTAGGCGACGGTGACGTCGCGGGCGTCATCGAACAGCGGGTCGGCCTCACCGCCCGCAGGGAACCGCAATTTGAAGATCAGGTTGTCGAGGATTCCGCTGTCCAACTCGGGGCCGAAGCGCTGCCGGTAGTACCGGATGCCGTCTTCGAGGCGGTGCGCGGTGAGGCTGTCGATGGATGCGAGGTCCAGCAGGTCTCTGAGGTTGCTGCGCCAAAGCAGCGTGTCGAGTTTGAGGGCGAGGAGGTCCTCCAGTGACGCCACGGGCATTCCGCCGACGGTCGGCCCCCGTTGAATCGTTCGCGGTTCCTGCAACCGGTGTTCGGCCTGGGGATCTTCGAAGACGTGGACGCGCACGTCGTCGAGCAGCACCAGCACTTCGTGGCGGCTACGTGCCAGGGCGACGAAGGACGATTCCGCCGCCGCTTCGAGCCGGTCCCTGATCTCTGCGGTGTCGAACGGGCCGGGGGTCAGGATGTCGATGTCCTCGCTGCGGCGATGCCGCAGGTGGATGGCGATGGCTGTGCCGCCCACCAAGACGCCGCCGGTCCGGGAGGCGATTCGACCGGCTTTGGGCCACGCGGCACGCAGTCGGGCGTCGAGAACTTCCTCCCAGGCGTCGATGTCAGCCACGGTGCGCCGCGGTGAGTTCTTGCACCGCCCTCTCCACGTCGGGGCCGCAGCCGGGTATGGCCGTCTGTGCCCCGAGGGGCGTCCAGCGGCAGGTGCCGCAGCGCCCAGCGCTTGGCATCGGGGTCCAGGAACCGGCCGTTCAGCAGCCGGTTGGCAACGAGGAGGGCATCGCGTGGCAGCCGGATGTCGGCGGGGTCGGGTCCCGACCAGAACAGGTGCCATAGATCCGCCGGCAGCCTCTCGGGACAGACGGCCCGGGGGGCGTGGCGCAGGCGGGGCAGATAGGGGCTCAACGCGTTGGCGCGTTCGGTGAGGCTCCAGATGCGTACCTGGCGGGTGCGGTGCCGCCACGGGATCGTCCGCACAGCCGACGCCACATAGCCGTCGCATGCCAACCCGGCCAGGACGCGCTGGGAGTGACGGCGCGTAATCCCCGCGGTCTCGGCCAGCACCGCCGAGTCGGCGCCGTCCAGATAGGTGTGCAGCACCGTCAGCACCAGCACTTCGGACTCGGTGATGTCCGGGCGCGGATGCGGCGGCGGCGCGACGGCCAGCTCCCACACCGGTCGCGGGGGTGTGAGCCACCGGTTCCGCCCAGCGGGCCTCGCCGGCAACCCGTCGTCGAGCCTCCGCCACCAATCCCCCAGGAGGCCGCCCCCAGCCTCCGACGGCGCTGCCTGTCCCGAGGGCAGCCCACCCGCTCCGGGCGGCCGGCCGGGCAGCGATCCATCGCCTGAGCGGCCGCCCTGCCGCAGAATCCCCAGCACGCGCCCGGCAAGACGCTCTGGACGGTCGTAGGGACAGACGATCCCGCCGCAAGCCGCACGGAGACCCTCGGCTACGTCCCGGCTCGCCCCGGTGGTGATGCCGCAGGTCTCCCGCAGCGCCTCGGGTCGCACGACGAACGGTCCGTTGGTCGACAGCGCCACCCCCACAGCCCACGCCCGCAGCGGCGCCCGCCTCCTCTCCAGAGCGGTGCCGGTGCGTACGTTGAAGCGGCGCCGACACGACCCGCACCAGTAGCGGCCGTCAGGATCGGCCGCGCCACCGCGCGACGGTGTCGCGCACCTCGGGCAACCTGGCCCGTCCGGCCAGCGAACCCCCTCGAGCCACACCCGCGCCGCTCGCTCGTCGCCGAACGCGATCGCAGCATCCTCAACGGCAAACGGATAGCGAAGCGGCGCGGACTCCCGAATGACCGGATCATACACGCGGTGCGCCATCAACCGCCAAGTCATGTCGCCTCGAAGCCGCAGCACAGTTCTGCGGGATCACCGAATGCGGCCGAGTGCGGCGAGCACGATGTCGGTCGCGTGCAGCGTTTGCCACGCCGCCAGGGAGATGTCGCGGCGCTGCCGAAATCCAGAACAGGGCACGATTCGGGCGAGGCGCGGCGAGATGGTTTGAATCACCCGGGCCTGGTTGAGGCGCCGGTGTGCTCTGGTTTCGCGCGATCAGCTTGCTCGATCTCGGGCGGTGGTCCCGGTGTGACGAAGCGCGTACGCAACGACATCGAGCCAGCCCCGCCGGCGGCCCCACCCGCAGTTTCTCCTCGGGGCTCTTCTTCGATGCCTTCGCCATGCTCATCTCCTTACGTCAGACTCAAACCACCGCCTGAGCAAGAAACGATGACACGCGACAGGCTCAACCCTGACGCGACTGAACCCCGACTGATCGAAAGGCGCCGCCGGGCGGAGTTGAACGTTCCCCCTGCGCCCCGGTTCCCACGCGTCTTCCCACACAGGTCACCAGCCCTTGTGGGAGCGGGTCGAGTGGGCCTTGCCACCCCGCCCCAGCGCTCAGGCGAGGGGGCCGAGACCGAAACCGCCCAGCCGCCGCGAATCCTGGGGAGGTTGGCCGCGTTGGGGGTCGTCAGTTGTCCGAGGAGGGGTGTGAGGGTGGGGACAGCTCGCGCAGCAGGTTGGCGATCTCCTCGACGGCAAGGTCCTCGGCCGCCACGCGCATGACGAGTTCGTACACGTCGTGGTTGTGAGCCGCTGTCACGGAGGCTCCGTTGAGTTCGAGGAACACCGCTGTTGCGAGCCATCCCAGGCGCTTGTTGCCGTCGATGAGGGCGTGGTTGTTGACGACGGACTGCAACAACGCGGCCGACTTCGTCCAGGTGTCGGGATAGGCGTCGGTGCCGAACGCGTTGGCCTGCGGGCGCGCCGCCGCGGCGGTGAGCAGTCCGACATCGCGGACCGGGGGTGGATCTCCGAGCAGGCGGCGGGCGAGTTCGATCAGGTCGTCGGTGTCGAGGAACTCGACCGAACCGGTCACTCTCCCAGACGCCGCAGCGCCTCACCGTGGCGGCGCATCACCGACTCGGCCGCAGCGCCGACGCGGTCCTGATGATCGCGGCGCGCCACGAATTCGCGCACGGCGCGGCGGGCCGCCTCCTGCATCGATACGCCGTCGAGGGCGGCGCGCTCGCGCAGGGCATGGCGCTCCTCATCGGTCAGCCGCAACGTCATCGCCACACTCATGTGGTATCACAGCGATACCGCCCAAGCTCCGCCACGCCACTACCCCGAGATCCAACAAGCTCACCGCGCGAAACCTGGAGGACACCACAGCCTCCACAAAAGCCAGTGCGATTCTGTTGACGACGCGGCTGCCAGACCCCTGGGAGGGGCGAGACTCCTAGATGTCGAGGCCGGATACCGCAGGGCCGGCAGCGGGGGAGTCCGGAGGTTCAACACCGCGGCCGAAGGCGGGCTCCTCGGACAGAGGCGCCCCTGGGAGCAGCGTGCGCAGCGTCAGCCTCGCCGCCCTTGAGGCCAGCGGGTCGAGGTCTTGCCAGACAGCGTGGTCGGGCGCCGCGATTTCCGCCACGCTCTGCAGCCGCGCCCGGTCTTTCCTCAAGAGCTGCGGCGCCAGCTCCGACGGGTCCGCTACGAGGCTCAGCAGCAGGCCGAGATCGCCGAGTTGCACCTGCCGGTCGCGGTGCACGGGCACCGCGGCGGCCTTGCAGATGATCGCCCCCAACAACGAGGGCCGCGGTATGTGCCCCTGTGTGCCCGCGCACTCCACCGGGAGCAGCTCGGTGCGCGCAAGCGCCTGAGTCCCCCCGGGTACTTGAATCGTGCGGCCCGGCGGAGTGGTTGTCAGGTCGGCGCGGGCGCCGAGGCCTTCGGGCGCCAGCACGTCGATGACCGAGTGCCCGCGGGCGTAGCGATGAGCGATCCCGTCAGGGGATTCTCCCGCCAGTGTGAACCCGAGCGCCTCGACGAGGGCGACGAAGTCGCCCACAGCGCCGGCGACAATCCGAGCGTTGACGAGGATGTCGAGATCGGTCGACACGCGAGACGGCTCGGCGTCGTGCTCGAGGGCGTGCAGCAGGACCATCTGGCCGCCAATCAGGGTCCAGCCGTCGGGCTTGACGGCGGCGAGTTCGCACAACGTGGTCCAGATCTCGCCGGCCGGGCCGGGAGAAGCTGGCAACCGTAGAGGTGGGCCCGGGAGCCGCGGGACGTTCACAGGCGACCCAGCAGCTCGCCGCCAACCCGGCGCTCGCGAGCGTTGGGGGAATCTGCGAGATCCACGGCGACCACAGGCAGCGACGCAGCAGCGACCCCGGCCGGGAACGGCCAGCAGTCGTCCTGCACACTTCGCAGGCACACGTTGAAGGTGTCCGCACCTTCCTCCATCGGCACCTGCCTGAGCAGGTGTTCCAGCTCGCCGGCGCGGACATAGGCCTCGAGGGGCCCTGACCCGGCGAGGGCCAGGCCGTGTTCGGGAGCGGCGCTGGCCGCCGTGCGGACCACTCCGGGGCGGTCCGCTATCCGCGGGACCGCCGACGGGTGGGCGTAGAACCAGCGGATATGCGCGCGCTCCCTGAGTTGGTCGCGCAGCTCAGGCAGCCCGCGGGCGTAGCGCTCGCGGGCCCGAGAGCGCACAGCGGCAGTGCCGGCGGGATCCTCGCCGGCCGCCAATGCGAGGACCGCCCAAGCCGACGCGGCGCTCCAGGGTCGATGAGCAGGACGCCGCGTCCGGCCGGCCACGCGCACCGAATGCTCGTCGAGCACCCACACACCGCCGACACGCTGACCCGCCAACATGCCATTGGAGAGCATCTGCCGCACACGGCGCGGACTCACCCCAAGCTCGGCGGCCGCCGACGTCACGCTCAGCAACACCATGTCTAAAGCATACCGATAGCGGTCGCGTTCCGCGACCTCAACAGCGGCCTCTAGTCGAGCAGCTTGTGGGTCCGCAGCCAGCGCTCCCACGGCGCTCGGATGTGCGGCGACAGATGCAGCTCGCCCCACATGGCCCCGACCTCGTCGACGTCGATGAACCACAGAACGTCCTCGTCGAGGCCCTCAGTCATCACCCGCTCATAGGCGCGGCCGCGCTGCTGGCGGTCCCCCAGGTCGTACTCCCACGGCGGCGACCAGACGACGTGGGGCGGCAGGCGCACCACCCCGGAGGCCTTCGGGCGCGAACGGTCCAACAGGCCCTCGGGGATCTTCGCCGGCGACCGTGTCAACATGCGCGTCGGCGACACCGTCGACGGATGCGGCCCACCCTCGGGGAACCATTCCTCTGGGGTCATGCTCGGCGGCGCCGGGAGTTCCATGCACGGAGGGTACCCACCGGCCCTGACAGGCGGCCTAGACCTCTGCGTCAGACGCTCGACCTCGGCGGCACCTCACCCGCGGCTAGCTTGCTCGATACCGGGCAGTGGTTGAGGATCGCACGAGATTGGTGTGCCCTGGGTTTCGCGCTGTCAGGTCGCTTGATTTTGGACGGCGCTGAGCCCTACGACGAAACGCACTTCCCACATCTCTACCCACACGGGATGGCGTGATGGCTGACGCACAGCAGGCACGGATGCAACCGTGTCAAATGAAGCGCCGCTATGACCTCGTAGTTCTGGGTCTTCACGGCAACTCATGAGTGCCCATGGGGTCGCATGAGCGCTCGGAGTGGGGTGTTAGCGAGTACCTCTGACCAGCACCTTCGCCGCAGCGGCTGGAGACCTCCACATTTTGAAGGGGTAGGTCTCCACATTTCCGAAGAGCCGCTCTTCACGCTGCTCGCGATGGGCGGACACACCTTGCCAGCAGCACGCTACTGGGGGTACCTGGCGAACTCGCAGATTCTGGCGTTGCTGGCTCAGGCGCGGCGCTGGGGGTTGGTTTGATCCGTGGTTTCGACGTATTCGTCCCGCATGGTGAAATGGCCGTCCAGCACCCAGACCTCGCCTCGCTCGGGGGCCAACTTCCGGCCTCACGATGTATACTGCTCGTATGCACGCTGCCTCGATACTCGACTCGTTGCCTGCCGCCTTCGCGACCACTCAGTACCGCGACTTGGCAGGAGTCTCCGCATCATCGGCCTCACGTGCGTTGCGGCACCTCGCAGAGCGAGGAGTGGTGCGGAGCGCGGGACGCGGTTGGTGGTACAGGTCACGCTCAGGCGTTAAGCCAGCCGAGGTTCTTCTCGGGACTCCCGCGGGAATGTGGACTCCAGATCTTGAGTGCATTCTTGATGCGCTGTTCGGTGCCAGCGACCGTCGTATTGCGTACCTCAGCGGGCTGGACGCAGCGGGGATCCCCCTTACCTTCCCCCTGACGGTTGCGACCAGCACACGAGCCAGTGAGCGCGCAGCGACGGTAGGGATCACACATGTGCGGGAGCCAGCGAACTCCCTTCATAGCGGCGTGCGACGCTTTACTGCGCGGACCTTGGTGTCTGAGCCACAACGCGCACTGTTGGAGTGTGCACAATTCCCTCACCACGCGCCCCGCTGCGAAGAGTACATCGGCTACGCCGTCTGCTGGGGTGCCCCGGAGTTTAACCCCGACGCAGTACGTGCCCTAGGTGTGGAATTGGGTTGGTGGGCCGGTATGCGCCGCATATCGTCCATCGCGGCCGGCCTCTCGCAAAGCGAGGTGACAAGCGATATTGACGTGAGCCCGGCACGCGGATGGGCAGAACTGATGCCGACAGCTCGCAGGGGTGACCGGTGGATCAACGTCAACAGCAGGCATGCGCAGCGGTACGCTGGCACCAACTGGACTGACGCCGCGAGGCGAGTCAATTGGTGGACGACCCCAGGTGCTCTTGCACGTCAGATACTCGGCTGATGCGACCAGAAGAACTCACCCCTGTCGCGGTGTTAGCGCGTGATCGTGTCCAGCATTTCATCGTGACGGCGATCGCAGACCGTCAAGCGGCGCGCAGGCGGCTGGTATTCAAAGGGGGCACCTTGTTGCGCTCATGCTGGCACCTGGACTACCGCTACTCCGAAGACCTCGACTTCGACTGGGTTACCAACCCAGAGGAGACTAGGGAAGACCTCGGGCTGTTCCTGCGATCTGTACTCAGGGACGCATCTCGAGCCTCAGGGGTTGATCTTGCATTTCGCGACCGCCGTGGGCGGCTAGCGGTCACATGGGCAGCACCTGATGGGCCGTCAGGTGTCATCAGTCTGGACGTGAACCGGCGGATCCACGAGAACTACACCCCCGCGATCCGTGACTGGCACGTCTACCAGCGGTATCCGGATCTAACCACAGACACACCGATTAGCGGTTACACGCTGGAAGCCGTTATGGCGGGCAAACTGGACTGCCTTGCTGAGCCCGCCCGCTTGGCCCCACGCGACTTCTTTGATGTACACGAGTTGCTCAAGTCGAGGCAGGTAGACACCTCGGGGGCCATAGAAGCGTTCATGCAGCTACGGCATCCAAGCACAGATACTAGGCCGGGCCTAGATGAGCTTCACGAGCACCTCCTGACGCCCGGCTACGAGCATTACGCCGACCTAGTGTCGGAGTGGTCGAAGAGCGTCGCCAAAGGTCTAGTGAGTTCGACCCATCGCGATTTCAGCCCCATCTTTGACGCTGTCGATACGATGCTCGGCGAGGTGATTACGCAGGCGATCGAACGTCCTCCGGAGCCGGAACCCCCTAAACGGCCAGTTCTAGTGGTCACTGCACGGTGAGGGCATGGTACAGCTCTGCTGGGCTGTGGTAGTGGAGGCTGCGTCGGCGTTGGTTGTTGATGATGGCGGCGGCGTGTTCTGCTTGTGCGGGGGTGATGAGGCGCAGGTCGGTGCCGCGGGGGAACCACCAGCGCCATTGGCGGTTGAGGTTCTCGATCTGGCCGCGTTGCCACGGCGAGTGCGGGTCGCAGAACCACACGTCGAGGTCGTAGTGGTCGGCGAGGCGGCGCCAGTGCGCCCATTCGGGTCCCTGGTCGAACGTGAGGCTGCGGCGCAGGTGGGCGGGGATGCCGTCGAGGCCTTCGACGAGGCCGGCGAAGGCCGCGTCGGCGGTGTAGCCGTCGGGCATGGTGACCGGTATGGAGAACCTCGTGGTGCGTTCGGTGAGCCAGATCATCGAGGACCGGTTGTTGGCGCCGATGATCTGGTCTGCTTCCCAGTGACCGGCCTCGGCGCGGTCGTTCACCGCCGCCGGGCGCAGCGATATGTTCGGCCCGCCGGGCCGCGACCGGGGGTTTCGCCGCTGTCGGCAGCGCCGGCGCCGGCGGCGGCTGCGCAGACACGCAGCGGGGCGCACGTCGAGGACCCCGGCGTAGAGCGCCTGGTAGATGGTCTCGACGCACGGCCGGCCGGCGACGCCGTCCGCGTCGAGGTCGGCGCGGATCGCCTCGGGGGAGCGCCCCTGGCGCAACTCGGCGCAGATACGGTCGCGCAGCTCGCCGGGAACCTCCAGGCGCCGCCGCCGCGGCCGCCGACGCGACCGCTCGGCGCGCCGCTGCGCCGTCGCCGGGCGGTACCGGTCACGGTCGCCGCCCGCTGTGACCTCCCGGGCGACCGTCGACCGATGACGGCCAACCCGCCGGGCGATCGCCGCCCAACTCGCCGCCGGATCCTCAATCAACGCAACAGCGATCTCCTCGCGTTCGTGCAACGCCAGCGGTGCGCCTGGCATGCTGGTACCTCCATCGGTCGGTGCTTGTGTTGGCACCGGTCATCATGACCGGAACCGTGCACCGACCGATGGAACTGGCCGAGGGCGCTATCTCGTTGGAGATGGTGATCACGCAGTCATGACCCTCGGTCCGGGCTAAGTCCAGGTACGCGTTGATCTGATCGGCATCAAGCTTCGCGAGTCCCGTCTTGACTTCGACGAGCGCTTCAAATGTCGCCCGGTTACCAACGCTGACCCTTATGAGGCCGTCCGGCCGAAGGGTCTTGTCCCCAGCATCGTAGGAAGGCTCCACAAACGCCTCCACGCGAGCGGTCTTGGCGCGTGTGCAGCCCAACGGCGCGAGCAACGTCGCACTGAGTGGCCTGACAATGCTCAGAACGGCTAGCAGCGCCGAGGTGGCCCGCTTCTCCGCCTCCCGTTGTCCTGTGATACCCGACACCGGTATCAGTCGTGCGGCCTCAGGTTCGCTCATGTCGATCCCCTCGTGTGCTCTGTGCAGCCCGTCACCAAAGTCGAATGCGGTTTCGTGCTTCCACTGCGCTGAGCCCTTGAACATGGCCGCAGTGCAACCGGCAGAAACAGACTATGGCAGGAGCTTCGCAGAAGCAGGTCGAGATTTGGGCAGGTATCCCGACAACATGTGAGAGCGTGCGCCGTGCACGACCACACCGCCCTGCGGCGCTGCCGATGGGTCCCCCAGAGGACATCGGTGCTATCCCGCCGCATTGCCCAGTTGAGGGCGACTCGCGAACCCTCTGGGCTGGCGAAGCGAGTCGTTAAGGTCTCCCCTAATCTCGTGGAAGTGCCCCGCCGGAGAGAGGGCGGCCACGGGTCGCGGGCACCGTATTGGCGAAGGTAGGTCGGCCACCCGATCGCGGGCTCCGGTTGCGTCTGCTAGTTGTGCATGCTGGGGACGTTGTCCCCGAGGGTTGAGGCTGGTGTTTTCCAGCCGAGCGCTCCGTGGGTTCGGTGGCAATTGTAGTAGTGGAGGAAGCCCTGGTAGGCGTTGGCGCGTTCGGTTTCGCTTCCCCAGGGGCGGATGTAGGCCCATTCCTCGAGGAGGATGCGGTGGAAGCGTTCGACTTTGCCGTTGGTCTGGGGCCGGTAGGGGCGGGTTTTCTTGACCTTCGTTGCGGTGCGTTTGCAGGCTTTGTGCCAGTCTTTGGACCGGTAGCAGCCGCCGTTGTCGGTGAGCACGCGTTCGCAGGTCACGCCCCAGGTGGCGAACCAGGCGTGGGCGCGCAACCAGAATTCTGCGGCCGTTGGGCCACACTCGTCGTCGAGGTGCTCGCTGTAGACCAGGCGGCTGCGGTCGTCGAGGGCGGTGTGCAGGTAGCGGTAGCCGACCTTGGCGCCCGGCGTGGGGGCGTTGCCGCGTCCGTGGACCCTCCAGCCGCCGCCGGGAGGGATGGCGGGCAGCTTCTTGATGTCCACATGGACGAGTTCACCAGGCCTTTCGCGCTGATAGCGCACCGGCGCCGGTTTGGTGGCGCGGTCGCCGCGGTCGAGGCGCCCCAGGCCGGCGTCGGCGAGGATCTTCTGCGCCGTGGACGGCGCCACGCCGACCCTGTGGGCGATCCAGCCGGCGCCGCGGCGCCGACAGCGACGCAGGCGGATCACCTCGGCGCGCACCTCCGGCGGTGTACGCCCCGGGCTGCGGCGCGGCCGGCTGGAGCGGTCCAACAGACCGTCGGGTCCTTCCGCGAGGTAGCGGTCGCGCCACTTGCGCACCGTCTTGGGGTCCACCTGGAACCGCTCCGCGGTCGCCGCGACACCCCAGCCCTCCACAATCAGCACATCAACCATCCGCCGCCGCATCGCCGGCGTCAGCTTCGCGTTCAGATGCTGGGTCCTAACCTGTGCCATGAGCCCTCCTTGCGGGGTGTGAGCTGGTTACTTGCCCACAGCATCGCCGGAGGGCTCACCTCAACGGTGAACCCTCAATCCCATCCACCCAGGGACAACCTCCCCGGTTGTCACAGCGACGAAGCCGCATATGTGTATAGTAGGCGTATGCCCAGGATGCAGGTTTACCTGCCCGACGAGCTCTACGAGGCTGCGAAGGTATATGACCTCCCCGCGTCAAGGCTGCTCCAGGAAGCCATGCGGGCGGAATTGCGGCGCAGAGAGTTGATCGAGGAGGCCGAGCGCTACATCGAGGAGTTGATCGCCGAGGTCGGCGAGCCGTCAGCCGACGCACTAGCACGCGCCGAGGATCTGACGCGTGTCGCCCGCCGTGCCGATGCCGGCGGATGAGCTTGCTGGTCCTCGACTCCGGAGGAATCACCCGGCTAGCGCAGCGGCGACAGGACACAGCGGCTCTGATCACCACCTTCATCCGTGCCGGGGTCTGGCCACCGATCGTGCCATCGGTCGTCATCGCTGAGTGCACCTCGGGCCGGCCACAAGCCGACGTGGCCGTCAACCGGCTCCTCAAGACCTGCGACATCATCGAGGCGTTTCCCGAGCGGGTCGCGCGACGCGCCGGAGCGCTGCGCGCTCTGGCCGGGCGAGGCTCCGCGGTGGACGCGCTGGTGGTCGCCATCGCGGAGCCCGGCGGGACGGTGCTCAGCGGCGACATGGACGACTTGCGGGCGCTCGCCGAACACGCCCAGGATGTCGAGGTGCGTCGAACCTGACCGGTCGCGGTTCGAGTATCAGGGGGGTACGAAACGTTGAAGACCCGGCCCGAACCCCCGCACGACGCCCGGCGGGCGGAGATGGTGCGGCGGCAACTGGCCCGCCGGGGCATCTCCGACCTGCGCCTTCTGGAAGCGATGGGGGCGGTGCCGCGCGAGGAGTTCGTCCCCCGCACCCAGCGGCGCAGCGCCTACGCCGATCGTGCCCTGCCCCTCGGGTGCGGCCAGACCGTGTCGCAGCCATACGTGGTGGCGGCCACCTTGCAGGCTCTGCGACTGGCGCCCACCGACCGCGTCCTGGAGGTCGGTGCGGGCTCGGGGTACGCGGCCGCCGTGGCGGGCCGGCTGGCGGCCACCGTCGTCGCCCTCGAGCGGATCGAGTCGCTCGCCGGCAACGCCCGTGAGCGTCTGGACTCCCTCGGCTACACCAACGTGACGGTTGTCTGGGCCGACGGCACGCAGGGCCACCCGCCGCGCGCCCCCTACGACGCCATCTTCCTTTCCGCCGCTGCTGCGACGGTCCCCGAGGTGCTGTTCACCCAACTCGCCCCCGGTGGACGGCTCGTGGCACCCGTCGGTCCCGCCGGCGGCGAGCAACAGTTGGCCCTGTACGAGCGGGGCGCGCCCGGCGACGAAGCCTCGTCCGCACCCGACACGCACCGCACCCACCTGCTGCCCGTGGCGTTCGTACCGCTGCTCCCCGGTGTGCGGCGGTCGGACAAGTAGCCTGTCGGCGCCCAACGGCCCGTTCCGACACGCCGCAACCCCACCGTGACCCCACCATGACATCTTCCCGACCTGTTCAGATCGTCCCCTCCACTCTCTCCGCGGATTTCAGCCGGCTCGGCGAGGAGTGCGCCGCCTTGGAGGACGCGGGTGCCGACCGCATCCAGTGGGACGCGATGGACGGGGTCTTCGTGCCCAACCTCACGTTCGGCCCCGACGTCATCGCAGCCGCCCGCCCGCACACCTCGCTGCCGTTCGAGGTCCACCTCATGGTGCAGGCCCCGGAGGCGCTGGCGGAGCGCTACGCGGCGGCCGGTTGCGAGTTGCTGATCGTGCACGCCGAGGCCTGCGTGCACCTGCACCGCACCCTGGAGCAGATCAGGGGACTCGGGGTCGCTGCCGGGGTGGCGCTGAACCCGGCCACTCCGTCGGCGGCCGTGGCACACGTGCTGGACCTGCTGGACATGGTGCTGGTGATGACGGTGAACCCGGGCTTCGGTGGCCAGAAGTACATAGCCACGATGGAGCCCAAGATCACCGAGGTGCGCCGGCTGGCCGATGCCGCGGGGCGGGACATCGACATCGAGGTGGACGGCGGGATCGGCCCCGGCACGATCGCGGGAGCGGCCGCTGCAGGTGCCAACCTGTTCGTGGCAGGCAGCGCCGTGTTCGGCAATCCCGCTGGATTGACCGCCGCCGTGGACGATCTGCGCCGACGGGCCGAGGCGGCCCGTATGCCGGGCGCCTCTACCTAGCCGATCTCGCCGCGGTTGGCGATGACCTCGTCGATGATGCCGTAGTCCTTGGCCTGCTCGGCGGTGAACCAGCGGTCGCGGTCGAAGTCCTCCTCCACCTGGGCGACCGGCTGGCCGGTGTGGGAGGAGATGCGCTCGGCGAGGATCTTCTTGATGTAGATCATCTGCTCGGCCTGAATGGCGATGTCGGACGCCTGACCCTGCACGCCGCCGTGGGGCTGGTGCATGAGGATGCGTGCGTGCGGCAGGGCGTAGCGCTTGCCCGGAGCGCCGGCACAGAGCAGGAACTGCGCCATCGAGGCGCCGAGGCCCATGCAGACGGTGCCCACGTCGGGGGTGACGAACTGCATGGTGTCGTAGATGGCCATTCCCGAGGTGATCGACCCGCCGGGGGAGTTCACGTACAACCAGATGTCCCGGTTGCGGTCCTGGCCCTCGAGGTACAGCAACTGCGCCGTGATGTAGTTGGCCAGCTCGTCGTCCACGGTGCGGCCGAGGAACACGATCCGCTGGCGCAGCAGTTGGTGGAAGATGTCCTGCGCCGGGTCGCGTCCCGATCCGTCACCGTCCCGCAACACGGGGGGCCCGCCCGACAGGTCCACAGTCGACAACTCCACCACTACACCTCCAGAACGTCCTGCGCGCAGGCTACCGATAATCTGAACGTCGGCCACGCCCGCGCCAGTGGCGGAATCTGGCAGACGTGCAGGGTTTAGGTCCCTGTGAGCTTCGGCTCGTGTGGGTTCGAATCCCACCTGGCGCACGGCGGGCGCCGCGGACGGTTGGACGGGGCGCCGCAGGGGTCAGGACGGCTCGGCCAGCAGCTGCGCCAGACGCCGCAGGGCACGGCCTCGGTGGCCGATCTCGCTCTTGGCGGCGAGGCTCATCTCGGCGAACGTGACGTCGCCGGGCGACGGCACGAAGACCGGGTCGTAGCCGAAGCCCCTCTCACCGCGCCGCCGCGTGGCGATGTACCCCTCCACGACGCCGTGGGCCGGCACGTCCCGCCCGTCGGGCCAGCGCGCCACGACCACGGTGCGGAATCGGGCGGTGCGCTCGCCCGGCGGCACCCCGGCGAGGGCGTCGAGGAGCTTGGCGACGTTGGCGGCGTCGCCGGCGGAAGCGCCGGCGTAGCGAGCCGAATGCACGCCGGGAGCGCCGGCGAGGGCGTCGACCTCCAGGCCGGTGTCGTCGGCCAGGGCAGCGGCACCGGCGAAGTCGGCGACGGCCACCGCTTTGGCGCGGGCGTTGGCCTCCAGCGTGGCACCCACCTCGGGAACCTCGGCCAACCCCTCCGGGCGTGCCAGCAGGATCGCCACCCCCTCCAGCGCGACCCGCATCTCCACCAGCTTGTGCGGGTTGGCCGTGGCGGCCACAAAGGTGATCGTCGGGTTCACGCCCCCGGGCGCGACGGCGGCGGCCGGCGCAGGATCTCCCGCTGGTGGCGCACGATCTCGGCGATGCCGCCGGCGGCGAGGTCCAGCATCCGGTCCAGTTCGTGGCGGTCGAAGGGCACCTGCTCGGCGGTGCCCTGGATCTCGATCAGCCTCCCGGCGGCGGTGGTGACGATGTTCATGTCCACGTCGGCTCCCGCGTCCTCGCTGTAGTCGGGGTCCAGCACCACGTGACCGCCCACGACGGCAACCGACACGCCTGCGCAGGCATCCACAAGAGGATGCGCCCGTAGCTTGCCGTCGGCCAGCAGCCGGCTGAGAGCATCATGCAGCGCCACGTACCCGCCGCAGATCGACGCCACCCGCGTGCCGGCGTCGGCCTGCAGCACGTCGCAGTCCACGATCACCTGCCGCTCACCGAGGAGGCTCAGGTCGCAGACGGCCCGCAACGAGCGGCCCACCAGACGCTGGATCTCCTGGGTGCGTCCGGACTGGCGGCCGCTGCGAGCCTCCCGGTTGACGCGCTCGGGCGAACTGCCGGGCAGCATGGAGTACTCGGCGGTCACCCAGCCGCTGCCCCGGCCCCGCATCCAGCGGGGCACGTCCTCGCTCACCGAAGCGGTGCAGAGAACCCGGGTGCGTCCCATGTCCACGAGCACCGAGCCGTCGGCCATGGCTGTGTAGTCGCGCGTGAAGTGCAGGGGGCGCAGTTCGTGCGGCGCGCGTCCGTCGGGTCTCACCTGTGGTCTCCTCGCTTCGGGATCGACAACCCCGCCACGTTGGTGCGCCCGGGGTGCGATCAGGTTAGGGGGTGCCCCTGCCGGCGAACTCCGGCCTCTCCTCGGCGCCGGCGGCATCGCCTGTGAGGCCATTCCCACCCCAACGTGCCACGTGCCGCGCAAGCACAGTTCACGCGTCGGTCCTATAGTGCTCGCCATGACAAAGAAACCTCTCCCCACAAGGGGAAAGACCCATCGAATCGGCCTGAGAAGGCTCGCAGTCGCCCTGGCGGCTACCGGCCTTCTGGTCTCGGCGGTGGCACTCGTGCCAACCGCGCTCAACGCACAGGACAACGCGGACTTCACGCTCACCATCCTGCACAACAACGACGGCGAGTCGAAGCTGCTGCCCAATGCGGACAGGGGCTTCCCCGGCATCGCCCGGTTCGTGACCGCTCTGCGGAACCTGCAGTCCGGCGCCACCACCGACGGGGTGGTCACCTTCACGTCGGGCGACAACTTCCTGGCCTCCAAGGAGTTCAACATCAGCCTCGAGCAGGGAGTCCCGTTCTATGACTCCATCGCCCTGAGCGGCCTGTACGACGCCATGGCGGTCGGGAACCACGACATGGACTTCGGCCCCGACGTGGCCGCGGACTTCTTCAGGGGCTTCGACCCGCCGGTGGTGTTCCTCTCGGCCAACATGGACGTGTCCGCTGAGCCGGTGCTCGTGGCCATGGTCGAGCAAGGTCGCCTCGCCCGCAGCACCGTCGTGGAAACCGGCGGCGAGAGGATCGGCGTCATCGGCGCCATCACCCCGATGCTGATAGCGATCTCCACGCCACGCGACACCATCATCTCCGACGTTGCCACGGCGGTCAACGCCGAGGTCGCGGCCCTCACCGCCGACGGCGTCAACAAGATCATCCTCATCAGCCACCTCCAAGCGGTGCGCGAGGACGTGGAGGCGCTCGCCTCCATATCGGGGGTGGACGTGGCCATCGCGGGCGGCGGCGACGAGATGCTGCGCAGCGACACGAGTACCTGCCTGCCCGAGGAGGAGGCGAGGGGTCCGTACCCGACGGAAGCCACCGACGCCGACGGCAACACCGTGCCGGTCATCACAGCGCCCGGCGGCTATCGCTGCATCGGCGAACTCATCGCCACGTTCGACGCCGACGGGAACCTGCTCTCCGCTGAGGGTCGCTCCATCGGCGTGAGCCTCGACGAGACCCCCGACCCCGACGTCCTGGCGTCGGTGGAGGAGCCCCTGATCGCAGCTCTGGTAGCGCTGGATTCCAACATCCTGGCCACCACCGAGGTGGACCTGGATGGTCGGCGCTCCCAGATCCGCACGCGCGAGACCAACGAGGGCAACCTGGTCGCCGACGCCTCGCTCTGGGTGGGCACCCAGCGGGCCGAGGCCTACGGCGCGCCGGTCCCGGACATCGGGCTGCAGGGCGGCGGCGGCATCCGCAACGACTCGATCCTGCCCGCCGGCAGCGACCTCACCGAGTCCACCACCTGGGACATCTCGCCGTTCAACAACTACATGGCCACCATCGTGCTGACGCGCGAACGGCTGAAGGAGGCGCTGGAGGTCTCCTACGACTGCATCCCGGGCGGCTGCGGGCAGTACTCGCAGGTGGCAGGCATGAGCGTGGTGGTCGACATCGGCATGCCGGCCCGCGAGACCGACCGCGAAGGCGACTGCTCCAACAACGGCCACGAAGGGGCCCGTGTGCGCAGCGTCGTCCTCGATGACGGCACGGTCATCGTCGAAGACGGCGAGGTCGTCCCGGGCGATACGGTCGTCCTGACGACGGTGAGCTGGTTCGCCAACGGCGGGGACTGCTTCCCGGCTGCCGATCTGGACCACACCCGCCTGGGCATCTCCGACCAGCGCGCTCTGGCCGAGTACATCGTCGATGGCCTCGGCGGCGTCGTGACGGCCGAGCAGTACCCGGTCGGCGGCGAGGGCCGCGTCACCATCATCGACTCGTCCGCGGACGAGATGGGTGACATGGACGACGGCGCGGGAGCCGAGGAGGAGACGGGACCGCCTCCGGAAGAGCCCACCGGCTAGTTCATCACCAGCCGCTGAACCGAGTCCGGCCCCGGGTGTTGAGCCCGGGGCCGGCCCCTTCCCGGAGCCGCACTCGTCATTCCGGCGAAGGCCGGAATCCATGCGTACTGAGATTCCCCCCAGCACCATCCGTCGATGTCCACACGCGTCATTCCGGCGAAGGCCGGAATCCATGCGTGCTGAGATTCCCCCCGGCACCATCCGTCGATTGTGCCGGAGCCGGTCAGAAGTAGATGATCCGCTCGGCGCGGGCGACGACCTCGTCGATGGGGTCGGTCCACGCCCGCGTCGAGAGGTACTTCCAGCCACCGTCGGCGGCCACGAAGACGATCACGCCTGATTCGATGCGCTCCGCCACCCGGCAGGCCCCGGCCAGGGCCGCCCCGCTGGAGATGCCAGCGAACACCGACACCTCGGCGGCCAGGCGCCTCGTGTAGTCGATTGCCTCGCGGGTGCGGATAATGCGCTTGCCGTCGAGCAGCTCGTCACCGCCCCAGTTCTCGTAGACGGGCGGGATGTAGCCGTCGTCCAGGCTGCGCAGCCCCTCCACCTTCTCCCCCGCCGGCGGCTCCACGGCATACAGCAGCACGTCCGGCTTGTTCTCCTTCAGGTACCGGCCGCAGCCCATGAGCGTCCCGGCGGTGCCCAGGCCGGCCACGAAGTGCGTGATGTCGGGGCAGTCGGCGAGGATCTCCGGGCCGGTCGTCTCGTAGTGCGCCCGTGGGTTGGCCTCGTTGGCGTACTGGCACAGGTACGCCCATTCGGGATGCTCGGCGGCGAGGCGCTCGGCGCGGCGCACCGCCCCGTTGGAGCCCTCGGCGCCCGGCGAGTCGATCACCTCTGCGCCGTAGATGGCCAGCAGGTCGCGCCGCTCGCTGGACACGTTCTCCGGCAGGACGATCTTCACCGGGTAGCCACGCAGCCGGGCGATCAGCGCCAGGGCGATGCCGGTGTTGCCAGACGAGGGCTCCAGGATGATGGTCCCCGGCTGCAGCGTCCCGTCGGCCTCCGCGGCGTCGATCATCGAGCGGGCGACGCGATCCTTCACCGAACCGCCGGGGTTCTGACCCTCCAGCTTGGCGAGGATGCGCACCGCCGGGTTGGGGCTCAGCACGCTCACGTCCACGACGGGCGTGTTGCCTATGCAATCGATAACGGAGGCGTGGACGGGCATGGCAGGCTGCCGGCAATTGTTGACTGAATCGCTGGGGATTCTACCGGGTGGTTCTCACGCCCATGCCTTCGCCTGGACGCCGCCTCTCGCACCGACACGCCCCGGGCGACCTCGCAGCACCGGCCTCACGCCCCAACCTGCACCTGCTCCTCGCTGATCACCCCGGCGAGAATGCGGTAGCTGCGCAGCACCGGCTCGGGATGCTTTAACGAGACGATCACGTGGTGCCACACGCCGAGAGGGTCGAAGCGGGCGGCCTGGGCCACGTCGGTGGGCGAGGGATAGGCCGTCGTGCGGGAGTGGGAGTGCATGACACCCACGACCACCAGATCCGCCGCCTCGGCCCGGTTCTCGACCGCGAGATGTTCGGCACCGTCGAGTTCGTAGATGCGTTCGGAGGCGGCGGCGTTGGTCATCGGGTAGAAGGCTGCCACGTCGTCGCTGCCCGAAGCGGCGGCGAACAGCCCGCAGGCCTCCAGCGGCATGCCCGCCACGGCATGGGCCAACATCCGGTGGTACACGTCGCTGTTCAACGTCAGCACAGCGCCCAGCGTACGGCCACCCGATCCCTCCGCCGCCCCCGTCGGCGACCGCTCGCTACCCTGCGGACATGACCGATCGGGACGTCAAGGTTGTCGCCACCAACCGGCGCGCCCGGCGCGACTACGAGATCATCGCCACCTACGAATGCGGTCTGGTGCTCCGTGGCAGCGAGGTGAAATCGCTGCGCGACGGAACGGTGACGCTGGCCGAGGCCTACGGCAGGGTGAGCCGTGGTGAGGTCTGGCTGCACTCGATGCACGTGCCGCCTCATGCCAACACCGGCGGTGCGTTCGCGCTCGACGCCGACCGGCCACGCAAGCTGCTGCTGCACCGCACGGAGATCAACCGGATCCGTGTCCGGGTCGAGCAGGACGGACTGCTGCTCATCCCCCTGGCGGTGTACTTCAGCGATGGGCGCGCCAAGGTGGAGATGGCCGTAGCGCGGCGGCAGCGCAAGGTGGATCGCCGGACCGTTCTGGCCCGCCGCGAGGCCGAGTTGGAAGCGCGCCGGGCGCTCGCCCAAGCCAACCGCGACCACGACCGCTACAGGCGCTGAGCGTGCCACGGGCGAGAGTCGACTCTCGTATCCGGAGATCACCTGCTAGCATTCCGGCGATGGGCGTCGCCCGTATCTCCCGAATGATTGGCGAATGCCCATGCCCCGGTCGGCAGGCAGTGCTCGCCGCGTTCGCGCTGGTGGCTCTGCTGACGGCCTGGCCCTCCGGACCCGCCAGCGGCCAGACCGTCGAGGGCAGCGGCTCGACTCCCTCCTTCACCGCCGTGAGCGCCGGCAGCCTGCACACGTGTGCGCTGCAGATCGGCGGCGCCGTCGCCTGCTGGGGATATAACGAACACGGCCAGAGCGACGCCCCGTCGGGAATCTTCACCGCCGTCAGTGCGGGCGTCCTGCACTCCTGCGGTCTGCGCGCCGACGGCTCCATAGCCTGCTGGGGCGAGGACATCCGAGCCGAATCCACCCCGCCCGTCGGCACCTTCCGCGCCGTCAGCGCCAGCGACCTGCACACGTGCGCCATCCGCACCGACAACACCGTCAACTGCTGGGGCGACCCCACAAACGGCCGGACGAGCGCGCCGGGCGGCACCTTCACGACTGTCAGCGCCGGCGGAGCACACACGTGCGGCATCCGCACCGACGGCACCGTCACCTGCTGGGGCGACAACGCCAACGGCCAGACCGATGTACCCACCGGTAGCTTCACCGCCGTCAGCGCGGGCAGCCGGCACACCTGCGGCCTCCATACCGACGGCACCGTCACCTGCTGGGGCGACAACGCCAACGGCCAGGCCACCCCTCCGACCGGTAGCTTCACCACTGTCAGTGCCGACTACCGGCACACCTGCGCGGTCAGCACCGACAACGCCATCACCTGCTGGGGCCGCAACACTTCCGGCCAGAGCGACGCCCCCTCGGGGGCCTTCATCAAGGTGTCCGCCGGCGGTTCGCACTCCTGCGCCGTAAGCACCTCCTACACGGTCACGTGCTGGGGCCACGATGGTCACGGCCAGACCAGCCTCGCCGCCGTGGGCGCCCCGGCGCCGGCCGCAGCAGCCAGCGTTCGAACCTTCACCGCCATCAGCGCCGGCGGTGCGCACACCTGCGCCATCGGCGCCGCGAACGTCGTCACTTGCTGGGGCGACAGCCGGTTCGAACAGTTCGTGACCCAGTCCCCCGCTCTCTCGACCGCGCCCAGCGGGGCTTTCACCGCCATCAGCGCCGGCGGTGCGTACACCTGCGCCATCGGCGCCGCGAACGTCGTCACCTGCTGGAGCCCAGGCGACGACAGGATCGACGCACCCTCGGGCACGTTCACGGCCATGAGCGCCGGCAGCAGGCACACCTGCGGCATCCGCACCAACAACACCGTCGCGTGCTGGGGCGACAATGGCAACGGCCAAGCCTCGCCGCCCACCGGCACCTTCACCGCCATCAGCGCGGGCAGCCTGTACACCTGCGGCATCCGCACCGCCGGCACGGTCACTTGCTGGGGCCGTGACGTTCTCGACAACATCGGCACGCCCGGCGACACCTTCACCGCTGTCAGCGTCGGCTGGCTCCACGCCTGCGGCATCCGCACCGACGGCAGGGTCGACTGCTGGGGCCGCGACGACAACGGCCAGACCGACGCACCCTCCGGTACCTACACCGCCATCAGCGCCGGCAGCCGGCACACCTGCGCCATCCACACCAACGGCACCATCGCCTGCTGGGGCGACAACGGCTACGGCCAGATCGACACACCCTCCGGCACGTTCACCGCCATCAGCGCCGGCAACCTGCACTCCTGCGCCATCACCACCGACAGTGCCGCGTTCTGCTGGGGTGACGACCGATTCAAACAGTCCAGCGTGCCGACGACGGTCTCTCCGGGACCAGCGCTGGACATCCCGGCGATCTGAGCCCTACACCGCGGCATTGTCACAGCGGTCGCTAAGGTGAGCGATGCGCACATTGAAAAGGGGCTGATCGGTTTCGACGTCGAGACCGGGAACCGTGCTACGCGACCGGAGTTGCTCAGACTCCAAAAACGGGGCACCAAAGACACGGCAATGATGAACCCGTGCTCCTCGCCGCCTGATCACCTGATCGGACAGTGAGGTAACTGCGACCCCTACGGGGGCACGCGGGGCCCGTCCGCTGCAGCCTGGCAACAGAAGCAGGGGAGGACAGCAGGGAAAGACCGCTGACGGTGGGAAAGACCGCTGACATCGGAGAAAGATCCGACGGAGCCCTCACGGGCAACCGACCCGGCGGTGAGCAACCCGCAAAGCTGTAACCGGGAATGGTCGTATCGGAGACGGCAACCGCTCGACGGACGGGGGTTCGATTCCCCCCAGCTCCACTTTGGGCTCTTAGCGAGTTAGGGCTCGCTGAGTTGTCCAGTTATGCGTTGGCGCGCCGGTTCGGCGCTGGTTTGGGCTGTTTGCGCGCGTTGGGGGGCTAGTTGGTGGTGCCTTCGGCGTCGCTGGGAGCGGCCCGCGTGCTGGTTGTTGGTTTCCGGGCGCGGCGAGGCCAGCGGTGTTGATCCGCTGGCTGTGGGGGTGTCGGCGTGGGGCGGCTAGGGCGGCGCGCGGCCTGTGGCGGGCCTTGGTGCGGGGTGACGGTCAGGTTCGCCGCCGGAGTCTTGTGGTGTGTGCGGTGTTGTTGTCGGCGTGTGCGTGTCTGCGGCCTCGGTTTGGGCGCTGAGGTTGAGGTTGTAGATGACTGCTTGGGCGAGCGCTGCGATGGCGCGGGGAATTCTGCTGAGCGACCGGCACGTTCCGGCGAGGAGTGCTCCTTTGTGGCGTAGCCGGGAGTTGGTGTTTTCGATTTGGTTTCGTCTCCCGAAGCTGCTTCGCCACGCCGTTGTGCCGTAGGGGACGTTCTGGTAGTTGGCGAGTTGGCTGCTGTTGAGGGTGATGAGCCCGTCGCAGCAGTGTTCGGTGGTGACGCCGGCGAGGTAGGGCACGGGACCGCCGCCGCATCGTTGGCGAGGGTTGCGGGTACGGGCGTTGGTGTTGACGCGTCCGGCGCATTGGGGGCAGCGCATCTGGATTGCGCCGTCGCGCAGGTGCTGGTGGGGCGAGTAGCGCCAGCGGCTGCGCTGGTCGTAGAAGTCGGTGCATTGTGGCTGGTCGGCCCTTCGGGTGGTGTGTGGAGCGCTTCGGGCACCCAGGAGGGCAGGAGGGTGCCGCAGTGGTCGATGACGGGTTGTTGGTGGCGGCCAGCGGTGACGGCTTTGGGGCGGGCGACTTCGGTGCTGCGATAGTCCATGACCACGTCGAGGCCGCGTTCGCGCAGGTGCCGCACGAAGTTGGTTCGTTTGAGGGTGTAGCCGAGATCGGCGACGACCTCTTGGAGGTTGGGTGCGTGGCGGGTCGTGTCTTCGATGGCTTCGCGGCCGACGGGTCCGGGGTTCGTGGAGGCGGCGACGAACGCCAACGCGCAGATGTAGGCGGGTGGGAGGTCTGTGAGCGTGAGTCGGGTCGGGTCGCCGCTCCAGTGCGCGCCGCGCACCGCCACGGCGACGTGGAAGTCGTAGCCGAGGCCGAGGCCGGCGGGGCGCTTGGAGGTCGCGGAGTGGTAGCCGGGCCGCGCGTCGGTATCGGCGCTGCGTATGAGGCGACCGTCGGGGCCGATCGTGCCGATGGCTCCGGAGCCGTCGGGGCGTAGCGGTTCGGGTTCGGGCAGGTCGGGGATCTGTCGGGCGGCGAGGCGGTGCTGCGCGACAGCGTCGGGGGTGAAGTCCCGGGTGACGGCCCACGTCTCCACGAAGGTGCTGTCGAGCGCCACGGCGGTGATGGAGCGGCGTTGGTCGCGGGGGATGGTCGCGTCGAGGAGTGTGCGCGTGAGCCACGCCAGGTCTCGTTTCTTCCCGCACGGCGATGTCCACCCGTCACGCACCGCTAGTTCCAAGCGGCGGAGCTGCTTTTGGGTCGTGTGGTAGGAGACGGGCCGTCGGGTGTGTTCGTCGCAGAGCCCGAGCGTGTAGGCGAGCGTGGCGTCGAAGCTGTTGATCACAGCGCAGATGTCGCTGCGCAGATAGTTCTTCTTCTCCTCGCCCGCCAACAGCACCGCCACGAGCAGCGCCTCGACATTCAGACGCGACTTCGGCCCGGGGTGCGCTCCGAGCCATCGTTGCAGCTCCTCGCCGACCCCGGATCGCCGCACCACGTCCAGGTAGCGGTGTGCGCGGCGCGGGTCGGTGTACGTCGGTGTCGCAGTGGTGGCGCTCGGATGGTCCTCGGGGAGGCGGCGTGCCGCGTTCAGGAGGCGCCGCGCGTCGCCGTCGAGGCGCCCCTTGCGCTTCGCGTGTTCGCGTCGTCGATGCTCGGCCCGGTTCACGCTCCGAGCCCCCCAACGGCCGCGTCCTCCTCTGACCTCGCTGCGGCGATGTGGCCGGCGAGCGCATCTAGCGTGTTCGCCGACAGCGGTCCCGCGATGCGCCTCAGCGCGCCGAGCGGCGTGCCGGCGGTGAGGTGGGCGCACAACCAGGTGGCACGGGCCCGCCGCAGCGACAAACCGTCACGGTCCCTGTCGCCGAGGCTTTCCAGCAGCTTGTGCACGGCGTTGCGGCCGTGGCCGTTCACCAGCGGCCCACAGGATGCGCCCCGCTGGAGGCGCACTGCCAAGGCGGTGTAGGACGAGCGAACGGGCACGAGCCGTGCGTGCGGCCCCCGGACACGTACCGCTATGCGCTCCCCGGCGAGCGCGACGAGATCCTCACCCTGTGCGTCGGCGAGTTCGGGACCGCGCAGGCCCGCACCGAGCGCGCCGCACACCACCCAGCCCCGGCGAGTGTCGCTGCGCCGGACACCGAGGCTCACCGCCAACCGCCACGTGGCCTCCTCGCCGCACGAGTACGGCTCTGCGGCGCCCTGCCGGCCGAACCGTTGCGTCGCCTCGGCCCAGCCCGCCGGGTTCGCGGCCCGACCGACGACCCGCAAACACCACCGCGTGTCGCTGCGCCAGGTGGCTGCCCGGTCCGCGCAGGCGACCATCGTGTAGTACTCCACGTTCGCCGGCGCCAGCACGGTCTCCGCGTCGGTGGTGCCCAAGGACCGTGACGCCCACAGTGCGATCCCCGCGGTGGCGCGCACGAAACGGCGCGCCATGACAGCCGTCGCCGGCTCCGCGGCGACGACCCAGCCGTGCACCAGCGGCAAGAGAACCTCCACGGCCTCGACATCCCCCAAAGGCCACCCGATCGGGCACCAGTCCTCGATGGCCCGAGCCGCCTCGACGCCGACAGTGGGGCTCATCACGATGCCCTAGCGGTACCGTTGGGACGGGGTTCGGAATTTGTGCGAAGCGCGCTCTGGGCGCTAGTGTTCCGCATAGTTGTTGGAGCCGCAGCACCCCTCCGTCGGCCAAGACATTCGGGGTGTTGCGGCTCTTTCCCTTCCTTCTGTTCCTAGCGCTCTCGCGCCCTTCTAGATCCGTACAACACAGCGCGTCCCGCTCCGGCCGCCAGGACCACGCCGGCAACACGCGACACGACCGAAACGTCGCCTAGCTCGATAAACGCCCCCTCACCGTGAGGCATCAAGCACCCTCCAACCCCCTCGTCGCCGATTTTGCGCATTGTCCAACTACTTAGACAGTTGTACCCAGCAAGGGCCGCCGGTGGGTGCGGTGGGGCCCGTTATCGAACCGTTCTGTTACCCGCCCACAACACTCACGTCGAGCGCCACTGCACCCGCCATGGCACCTGGCACGCGGTCGGGCACGCGCACCCGCCACGCACTACCGTCACCGCCAATGGGAGACCCGGGAGAACACGTCCCGGTGCCCCGCGACTACCTCGTCGGCGGGGCGCAATGGCCCGACGGCCTACTACGAGCCGTCGCGCCACCCGAAGCACGCCTCCTAAAAGCAATCGCCAGCAGGCTCAAACAAGCCGTCGGCGACAAGTCGCTACGTGACGTGGCCAACGAATGCGGCGTCGCCCCACAAACCGTGCACAACATCCTCGCAGGCACAACATGGGCACACGTACTCAGCATCGCCCGCCTCGAACGAGGCCTCAACATCGGACTCTGGGGCCAAGAACACCGAAAGAAACCCACGCACTCCGGCCGACCCACAACAACGCGGCGTACTCGGTAAATCGCCCGGCACGGACGCGGGACATCGCTCTAGCGTCATGCTTTGGGCTCGCTACTGCTACCGCGGTTGCCGTACTGGGCGAAGTGTGGGTCACTACCCCTCCAGAACGTGGAACGCTCTATGGGCGCGGGAGAACGTGCAGATCAGCGTTTGTGGGCTCTGCGCGTTTGATGGGGCTAGTTGGTGGTGCCTTCGGCGTCGCTGGGAGCGGTTCGCGTGCTGGTCACTGGTTTCCGGGCGCTGCGAGGCCAGCGGCGTTGGTCCGGTGGCTGTGGGGGGGCACATCACCACCCTTGCCCTCATCGAGCAGGGGCTCAACGTCTGCCTCTGGGGCCACGAGCACCGGGAGAGGCCGCAGCGGCGCCACCGCTAGATAATCGGCAGATCAACTACCACGCTTAGGATCGATCGCTGAGACTGACCGCTATCCGCGCGGCTGCTCAGGTCCTCGCACCCCGGAGTGCCCCATAGGGGACTCTGTCAGCGAGACGGGCCAGCAGTAGGCGCCTCCGTGGGCCAATACTTGCGACTCTGGAGATACTGCGTCGCCTCGGGTTGTTCGGTGAATTCGAGCAGGGCGCCGAGCTTCTCCGCGAGCACCACGCGAACCTCGATAGGTGTGGCAAAGAAGAACTCACGGCGCGTGTTCACGCGGTTCACTCGCGCCTCTGCGAATGCGTCATGCAACTCCTGTTCCACAACAACGGCGTCGTCTGCGAAGAACAGTGCGTGCACATCGAATGGGAAGGGCACCGACGCATCACCAAGTTCCCGCACACGATCCATGGGCTCGAGCCGCCGAGTCATGCCGATCTTCACCATCCGCTTGCCGAAAGAGCCGGGGTTGCTGATCACGTAGACGTAGCCGGCGCGGATATTCGCCACGCGGTAGTCGTTCTGCGCGATCGCAGTGTCGACATCCAGCAGGCGCCGCTCCATCTCAGCAATAGCTTCCTCGTCGGCATTGACACGAAGCGCTTCTAGGGCTGCTAGGTAGTGGGAGCGCTCCTTGTCGAGCCGTTCTCGCTCAGCGGCAAGTTCCTGCTCCGCACGCCTCTCCTCACGAAGCCGCTCGCGTTCTTCTCGCGCGGCTTCTTTCTCCTCCTGCTTCTTCATGAGATGGTCCGATGTCAGCTCGAGTTCCTCGAATCGGAGTTCGTGGTAGCGGGGGTTCACGCGCATCTCCATCATTGCCCCGAGTTTGGCGATGGCTTGCACAGCTCTGTCGAGGCGCTTCTTGGCCGTGACGATGTTCCCAGCCCGCAGCGCACGGACGCAGTTGTCGGCTTCGGCGTTATAGGCCCGCAGCATCAGTTTCGAGAGGTCGGCGGTCATCTTGCGGCCCTTGGCCAGCGAGTTGTTGTAGGTGAACATGTCGGAAGCGAGGATCGCGTCCCCGGTCTTCACCATCTCCTTGATTCTCAAATTGAGGGCCACGAGCCTTGATCGGTACTGCTCGGCATTCTCGAGGGGGTGGTGGTAGTTGTAGATGCCGACTTCCTGGAGAACGCGCTCGTCGTCAAGGTCGACGAGGTCGTCACCGCCTTGGGCGGCGCGATCTCGGAGCGACTCCACCTCGGCTTGTAGCAGGCGTACTTCCTCAGCGAGCACCTCGGCGTCGTGCTGGTCGTTGCCAGAGTCCGATGCGCGTAGAGTCGCCGCCGGCGGGGTAGGCGAGGCGAGGCTGGGAGGCGAATCGGTGGCACCCTGCGGATCTGTGGGCGTAGCAGCAGCGTCGGCGTCAGGCGTGATCCAGAGTTCCCACCCGTCTGGTGGTGGAGGCCATGACGGATCGGGCTTCCAACCGCTCGGCGGGATCCACCCGTCTGGCGGTTTCGGCCAGTTGGGGGGAGGGTTGAACACCCCGTCGCCCATCTCCGAGTTAGCCCCGGACGCCCTTGGCCAGGTCAATCGCCACCAACCCGAACGGGTTCTTCGACACGGCGGCCTTTAGGTGCGCAAGGGTCGCGGCCGGCACGATGTTCGAGAGGTCGAAGGCCTCGAATGTCGCTCGGTCCGACGCGACCGCAACGAACGGGATGTCAGTCATGTGACCCGTTCCAGGGTCGATCGTCTGGGTCGCGACCGTTAGGGAGATCGTCTGAATGCGACCCGCCCGGTCGGCCTCGAATATCTCATGCAGCGTCCGGACGGCGACCTGGGCAACCGCGTGGGCGTAACGTTCCCTCTGTTCCTTCTGGGACTGAGCGGTTTCCGTGATTTCGTCGCGTGCCTTGATGTACTTGTATTGGCGGATGCTCGGCATTGATGAGGGCGCGGGTACGGCGACCTTCAAGGTCAACTCGCCCTGCGCCGAGTCGAAGGCGAACTCGTGCGAGACAGGGAACGAGTCGGGGTACACGGAGCTTCCCAAGACGATCGACACATACTCTTGGACGGCGTCCTCGACGCCGTACCCGAGGTTCGCGATGAGTTCGTCAAGGGCGCTATTCGACTCAGCAACCTCGGCCTCGCGCTGCTGGCACTCCGCTTCGTAGGTTGCCTTCGCGGCCTCGAGTTGCTGCAGGCGGAGATCCTCCGCAGCCTCATAAGCGCGATCCTGTTCCTCTTGCCGCGAGGGGATACTTGCGATCTCCGCCTCCCACGCCCGGTTCGCCTCGTCGTGGCCGGCCTGCGCTTGGGCGAGCAACGCGGCATATCTCTTCTTGGCCCCGAGCGCCAGAGAGAACTTCTTCGGTTCGCCGGGCGGTGCGACGAACTCGGGGCGAAGCGGTGGCTCGATGGGGTCAGGCCGCGGAGTGGCAGTGGCCAACTGCCCCGGCTCGAACCGTGGATGCTCGACAACCCGGCGCAACGTTTCGAGATCGACGTAGTCGTCGACCGCGAGCGTGTCGGCGAGAATGCTGTCGATCTCGCTGTAGGTGCCGGAAAGGGCCGCGTTCCGGGCAGATGCCTCGGCCTCCATCGCCTCGATGTGGAGACGTTTGGCTTCCTGTTCGGCCTTCTTCTGCTCAGCAGCGCGAGCCCTCTCCGCTTGGACCCTGGCCTTCTCCGCCTGCCGCGCGGCTTGCTCAGCTCTTCGCTGAGCAGCAGCCTGGTCGCGCGCTGTCTGCCGCTGCTCCTGCTCCCGGCGTCTCGCATCCTGTTGCATCTGGCGATTGATCTCCGCCAGCAGTCCCCGATGTCGAGCCATAACCCGACCCCTTTCCTCTCAGGCAACTTGCTGCTCGCCAGTACTGGCGGGCGAGCACCGGGCGACCTTACTCTGGGTATATTGAGACCCGCTAGGGCTTAGCGAGGGGCGCAGGTGGCGCGAGGCGGCTGACCTGCACGCTACGTCTAACGAGGGACCTCTCGCACCCAGCCTCAGCAGCCGCTGCGTCACGGTTCGCGGAAGCCCGCCCAATCTGTCGGCGCCCCGCTACTGGACAGCGAAGGAAGCTACGTGGTCTTCGGATGAGTGATCGCGAGACGCGATGTTCTCAAGTACATGCTCGAACGCCAAAGCAACGACCCCGGGAGGCCCTCCCATGCGTACTCACGCCCCTGCTCGTCGCGGCCCCCGCCGTGTCGCCAAACCGCCGTCTACGTCAATCGGCTGGGGGGTCAGGCTTTCGCAAGCGCTGATCGCCGCCGCCGCGGGCGCCGCTTATGGCCGCGCCGCGGAGGCCGGGTTCGGCGACCCGGCGCTGCAGGGGCTCGTGGCGCTTCTTGCTGCCGCCAGCGTGGTGGTGGTTCTCGGCCAGGAGCATCTGCGCGAAGCGCTGGATCGCGGAGTCGGTACCGCGGAGCGGAAGGGTTATGGCATGCGGGCCTTGTTGCTCACCATCGTCCCGCCCCTGGCCATAGCGGGCACGTTGATCTCTCTCGCGAGCTACGAGCATGGGTGGCCGTTGGGCCGCCTAGAGGATCACACGTTGCAGCGAGGTGTGGTGTTCGGCGCGCTTGTCGCCGTGCTGGTGTGGCTGCTGGCTGCTGCCGCCAGCACCCCGCTGTTGGCCCTCGCCGCCCGCAAGCGCGCCGGCGCGTCGTCGGTGTCTTGGCCGCCGGTGCCTGCCGATCTAGCTGGCTTGCCGTGGCCGGACACCTTCCAGGCATCGCCCGAGGATCCGTACGAGAACGACGCCTTCGAGCGCGAGGACGATGTGCGCCGCTACTGCGAACTGCTGGTGGCTGGCCGTGCGCCGGCGGTATGGGCACTATCGGGCCCTTGGGGGTCTGGGAAGTCAGCGTTTGCCCGGATGGCAGCGGCGGAGTGCGAGCGCCAAGACGCCGTCAGCAGGTGCATCGAGGTGTCCGCCCCGGCGGGCCGACTAGGGGGTGCACCGTTGTTCGATCTCGCGGCGGCGCTGGCGTACGGTCTGGCCCCACTAGATGAGTAGTTCCAAGGGGTGCGGGGTGCGGGGGGTCCGCTGCTGGGTGGTTGAGGGTGTCCAAAATCTGGGGGTAACAATCCCTGATCTTGGAGGATCTCGGCATGAACCCGGACTTGGACACCCTCGTGACTGCACTGTATGTGAGGATCGATGATTTGTTGATGGCGCACCCCGAGTGGGCGCCGCGGCGGCCCGCGGTGGGGTTCGTCCCGAAGCTCACCGACGCGGAGTTGGTGACCTTGGCGGTGCTGCAAGCCTTGTTGGGGTTCGACTCTGAGGCCCGCTTCGTGCGCTACGCCAAAGCGCACCTGCGGGCGTGGTTCCGGTATCTGCCCCAGCGCCCCGGCTATAACAAGCGTCTGCGCCGCAGCGGCGAACTGCTCCCCCACGTGCTCGCCGCCCTGGCGCGGGACTGCCCGGCCTGGCACGACGACGTCTGGGTCGTGGACTCCACACCGGTGGAGTGCGGGCGCAGCCGCGAGACCCAAAAACGCTCCGACCTCGCCGGATGGGCCGCCTACGGCTACAGCGCCTCGCACGCACGGTACTTCTGGGGGCTGCGCCTGCACCTGCTCGCCACCCCCGCCGGACTGCCTATCGCCTACGCCCTCGCCGGCGCCAAAGCCGACGAACGCGACATCTGCTTGGACATGATCGCCCACGCCGGCGTGGCCCGGCGGGGCCAGACCCTCATCGCCGACAAGGGCTACCGCAGCGCCGCCTTCGAAGCCCAACTCAACGACGCAGGCATCACCTTGATCCGCCCCGCCACCAAATCAGAGCCGCCCCGGCCCGGCCAGCGGTTCCTGCGCCCGCTGCGCCAGATCATCGAATCCATCAACCAGACCCTCAAAGCCCAACTCGGCCTCGAACGCCACGGCGGCCGCACCCGCCCCGGCGTGGCCGCGCGCATCCTGCAACGCCTCCTCGCCCTCACCGCCGCCATCTGGCACAACCAAACCACCCAACAACCAGGACCCGCCCGATCCCTCATCGCCTACGACCACTGACCCCTTGGAACTACTCATCTAGGTGCAGGGGAGCGCCGCGGCGGGATCGAGCGGATGTTCGACATGGCGCGCTCCTACGCGGAACCTGTCCGCTTGGCGCAAGAGCTGCGTGCCGGCGATGACCCGCGTGGAACCCTCAATGAGTTTGCTGGGGTCGTGGAGGAACTGGTGGGAGAGGCACCGGGCCGGGTGATCCTGTGGATCGACGACCTTGACCGCTGCCCGCCGGATTACGCGTTGGAGATGCTGCACGCGGTGCGCGCCGTCACTGCGTGCCGCAATTTGTCGACAGTGCTCGTGGTGAACCACGATGCGCTCGTCGCCGCAGCTGGCCACAGGTGTGGGTTGGGTGCCGAGGCGGGGTCCTACCTCGACCGCTTCATTGATTTCAGGATTGACGTGCCGCCGTTGGACCGCGGCGATGTTGGGCGTGGGGGGCTGCGCGAACGGTGGATGGTCCAGCGCGCTGAAACCGTCGGCCTGGCCCAGACGATGAAGGACGCCGCCCCCCTCAGTATGCTGACCGGCGCGGCATGGACCGAGGCGCTGTCCTTGCGGGATCTGGAACAGCTTGTGTACCGCGCCTCGGTGGTGCTGCCAGGCATCCCGAGCCACCTGCCCCCCTTGCTCGGCGAGATGGACCCCCCGACCGACCCCTCTGCTGCCGCCGACCGGGAGGCCATGATCCTCGCCGTGTGTGCACACGTCCTGCTCAACGTCTGGGACACAGAAACACGGGAGCAGGTTCTCGAACTGGTCACCAGGGAGACGCCACCCCACAAGGGCGAGGTGGGCAACCTGATCGGGCCCACGCCCTTCATCCCCTGCGTAGGGGCCGGACCCGCGTTTGTCGAGGCTCTAGATCCAGCGCTGGTCGCGCTACGGGCCTGCCACCACGAGCATCACACCGGGCGTGTGCCCGACCTGGCGATCATCAGAGGATGGGCCAGCGAGATCACGCCACCGCGCGGCGACGTCTAGCCCGGCTAAAGGGCCGTTGATCGTCACCTGGCCGCCCCACCCTCACCCTCGGCGGGCGGGTAGCCGGACTGCTCGCCGGTTCGGGCGCCGGAGCGGCTATCCGGGCTCTTCGGAGCCTTCGGCATGGCCGTCGCGTCGCACGGGATCCAAACCGAGAACTGTGTGAGAAACGACGCCGACGGCCAGTTCTAGTGGTCACTGCACGGTGAGGGCATGATACAGCTCTGCGGGGCTGTGGTAGTTGAGGCTGCGTCGGCGCTGGTTGTTGATGATGTGTGCTGCGTGTTCTGCTTGTGCGGGGGTGATGAGGCGGAGGTCGGTGCCGCGGGGGAACCACCAGCGGCATTGGCGGTTGAGGTTCTCGATCTGGCCGCGTTGCCACGGCGAGTGCGGGTCGCAGAACCACACGTCGAGGTTGTAGTGGTCGGCGAGGCGGCGCCAGTTGGCCCATTCGGGGCCTTGGTCGAAGGTGAGGCTGCGGCGCAGGTGGGCGGGGATACCGTCGAGGCCTTCGATGAGGCCGGCGAGGGTCGCGTCGGCGGTGTAGCCGTCGGGCATGGTGACCGGGATGGAGAACCTGGTGGTGCGCTCGGTGAGCCAGATCATGGAGGACCGGTTGTTGGCGCCGATGATCTGGTCTGCTTCCCAGTGGCCGGCCTCGCTGCGGTCGTTCACCTGCACGGGGCGCAGGGAGATGTTCGCCACGCCGGGGCGCGACCTGGGGTTGCGTCTGTGGCGGCAGCGTCGTCGCCGCCGGCGGCTGCGCAGGCACTGCCGGGGTTCCACGTCGAGAACCCCGGCGTAGAGGGCCTGGTAGATGGTCTCCACGCACGGCCGGGCGGCCACGCCCGCCGCGGCCAGGTCCGCCCAGATCGCCTCGGGGGAGCGCCCCAGGCGCAACTCGGCGACGATCCGGTCCCGCAACGGGCCCGGAACCTCCAAGCGGCGCCGCCGCGGCCGACAGCGTGCCCGCTCGGCGCGCCGCTGCGCCATCGCCGGGCGGTAACGGCCACGACCGCCGCCCGCGGCGACCTCACGGGCGACCGTCGACCGATGCCGGCCGAGCGACCGGGCGATCGCCGCCCAACTCGCCGCCGGATCCTCAATCAGCGCCCGAGAAATCTCCTCGCGCTCGTGCAACGCCAGCGGTGCGCCTGGCATGCTGGTACCTCCATCGGTCGGTGCTTGTATTGGCACCGGTCATCATGACCGGCACCGTGCACCGACCGATGGAACTGGCCGACCGGCCCGCGCTCCTTGACCCGGGAGAGAGATCGCGGTCCTTGGGCGGTGGTACCCTCTACCTCACTTGGTAAGGAATTCAGGATGATCGTAAAGCCATACAAGCAAACTAATGTGCACCAAGACCCCCGTCAGCTAGCAGGCGCGGCCGCCGAGGAGCAAATGGCGCACTACTTGCACCGAGGTTTCAATGAAGATCAGGGCGTTCACGTACTACACGATGTGAGGCTCGAGGATCGCGCCCAACCGGAGCAGGATGGCTCGACCGGAGTGTGCCAGGTCGATCATCTGCTTGTGCATCGCTGGGGGCTGTTCATCATCGAGAGCAAATCGGTGACCGAGGAAGTTCGGGTCCGGTCCGACGACTCGGGCGGAGATGAGTGGAGCCGCGTGTACCGAGGCAAGGAGAAGGGGATGCCCTCTCCAATTCGGCAGGCGCAGCGCCAATCGGAGTTTCTGCGGGCGTTTCTTCAACGACACCGGGAGGAAATGCTCGGGAGACAACCTGTCGGGCTCCGCACTATTTCCAAGCTCGTAGTGGGAACTGATCAGCGTGGGTTCAAGTCGGCGCCGATCCAACTGGTAATCGCCGTGTCCGACAAGGGCATGATCAAACGGCGTGGTGGTTGGGAAGAGCCCCGCGAACCGTTGCGGGTGTTCGTGACCAAGGCGGATCTGGTCACCGACAAGATCCGCCAGGAGCTTGAGCGGCATAGAAAAGGCCCGGACGTGGTGAATGCTGAACCTGCTCGCGACTACGGCATGTGGAGCATGAAAGCGCAGGAAGTTGAGTTGGTGGCTGAGTACCTTGCAGAGCGGCATGTGGATCGCTCGGACGCTTCGCCAGCCCGATCCAAGGGGACTGCCCCTAACCGCAACCGCAGGTCATCCCCGAACAAGGCCGACGGCGCCGGACACTCGGCGAGAGCGACCTGCAGGCATTGCGGGTCGGAAGACCTCACCGCGCGTTGGGGCAAATACGGGTACTACTGGCGGTGCGAAATGTGTGAGCAGAATACGGCGATGCCCGTGATTTGCTCTGCATGCGGAACCGAGGGGGTACGGGGCAAAGGGGTGCGGGTTCGCAAGGCCAAGGCAACGTATTCCCGCGAGTGCGAAGCATGCGGGTATGCCGAAACAATATGGACCGAGGACTGAACGCCGCCGGACCCTGCGCGCCTTTCCGCTTGGACCCTACCCCGCTCCGACTGGCGGACCGCTTGCGGGGCAGTCCGGTACCTACGATGGCCAACATGCCCAACAACGCCTCGCGGCATGACGAGGAGGCCGCGGCGGCGGTGATCGCTCGGCTGGTCGATGTCGCCAACACGCGGCGACCGGACCCCGGCAAGGCCAAGGCACCCGACTGGCGCTTGAAGTTGGCTAGCGGTTCGGTTGTTTACGTAGAGGTGACCACGAATGTCGACGGCGAGACCCGCGCGTTCCATACGGCAGTCACCCAGCGAGACGGTGCTGCTCGCGAATGGCCCGATGATCGCTTGGCGTACTGGTGGGAAGTATTGCTTGCCGACCACGACCCGGCGTCGAGCCGCGGTGTTCGGCGTGTCAAGGATGTGGTTCCGGAACTGGGTGGGATACTGGCCGATGTCGAGTCCGCGGGCGGTTCCCCCGCTGAGATGGCAGCACGCGCAGCGGAGGCACTGAGTAGGTCGCCCCTGTTCACATCACCGCTCTTCGCTGACCCGCGACGATTCAGCCCCTACCCACCAGAATGGCCAGACGACAGTTCATGGCATGCGCAGAATGTCAGACTCGTGGGAGAACCCGACTTCGTCGGCCCCGGCCCGGGCGGGATCCTCACCATAGGCCTCACCGCGGACGCCAGCGCGGGCCAGGTAGCGCTCGTGACGGACGTACGACGCTGCATCGCAGCAAAGAGGGCGTCGGACCAGTTCGCTGGCCACGAAGGGGCGCGTTGGTTGGCGGTGATGCTCAGCGGACTTGCTGCGGACCAACTATGCCGCAATGGTGAACGACGCCCGTTGCCACGGTTCCCGCGTCTCGATATCACGTTCGACTACTTCGACGAGGTGTGGGCAATCACCGAGGGGAGGGCCGGGTACGTGGTTCTGCGCCTCACACAGGGAGGCACAGATCAGCGCCACATCAAGTGCTCCCAATTGTCGTCGCCCTGACCCAGCGCCTGTCGTGCTGGGTCAACTCATGTCAGCTGTGTCTCTCGCGGCTGATCTGCCGCCCGCGCGCTCCGAAGTCAAATGCCTCCCGGTCGTACTCGCGAGAGCGCTGCCCGTCGGGCACTGCGCCAAGAGCGAGAGTCCAGCAGCCGAGGAGCGTGCGCATATGTGGGCGGGTTGAGCCCGGACTCAAATGTGGAGACCCCCCTCTTCAAAATGTGGCGCGCTCCAACGGGTCCTGGGAATCGGCAGGTCAGGTGTGGTGGCTAACACCCCACTTTGGACGCTCATGAGGCCCCATGTGCACCCATGAGCCGCCATGACGCCCCAGAACTCCGAGGTCACAGCGCCGCGTGCAGTTGACACTGATTCGCCCGTTCTTGCTGGGTGTCAGCTATCACGCCATCCCGCGTGGGAATAGACGTGGGAACTGCGTCGCCTGGGAGCGCTCACCACCGCCACCGATAAAGCAAACTGACCCCGCGCAACCCGAGGCACACCTCAGTGGGGGTCCCTGTGTTTGGTGGAGGCGTTGGTTTGAGTCGTGGCCTGGTGACCTGAGTGTCGTTGACGGTAGTACCGATCTTCGGCTTCGGCCGACGGGACAACGTAGCAACCAATGGAATTACGCTCAGTATGAAGCGCCTCGGTGGCGCTGCATCTGGTTGGCGGCCCCAAGTTCGCCGCCTGATCCCGAGATCTGCTGTTCAGACATCGCCGAGGACGGTCACCCGCAGGATCTCGTCTGCCTCGAGTTGGAGCACCTCGCAGGCGATGGCGAGGACATCGTCGACTTCGAGGTAGATCACCTCACGCGTCGGCCAGCATGTTCAGGAGTTGCTCGTGGCGCTGGAGGTTTCGCTGCAGCATCGCCTGGAACTCCGGATCGCGGTGGCGCCGCTCGACGTGCGCGGCCAGAGCATCTCGAACGACGACGAGACCACCGAGGCGCTGCGCGCCGCAATCGCTGACGCTGCCGGCCGGCGATCGTCAGGCTCCGGAGCGGCGCCGTGCTACAGCCTCTCCGGCGGGCAGCCGAAGATCGCCCTGGCACGCACCGCTGACGGCTGGCAGTGGCCCACCGGAGCGGCGCCCTCCACCCACATCCTCAAGCCACCGCCCGGATCGTCAGCCAACGAGCAGCCCATCAACGAGCATCTGTGCCTAGCGACAGCGCGACGCCTCGGCCTCGACGCCGCCGAGAGCACACTCGCCGTCTTTGACGACATACCCGTCGCCGTGGTGAAGTGCTACGACCGGACCCCGGCCTCGCCGGGCCGGCCCGCGTCCACCAAGAGGACACCGCCCAGGCGCTCGGACGGCCGCCGGACACAGATGCCGAAACCCTCGGCGGCGTTTCGACGGTGCACATAGACGACGTGCTCACCCGCCGACACGGGAAACAACGTCGATTCAGGCGGCGCTCCCATGACCTGCAGTCTCCCCGAGGGGTGCGACAACGACAATGGCTACCGGCCCCGTGCGGGGCGGGAGAGGCTGGGAGTATCTGTCGCGCCACGGCAGCGGGACCCGCCACCGCGGCCGGCGCGCTGGACGAGCGATATAGGGGCCCTAACGGCCATCGGGCACCAGGCGGCGCCCTGGCCTGCTAGATGTGCATGCTGGGGACGTTGTCCCCGAGGGTTGAGGCTGGTGTTTTCCAGCCGAGCGCTCCGTGGGTTCGGTGGCAATTGTAGTAGTGGAGGAAGCCCTGGTAGGCGTTGGCGCGTTCGGTTTCGCTTCCCCAGGGGCGGATGTAGGCCCATTCCTCGAGGAGGATGCGGTGGAAGCGTTCGACTTTGCCGTTGGTCTGGGGCCGGTAGGGGCGGGTCTTCTTGACCTTCGTTGCGGTGCGTTTACAGGCTTTGTGCCAGTCTTTGGACCGGTAGCAGCCGCCGTTGTCGGTAATGACGCGTTCGCAGGTCACGCCCCAGGTGGCGAACCAGGCGTGGGCGCGCAACCAGAACTCTGCGGCGGTTGGGCCACACTCGTCGTCGAGGTGCTCGCTGTAGACCAGGCGGCTGCGGTCATCGAGGGCGGTGTGCAGGTAGCGGTAGCCGGCCTTGGCGCCCGGCGTGGGGGCGTTGCCGCGTCCGTGGACCCTCCAGCCGCCGCCGGGAGGGATGGCGGGCAGCTTCTTGATGTCCACATGGACGAGTTCACCAGGCCTTTCGCGCTGATAGCGCACCGGCGCCGGTTTGGTGGCGCGGTCACCGCGGTCGAGGCGCCCCAGGCCGGCGTCGGCGAGGATCTTCTGCGCCGTGGACGGCGCCACGCCGACCCTGTGGGCGATCCAGCCAGCGCCGCGGCGCCGACAGCGACGCAGGCGGATCACCTCGGCGCGCACCTCCGGCGGTGTACGCCCCGGGCTGCGGCGCGGCCGGCTGGAGCGGTCCAACAGACCGTCGGGTCCTTCCGCGAGGTAGCGGTCGCGCCACTTGCGCACCGTCTTGGGGTCCACCTGGAACCGCTCCGCGGTCGCCGCGACACCCCAGCCCTCCACAATCAGCACATCAACCATCCGCCGCCGCATCGCCGGCGTCAGCTTCGCGTTCAGATGCTGGGTCCTAACCTGTGCCATGAGCCCTCCTTGCGGGGTGTGAGCTGGTTACTTGCCCACAGCATCGCCGGAGGGCTCACCTCAACGGTGAACCCTCAATCCCATCCACCCAGGGACAACCTCCCCGGTTGTCACACCTAGACGTCGATCCCTGACGACGGCGACAACGGGAAGAGGCGCCCGATCTCCGCCGCGGCGGCCGCCACGGTCGCGCCCAGATCCTCGTAGTCCACCGGGAACTCGGCATATCGCGACGCCGGGCGGTTCGGGAAGGCCCGGAGGATCTCGGCCAGGCCGTGCGGTCGAAAGCCGCCGTCCTTCCGTGTGGCGAGGGTGCACAGTTCGCTGACACTGAACCGCTCGGTGAGCGCCGCGAAATCGACAAAGTCCCGGGGCAGGGCGCACCACACAGGGCGAGCACCTTGTCGGCGGCCAAATCGTCCAACGCCAGGACGGTGCTCTCCTCGATGCGCACCGGCGCCTCCAGGCGGAAGTCGCTGCCGAGGTCAACGATTGTGGAGTCATCGCTGGAGGTGACCTGCAGGCGAGCGAAGTGATCCCTCTCCTCCTCGCGGGTGACCTGCAGCCCGTCCGCCTCGAGGGCGGCCTGGACGAGATCCACCACCTCGGCATGCGGCGACGGGAAGCGGGCGAAAAAGTCGAGATCCCGAGTGCGGCGGTCGACCACACCGGACACGACCAGACCGCCGCCGCCGGCGAGAGCTAGTTCGACGTTGTCACCGACGTCGCCGAGAGTGCGGCGGATCCGCTCCTGCAGTGCGGTGAGCACCTGCTAGTCGAGCAGGTCATGGGCGCGTAGCCAGCGCTCCCACGGCGCACGAATGTGCGGCGACAGATGCAGTTCCCCCCACATGGCCACGACCTCGTCGACGTCGATGAACCACAGCACGTCCTCGTAGCGACCCTCAGTCATCACCACCTGGTAGGCGTCGAGGCGCTGACGGCGATCATCCAAGTCGTACTCGAAGGGCGGCGACCAGGCGACGTGGGGCGGCAGGCGCACCACACCGGAGGCCTTCGGCCGCGAACGGTCCAACAGCCCCTCGGGGATCTTCGCCGGCGGACGCGACAAGACACGCGTCGGCGACACCGTCGTCGGATGCGGCCCACCAAGCGGGAACCACTCCTCCTCGGTCATGCTCGGCGGGGACGGATGGGCCATGCGCCCAGAGTACCCCCAGGGTGCGCCAAGGGCGCCGGTCATCACATCTAGCCGCAGGTCGTCAAGTCGAGATAGGGCGGCGCTACCGGGCAGCAAGCTGCTCCCCAACACCACCACGGCGGGCGGCCCCCGCCACCGACACCTCACCACGCAACACCGACAACACAACTTGCAACTCGCGCTCAGGGCTTCCGTGGGACGGTTTGGACATCAGCATCTCCATGCATCAGACCCAACCTCGACCTGAGCAAGAAATCCTGACCCGGGACAAAGCCACCCGCGCCGGTCGCCCCACCGGCGATCCCAGAATGCGACAGCACCGCGTCATTCGACAAACGCCATCAAGCCTGCCGCCGCCAGATGAACAACCAAGCGCCGAGAATGAACAGATCCTCCAGAATCCACCTCGACAACGAATCAGCCGCCACGCCCCGCTCCTGCTCGTCGCCAGTACCGACAGTGATACCAACACTCCCCGCGTTCTGCGTTCGCCCAGCACAAGCTCCGTACGCGGTCCGTCGAATCGTGGAGCCCCACTCCACTCGGGAGCGCTCATGCGACCCCATGTGTCCCCATGAGTCGCCATGACGACCCAGAAATCCGAGGTCACGGCGGCGCTTGCGGTTGACACTGATTCGCTCGTGCTTGCTGGGCGTCAGCTATCACGCCATCCCGCGTGGGAATAGATGTGGGAACTGCGTCTCGTGGGAGCCCTCACCTGCGCCTCGGCGGCGTCTCTCGGTCAGTTGGTGTTCAGTCGCGACAGGGTTGAGCCGGCGTCACGCTCGAAACGGATCGGCTTCGACGATCGCTGTGACGGTCTTGCGGCCCAGCCCGGACGCCTCGGCGATCTGGCGAAGTGAGGCGCCGACGCGGTGCGCCGTGCGAATCATGTCGTCGCGGATGGCGATCTCCTCCTGCGCCCGCTCGGCACTCAGGCCGACCACGGCGAGCGCCGTGCCGATCTCGTAGTCGAGGCTGCTGCGGTACTTGTCCAATGCCGCGTTCGCGGCGGACACATCAGCGTCGCTGTAGCTCATTGCTCCTCCCACAGGCCCGCAGCCAGCTTGTCGCGAATAGCGATGAGGGTCGGGATCCGCGGCGACAGCTCGCCCGACGCCTCGGCGACATTGAGATGCGCGACGACCATTCCAAGCAACTCCAACGCTTCGACCCGCTCCAACCCGAGGCGCACCATTGGCCCGTATCGGACCATCGGCTCGGACCGAACCTCCCCCGGGGTTCCCCCAAGCTGACCGCGCGAAACCCGGGTTGCACCTGAGCCAGCGCGGAGACCCGGGGAGGCTCAGAATAGGCTGGGGATGGTGGGAGGTCGGACGCAGAGGAAATCGGACGCTGATGAATTGCTGTGCTTCCTCTGAGCTGAGTTGACTGCGGACCAGCACACGGCCGGATCGCGGTCGCGGCGGCTGGGCGCGGCTGCCATGCTCGCCTCCGGGCTGGGCTTCGGTATGTCGGGAGTGTTCACCCGCAGCATCGAGGGCGGTGCCTGGGAGATCGCAAGCTGGCGCGGCCTGACCGCGACCCCAGTCATTGTGGCCTATGTCTGGTGGCGCCGGCGGCGCGACGCTGATCATGTTCGGGTCCGCCTCAACCCGGTTTCAGCCGCCCAGGCGCTGGTGCTGCTCGCTCTCAACGCTGCGGGCATGGTGCTGCTGGTCACTGCGCTTCAGAAGACGGCTGTGGCCAACGTGTCGGTGATCATGGCGACCATACCGTTCATGGCAGCGGGGCTCGGGTGGCTGATTCTGCGTGAGGGTCTGCGGCGATCGACGGTCATCGCTGCGGTGGTGTCGTTCGGAGGTGTGATCCTGACCGTGGCCGGGAGCCTTGGGGCCGGCAATCTGGAGGGGGATCTGTTGGCCGTGGCCCTGTCGCTCACGTTGGCTTCGCTGATCGTGCTGATACGCCGCTTCCGAGGCACCGATGCTCTGTTGGCGCAAGCGGGATCAGGAGTTGTGCTGTTCGCGGTGGCGCTCGTGGTGGCCGACCCGTTCGGGATGGACGCCTCCGAGATGCCTCTGACCGTGGCCTTCGGGCTGGTGTTCGCTGTGTCGCTGGTGCTGTGGACTGAGGGGGTCCGGCGAATTCGGGCAGCGGAGGCCGCTCTCTTGGCCACGACTGAGACACCCTGCTCGGTTCTGGCGGCGTGGATTGTGGTGAGCGAGGCGCCACCACTTGCCACGGTGGTCGGCGGGCTGTTGATCGTGGGTGCCGTGGTCACCCACACCCGGGCCGATCTGGTCCACGATCGGGTCAGTCGTCCATGGCAGCGCCAAGGGACCGGGCCGAAGATCTAGCTTCTGGTCACTCGGACTGATCCGCGCCCCGCTCGTTGGACTCGGCTTGTGGGAGTCCGGCGGCGACCCTTCAGCAGAACACTCTCGCGGAGAGCAAGTCGCGCGGGTGACCCTGCCCTCCCGATCGTTCCCCGCTGGCAAGACAGCAACGACCACCGCCGTACCGACGCCAGATCGACCCCAGAGAACTCCCGGGCACACCTACCGGGACGCGTGGGAAGAAACGTGGGAAACCGAGCGTCAGTATGCCGCCAAGTGCCCTCTGAACTGGCGGTTTGTGTTCGCTTCGATTTCCCGCAGCTCCAACCAGTCCCACTGCAACTCCACCCCCGGCGGATGGTCAAGATCGGTATGTGCCCGCCCGCCGCCGTGCGAGCAGCCCGCACAGACCGGGCGCAGCCCCCGCAGGCGTATCTGGCGGGTGAACGTCTGATACGACCGCGCATAGCCGCACCCCAACGCCCGCACCTCGCCGTATAACACCGTCGCCCGCACATGCGGATCATCCGCCAACCGCCGACGCACATACCCCTCGACCGCGTCGAACGGAACACCGCTGCCGTCGCGCACGCCGACCCGCCGATCACCGGCCAGATACGCCCGCACCGTCTTGCGGTCCCGACCCACATGACGGGCAATGGCCGCAATCGACCAACCCTGCTGCCTCAACGCGTGAATCTCCACGTCCTCTCCCTGTGTCATCATCAGAGCCGGGCTCCTCTCCCACTGGACCGTCTCGCGACAACCAGTTCAGAGGAGCCCCGCCCCTATCTGGCGGATATCAGGGTGGGGAATTTCGATGAGCAGAAGTGGGGAATTTCAGTGACCAGCTGCACGATCCAGGTCACGGTTGCGTTCACCGACGACGCGGGCAACGAAGAAACCCTCACCAGCGCGCCAACCGCATCGGTGGCTGCCGCTGTGGCTCCTTTGGCGGCCAGCACCCACGACGATGCCGAGTCCCACATTGGCACTGACCGTCGCCGGGCCATAGCACCACCACAACGGCCTGCAGCCGTCGGGCGTCGCTGCGGGCCATCGTGGGCCTACTTGTGCTGCAGCTACCTCGACAACGTCGCCCACCACGACGGCTGAGAGACAGGCGCCGCGTCATTCCCTAGCACAGGTGCTCCATCTATCCGGCGGTTGCGGTGGTCTCGGCGGCGCGGGTGCGGCTGTCGTCGTCGGTGAGGTCGGCGGTGTCGGTCGAGTTCACTGCGGCCACGCGCACGGTGTAGCCGGTGCCGGTGTTCAAGCCGGTGATCGTGTGCGACAGAGCGTTCAAGTCGGTGATCACCGCTTGGCGCGCCGTGTCGTAGCCTTGGGTGCCGGATTTCCATTGCACGACGTAACGGTCAATCGCCGGAGTGGTGGCATACAGGGGTGGCTGCCACGCCACGTGGATCTCGCCGGCCGAGCCCCCCACAACTCCGGAGAGTCCCTGGGGCCGGCGGTTGTTGCAGCCGCCGTCGACCCACGCATTGTTGAGCGTCGCCGAGACCGCGAGCGCCGCCTTTGCCTCGGCGGTCGAGCAGTAGCCGCCGAACAGGCCCTCGAGGAGTTCGGAGAGGTGGCCCAGGTAGGGGTTGGTGCCGACCTGCTTGAAGTCCGCCCACAGCGCATCAAGGTCGGCCGTGGCGATAGTGCCGTCAGAGGTGTAGGTGTCCTCGAACCACTGCGGGAGTTCCCCGGCGCTGACACTTGCAGCGATAGCAGTAGTTGTCGCGGAACCGGACCAGCCACGTTGGGTGAACCCCTCCATGACAATTGCGATGAGTTCGCCGGCGCCGTCGTGGTCGCACACGACCACACCTCCCGGGCACGACCGCACGTTAGGTATCGACTCGTTCGGATCTGTCACGGTGGCGTACAGGTAGAGCCACAGCGACAGCACCGAGAGCCGGCCGACGGGGTCGTCGGCGTAGATCGAGGAATGCAGCGTGAAGTGATGGGCCAGTTCGTGCAGCACGGTCAGCGTCGACGAGTGTCTGCCGGGAACGAGGTACAGCGCGGGAACCGAGCGGTCGTAGTAGGACGCTTCCCATGAAGTCGAGCGGATCTCCACGGGGACCTCGTACCAGGCCTCGCGCAGCCAGGCGTGGCTGCCAACGCGGGGATCGATGATCTCTGCTTTGATCTGGTCGGCCATCGAGACTGGGCTGACCGAGCCCTCCGCGGCGCCCAGCGACCTCCCCTCAGAGTCCAGCGCCGACAACCGCACCGTGTACTCCACGGAGTTGTCCAACTCGGTGATCTCCGCGTCGTAGCTCGACACCGCCATCAGGCGTCTACGGGTTTCGTCGTAGGACTCGCCGTCGAGGCGCCACTGCAGCGAGTACCGCACGACCGACCCGGCGCCGGTTCCTGCGGGCGGTCCCCAACTCGCCACGATGCTCCGGTGGTCGCCCTCCAACAACAACGGCGACGGCGCGGCCGACACCAGACCCGCGGTCGCGGCGCCGAACCACCCGGCGGTGCCGCCGACGGTGTTGGCGCGCACGCGCACCGTGTAGCGGCCGCCGGCGGTGAGCCCCTCGAGGGTGTGGCCGGTCGCGTCCGCGGCGGCGATGGCTTGCTGGGCGCCGTCCCAGCCGGCGTCGGAGGCGGGCTTCCACTGCACCGTATGGCCGGTCGCTGCGGCCGTGGCCGGCCACACCACATCGATCCAGATCGCGCCGGGCAGCAGCGACAGCCCCCCGGCATCGACACGCGGCGCGCCGCCAGGGCCAACCGGGTACGCGCTGCTGCGCAACGCCCCCGTAGCCTCCGTGATCCCCACCACTTTGCCCCGCCGATCCTCCAGGCTGACCCGCACCGCGTACTGGAAGCGCGCGTCCAGGCCCTGGATGGCCAAGCGGAACGCGAGCGAGTCCTCGTTGATCGACACCTCGTGACGGCGGACGTCGTCGTAGCGCTCGACGCCGCGGCGCCATTGCACAACAACCCTCTCCACACCGGCAGCGCCGCGAGGAACCTCGACGGCAAGGTCCATCGAAGAGCGCATGCCCCAATCCACATACTTCTCGAAAAACAGGTCCGCCTTGTAGTCGCCGAGGGTCACAGCGGGCTGCTGCGTCGACGACACGGCGCCGCCGGTGTCCTCCGTGTCGGTTCCGTTGATCAGACTGCCTGGTAGCCCCGCGGCTTCTGCGAGAGCGTCGATTGCCTCCTTGAGGGCCTGTGGGTCGGCGGGGCTGGGGAGGGAGTTCGGGTCGTCCTCGCCCAGGGGGATGTCCGGGTCGAGGCTGTGCTGGGACCTGTGCCAATTCGCGGCGAACGCGTAGTTGCTTGCATATCGAGACGCCCCGACCACGTTCGGAGGCGCAGCGGACACTTCTGCTATGAGCGCGTCGCGTGCTGCGACATAGGCGGCTGCGTCATTGGCATCAAATGGCGATGGCGTTGCGTCGTCTGCCGCAATGCGGACGGTCACAGCTACCTGGTCTTGGTGCGACAGCCCGCCAGCGTCGGTGACGCGCAGCGTGAACGTCAACGTCGCATCCGCGGCCAGATCCGAAGGCGCGGTGAAGGTGGTGGTGGCCGCCGCCGGCGCTGTGAGCGTGACCGTGTCGCCGGCGGTCTGGGTCCACGCATAACTCAACGTGTCACCGGTGTCGGGATCTGTCGCCGTGCCGCTGAGAGTGACCGTCACTCCCGCAGCCACATCTGACTGGTCCTCGCCGGCGTCCGCAGTGGGCGCCTCGTTGCGGTTCGACAACGCCACCGTCACATCAGCAGTCCCGCTCAGGGTCCCGTCGCTGACCCGCGCCGTCACCTCATAGCTGCCGTCTGCGTCGGCGTCGTCGGGCGCCTCGAAATCCTTACCCCCACCAAACGCCAACACACCCCCAGAACTCAACGAGAAACGAGAACGATCCGCGCCGCCCGCCGCGCCCGCCGGAATCGACCACACCAAATCCGCCGCCGCAGAATCAGCATCCGTCGCCGACAACGCCCCCACCGCCGTCTCACCCTCCACCACAACAAACGACAACACACCACCCACCACAGGCGCCGCCGGCCCCTCGACGGTCACCGTCAAAGCCTCCGACAGCCCCACACCCCCCGAGGTGCACACCGCGCCCGCAACATCGCACGCCCGGCCCGCGGCCAACACCAACACAACATCGGCGTCCGACGCCGGCACCACCGTGATATTCCAACCCACATTCGACGGCGGCGAACGCCGGACCGCGCTTCGCACCGCTGCACCCGTCACCTCGAAAGCCGTGTCCCGCACGGTCCGGTAGCTGAGAGCGACCTCCTCACTGAAATACAACTCGAAACTGAACGCACTACTCCCATCATGACGTTCGGGCACCCCCACAACCCGCGCCGTCAACGACGCCGCAGCCTCCACGGGCCCCTCGACGGTCACCGTCAAAGCCTCCGACAGCCCCACGCCGCCGGCGGTGCACACCGCGCCCGCAACATCGCACGCCCGACCCGCGGCCAACACCAACACAACATCGGCGTCCGACGCCGGCACCACCGTGATAATCCAACCCACATTCGACGGCGGCGAACGCCGGACCGCGCTTCGCACCGCCGCACCCGTCACCTCGAAAGCCGTATCCCGCAACGTCCGATAACTCAGAACGACCTCCTCACTGAAATACAACTCGAAGCTGAACGCGCTACCCCCGTCATGGCGTTCCGGCACCCCCGCAACCCGCGCCGTCAACGACACCGCAGCCTCAGAGCCCTGCGCCGAGACCGGGTTGGCAAAACCGTCACCGAACAGAACGACGACGAGAACCACGAGCGCGACAGCCAGGAAGGCGCGGCCGACGAATCCGTGGCTCCGACGCCGCAGAGCGAGCGCGGCCCTCGGCCGAACCGCGTCGCGTCCTGCTCCCCGACGCCAGCGCACCTCACTTAAACTATCAACAGATGTCGCTACTCGCTCTCGGCGGCGTCGATGAGGGCAGCCGGCAGCCCAGCGGCTTCTGCGAGTTCGTCGATGGCGTCTTTGAGGGCTTGTGGGTCGGCGGGGCTTGGAAGCGAGTTCGGGTCATCCTCGCCGAGGGGGATGGTCGCGTCGAGATCGCCGACACCGTTGTTGTCGCCGTCACGTGCGTGTTCTGCCCAGCTGCGGAAAAGGATCGCGTAGATGAACGAGGACATCCCCGCTCCTACTTGAACATTGCTCACGAGCATGTCTCTCGCGGCGACATAGGCGGCTGCGTCGTCGGCATCAAATGGCGATGGTGTCGTGTCGTCTTCCGCAGTCGTGTCAGAGGCTTGTGCGGTTGCATCGTCGGCGGTGGCGTCGTCGGATGCTGCTGTGATGGTGATCTGCACGGTGTCGTCGTCGTGGAGGCCGCCGGCGTCGGTGACGCGCAGCGTGAACGTCAACGTCGCATCCGCGGCCAGATCCGAAGGCGCGGTGAAGGTGGTGGTCGCCGCCGCCGGCGCTGTGAGCGTGACCGTGTTGCCGGCGGTCTGGGTCCACGCATAACTCAACGTGTCGTCGGCGTCGGGGTCTGTCGCGGTGCCGCTGAGGGTGACCGTCACTCCCGCAGCCACATCTGACTGGTCGTCGCCCGCGTCGGCGGTGGGCGCCTCGTTGCGGTTCGACAACGCCACGGTCACATCAGCAGTGCCGGTGAGGCTCCCGTCGCTGACCTGCACCGTCACCTCGTAGGTGCCGTCTGCGTCGGCGTCGTCGGGCGCTTCGAAGTCCTTACCCCCAGCAAACGCCAACACACCCCCAGAACTCAACGAGAAACGAGAACGATCCGCGCCGCCCGCCGCGCCCGCCGGAATCGACCACACCAAATCCGCCGCCGCAGAATCAGCATCCGTCGCCGACAACGCCCCCACCGCCGTCTCACCCTCCACCACAACAAACGACAACACACCACCCACCACAGGCGCCGCCGGCCCCTCGACGGTCACCGTCAAAGCCTCCGACAGCCCCACACCCCCCGAGGTGCACACCGCGCCCGCAACATCGCACGCCCGGCCCGCGGCCAACACCAACACAACATCGGCGTCCGACGCCGGCACCACCGTGACGTTCCAACCCACATTCGACGGCGGCGAACGCCGGACCGCGCTTCGCACCGCCGCACCCGTCACCTCGAAAGCCGTGTCCCGCACGGTCCGGTAGCTGAGAGCGACCTCCTCACTGAAATACAACTCGAAACTGAACGCACTACTCCCATCATGACGTTCGGGCACCCCCACAACCCGCGCCGTCAACGACGCCGCAGCCTCCACGGGCCCCTCGACGGTCACCGTCAAAGCCTCCGACAGCCCCACGCCGCCGGCGGTGCACACCGCGCCCGCAACATCGCACGCCCGACCCGCGGCCAACACCAACACAACATCGGCGTCCGACGCCGGCACCACCGTGATAATCCAACCCACATTCGACGGCGGCGAACGCCGGACCGCGCTTCGCACCGCCGCACCCGTCACCTCGAAAGCCGTATCCCGCAACGTCCGATAACTCAGAACGACCTCCTCACTGAAATACAACTCGAAGCTGAACGCGCTACTGCCATCATGGCGTTCGGGCACCCCCACAACCCGCGCCGTCAACGACACCGCAGCCTCCACGGTGACGTCGACGGCGTCGTCGTGGTGGAGTCCGTCGGCGTCGGTGGCTCGTAGTGTGAATGTGAGCGTGGTGTCGGTGGTCAGATCCGCGGGTGCGGTGAAAGAAGTGGTGGCCGCGGTCGGTGTCGACAGTGTGACGGTGTCGCCGGCGGTCTGGGTCCACGCGTAGCTCAACGTGTCGTCGTCGTCGGGATCTGTCGCGGTGCCGCTGAGGGTGACCGTCGCCCCCGCAGCCACATCTGACTGGTCCTCGCCGGCGTCCGCGGTGGGCGCCTCGTTGCGGTTCGACAACGCCACGGTCACATCGGCGGTGTCGCGGAGGGTCCCGTCGCTGACCTGCACGGTCACCTCATAGCTGCCGTCTGCGTCGGCGTCGTCGGGCGCCTCGAAATCCTTCCCCGCCGAAAACGCCAACACACCCCCAGAACTCAACGAGAAACGGGAACCGTCCGCGCCGCCGGCCGCGCCCGCCGGAATCGACCACACCAAATCCCCCACATCGGTGTCCGCGTCCGTCGCCGACAACGCACCCACCGCCGTCTCACCCTCCACCACAACAAACGACAACACACCGGTTATCTCCGGTGTGCCGGGCGCCGGTGGCACGTAAATCTCGGCTCGGAGGGACTCGCTTCCCGCTTCGCCGCCCTTGAGAGTCTGCACGCTGTAGAAGTAGGTGTCGTTGGCCGCGACGCTCGTGTCGGAGTAGGTCGTGACATCCGCACCAGTGTTGGCGATGTCCGCCACGGCCGCGTTGCTCACCGTTGATCGTCTGATTCGGTAGCCGGTGAGCCCAGTCCCCGCTGCGGGCGCGTCCCAGCTGAGTGTGACGTGGCCTCCAGATACCAGAGCCTGCACGTTTCGAGGGGCCTCACGTGCGCCCTTCAGAGCCGCGCAAACCTTCGGGGCCATACCATTCACATGCGCTGCCCTGAAGTCCGATATGAAGCTACCGTCTTGGAGGTGAGTTGGATTGGCAGAGTCCACAAGGCTCATGGATGCTCGATTCCCATAGCCGAAGTGGGCGCGATAGAGCTGGATGAGTTCGTCCTCGGCCGATGCTTGTCCAGGCGGATAGAAGAGAAGTTGGTTCACTTGATAGTAGGTGCGAGCAGTATCTGAATCCGACACTCGAGGGACGCTTTGATTGGAGGTATCCCGATAGATCGATCGTACCTCGGGATGAGTTTCCCAGAGATCGTGAAGGATCAGGAATAGCAAAGCACCGCTCAACGTACCGCTTCGGAAGTTATAAATTGGGACGGCATTGACTTCCTGCGCACTTGAGCCGCCGACGAGACGGTCCGAGCCTGGGAAGACTCCCACGGTGTACTCTCGGCTGGCGAGGAACGGGACGCGTAGTGCGGTTACCCGATCGCTGGAACACAGGGTGCTCTCTGCGAATTGTTTGAAATTGCTGTCAGCCTTAAGCCTTCCAAAGAGTACTTCTGCGTGTCTCATTGCAAGTGAAGCAGAGACTTCCTCCGCGGGGAACTGATAAGCAACAGCTCCTTCGGAAGCCTTGAGCACTCTCTGGTGATAGCCGAGATTATCTGGCGGAAGTTCCAGATCGAGTGGTGCGATCCTAGTGTTGGTCGACTCCACCAACTGCTGCATCCCGTACGCCTTGCTGCTGTAAATCGATCCGGAATGAAAATATTCCGTTCCGGGCCAGTCATTACCCGGCCAGAGGGGCTTGTTCTGGGAGCCGTGACAACTCTGGCAAGTCTCAGGATGTAGGATTTCGGGCTCGGTGCCAGAAAAATCGATCACTCCGGCAGTCCATTGAGTGATCCCCGGAATCAGGAACTCCACGGACTGCTTGAACTGGTCTGAAGCATTGGGATTGGTCTGCCAAGCAAAGACGTACTCCGCGTTCGCGCCCCACGACACGACTCTGGGATAGGCGCTGGAGACGAACTCTGCACCCAAACCCTCCGAGTCGTAGACGAACACGACGCGCTCCTTGTGCAGATCCGGGAGCGCCCTGATGAACCCTTCGACCGTGGTGACCTCATGCTGCTGCAGGAACTTGCTCAAGCGCCCCAGTCCCTGCGCGTGCTGAGACAGGTGGACGCCGTTGAACCTGGATAAGTCGTCGAACATGCCCGCTGGCAGTTCGGTGAGCTGGTTGCCGTGCAGGGTCAGTTCTTCCAACACGAACAATTGGTCGAAGATGCCGCCCGGGAGAGACCGGAGCTGGTTGCCGTGGAGCCGCAGCGTCACCAAGCTGTACAGCTCGTCGAAAACTCCAGCGGGCAGCGAACCCAGGGCATTGCCGGACAAATCCAGCGTCCTGAGCGCATGCAGGCCGTCGAAGTCGCCCGCACTGAGGCCCGCGATCGCCTGACCCCTGAGATCCAAGGCGGTGATCTCCATCAGATGGCGCCTCGCCACGCGGTCACAGCCCGGAGCCACACTGGCGGTGACGATGGCGTCTCGCACCTTGGCGGTTCGGCCGCACACCCCGGCCTCGACATCCTGCGCCCAGACCGGGTTGGTGAAACCGTCACCGAACAGAACAACGACGAGCACCACGACCGCGACAGCCGGCGCGACAACCAGGACCGCGCGGCCGACGAACCCGAGGCGCACACACCACGGAACGAACGCGACCCTCCGTCGAACCCCAATGCCTCCCACTCCCCGACGCCGGCGCATCCCACTCAACCATCAACCACTCGACAGAACAGGAGCGACGAGGCGACGGGGACACAGGCGACAACCACAGCGCCACCCGGCAGCAAGCGACTCTCGCCACGTTGCGCGCCCTCTGCCGAGGTCCACGTCCCCCGCAGGATCGTGATCGCGTAGTTGCCCAAGCCCGGCGTTGAACCGCCGGGAAGGCTATACCGGCAAGGCAAATCATGAATGCACTGCAGTATAGACATCCGGTCGAGGCCTCGGTGTAGAACCACAGCGAACAGTTCCTGGTCAGCAAAACACAGATCAGGAAGGTCCTCGACGCGTCGTTGCAGCGAGGTGGAGAAGGCGCGGGCGGTGCGGTTGGTGCGGGCGTTGCGCGCCGAGTTGGGCACCGACCACGGCACGGTGCGCCGGGTGGCGGACCAGTTGGGGTTCGGCACCGAGTCGGTGCGCAAGTGGGTTCGCCAGGCCGACATCGACGACGGTGAGACGGCGAGGGTGACGACGGCGGATCGGGCGCGGATGAAGGATCTGGAGTCCGAGAACCGGGAGTTGCGCCGCGCGAACGCCATCTTGCGCTCGGCGTCGGCTTTTTTTGCGGCGGAGCTCGACCGCCCACTGAGATGATGGTTGATTTCATCGACGAGAACCGTGAGGAGTTCGGGGTCGAGCCGATCTGCGCAGAGTTGCCGATCGCCCCGTCGGTCTATGACGGCGCCAAGAGCCGCCGCCCGTCGGCGAGAGCGCGCCGCGACGCCGCTCTGATCCCACAACTCGTGGCGTTGTGGGTGGCGAACTATCGGGTCTACGGGGCGCACAAGCTCTGGAAGGCCGCCCGGCGCGCCGGGATCGATGTGGGCCGTGACCAGGTCGCCCGTCTGATGCGTGTGGCGGGCATCGAGGCGATACGCCGGCGGCGCCGGGTGCGCACCACACGCCCTGATGTCGGCGCTGTTCGCCCGGCGGATCTCGTCCAGCGGGACTTTTCCGCCGCAGCGCCGAACCGGTTGTGGGTCAGCGACTTGACCTACGTGGCGACGTGGGCCGGCGTCTCCTATGTGTGCTTCATCGTCGATGCGTTCAGTCGCCTCATCGTCGGCTGGCGTGTCGCTGCGCACATGCGCACCGAGATGGTCCTCGACGCACTCGAGATGGCCCGGGCGTCGCGCGGGACACGCCCAACAAGACAGTGTTGCGACGACCGGTTGAATCCGGTCAGTTCACGTCGCTGCGTTGGGGTGAACGCCTCGGCGAGCTCGGCGCCGTAGCCTCGGTCGGATCCGTCGGCGACTCCTACGACAACGCCCTGGCCGAAACCGTCATCGGCCTCTACAAGACCGAACTGATCCGCGGCCCCACACAGGGGCCCTGGCGCAGCGTCGACGACGTCGAATTGGCCACCCTGGCCTGGGTGCACTGGCACAACAACCAGCGCCTCCACAGCCACCTCGACGACACCCCGCCCGCCGAATACGAAGCCGCCTACGCTGGCCACCAGGCCACGACTCAAACCAAACAGCCTGCGTGAAACCCGGGGAGGTTCAGGGGAGGTTCAGTTGGGCAGGTTGGTTGAGGGTCGCTGACGGAGGGATGTGATGGCGCGGGGGCGTGTTGGAAAGCTGGTTTCGGTGTTCGCGGCGGCTGTTGTCGCTGTGGCGGCGGCTGTTGTGGTGCCGTGGGGTTCTGTGGCCGCACACCCGGGCGGGTTCGGTGATGTGCGCGGTGACGCCTATTTCTCGGTGCCCCGCCAGACGCCGCCGGTGAGGCTGGTTGGTGCGGTGATCAAGTCGCGTCCGTTGTCGGGGGACACCTACACCGCTGATGAGCACATCGAGATCGAGTTCCGCTATTCGGCCGATGTGATCTACGGCCATGGCGATGCGCGGCTGACCGTGGGCGCAAGAAACTGGGCCGCGCTGTTCGTGGGGGGCAGCGGCACGTCGACGCTGCTGTACCGGTATCGGGTGCGGGCCGATGATGTCGATACCGATGGGGTGTCGCTGCCGCAGAACTCGCTGTTGCCATTCGGCGTCGTGCCCGGGCTCGTCACGGGCGCGGACGGCAGCGGCAGCGTGTCGCTCCTTCTGGGTGCGCTCGGGGCGCAGAGCGGCCACAAAGTGAACGGCGCGACCACCGGATGCGCGCACTTGTACTGCACCGATGTGTCTGTGGGGGCGGTGGGCGTCGCGCTGGGAGCCATCGACTATGGCCCTGGATCGTATGTGGGGAATCTGTCGAACTGGTCGTTCAGGTCCAGAGACGAGGAGTACATCGTTTCCCAGTTGCTGGTGCGCGGCAGCGCGGGCCAGCTCGAGATGGTGCTGGATCGTGAGCCGGCGCAATCGCTGATCAACGGTGGCTCGCTGCTGGCGGGCGAGCGTGGGTACTTGTTCAGCGACGCGGAGTGGAACGCCACCGCTAAGCGGCTGACTTGGCGCGATGCGGCGTTGAGCTGGTCGTCAGGCGACGAGATCCGGGTGTATGTGGATGACGGCAGCAGGCAGAGCTCGGACCATGTGGCAGCGAGAAACGTCGGTCAGGCCGGCACCAATATCGAGTTCGATGCCAGGGGTTCTAGCGGCGTCAAACATGTGGCCGTGTCGGTCACTGTCGGAGACCGGCCCGTGACGGTCTATGAGGTGGGGGTGTCGATGGGTATCCTCGTCGCTGGGAATTCAGGCACCCAACTGAGTCTTCTCGGCGACGCCAACGGATCGCCTGGTGCCCGTCTGCGAATCTTGGACCGCGTCGACCACGTTAGTGCGGGTCTATTGGTCTACGACCTTCCTAGTATCACGCAGCCGGTGCTGAACGCCAACACCACGTACTGGTTCGCGATCACCGTGCTTCCAGCGTCCCGTCGACAACTTGTCGTTGCTTCTTCGGCCGCGATGGACTCGTCCTCGAGCCGGGGCTGGCGGATCGGTTCTCGCAGCCAGGGCTCTTCTCTCGATGATATGCCCAGCGAACCCGGGTATTGGAGCGAGTTCGGCACGAATCAGCCGTTGAGGATCGAGATCAAGGCAAGCGAGCATGTGGATCTGCTGGCTGCTCGTGTGGTGTCGGTGCCGTTGAGCCATTCGACGTTTCCTGAGGGGGACACGTTCGGCCGCGGTGACCGTATCGAGGTGGAGTACACGTTCGACGGGCCGGTGACCTACAGCAGCGGCGGCGCGTCGCTGGCGATCGATCAGAGGGCGGGCTGGAGGCGTTCGCCTACCGCCGGCTACGTTTCCGGCAGTGGCACCAACAGGCTGCTGTACGCCTATGCGGTTACGAGCGACGACAATGACGTCAACGGGTTCACGATTCCCGCTGACAGCCTGGGATCTAACGCCTCGGGCTTTCTGAGTGGCCGCGACGGCGGGGTCGCTGCGTCTCACGCGGCGGTGGGGACAGGGCTGACGGTCAGGGGCTCGTCGACGACGTGCGACCGGCACGCATGTATCGATGTCTCCACAGCAGATCTCGGCGGCGGAAAGATCGGCGCGTCGGCGGCCTCGGGCTCGCTGAGCAGGCGCACATTCAGTTTCGCAGGCGACGCCTACGTCGTGCGCGAGCTTGCGAGCACCTCGAGCGGGGGGCTGGAGTTGCAGCTGCATCGAAGACCGACAGCGTTGATGCTGTCGGATGTGGCTTTGGTCGTGCATCACGACACCGGCGAGTCGGTGTTCAGTTTCAGCGATGCCGTGGTTGACGACGACAACAATCGGCTGACGTGGCGAACTGGCGGTCCGAGGTGGACAGCGAGCAGCACAGTGCGAGTCGACGTGGGGGAACCGTTCGTGCTGTTGAGCACATCGCGTTCGGCGGCCAATTCGGGGTCGGTGGTGCTGGCTGATGATGGGGACGGCATCGCGGTGAGGGTCCGCACGGGTACTGGGGACCAGGACTATCTGATCGAGCGTCTGGAGTTGGGCTGTAGTGTGGGCGGCGACGCGGAGCTGGCCGTGGCTGCGCACACGGTGCAGTACGCGACTCCTTCCATCAGCGATGATCCCGGCGAGCGTGTCGGCCGGAAGCTGTTCGATTTCGTGCGCAGTGCGTCCTCGAGTGATTCCGTGCAGTTCGAGGCGCGCGGCCTGTTCCGGTCAAACGAGGGCTACTACGCGAGTGACGAATCGCAGAACGAGTTTGTGCTGGTGGTCGAGCGCGCGAATTCGCTGGGGACGGTGAGCTGCCGCTTGGCGCAATCGGAATCGGTGATTGAGGGCGCACGGAGGTTTGTCCGTTTGGAGTACGACGCCAGCAGTCATGGTTTCTCCGTAGTCGACGACGTCGCCTTCAGCGTCGACGATGTGTCCAGGCATCTTCGGGTGCCCACTTCTGCTCGCAGCAGCGACGATCGGTTGAGCGTGTCGGGTTCTCGGGACTGGGTGCCCCGCTTCCGTCTCCGCGGCGGCTTGTTCACGGATTCGGCTGCGACGGGCGCGCCGGTGGTGAAGGGTATCGGCGAGGTCGGGGAGACTTTGTGGGCTGATGTATCGGGTATCGCCGACGCTGACGGTTTGAGCGGGGTGGAGTTCTCGTATCAGTGGAAGCGGACGCCTGCTGCTGTTGCGGGCTCGACTCCTGGTGCGGTTGATATCTCGGGGGCGACGTCTGAGCTGTACCGGCTGGTGGATGAGGACCGAGGTGCCGATGTGTCTGTGGAGGTGGGTTTCGCCGACGATCCGGGTGTGCGCTATGTCGTGGAGGCGGATGAGGGCTTGACCGTGGGTGCGCGGGCGTCGTTCTTGGTGGGCAATCTGGGCACTGCTGTTGGGGCTGATGTGGATGGGGGCGGTTCGGTTGGGGGGTTGGCTCAGTCGTTCAGCACTGGCACGCACGCGGCCGCCGTGTTGGAGGCGGTGAGGCTGCGCTTGGGGGTGGGGTCCGGCAGCGTTTCGGTGTCGGTGCACAGCGACGCAGGCGCCGCGCCCGGCACCAGCCTGGAGACGCTGGGCGCCCCGAGCATTGTTGACGCTTCGGCGGCTACTGCGGAGGAGTTCGCTTCGACGGGCTTGGCGTTGGATGCGGGCACAACCTATTGGGTGGTGGTGACGGCGGATGCGGGGACCGCGACGGTGTCGGTGGGCAGCAGCAGCGTGACCGAGGAGGACGCGGCGCCGGCCGCGGGATGGAGCGTCGGCGATTCGTACTCGTCGCGCAGCGGCACGGCCTGGACCGCGCAGTCCGCTACAGGTGCGGCTGCTCGGGTGCTCGCGGTGGGTGTGCGGGGCACGACGATACCGGTGGTGGAGGTACAGTTCGGGGCGGGGGCCTACACGGTCTCCGTGGGGAGCAGCGCCACCGTGGAGGTCTCGCTGAGCGCCGATCCCGAGCGCACCGTCGTGATACCGATCACCGTCACGAACCAGGGGGGCGTGACTACCGCGGACTACTCGGGCGTGCCAACCAGCGTGACCTTCAACCCTGGAGAGACGTCGAAGTCTTTCGTGTTCGTGGCCACACCGGGCAGCGACCATGACGGTGGCGGGAGCGTCACGCTCAGCTTCGGGACGCTGCCCGCTGAGGTGACCGCAGGCACGACGAGCCAGACCGTGATCTTCATCATCCCTGCCGCTGTGTCGAACCTCGACGCAACGCCCGGCGACCAGTTCGTCACGCTGAACTGGGACGATCCGGGAAACAGCTCCATCACCCGGTACCAGTACCGCTACCGGGTCACCTCTGCCGAGGCCTGGAACCCCGACTGGACCGACATCCCGGGCAGCAGCGCTGCCACGGCTTCGTACACGGTGACGGGTCTGATCAACAATGTCGACTACACCTTTGAGGTACGAGTGGTGTCAGATGGCGTCGAGGGCGCCGAAGCCAGCGTCGCTGCAACGCCGATCGGTCCGCCCACGCTGCCTGGCAAGCCGCTCCACCTGGACATCACTGGGGGCAACGAGGTGCTCGCGGTGTTGTGGAGCAATGGCCCCGATGAGGATGAACGCGCCCCGGTGACCACATACGAAGTGCGATACCGGCGGGTCGGAACGGCGTCGTGGACGACTGTCTCTCGCTCCAACGACGACCTCAGTACACATCAGCACATACCGGAGTTGACGAACCAGGTGGCCTACGAGGTGCAGGTCAGAGCGGTGAACCGGATCGGCCCCGGAGCATGGACGACAGGCAAGGGCACGCCGCAGGCTCCGCCGCAGCACACGCCGGGACCTGCAGGCGATGAAGCGTTCGATGTCGACAGACTCGGGGCGTACTGGGCCGACCCCGATGCCGGCGGCAACACGCTGTGGAAGGAGTCCTGCACCGGTGCGCAGAGCTTCAGGATCATTTGGAACGGCCCAGAAGACGACACGCGCCCCGCGGAGTGGGCCGCGCATGTCGTCACCAGAGGAGGCGCAGGAACGGTCAGCTACAAGTTCCAGGAATCGGAGGACAGTCAGGGCTACTACGAGATGCGCGGCACGGTAACTGTGGAAGGCGGATCCAGCATCTCTATCAGTGTTCGGGGACGGTTCGGCGTGACGTGGGGCAAGTGGTCGCCGCCGGTTGGTCTGTATTGCTTTGAAAACGGCAGAAGATGACGACACTGCCACGCCAGGGCCACTCAACAACATAAAGGGGCGCTTCGTTTGAGGGCGACGAAGACCCAGACGCCCGGCGGGCTAGTGCGTCCTCAATCCTGTCATCTCGTCAGGTTGCAGAACAGCGCCCACGGCAGGCCCCGGATGACCCAGCACAGTGGGTCGTCGCCCTCGTTGTGCTCGTGTGAGTCTTGACGTTGATTCGTGCCGTCTTGAGGGTGGCGTCCCGTCTCAGTTGCATGCGGTGTGACGCGGACCCCGGTGGGTGGTTGACGGTTTCCCCAGGCTGATCCGTTTGGGATGATGGTCGCTCTGGTCCTCGAGGAGAGGTTGATGAGCGAGAAGAAGAAGAGCCTTCGCGGAAACGTGGGTTTTGGGCTGCTGGTGTCGGTTGGGTTGATCATGCCACGAGGAGGTCGCGGGCGGCGAAGTTCTGCGGGTTGGTGAAGCCGTGGGCGCTGCGGCGCAGGACTTGCAGGAGGTTGTTGGTCCCTTCGATGCGGCCGTTGCTGGGACGCTCGGCGGTGTGCCAGGCGAGGATCTGGGGCAGCGTGGCGATGAGCGTGTTGACGATCTTGTAGAACTCGGGCAGGTCGCCGGTTGCGTAGAGGTCGCAGAACCGATCCAGGGCCGCGAGGGCGCCGGCTTCGTCGTCGGCGAGGTACAGGCCGTGCAGTTCGCCGAGAGCGTCCCAGGCGGCGCGCAGGCGGGGATGGGTCTTGAAGAGCGCGTCGAGTTGGGTGCGCTGGGCGTCTGTGAGGCGGTCAGGGCGCCGCAGCAGCAAGAACCTGGCCCGGAACACCGCCGGGTCGAAGGTCGGCGTGGTGCCGGGCGGTTCGCGGCGCTGCACGTCGCGGCGCACCGCGGTGAGCCCCGCGGCGAACCAGCCAATCACGTGGAAGCGGTCCAGCACGTGGGTGGCGTGGCCCAGATGGCGCTCCACGGCGGCGCGGTAGGCCTTCGACCCGTCGGTGACGACGACCTTCACACCGGCGCACCAGCGGTGACCCTGGGCGGCGAAGAACCCGCTCAGCGCCTCAGCGGACCGGTGCGGCACCATGTCCAACAGCTCGCCGCTGTCGCCGTTGACGATCACCGTGACGTAGCGGTGCCGGCGGCGCATCGACGTCTCATCGACCAGCAACACGCGTGGCGGGCGCCGGCGGCGGTGCTCGCCCACCAGCGCCGCCCACGCCCGCGCCAGGTCGTTCACGAGATGCCAACCCACGCCGGCGAGGCGCGCCGCGGTGGCCACCGGCATCACCCGCGCGTCGCCAACCAAGCGCCGCGCCGGGCGCCGCGTCAACTTGCCCTCGAACTCCGGGTTCGACGGACGTGAGTATTCCGAGCGACGAGTGCCGCCGTTCGGTCTCGAGTTCGCGGATGCGCCGGCGAGGCGCCGCCAACTCCGCGAACTCCGCGGTCGTGACCCCGGGACGCAGCCCACGGTCGACCAGATCCTGGTTGCGCCAGTTGTAGATCGCCTGACCCGACACGCCGAACTGTTCGACGATCTCCGCGTTCGGCCTCTCTTCCTCGATCAGGTCCAGAACCTTGCGCCGGAACTCAACCGGATACCCCTCGGCACGATGACCTCCTCAGTCGACGTGCCCGAGAGTCAACTACTCGACCACGCAAGGCCCGGGGCAGACCGCGCCCCTCGCGGTTCGGCTGTACCCACACCTTCGGTGCGCCCGGACGCCGACGTTGTCGGTGTGCATCTGCGTGATGAGAGGCTCTCGACAACGCCCGCAGGCGCGTCTCCATGGCGTAATCGCCTCGTCGTGGTAGCCGAGGCGCGGGGAGATCCTGGTCTGCAGAGCCGCCGCCTTGGTGCTCGTCGGGCTCGGATCGGCCACCGTCGCCGCGCCGAGGGCAGCTTCGCCGCGCCCCAATGCTCCGAGCCATTTCGATGTTGGGAACGCAATCGTGTAGACAGCCAGTCAGCCTCGGGAGTACACCAGCCGACCGTGTGGGAAGACGCGTGGGAAATCTCGAGCCTCCAGTCCTCCAACTATGCTCTGACCAGGGGGTTTGTGTTGCCGTCTATTCCCCCCAGCTCCACTTCATGTTATTTAAGATCATCTCCATTTTCCCATGTCCGGAGTGTCTGTAGTGGTCTGGCTTGTCAGCCTCGTTGCCGCGGTCGTCGTCGGCTTGCTGCTGAGCGAATTCGTGCATTGGCGGGCATCGGTCCGGTGGCCCCAGCCCGTCGATGGCAGGCCGGCCTGTGCGGTGATTGTGCTGGGCTATCCATCGAGGCGCGATGGTGGGCTGGGTCCCATCCAACGGTGGCGAACCGAGATCGGCGCCCGGACACTTCGCGCAGCAAGCAGTGGAAGCCTCGTTTTCACAGGCGCCGCCGCGGGCGCTGGGACCCACAGTGAAGCCGAGGTCATGGCCCGGTACGCGGTCGATCACCTCGGGGTGCTCGGGGCCAGCGTGAAGATCGAGACGGAGGCAACGAACACCTGGGAGAACCTTGAACGGTCCCTTCTGCTGGCAGAGCCATTCGAATGGATCGCGATCGTGTCCGATCCGCTCCACGCGGCGCGGGCTCGGCGGTATGCGATCCTCCAACGGCCTGACCTCGAGTCGAGAATCGTTCGATCGAGCGACTATCGGTTGCTCGAGCGGTGGTGGTTGAAGTTCCCGATATGCATCTATGAAGGCGCAATGCGCTCCCGCGATTATCGCTACCGGCAGCAGTCGCCGCGAGCCCGGTCAGCCACCAGCGCTTCGCTGGGATCGGGCGGTTAGGCGACGCAGCTCGCCCCGAGACCGCCGAGGGGACGGCCGACCTAGTCGCTCTGGCACAGATCACAGTCGAACTCGACGAGCAGCGGATCCGCACCAATGCCAGGTCGAACAAGGAAAAGGCCCGTTGGCGCCAGTTCCTCACCCATGAAGGCGTGCAGCCCACCATCGTCAACTCTCTGCATGTCGACGGCGGAGATCCCACGATCCGAGCCAAACGGGCCGCAGCGGCACTGTATTACATCAGCGGTACGCCGATCAGAGAGGCCGAACGGGAGCTATTGCAGCATGTGCCCGAAGACTCGGCGTCGGGCGCCATTCGGGCCATCGCAGCACGCTCTCGCGATGTGTTGGATGCAGTGGCAACCGTCGCAAACCTTCGCGCCAGCCTCGATTGCGCCGAAGTTGCGGACGAACTAGCGATTCGGCTGGAGTTCGGAGTCCTAGCTGAGATGGTTGCAGCCGCTGGCGTCTACGGCACCAGTCTCACCCGGGGCGACTACCTACCGCTTCATCGAGTTGGTCTCTTGGACGTGGCCGCCATCGAAGCATCGCCCGATGACGATCTAGCCAAGCTCCTCAGCCGAGCAGCTGTTGAACGCGTCCGAACCGGCAGTCCATAGCCGCAGCGGAGGTGTAAACCTCACCGGGTGTTGCGCAGGCTGTGGTGTGCCCTGGGCTTCGCGCGGTCAGCTTGCTTGATCTCGGGTGGTGGTGGCGTGACGGAGTTCGTACTCGACGGGTGTGAGCATGCCGAGCGACGAGTGCCGTCGTTGGGTGTTGTGGAAGATCTCAAGGTATGGCGATCGCATTCGACAGCTCCAGTCGCGTTCTCCTGTGTCGGCGGTTCAGCAACTCGACCTCCGTGTGCTGGGACGCCTTCTGCGCCGCCGGGGCGGTGGTGCCACCGGGCTGCGACTTTGCAGCACCAGCGCTTGCAGGATCCGTGCGGCTTTTCCGGGCCGGCCGAGAGAGCGTGCCCGGCGTGTGAGCCCGGTGTGGGGTCGGCCACGGTGGCGCTTGGCAGGCGCGAGTGGGATCCCGTGCCACAACTTGGTTGTGACGCCGGTGACGAGCCCAGCCCGAGGTGCCGCGTGATGGCTGACTCATTTACTTCGAAAGATGACGTGTCTACGTCACAACGATAGGGTGGGCGCCGTGCCCGGAACGTCGATGGAGGTGCGCCCTACCGTGACTGAACGTCGCAACACGGACCGCTTGGTGGTGCTGCAGGACCTCGCCGCGACGTGCGACGAGATCGATCGTCTCGAGCGTCGCCGGGCGACGCTGGTTGTCGCCGCGACCCGGGCGGGCGCGACGGTCAGCGAGGTGGCCCGCCTGACGGGCTGGAGCCGAGATCGGGTGCGCCGGCAGCTGACCCGCCACGGAAAGCCAGCAGGCACAGAGGTCACCGATGTGACGATCACAGCGAACGTGCTCGCCAACTACGTGGGTGCGCTGCGCTCCGAGAAGGACGACGCGTGGCGTGCGCGCATCGTGTTGCACGACTTCGGGATGGTCTGGCAGCACGCCAGCGACATCGAGCGAGAGGTGCTTGTGGCCGCCGAGCCGGAACGATTCGATCCGCGGTGGGACGCCTTCCTTGCCGCCTATGTCGAGTACCTCTGCTACCACGCCGAACTGCCTACGCCCGAGTGGGTGTTCGGCCCCGGGCGGCACCTCGCAGAGTTCTGGTTCCCGGGACCTCGCTTCCCCCGCGAAAAGGCCGCCACGATCCTGACCACGCCGGCCGCGTTCGAAGCGCACGGCATCTGGTTCCCGGCCCGCGAACTCGCAGTCGTCTAGTGCGACCACTTAGCCTGAATCCACCGTTTTGGCGGGTTGGTGGGTGTTGGTCGCTTGCGGTGGGGGTCTGGGAGGGCTGGGAGAGGGTGTTTGGTTCGCGGAGGGCCCGGTTCGCGGCGGTTTGGGCGGCGGCAGGTGTCGGTTCGGGGGTGTCGGCGGTTTCGGGGCGCGTCGAGCCGGTTGGGGGGCTGGTGTGTCGGGGGGCTGGGGCGGGGTTAGCAGAGTTGGGGCAGGGCGCGGATGTTGGTGAGGGTGGTGTGGAAGGTGATCGCCCAGGGCCAGCGGGCGGGGAGGCGCAAGATGGTGCGTCCGGCGTGGTTGACGAGGCGTCCGGGTAGGGCGAGGAGTTGGTTGGTGATGGTGCGCCCGGCGGTGAGTTGGCCGCGCCGGCGCCGGGGGGTGTGCGCGTTGATCCAGCGGTAGAGGTTGTGGGCGAGTGTGGCGCAGGTCAGCCAGGCGGCGTTGGCGGCGAAGCTCCCCGACGGTAGATGCGCCAGGCCGGTGGAGTTCTTGAGGTCGCGAATGGCGAGTTCGACGGTGGCGTGTTGGCGGTGGATCACGTCGGCGGCGGTGGCGTCAGATGTGGTGTTGGTGACGAAGGCGTGGTAGCGCCAGTCGGGCCATAGCGCCCGTTGGGTTTCGTCGGTGAGGCGGCTGCGGCGCACGACGAGGCGCAGCTTGCGCTGTTTGCCGCGGGAGCCGGCGACGAGGGTGGTCTCCGCGACGTGCGCTTCGCCGCCGGGGGGATAGCTAATCGGCGTCCAGTCCGCGTCGGGAATGCTGCCAATGGCGGCTCTGACGTGGGCGTACAGCGGCATCGTGATCGACCAGCGCACCTTGAGGCGTTCGAGGCGGTCGAGGAGGTCATAGGACCAGAATCCCGCGTCGGCGCGCACGGTCAGTTCGCCCGCCGCGCCGGCGCGTCGGGCGCGGTGGACGGTCTCGGCGACGAAGTGCACCTGGCCGCTCTGGGAGGACCCGCGGCGCAGGCGGGCATGCAGCACCTCGCCGGTCTCAGCGCGGGTCGCCACCAAGGGGTGATAGCCCAACTCGCCGGTGTGGCCGTAGGCGGCGCCGGCTTTGGCCTTCCCCGACACCGCACAGACCGTCGAGTCCACGTCGATGGTCATCGGATCGTCACCCGGACCGGCGCCGGCCGACCACGCCCGACCGAGCACCACACCGGCCGCCTTGTCGAGCTGGCAGACATGACCCCACGTGAACGAACGCAGGAACGTCCCCAACGTCGACGGCGCCGCCGGCGCGAACCCCAACACCGCCCCCGTCGCGCCGGCACGCAACCGATCGGCGTGATCAATATGCGTCGCGCCCACCAGCATCGACGCCACCAACGTCACCACCTTGCGCCCCGGACCCGCACCACCCGGGCGCCCACCCAGGCGCACTGTGCGATCCACCACCTCACCCACACCCAGGCGGGCCAACAACGTGCCCGCCGCCACCAAACCCGCATCAGCGACCAACGACTCATCATCGAAAACCACCGCCAACCGGTCAATACTGCGCGATACTCCACTCACAGGAAGTGCCTCCTCACCCGGGCCAACGGCCGCTCTTGTACACGGCCATTCTCCCAGGTCAGCGAGGCACTTCCGCGCACCCCCAACACCCAACACCCCCACCCCAACGGTGGATTCAGGCTTATTGTCAGGGATATCATTCTCGAGCCAGTGCTACGGTTGCGTGCAGTGACGTCGCGCCGGCTGTGCGGCGTCGGGAGGCAGGAGAGTGCAGGCAACGGCTCGGATGTCGAGGCTGGTTGCAGCGGTGGCCGCGGCGTTGTTGGCGGTGTCGGTGGCGGCGCCAGTGTCGGCGCAGTCGGCTGCGCCGGCGCGGCCGACGGGACTCGCGGCGTGGTGGATCGCGCATAATGCGGTGGCGCTGTCCTGGGACGATCCGGGCGACGCGTCGATCACGTCTTACAAGGTGTTGCGCCGTGATCGGGACAGCGACGCGCCTGGTGTGTTCAGCGAGATCGACGGCGACACGGCGTCTGCGGCGGCATGGTATGTGGATTGGACGGTGGAGCCATCGAAACGGTACGTGTACCGGGTGGTGGCGGTCAACGCCTACGGCGACTCGCCCCGGTCGAGCTACGTGGACGTCAACACGCCCGCCGGGGCGTCGCCGGCGGCGCCGACGGGGCTCTCCGCGTCGTCGGTGGCGCACTATGCGGTGACGCTGGAGTGGGACCGCACAGCCGACACGTCGATCACGTCTTACAAGGTGTTGCGCCGCGATCGGGACAGCGACGCGCCTGGTGTGTTCAGCGAGATCGACGGCGACACGGCGTCTGCGGAGACGTCGTATACAGATGCGACGGTGGAGGCGTCCAAGCGGTACGTGTACCGGGTGGTGGCGGTCAACGCCTACGGCGACTCGCCCCGATCGAGCTACGTGGACGTCAACACGCCCGCCGGGGCGCCGCCGGCGGCGCCGACGGGGCTCTCCGCGTCGTCGGTGGCGCACTATGCGGTGACGCTGGAGTGGGACCGCACAGCCGACACGTCGATCACGTCTTACAAGGTGTTGCGCCGCGATCGGGACAGCGACGCGCCTGGTGTGTTCAGCGAGATCGACGGCGACACGGCGTCTGCGGAGACGTCGTATACAGATGCGACGGTGGAGGCGTCCAAGCGGTACGTGTACCGGGTGGTGGCGGTCAACGCCTACGGCGACTCGCCCCGATCGAGCTACGTGGACGTCAACACGCCCGCCGCGCCCGACACGGCCGGGCAGGAGGAGTCCGACGAGCCGCAGTTCGTACAGCAGCAAGCGCCCGAGGACGGCGTCGTCATCGGCGAGGACCAAGTCGTCGTCGTCTCCAACGACGACGAGACCGTCACGATCGCCGATGAGAACCTGCGGGCGGTCATCGAGACAGCTCTGGGCAAGAGTCCCGGCGAAGACATCACTCCGTCCGACATGGAGAGCCTCACCACCCTCACCGCCTACAACGCCGGGATCACCAACCTTGCCGGAATCGAGTACGCCACGAACCTCACCCACCTCTCCGTCAGCAGCAACGAACTCACCTCCATTGACGTGTCGGCCCTCACCAACCTCACCGACCTCTCAGCCAGCCACAACGAGCTGACCTCCCTCGACGTGTCGGCCCTCACCAACCTCACCTACCTCTCAGCCAGCCACAACGAGCTGACGTCCCTCGACGTCTCCGCCCTCACCAACCTCGAGTACGTGACGCTGGGCAGCAACAAGTTGACCTCTCTCGATGTCTCCGCCCTCACCAACCTCGTCCGATTGTCGCTGGGCAGCAACGAGCTGACCTCCATCGATGTCTCCGCCCTCACCAACCTCAACCATCTCTTTCTCGCTCACAACCGGCTCACGGCCATCGATGTCTCGAACAACACCTCCCTCTCTGACCTCACAGTAAGCGGCAACCGGTTCACCACTCTCGATGTCTCCGCCCTCACCAACCTCAAGTATCTGTCGGTGGGATTCAACCGTTTTGGCTCTTTGGACCTCTCCACGAACACGAAGCTCATCTCGCTGAACGCGGTCTACATCGGTCTCACCGCAATCGACCTCTCCAACAACACTGAGCTCACCTCCCTGGACCTCCAGGACAACGAACTCACCTCCGTCGACCTCACCGGCCTCACGAAGCTCGAGAGACTGGACCTCCAGGACAACGAACTCACCTCCATCGATCTCAGCCCTGGGGACTTGAATCGCCCCCTCCATCGCCTCACCCGCGTGGAGTTGGCCTTCAACGACATCACATCCTTGGACCTCTCCAATTACTACTTCGACGACAATGGAGTCAAGAGCTTCTCCGACATCACCCACCTGGACGTGCGGGACAACCGGCTCACGTCCCTCAACGTCTCCATGCTCGGCCGGCTCGCAACGTTCCTCTGGAGTGACAACCCGATGAGTTTTGGGGACATCACCTTCTGAGGGACAATCAGAGACTTCATGTTGGCGGCCGTGATGGCTCTCATCGGAGCACGCCCTCCAACAGGCCGCCTGGGAACGAACCGGTGGTGTGTCCCGGATTTCGCGCGATCAGCTTGCTGGACTCTGGGCGGTGGTGGTGGCGTGACAGATCTCATATTCGACGAGCCCGAGCATGCCGCGTGACGGGTGCCATCGCTGCCCGTAGCGGGCAGATTCCAGGCCATGAGGATCCCTCTCGCTTCTAACGGAACTTCTAACGGACACCCCGAAACAGCCCGACACGAGATTGCACAGACTCGTACGCTGATGCGACGGAATCCCCTGCTCAGCGGCACGTTCTGGTACGGATTGGCACGCGCCGACACGTCCCTCGGGTTGCGGACTCTCGACCCGCAGGTTCTGGGTTCGAGCCCCAGGAGGCGGACGAGGGGATCTTGGCGAGTTAGGGCTCGTCATGTTGGCGAGTTAGGCGTTGGCGCGCCGGTTTGGCCTTTGGGGGGGCGTCTGGGAGCGGTCGGGCGGCTAGATCGTCCGGTTGTGTGCTCCGGTGAGGGGCCGGCGTGGTCGTGTGGCGCTCTGGGCCGGTTCTTGGGCGCGGCGAAGCCGACGGTGCTGCGCCGTCGGCTTCTGTCAGGGGTGTGTGGTGTTCAGTTAGGGGGGAGCGCGGTTTGTGGCGGCGGGTGTGCAGGTGCGGGATGCGGGCGTGTCGGTGCGGGGTGCGGGTGCTGCCGGGTGTGGCCTACTGGGGACGTTGGAGGAGGTGTTGTCGCTGCGGACGCTTTGGGTGATGTTGTGGACGACGGCGAGCATCGTGGCGGCGAAGGTGTGTGGGCCGAGGCCGAAAGCCCTGCACGAACCGGCACTGAGTCCGCCCTGGTCCTTGAGCATTTTGTTGGCGTTCTCGACCTGGTTGCGCCGGCTGTAGGACATGCGCCATGCGTGTGTGCCGTAGGGGACGGATTGGTAACGATCGAGGTGTTCCACTTTCACGGTGAGTAGGCCGCCACAGCATGCGGTGTCGGCGTCTGGCGCGGCGATGAGAGGCACCGTCGGCGACTTGGCGGCGCTTGTGGGACTGCTGGCACGACCTGCGTCCACGGGACAGCGGAACTGCTTGTTGCCGCCGCCGAAGTTGCTGTGTGACGACCAGCGGAAGATGCGTGCCCGAGAGGAGTACCAGGCGGCGAGACGTCGCCCGGTGAGGTCCTTGGGCGGGGTCTGCAGCGATAGCGGTATCCATCGGTGCAGGAGAGTGCCGCAGTGTTCGAGGATCGTTTCTTGGCCGCCGCGGAACGTCATAGCGGTGGGCCGCTGGCGGACTCGTGTGGGGTAGTCCATGACCACATCAATGTTGTCGCGGTGCAGGCGGCGCACGAAGTCCTCGCGTTTGACGGTGTAGGCGCGGTCCGCGACGACGTCGACGATGCCGGGTGCGACGCGTCGCGCTCGCGAGGCGGCGCGGTAACCGACGGGGCCCGGGTTCGTGCCGCCTGGGGTCACATCGACGGAGAGGATGTACGGCGGAATCCGCTTCCCCATCGAGATCTTGTCGGGGTTGCCGGACCAGTGCACGCCGGCGCACGCTACGGCCAGGGTGACGTCGTAGCCGCTGTAGGGCCCGGCGGTGCGCTTCGCGGTGGCGGAGCGCCACCCGGTGCGCACGTCGGGGTCCCGGGTGCGTATCAGGCGGCCGTCGGGGCCGTAAGTGCCGATCCCGGCGCCTTCGCGTGCCAGCGAGCTGAGGTCGGGTTCGGGCAGGTCCGGGTCCTCCAGTACGGCGCGACGGTGCTCCACGAGCGGATCTCGCACACGGCTGAAGTCGCGTGTCACCGCCCACGCCTCGAAAGGGGTCGAGTCCACGGCGCACGCCTCGGCGGCGGCGCGGTCCTCCGCCGGGACGCTGGACGTGACCAGCGCGTCCTTGAGCCAGTCCCTGTCGCAGAGGGTGCCGTCATCGGCGACCCAGCCAGCGAGCAGCGCCCGCTCGAAACGCTGGACCTGCTTCGTCGTCATCGAGTATGAAGGCGGTTCCCAGTCCTCGCCGGGCTCACATAGCCCCAACTCGCCGATGGTCGCAGCATCGAGGCCGGCGAGCACCGCGGTGATGTCGCTGCGGCGGTAGGACGCGACGATCTCCGCGTCGAGCAGCATCGCCGTCAGGAGCGCTTCCGCGTTGATCCGCGACGGCGAACCGGGATGAGCGTGCAGCCGTGCCTCCAGGTATGGGACCACACCGGACGCGTGGATGACGTCTCGTACCCGCCGCGCCTGCGACGCAGACGACAGCAGCGGGACGCCGCCGGGGCTGGGATGATCGCCCGGCAGGCTCCGCTGCCCGTTCACGGACCGCAGAGCCGTCTCCGGCGCCGCCTGTGCCGTGTCACGCTGCGCTCGCCGTCGCTGTGCCTGAGTCACGCCCGCAGCGCCTCCACGGCCGCCGCGCTCGCGTCAAGCTCGCCGGCCACCTTGTCGACCACCGACGACAAGGTGTTCATCGACAACGGCCCGGCGACCGCCCGCAGCGCCGCGAGCGGCGTCCCGGCCACAACATGCGCACGGAGCCACGTCGCGCGGGCTCGCCGCAGCGACATCCCGCCGGCGACGACGCTCAATCCCTCTGCCACCATGTAGATCGCGTTCTGGGCGCGCCACACCCAGATCGGTCTGCCCGCACCGTCAGCCTCTGAGATCGCGCGCTGCGCCAATGCCGTGTAACCCGAACGCACCGGCACGAGACGCGCGTTGGCGCCCCTGACCGATACTCCGATCCGCCCGGCCCCCAGATCAACTAGACCGTTGGCGGCGGCGGCGGCGATCTCCGGACCCAGCAGGCCAGCGCCGAGCGCACACGCAACGACCCACAGCCGCGCCGGACGGTTCAACCAGCCCGCCAGAGATGCAGCAAACCTGAGCGCCTCCTCCTCCTCCGCCGTGTACGGCTCAGGCCCCGCGGTCTGTCCAAGCTCCGGCGCCCGGGGCGGCCACCCTCGCGGATTCGCGGCCCGCCCGACGCGCCGCAGAGAGCACCGCGCCACATGGCGCCAACCCGCGGACCGCCCCGCGCACACCACCACCACCCAGTGCTCCACGTTGGGCGGCGTCAACACCGTGGACACGTCAGTCGTCCCCAGCGTCCGCTGCGCCCACACCAACATCTCCGCGGTCGCCCGCATCAACCGTCTTGCCGACTCAGCGTCCCGCGGCGCAGCCACGGTGACCCAGCCGCGCACCAACCCCAACAGCGGCAGCACCGCCGCCACATCGTCGTCGGGCCACCGCACTGGACGCCACCGCTCCACAACGGCCGCCGCCGGCGCCAACACAGCCCGACGGCTCACAACACCACCGCCGCCAGCAACCGGCACGCGTGACGCTCCGTCGCTAGGACGCGATCTGGACTAAGATTCTCCATCAGTGTTGGGCCGCAGCACCCACGTCCGCTAAGACTTACGGGTGCTGCGGCCTCTTCCTTTCTCTCGCCTCTCCTGGGCCTGCCTTCATCTCTACTAGGACGCGCGACCCGGATCCCGTCCTCGGCGCAGCGCCGACAGCTCCCGCGACCCCGACAACCCCCCTACCAGGCGGAACGCGCCTCCGCTACGTGATGCCCGCAGCATCTAAGCGCAACCTGAAGACCGCCCACACCGTCAATTCAATTAGAGTCTTGCAGAGGGGTGTGACAGCCGAAACCGCCACGGCGGCCACCGATAAGGCACCCGCACCTGGCCCATGTTCCGCCGGCACAGACGGCGCCCGTCCGCTACCGTCGCCGGCGATGACCCGGCAACCCGGGCTAGACCCAAAGCCGCGCTCCTACCTCACCGACGACGCACAATGGCCCGCCGGTCACCTGCGCCACAACGCCCCACCGGAGGCGCTGCTCGCCCGCGCTATCTCCCGACGGCTCCACGCCGCGCTCAAAGGGCGAAGCGCGAGAGCGATCGCCGAACTAGCCGGCCTGAGCCATCAAACCGTCATCAACGTCCTCGACGGCCTCACATGGTGGGACGCAATCACCATCGCCCGCCTCGAACGAGCCCTCGACACCCGACTCTGGGGCGACGAACACCGCAAACACCGGACCGAGACGAAACGGTAACCCGCCACGCCCCCACGCAGCCATCCAGCCCACGAACTGTGCGGAGAGGTGCAACGCCAAGCCCGCCGCACATGGGCGACACCATCCCGGTACCGCTACAGACCAGGAACCGCTGCCAGCCGGTGCAACCCCCAGCGCCCACCACGCTCCCGCCGCTGCGCCCACCACAACGCCTGGCCCGCCGCCCCGTCGATGACAAGCCCGCAAGCGTTACCGGATCAGCGCCTCGCGCCCGGATCCGGTTTCCCGCGCGGGAAGTAGGCCGCTAGAGCGAACGGCTCCCCGACTACGAGCCCCCACCGCTGCGCCACGTCGGCATTATGAACAGTGACCGTCGCTCTGACAGCGTCAAGGATCACGATGTCACGGCCGCTGGCGTCCAGCCACACTGCTCTCGTGGCGTAGAGACGCTCCTCGGCGAACTCAATGTCGACCACCTCAGGTGCCACGCTGCTGGCCTCAGCGGAGAACCGCAGCAAACCGCCGCGGCGATCGTCCCCATCGCGACTCTCGACCACCAAGAGTCCACCAACGTCCCCCGCGACGTGGCAAGACTCCTCATGCAGCACGGCGACAGTCTGGTACAGGACAGATTCGCCTGTCGACAAGCAACGATGGGAGCGGTACCGCGCCAGCATTCCCAGCTGCCGAGCTATCGCCATGCCCAGCAGTCTCGGGACAGAGAGGCTATTGCGTCGCCGACCGTGACCGCTGCTGCGCGGACCGGGTTGTCCAGCGGGCGCAGCAGATCGGCGAGCCTGCCGAGGCGGCAGAGGGGCTGGATACGGCCCCTCAACGCGACCAGCAGCACACTCCGCTCAGCAAGTTGAACGCTCAGGCCCAATTGTGCGGCTCGTGATGCAATGCTTGGCGGCGCCTCGCTCTACTCCATGCGCCGCGACGGGCGTCGGGGTGGCGCGTAGTGCCTGGCCTGGGCGGTCACATGTCGCGGCGTCTCCCGGCCAACGCCGAGTGGCGGGACGATCGTTGCGGTAGCTGCGCCGTCTAGCCCACACCGGAGATGCCGCTAACTCACCTAACGAATCCCCATCACGGCCTATGATGCCTGCATCATGCACTGATCGCCGATAACCGCCGACCGCATTCCCTGTGAGCGACATCTGTGACGAAACACCTCAATCTTGACGACACACGCCCCTACCTTGGTGCGGCGCAGCACATCCTCACGCGCTACATCGAGCAGGGGGCGGAGGCGAACACCACGACCGCCATTCGGGACTTCTTCCTAGCGACCGACCTAGTAGGACAGGACGACACCAACCAAGAGGCGCACCCGGCGGAAGGATCGAAGAAAGCCGCTGACCTGGGCATAACGGATAAACATCTATTATTCGAAGTCAAACCACGAATCGGCACTGCCGGCGACAGTTCGAAGCCAGCACCGCGCAACCTCGCGCAGATAGATGGCTATATCTGCATTGCCGGACCGCCGTGTATCGGCGTCCTCACTGACGGCAAGCATTGGATCCTCCGCACATCTAAGGACGAGACGACCATCGTGCGAGGAGAGCCATATCGGTTCACCCTCGAGTCTGCCGACCAGTGGTATGCGCTCTACGAATGGCTCCGAGACTATGTGTTCACGATCCCACGACTCCGGCCCTGCACGCTGGATGGTCTCCGAGTCGGGTTCGGCCCGGGGTCGCCTACCTACGACCGCCACATAGCCGCAATCACTGGCCTTTACCAAGCACACAAGGATCTCCCGACCGTCAAGGTGAAGCGAGAGCTATGGGAGACTCTGCTTGGCGTGGCGTTAGGCGAGATCGCTGGCGTGGACATTGACGACCTATTTGTGCGCCATACCTACCTGACCACGATCGTCGGGATGATTACCCAGGCAGTGTTCGGGCTCGACATAGCCGAACGTGCAGCCACGGACCCAGCCGACCTAGTGCACGGCACCAAGTTCAGCGAAACGACAGGGCTGACTGACGTTGTGGAATCAGACTTCTTCTCGTGGATCGTGGAAGTGGATGACTTCGCGGACACGGTCATATCAATCGCCAAGCATGTTGCTGCCTATGACTGGGGGCAGGGAGCGCCCGCTGAAATATCGTCGCACTTGTATCAGACAGTAATACCCGCCGGTGAGCGCAAACAACTCGGCGAGTACTACACGCCCGACTGGCTCGCGTCTGAGATTGTCGCTACAGCAGTCACCGACCCGCTGAACCAGCGAGTCCTCGACCCGGCCTGCGGTTCTGGCGCTTTCCTCACCGCCGCGGTCCGGCACCTCATCGCAGCAGCGGAGACCGCCGGCCTGGATGCGGTGGCGACGCTCACCAAGTTGCAACAACAAGTCACTGGCATTGATGTGCATCCTGTGGCTGTCCACCTCGCTCGATCCGCCTGGGTGATGTCCGCCAAGGATGTGGTCAACGAGGGCAACACCGGCACCATGTCGGTGCCCGTCCACTTGGGTGATTCGTTGCAACTGCTCTATGACAGGGAGTCGATGTTCAACAGGCAGGAGATTGTCGTCCCCGTCTCCGGCGACTCCCGCAACCGCGAACTGCGGTTCCCGCGCAGCCTCGTGGACAGAGCAGACACATTCGGGGCGGCTATGTCGGCGATAGCCGAGGCCGTACACGAGGGACGCGACCCTCATATGGCACTGTCCCACCACGATCTGGACGACGATGAGCGAGCCCTCATGTCCAGAACGGTCAACACGCTGCGCGATCTCCACGACGAGGGACGCAACCACATCTGGGCCTACTACACCCGTAACCTCGTACGACCTATCGCAATCGCCAGCAGCAAAGTCGACGTCCTCATCGGGAACCCACCATGGTTGGCCTATAACAAAACCATCAACATGCTCCGTCAGAAACTGCGCGGCCTCAGTAAGGCACACCGAATATGGGCAGGCGGCAGGTACGCGACGCACCAAGACATCGCCGGGCTTTTCGTTTTGCGGAGCATGGACATGTACCTCGCGGATGCTGACGAGGACTCCAACGGCGTGTGCTCCATGGTCCTCCCCCACAGCGCCCTCAACGCCGGACAGTACGAGAAGTGGCGAACCGGTAAATGGAGTAGCGCCACGGGAACCTTGAACGTCAACATGGCGTGGCGGACACCATGGGATCTCGAGCCGCTGACACCAAACGACTTCTTCCCGGTCCCGGCCTGTGTCGTACACGCCCAGAGACGCAGCACGCCGACGAGCCTGCCCGCGCAGGTGGAGCGCTGGGAAGGCGCCCCCGGCCAGCACAAGCGTACAAAGGTCACGCCTCCCACGGCGGGCCCGCCGTCGCCATACGGACTCCTCGCTCGGCAAGGAGCCAGCATCGTCCCGCGGTGCCTGTTCTTCGTCGACGAGTCCCCGCCGCCGACGAGCGTCTTCCCATCCGACACACTACACACCAACCCGCGCAGGGGCGATCTCGACAAGTCGCCGTGGAAAGACCTGCCACTGCGCGAACTCAAGAACAACACAGTGGAAGCAGGCAACGTATTCGACGTGCACCTCGGCGAGACAATCGTCCCCTACACGACACTGACCCCGCTGCGGGCTGTACTCCCCATCACCGATGTCGACCAAGCGGACACGCCCAGCCATCTCGACGGCAGCGACCAACATGGCGCCATTCGCCGAATACTCAGCCCAAACTCGCTCCCGGCTCGGACCAGCAGACGCTGGCACACAATGAGCAGCACCCGGGAGAAGCACAAGACCCGGAACGACAAGTTGACCCTGCTGGGTCGACTCGACTACCACGGGGAGCTGACAGCCCAGTTAGAGTGGCAGGCCAACCACAACCACCGGCCCTTCCGAGTCGTCTACACCTCATCGGGCCACCCGACAGCCGCCATCGTCGAGACACCGGCGACGGTGATCGACCACAAACTCTTCTGGATCCCGTGCGAAACACTAAAGGAGGCACACTACCTGCTGGCGGTCATCAACAGCGACGTGCTCCGCGACATGGTCGCCCCGCTCATGTCGCAAGGCCAGTTCGGACCCCGTGACCTACACAAACACCTGTGGAAGTTACCTATCCCGAAGTTCGACAGCGATGACCCCAAGCACATCGCCGTGTCGAAGGCGGGCAAACAAGCACAGAAGATCGCAGCAACGAAGCGGCTTGAGGTCGAAGCCGAATACGCGAACCCAACGTACACACGCATCCGGCGGGAAGTGCGCTCCTGGCTGGCTACGTCCCCCACAGGAAAGGCCGTCGAGACGGCGGTGTCCAATCTCATCACGACCGCACACGTCTAACCCTGATTGTTCATGGGTTGTGGGGTGGTGGGGGTGCGCGTCCGCGGAAAAGCCTCTCTGACGTGGGATGATGCGTGTGTCATTGCACGTTTCGATCCCAGAAAGAGAGGCATTTCCGAGGTGAAGTCTAACAGTGTGCGTCAGGTGCGGGTAGAAGGCGGCGGCGGCGGGCTGGTTGCTCACGTGGGGTTGCACGCTTTGGGGGCCTTTGCTGATTGTTTGGGTGTGGGGGCGTCTTTGTCGGCGGCGGTGCCGCCGGCGGGTGAGCGGGCGCCGGCCCATGATCGGGGCAAGGTGTTGACCCAGGCGATGTTGATGCTCGCCGGCGGCGGGGAGGCGTGCACCGATATCGAGTATCTGCGCGCCGAGGTGGGCCTGTTCGGGGCGGTGGCGTCGGCGCCGACGTTGTATCGGACGTTGCGGTCGCTGGACCCGGCGACGGTGGAGGGTTTGTGGGCGGCGCAGGCGGCGGTGCGCGAACAGATCTGGGCGCGCCGCGCCTCGGCGGACGCCGCCGCGCCGGTGGTCTTGGACATCGACGCGACGCTGGTGGAGATCCACAGCGAACACAAGGCCGGCGCGGCGGCGCATTACAAGGGCGGCTACGGGTTCCATCCGTTGTTGTGTTTCAGCGACGACGGCGACGCGCTCGCCGCCATGTTGCGTCCCGGCAACGCGGCCGCCAACAACATCGAGGACCACATCGCCGTGTTGGACGCCGCCATCGGGCGGCTGCCCGCGGAGGTCGCGGCGGGCCACCGGCCCGGCGACGACGCCGACCTGATCGCCCACCCGGTGGTGCTGCGCACCGACTCGGCGGGCTGCTCGGTCCGCATCGCCGAAGCCTGCCGGGACCGCAACGTGGGATTCTCCCTGGTGGCGCGCCGCAACGACGCCATCGACGCGGCCATCGCCGCGGTGCCCGCCACCCGGGCGCGCAACGCTCGTTGTTCGGAAGCGACGCTTGGCGCTACTGGGGCCACTGGACCGACCAAACCGGCGCCGCCGCCGCCCGCGACGCGCACATGCGCGCCCACGCCGTCGTCGAGGACCACATCGCCGCCCTCAAAGCCGCCGGCCTCAGCCGCCTGCCCTTCAGGGACTTCAACGCCAACGCCGCCTGGGTCGCCCTCGTCTGCTGGGCGCGCACCCTCGTCGTGTGGTTCCAACAACTCGCCTGCGGCGCCACCACTTTCGCCAAAGCCGCCGCCAAACGGCTCCGCTGGGCGCTGTGGCACACCCCCGGGCGCCTCACCCGCTCGGGGCGCCGTGAATCGCACTGGGTTTTGTGGAGGCTCGGTTTATTGGTTTCCAACCAGTGCGTGGTCGGGTTGTTGGGCACTGTAGGCCTCTTCGAACTCCGCCGGCGGTATGTCGCCGAGGTGGCTGTGGAGGCGCTGGGTGTTGTGCCAGTGCACCCAGCCGAGCGTGGCGAGTTCGACGTCGTCGACGCTGCGCCACGGGCCTTGGTCGGGTCCGCGGATGAGTTCGGTCTTGTAGAGACCGTTGACGGTCTCGGCGAGGGCGTTGTCGTAGGAATCGCCCACCGAGCCGACCGAGGGAACGGCGCCGAGTTCGGCGAGGCGTTCACCCCAGCGCACCGACGTGAATTGGCTGCCGGCGTCCGAATGCGCCACCAGGCCCGCCAGGTGCGTCGCGCGCGACGCTCGGGCCATCTCCAAGGCGTCGAGGACCATGGTGGTGCGCATGTGCGCCGCGACGCGCCAGCCGACGATCCGCCGGCTGAACGCGTCGACGATGAAACACACGTACGCGACGCCGGCCCACGTCGCCACATAGGTCAGGTCGCTGACCCACAACCTGTTGGGCTCCGTCGCGGAAAAGTCCCGCTCAACGAGGTCCGCCGGGCGGACCGCACCGCTGTCGGGGCGCGTGGTGCGCACACGGCGCCGCCGGCGTATCCCCTCGATACCGGCGAGGCGCATCAGGCGCGCGACCTGGTCGCGGCCCACGTCGATGCCCGCCCGCCGTGCCGCCTTCCAGAGCTTGTGCGCCCCATAGACCCGATAGTTCGCCGTCCACAACGCCACCAGCAGCGGGATCATCGCCACGTCGCGCCGAGAGCGCGCCGACGGCGGTCGGCTCTTGGCGCCGTAGTAGGTGGACGGGGCGATCGGCAACTGCGCGCAGATCGGCTCGACCCCGAACTCCTCCCTATGGGCGTCAATGAGAGAAACCATCATCTCAGTGGGCGGTCGAGCTCCGCCGCGAAGAAAGCCGACGCGGATTTCAAGATCGCGTTCGCGCGGCGCAGCTCGCGGTTCTCGGACTCCAACTCGCCGATCCGCGCCCGGTCCGCCGTCGTCGTCCCGGCCACCGCGCCGTCGTCGATGTCAGCCCGCCGGACCCACTTGCGCACCGACTCGACGCCGAAACCCAACTGGTCCGCCACCCGGCGCACCGTCCCGTGATCGGTGCCCAACTCGGCGCGCAACGCCCGCACCAACCGCACCGCCTGCGCCTTCTCCACCTCGCTATAGCGACGCGCAGACGACCTACCTGCTGATTGTTGTCTTGCCATGGCTCCATTCTCGCTCCCAAGCTCAGGAGCCTCCAACAAACCCAGTGCGATTCACCGCACGACCATCCGCCTCCCCGACAACCATCCCGGCGCAGCGCACCTCGCCCGCATCTACAACCACATCGCCGCCCTCTGCTGAGAGCCCACCAGAAGGCACAAAAACATCACAACCGCCACCACGAACCACCCGGCGGGCCAACCTCACACGCCCCCACACCAACCACCGACCCCAAACAACACCCCACCGGACGCCAAACCCACAATCAAACACCCCACCAGCACCCAACACCCCGCCCAAAGACCCCACAAACAACCGAACCACCCCCCAAACCATTCTCATGAACAATCAGGGCTAATGAGGCGCCAAGTAGTCCAGGGGCGCGTCACGCTACGCGCGCCCTGCCGTAAGAAAGGCAGATACCGGCTCTACGCGGCTACTGGAGCCACGCGCTGGAGTGAGGCTCCGCTGCCTCTCCCGCAAGGACCCGCCAGCATCCCTCGCCCAGGGTCGGATGGACGAGACGACCGGCTCGATTATTGCCCCCTACACCACACGCACCACACGCACCACCCGGCTCATCCGCTCCGCCATGACCATGAGCGCCGAACCCACCGAGCAGGTCCAGAACATCCTGCCGGTCGTGCGGGATGTCGGCCTCCAGCCGTACACGCCCCCGTCCGCTCGCCGATATCAGTGAGGACGACGTACGCCGTGCCTGCTGGATGGCTCTCGGACCGCGCCCCAACGAGGGGTATAGAGGCATGGAACCGGTCAACGGCGGTAGCGCAACCAGTGCCCGGCGCCTCCCAACCATCGAGTCAGTCCTAGCTACCAGGCGAGCCGGAATGGACAGCATCCGCTACATGCCCCCTTCGTCGCTGGTGTCTAGCAACTCCGCTGGGGTTCCGACGGCTCTAGCGGGTTGGGGTTAGGTGTCACGCTCTGCGGAGCGTTCGATTGCTACGTTCGACGGAGGCGGTGGGGGCGGTTCGCCCGCCTCGATAGTCTCATTGGAGGGAGGGGGCGGCGGCGGCTCGGGGGCCGTCTGCGGAACCTCATCGGAGCACTGCATCAACGACAACTATACCTGCCGCGACGATGGCGCAGGACGCAAACACGAGTACGCCCCTGTATGCGCGAGACCGAGCCGTTAGTTCCTCGTGCATGTCGTCGTACGCGTTGGCAAGGTCCCTCGCCAAGTTCTTGTACACCCAGTTCGCTGTTCTGCCGGGATGCTCTGACTCGACGTAGTTCTTGATGATCTTCTGGGGGCCGAGCGCAGCGCGGGTCGCGATCGGCCAGAACACTGGGACAGCGCACACGAGAGTAAGGAAGGCGGCACCGGCAAATCCAGCCCATCCCACTGTGGGCAGCAACCCAAGGTCCTCTCTCGGATCGCTGCCCGCCAACAGGGACGCAGCGATGCCAGCAGCAGGCAACGTCAAGGACAGTAGCGCCACTGCGATTGTGCGCTGCCCTACGAGAGTTCGTAACGCGTCCTCGCATAGCCGCCACCCAGATTCGTACGCGAGTTTGGACGCTAAGGCGTCGGACTCTCGGGCTTCCTCGGTTGGCAATGGACCGCTCGCATGGCGCGCACCTATGTCGGTCTCCCGGGGCTCCCGGCTGGGGTGCTCGTCGTCTGACCCCAGATCATCCCCGACCACGACAGCGCGCCGTGTGCCGCATCCACCTGCGTTGCCTGCGTCATCAAACAGCGGCTTGCACTTGCTGCTGTCAGTTCTGGCACCTAGGCGACGCCATAAACCGAGGATTGCCCGTAGCCACAGGGATCGCCTAGGTGTGTCGGCGTTCATGCGATCGCTTGCAATCGTTGTGCAGGACGTTCGATCCCGCGGGAGGACGGCAGTTCAGTAGTCATAGCCTTCACGGAGACTTGGTGGTTCTGCTATCGATAGTCGCGGCGGCGGCTTGACTGTACGCAGGACCTCGCCTGTGGTGCAGTCGATGACGCGCCCCTGATTGTCCATGGACTCGATGGTCCGCGGCGTATCCGGCGAAGGTGCCCGCAACTCCGCGTAGAGGCGCCTGGACTATTCGGAAATGAGCGGGGAGTGGGTCCGCGATAGGCGGGTTGGGCCCAGCGGTTGGACTTGATCGTGTCCGAGGCTTTGACTTCCCATCGCGCGGGCATGCCGCGTTCGGGGAAAAGGCGAGACTTGGCTCCAGCAATTGTCCGATTGAGGTCAGGGACGCTCGCTGACGCAATGGCGAACTCCCCATGACGACCGCGCTGGAGTCGTGATTGGGGGCTGGATGCCCCGAGTCGTCCAAGAAGGGCATCCGGGTCGCTGTGGAGGTGTGCATGGTTACTCCCTTGACGATCTAAGAGGGAGCCATCAACGGTTGACACATCGATCGACTCGCTTCAGCCTGTTCTACACCCGCGACAGCGCCGCTGCGGTGCGCTGCAACTGGCATATCAGAAGGGTGGTTCGGATTCGTTTCCCAAGTCCGCCGAATCCGACGAGAGCGTTGGGGCGGCTACCCAATCCCTTGCGACGTGTGCCCATCCCAGGTCGGAATCCCTCTCACCTCTCCACGTCGCCTCGAACTCTGGATCCGAGGACAGGGGTCGGTACTCGACAGGCAGATCACGTATGCGTACGACCGTCGGAATATCGATAGCCCAACCGAGAAGTAGGGCTGTCTGGGTCGGGACACCCGGGAGTTCATCCGCCAGGTCTGCGAAACTGTCCGGCATCAGCCTGCGGACGGCACCCTGGTCGTACTCGTTGGCGAGCCGATGGATGACGAACGTGTTGCACTGCGACAGCACCGTTCCCGACATCTCACTCGGTCGCTGCGAGGAAACGACGAGAGACAATCCGAACTTCCTACCTTCTCGCGCGATGCGTTCAAAGGTCTCGCGACAAAGCTGGCTTGGTGACTCCCACGAATTGCCGCTTGATGAGGCACTGCCCCGGCCCATGAGCGTGTGTGCCTCTTCGACAACCAGCATCCTCGGTGACACCTGACCCTCGGCGAGTCGGTGGAAGCGTTGCATGGCTTCGATCAGGACACGGGCGAATACCGCGACGACAATGTCCAAGACCTCACTCGGCACAAGGCTCAGGTCGATCACAGTGATCTGGTTGCCTTGGCCAGCTGGGACATATGTCTCAAGCCACTTCTCCAGAGTCTCCCCCTCGCGCCACGCGCTGATAGACGCTTGTCTCGAATCTGCCAGGCCGATTCTTAGTCTCTCCAAGAGAGTACGGAGGTGGGAACCACCGTTCGGCGCTCCGGCCGCTTGGTCGAGTTGGCGTAGGAGTTGGTCATCTCTGAACGGGATCGGATCGTTACATCTGGGATGGCCCTCGCTAGAACCGGTGAGCGTGGACCCGGTATCCGCTGAGCGGAGGTCTTCTAGGCAACGCCGCAACTGTGGCGCTTGTACTTGTGAGCTGGCTTGAGTGAACGAGAGCCACTCACGATAGTTCCACAGCCAATAAGGGACGCGGAATTGGCTGACATCCGGGTTGTTCGGTTCCACTGCAAAGTGACGGACCGCAACCGTTGGAGGTAATCCATCGAATACGTTCCTGTACTCCCCGCTCATGTCGAGCACAACCGCATTGAACCCAGATATCTCCGGGACGGCAAGGGTACTTGCACGCAGCAGATGAGCCAGAGAGCACGATTTGCCACTCCCGGTGCTGCCTAGCACAGCAAGATGGCGGCCGAACAGCCGATCAGGTCGGACGCGAACCTCGGCGTGTCCCATCCTGGTCGCGTGGCCGATCGGAATCGTCAGATCAGTGTCCGTGCTCTTGGGGAGCGCGGCTGCGACCTCCATGGGCGTGGGAAGACGGACCGGGTCACCGACGATCGGGAAATGAGTCGCCCCGCGATCAAGTCGCATGATTCTGCCCGCAATTGATGTCTCTGCAGAGGCAGATTTGAGTTGACCTAACGGAACAGCACGAAGGCGTCGCCGCGGTGTCGGCAGACTGATCTGATCAGATGATCGGCGTTTCGCTGAAGCTCGATCAGCGTCGATACCCACCCACACCACAATCGCCAGAAGGCTGCTCGCTCCCGTTGGGATCACGATGAAGCTGTTGATGCGCGGGAATTGTTGGAGCACACCGTTGTGCAGGCCAGACCCTCGCGGTGCTTCCGGGACTATCCCTACTTCCACGCTGTTTGACGAGACTGCTTCGACTATGCCTATCGTGGCAGTATCGCTTTCCTCATTGGGTTGTAGGAGGTCGAGTCGCTCACTCACGGGGCTCGGCGGCCTCGGTAGCCTTGTCAAGGTCGCTGGCGACGCGACTTCGGCCGCGCTGAACCTCTGCCTCTCTCAACCGCAGCGGCTCGCTGGCTGGCCGGGGAAGCAACTCCGCAACGAGCGTTTGCAGCTCCGCTACGCTCGGCCCAACCAGGTAACTCACTTGGCCGACGCGTCCGTGATCGGACACGAACGTCTTTATCCGGTCGTACTTGTCGTCGTAGCTGATGATCAGCAGGTGCGTGCTCGAGATGGCGAGCATGTCACTTATGATCCGGTTGATGTGATCATCGCCGAAGCCATAGCCGTAGGTGGCCAGTGCACTGTGCGGACGACAGAGAGCACCGGAGAAGTCACGGAAGAGTTCGCCGTACGGGTAGTAGATGGTTTCGACATCTTTCGATGCTTGCGGATAGATAAGGAGTTCATCTGCCCGAAGACCGGGAGTTCCTCCGAACGGCAGCGCTACACGTACCACTCGCCGGGCAGCTTCGTTGATCCGCCAATCCAGGGATCCGTGGAGCTTGGTGAGCCGGAACACTCCGTCCAGATACCTCGGATCGTGCGCCGACCCTGGAGGTGAGTAGTGGTAGTCCACTTCGAGCCGAGAGGATCGGAAGATCGGTTCGAGCGAACCCACGAAGCGGTCAACTATTCGCAAGCCGGCGAACTCGGCTCCCCACTCGATCACTCGGTCGTAGTTGGTCGTGAACACGTGGAGTCGATCATGGGTGGCCGGGCGACTCGTGAACGATCCGAGGAAGGATTGCAGGAGGCGTTTCACCGTTGCTGTATCTGCGCTGGAGCCGTTGGCTCCACCCCTCAGCGCCGCCTCGGTGTTCGAGATCGCAGCGCGCAGCGTGTTGAGTGCGCAATCGATAGCACATTGGATGTCGGCGGCTCGGGCGTCGCCAACAATTCGGAGGCCATTGACAGCGGCGATCGCGATCTTCAGTCGATCCTCAATGTTCGGGTCGCCGCGACCGGCGCGCTGTGCCGCCGCTTGCGCCGCAGTCTCGATGGACTTCGCGAGGGTATCGTTGGCAAGCGAGAGTTCGGCTTCCATGTCCACGACGGCGGTGGAGTCAACGAGGCTCGCCACGGCGGCCGTAAGGCCCGAACCGACGAGCAAGTTCAGGTGTTCGACGTGCAGCAGTGCCGCCAAGAATGGTTCCACACAATCGCGGGACGGCACCGGATCACCCGCTTCACGTTCGAGTTCCCCGAGCAGCACCTTCTCGCCATCCGCCAGCCTGCTCGAAGTCATGCTCATCCGTTCAGAGTCTCGATGGACTGCGAGGGCGGATCATCCAACACGGACACGCCCTCCCGGCGATAACCAGAGCGAACACGCTCGAAGCAGTCTCTCTAGTCACCTGTTGATTCTAGCCGCACGGCACTGATTGTGGCTTGGCCCGGCGGGGCCACCGATGGTAGGATTCAAGGTGGATTCCCCCCGACAGAACGAATCCGGCAGGTCGTGCCGGGGGAGGCAAGTAGCGCAATGGAAACCGGCAATCTGGAATTCATCCCCGCTTGAGCGTCGGTCCTCGGGGCCGTCCTCGCCGCCTTCGTCTTCTCGTACCGCGAGATGCGACGGGGCTTCGATCGTGCCGACGAGAAGTTCGAAGGGCTGCGGGCGCTCGTCACCACCTTGCAGGTGAGCGTGGCCCCCATCGAGGGCTACCTCGGCGTCGGTTTCCCCGGCGACGGCGAGCAGCGAGCGGAGGACGAACCGCCCGTGCCCGCCGACGGGACCTCAGACGATCGAGCCGGCGGAGTGGACGAGTCGGCCACCGGCACCTCCCCCGCTGAGCGGACCGAGGTAATCCCAGCCGCCGGGTTCAACGAGATGCCAGCCTGGGGACGCCTCAGCGTGGTGCGCCGGAGGTCGGCTCCGACGCGTCGGCGGAATTCGGGTCGACGACTCCGGTCGTCACCGTTGTCGGCGATTCCACTGCGGTGCACGTTGCCGATGGGTTGCGCCAGTGGGCCGACGCCAATCGGTCGCTCGCGGTCGTCGATCGCGCCCTGACGACATGCTCGCCGCTGGCGATCGCCGGTATCTCCTGACGCCAGATGCGAAGCTACGAGGAAGACTTCGGCGGCTTCCCTCCGGACACGCCGTGTCACGACGAAGACATCGAACCTGGCTCGACACTGGTGCTGGTAGCCGACCATGTCACGCCGATGCATGATCACAGACATGCTGACGGCTCCTTGCGTTCCATCCTTGACGAGGATGTCTCGTACGACCTCGCCGTGGGGGTCGCCGGCGGTGAGCAGGCCGCGGATTTTGGCCTCGGCTGTGTCGGTGAGACGTTCGTGGGCGGAAATGAGTAGCCGCCGCGCCCGACACAACGGGTCGTCCTTGCGGCCCCGGGCGCCGAGCGTGTCGTTGTGGACTCTGCGGCGCACCTCGTCGATGCTGCTGTTCGACCAGGGACAGTGCCGAGCAACTGGCCCTCGGCCACGTCCACAATCGAGGTGCACCAGCTCCGGGTGCGCCTATTGCCCCGGCGTCCGAACAGAGTCTCATCAAGACCCACGGACCCCACCGCGCTCATCGCGGACCCACTCCCCGCTCATTTCCGAAGAGCCCGATACCTTCACCAACCTGTTGAAGATCAACAACGAACGTCTCAACAGCATGCGTTGACCCAGCAGGGCTATCCGTCGAATGGGGATCCGACGCGTCAGTTGCGTACGGGACTCGCAGCGACAAATACCGGTGACCTACGAGGGCCAGCCACAGTTTGCACAGCTGGGTCTCCCATCGCCCAACAAGGGGAATGCCTTGGATCGGTGACGGCAGTTACGTGTGAGGGCGACCAAGTCGGCCTCAGCAGCCTTCATCGCATCCCCGAACGTGTACCCCACTCCACCACCGCCGCGTGGCCCGTAGGGGGAGCCGTCCACTCTCCATGACCACACGTTGGCAGTCGGGTCTGCCCGCGCTTCGTCATGGTCTGGAGCCCATACACGGGCATGGAGACTGCCCACCCGAGCCTCATGGACATTCAGCGTCGTGTGATTCCACGGTACGGGACGCACATACTCAGGCTATCCGTGGAGCACCGCTCCGCCGGAGAATCATGTGGTGTCCTAGAACATCTTCGCCGGGGCAGCGCTTCGTCGGCTCGGGCGGGGCGACATCGGCGAAGACCGCTCAGGTGATCTACTGGGCTGAGGCGCGAATCTTGGCCTCGCGACACTGCGTCTCGCCGGGTTCACGTCGGTCCGGTGCGCCACGCCGCAAACTGGATCGAGACGCTCGTAGAAACGAGGGTGCGCCGAGCAGGGTCCATCGTCGTGAACGGCGGGCCAATCTACGTCCGCGGTGATCGCAAGCCCCGCTGGTCTCTCCCAGCGCTTACACTCCCGCTGACTCCTCAAGATGTGGAGTCCTACCCCTCCACGATGTGGAGACCTCCGGCGGACCCCTCCTGACGCCGAGGTCAGGGGTGGTCGCCAACATCCCACGAGTGCCGCAGAGCGAGGCCGGGGCGACTTGGAGAATGGCGCACGCGGTTTACTCCTTGACACCTCTCCGACTGCAGGGGTATAGCTCGAGTCATGACTTCTTGAAGAACGCGACTCACGCGGCACCACAGCGTTGCCGCGCGGGCGCGACGACTCAGGCTTGGAACCAAATTGCCGAGTTGGGGTCCGTCGGCTTCGGCCTCACCGACCCGTCTCGTCACGACCGAAACCACACCGCCGACGTGGCTGGAACACGGTCATGGGTGAGCGGATCCTACGGATCACCGTGATCCTCGACATGACCGCCCTGAGCCGATCGTCTCTCTTCCGCCGCGTCAACGACAGCACCTTCCCGGCGCCGATCCGCCTCGGCGGCGACAACAGCCGCGCCGTCGGCTGGCTCCAATCAGAGATCGACGAGTGGATCACGAGCCGGCCACGCGCCACCGAGATCCCATAGTCCCAATATCGACTCCGGCCCCACCGCGGCCACGCTCTCTGAGGACCCTCCTTGGAGAGTTCCCTGGCCCGGATAGCTTCACCGCTCATCACCGCCTCTGGCGTGCGCGGCCCACTGTCGCATCAAGTCGGTTCGTTGGTCGTAGAGGTCGGTTCTCACGTAGGCCTGTTCGACGCTGTCGCCGACGGTGTGAGCGAGCGCCATCTCGGCGAGCGCCCAAGGGGTGTTGGTTCGTTCGAGCGCCCACGTCCGGAACGAGGACCGGAAGCCGTGTGAACCTCCCCGGGTTTCACGCAGGCTGTTTGGTTTGAGTCGTGGCCTGGTGGCCTGGGTCTGGTTGACGGTAGTGGAGGTCTTCGGCTTCGGCGGGCGGGATGCGCCCGTTGCGGTGCAGAAGTCGGCGGTGGTTGAACCAGTCGACCCATTCCAGGGTCGCTAGCTCGAGGTCGTCAAGTCCTTTCCACGGTCCTCGGTTGCGGACGAGTTCGGTCTTGTAGAGCCCGATCATCGACTCGGCCAGCGCGTTGTCGTAGCTGTCGCCGCGGGAGGCGACCGAGGCGACGATGTCGTTGGCGGCGAGCCGTTCGGTGTAGCGGATCGACAGATATTGACCGCCCCTGTCGGAGTGATGGACCAGCCCGTCGAGGGATTTGCCGGCGCGGTGTCGTTCCCAGACGGCTTGTTCGAGGGCGTGCAGGGCGAGGTCGCTGCGCAGCGACCGGGAGGCATGCCAGCCGACGATGCGCCGGCTGTAGGCGTCGGTGATGAACGACACGTACACGAACCCCGACTAGGTCCGCACATAGGTCAAGTCCGCGACCCACAACCGGTTCGGCGCAGGGGCGCTGAACCGGCGCTCGACGAGATCCCCGGGCCGCCCAGCGGCATCATCGGCGACGGTGGTGCGCTTGGGCTTGCCGCGCACCGCTCCGCAGACCCAGGTCGCGCATCAGCCGCTCGACGGTGCAACGCGCCACGCGGTGGCCCTCGCGGTTCAACTGGGCCCACACCTTCGGCGCCCCATAGACCCCGAAGTTCTCGGCATGCACACGAGCGATCTCAGCTCTCAACGCAGCGTCTCGCTGTGCCCGCGCCGAGGGCGCCCGCCGTTTGGCGGACCAATACGTCGACGGGGCGAACTGCAAAACCCTGCAGATCGGCTCGACCCCGAACTGTGCGCGGTGGTCGTCGATGTAGGCGATCATCGTCGCCGGCCGTCGAGCTCGGCCGCGAAAAAAGCGATGTGAACTCAACCGGTCAGCGCAACAGTGATGCTGGAGGTCTGCTGAGTCCGGGAGGTGGCTATGGCTGGTTCGGTTCGTCGGGGGTTGTCCGACGCGCAGAGGCGGAAGTTGTGGGATCGGTGGGCGGCGGGAGAGTCGATCAGCGGGATCGGTCGGGCTCTGGGCCGCCCACCGGGTTCGGTGTTCTCGGTGTTGCGCGCCAACGGGGGGTATGTGCCGCCGCGGCGGTGTCGCCGGTCGGGGGCGCTGTCGTTGCCCGAGCGTGAGGAGATCTCCCGCGGGATCGCCTCCGGCGAGTCGTTGCGGGCAATCGCGGGGCGCTTGGGGCGGGCGCCGTCGACGGTGTGTCGGGAGGTGAACCGCAACGGCGGCCCGCAGCGGTATCGAGCGACCCGCGCCGATGCGGCCATGTGGCGCCGGGCGCGGCGACCCAAGCCGTGTCTGCTGGCACAGAACCCGGCCCTGGCGGCGCATGTGGCTGCCAAACTGGCGCAGGACTGGTCACCCGAACAGATCGCCGGGCATCTCGCGGTGACCTATGGGGCCGACTCGGGAATGCGCGTGAGCCACGAAACGATCTACAAGACGCTGTTCATCCAGTCCCGCGGCGTGCTGGCCAAAGAACTCAGCGGGCACCTGCGCAGCCAGCGGCCGATCCGGCGCAGCGTGCACAACACCACCAAGGGCCAGCAGCGCTCCCAGATCAAAGACGCCGTATCGATCCGCGAACGCCCCCCAGGTGTGCAAGACCGAGCCGTCCCGGGCCACTGGGAAGGCGACTTGCTGCTGGGGCGAGGCCTTACCCAGATCGCCACCGTCGTCGAACGGGCCTCACGATTCACCGTGCTCGTGGCGCTCGACGGCCGCGATATGCACACCGTCGCTGCGGCGCTGTCGGCGAAGATGAACCAGCTCCCCGACGAGCTGCGCAAATCACTGACCTGGGACCGCGGCATGGAACTCGCCGCCCACGCCGACATCACCGCCTGGACCGGCCTGGACGTCTACTTCGCGGATCCCCGCAGCCCCTGGCAGCGCGGCACCAACGAGAACACCAACCGCCTCCTGCGCCAGTACTTCCCCAAAGGCACCACCCTCGCCGGCGTGACCCAGAGCGACCTCGACAACATCGCACTCAGACTCAACACCCGCCCCCGCAAAACACTCAACTACCAGACCCCCGCCGCTACCCTGGCCCCACTGTTGCGCTGACCGGTTGAGTTCACAGACGCCGACTTCAAGATCTCATTCGCCCGACGCAACTCCCAGTTCTCCCGCTCCAACGCCTTGAGCCGCTCACGCTCATCACTCGAAAGCCCCGGCCGCCGACCCTCATCGACCTCTGAGCGGCGCACCCACTTACGCACCGTCTCGGCCGTCGGCCCCAACTTCTCAGCAACCGAACAGATCGCCTCCCACTGCGAACCGCAACGCCGCTGGGCCTCAAAGACCATCCGCACCGCCCGATCCCGCATCTCCACCGGATACTTCCCCGGCCGTCGCTGTTGTGTCATAGCTCCAGGGACTGTCAGAAACTTTGTGTAAGTGGCCGTGATGGTTATCATCGGATGTGGTCGGCGATGCGGTCGCCGTAGTGGACGGTCAGGGTGTTCAAGATGGCTTTCCAGCCGTTGGTCTTGCCGGTGAGGTTCTCACGGTTCTTGCGTTTGGCGGTGGCGACAAGGTAGAGGATCTTCATCGCGGCTTGCTCGTTGGGGAAGTGGCCTCGGTGCCGCACGGCTCTTCGGAACCGGGCGTTGAGGCTCTCGACGGCGTTGGTCGTGTAGACGACACGGCGCAGCTCAGCGGGGAACTCCAGGAACGGCGTGAACTCCTCCCAGCTGTTCTCCCAGGCCCGGATCATGGCCGGGTAAGTGGCTGCCCACCCGTCGCGGAAGGCCTCGAAGCGGGCCTCGGCGGCCTCGATGGTGGGGGCGGTGTAGATCTCCCGCATGGCCTTGGTGATCTGGCCCCAGTGCTTGCGGGAGGCGTAGCGCAGGCTGTTGCGCACCATGTGCACCACGCAGACTCCTGTTGTCAACCTGTGGGTGGTGAGCGTGGCGGTGAGTGGAGTGAGCGGGGGCGCGCTGGTCAGGGCCGACGTCGTGTCGGCGGGAAGCGGCGAGGCATTGGGCGGTTAGTTCAGCGTGGCGTTTCGGGCCGGTGGATCGCCGGGTCGTAGAGGGTGCCGTTCTGCCAGCAGCGCCACAGGACGCGGAGCCAGCTCGAGGCGACGGCACGCAGGGCGCTGTGTTTGGTCGCGCCGCGTTCGCAGGCTCTGGCGTAGCGATCGGCTGAGATGGGATCGATGCGCTTGAGGACGTAGGCCCAGCTCGTGGTGGTTGCTCGCAGTCGCCGGTTGCAGGCTCGCCGGATCCGGACCCGTTCGATCTTGCCAGAGGACAGCGTGACCGGCGCTGCGCCGGCTTCGGCGAGCAGGGCCTGGGCTGTGGGGTAGCGGCCGCGGTCCTCGCCGATCTCTGAGATGAGCTCGGCTGCGGTGACACGGCCAACGGCTGGGAAGCTGGCGATGATCTGGTGGTCGGGGTGGTCGTCGAGGAGTTCGTCGAGGCGCCGGTTGTAGGCGCGGAGCTGGTTGTTCAACAGTTCGAGTTGATCGGCTAGCGCCAGGGCTGCGTAGCTGTGTCCGGCGACGCTGCCCTCTGCTGCGGTGACCAGGTTGGTGCGGAGCCGCTCGGCGAGGACGGCGGGCGGGACCCGGCCCGAGTAGCCGATGCGGCGACAGAAGCCGGCCATGCGTGCTTCGCCGACCCGGCCGGCAGCCACCGGGGTCGGGTAGTCACGCAGGAAGGCGATCGCGGCGTCGCGGTCGACGCTGGAGAACAAGGCGGTCACGGCGGGGTGATACGCGATCAGTGTCTCGCGCAGCTGCGCCTCGATGGTGATCTGTGTCTCGACGCACTGGCGTCGATGCCGTGTCACGGCCCGCAGTTCGGCCTGCAGCGCCGACGCCGGTTCGAGCGGTCGCCATCTCCAACTGTCGGTTCGCATCAGGTCGGCCAACACGAATGCGTCGAAGCGGTCGTTCTTTCGAACTGCGGCCTGGTGCCGCTCGCGGGCAGCTGATGAGACCCGCGGGCTCACGGCAAAGACGGCAAAGCCTTCGCTCTGGAGCCGTTCAACGAGTAAGCCCTCGCTTCGCTCGATCGTGACTCCGACGAGTTCGTCGTGATCGTGTAGCACAGCGACGAGGTCGTCGACGCCCGCTCGGTCGTGGGCAAAGCGCTGGTTGATCAGCTCCCGCCCGATGTTGTCAACGACTGCGGCCTGGTGATGAGCTCCGCCCCAGTCAATGCCGGCGAATGTTGCCATGTGTTGTCCTCCGTAGAAGTCGGCTCATCCGCCTCGACAGGCCACCACCGTCACTCGTTTCGGCGCTCGCAGCGCAACTCCTGATTGCAGTTCGAGGCCCGCCATCGGCGGAAGGAACAGGTCTGCGTCCGGACCTCCCGGGTCGGTCTGCACTGGTTCTCTCCCGCCGATGCGGATGACACCCGGAACCGTTCCGGGCCCACTCATGATGAACTAACGAGGTCTGCACCGTCGCCTCAGGCCAGGTGGCGCGGATCGATTCCGGCAGGCCCCGCAGACCGTCACAGCACACGATCAGCGCGTCGGCGAGGCCGCGGTTTCGCAGCTCGGTCAGCATCGTCGCCCACTGCTTGGCCCCCTCGCCGCCGGTGGGGCCCAGCCACAGGCCCAGTACGTCTCGCTCGCCGGCCAAATCGACGCCGATGGCGACGTACACGGGCCGGTTGGCGACCTGCGCGTCGCGGACCTTGACCACAATGGCGTCGATCAACAGCACCGGATAGACCGCATCGAGGGGCCGGTTCTGCCAGGTAGCCATGTCGGCGACGACGGCGTCGGTGATCTTGGAGATCGTCTCGCGGCTCACCTCGGTGTCATAGATCTCCGCGAGGTGCGCCTGGATCTCCCCGGTGGTGAGGCCCTTAGCATACAGCGAGATCACATTGCCCGACAGGCCCTCGAGGCGGCGCTGATGCTTGGGTACCGTCACCGGCTCGAAAGTCCCCGCACGATCCCGCGGCACCCGCAGATCGACCTCGCCGACCTCGGTCTTGACCCGCTTGGGCGACGAACCGTTGCGCGAGTTCGGCGTCCCGCGGCCCTCCCGAGCGTGGCGCTCATAGCCGAGATGCTCAGCCATCTCGACCTCCAGGCCGCACTGCGGCACCTGGCGGACCAGGCCCGTCAACAGCCCGCCATCGCCGGTGAGCTCCACGCCCTCGCTGCGTGCCCGAGCCACCAAGAACTCAGCCCAGTCCTTCATGGCCACCTCGCCGACAGCCTCCGTCGCCGGCAGCGCCGACATAGTCTGATCAGTCACAGACATGATCCTTCCCGGCCCACAGCACCCGGCCGCGGACCCTCAGATCACGCCCGATACACAAAATTCCTGACAGGCCCTAGCTCCATCCTCTCAAGAGGTAGAGCCTGCGTGAAACCCGGGGAGGTTCACTCAGAGTTGCGTGGCCACAAGGTGGTGCTGTTCACCTGGTCATCGTGGTGAGGGTGCCGCGTCAGCCTGCCGGTCTGGCAGGAATTGTACGAATCCATCGGTCCGGACCGCTTCGAACTGATCAGCGTGGCACAGGACTCCGGGGGCGCCACCGCTGTGGGCAAGTGGTTCGACCGGGCTTCGCCGACCTACCGGTGCGTCGTCGACCCGACACACCAGATCAGCTCGCTGTTCGGCTGGGTGAACGTGCCGTCGGCGGTGTGGATCGACGAGGACGGGCGCATCGTTCGCAGCAACGAAGGGGCGTACCCCGCTGAGACGACCATCCGCTTCGGCCTCGGCAAGGTTCGCCTCGGCGACAACGCCTTCGCCCAGGCGACACGCGACTGGATCGAGCGGGGAGCCGACAGCGAGCACGTCTGGTCAACGGTGGAACTGGCCGAGCGGCTCAAGCCCGTCGACGACGACACGCTGCTGGCAGAAGCGACATTCAAGCTGGCGTTGCACTTCGAGGCGACCGGCGACAGCGAACGTGCACGGAGGCACTTCGCCGCAGCGCAACACCTGGCGCCGGACAACTGGAACTACCTGCGGCAGGGCTGGACGCACAAGGGGACGGCCTATGCCTACCTGAAGGTGCTGCAGCGGACGAACCACCTCAGCAAGAACTCCACCAAGAGCTACTACGACCCCATGGGGCTGCCCGGCGAGAACCATCGCCGGTTCACCGAACCCGAGTGGCTGTGGACACCCGCCGTCCGGCGACTCAAGCAACTGCTCCGCCGCTACTAGCTCAGTGTTTCATTGACCAGAGCCAGGCCGGCGACGGTGCTCGTGTGCCAGTCGGTCTTGGGGCGGCGGATCGTGTTCGTACAGATCCTGAATTGGCAGGCGGCTTCGCGCAGGGCGAGTTCTCGTTCATCCCAGCCGAAGCGATCGAGCGCGGCGTTCCGGAACTGGTGGTAGTAGGTGCCGCTGGCGTCGGTCTTGCGCTTGCTGCCGAAGCAGGCCGCCCATGTGAGATGCGCCAGGAAGTTGCCGACATCGAGCATCGGATCGCCCGGTCCGACTTCTTCGAGGTCGACGAGCGCCACCCGGCCATCGGGCGACACGATCATCTGGTCGTCATAGAAGTCGTTGTGCGCGATGGTGGACGGCTGCCACGATTCGACAAAGGGGCGTAGTGGCTGTGTCGCGTTGTCGAGGGCGCGGCGGCCGTCGTCGTCGTCGCCGAGCACGTGCTTGAAGGTACGTTCTGCTCTCCGGTAGGCCCCTTGCAGGTTGAAGGGGCGCGGGTTGTCGCCCTGATGCGGCAATGCCCACAGGCTCTCGAGCCCGTCGAGCAGTAGCCCCGGCTCGGGAGGCTTGCCGTCTCGCATCCGCTCCCGGATGTTCGTGCCGGGGATCTCGGGCAGCCACACGACCCCTCCCTCGGCCCAGCACCCGGCGAGGCGGGGGCCGGCGAAGGCGGACCGTTCAGCCAACTCGACGGCCGCCAGCAGGCGCGGGATGACCGCCGGCCGCACGACCCGCACGTAGAACCGCAGGCCGCTGAACCGGTGCCGAAGCACGGCGCGGTCGCCTGGGCGGTAGCGCACCATGTCGACCCGCAGGATGCGCCGACTGTGCCGGGGCACGTCGAACACGTGGGCGAGAATCAACCGGAGCCCCGAACCCGGATCGGCGGCCGCCTTCAGCCCCGGCAGGTTCTGGTCGTCCGGGGACTGGAACAGCGCCGCAGGCTTGCCGCGGTCGAGCTTCACCGCGAAGAACTCCGGGCCGATGTAGTCCTCCTTGCGCCATTCGGCGATGTAGCTGACCGTGGCGGTCCGTCCGGGGCTGTGGCTGAACTGGCGGATCCGGATCTCCTTGGGCTCGACCTCGGTGATCGGGAATCCCGGGCGAGCCGCCTCCGCCACCCACTCCGCATTGAACAGCTTCGGCAGGTCGGGCAGGGCGGCGTCGGCGGGGAACTCCACCTGGGGGCGGAGCGGTACGGCCCCGGACGGTGCGGGGGAAGAGGATCCCTGGCCGGGGCTGCTCGGCGGCGTGGTTTCGCCCTGACGCCGCCGCTCGACGCGGACGCCGTCAGCTGCTGACATCGCTGTCGTCGCTGTCGTCGGTCAGCGGCGGCGGTGGTGGCGTGTCGATGCCGTCGCTTTCGGTGCCATCGTTATCCGTCGGCGGCGGCGTATCGATCCCATCACTGTCGGTGCCGTCATTGTCCGTCGGCGGCGGCGTGTCGATGCCGTCCTCGTCGGTGCACGGGGTGTCGATGCCGTCGTTGTCGGTCAGCGGCGGCGTGTCGATGCCGTCGTTATCGGTGGGCGGCGTGTCATAACCGTCACTGTCCGTGCCGTCGTTATCCGTCGGCGGCGGCGTGTCCCAACCGTCACTGTCGGTGCCGTCCCCGTCGGTGCACGGCGGGTTGTCGCCGTCCCAGTCGTCTTCGTCGTCGTCATCATCGCTGTCGTCGTCCTCGGCGGAAACGGATCGAGAGATCACAGCCACGGGGTCGGGCGAGAGGTCGGCAATGCCCGCGGAGGCAAGATTCGAACCACGAGTGACCAGAGCGACAGCCGCCAACAGCGCGACGACAACCACGACGCACGACACCAGCCTGCCCTCAAGCGCAGATCGCTTCAGCATGCTCCCACCTCTGTCGGCACGAACTGGTACTTGCCGAGGAATGCGCCCCGTCACCCACAGCACACCGGACACCGTCGAGCCAACACGGCGGCCCCTCCTGGTGGCTCATGAACCGCCTACGTGCATGTGGACCCGTTCCACGCGACTGGGAACTCGTCGCGTCCGGCAAGTTGTTAGCCGGGTTGGCTCAAAGACCGCTTGCCGCTCCTGTCAGCTCTCCCAGGGTGTGCTGCCAACCCGGGGTCGGACCGATGGCCGCACTCTGTGATGGATCCGGGACCGCGCGGATCAGGCCAGCTTGAGGGCCTTGAACGCCCTCACCTGCATGGTGATGGCGCGCTCGGTGGGCAGGCGTTCGATGCTCGAAGCGCCGAAGAACCCAACGCTTGTGGGAAGCCTTGCCAGCGCCTCGCCCACGTTGTCCGGCTCGTCGAAGGGTCCGCCGTGGCAGATGACCACGATGTCGGGGCGGACTCTGTGGCCCGCCTCGGCGATTGCCTCCACGCGTTCGATCGCCTCGTCGAGGGTCATGGCAGCCGTCGCGCCGATGGTGCCCGACGTGGTGAGCCCAACGTGGGCTACGAGCATGTCCGCGCCCGCCTCGGCCATCATCACCGCCTGGTGTTCGTCAAAGCAATACGGGGCGGTGAACATATCCATCAGGTGTGCCTCGCGGATGGCTTCGACCTCTTTGTCGTATCCCATTCCGGTGACTTCCAGGTCTCTCCTGAAGGCGCCGTCGATGAGCCCGACCGTCGGGAAGTTCTGGATGCCCGAAAAGCCGATCTCCTTCAGCTGCTTCAGGAACACCGGCATGAGGCGGAACGGATCGGTGCCGCAGACTCCTGCCAGAACCGGCGTGTTCGTCACCACGGGAAGCACCTCGGCGGCCATCTCCACGACGATCCCGTTGGCGTCCCCGTAGGGCATGAGACCGGCCAGCGAGCCGCGGCCCGCCATGCGATACCTCCCGGAGTTGTAGATGATGATGAGGTCCGCCCCGCCTGCCTCGGCGCTCTTTGCGGAGATGCCGGCGCCGGCGCCGCAGCCGACCACGGGCCTGCCGGCGGCGACTTCGGCGCGCACTCGCCGAAGGATTTCGCTCCGTGCAATTGCCACTGAACCGCTCCTATCCGCTCGCGTCGTGCAGGATCTCCAGCAGCATGTTGGCTGCAGTGTCGGCAAACTCGGGATCGTTGATGTTGTTGTCTATCTCATGGACACCGATGTCCGCCCGGAGGCCATTCCTGATGGCGTCGAAGCATGCCCGGTCGGCCTCCGGGTCCCAGAACCGCTCCCCTTCGCTGTCCAGCATCGACACACCCCTCATGGGCAGGAGGACCGCGGTCGACGCCGTGGCCTGGTTCACTGCGGCGGCCAGGATCTCGCCTATCCGGACGTTCTCCTCCACATTGGTGCGCAGCAGCGTGACGTTCGGGTTCCACTGGTACAGATTCCGACCCCTGTACCGTTCGGGAACGGTGTCGATGGAATCGAAGTTGGCCATGTCGACGCATCCCGGAGCGATGACCGCCGGGACGCCCGCACCGGACGCGGCTTTGCAACGCTCGGGCCCCGCGCTGAAGACGCCTCCGCACACCTCGTCGGCTATCTCGGTGGTCGTCAAGTCCATGGAGCCGGCGATGTAACCGTCGGCGATCAGGCTCTCCATGGTCTTGCCTCCGATGCCGGTGGCGTGAAAGACCAGGACTTCGTAGCCGCCCCTCTCCACGACGCCGCGGGCCCGTTCGACGCATGTCGTCGTGTTGCCGAACATGGAAGCGGTGACCAGCGGACGCTCCTCGCCGGCCGGCGGCCGCTCCAGCTTCACCATGCCGGCTATCGCCCCCGCCGCGTTGGCGAAAATGGCGCGGCTGATGCTATTGATCCCGGCCACGTCGACGATGGACGGGATGAAGGTGATGTCCCTGGTCCCTGCGTAGGCGCTGACATCGCCGCCGGCCACTGTGGACACCATCACCTTGGGCACACCCACGGGCAGGACGCGCATCCCCGTGGTGGCGATGGAGGTGCCGCCGGTGCCACCCATGCCGATGATCCCTCCGAGCCTCCCCTCATCGTGTAACCGGCGGACGACGACCGCGAGGCCCTTTGCCATGGTCTCCATCGCCTCGTCCTTGTGCTCGCCCGAGGCGAGATAGGCGATGTCGCCCCCTGCCGCCGCTGCGACCTCGGCCCTCGTGACATCGGGCTCCAGCTCGGGCTCCCCCATCGTCCCAAAGTCGACCACCAGCGTGTCCACCCCTTCGGTCTCGATGAGCCCCTTCACAAAGGCGAATTCCGCGCCCTTGGTGTCCAGCGCGCCGATGATGACGACCGTCTTCGGATTGGGACTGCTGCTCATGGGAGACCTCTCTATGGATTCACCTGGGAGGTACGAGACTATGCGCGCCGGGTTTCACTCGGCGGGACACCGCCTCCGTGGGATTCTCGAGATTTCGCCACCAAGGCCTCACTGGCTTTCCACAACCTGGCCCCGTTGTCCGGATCCGATGCGATTGGCGAAACCCGCTTCCGATGCATCATGTGCAGGTACATCCCGGTGGAGCTTCCCGCTTCCTCCGCGCAGCAGAGGTAGACGACCGGTCCGATCGCCTCCTCCGGAGACTGGAAGAATCGCCGCAACCACGCGTTGGCGATCGGTTTCAGCACCCTCGGCGCGTCTTTGACGATGTTCGTGGCGACCCCTCCCGGGCACAGCGCGTGCACCGCCACGTCGACCCCGTCGCTCGCGTTCAGGCGGCGGGAAAGCTCGGTCGCGAACGTGCACAGGACCAGCTTGCTTCCGGCGTAGCGCCGCATGCTCTCCGTCATCCCGTGCTCCGTGTACGCGCCGAAGCGATCGAAATCGATGGCCTGAGCGGACCGGTGCGAGTCCGATGCGACGAAGACGATCCGCGGGGTCGCCTCGGCCCGCCTCGACGGACGGATGACACCATCCTGCAGCCATCGGTCGATCATCACCCGCGGTGCCAGGAAGTGAACCGCGAACATGACCTCGTAACCTTGCGGCGTCTTCTGTGATCTGCGCGACATGAGGCCGGCGTTCATGAGCGCGATGTCGATGCGGATGCCGCGCCGACCCAGGTCGTCGCAGAAGCGATGCACGGAGCGAAGATCCGAGAGGTCAACCTCGATCAACTCCACGGCCCCGGATCCGGAGAGTCGCCTGATCTCGCCACAGGTTTCGGCATGACCTGGTCGGCAGGCCAGGATCATGTTCCCGCCGCGCCTTGCGAGTTCAACCGCAGCAGCCCTACCCAATCCGCTGTTGGCCCCGGTAACCAGGCAAGTCTTGCCGTCGATCCGCACGTCATTCGGGAGCGGGCTGACGCCGGGAATCTTGAGATTCCTGAGGTCGCGGATCGCCGTCTTCATGGAGTTGACCATGTTGCCGTTACCGATCTTCTGTGTTTCTCGTACCACGGCAAGGGGTGCCTCTGGGGCCGACCGCTGATTCTCGCTCAATGTCCGGCTCCGGGCCTATTCGAACGGGATCGCATGTGTCTCCCGGTAGGAGGAGAAGGCCTCGTCCACCATTTGCTCACTCAACCCAAAATCGCCTAGCCGGTAGGTGTGTCTTCCGAAACGGTTCTGCGGATTCGCTTTCATGCATCGTGCGGCTTCGCTCTCGGCCTCGTCATCGAAAGCGATCCCCGCCTGTTTGCAGATCCGCCGAAGCTCGGCGATCGGATCTCTCGTCAGATCGTAGTACGAGACGTCGACGAAGCGACGGGCTTCCGCCCCCACACGGGTCTGCATCGACCGTTGAACCATCCTGCGGGTCTTCCTGTACCAGTGTCTCCCTATCTCGTTCGGATCGACGCAATCGCTGAAAATGCCGCGGACGTGGGCCACCATGCTGCAAAACGAGGCGAGTGCTATCCGCGGATCGCGGTGGGTCTGCACGGTCGTCGCGTCGGGGAACACCCATCCGAACGCGTCGAGGTGTTCCATGTGGTGCGGGGTCTTGAGTACCCAGGCACGGCCGGGGCGCTGCCAGCAGAGCACCTTCAGGACCCGGTGGAAGTATTCGTAGGTCCACGCATGATCCTGACCCTCCAGCCAGCGGGAATAGCTCGGCACGTGCATGGTGGCCTCCGCCGACTGGGTCATGAAGGTCAGATCGAGCAGCAGGACGTCCTCTTCCGGCTCCTCGTGATCGATCGGATGGATCGCCATGAACTGGGGCGCCAGATAGGAAATGGCCCTCTTGGCAATGCCTGCACGCCGTTCGCGGGCTCTCTGCCCGCGTTCGGCCGGATCGACAGCCGATACCGGGTTCAGCACTTCCGCGCCTGAGATGCCCCGAATCCCGGGATGGGAATTCAGCAGGCGCTGCAGCAGGGTGGTGCCGGTGCGCTGCAATCCAGTGATCAGAACGATCGTGCCGAGGTCGATGTCGTGGATCTCAGGATGCCTTCGGAGCAGCTCCTGGATCCGCAACCGGTTGACCAGTGCGGCGGCAAGCCGCGACTTCTGTATCTGCCGGCCGGTTGCGGTCAGTCGGGCTTCGTCGTTGATCGACTCGACGAGCACGTGCAGGGCACTGCGGTGTCCGTCCTCACCGAAGTCCGTCAGCCCGGTCTTCCGCTGCGCATAGCCGATGAGTGCATCGACTTCCAGGCGACCAGAAAGTCCGAAACTCAGGCCCGCCTTCCCGATCCGGTTGAAAACCCTGATCGGCACAGGGCGATAGGGGTTCTCATAGTCCGTGGAAGTCACGAACCACTCCCAGCCGTGGGAGCGATCGTCCGCTGGGATAGTTCCGGCAGGCTGCTCAACTTGACCAGTCGGGTCCGGGGTTGCGGATGCTCCTTCGCCCGCACCCAACGGAAACACATGGTGCCGGACGTGTGGCCTGCGGTCTCGATCCAGTTGGGACGGCCGGGGTTCTCGTGCGCCACGATCAGACGCACAGAGCCGTCTTCGGAGTAGTGGGCAAGATGCTTGTTGGTGTGGATCCTGAAATGGCGATAGTCCAGCGATTCCATCCAGTAGTTGTTCAGCTGAAAGTTCCAGTACTCGCATTCCGGCGGTATGACTTCTATCAACAGGGCTTCGTCGGGGACAATTGCCCAGTGGCTGTGGTAGTAGGTGATGTTCGGGTCCCCCCCGGCGGCCAGCGACACCTGCGGATCGAACAGTGGCAGTTCATTACTATGCTTCTTGAAGTCGCGCGCCCACTTGGCGAACAGAAGTGGCGCGCCGACTACCAGCGCCCCCGCTTTCCTCAACCCCTCGTCCAGTGCCCTTGCCGTCAGGTGCGAAGCGCGGCGCCCGTCCTCGGGACAGTTGATGCGCTCTATGGTCAGCTCCGCCGGGGATTCCGCGTTCCGCTCAAGGAAGGTCTGGCGAACCACCAACGTCCCGGTTTCCGGCTTCATTGGGAGCCAGTTGCCGCCCTGGGGATTGCAGCTGAGCACGAGCTCGAAACAACCGTTCTCGTCCATTTCGATCTGATTGGACTCGATGTGCCCGGTGGGGGGAAGACCACCACCCTGACCGTAGTTGCCGGACTGGGTTCCGAAGCTCAAGTAGGCGATCGTGTTGCGCCGCCCGGTGATCTTGTAGTCGTAATTCCCGTCCAACGCGGCCGTCTGATAGAAATTGTCGGGATTGTCCGCGCCCAACTTCGTGGTTTCGTTAACAACGCGATGCAGCACGGGCGCCTTGGGGTCGGCGTGTTCGATGAACGCCATAAGGCCGGCACGGGCGAGACGGCTCAAGTACCGGTATCCCTCCGCCTGGTTGAACGGATCCCGCGGAACTCCGGGGAAATTCAACGCGGCTCCTGCCGCTTTTAATGAATCACAGAACTCGTTCCAGGACTCGCCGCTCACGACGCGCCGGGCGGCCACATCGTCTCGCGTCTTGCCACGAAGCCTCCAGACGAGAAGGGAGATCCTTCGAAACAAGGCAAGGAGACCGATTGCGAGCTTTGGCATGGTTCATGGGTGCGTGGGGTTGTGGGGCCGCTTACGCGCCGTTGGACGGGGCGAGTTCGCCTACCGGGGATCGTACGAACCGCTCCTCGGTGAGGTGGTTCAGGACCAGGCGGGCGTTGTCCCGCACAGAGTTTCGGACGGTATCCAGCGTGATCTCCGGGTTCTCCGGGGCTTCGTATGGATCGTCGATGCCCGTGAAGCCGGTGATCTCACCGCGGCGCGCCTTGGCGTACATGCCTTTGGAGTCGCGCTCTTCGCAGATGTCGAGAGGCGTGTCCACGAACACCTCGATGAATCGCTCGGAGCCGACCATGGCGCGCACCGCGTTCCGCGCGGCGCTGTATGGGCTCACGGCCGCGCATATCGCCACTCCGCCGTGACGAACTATCTCAGAGGCAACGAATCCGATCCTGCCGATGTTGGTGTCCCTGTCCTCCTTGGAGAAGCCAAGCCCCTTGGACAGGTGCGTTCGCACGACGTCCCCGTCCAGCACGGTCACCTGCCGTCCATGCTCCATGAGCAGGTCTGTGAGCGCCTCAGCCGTCGTGGACTTTCCCGAACCGCTGAGGCCGGTGAACCAGACGCACACGCCCTGCCGATGCTTCGGAGGATAGCTTTCGGCCAAAATGTCAGCGACCTCCGGCCTGGTGAACCAACTGGGCAGAACTCGCCCTTGAGCCAGATACTCCTCACGTACCTGCGTCCCAGAGATTGACGCCGTACTTGCGCCTTCAGGAAGTGCCGTGACCTCTTCGTATCTGTCGTCGTCGGGGACGTACACCATCTCATGGAAGGTCACGGCCTTGACTCCGGTCTCATCGCTGAACCGGTCGACGACCTCCTGGGCGTCGTACGGGCCGTAGAACGGGTTGCCTGCCGAGTCGACCCCAGGGCTGGCGTGGTCACGGCCGACGATCAAGTGGTTGGCGCCGTAGTTGCGCCGAATGATGGCGTGCCAGAGCGCCTCCCTGGGTCCGGCAAGCCTCATCGCCAGCGGCAAAAGCGACAGGAGAACCCTGTCGGGCTCGTAGTAGTGCCGGGTCAGCGCCTCATAGGTGCGGACGCGCGTGTAGTGGTCTACGTCCCCAGGCTTGGTAAGCCCCACCACCGGGTGAAGCAGGAGGACGCCGTCCACGCTCCCGGCGGCCCTCTTGGTGAGTTCCTCATGCGCCCTGTGAAGGGGGTTCCGGGTCTGGAAGGCCACGACGTTCGGGTGGCCGTAGCCGGCCAGGCCGGCGCGCGTCTCTGATGGGGTCTTCCTCAAGGCGGTGAAGTCGTGGTGCGGCGGAGTCCGCAGCACCCGCAGCGGGCCGGATATGTTGACCCTTCCCCAGCGGTGCATCTCCGACACGAGGGGGTGCCGTACGTCACGGGTACCGAATACATGGTCAGCCGTCTCGGTCAGGTCCCACTCGTACGCCTCCTGTACTGTCATGACAGCCAGCAACTCGTTACGAGAATCGCGCAGCGCGACGTCGTGGTCGAGTTCGATGGACGACGGATCGTCGACCGGCAATGTCACCGGTATCGGAAAGAGCGTGCCGTCGCCGAGCCGCATCTCGCCGACCGTTCCCCGGTAGTCGTTCTGCCCCATGAACCGGTCAAGGGGCGAGAACGCTCCTGTCGCGAGGAGCTCAAGGTCGCAGGTCGCGCGGTCAGACAGCTGGATGCTGGGAAGGCCGCCGGCGCGGGCCTTCAGATCGACAGCCTGGTCCTGCGGGACGATCAGGTCGACCAACCCTCCACCGTAGGGCGAAATGAGTGTGGACTTCTGGCTCAGGGTTGCCACTTTTACGTCCTCCAAGCTCGCGCACGGTCCGAAGTATTGTCTTGGCGAATCGGGGGCCTCCCGTAGAGTGGTGGGCTTTGGGGTTGAGCCTCGGTGTCAGTGGCCCGTTGTCAGTTCGGCTGTGGCGATGGTAGCGCGCTCGGGGTAGAGCTTGGTCATGGAGTCTTCGGAGAGGTAGCGCCGGTCGGTTGCCTGCCACTCGTGGTGGAGGTCGGCCAAGATGGCGCCGCAGCGCCGGACCGCGCAGCGCTGCTAGCCCTGATTATTCATCGGGGTTGTGGGTGTGGGTGTGCGCGTCCGCGGGAAAGCCCTTCTGACCTGCAACGATGTGTGTTGTGGAAGCACACGGGTTGCAGAAAAGAGGGGCATCTCGGAGATGAACGCTAACAGTGTCGCGAAGTTGAGGTTGACCGGGGGCGCCGAGGGGGTCGCGGCGCACGGGGGGTTGTTCGTTCTGGGCGGTTTCGCTGATTCGCTGGGCGTGGGCGCGGCTTTGTCGGCGGCGTTCGGGCGACGCGGTGAGCGTGCCCCGGTGCATGACCGGGGCACGGTGCTGACCCATGGGTTGTTGATGCTCGCGGCCGGCGGGGAGTCGTGCAGCGACATCGAGCGTCTGCGCTGTCAGCGGGATCTGTTCGGGGAGGTCGCGTCGGACTCGACGCTGTATCGGGTGCTGCGCGGCATCGATTCGTCGACACTGGACAGCATCTGGTCCGCGGTGGCTGGTGCGCGTGCGCGGGTGTGGCGCACCCGCGACGGCGACGCTGGTGCATCGCCGTTGGTGCTCGACATCGATGCCACGCTGGTGGAGGTGCACACCGACACCAAGCAAGGCGCCGCGGCGCATTTCAAGGGCGGCTTCGGGTTCCACCCGATGATGTGCGCGACCTCCGACGGGGAGCCGCTGTGGATCGCTGCGCGTCCCGGCAACGCCACGGCGAACAACATCGCGGACCACCTCGAGGTGCTCGACGGCGCCATCGCGCAGCTCCCAGCCGACGCGTCCGCAGGGCACCGGCCCGGCGACGACGCGGCCTCGGCGTGTCGGCCGATCTGGCTGCGGGTCGACTCGGCGGGCTGCTCGAAGAACCTCGCGAAAGCCCTGCGGGACCGCAACGTCGTGTCTTTCATGACAGCTCGTTCCAACGAGGCGATCACCGCGGCCATCGCGACGGCCAGAACCGATCCCGACATGTGCCAGCCCGCAGCGATGAACCCCAAACAGCGCAACAGCCGCGCCCAGGTCGCCGAGCTCACCAACAGCATCGACCTCACCGGGTGGCCGTCCGGTACGCGGCTGATCGTGCGACGCGAGCCGCTGCACCCCGGCGCGCAGCGCACCCTGTTCGATTCCCCCCACTGGCGCTACTGGGGATTCCTCACCGACGCCGCCGGCCACCCCGTCCGCCTCGACGGCACCATGAGAGAACACGCCCGCGTCGAGGACACCATCGGGCGCCTCAAGGACTCCGGACTGGCCCGCATGCCGTTCACCGACTGGAACGCCAACGCCGCGTGGACGGCCATGACCGTCATCAGCCTCGCTCTGGTCACCTGGTTCCAACAACTCCGCCTGCGAGGCGAACTCGCCAAAGCAGCACCCAAAAAGCTCCGCCGGCAACTCTGGCACACCCCAGCACGCATCACACACTCCGGTCGGCGCACCACCCTGCGGCTGCCCGAGCGCTGGCCCACCGCCCGAGCCCTGCTCGCCGCCCACAATCACAACTGACACCCCCGCCGCGACCCGATCCGACCGCCGAACCGCGACCCCGCACACCCCCACACACCCCCGCACACCCCGGTGCGCCGCCGAACCCCCAACGGCGCACCAAACCCCCAACACAGCACCCGCCGGCCCCCAAAACACACCCCACCAGCACGCCCAAAACACCACAACACCCGCCCAGGCATTCTCATGAATAATCAGGGCTAGTGCCCGGTTGTCCAGTACTGCTGCGCTCGCTCGATTGCTGTTTGCCTGTTCATCTCGGCGAGTTCCTCGTCGGTCAGGCCGACCTGGTTCTTGAGCAGGTACAGCAGGTCGGTCGGGATAGCCCCGGCCGGCGCCAGGGGCGCGCCCCGGTCGGGCGGGGCGCCGAGTTGCACGCACTGCCAGAACTCGTCAGGGCTGGTTTGGAGCTGGTCACGGAGGATGTGCGACCAGAGGGCTGCGCCGTAGGCGCTGCGGTCCGGCGGTCTGGATATCCGGGTCCGCAGAATACTGCCGGAGGGGAGTTCGAGTTCATAGGTCTCGTGGTGGGTGGAGCGCTTGCCAACAGCAGACCTGACGAGGTGCCATCCCTCGATGTCGCAGAAGCGCAGGTGGTCTCGTCGCGTGGACGCCGGATGGCTCACTGCCCGCTGCCGCGCGCCCATGCGGCCATGTCGGCGTCGGAGTTCAGCGACACGAACTGCACGAGCAGCCAGTGGTGCTGGTGGTTGGGTGCGAACCGAAGCCGCGTCTCCCAGTCCTCGGCGTATTCCCGGAGGGCGGCGACGAACTCGTCGACGGCCTCGTCCAGATCGGCGCCGTCGGCGGCGATCGGCGTTCCCGGCAGAAACACCGACCACCCCCCTGCCTCAGCGACCGCTTCGGGCCGGCGCAGCCGCCGGGAGTCCAACAGGACTTCTCGCAGTCTTCCGCTCTCGATGAGGGCGACCTGCTTTCCGTGGCGCTGGATGCCGATCGGCAGCCCCGCTTCTGCGGTGTCGAGCACCTCTCGAAGTTGACTGCGCGTGTCGGTGTATGAGAGGTATTCCATCGTTCGTCTCCTACTTGTCGACAGCAACGTACATCAAGTACGCAATGTACGCAATGTACGCAATGTACGCTACCCTGGATCCGCGCGAACCTCGCCGAAGCCAAGACAGTCCCGCGATCGTGGGTGACCGGCTCGAACTCGACACCCAACCCGGCCGGCACCCGTCCACCCTCCGTCGAGCCGACACCTCATCGCGCAGCACCGACAACACAACCTGCAACTTGCGCTCCGGGCTCTTCCCCTTCGGATCATGGCGTCTCGGCCGGTGTCGGCTTGTCCCCGCCTTTGCCATCGGTGCCCACGCCTCGTTCTCGCGGACGCAACGTGGCCGATCGAGCACGTAGGTCCCCTATAGATTGACCTCCTATCGAAGCTCGCACCGTCATCATCCCACCTGCTTGGCAGCGTCCCCCATGTTGGGGAACTCACCGGCGACGCAACCGCCGTTGACGATGCAATCGACGTACCCCGCTGCGCCTGAGCTGGCGATCACCCGTTGGTTCAACACTGCCGACAACCCGACCCTGGCCGACGTCCGAGGCGAGGTCGTGGTGATCGAGGCATTCCAGATGCTCTGTCCGGGTTGCGTCTCCCACGGGCTGCCGCAGGCCAAGCGCATCCAACAAGTCTTCGGCGACGCCGTCAGGGTGCTCGGGCTGCACTGCGTGTTCGAACACCACGACGCCATGACCCCCGTGTCACTCGAAGCGTTCCTGCACGAGTACCGCATCACGTTCCCCGTGGGCGTCGACGCCCACGACCCCGGCGTCACCGTGCCCATCACGATGGGCCGGTTCCAGTTGCAAGGCACCCCGAGCCTGATTGTCATCGACCGGGCCGGACGCATCCGCATCCACGCATTCGGCCAGATCGACGACCTCACCGTCGGCGCCACCCTCGCCCGCCTCATCGACGAACCCCACCCCGAGCCGGCGGGCGACTGCGACCCCGACATCGGATGTCCCGCCCCAACCCAGGAATCCAACCCCTAGCCGACCGCCACGGCATCAACGAGGACTGGTCAGAGGAGATCGGCGTAGGCGTTGAAAGTTTCTTGGTTGAAGGCGACGGTCGCAGCAATGACGCACACCGAGTCGGCGGTGGCCAGCAGGCTCAGTTCTCGTGGGCGTCCTGCCGGGTTGCCGCCCGTGGCGGCGCTTCGGAACTGTTGAAGTTTCGAAAACGCAGAGTGCACATGGTCCTCCACAGCGCGATACAATCCTATTAACAGAACTATATACATTGATAGATATATAGCTCTTCTATCGTCCAATAGACATCCCACCTATAGTTCGCCTATAAGTAACAGTTCGTATCAACGGAGTACAACGATAGGACCGTGCGGGTCGGTCCACGACCTAAACATTGCCAAACGTATCGTTGGTACTGCCATACCGTAAGCCGTGACGAGCTGGCCTATCGCGCAGGATTGCCGGAGCGAGTGCTCCCGGCGGTAGCGATGGTGCAAGCACGCGCGACGCTGTATATAGTATGAACTATTATCTACAGTTGCATATGCAAGACTCAATGAGGGGTCGAAGACGGGTGGGAATCGTGCCAAACGCCAAGCAAGAACTCACGGAGCGGCTAAAAACCGCAGTTGAGTACCTGAGCCAACAAGCGCACGCCGCATGGTTGGACGAGTGGGACCGCTTGGAGTTCACCATTCCCCAAGCCAAGACGCTCGCCCTGCTGGAACGCGCGGGGCCGCTGCGCATGGGCAGCATCGCCGACTACCTCGGCCGCGCGCTGTCAGCCACGACCACCGTCATTGATCGGTTGGTGGACAGAGAGTTCGTGGCCCGGGGGTCGGACCCGAACGACCGGCGAGTCGTGATCTGCGAACTGACCGCTGCCGGCCGGGAGGCGCTCGACGGGTACTGGGGCGTCGGCCGGAACAAGACCCAGTCGATTGCGGACAACCTGACGGAGGCGCAACTGGAGAGCTTGCTGGACGCGACCGAGGGCCTCCTGCGGATTGTCCAGGAACTCCCGGGATTTCTCGGTCCACGACACCTGGCCGCGACGGAGCAGCAACGCTGACCGCCCGGATGGCCGGTCTGACCATCGGATTCGGCCGCCAATCCGACGCTCAGGTCCGTGCAGTCGTCAGCAATGGAGAGCAGGAGAAGGTCGCCGGCCGGCTCCGCTGCGATGGCGGAGGCGAAACGGCGGGTTCTGGCTAGGCCAGTGCGGCGATCTCGGCTCGCTGGGCGGAGGTCATCGTCCAGCCGGCGGCCACGTTGGCGGCCACTTGGGAGGGCTTGGTCGCACCGCAGATGACCGAGGCCACCGCCGGGTTGGAAACAAGCCACCCCATAGCCAGTTCCAAGATGCTGCGACCCTGCTCGGCGGCGTAGCCCGCAAGCCGGTCCACCGCAGCGAGGTTCTCCTCGCTGAGGAAACGGTCCCACGTGGCGCCCTTCATCGTGGTCAATCGGGCGTCGTCGGGGGGAGCCGCCCCTGAGTACTTGCCGGTCAGCAACCCGGACTCCAGCGGGAAGAAGGGCACCACGACCATGTCGGCGCGGCCGCAGGCGGCGACCACACCCTCGTCCTCAACGTCGCGGGTCAGTACCGAGTAGTGGTTCTGGACGCTGGCGTAGTTGCCCACACCGGTGTCGACCGCGGCCCGGGCGGTGGCATCAACCATGTCAGCGGAGAAGTTGGAACAGCCGATCTCCAAGACCTTGCCCTCATCCACGAGCTCCCCGAGAGTGCCCAGGGTCTCCGCGTGAGGGGTGTGAGGGTCGGGCGAATGAATCTGGTAGTGGTCGATGCGATCGGTGCCCAACCGCCGCAGGCTGCCTTCCACGCTTCGGCGGATCCAGGCCGGTTCGCCGCCCCTTTGACCCTTGGGCAAGAAGGCGTCGTGACCAAACTTGGTGGCGATGACCGCCTGGTCGCGGCGTCCGGCCAGCGCCGCGCCCAAGAACTCCTCCGACTTGCCCCCACCGTAGATTTCGGCCGTGTCGAAATAGTTGACCCCGGTATCAATAGCCGCATCTACCACCGCCCGTGAGGCGTCGGCGTCGATTCTCATGCCGAAGTTGTTGCACCCCAGCCCGACAACCGACACCGGCAAGACTCCGATGTTTCGCATCTCCATGCCGTTGACCCTAGACGCGGCTCTTCGGAGACTGACCGAGCGAGGCTGGATCGACGATTGCGAGCGCAGCCGAGATAGTCGGTTGGGCCAGGCCACAAGGCCGCCGGGTTGTTGAGCGAGCCCCCATATCCTGCGGCTATACGCCGTTGCTTCGCCGTGGTCCTGGCAGCGGCAGCGATCATTGTCAACGCCTGCGGGGGCGCAACCGACAACGTAAGCGGATCCGGCCCCGCGCCACCACCCGCCTCGGCCACGACTTCCCCCGCTCACCCCGCCACGTCGGCAACCGGCTCCGCCCCCACCACAACAACCACAGCCCCAGCCGCCCCACCACAACAGCCACGGCGCCGGCCGCCCCTACCACGACTGCGGCAACCCCGGCGACGTCCACCATCACCGCCTCGCCCACCCCTGCCGGCACGAGTTCACCTCCGGCCCCGACGACGACCTCCGCGGCATCGGCGGCTCCATCGGCTGAGCCGGCGGACGGGGCGGCCGCAGCGAAAGGGGTCGGCGACAGCATCTACCCGCTGCTCGGCAACGCCGGCTACGACGTGCTCCACTACGACATCGAGTTCGACGTCGACCGGGTGGCCAACGCCGTCTCAGCGCTGAGCACGATCGGGGCACTGGCCACACAGGACATGTCGGCATTCAACCTCGACCTGTCCGGTCTCGAAGTCCACGCCGTGACCGTTGACGGGGCCGACGCCGAGTTCTCCCGTTCCGGCAACGAGTTGACCGTTCGGCCGGAGTTCGCTCTGGTACAGGGCCAGGAGTTCTCGGTCGGGGTCCGCTACTCGGGAATGCCCGAACCGATCGATGATCCAGGTGTGCCGTTCATCGCTGTCGGGTGGCGGTCGCGAGACGGCGTGATCTTCACATTGAGCCAACCGTCAGGAGCGATGACGTGGTTCCCGTCGAACAACCACCCCTCTGACAAGGCGACATTCGAACTCCGCATCACCGTGCCCGAGTCGACCACAGCAGCCGCCACCGGGCTCCTCGTCAACCAGACCACAGCGGCCGGCCGGACCGCGTCCACGTGGCGGATGGACGATCCGATGGCCACCTATCTGGCCGCGCTCGAGAATCAGACGTTGCCCGTGCACGGGCCCGAAACCCTGCATCCGGCCATGATTGCCCACGAGGCGGCGCACCAGTGGCTGGGCAACTCGGTTGCCGTGGAGGACTGGGGCGACATCTGGCTCAACGAGGGCTTCGCCACCTACCTCCACATGATGTTCGACGCCGAGCACGGCGGCGCCGATTTCGCCGATTTCGATGCGGGAATGCGGCAGATGCACGCGGAGCTTCCGTCCATAGCCCCCGCACCGCCAGGAACCGTCAGTATCGACGAACTCTTCGGACCCTCCGTCTACCTGCGAGGCGCCATGACCCTGCACGCGCTCCGCATCCACGCCGGTGACAAGACGTTCTTCGAGATCCTGCGAGCCCACTACGAGCGGTCAGCCGGCGGCACGACCAACACGGACGAGTTCCTCGGGATTGTGCACGAGTTTGCCGGACCCGAGGCGGTCGCTGTCGTCGAATCCTGGCTCCTCGACGACACGGTGCCCGATCTCCCGCTGAGACGACCCAGCTGACAGCGCCGTCCAACAGGAGCGAGAACACACGTGACCGACGGCTATAACCCTGACTTCGATCCGACCGGCATCGAGGGCGGTGTTGACACCAACGCACTGCCCTGGCTCGACATCCCCCAGGCGCCCGGAGGGCTACGGCCGCGGCGTGTGGTTCTTCGAGCCGGCCGGCGCCCGCCACGACGCCACCCGGCGACTCGGCGACGAGGACCTCATCTACACGGCCAACGTCTACGGCCGATCCAGTTCGACGACGGACCGGGCACACCGATCAGCGCCGTCATGTCGTGGATGCAGTACAAGGCCGCCGCGGAAGCAAGCGGCGCCCCCCTGATCGCCAACGTGTTCGACGGAGACTCTTCCCTGTTGGCCTGGTCGCCGCTGGGAAGCAACGCCGCATCCTCGGTCGGCTGAACCCGCTTAGGATCGGCCCCATGATTTTCATCGTCGTGAAGTTCAAGACGAAGCCGGCGTGGGCCGAGCGGTGGCTCGACCTTGTACACGAGTTCACCGAGGCCACCCGCGCCGAGCCCGGCAACCTGTGGTTCGACTGGTCCCGCAGCGTCGACGACCCCGACGAGTTCGTGCTGGTCGAGGCGTTCGAAGATGACGGCGCCGGGCTTCACGTCAACAGCGACCACTTCAAGCAGGCCCTGCTGGACATGCCGCAGGCGCTCGCCGAGACGCCCCGCATCATCAACACCACGATCGACGGCGTGAACGAATGGTCACGAATGGGCGAACTCACCGTCGACTGAGCCCACCCTCCGGCGACCCGCCGGAGGTGACAGAATCGGTCGATGAGCGAATCGGGCGCATCGGCGGAAGGGACGAGCGCGCAGCCGCGGCTGCCGGAGGGACTCGTGGCGGTCGTCAAGCGCGACTGCCCCACCTGCGAGGTGGTGGTGCCGGTGCTGCACGACCTGCGCCGGCGGGCCGATCTGACCGTCATCACCCAGGACGACCCCGCGTTCCCTGCCTCCGCCGGATGGGTGCTCCACGACCGCGACCTGGCCATCTCGTGGCATCACGGCATCGAAGCGGTGCCCACGCTGCTGCGCGTCGCCGACGGTGCCGAGACCGAGCGCACCGAGGGATGGGCGCGCGACGACTGGGAACGGCTCTCGGGCGTGGATGGCCTGGGCGAGGGTCTTCCCGACTGGCGCCCCGGCTGCGGATCGCTGAGCGTCGACCCGACGCTGGCCGACGGGCTGGCAGCGCGCTTCTCCGGTTCGCGCCTGCACAGCCGCCGGGTGGAGTTGGCCACCCTGGAGGACGAGTGGGAAGCAATGTGGGATCGGGGCTGGTCCGACGGGTTGCCCGTGGTGCCACCCACGGAGGCGAGGGTGCTGGCCATGCTGGAAGGCACGACCCGCCAACCCACCGACGTCGTGGCGACCGTGCCGCCGAACCTGGATGCGTGCACCGTCGAGAAGGTGGCGGTCAACGCCGTGATGGCCGGCTGCCGGCCCGACTACCTGCCGGTGGTGATCACCGCGGTGGAGGCGGTGTGCACCGACGAGTTCAACATGCACGGGGTGCTGGCCACCACCATGAGCGTGGGGCCGATACTCGTGATCAACGGCCCCGTGGCGCACCGCATCGGCATGAACAGCGGCATCAACGCCCTCGGCCAAGGCAACCGCGCGAACTCGACGATCGGCCGGGCGGTGCAACTGGTGGTCCGCAACGTCGGCGGCGGGCGACCCGGCGGCGCGGACCGGGCCGCCCTCGGCTCGCCGGCCAAGGTGGGTTTCTGCTTCGCCGAGGCAGAGGACTCCTCGCCGTGGACCACGCTGGCGCAGAGCCGCGGCTGGCGCCCCGATCAGTCCACGGTCACCGCCTTCGCCGGCGAGTCGCCCCGGATCCTCGCCGACGAGCGCTCCCGCAGCCCCGAGTCACTCACAAGACACTTGGCGCTGGCGCTGCAGGCATCGGTGTCGCCCCGGGCGAGGCTGGCCATGGACGGGATGCTCGTCATCCCGCCCGAGCACATGGCCCGCTTCGCCGAGGCCGGCTGGAGCAGGGACCGCTTCATGGCCGAACTCACCGAGGAGTTGCTGACCGACGGCGACGAGTTGCTCGCCGGTTCGGGCGGCTTCGCGGCCGGGCGCCCCCCGACAGCGGCCGGACGGCCCATCGGGAAGTTCCGACCCGGCGGTCTGCTCGTCGTCCACGCCGGCGGCGCGGCGGGCCCGTTCTCCGGGATCATCGCCGGCTGGGTCAACGGTCCCCGCGGCAGCGACCCCGTCACCCGCGAGATCACCTCGTGACGCTCGCACACCTACTCCCCCACCCTCAGGAGGCTGCGCCATGACCACCGTCCTCGACCCCACCGCCGAACGCACCCCCGCCGGTCGGCAGCAGGCGGCCCGCCCCGAGTCGCTGGTCGGGCGCACCGTCGGGCTGCTCGACATCTCCAAGCCCCGGGGCAACCTGTTCCTCGACCGGATCGGTGAACGCCTCACCGAACTCGGCGCCACCGTGAACCGCTACACCAAGCCCGCCTACACCAAGCCCGCCCCGGTCGACCTGCGCCACGAGATCGCCACGAACTGCGATGCGGTGATCGAGGCTCTGGCCGATTGAGGATCCTGCGTGTCGTGCAGTGTGCACGACATCAGCGACCTCGAGCGCCGCGGCACCCCGGCCGTGTTCGTCTCCACAGAGCACTTCACCTCGGCTGTAGCCACGCAGTCCGAGGCACTCGGCTTCGACGCCGCCACGGTCCTCACCCGCCACCCCATCCAGGACCGCACCGACGAGGAGATGGTCGCCATCGCCGACGCCGCCTTCGACGAACTCGTCGCAGCGCTGTCAGGGTCGACCTAACTCGACGTCATCGGCCGTAGCCGGTTTCGAGCCCGGCTACCTGGACGGATCCGAGCGGCCCGCTCAGGAGGCGATCAGTAGAGCTCGAGAACGAACGTCTGGTCCGACATCGGCGGGCGCACGTAGCCGACCGTCTCCTGGCGCTCGGGCAGTTCGATGTCCTCCCAGGGCACGTCCTCGTAAGGGATCTGCGACAGCAGATGCGAGATGCAGTTCAGCCGGGCCGCCTTCTTGGAGTCGGCCTCGACCACGTACCACGGCGCCTGCTTGATGTCGGTGTGCGCGAACAGCGTGTCCTTGGCCTTCGAGAACTCCACCCACCGGGCCCGGCCCTCCAAGTCCATCGCCGAGAGCTTCCAGCGCCTCATTGGATCGGAGATCCGGCTCTGGAACCGGCGCTCCTGTTCGGCGTCGCTCACCGAGAACCAGTACTTGATCAAGATGATCCCCGACCGCACCAGCATCCGCTCGAACTCCGGGCAGGACCGCAGGAACTCGCGGTACTCGTCCTCGGTGCAGAACCCCATCACGGGCTCGACGAGGCCCCGGTTGTACCAACTGCGGTCGAACAGAACCATCTCCCCCGCCGCGGGCAGCTCGGCGGCGTAGCGCTGGAACCACCACTGGGTCTTCTCACGGTCGCTGGGTGTGCCCAGCGCCACCACCCGCACCACCCGAGGGTTCAACCGCTCGGTGATCCTCTTGATCACCCCGCCCTTGCCGGCGGCGTCACGCCCCTCGAAGATGACCACCACCTTCAGGCCCTCGCGGCGGATCCAGCGCTGCAACCGCACCAGTTCCTCCTGCAGGCGAGTCAACTCGCGGTTGTAGTCCTTGGACTTGATCTTCTTGCGCTGCTGGGGTGCCTGCCCGCCCCCGGCGGTTCCCAACTGGTCGTGGGTCGACTCCAAGCTCATGCCCGGAGCGTATTCCCGGCAACAACCCCCGGCAATTACATCGAACGCGCTACTCGAGCAGAGCAGAACCCTGGGCACAGCGGTCCCCGCGGCAGCGACCCATAACGGACTACACCGACGACGAGATGGCCGCCATCGCCGACGTCGCGTTCGACGACCTCGTGCGGGCGCTGCCAGGACCTTCCCTGGTTGTCCCGCTAGCAGGCCAGGAACAACTCGCCGGACTCCGAGTTGATGCCTCCGCCAAGGTAAGGCCTATACGTCGCGAGGACGGTCGGATCGGTCTCGGGAATTGTTCCGACGGTCCGACCCACCTCTGCGCCCGTGACCCAATCCAGTCGGATTTCCCAACCAGTGTTGCTGTCGGCGAACGTGGCGATGCCGTTCCCGTCGAGCCCCTCGAATCGCAGGTCCAGGCTGGGCGCCAAAGTCATCAGCGTCCAAGCAGACGGCGTACCCAGCACGTAGTTGTAACCCGGCTTCTCCATGCCCGGCACTTCGACGATCGTTCTGCACAGCCCGTCGTCCCTGACCATGGAGGGTGCCCCAGGGGACATCACGACGACCACCTCAGCGCTCCCCGTTGCACCATCGGCGTCCGTCACCGAAACGGTGATCCGCAGCGGGCCGGCGTCCCGCGGTTTGTACGTCCGTTCGCCAGGACCGGCGCTGCTCGAGGTCGGGATGCCGCAGGCAATCCGGAGCACGCCGGTTTCCGAAGAGGCGGGCGCGTAGGCATCGGGACTCGTCACCACATACGGAGGCCGACCGCCAACCACCCGGTACGAGAGAGAGAATCGTTCGACCTCGTTGCGGCTAAGCGGAGGGAGTTCTTCGCCCTCCCCCATAAACATTCCGTGCATCTCCCACGTGAAGCACCACGCCTGGGACACCAGCGCAATCGCCAGCGGCGGCGCATCGTCGCCGGTCACTGATCGATCACTGTCGTTGTCCCCGGCCCCGCCGGCTTCCGGCGGTGGATCCTCGTTCTCCAGGGGCAGCATGTCTTCGGCATCGTCGGCGTCGCGCTCCGGGTCCTCGCCTTGTCCCACCACAGCGCGGGACACGACTCCGATCCACTGGGTCGCGCTACCGCCGACGTTGCCGGCGCGGACCTCAACGAACGCCACGCCCGCGGTCACGGCCGTCAGCCTTACCACCGAACCCGTCATCGAAGCGCTCACCGCCGCCGCGTTGTCCGAGGTGGCGGTGTAGGAATCCACCGAGCCGGCGAACGCCGCGGACGCGTCCAGCTCCCGCACATCGCCAACCGAGAGCCACACGATCTCGAAAGGCTCACCCCTTTGAGGCGGTTCCACCTGGGCACTCACAACACCACCTGCCAGCGCCGAACCCGCGGCGAAGACGCCGAACGCCACGAGAGCCCTACCAAGGCGAGTCCGCCCAAGAGGACTCATGGGACGAATCACGGCCCACTCCCCCCTCTTCGAGGACGGATACGAACGTTCACGCTACCACGCACGGCCGTACGGCCTTCCCACGGACCGCGCTACCGACTGCGTACGTTTCCGTAGCGGGCAACCAGTTCGGCGATACGCAGCGAGTCACCTCCGGCAACGGGCTCGATGATGGTTTGGCCGGCGACGAACTCCGACCCTGATTCTCTGCGCGGCCGGACGCGACCGGCGATGGCTTCGGCCAGGTCGGAGCGTTAGTCTCATCGTCGTCGCCGGTTCCATCGCCCGTCGTGATCGAATGACCGGTTCTTTCTTCGAGCCTTGAGGACCGGCTACTCGCCACGCGGTCGCCCAGCGGACGCCCGGCACATCCTCGAATCGGAACGAAAGTGATCGAGATAGGTCCTCGCAGTAGAACCGGAGCCAAGTCGATACTCCTCCGGGTGTTGGTGGTCGCCACGCTGATCCTCGGTGGCCTCGGCCTGGATTCCTCGGCAACAGATGCGCAGGAGGCCGAGCCCGGCGAGCAACTCGACGTGGACGTGCGCGTGGCGGCGCGGCGGCTCGGCGACGGAGGTGTCGAGTTCGCGCTTCAGCAACGTCAGGCGGACGGCTCCTGGAGCAGGCTGTTGCGGCCGGCGCGGGGCGGCTCCGACCCGGTGGTGCCATCGAATGCTGGGGTGGCGGCACCCGCGCGCAGAGAGACGCCCCGAGCGGGCAGTTCACGGCCATCGCAGGCGGGCCGTCCCATTCGTGCGCGGTGCGGACCGACGGCGCCGTGGAGTGCTGGGGCCGCAACGAGTACGGCGAACTGAACGCACCGGAGGGCCGGTTCACCGCCGTCACCGCGGGAGCCTTCCACAACTGCGGTCTGCACACCGACGGCACCGTCGACTGCTGGGGCACCGACATCGTGCAGGCGCCCGAAACCGTGCGGTTCGTACGCCCCTGACCGGGCCGGGTCAGAGACTCAGTCCACCTCGCCGCGTCGCGGGAGCTGTCGCGCCGTACTTGCGCTGGACGGCCTGCTTCGAGACACCGAGCACGGCACCGATCTCCGACCAGGTACAGCCCAACTCCCTGGCCGACGCCACCGCCGCGGCAAGGTCTTCGTCGGTCTGATTGCGCAGATCAACCAGCGCAGCGATCGCCCGAAGCGTCTCTTGGTCGGCCTCCTTGAGCATCTCGGGCTCAACCCGGTCAGCCCACTGCTCCACGGCAACTGCTCGCTCCATCCGAGAACTCATCTGCTCTACCACCTCTCCAAGAACTTGGGCCGGGCCACCATCGCATGGATCACCGCAACCCCGTCTTCATCTCTGACGACACAGACTTCCAATGGTTCGGCACTCCTAGAAGGTCCGATGTACATGACGACTGCCGGATCATCGGTCTCGAAGGCCACCCACCAATGCGTCAGTGCGTGCAGCATGTCCTCATCGAGAACACCGTGCTTGTGGGCACTCGCCTCGATGTCCACTCGCGCAGGCTAGCAGCCTTCCCCATGGTCGTCAACGTATATTGACGACCATGTCGGGCGGTTGTTCGTGCGCCCCGCCGCGCCCTGTGTTCAGACCGGGGGGATTCCGCGGTGGCGTTGGGTGAAGTGGCGGTCCTTGCCGGCTGCCATGGCGAGGCGGCGGATGAGTTCGTCGCGCAGGTTCTCGGGATCCACGATGGCGGCGATGACCAGGTCGACGCTAGACGCAGCAGGTCCACGTCAGCCTCGTAGGCCTCCCGCTGTTCAGCGATGAAGGCCTTCCGCTGTTCAGCGGTGAAGGCCTCCCGCTCGGCGGGGTCGTCGATGGCGGCGATGCGGTTGGCGTACACGGCGTTGACCGGGCCGGGGCCCGCAACCGTTCCCGCCCCCGAGAAACGAGATCGAGCCCCCATTTCCCTGCCACAGCAGAGATCAGGGCAGGAGTTCCAGGGCGGGGACGTGCGCGGGGCGTACGACGGAGAAGTGGCGGTGGTCGAACGTCGCCACCCGTGTGACCCCGAGGCGCTCGGCGGTGGCCACGACCGAGCCGTCGACCGTCCCGAGGGGGAGGTCTCGGTACCGGGCCACCAGTTCGGCGATCCGCAGCCAGTCGCCGTCCGCCACGGGCTCGACGATGAACTCACCGGCGGCCAGATCGCCCAGGAACCGCACCTCGACGCCGGCACCGAGCCGGGTGCCGATCAGATAGGCCACCTCGGTGACGACCAGCGTCGGCACCACCAGGGGCTCGGGATGGTTGCGAAGGAGGTCCAGCGAGCGGCGGTGGTGCCGGTCGTCGGCATCGACGTACGCATACAGCGGGCCGGCGTCGACGACGAGAACTATCGGGCCACCTCGGCGGCGAGAATCTCCTCGATGCGCTCGGAGATGTCGTCCCGCCCACTGCGCCCCGCCCCAGCGGCGCGCAAGTCCCGCGGCGCACCCCCGACATGGCGCTCGATGGCCTCGCGGGTGAGTTCGGAAATGGTCATGTTGCGCCTCGCCGCCTCGCGACGCAGTTGCAGGTCCAAGCCGTCGGGAAGTTTCACAGTCGTCCGCCGCACGTATGCCAGCATATCGTCCCGGACTTCCAGAAACTGCGCTGGTTGACATCCGCCGGCACGATGTCGCCGTCTACGCCCTGCCTGAGGGTCTCAGACGGGGGGGATTCCGTGGTGACGCTGGGAGAAGTGGCGGTCCTTGCCGGCGGCCAGGGCGAGGCGGCGGATCAGTTCGTCGCGCAGGTCCTCGGGATCCACAATGGCGTCGATGACCAGGTCGGAGGCCAGGCGCAGCAGGTCCACATCGGCTTCGTAGGCCTCCCGCTCGGCGGCAATGAAGGCCTCCCGCTCGGCGGGGTCGTCGATGGCGGCAATCTTGTTGGCGTACACGGCGTTGACGGCGGCTTCGGGGCCCATCACCGCTATCGAGGCGCTCGGCAGGGCCAGGCAGGCGTCGGGGTCGAAGGCGGGGCCGCACATGGCGTACAGGCCCGCCCCGTAGGCCTTGCGCACGATCACCGACACCTGCGGCACGGTGGCCTCGGAGACGGCGGTGATCATCTTGGCGCCGTGGCGGATGATGCCGCCGCGCTCCACCTCGGTGCCGATCATGAACCCCGGCACGTCGGCCAGGTACACCAGCGCCACGTTGAATGCATCGCACAGCCAAATGAAGCGGGCGGCCTTGTCGGCGGAGTCGCTGAACAGCACCCCTCCCTTGACGGCGGGATTGTTGGCCAGGATCCCCACCGAGTTGCCGTCGAGGCGGGCGAGGCCCACGATCAGCTCGGGGGCGAAGCCGGGCTTGAGCTCGAAGAAGCTGTCGGCGTCCACGAGACCGTCGATGACGAGACGCATGTCGTAGCCGCGGGTTGTCTCGGCGGGGATCGCCGAGCCGTCCAGCAGGCGCGCCGGCGGCAGCGGCGGCGCCGGCGGCGGCGGGTCGCGCCAGCAGGTGGGCAGGTAGGAGAACCACGCCCGCGCCGCCTCGATGGCCGCCTCGTCGTCGACGAAGAGGTTGTCGCCGCAGCCCGAGACGGTGGCGTGCATGCGGGCGCCGCCCATCTCGGCCAGCGACACCACCTCGCCGATGACCACCTCGGCCATGCGCGGCGAGCCCAGGTACATGGAGGCGTTGGCCTCCACCATAAAGACCACGTCGCAGAAGGCGGGGATGTAGGCGCCCCCCGCCGCCGACGGCCCGAAGAGGCAGCAGATCTGCGGCACCCTGCCCGACAGCTTCACCTGGTTGTGAAAGATGCGCCCCGCCCCGCGGCGCCCGGGGAACAGCTCCACCTGATCGGTGATGCGGGCGCCGGCGGAGTCCACCAGCCAGAAGATCGGCAGCTCGTGGCGCAGCGCCACCTCCGTGGCACGGACGATCTTCTCGACGGTGCGGGCGCCCCAGGAGCCGGCTTTCACCGTCGGGTCGTTGGCCACAACCACCGCCGGGCGGCCGTCCACCAGGCCCCGACCGGTGACCACGCCGTCGGCGGGCAGCCCGTCCGCGGCGGCGTTGGCCAGCACGGCGTCCTCGACAAACGTGCCGGGGTCGAACAGCAGCCCCAAGCGGTCCCGCACGTACAGCTTGTTCTGCCGGGCGAGCTTGGCGGCGCCGGCGCCTGTTGCTCCGGCGGCGGCCGCACGCGCCGCCGCCAACCGCTGCGCCACGTCGCTCATCGCAGCCCCCGTCCCACGCGCTCAGCCTACGGGCGCGGTCACCGCGGAGAACTTGTCCGCCCCGGATAGGCCAGAAACCTGCAAATGGGGGTGTCGCCCCCCGGTGGCGGGCTGATCGAATGCCGACAAGGGGACCGCACCGTCCCCGTGCCATGCACGCCGTCCGGGGAGGGGAACCATGACCTTCGTTGAACATTCCGCACAGACCGCACACCGCCGGAGGACCCGCTCCGGCCCGAGACGTCGCCGCCGGAGCCTGGCCGTCGCCGGCGCCCTGTGCGCCCTGGCCCTGCTGGGGGCAGCCTGCGGCAGCGACGAGGCGGACACGCCGGAGGCGGCTCCCGCGCCGGCGCCCGCTCCCGCGACCGAACCCACGCCGGCACCGGCGCCATCGCCCGAACCGGCCGAAGCCCCCGAACCCCCGCCCGACCCCGCGGCCGACCCGGAACCCCCGCCCCCGCCGCCACCGGCCGAGCCCGCCGCCGGTGAGCCGATCATGGTGGGCAGCATCCTCGACGAGACCGGCCCGCTGAACATCTACGGGACGCCGATGGTGGACGCCACCCGTCTGGCCATCGCCGACATCAACGCCTCCGGCGGCGTGCTGGGCCGCCCGCTGGAGTTGGTGGAGGCGGACTCCAAATCGGACCAGAACGAGTACATCAACGGCGCCGAGCGGCTGGCGTCGATGGATCTGGCGGTTGTGCACGGCGGCATCACCAGCGCCTCCCGCGAGGCTATCCGCCCCGTCTTCGACGACGCCGAGATGCTGTACTTCTACAACGTGCTCTACGAGGGCGGCGTGTGCGACATCAACACCTTCGTCACGGGAACCGTGCCCACCCAGCAGGTGGAGCCCCTGCTGCGCTGGGCCGTCGAGAACATCGGCCCACGCGTCTACGTGGTTGCCGCCGACTACAACTACGGTCAGATCTCCGCCGACTGGGCGGAGACCTACGCCCCGCAGGTCGGTGCCGAGATCCTGGCCACGGACTTCTTCCCGCTCGACGTGAGCGAGTTCGGGACCACGCTCAGCGCCATCCAGGAGGCCGACCCGGACGTGGTCTTCAGCTTCCTGGTGGGCGGCGCCCACATCTCGTTCTACAGCCAGTTCGCCGCCAGCGGCCTGGGTGATCAGATGACGATCGTCTCCACCACCTTCGGGTTGGGCAACGAGCACATCGCCCTCGAACCCGCCGCCCAGGAGGACCTCTACGTGGCCTACGCCTACTACCAGGAACTGGACACGCCGGAGAACAACGCCTTCGTGGCGGCCTGGCAGGACGCCTACGGCAGCGATTACCCCTACATCACCGATCTGGCGGTGGACACCTGGGACGGCTGGCACATCTGGGCCGAGGCGGTGGAGCGTGCCGGCACCGCCGACCGCGAGGCGGTCATCGCCGAGTTGCAGCAGGGCGCCAACTTCGTGAGCCCGCGTGGCCTCGTGGTGATGGACGGCGCTGCTCACCACGTGACCGTGCCGATCCGCATCGCCGTCACCAACGGCGCCAACGGCTACGACATCATCCGCACGTACGAGTCGGTGGGCCCCGAGTTCGAGCAGCGGCAGTGCGACCTCGTCGCCAACCCCGACACCAACGAGCAGTTCACGCCCTGAGGTGACCGACCCACACTCCCCGCAGCCGCCCTCCCGCCCATGCACCGCGGGCGAGATGGCGGCGCGGGTTGGGCGCCCGTCGCCGTGCACCACACGGCGGGCGAGCAGGGGTCGGCGGATGTCGGCTCCCCTGCGGTACCGATGACCCGACGCCGATGACACGATGACGGCATCGCCACGATGACAGCCGACGGGGCGTTCAACGCCGGATTCTCTCTGCTCACCACGGTTTCGGTGCTGCTCCTGGTGTCCCTCGGCCTGGCCGTGGTGTTCGGCCTGCGGCGGGTGATCAACCTGGCCCACGGCGAGTTGATCATGTTCGGGGCGTTCGCCACCCTGACCGCCACCCGAGCCGGGATCGGTCTCTGGGTCTCGATGCTCATCGCCGTCGTGGTGACCGCCGCCTTCGGTCTGGTCGTCGAGCGGCTGCTGATCCGCCACCTCTACGACCGCCCCGCCGACACCATGCTGGCCACCTGGGGCCTGTCGCTCATCCTCGTGCAGGCGGCGGCCAACATCTACGGCTCGGTCACCGAGGGCATCCCCACCCCGCTGGGCAGCTTCAGCGTCGGCGAGTTCTCGATGTCGGAGTACAACCTGGTGCTGATCGGGGTGGCCTGGATGCTGGTGGCCGTGACCTGGACGGTGATGCGCCGCACCCGCTACGGGCTGCTGACGCGCGCCGCCGCGCAGAACCCTGACATGGCCGCGGGTCTGGGGGTGAACACGCGGCGGGTGGCCATGTGGACCTTCGCCTACGGCGCGGCCCTGGCCGGCGCCGCGGGGGCCGTCCTCGCACCGGTGGTGGGGGTGATCCCCACGATGGGACAGCTGTACGTGGCCCGCTCGTTCATGGCGGTCATCGTGGGCGGCCCCGCCTTCCTGGCCGGCACGGTGGCGAGCAGCGGCGTGCTGGGCACCGTCGAGAACCTGATGAGCCGCAGTTACACGCCCGTCATCGGCCAGGCCATGCTGCTGGTGGCGGCCATCGTGGTGCTTCGCTTCCTGCCGCAGGGGCTGACCGGGTGGCGCCGGCGGGGCGGCGTGCTGTGACCGCTCCGACATCCAAGCGCGAGCAGGCCCCGGCGATGGAGGTCAGGGGCACGCCGGTGGGTCGGCGGCGCCGGGCGGGCGGACCGCGACTGCGTGCAGGCACGGCCGACCTGCTCATCGCGGCGGCGGTCGGCGGTGTGCTGGTGCTGGCCGGCAACCTCGTGGCCGAGTTCACCGCCTTCGAGTGGACCCTCTGGGCAATCGAGGTGATCCTGGCGCTGTCGCTCGTGCTCGTCTGGGGCTACTGCGGCATCTTCAGCTTCGGCCAGGCCGCCGTCTACGGCATCGGCGGCTACGCCTACGGGGTCTTCGCTCTGAACGTGGCCGAACGCACCGGCGAGACCCTGTCGGCCCTGGTCGTGGCCGCCGTGGCCGGGGCGGTCTTCGCCGCCGCCCTGGGGTACTTCATCTTCTACGGCAACCTCTCCAACGTCTATGTGGCCATCGTGACCCTGGCCACCGCCCTGGTGCTGTTCGCCTTCGTCAACAGCACCTCCGGCGCCGGCTACCGGATCGGCGACGCGGTTCTGGGCGGCTACAACGGCATGACCCGCATCCCCCGCATCACCTACCGGCTGCCGGGGGGCGACCCCACGGTGCTCACCCGCGTGCAGTTCTTCGTGCTGTGCACGGCCGTGGCCCTGGTGCTGGCGGTGGCCCTGCGCTTCGGCGGGCGACGACCGTTCGGGCGGATCGCCGTGGCCGTGCGCGAGAACGAGACCCGCAGCAGCCTGCTGGGCTACGACGTGCGTCGCCACAAACTGGTGGTGTTCACGCTGGGCGGCGCCATCGCCGGGCTGGCCGGCGGCTTCTACGCGGCGTGGGGCCGGTTCATGAGCCCCGGCGTGTTCTCCCTGAAGCCGGCGGCCCTGGTGGTGATCTGGACGCTGGTGGGCGGGCGCTTCTCCGTGGGTGGCGCCTTCGTCGGAGTTGTGATCACCGAGGGCCTCTCCTCCTGGCTGGGCGGCCCCAGCGGCGACCGCGAACCCATCCTGGTGGGCGCCCTGCTGATACTCATCGTGCTGGGTCTGCGCGGAGGCGTTGTGCCCACCCTCGGACGCCTCTGGCAACACCGGCGACGGCTACGGATGGCAGGTGGCGCCGACCTCGGCGGCGACGCCGTCGTCGGGATCGAGGACGCTCCGGCCGACGGTGGCGCCGGCGACGACGTCGCAGCCGACGGCAGTGCCGCCGACCCGGACGGCCTCGAGGAAGCCCTCGGCGTGCCCGCCACCGCACTCCTTGAGGTGCACGGGCTCTCCAAGACCTTCGGGGGCGTCACCGCCCTCGACGACGTCACGCTGGCGTTCCCGCCGCGGCAGACCTCGTGCCTCATCGGCCCCAACGGCGCAGGCAAGAGCACACTGTTCGGCCTGCTCACCGGCTATCACAAGGTCAGCAGCGGGGCGATCCTGCTGAACGGAGAGGACATCACGCGCCTCGAGCCGCACCGGCGCGCCCGCCTGGGCCTTGGCATCAAGATGCAGGTGCCGAGCGTCTACGCGGCATTGTCGGGGCGCGAGAACCTCTGGCTGGCTGCCTACGCGGCGAGCCACGACCGTTCGGCAGCCGATCAGCGGTCGACTGCCATCCTGGCCGGGATGGGGCTGGCCGAGGTGGCCGACCTCCCGGCGGGCGCACTCAGCCACGGGCAGCTGCAGTGGCTGGAGATCGGCATGGTGCTGGCCACCGCACCGTCGGTGATCCTGCTGGACGAACCCACCGCGGGCATGACCCGCGACGAGACCGAGCGCACCGAGCAGCTCATCGCCCGGCTGGCCCGCCACGCCACGGTGGTCGTGGTGGAGCACGACATGGAGTTCGTGCGCCGCCTCGACGCCCCCATCAGCGTGCTGCACATGGGCGGTCTGTTCGTGCAGGGCAACTTCGACGAGCTGAGCCGCGACGAGCGCGTGCTGAACATCTACCTGGGCCGCCACGAGGACGACCCTGCGGGACGAACCGATGCTGACGCTCGATGACGTCCGAGCCGGCTACGGCTCCACCCCTGTGCTGCGCTCCGTGACGCTGCGCGTGGAAGCGGGCGAGTGCACGGCAGTGCTCGGCCGCAACGGGGTCGGCAAGACCACGCTGCTGCGTTGCATCGCCGGGCAGATTCCCCCGACGGCGGGTCGGATCACCCTGGACGGCCACGATGTCTCCACCCTGGCGGCCTTCCGGCGCTCCCGCCTGGGCATGAGCCACGTTCCCCAGGGTCGGGGTATCTTCCCCGGCCTGACGGTGAGGGAGAACCTGCGGGTGGGGCCGGCGGCGCAGCGGCCCGTGGCAGCGGCAGCGGTCACCGAGCGCCTGCTGGAGGAGTTCCCCACCTTGGCGGCCATGGCCGCGACGAAGGGCGGCAATCTCAGCGGCGGCCAGCAGCAACTGCTGGCGGTGGCCCGCGCCCTGGCCACCGAGCCCCGGCTGCTGCTGCTGGACGAACCCTCCGAGGGCATCCAGCCCTCCATCCTCGACGAGATCGCCGAGGTGCTGCTGCGCATCCGCGCCGAACGGCACATCGCCCTGGTGCTGGTGGAGCAGAACCTGGACTTCGCGGCCCGGCTGGCCGAGCGGGCGCACGTCATGGTCAAGGGCGAGCTGTTGGCGACGGTGAACACCGCCGAACTGGCCGCCGACCGCGATCAGCAGCGCCGCTACATGGCCATCTGACAATGGAGAACCGGCAATGACGGATCCGACGATGCCAACCTTCACAATGCCGAACCCGACAGCACCAATCGCCGCGATGCCGAACCCGGCAGTAGAAGGTCGGACAGTGGTGATCCCCCGTCGCGACAGTCGGAGGCGATCAGCAGAAGGAGGCTCCAGCGCATGACACTCTCCCACGCCACAGGCGAGACCACACCGGCGCTCCTTACCGACACGATCTACGACAATCTGGCGCACACGGTCCGTCACCATCCCGAGGCCGACGCACTCGTGTCGTGCCACCAGGGGCTGCGCTACACCTACGGCGAGTTCCTGGCAGCGGTGGACGAGGTGGCCCGCGGGCTGATGGCCCTCGGCACCCAGCAGGGCGACAGGGTGGGCATCTGGAGCCCCAACAGGGCCGAATGGGTGCTCGTCCAGTACGCCACCGCCGCCATCGGCGCCATTCTCGTGAACATCAATCCCGCCTACCGCACCGCAGAGTTGGAGTACGCCCTGTGCCAGTCGGGCGTGTCGCTGCTGGTGTCGGCCCGCTCGCACGGCACGGCCGACTACGAGGCTCTCTTCGGCGAGGTGGCCGACCGGGTGCCCGTCCGGCGGGTGGTCCGGCTGGACGACGATGACGGGGACCCCGGCGGCTGGGACGAGTTGCTCGAGCGCTCGGACGAGGTCACGCCTGACGCCTTGGCGCACCGGGCCGCCTCGCTGAGCCCCGACGACGCCATCAACATCCAGTACACCAGCGGCACCACGGGCTTCCCCAAGGGCGCCACGCTCAGCCACCGCAACATCCTGAACAACGGGTTCTTCGTGGGCGAGCGCTGCCGGTACTCCCCCACCGACCGCGTCTGCATCCCCGTGCCCTTCTACCACTGCTTCGGGATGGTGCTCGGCAACCTGGCCTGCACCACCCACGGCGCCTGCATCGTCGTCCCCGGCGCGGGTTTCGACGCCACGGCTGTGCTGGAGGCATGCGAGTCGGAGCGTTGCACCAGCCTCTACGGGGTGCCCACGATGTTCATCGCCGAACTGGGGCACCCCGACTTCGCCACCTACGACCTCTCCAGCCTGCGCACCGGCATCATGGCCGGCTCCCCGTGCCCCGTCGAGGTCATGAAGCAGGTGGTGAGCGAGATGCACATGAGCGACGTGACAATCTGCTACGGCATGACCGAGACGTCTCCAGTGTCACTGCAGAGCGCGCCCGACGACTCCATAGAGGCCCGTGTGTCCACGGTGGGCAGGGTGCACCCCCACGTCGAGATCCAGATCGTCGACCCGGCCACGCAGGAGCCGGCGCCCCGCGGCGGAACCGGCGAGTTGTGGACCCGCGGCTACTCGGTGATGCAGGGCTACTGGAACGACCCCGAGCGCACCGCCGAGGCCATCGACGCCGACGGCTGGCTGCACACCGGCGACCTGGCGGTCATGGACGTCGACGGCTACGTCAACGTCGTCGGGCGCATCAAGGACCTGGTCATCCGGGGTGGCGAGAACGTCTACCCGCGGGAGGTCGAGGAGTTCCTCTACAGCCATCCCAACATCGCCGACGTGTCGGTGATCGGCGTGCCCGACGAGCGCTACGGCGAGGAGCTGATGGCGTGGGTGAAGCTGCGCCACGAAACGGCCACCACCGAGGCGGACATCCGGGAGTTCTGCCGCGGACGCATCGCCCACTACAAGATCCCCCGCTACATAAGGTTCGTGCAGGACTTTCCGATGACCGTGACGGGCAAGATCCAGAAGTTCCGGATGCGGGAGATGGCCGTCGAGGAGTTGGGGCTGCACGACGCCGCCACCATCGAGCACGCCTGAAGGAGACATGATGCAGTTGACACCCGAACAGGACGAGTTCCGGGCCGTGGTGCGCGACTTCGCCCTTGAGCGCATCGCGCCCCACGCCGAAACCTGGGACCGCGACCACACCTTCCCCACCGACGTCGTGCGCGAGATGGGCGACCTGGGGCTGTTCGGACTGATCTTCCCCGAGCGCTGGGGCGGGGCGGGCGCCGGTCTGACCACGCTGTGCCTCGCCATCGAGGAGATCGGGCGGGTGGACCAGTCCCTCGGCGTCACGGTGGAGGTGGGTGCGCTCGGGGCCGAGCCGATCCACCGCTACGGAACCGACGCCCAGAAGGAGCGCTGGCTTCCCGACCTCGTTGCCGGGCGAGCGCTGGCGGCGTTCGGGCTGACCGAGCCCGGGGGCGGCTCCGACGCCTTGGCCACGGCCACCCGCGCCGAGTTCCGCAACGGCGCCGCCGGCGACCAGTGGGTGCTGAACGGGGCGAAGGCCTTCATCACCAACTCCGGCACGCCCATCACGAGCCTCGTCACCGTGACCGCCCGGACCGCGCCGGAGGAGATCTCCAACATCATCGTGCCGGCGGGCACGCCCGGCCTCGTCGTCGAGCCGCCCTACCGCAAGATGGGCTGGCACGCCTCGGACACCCACGGGCTGATACTCACCGACTGCGCCGTTGCGGCCGATCACCTGCTGGGCGTCCGGGGCCGCGGCGTGCAGCAGTTCCTGCGAACCCTGGACGCCGGGCGGATCGCCTTCGCCGCCCTGGCGGTGGGGCTCATCGCGGCGTGCCTCGACGAGTGCCTCGCCTACGCCACGGAGCGCAACGCCTTCGGCCGTCCCATCGGCGCGCACCAGGCCGTGGCCTTCAAGTGCGCCGACATGGCGGTGGCCCTGGAAACCTCCCGGCTCGCCACCTACGAGGCGGCCCGCCTGTACGACGCTGGGCAGCCGTACCGCAAGGCCGCGGCCGTCGCCAAGCTGGCAGCCAGCGAGGCGGCCGTGACCGCCACCCGCGAGGCCACCCAGATCTTCGGCGGCTACGGGTTCATGGACGAGACCCCCGTGAGCCGCTTCTACCGCGACGCCAAGATCCTGGAGATCGGCGAGGGCACCAGCGAGGTCCAGCGCCTGGTCATCAGCCGAGAGTGCGGCCTGCCCGTCTGAGGAGGCCGGCCACAGGAGGGAGACCATGCCCACACGCCCGGAATACGAGTCGCTGCGGCGGAACTTCCGACTCGAGGTTCCCGACCGCTTCAACTACGTGCGCGACGTCCTGCAGCAGCGGGCGCAAACCCATCCCAGCGACCTGGCGCTCGTGGCAGTCGAGCCCGACGGTCTGACTTCGCAGCGCTACGACTTCGCCACGATCGCCGCCCGGGCCAGCGCGACCGCCGCCGTGCTGGCCGAACTCGGCGTAACCGCGGGCGACCGCGTTTTCCTGATGCTGCCGCGCATCGTGCAGTGGTACGACGTGCTGTTGGGCTGCCTGCATCTGGGCGCCGTCCCGATGCCCGCCACGATGCAACTCAGCTCCCGCGACGTGGCCTACCGGGTGAGCCTGGCCGACGCCACGACCGTGGTGACCGACACCGTCGGGATGGCCGCGGTCGGCGCCGCGCTGGCGGACTGCCCCGAGGTGGCCCGTCGCGTCCTCGCCGGCGGTTCTTCAGCCGGCTGGGTCGACCTCGACGCCGCAGTTGCCGCCGAACCGGCTGCGCCGCCGGTCCGCGACACAGCCGCGGACGACCCCATGCTCATCTACTTCACATCGGGCACCGAGTCGCACCCCAAGATGGTGCTCCACACCCACGCCTCCTACGGGATTGGCCACGAGGTGACGGCCCGGTTCTGGCAGGATCTGCGTCCCGACGACGTGCACTGGGCCGTATCGGACACCGGCTGGGGCAAGGCTGCCTGGAGCAAGCTGTTCGGGCAGTGGCGCATCGGCGCAGCGGTGCTGATGTGGAACGTCGTGGGCAAGCCCGACCTGGACCGGATGCTGCGCATCGTCTCCGAGCAGGGCGTGACCACGTTCTGCGTGCCTCCGACGCTGTACCGGGCGTTCGCCCAGATGGATCTGGGCGCCTACGACTTCTCGAGCCTGCGCCACTGCACAGCGGCGGGCGAGCCGCTCAACCCCGAGGTGATCAAGGTGTGGCACGAGGCGACCGGCACCGTGATCCACGACGGCTACGGCCAGACCGAGACCGTTAACATCGTGGCGAACGTGCCGGGCATCCCGGTGCGAGCCGGGTCGATGGGCCTGCCGGTCCCCGGCTTCGACGTGGCGATCATCGACGAGTCCGGCGCCGTGACGGCCGACGGCACCGAGGGCGACATCGCAGTGCGCGTGGAGCCCACCCGGCCGGTGGGCCTGTTCAAGGAGTACTGGCGCGATCCCGCCCGTAACGCCGAGGTCTACCGCAACGGCTGGTACGTGACCGGCGACCGGGGGATCCGCGACAGCGACGGCTACTTCTGGTTCGTGGGCCGCGCCGACGACGTGATCCTCTCCTCCGCCTACCGCATCGGCCCGTTCGAGGTGGAATCGGCCCTGCTGGAGCATCCCGCCGTGGCGGAGGCCGCCGTGGTGGGCACTCCCGACGAAGCCCGCGGCCAGATCGTAACGGCGTTCGTGGTGCTCGCCGAAGGCCACGAGGCCGGGGACGATCTTGTCGCCGAACTGCAGGACCACGTGAAGGCCACCACCGCCCCCTACAAGTACCCGCGCCGCATCGAGTTCACGACCGAACTCCCCAAGACGGTCTCCGGCAAGATTCGCCGCGTCGAACTTCGCGGTCGCTGATCACCCCGGTGACCCCTCAGGACCGGAGTCGCCGACCGCCCTGAGGGGCGCCGGCCCCAAGAGACGGACAGGGACGCCAGTCGTCAGCCGATCGGCGGGAAGCGGCTGCGGGGGCCAGCTTCGGCCCAGTCCATGTGATTGCGGACGTACTCGTTGGCCGCGTCGCGTAGCGGTGCGTAGTCCCACGAGTGTCGACCCCCGGTGTTCATGGCTGTGTGCAGCACCCGCCGGGCCCGCTGGGAGCGCAGCACCTGCTCCCTGATCGCCGCGCTGTCCCAGCGTTGTGCCACCTCGGCAGCGAAGGCCGCCGCAAGATGGGCGTGGGCGGGATCGTCGGCGAGGTTGCGGCGCTCCAGCGGGTCGGCCTCGACGTCGTACAGCAACGCCGGGTCGGTCTGGCAATGGATGTACTTGTGGCGCCCGCGCCGGATCATGAACATCGGGTGCGACGTCATCTCGCCCATGTATTCGGCGGTCGTCTCGTCGACCTGATCCTCCCCGCCGGTGGCGTACTCCCAGAGGCTGCGCCCGGCCGGCGATACGGCAGGTTCGGGCGCCGCGTTGTCATCGCCGACGACATCGAGGAGGGTCGGGAGCAGATCCTGGAGGGAGCAGACGTTGCCGACGGAGCGGTTGGCCACGTCCGGACCGGCCATGACCAGCGGTACCCGCGCCGACCGCTCGTAGAAGCACATCTTGAACCAGAGCCCGCGGTCGCCGAGCATGTCGCCGTGGTCACTGGTGGCGATCACCACGGTGCGGTCGAGCTGGCCCGTCTCGGCGAACGCATCGGTGAGCCGTCCGAGCCAGGAGTCGACGTAGCTGGTGTTGGCGTAGTAGCCGTGGCGGGCGTTGCGGCACTGCGCCTCGGTGTAGCCCACGGTGTCGGCCTGGATGCCGCGCCGGATGCGCCGCGTGTGCACATCCGGTGAGTCCGGCGGGGTGACCGGCAGGTCGATCTCGTCGTGGTCGTAGAGGTTCCACCACTCCGGGCGGGCGACGTAGGGGTCGTGGGGGTGAATGAAGGACGCCACAAGCAGGAACGGCCGCTCGTCGGCGTGGCGTGCAAGGTCGTAGACGTGCCGCACAGCAGCGAATCCGACCTCTTCGTCGTAGTCGATCTGGTAGGTGGCCACGGCCTGCCCCGCTTCGGAGAGGCTGTCCATGTTGTGATACCACTTCCCGATTCGCCTGTCGGCCGCGTCCCAGTTGGGGGTCCAGGCGAAATCGGCGGGATAGATGTCGGTCGTCAGACGCTCCTCGAAACCGTGCAGTTGATCGGGTCCGACAAAATGCATCTTCCCGGACAGCACCGTGCGGTAGCCGGCCAGGCGGAGGTGGTGCGCGAAGGTCGGGACCGACGCGGGGAACTCAGCGGCGTTGTCCCAGGCGCCGATCTCCGAGGGTGGCCGGCCGGCCAGCATCGAGAACCGCGACGGGGCGCACAGGGGCGAATTGCAGTAGGCCGCATCGAAGCGGGTACCCCGCTCGGCGAGGGCGTCCAATGACGGTGTGCGTACGAGCGGATGGCCGTAGGTGCCCGTGAAGTGCGGCGCCAGCTGATCCGCCATCACCAGGAGGACGTTGGGCTGCACCATCCGTACTGACACTACAGGTCACCTCAGCCGTCGAACGGCCGGCCCACCGCACCGCCGGTGGCCCCGGTGGCGGGACCAGGCGGGCCTCCGGGTCGCTCGACAATTCCGGGCCGGCGACTACCTGCAATCGCGGGTAACACCCCCCGGGTGCGGGGGCGTAGGTTACGGACACCGCCACCGAGGAGGCAGACATGGGGGTACCGGTTCCGAGCATTGACGAACTGGGAGCCATCGCCGCGAGCTTCGGGCTCTCGCCGAGCGACGACGACCTGGCCGCCTACCGGGAGCTCGTGGCGGGGTCGCTGGCGGCCTACGACACCGTGGAGGATCTCTACCAGCAGCAGGCGCCGGCGGTTCCCGAGCGGCACTCGTGGCGGCCCGAGCCCGCCGACAATCCCCTCGGCGCCTGGTACCGGCGCTGCGCGGTGCGCGAGCGCAACGACGGTCCACTGGCGGGACGGCGCATCGCCATCAAGGACAACGTCGACGTGGCGGGTGTGGCGATGATGAACGGTTCGGCCACTCTGGAGGGGTTCGTCCCCCGCAGCGACGCCACCGTCGTGCGGCGCATCCTGGAGGCGGGCGGCGAGATCGCCGGCAAGAGCGTCTGCGAGGACCTGTGCTTCTCCGGCGGCAGCCACACCGCCGCCACCGGCCCGGTGCGCAACCCCTGGGACCTCTCCCGATCCGCCGGCGGCTCCTCGTGCGGCAGCGCCGTGCTGGTCGCCACCGGCGAGGTGGACATGGCCATCGCCGGTGACCAAGGGGGATCGGTGCGGATCCCGAGTTGCTGGTCGGGCGTCGTGGGAATCAAGGCCAGCTTCGGCTTGGTGCCCTACACCGGTGCATTCCCCATCGAATACACGATCGACAACCTCGGCCCGATCGCCCGAACAGTCGACGACGTGGCGCTGCTGCTGAACGTGATCGCCGGTCCCAACGGGGTGGACCACCGCCAGGCGTCCGCGCCGGCGGGGGTGGACTACACCGCCGGGCTCGACCGCGATCCCGCGGATCTCCGCATCGGCGTGGTGACCGAGGGGTTCGGCCACCCCAACAGCGAGCCGGAGGTTGACGAGACGGTGCGCACCGCTCTGGGAGGCCTGGAGGCGGCCGGCGCCGAGGTGCGGGAGATCTCCCTTCCCGAACATGCCTGGGCCCCGGCGGTCTGGAGCGTCATCGCCACCGAGGGCGCGGCCTGGCAGATGCTGCGCGGCAACGGCTACGGCCTGAACCACCGGGGCCGCTACAACCCCGAGATCATGCAGGCCTTCGCCGAGGGCTGGCGCCGCCACGGCGACGCGGTGTCCCACTCCGTCAAGTTCGTGGCCCTCTGCGGGCAGTACACCCTGAACCTGCTGGGCGGATCCTGCTACGCCAAGGCCCAGAACCTGCGCCCGCTGGTCAAGGCGGCGTACGACAGGGCTCTGGAGAGCTGCGACGTGCTGTGCTACCCGACGCTGCCCATGCGGGCCACCGTCCTGCCCGGCGAGGACTGCTCGGTCGCCGACTACGTGGCCCGGGCGCTGGAGATGGTTCCCAACACCCTGCCGTGCTCGGTCACCGGACACCCGACCATCAACGTGCCGGCGGGCCTGAGCGACGGGCTGCCGGTGGGGATGAGCTTCGTGGCCCGCCACTGGGACGAGACGACCGCTCTGGCGGCGGGCAAGGCCTTCGAGTCGCTCGTCGGCGGGTTCCCGAGCCCCCCGGCGCTCTGAGACGGAAGCAGCCGGGAGCGCCCCGATGACGATGCTCACCGACTCCCGCGACCGGCGCCGCCTGGCCGAGAGCACGCGCCGCCTCGGCGGCTTCCTGGACAACGAGGCGTTCGCCCAGCAGGCGGCGCGCGAGATCGACCGGCTGCTGGGCGTGCCGCTGGCGTCGGTGGCCGTGCACGAGGATCCGGGCCTTCTGGCGATGCTCGGCGTCAACGGCGAGCGCACACAACGCTTCCGCGGCGTGCGCATCCCGACCGGCCAGGGCCTCGGCGGCCGCGCCCTGGTGGAGCGCCGCCCCATCGCCGTGAACGACTATCTCAACGATCCGGGAATCTCCCAGGAGTTCGCCGACGTCGTGCGCGGTGAGGGCATCGGCGGGATGATCGCCGTCCCCGTCATGTACGACAGCGACGTTCTCGGCGTGCTCTACGGAGCCACACGGACGGTGGGCTCGCTGGGCGACCGCGCCCTGACGCTCCTGCAGGCCGCCGCCGCGGGCATCGCCCCGATGATGTCGCTCACGATGCGCACCTCGCAGGCGCTCTCCGAGCGGGTGCACGCCGAGCGGCTCCGCATCGCCGCGAACCTGCATGACGACGTGGGCCAGTTGCTGTTCGGCATCGGCGTGGCGGCGTCCCAGATGGCCCAGTCCGCCACGGAAGGGCCCCTCGCCGAGAGCGCCCTGCACATCGAGCAGCAGGCCCGTCTGGCGACACGCCGCATGCGGGAGGCGTTCGACGCCCTGGCGCCGTCGGACTGCCACGAGACGGTCCCCGTCGCGCTGCGCCGCGAACTGGAGGATCTGGGTTCCCGGGCCGACCTGGCCACGCACCTCGTCGTGCGCGGCCTGGCGCGGACACTCCCGCCGCGCGTCGAGACGGCGCTGGTGGCCGGCATCCGCCAGGCCCTGGTCAACATCGAGCAGCACGCCGCCGCCAACCTGGTGGTCGTGACGCTGCACTTCGAGGACACCGCGGTGACCCTCGTGGTGCAGGACGACGGCCAAGGCCTGCCGGAGGGTTTCGAGCTACAGGCGATCCCGCGGGGTGAGCACAGCTGGGGCCTCACGTCCCTGCTGCGCCGGGTGGAACATCTCGGCGGCGTCCTGGAGATCATGCCGAACGAGGACGGCGGAACCACGCTGCGTATGACGATCCCGTGCGACACGCAGGGCGGCTGAGGCCCATGCCAGCGGCGACCCGCGGTCAGCGCTGCGCCGTCACCGGCGGTGTGATCGCCCCCCGCCGTCAGGGCCGGACCGTCCCGAGCCCGGCCGTCGGCTGACCGAATGTCTCATGGTCGACCTTAGGACCCAACCACCGGGAAGCCCGCCGGCCGGCGTCCTGGTGGTGGACGACCACCCCATCGTCATCGATGGCGTCCGCCAGATCCTGGCCGGCACGGGCGACCTGCGACTCGTGGGCGAGGCCACCGATCCGGCGACCGCTGAGGCGCAGGCGCGGCGGCTGCGGCCCGACATCGTGATCCTGGATCTGAAGCTCGGCGAACACATGGCACCGCCGCTGTGCCGGACGCTGCTCGCCGTCTCACCCGGCTCCGCCATCGTCATCCATACCGCCTTCGACGACCCGGAGCCGCTGCGGGCGTGCCTCAACGCCGGTGCCACCGGAATCGTGCTGAAGGGCACGCGCGATCTCGTCGAGGCCCTCCGCACGGTCCTGGCCGGGAACGTCTTCGTGGACCCCTCCCTCACCGACCTCCCAGCGGCGCGGGCGCAGAACCTGCCGGCGCGCAACGGCACGGCCGGGTCGCTCACCCTGCGCGAGTACGAGGTGCTCTGCATCATGGCGCTCGGCCGGACCAGCAAGGAGATCGCCGAGGAGTTGCACCTCGCCGAGAACACGGTGCGCAGCTACGTCCAGGCCATCCTGCAGAAGCTGCAGGCCCGCAACCGCATCGAGGCCCTCGCCCGCGCACGCCACCTCCGCCTCCTGTAGCGCCCGGGCGCTGCCGGAGGTGTCTCAGGCCGTGGGCAGGTCGGGGAAATGGGTGGCGTAGAAGCCGCGGTCGCGTGTCAGGAAGGTGTTCGCGGCGCCGGCGGCGTGGGCGCCGATCAAGAAGTCGGTGATGATCCGCTCCCGCGGTCCCCCGGCTTGGCGGTAGCGCCGCCAGCACAGCCCGGCCTCGTAGGCAATGGCGGTGGTGATCGGCGACAGGGTCACGTTGATCTGCCGCAGCGCTGCGTCCAGCACGGCCCGGTCGTCGAAGGCCGCAACGAGTTCGGCGTACACGATGTTGCAGATGATGACGGCGCCCGCGTCGTAGGCGGGCGGCACACCTCAGCCTGCGCACGCATAGTGGAAGTGTGTTCCCGGCGGGTGCGGTCCCGACCCGAGCCACGGTGCGCCCGCAATCATCCCGCCTCAGGCCCGTGTATGGCGGGTCGGCGTCCCGCGCCACAGCACGTCTCACGACAACGATCCTGGGCCCCAACCCCAGATTTGCGCTGCCTCTAGCCAGAGACTTGACGGATAGCCAACCCGAGAGTCGCTAGCTGCCTTGCGTTTCGCCTCGGCGTGGTGGTCCGGGAGCACGATCATCGTTCTCATGTAGCGCGGGACAGAACGTCCGCTCCGCTGCGGAGCCCGGCCGTCGTGGGTCACCGAAGCGCGTGCCCGACTACTTGCGCGCACCCGAACTTTCCACCACCGACTAGACTATTGCTAGTCGCTAAATAACTGCGCACACTGGAAGGTCGCTCCGGCCGTGGCATCGCAGACCCCTGTCCGGTGCCCGGTGAGGGTGACCGACCTGTTACCGGGAGGCGCCCGCCCGCGGTCGGGGCGCGAGTTTCGGAGGACTGGACATGACTCGATCAGATGGTGAGAACCGGATGCAGCGCGAACCCGTGGCGACCCGCGCGAGGCGCGGCGCGCGCGGCGGGCCGCGCTCGTGGCGGCGCCGCGTGGCCGCCGCCGCGGCGCTGGCGGCGCTTGCGGCCCTGCTGCCCCTCACCGCGCAGGCCCAGACGGTCACCTCGCTGGTGTCGAACACGGGCGAGTTCCACACCGGCGGGGGGAGCGGGATCTATGCGCAGAGCTTCACGACGGGCGCCAACAGCGACGGCTACACGCTCTCGGAGATCCAGCTGTATATCACGCGCATTGACACGGGCGATACGACGACCGTGACGCTCAGGGCAAACACGGTCACGGGGACCAGCAACGTGCCGGGCGACGAGGTTGCCGCGCTCACGAACCCCGCCAGCCTCACGCTCAACGCCCTGAACAGCTTCACGGCGCCGCCGGGCACGACCCTCGGGCCGGACACGACCTACTGGGTGACGGTGAACGAGAACACGGCCAGCGCCAATCGGCTCAGCTTTAGCGTCACGTCGCGTGACGGGCAGAGCGGCGAGTCCGGGTTCACCATCGGCAACGACCGCCTATGGAAGGATAAGGCCGGCGACGCCTGGAGCACTGGTTCTGACGCCCTGCGCATCGACGTCAGAGGCACCGTGGGCGCAGGCACCCCGCCCCCCGCCGGCAATGCCACCGGGACGGTGTCGATCAGCGGCACGGCGACGGTGGGTGAGACGCTGACCGCCTCGGTCTCGAACGTCATGGACCCCGAGGGGGTGACCAACGCCACGTACAGCTACCAGTGGGGGCGGGTGGACGCCGACGGCACCTCGAACGCCGTCGACATCTCCGGCGCCACCTCCAGCACCTACACGCTGACCGCCGACGACCTGGGCAAGAAGGTAAAGCTTCGGGTCAGCTTCAACGACGACGGCGGCAACGCCGAGCAACTCACCAGCGACGCCCACCCCACCACCGGCACCGTGGCCGGGATCACGCTCGTCTCGAACATGGGCCGGCACGCCGCCTCCGGGTCAAGCACAATCAACGCGCAGAGCTTCACGACGGGCAGCAACAGCGCCGGCTACACGCTCTCGGAGATCCGGGTTCGGCTCGCCGCCATCGCTGCTGGCACCGGCGACACGACGACCGTGACGCTCAGGGACGACAGCAGCGGCGCTCCGGGCGACGAGGTTGCGACGCTCGCGAATCCCGCCAGCTTCACGCTCGACGTCCTGAACAGCTTCGCGGCGCCGCCGGGCACCACGCTCGAGCCGGACACGGACTACTGGGTGACGGTAAACGAAGGTCTGGACGGCAACTCCGGTCTTACTTTCTCCCGGACCACCGGAGACGGTCAGACGGGCGAGCTCGGATGGTCCATCGCCAACGATCGGCTATCGAAAACCAACCAGCGCGACAACTGGGGTACGAGGAGCGCCACCCTGATCATCGATGTCAGAGGCACCGTCCGTCCCGTGGTGCCCAACGCCTCCGGGACGGTGTCGATCACGGGGACGGCGACCGTTGGTGAGACGCTGACCGCGGCGGTCTCGAACGTCATGGACCCCGAGGGGGTGACCAACGCGACGTACAGCTACCAGTGGGTGCGGGTGGACGCCGACGGCACCTCGAACGCCGTCGACATCCCCGGCGCCACCTCCAGCACCTACACGCTGACCGCCGACGACCTGGGCAAGAAGGTCAAGCTGCGGGTCTCCTTCAACGACGACGACGGCAACGCCGAGCAACTCACCAGCGACGCCCACCCCACCACCGGCACCGTGGCCGGGATCACGCTCGTCTCGAACACGGGCGAGTTCCGAAGCGGCGGGGGGAACCAGATCTCTGCGCAGAGCTTCACGACGGGGGCCAACAGCGCCGGCTACACGCTCTCGGAGATCCAGCTGTATGTCCTGCGCTTTACGGCCGGTGATATGGCGTCCGTCTTGCTCAGGGCAAACACGGTCTCGGCGACCAGCAACGAGCCGGGCGACGAGGTTGCCACGCTCGTGAATCCCGCCAGCCTCACGCTCGGCGCCCTGAACAGCTTCACGGCGCCGCCGGGCACGACGCTCGAGCCGGACACGACCTACTGGGTGACGGTGAACGAGAACGCGAGCCCTAAAATCAGTTATGGCAGCACGTCGAGTGACGGGCAGAGCGGCGAGCCCGGGTTCACCGTCGGCGACGACAGCCGACGGAAGTCGAACGATCCCGAAGCCTGGTCCACTGATGCTGCCATCCTGATCATCGACGTCCGAGGTGCCGCGGTCGGAGGCACCCCGCCCCCCGCCCCGAACGCCACCGGGACGGTGTCGATCTCGGGGACGGCGACCGTTGGTGAGACGCTGACCGCGGCGGTCTCGAACGTCATGGACCCCGAGGGGGTGACCAGCCCCACGTACAGCTACCAGTGGGTGCGGGTGGACGCCGACGGCACCTCGAACGCCGTCGACATCTCCGGCGCCACGTCGAACACCTACACGCTGACCGCCGACGACCTGGGCAAGAAGGTCAAGGCGCGGGTCTCCTTCAACGACGACGACGGCAACGCCGAGCAACTCACCAGCGACGCCTACCCCGCCACCCGCGCCGTGGTCGCGGGCGAGGCCACGCTCGTCGAGAACGTGGCCGAGCCGCTGGTGACGGCCTTCTCGTCTCGGCAGCGGGCACAGGCGTTCACGACGGGCAACAACCCGAACGGCTACGCGCTCTCCACCATCCAGGTGTGGGCCGATCCTGCTGCGAACCGTACGACGGTCGTGAAACTCAGAGCGAACACCACGGAGCCCAACCGGTACCGGCCAGGCGCTGAGATTGCCACGTTCACGAATCCCGACGCCGTCACAACCCTCAGCTCACCCATCTTCACGGCGCCGCAGATCATCACGCTCCGGCCGAGGACGACCTACTGGGTGACTCTCGGTGAAGGATTGGATTCCGCCGACAGAATGCAGCTCCGCGAGGTCTCCGGAACCGGTGAGACGGGCGAGTCCGGATGGTCCATCTTCAACTCCAGCTTCGCCAAGGACAGCGACGGTACTTCCTGGAATTCGCCGAGTTCAACGGATCGGCTGCTGCGCATGCGCCTCAGGGGCATCGCCCTGCCGCCCAACACTCCGGCCACCGGCACGGTGTCGATCTCGGGGACGGCGACGGTGGGTGAGACGATGACCGCCTCGGTCTCGGGGGTCATCGATCCCGACGGGCTGACCAGCGCGACCTACAGCTACCGGTGGGTGCGGGTCGACGCCGACGGCACCTCGAACACCGTCGACATCACCGGCGCCACGTCGACCACCTACACGTCGACCACCACGGACACCGGCAAGAAACTCAACGTGCGGGTCTCCTTCAGCGACGACCACGGCTACCCCGAGGAGCTGGCCAGCGACGCCTACCCGGCCACCGGCACCGTGGCCGCGCGCCCCGCCGGCAACGCCACGGGCACGGTGTCGATCACCGGCACGGCGAAGGTCGGCGAGACGCTGACCGGGTCGGTGTCGGCCGTCAGGGATCCCGAGGGGGCGACCAGCCCCACGTACCGCTACCAGTGGGTGCGGGTCGACGCCGACGGCACCTCGAACGCCGTCGACATCCCCGGCGCCGCGTCGAGCGCCTACACGCCGACCATCGACGACCTGGGCAAGAGGGTCAGGCTGCGGGTGTACTTCAGCGACGACGGCGGCAACCTCGAGCAGCTGACCAGTGCCGCCTACCCCACCAGCGGCACCGTGAACGCCGGCGTGCCGGAGGCGCCCGCGGAGCTGACGGCGACCGCGGTGGGCAACCGGCGGATCCTGCTGAGTTGGGCCGAGCCGGCGAACAACCGCGGCGCGGACATCACGGGCTACAGGATCGAGTGGTCCGCCGACGGCAGCACGGGTTGGCAGGACCTGGTGCCCGACACCAACACCGCGGCGATGGTGTACAGCGACACTTCGGCACCTGAGGGGACGGCCCGCCACTACCGGGTGTCGGCGATCAACTCGGGGGGCACCGGCGCGGCCTCGAGCGTGGCCGACGCCACCGCCTCAGCCGTGGCCGCACTCGTCTTGAACCTGGGCGCGCCGTCTGAGGGCGGTGTAAACCGAATCTTTGCGCAGCGGTTCTCCACGGGCAGCAATCCCGCCGGCTACATGCTCTCCACGGTCGTACTCCGGGTCCAGGCTGTTGGCGGCAGGACGGCGGCCGTGCGAATCCGGGAAGACCTCAGCGACCGCCCGGGCGATGAGGTTGCCACGCTCACGAACCCGGACAGGTTCAGTAATCACCAGAGCGCCGTCTTCACGGCGCCGGCGAACACCAGACTCGAGCCCAGCACGCGCTACTGGGTCACTGTTCACGAAGGACTCGCCTCTGGGGACAGAGTCCAGTACCTGATCACCAGATCCGGCGCCGAGTCGGGCTTGCCCAACTGGTCGATCTCCGACCATTCGTTTTCGAAGCCCAACAATGACGCCGACTCCTGGGTTCGCAATCGGCTACCCGGTACAAACAACGTTCCGCTGATGATGCGTCTCAGTGGCGTTGCGCTGCCCGTGCGCAACGCCACGGGCACGGTGTCGGTCACCGGCACGGCAGGGGTGGGCGAGGAGTTGACGGCGACGGTCTCGGGCGTCACGGACCCCGACGGGGCGACCAACGCCGCCTACCGCTACCAGTGGGTGCGGGTGAATACCGACGGCACCTCGAACCCCGTCGACATCTCCGGCGCCACCTCGGCCACCTACACGCTGACCGCCAACGACGCCGGCAACAGGTTCGTGGTGCGGGTCGGCTTCAACGACGACTTGGGCAACCCCGAGAAGTTGACGAGCGACGCCTACCCGGCCGCCGGCATCGTGGCTTCGGTCGTGCCGGGCGCTCCGGGGGATCTGACGGCGAACGCGATCGGCGCGCAGCGGATCCTTCTGAGTTGGACCGAACCGGAGGGCAACGGCGGCGCGGACATCACCGGCTACAGGATCGAGTGGTCGCCCGACGGCACCACGGGTTGGCAGGACCTGGTGCCCGACACCAACACCGCGGCGACGACGTACATCGACACCCCGGCGTCCGCGGGGACGACCCGGCACTACCGCGTGTCGGCGATCAACTCGGTGGGCACCAGTGCCGCCTCGAACGTGGCCGACGCCACCGCCGCAGCCGTGGGCGCACTCGTCTCGAACCTGGGCGAGTCGACTGCGGGCAATACGAACGCCATCGCGGCGCAGACGTTCCGCACGGGCGACAACGCCACCGGCTACACGCTCACCGAGGTCGCGCTGATTCCCCGGAATGTTGGGGGCGCCAGGACGACGGTTGTGCAAATCCGCAGACGCACCTCCGAGTTCCCGTTGTTCTCATTCGTCGCCGCGCTGACGAATCCCACCAGCTTCACCAATGGCGAGGAGGCCATCTTCACGGCGCCTCCGGGCACCACGCTCGATCCGAACACGGAGTACTGGGTGGCTACCAATGAAACCCTCCAGGCCAACGAACGAATTAACTTCGAATGGGTCACGAGTCCTGCCCAGACGGGCGCGCCCGGATGGTCGATCCGCGACCAACGGATCGAGAGGACCACTCCCAGCGGCACCAACTTCACCGCCGGCTCGGCGCCTCTGAAGATCGCCGTCAGAGGCGTTGCGCTGCCCGTGCTCAACGCCATGGGCACGGTGTCGGTCACCGGCACGGCAGGGGTGGGCGAGGAGTTGACCGCGACGGTCTCGGGCGTCGCGGATCCCGACGGCCTGACCAACGCCGCCAACCGCTACCAGTGGGTGCGGGTGGACGCCGACGGCACGTCGAACGCCGTCGACATCTCCGGCGCCACCTCGGCCACCTACACGGTGACCGCCGACGACATCGGCAAGAGGGTCAGGGTGCGGGTCTCCTTCAGCGACGACCTGGGCAACCCCGAGGAGCTGACCAGCGACGCCGTCCCCAGCGACGCCGTCCCCAGCGACGCCGTGGCTCCGGGCGCTCCGGGGACTCTGACGGCGACCGCGGTGGGCGCGCAGCGGATCGATCTGAGTTGGATGGAGCCTCCGGACAACGGCGGCGCGCAGATCACGGGCTACCGGATCGAGTGGTCGGCGGACGGCACCACGGGTTGGCAGGACCTGGAAGACAACACCGCCAGCACGGCGGTGACCTACAGCGACGTCGGTCTCGACCCGCAGACGACCCGCCACTACCGCGTGTCGGCGATCAACTCCGAGGAAACGGGTTCGCCGTCGAACGTGGCCACCACCTCGACCAATCAGCGGGCGCTCATCGGCATCACGCAGAGCACGGAAACGCAGATCGAAAGAGGGGCCAGGATCACCGTCTGCGTCGCAGCGGACCCGTCGCGCCCGCCGACGATCCCTGTCGGGCTCCGCTGGGCGACCGAGGACGGCACCGCCACCGGTGACGTGGACTACACGGTGTCATCTCGGACGTTCCAGCTCAGCGCCGACAACACCGTCAATTGCGGCGAGATCCCCGTCCTGGACGACGACGAGATAGAGATCGTCGAGACGTTCTTCGTGAACCTGACCGCCGACGATCCCGGCGAGGTGGAGATCGGGGCGGGCCGGCTCAGCGTGGAGATCTTCGACGGCGACGACGACAGGGCGACGGTCGAGCTGCACGGGCCGTCCACCGCCGGCGAGGGCGACCGGGCGATGTTCGAGGTGTCGCTCGTGCCGACGACGCCCTTCGCGGTGCGGGTGCTGTACGAGACGGTCGCCGGCACCGCAACCGCCGGCACCGACTACACCACCACCTCGGGCACGTTGACGTTCCCCGCAACGTCGACGTTCGATCCCGCCGGCACCCGCCAGAGCTTCGAGGTGCCGATCCTCGACGACACGACGGCGGATCCCGGCGAGACGTTCGAGATCCGGCTGAGCCTGGCGAGCGGGCAGCAACACCCCAGGATCTTCGATCTGCCGTCCTCGGCGCACACGGTGACGATCGACGACGGCCAGCCGTCGGTGCCGGGCGCGCCGGGGGACCTGACGGCGACCGCGGCGGCGACCACCGGCGGCGTCCTGTCGATCGATCTGAGTTGGATGGAGCCCACCGACAACGGCGGCGCGCAGATCACCGGCTACCGGATCGAGTGGTCCGCCGACGGCACCACGGACTGGCAGGACCTGGTCGCCGACACCGCCGACACCGCCACCGCCTACAGCGACACCGGCGGCAGCGACACCGGGCTTGCGCCCGAGACCACCCGCCACTACCGGGTCTCGGCCATCAACAGCCAGGGCACGGGCACGGCCTCGGGCGTCGCCACCGACACCACCTACGAACTGATCGTCGCCGGCTTCGAGTTCACCGAGTACCAGACATCGGAGGCGATCGGCTTCGTCGTCACCTGTGCGGTCGTGATAAGCGAGCCCGGGGGTGCGCCGTGGCCGTTCACGCTCGACTGGTCGACGGGCGAGCTCAGTGCGTTGGCCGGCTCTGACTACACGTCGGGCAGCGCGTCTCTCGTTTTCCAGACCAACGACCTGAGTGTTTGCGCTCGAACCATCCTCCTGGCGGACGAGACGCTGGAGGCCGACGAGATATTCCTAGTCGAGATGAGCGTCATGGACGCGGGCCAGGGCCTCTCGCTCCGGCCGGCTGTGGCCGAAGTGACCATCACCGACAGCACCACCGTGGACATCGCACTGGACGGGCCGTCCACCGCCGGCGAGGGCAGCCGGGCGCGGTTCGAGGTGTTCCTGGTGCCGGCGACGACCGTCCAGGTGCGGGTGGAGTACACGACGGCCGCCGGCACCGCAACCGCCGGCACCGACTACACCACCACCTCGGCGACGTTGACGTTCGAACCCGGCGACGACCGCGAGAGCTTCGAGGTGCCGATCCTCGCCGACGCGACGGCGGATCCCGGCGAGACGTTCGAGATCCGGCTGAGCCTGCCGAGCGACCAGGACTTCGCCGACCGCATCGTCGTGCCGGCCACGGCGTGGACGGTGACGATCGACGACGAGGCACCGCCCCAGGGCTCCGACGTCGACATCCCCGACTCCAACCTGCTGGCCGCGCTCAATGCTGCCCTCGGCCAGAGTGCCGACGCAGCCATCACCCCGGCGCAGATGGCAGGTCTGACCACGCTCGACGCCAGTGAACGTGGCATCTCGGACATCTCCGGGCTCGAAGGGGCCACCGGCCTGACCACCCTCGACCTGAGCTTCAACGAGATCACGGGAAGCGTCGATCTGTCCGCTCTCACCGCCCTCACAAGCCTGGACATCCACAACACCAACACGGTCCGCGTCTACAACATCAACACGGGAAGGCTCCGGTTCGAGTACTACCGCGGCATGCGTTCCATCATCCTGCCCGCCGCCCCCCGGCTGACAAGCGTGGATGCGCACGGGAACCGCCTCACATCCATCACCATTCCCTCCCTTCCGAACCTCACAGAGCTGATCCTGGACCGCAACCGGCTCACGTCCATCACCCTTCCCTCCCTGCCCCAGCTCACGAACCTGGTCCTGCGCGCCAACGACCTCACGTCCATCTCGGGCCTCAGCGCCGCCAACCTTCCCCAGCTCACGCACCTCGACCTCAGCCAGAACGAATTCACGTCCATCACCATCCCCTCCCTACCCCAGCTCGCAGAGCTCAATCTCTTCTTCAATCCCGGGCTGAGCTCCTTCACCATCCCCTCCCTACCGGAACTCACAAAGCTGAAGGTCTCCGGACACATCACCTACACCAGCAGCGACGGACTCCGACAACTCGTCGGCTTGACCGCCACCAACCTCCCCAAGATCGAAGAGATAGATCTCAGATGGACCAGACTCGGCACAGTCACTTTCGACTCGGACACCCTGAGGGTCCTCCAGCAGTCGCCCAGGCTGCCGCGCTGACTTGACAGCGCCATGAAGCAGGGCGGAGGCGGCAAGGCCGACCGCCTCCGCCTCGGCACACTGCACGGCGGATGACGTTCGATACCCACATTCCAGATTCAACCTCAATTCCCACCACCCCGCGGGACACTGCCTCCGTTTCCTCTCGTACAACTTCTCGTGTGGTATCTCTGATTCTTCGCGTGAGATGCGGTTCGAAGATTACGCCGATCATCAAGACCAAGAGGCTTGAAGAGAGAGACAGCATCACAGCTGACGCTGTCGCGGTGGACAACCCTTGCAGGACAGCTCCGCCCGCCAAGAGCGATATCGGACGCGTCAACTTCCATGAGCAGGCGAAGTTGGGTGTCACGATCGAGCGCCCGATCCGGGATGCCGCCGCCCGTCAAGTCGCGTCCAACCAACCGCTCTCGAAGTACAGGCGGTGGATCCGACAGATCGGCGGCGCGTTCTCGCGGATGAGCCGCCCGTAGCGCCCGTTGGGCAACACGTTGGGAACCACGATGCGGTCCTCGTCAAGGATGCACTGCGGGATCCACTGTGGCACGGGGACGCCGTCGCGATCGCATAGCGCGTGTGCAACCGTGGCCGTGGCGACCCGGAAGAACTCGTCGCAGTCAGTGTCCGGCGCGGCCGCCACCATCTCAATGCGCGCCTCGTGGTCATTCCGGTTCCAGTCCATGATGAACTGTGTCAGCGGTACCAGCCGGCGCCGCCACTCCGGATCGTCGGTGAACATGCGTGCAACGAGCGCAGCGCTGAGCTGGGCCGGGTCGCGTCACCAAGCGCTGTCGGCAACATATTCCGGAAAGTCAATGGCGTGTTTCGGGGATTCACCCACTGCGATGTGGAGTTCTTTCGCTCGTCACCGAGGCAACCATACCGGCTTTCCGGATTTGAGCGGGCGCTGGGTCCGCGGTCGGTGGGGTGCGGGCCTTCGGAATCGGGGTTGACAGACACCGGAGTGGAGGAGAACCCTACGCAAACCTGTGAGTTCGTCCGCGCCGGTAGCCGTCCAACCGACGACCTGGGGGCCGAGTCTCTGCGGTGGGGGGAATACCCCGTTGCGCCGCCAGCGCTCCGACGCCGACATCCCCGACTCCAACCTGCGGGCCGCGATCAATGAATTGGGAACTATAACTCTGAGTAACAATCCGCTGGTCAGCGGCCGTGCGGCGTCAGAGTTCTATGGGGAACTGCTTGGCGCGTTCGAACGCGCCGGCTTTCCTCTTGATCCCATCTACGACGAACACCATGCAAGGCGACTTGAGCAGACCACCTGTGGACACGTCAACGCAGTCGCGGTGATCGCCGCCGTCTAGCGACGCAACGGCAATCCGCCGCAGGGTTATCTCCAGTTCTTGGCGCCTCGCGTCAACGTACGCGTCAACGGCTCGGGCAACGTCGTGGATCAGGGTCGCGTAGTCATCGTCGGAGGATCCCCGCATGTAGGTGAGTGCGCGTTTTTTCGCGCCCACCGGAGGGCGAAGTCTTGTCCTACTGACGGCTCACTCATCGTGTCCAATCTAGTGTCTGGGAGGACGCCAGATCAACGTTCGGGGGAGTGTTTGCGCTGGTCAGCAGCGGTTAACACTGTCACACCCCTAGTCCATACTGTAGGTATGACGAAGCCTCAGAGTGGACCTGGGAAGCACTACCGGCAGGGCATGACGCTGGTCGAGTTGATCGCGAAGTTCCCGGACGACAAGGCAGCCGAGCGCTGGTTCGCGGCGATCCGCTGGCCCGACGGCCCCCGCTGCGCCCATTGCGGTCACGACAGCGTGCAACACCCGACGACGCACCCGACGATGCCGTACCGGTGCAGGGGCTGTCGCCGGTTCTTCTCGGTGCGCACCGGCACCGTCATGGCCGACAGCAAGTTGGGCTACCAGAAGTGGGCCATCGCCATCTACTTGTTTAACGTGAACATCAAGGGAACGTCGTCGCTGAAGCTGCACCGCGATCTGGGGATCTCGCAGAAGGCGGCGTGGCATCTGGCGCACCGGATCCGTGAGACCTGGGCCGATCAGCAGGCCACCCCGTTCGAAGGGCCGGTAGAAGCTGACGAGACCTACATCGGCGGCAAGGCGAAGAACATGCACGCCCGCGTGCGCCGCGAGCGCATCCACGGCCGCGGCGCTGTTAACAAGACCGCCGTGGTCGGCGTGCGTGACCGCGAGACGGGCCAGGTCGCGGCGAGGGTCGTGGCGAGCACCGACGGGCGAACGCTGCGGGGGTTCGTGACCGAGCACACGAAGCCGGGCGCGGCGGTGTACACCGACGACGCCAAGGCGTACCGGGGCCTGCCGCACCACCGGGCGGTGTGCCACTCGGTCGGCGAGTACGTGAACGGCATGGCGTGTTGGCGCTCAGCGAAAGTCGCGATTGGCGCTCACCGGAATTCGCGTCGCGGCGAGGGCTGCTGGTCGGCGTGGGTGAGGTTAGTGGCTCCTTTCTGGGGCGGGTTGGGTGGCGGCGATTTGGAGGCCGTCGTGCTCGCGTAGGCGCCAGCTCGGGCCGCGGATGTTGAACACGACGGCGTTGTGCATGAGCCGGTCCAAGATGGCGGCGACGACGGTGTCGCCGAAGACGCGGCCCCATTCGGGCAGGCCGCGGTTGGTGGTGACGAGGGTGGGCAGGCCTTTGTTGTAGCGGGTGTTGACGACCTCGAAGAACCAGGCCGCTTCGGCGCTGCTGCGCAAGGGCAGGAGTCCGACGTCGTCGATGACGAGCACGGTGGGGGCGGTGTAGGCCTTGATCTTGGTGGGGGCGGTGCCGTCGTGGTCGGCTCTCTGCAGGGTCTTGACCATGTTGTCGGCGGTGCTGAAGTAGCCGCGGTAGCCAGCCTCGACGGCGCGGATCGCCAAGGCGACGGCGAGGTGGGTCTTGCCGCAGCCGGGCTGTCCCAGGAACAGGATGGGCCGGTGCTCTTCGATGAAGCGCAGGCTGGCGAGGTCCTCGACGAGTTTGCGGTCCACGCTGGGCTGGAAGTCGAAGTCGAAGTCCTCGACGCTGCGCTGGTAGGGGAAGCGGGCGTAGCGCAGGCGCGCCGCGAGGCGCCGGTCGCGGTCCGCTGTGGCCTGGGCGGCGACGAGTTGTGCTAGGTATTCGATGTGGGTCCAGTCCTCGGTTCGGGCCTGCTCGGCGAGGGTCGCGAAGCAGCCGGCGGCGGTGTCGAGTTTGAGGTAGCCCAAGTCTGCCTTGATCTGCTCGTAGAGGCCGCTCACCGCTGGGCCTCGCTGTCGGGCACGCTGAGCGGGTAGCGCTCGGACAAGTCGACGGGGTCCACGTCGAACCCGTCGCCGAGGTCGACTCCGGCGGGTTCGGGGGCCGCGCCGACCAGGCGCAGCACCGGCCGCTGGGGCCGGCGCGCCATGGCCGCGGTCTCCGCCGCCCGGAGGTGGGCGGGGTCGCACACGTCGACGCGGCCCGCTGCGAGGGTGTGGGTTGCGACGAGCTGTCCCGCCCAGCGCACCTCGAATCGCTGCGAGCCCACCGGGCGGCGGACCTCGACGAGCTGGCCCAGCGTCTCCGCCGGCACCGAGTAGCGGGCTCCCTCGAGGGTGACGAACGGCAAGATGTTGTGCACCCGGCGACACTCGACGTAGTCGGTGTCGAAGCGCTGGGTTGGCAGCGGCGACAGGAACGGGCGCTCGACCCCGAGGCGCTGCGCGGGCCGACAGCCGGTGGCGCGGGACCGCGCTGCGTGAACGTTGGCGTCCAGCCACGCCGCGGCGCGCCCGTTGAGCTCGTCGAGCGAGCCCGGCGCGCCGTGAGCTTCCAGTTCGGGAAGGAACGTCTCGCGCAGCTGCCGGAACGGGCGCTCGACCTTGCCCTTGCGCTTGGCGTCGCCCGCGTTGCACGCGGTGATGCGGGTGCTGTGGTGCGCGGTGAACCCCGTCGTCGCCGGGTGCAGCACGAACCTGGAGCCCTGAGACGATCCCAGAGCGCCCATGCGGTCGGTGCGGCACACCGCCGGAGCCCCGCCCACGGCCTCGAAGAACCGGACGATCCCCTCAAAGGTGCAATGGCGGTCCTCGCTGTCGGTGAACCACCACAACCGCAGGCGGCTCCAGCACAAGATCATCCCGAAGCAGCGCAACCGGCCGCCCCAACCCCACCCGCGGGCGGCCGCGTCCAGGTTGCACCAGTCGAACTGGGCCTCCTCCCCAGGCTCGGTGTGAATCGGCACCGACACCCGATCCGCCGCTGAGAACCTCGGGCCCCGGATCCGACGCAACTGGCGGGTCACCGTCGAGTACCCGCCGGCGAAGCCCTCAGCTTGCAGGCAGCGCCACACGCTGATCCCCAACAGCCGCGGATGAGCGGCCACCAGCGCCTCGACCCGCTCAACCCACCGCGCCGTCATCACCTTGGCCCCCTCCGGCACCGCCCGCCCCGGCGGCGGGCCCTGCTTGAGCCACTTCGAGACCGTCGCCGGGTGAAACCCCGTCTGCTCGGCGATCTCCTTGATCGTCCAACCCTGCTTATGCAGGTCCTCTATCTTCACGTAGGTCTCCTGGCTCATCATGATCGGGGCGGCTCCTCCGCTGTGTCGTGGCGTGGTCGCTCGACACGCTGAGGGAGCCGCCCCCACCGGTGGTGGATGCAGTCAATGCCGGGCCAGAAGACCCCCGACACCAAACGCGCATTCCAGTTAGCGCAGAACGCGCATTTCAGTGAGCGCTAACACGGCGCACGTGAACGGTGTGAAGTCGTTCTGGGCCGGGTTGAAGCGCGGCTACCACGGCACGCACCACCACATGTCGGCGAAGCATCTGCACCGGTATGTGGGCGAATTCGCCGGTCGCCATAATCGCCGTTCGCTGGACACGGAGGCGATGATGGCCCGCTCCGCGGCGGGCATGGTCGGCAGACGGTTGCGCTACGCCGACCTCACCGCTATCCCCAAGCCCCAGCCTGTGGCTGCGGGTGATCCGTTCTAGGAGGCTGCAGTCCGCTTCGTGCGAGCCGTGCAAGCGGCGCGCCGCGAGTTCACGGCCTGACTAGTCAGTACACTGTCCAGTAGACTTGAGAGGGTCTAAGGCATGGATAGCCAAGGCTAGGCATGGCAAGGTCTGGTACGGCGAGGCAAGGTAAGGCACGGTGAGAGAACCCCCCCCCCAACAGCCCCGCGGCCGGCCCGCCAAACGCAACCTCCCAGAGCCGATCCCAGACACGCCCGAGAACATCGCACGCGCCATCCTCACCACCTCACCAAAACCCGACGACGAATGGCGCTACCAGGCAGAGGCCGACTCGGACTAGGGGCCTTGCCAGTCCTGGAGGGGCCACCCGTGCGTTTCTGACGCACACCATTGCAGCCATTACAACGAGGCGATGCCAATCCCTGTAGCGGAGTATCCGACGCTGAGCGCCCGCGAGGTGCTGAAACTGCTACAGCGTGCTGGCTATCATGTGGAACGCGAAACCGGCAATCGCCGGAAACTGAGCGCCCCAAGCCGCGATCCGATCTGGCTGACCATCCAAGATGGATGCGATGTACCAGCGATAACGCTGCGTCATATGCTAGTGCGGAGAGCGGGCCTAACCCAGAGTGAAATCAGTGAGTTACTGCGGGGGCGGTAGTCACACGCCACGAATGCACAGCAAGACCAAGGAGTACGAATGAATGAGCACGAAGTACGCATTCACCTGAACCTGGACGAAGGCGCCCGTTGGTGGGCGGAGAGCGATTCAGGCTTCGTCGGCGCGACCGACGATCTGCATGTCCTTACGGACAGCGCCATTGACTGGGCAACCGAAGAGGGCTTCCTCGACGCCCTCACGTTCCGGCTGATCAACCCGACTGAGACCGCCACCCAACACGGCGACCCGTACGACGAGAGCCACGTGCAGGTCACCTACGAGCCGCCCTACGAACCGATCCTGCCGGACCCTTCACTTACGCGTTCCCGAGGCCCCGAGGTCACTCGGGTCGGTCCCTATACCATTCCGCAAGCGGTCGCGTGAGGCGGTGATGAATCTGCGTATCGCCACGATCTGCGACTACGCGCAGATTCGGGAGGGCCTCCTCACGATCATTTCGGCCAGCATTACGCGCCTCTATCGGGCAAATTTCCCTGCTCCGATGGAAGCCATGCTCGCTCTGCTGATCGAAACGTCGCAGGACCTAGTAAAGATTCCCCAGGAAATACGAGTCCGCATTGAGGACGAGGATGGGGGCGTGCTCCTCACGGCGGGCACAGTGTTTCAGGTTGAGAGCGCGCCAGACGCCGATCCGGGGGAACTGCTGCTGATCCCTTCGGTCCTCGATCTACGGGCAGTAGCGCTCCAGAAGCCCGGGCGCTATCAGATCGTGATCGAGATTCCCGGATCTGATCACACAAGCGTCATAGCGTTCCGGGCCGAGTTAGTGAACACGCAGCCCTAAGCAGCCCCGACACTCCCCAACCTTGTAAACACGCCACAGCCCGCCGTCTGGTTACTCACGTCTATAACTCCCAATGAATTCCTCGGCCAGAGTGCCGACGCGGCCATCACCCCGGCGCAGATCGCAGGTCTGACCACGCTCGACGCCAGTGAACGTGGCATCTCGGACATCTCCGGGCTCGAAGGGGCCACCGGCCTGACCACCCTCGACCTGAGGATCCTCAAGCTGAACCGGAGCGGCATCACTAGCCTCACCTTCTCCGCGCTGCTGGACAGCATTCGGGACATCCAGGTTCTGGGCTGCTGTCTGACCACACTGGACGCCACAAACCTGGGAAGCACAGGATGGATCTGGGCGAGTTCCGGCGTCACGGTCACAAACAGAAGCATCAACGAGGGCCAATACGACTACCGGATTCGGGGCCGAGACTAGGGTCCCAACCGGTGTTGGTGCGCCCACAGGTCGCCTGTCCGAGTCTCGGCGCCGCGCTTGCAGCGGTCTTCGCCGGGGGCGCGGTGGCCGAAACGTTCCAGTGCCGCGGCGGCCACGTCGCTCACCCCGGCTTCGTGCAGGTCCCAGCAGTCCTGCAGTAACCCCTCGCGCTACCAACATCCCCCAACGGGCGGCCACTACGCCGCTGAAGTGGCCGCAATCCTCCTCATGGCCGCCACTTCTCACCACAGATGGCCGTGCCGTGGGGCGGAGCGGCCAGTTCCGGGCAGGCCTGTGGCCACCCCGGCGCGGCCGCGGCGCTCGCTACCCGCCAGCCTGTTCTGCTCGACGGGCTGAGAGCAACCGGGTCCCGGTGGCGGGGGCGGGCGCCCCAACCGGGCCCGACCAGCCGCAGCAGGCGGCTCGACCGAAGCACGCCGGGCCCGGCGCCTTCCGACGTGGCGCGTGTCGCACGCGGGCACTACGTTCCGTTGTAGCGTTCCCGAGGAGGGCCCATGAAGTCGCCACCTTTCGAGTATCACCGGGCGGGGTCGGGTGCCGAGGCCGCCGCGTTGCTGGGTGATCTGGGGTTCGATGCCCGGATCCTGGCCGGGGGTCAGAGCCTGATCCCGCTGATGAACCTGCGGCTGGCCGCGCCGGCCCATCTGGTGGACATCACGCGGGCGCCGGACCTGGCCGGCTGCGGCGCCAACGGCGGTGGTCTGCACGTGGGTGCGGCGGCCCGCCAGCGTGATGTGGAGTTGCACGCCGGCACGCTTGCGGTGGCCCCGGTGCTGGCCGACGCCATCTCCAATGCCGGGCAGGTGCCGGTGCGCCATCAGGGCACGGTGGTGGGCAGCATCGCCCACGCCGACCCCAGCGCCGAGGTGCCCGCGGCGTTCAAGGCGCAGGGCGGCTCGGTGACCGCCCAGGGCGCCGGCGGCACCCGGGAGATCGCCTCGGAGGATTTCTTCGAGGGGTACTTCACGACGGCCCTGGCCGAGGGTGAACTGGTGACGGGAGTGACGCTGCACGCCTGGCCCGGCGGCACCGGGCACGGGTTCTGCGAGTTCAGCGTCACCGCCGAGAGCTGGCCGATCGCCCTGGCCGCCGTGCTGGTGCACACCGCCGGCGGCGTCATCGACCGGGCCTCGGTGGTGCTGGGCGGCGTGGCCGAGGTGCCGCTGCGCCGCCCGGAGGCCGAGGGCGTGCTGGTGGGCGCCGAGCCGGGCCCCGAGGTGATCGAGGCTGCGGCCGCGGCGGCCGCGGCGGGTATCGAGCCGCTGTCGGATTCCTTCGGTTCGGGCGCCTATCGCAAGAAGCTGGCCCGGGTCCTGACCCGGCGGGCACTGACAGCGGCCGCCGAGCGCGCCGGAGGTGGCTCATGAGCACCCACGACATCTCTCTGACCGTCAACGGCGCGCCGGCGTCGGGCACCGTGGAGGCGCGCCGCAGCCTGGTGGACTTCCTGCGCCGCGACCTCGGCCTGGTGGGCACGCACATCGGCTGCGAGCAGGGCGCCTGCGGTGCCTGCACGGTGCTGCTGGACGGCCGCAGCGTGCGCTCGTGCATCATGTTCGCAGCGCAGGCCGACGGCGCCGAGATCCGGACCGTCGAGAGCCTGGCGCCGGGAGCAGAGATGCACCCCCTGCAGGAGGCGTTCCGGCGCCACCAGGGCCTGCAGTGCGGGTTCTGCACACCGGGCATGCTGCTGCGGGGCCTGGAGTTGATCAACGACAACCCCAACCTCACCGCGGCCGAGGCCCGGGAGGGGATCTCCAGCAACATGTGCCGCTGCACCGGCTACCAGTACATCGTGGACGCCGTGTTGGACGCCGCCGCCGAGATGCGCGGCGAGGAGGATTGACATGACCATCCCGAAAGTACGCCAGCACCCCGAGCACCTGGAGTGGGTCGGCAAGTCGATCCCCCGGGTGGAGGACCCCAAGTTCCTGCGCGGCCGGGGCAACTACATCGACGACTACGAGGTGCCGAACATGCTGGAGGTGGCCGTGGCGCGCAGCACCATGGCGCACGCCCGCATCGTCAGCATCGACACCTCCGCGGCGGAGGCGGTGCGACGGCGTGGTGGCCATCGTCACCAGCGAGAACGTCACCGACCACGTCAACCCCATGCCCGACTTCGGCCCCTCGCCCGACAAGCACACCTGGCACTGCCTGGCCGTGGACAAGGTGCGCTACATGGGCGAGGGCGTGGCAGCAATCGCCGCCACCTCGCGCGCCATCGCCGAGGACGCCGCCGACCTGATCGAGGTGACCTACGAACCGCTGGAGCCGCTCACCGACATGCTCGAAGCCCTCACCGACGAGGCCCCGCTGATCCACGAGGCCCTGGGCTCCAACGTCCCGTTCCACCGGAAGTTCGCCTTCGGCGACGTGGACGGCGACTTCGCCGCCGCGGACGTGATCGTGCGCGACGTGCTGCACTGGGGACGCTCGGGCGGCCAGCCGCTGGAGACCGTGGGGGCGGTCGCCGACTACGACTCTGCAACCGGGATGATGACCATCCACGTGAACTCCCTGTCGTTCACCCACTTCCTGTTCCTGCTGGCCAACACGCTGCGGGTGCCCAGCAACAAGCTGGACCTGCACCCCCACCCCGCCGGCGGCAGCTTCGGGGCCAAGTTCTTCGAGGTGAAGACCGCCACCATCGCCGCCATGATGGCCAGGATCACCGGGCGCCCGGTGAAGTTCATGCAGGACCGCCTCGACAACATCGCCAACGGCGACCACCACGGCTCGGACCGCTACTACGAGGCGGAGCTGGCCGCCCGCTCCGACGGCACCCTGCTCAGCGCCCGCTTCAAGGTGGTCGACAACTACGGCGCCTACATCCAGTTCGGGGTGGGCCAGCACGGCAACTCCCTCGCCCAGGCCGTGGGCCCGTACCGCATGAGCAGCATCGGCTACGACCTCACCGCGGTGCTGACCAACAAGTGCCAGCAGGGCGCCTACCGCGGCTTCGGCTCCGAGGTGGGCAACTGGGTCCTGGAACGCATGGTGGACCTCATGGCCACCGAGTTGGACATGGACCCCGTCGACATCCGCCGCATGAACTTCATCCAGCCCGACCAGTTCCCCTACTTCATCCCCACCGGCAACTGCTACGACAGCGGCGACTACGAGACCGTGCTGAACAAGACCCTCGAGATGGCCGACTACGCCGGCTGGCGGCAGCGTCAGGCCGAGATGCGCGCCGAGGGCCGCCACGTCGGCATCGGCGTGTGCACCTGCCAGGAGCGCAGCGTGTTCAGCGCCACCGAGTTCTGGTTCTGGTTCGACGAGCCGGTGGCGGCGCCGGTCACGAGCGCCCCCGAGAGCGTCACCCTGAAGGTGGACGCCATGGGCGCCGTGACCGCCACGCTGTACTCCAACGCCTCCTGGGGCAACAGCCCCGAGACGATGGTTGCGCAGTTCGTGGGCGAGGAACTCGGCGTCGACCCGCAGGACGTCTCGGTGGTCTACGGCAGCTCCAACCAGGGCATGCCGGCCACCGGACCGGGCGGCAGCCGCTTCACGATCATGATCTCCGGCGCCGTGGAGGTGGCGGCCCAGCGGATCAGAACGAAGGCCGCCAAGATCGCCGCCCACCTGCTGGAGGCCAACGAGGACGACCTGGTGTGGGAGGCGGGCGGGTTCGCCGTGCGGGGCAGCCCCGACCAACGCAAAGAACTCGCCGAGATCGCCTTCGCCGCCCACATGTTCAAGCACTCCCTGCCCGACGAGATCGAGACCGGCCTGGAGGCCAGCCACGTCCAGGACCACCCCTACACCACCATGCCGAACGCCGAGCGGACCGACCTGGGCGTCTTCTACCCATTCGTGGGCCACGCCAGCCACATCGTCGTCGTGGAGGTCGACCCCGAGACGGGCCGGGTGGAGTTCCTGGACTACACGGCAGTGCACGACTGCGGCACGGTGGTGAATCCCCGGTCGGTCGGCGGACAGGTCATCGGCGGCACCGTCCAGGGCATAGGCAGCACGCTCTTCGAGGAATTCCTCTACGACGAGGACGGCGTGCTGCGGACCCCGTCGTTCGCCGAGTACCTCATTCCGTCTGCGATGGACTCCCCGACGCTACGGGTCGGGCACAACGAGACGCCCTCGCCCTACACCCCCTACGGCATCAAGGGCGGCGGCGAAGCGGGCCGCATGATGGCACCCTCGGCCATCTGCGCGGCCATCGACGACGCTGGTGGGCATCCGCATCCGCCGCCTGCCTGCCACCCCCGAGCGCCTGGTGGAGATGATCGACGCCGCCGGTGACTGACAGCCGGGCCTGACCGCCAACTGGCCGCCAGCACCACCGCCGGTCGATGACCGACGCCGCAGCCGGCGGCGGCCACACCCCGAACGACGCTTGGGCCGGGGTCGCCGGTAGCCAAGCCGTGGCGCCCGGTGCGATCATCGAGGCCACCCTGGGCGACGCCGAGGTGGTGGTGTGGCGCACCGCCGGGGGCGTCCCGTGCGTGATGGAGGCTCGCTGCCCGCACCAGTGGTCGCACCTCGGCGCGACGGGAGCCGTGGCCGGCGAGGAGATCGTCTGCCTCACGCACTTCTGGACCTTCGGTACGGACGGAAGCGGCTGGAAGGAGAACTTCGACGGCCGGCGTGACCGCAAGGGCGACATCGCCGTCTACGAGTGCCGCGAGACCGGCGGCACGATCTGGGCCCGGCCCGGTACCGGAGAATGACGAGCCACATCTCCCGCCTCGGCGTCCGAGGATGACCAGGCTCCTCCCGGTCCCTGCAGTTGCCCCGGCCACAGCCCTGGGCGCCGCAAGGAGAACCGCGTGAGCGTCGAGATCGTCCTCGCCATCGCCGCCGTGGCAGGTGGCGCCATCGTGCAGGGCTCCGTCGGCGTGGGCCTGTCGCTGGTGGCCGCCCCGGCACTGGTCGCCATCGATCCCACGTTCATCCCCGGGCCGCTTCTCATCGTCGGACAGGTCATCGGGATCCGTCACATCATCGTCGAGGGCTCCCACATCGACTGGCGGGCGATCAGGCACGCGCTCTGGGGACTCCCGGTCGGCCTCGTGGCCGGAGTGGCGGTCTTCGAACTCGTGCCCGAGGCGGTCCGGACCGTCCTGATCGGGGCTCTCACCGCCGCCGCCGCGCTGGTTCTCCTGGCCGGGTTCCGCCTGCGACAGACCCGCCGCACCGAGATCGGCGGTGGCCTGACCTGCAGTTTCGCGGCAATGGCGGCTGCACTGCCCGGTGCGCCCCTGGCGATCTGCTTCAGCGAGATGAGCCCGCCGACGCTGCGGTCCACCTCCTCGGCGTACATCGCCGTCGTGGGCGGGGTTGGCATAGGGTTGCTGGCGGCGCGAGGCAACTTCGGCCTCTACGAACTCAAGCTGGTGGGTTACCTGCTTCCGGGCATGCTCATCGGGCTCGGGGTCTCGCGGTGGGTGCGGCCGCTGCTGGACCGGTCGTGGTTCCGCCCGGCCGTGCTCCTCGTCGCCCTCGCCGGCGGTCTGGCCCTCGTCATCGGCCAGTTCGTCTAGGACGCTGCCGAGGAATCCGCCCGAGCCGCAGATCGGACCGCTGGGCAGTGGATTCCGGCCCCGGATCGAGTCCGGGGCAGGCTCTCCGCCGGAATGACGGAGCAGGTGGACTGCGGAGTTAGAGCGCGCGCGGATTGACCGTCGGCGGGGAGGATCAGGGTTCGTAGGGGGCGAGCGGGTCGGCGTGGCGGCGGTGCAGCCACGGGCGGATGTCGTCGGTGGAGGTGACGACGTTGCGCATGCTGCCGATCCCGTCGATGGCGATCTCGATGACGTCACCGACCTCGGCCGGGCAGTCGAGCGGCGGGACCAGGCACGTCCCGGTGGAAAGCACCACGCCGTCGGGGAACGCCGTGGCGCAGAACAGACAGTCCACGAGTTCCTCCAGCGTGCGTGCCAGCTCGGAGGTCGAGGTGGTCCCGCGAAACAGGACATCGCCACCGCGGCTGAGCCTCAGTCTGATCGTCAGGTCGTAGGCGTCGGGAACCTCCCAGGCGGGGCGCATCGTGGGGGCCAGCACGCAGGAGGCGGCGAAGATCTTCGCTTGGGGGATATACAGAGGGTTCTCGCCCTCGATGGCCCGCGCGCACATGTCGTTGCACACGCCGAAGGCCACGATCTCGCCGTCGACGTTGAGCATGAGAGCCAACTCGGGTTCCGGGGTGTCGTTGTCGGAGTCGGGTCGCCGCCCGACCGGCTCGCCGTCGGTGACGACCTCGTGCGCGACGCACTTCAGGAACAACTCCGGGCGCTCGGCGTTGTACACCCGGATGTACACGTCCTCGTCGCCGCTCTCCTCGATCCGCGCCTCCTGCGAGACGCGGTAGGTGACTCCCGCACCCCACACCGGCGTGTCGCCATCAACCGGGCTGAGCAGCCGCGGCGTCCCGTCCACCGGCGCATTGGCACGCGCCGCATCAAGGTGCTCGCGGATCTCGGCGACCGGCAGGTGCAACAGCGCGGCCAGGGTGTCCACGCTGTCCACGGGGTGCACGCCGTCATCGTCCAGCAGTCCCGGTCGGGCCCGCTGCGCACCCGAGTCAACAAAGCGAACAATCGATCTCATACCAGAACCCCCCGTGCGCATCCTGACGGTGGGCAGACCCTACACACCCCCCACACCCCGGCACCGTCGTTAGGCAAACCAGGACCGAGGGCGGGGCCGGGGAGCCGGGCTGCGACGACTCCTCGCCCGTGCGTGGAGGAGCAGAGCGGCACCCCGGCCCCACCCGACCTCAGTCCATGACGACGACGGAGCGCAGCACCTCGCCGCGCTCCATCTTTCCGAATGCCTCCTCCACCTCGTCGAGGGCGATGGTCTCGCTCACAAAGCCGTCCAGGTTCAAGCGTCCCTGCAGGTACAGGTCGATCAGCATGGGGAAGTCCCGGTTGGGCAGGCAGTCGCCGTACCAGCACGACTTCAGCGACCCGCCGCGGCCGAACACCTCGATGAAGGGCAACTCGATGGTCATCTCGGGGCTGGGCACGCCCACAAGTACGACCGTGCCGGCCAGATCGCGGGCCTCGAAGGCCTGCTTGTAGGTCTGCGGCAGGCCGATGGCTTCGATGGCCACGTCCACGCCGTTGCCGCCGGTGATCTCGCGGATGCGCTCCACGGCGTCGGTCTCGGCGCCGTTGACGGTGTGGGTGGCTCCGAACTGCCTTGCCCATGCGAGCTTGCGGTCGTCGATGTCCACCGCCACGATCACCGAGGCGCCGGCGAGGCGTGCACCCTCGATGGCGGCGTCGCCGACACCGCCGCAGCCGAACACGGCAACCGAGTCGCCCCGGCCCACGCCGCCGGTGTTCATCGCCGCCCCCAGACCGGCCATGACCCCGCAGCCCAACAGCCCGGCAGCCTCCGGTCGGGCCGCAGGCGACACCTTCGTGGCCTGCCCCGCGGCTACGAGCGTCTTCTCCACGAAGGCGCCGATACCCAGCGCCGGCGACAGCGCGGTGCCGTCGGCCAGGGTCATCGGCTGTGTGGCGTTGTGGGTGGCGAAGCAGTACTGCGACCGGCCCCGGCGGCAGGACCGGCACTGCCCGCAGACGGCCCGCCAGTTGAGTATCACGAAGTCGCCGGGCGCCACCTCGTCGACGTCCGGGCCGACGGCCTCCACGATGCCGGCGGCCTCGTGGCCCAGCAGGAACGGGAAGTCATCGTTGATGGCACCCTCCCGGTAGTGCAGGTCGGTGTGGCACACCCCGCAGGCCTGAATGGCCACGAGGGCCTCACCGGGCCCCGGGTCGGGAACGAGGATCGTCTCCATTTCCACCGGCGCGCCCTTCGACCGGGCGATTACGCCTCGCACGCTGTGCACCATGACCGGGCCTCCCTCTGCGACGACTGTCGGACAGCCGGCAGGTTAGCCCTGCAGGCGGCTCCCGACCGCCCGACCGGACGAAGGAGCCGCCCGGCTACACGTCCAGGAAGCGGCCCACCGCCACGAGCGAGCCCAGCACGCCCACCGCGGCCCCGATGCCGGTCACGAGCAACGAGGTGTTCCACACCACGGCGTTGTCCACCACGAGCGAGCGCAGCAACTCCAGATAGTCGTCCTGCACGAATCCGGCCAGGAGGTTGTTCATCAAGAAGAGCATGGGGATGGCCAGCGCCCCGCCGATCACCCCCTGGATGGTCCCCTCCAGCATGAACGGCAAGCGGATGTACCAGTTGGAAGCCCCCACAAGTTTCATCACCTCAATGTCCTGGCGTCGGGCGAAGATGGCCGTGCGGATGGTGTTGGCGATCAACATCAGAGCGGCCAGCAACACCACGATGGCTATGACCAGCACGAAAACGCTGAGCTTCTGGCTGTTCTGCTGGAGCGTGCGGATGACCTCCACCGGCAGGGTCACCTGACGCACCCCGGGCTTGTCGTCGAACTGCGCGGCGAGGGCTTCGATCACGTCGGCGTCGTTGTTGGTGGGTGTCACCCGGTAGGACGGCGGGAGAATCTCCGCCGTGACGTTCTCGACCAGTTCGGGGCGGTCGGAGAACTCCTCGAGGAACTCCCGCAGGGCGCCCTCCTGGTCGACGTAGAAGTAGTTCCCTATCTCGGGGTTCTCGTTGAGGGCGCCCTGCACGGCGGCGTGCTGGGCGTCGCTGGCGTCGGCATTCATGAACACGATGAACTCGATGCCACTCCGCCAGCGACCGGTGGCCTGCTCGACACCCTCGCGGATGAGCAGTGACGAGCCGAACAGGGTGAGCGACACCCACACGGCGACGATCGTGGCGGCGAAGAGCGTCACGTTCCAACGGAGATTGCCCCGCGTCTCGCGGAAGACGTACCCGAGGGAGAAAGCCACGCCGATGTCCTAGAGGTAGCGGCCCTGGGCCTCGTCGGCCGTCAACCTGCCCCTGTCCAGCCGTAGCACCCGGCGCCGGGCCGCGTCCACGAGGCTGTGGTCGTGGGTGGCCATCACCACCGTGGTACCGCGCTTGTTGATCTCGGCGAGGATGCGCATGATCCCGTTGGAGGTGTCGGGGTCGAGGTTGCCGGTGGGCTCGTCGGCGAGGAGGATCGGCGGTCGGTTCACGAAGGCCCGGGCGATGGACACCCGCTGCTGCTCGCCGCCGGAGAGCTCGTGGGGGTAGTTGTGCATCTTCTTGGTGAGGCCCACCAACTCCAGCAGCGACGGCACCTGGGTGCGGATGGTCTGGCGGGAGCGCCCGATGACCTCGAGGGCAAAGGCGACGTTCTCCTCCACGGTCTTGTTGGGCAGCAGCTTGAAGTCCTGGAAGATGCAGCCCACCAGGCGGCGCAGCTTGGGGACGCTCGAGCGCGGCAGCGCCCCGACGTCCTTGCCGGCGATCCAGATGGACCCCTGGTCGGCGAGTTCCTGGCGGTTCAGCAGCTTCAGGAAGGTGGACTTGCCCGACCCCGAGGGGCCGACCAGGAAGACGAAATCACCCTTGGCGATCTTGCAGGTAACGCTGTAGAGGGCGAGCACCTCGCCCTTGTAAATCTTGGTGACCTGGTCCAACTCAATCATGAGACGCCGACTGTCCGCACTCCGCCCACCGTTCTCCGACTCTTGCCCGCCGGGCACTGCGCCGGCCAGATCACGCTACCACCGCCCTCTCGGCGGGCCGCGGACTGCGGCGGGGATCGGGCGCCGCTCGCAGAGGCGGGTTAGCATCGCGTCGTGGCACCCGGAGACGAGTCGGAGCCAGCCGGACACCCGACCTCCGTGCCCCGGAACGGCGACGAGATCATCGTCCTCGACGGGGTCTACAAGATCTTCGGCCCCCAGCCCCGCGGTCGGGCCTTCGAACTCCTCCGCTCGGGGATGTCCAAGGACAAGGTGCAGGCCGAGACGGGCCACGTCGTCGGCCTCGACAACGTCTCCTTCACGGTCCGCAAAGGTGAGGTTTTCGTGGTGATGGGCCTGTCGGGGTCGGGCAAGTCCACCGCCATGCGCACGGTCAACAAGCTCATCGACATCACTGCCGACGACAACCGTCACGCCGCCGAGTGGATCGAGGCCAACCGGGCACAGGTCGACGAGTGGCTGACCGCCGCCCGCGACGCCGGCTGATCGGGCGAGGCGCGGCGGGCAAAGTCCCGCCCAGCTAAACCGAACCAGCCGAACGAAGGTCGGGCCGCAGGGCCCGCGCCTTCGCGTCGGGCCGGCGGGCGCCTCCCACCATGCCGAGCACCCCTCCGTCATTCCGGCGAAGGCCGGAATCCATTTTCCAGCGGGTCGGCGCCGGCCCTCAGGTGGCGGCGGTCACGTCCTGCGCCCGGCGCCACCGCAGGTAGGCGGCCACGAAGTCGTCGATGTCGCCGTCGAGGACGGCGTCGGTGCCCGACGTGGAGTGCTCGGTGCGCAGGTCCTTCACCATCTGGTACGGGTACAGGACGTAGGAGCGGATCTGGCTCCCGAAACCCATGCGCTGCGCCGCGCCGGCGATCTCCGCCACCCGCTCCTCGCGCTTCTGGCGTTCGAGGTCGAGAAGCTTGGCGGCCAGCATCTGCATGGCCCGCTCCCGGTTCTGGTGCTGGCTGCGCTGGGCCTGGCTGGAGGTGACAAGGCCGGTCGGCAGATGGGTGATGCGCACCGCCGAATCGGTCACGTTGACGTGCTGGCCACCCGCTCCGGAGGAACGGTACGTGTCGATGCGCAATTCGGTTTCGTCGATCTGCACCTCCTTGGCCATCTCCGGGAAGAACGGCACCACCTTGACCGAGCTGAATGCCGTCTGGCGCTTGCCCTCCTTGTTGAACGGCGAGACGCGCACCAGCCGGTGGATGCCGTGTTCGCTGCGCAGCAAGCCGTAGGCGTGGCGGCCCCGCACGATGAACTCGGCCGAGGTGATACCCGCCTCTCTGCCCTCGGTCAGCGACTCCACCTCGAAGTCGAACCCACGCCGCTCCGCCCAGCGCCCGTACATGCGCAGCAGCATCGACGCCCAGTCCTGGGAGTCGGTGCCTCCCTCACCGGATTGGATGTGGCACACGGCGTCCCGCTCGTCGTAGGTGCCGGCGAGGAGTGAGCGCAGCTCGAGCGAGGCGAAGTCAGCCTGCAGGGAGGCGACCGCCTCGGCGATCTCGGCCAGAACGGACGCGTCGTCGAGTTCCGTGGCCAATTCCCAGAGGGTCTCGGCGTCGTCTAGGCGCGCCTCGAGGCGCTCGAAGCGGCGATGTCGTCGTTGACCGCAGCCAGTTCCTGGGCGACCCGGCGCGCCCGGTCGGGGTCGTCCCACAACTCCGGGCGGGCCGCCTCGGTTTCGAGGCCGGGGCGCCGGTTGCGCAGGCCGGTGATGTGCAGGTACTCCCGGGACTGCTCCAGGCGCCGGCGCAACTCGGCCAGGTCGTCGGTGTAGTCCTCGTTCACGAGCGCGCCGGCACGCCGCGGGCCGCGGGGCGCAGAAAGTCAGAGCGAGACACCGACGGATCCCGGAGGTCGCCTCAGCGACCGTGGCAGTGCTTGTATTTGCGCCCCGAGTGGCACGGGCAGGGCGCGTTGCGCGGTGTCCTGTCGTCGGCACTGCGGACCATCGTCTGCGTGCCCGCCGCCGGGCGGCCGGCGGCAACCGGCGTCGCGGCGGGCGCCGAGCCGGCCACCGGCACGCCGGCCGCGGTCGCGGCTTCCCGAGCCAGGGCGCTGGGCGCCTCGGACGGATCGGTCGGTCCGGTATAGGTGACGTTGCGGGTCACCGAGGCCTGCTGGGGCTCCGGGGCGACCACCTGGATGTGCGTGATGGTGCGCACGAAGTCCCGGCGCACGCGCTGCATCAAGTCGCCGAACATCTCGAAGCCTTCGCGCTGCCACTCGCTCAGGGGGTCCTTCTGCCCCGCGGCCCGGAGGTGGATGCCTTCCTTCAGGTAGTCCATCTCGTAGAGGTGGCTGCGCCAGTGCTGGTCGATCACCCGCAGCATGACCTGGCGTTCGAGACCGCGCATGACATCGGCGCCGATCTCCGCCTCGCGCTCCTCGTACAGGGCCGTGGCGTCACCGGCCAGCAACTCCGCGAGCCCTTCGGGCGTCTTGGTGGCGGCGAGATCCTCCTCGGTGAGTCCCGTGGGCCATAGGTCGCCGGCACCGGTGAGGACTCCCGGAAGATCCCAGGGCTCGTCGGGCGGGCAGTCCTCAGCGATGGCCTCCGCCGCGCTCCGGAGGTGGTCGAGGGCGTCGCTGCGCAGCTCCGCCCCGGCCAGGATCTGCCCGCGGAGCTCGTAGATGACCCGGCGCTGGTGGTTCATGACCTCGTCGTAACGCAGCACGTTCTTGCGGGTCTCAGCGTTGCGCTGCTCCACGGTGGTCTGCGCCCGTTCCACGGACTTGGTCACCATCTTGGACTCGATCGGCACGTCGTCGGTCATCGAGCGGGACATGACCCAGTTCATGGCACCGGTGGCGAAGATGCGCATCAGGTCGTCCTCCAGGGAGAGGTAGAAGCGGCTCTCCCCCGGGTCGCCCTGGCGGCCCGACCGGCCGCGCAGCTGGTTGTCGATACGGCGGCTCTCGTGGCGCTCGGTGCCCATTACGTACACGCCGCCGAGTTCCTTGATGACCTCACCCTCGGCGCTGCAGTGCTCGGTGTAGCGGTCCAGGAGTTTGGGATAGGCCTTGCGGAACTCCCGGCCCTCGGGGTCGAAGCCGTCGGCGAGCAGGTCGCGCCGGGCCAGCGACTCGGGGTTGCCGCCCAGAATGATGTCGACGCCGCGCCCGGCCATGTTGGTGGCCACGGTGACCCGGCCGAGACGGCCCGCCTGGGCGACGATGTCGGCCTCGCGGGCGTGCTGCTTGGCGTTCAGCACCTCGTGGGGGACCCCCCGGCGGGTGAGGTGCCCCGAGAGCTTCTCGGACTTCTCCACCGAGATGGTGCCCACGAGCACGGGCTGGCCCCGCTCGACGCGCTCGGCGATGTCGTCCACGATGGCGTCGAACTTGGCGTCCTCGGTGCGGAACACCAGGTCGGCCTTGTCGTCGCGGACCATGGGCTTGTGCGTCGGGATGGACACCACGTGCAGGTTGTAGGTGCCCAACAGCTCGCTGGCCTCGGTCTGGGCGGTGCCGGTCATGCCGGCGAGCTTCTTGTAGAGCCGGAAGTAGTTCTGGAGGGTGATGGTGGCGAGGGTCTGGTTCTCGTCCTGGATCTTCACCCCCTCCTTGGCCTCGACGGCCTGGTGCAGCCCGTCGGACCAGCGCCGCCCCTCGAGAATGCGCCCGGTGAACTCGTCGACGATCTTCACCTCGCCGCCGTTCAGGATGTACTCCTTGTCGCGGCGGTACAGCTCCTTGGCCCGCAGGGCGGCGCCGAGGTGGTGCACGAAGCTGACCTGTACCGAGTCGTAGAGGTTCTCCACGCCCAGCGCCCACTCCACCGCCGCGACACCCTCCTCGGTGGGCGCCACCGTGCGCTTCTCCTCGTCCACCTCGTAGTGCTCGTCAGGCTCGAGCCGGCTCACGATGGAGGCGAACTTGTAATACGTGTTGGCGGCCTCGGCCACCTGCCCGCTGATGATGAGCGGCGTGCGGGCCTCGTCGATGAGGATCGAGTCGATCTCGTCCACGATGCAGTAGCGATGCCCTCGCTGCACCTGCTCGCGGCCGGCTAGGGCCATGTTGTCGCGCAGGTAGTCGAAGCCGAACTCGTTGTTGGTGCCGTAGGTGATGTCGCAGGCGTACTGCTCGCGTTTGAAGTCCTGATCGTGCTGGCCGGGGATCACAAGACCGATGCTGAGACCCAGCCAGCGGTGAATCTGGCCCATCCAGTCGGCGTCGCGGGTCGCCAGGTAGTCGTTGACCGTCACGACGTGGACGCCCTCGCCGGTGAGGCCGTTGAGGTAGACGGGCAGGGTGGAGACCAGCGTCTTTCCCTCGCCGGTGCGCATTTCGGCCACCCAGCCGAGGTGCAGCGCGACGCCGCCCATGAGTTGCACGTCGTAGTGGCGCTGGCCGATGACACGCCAGGCCGCCTCCCGCACCACGGCGAACGCCTCCGCCAGGAGATCGTTGAGGTCGGCGCCGTTGTCGAGGCGCCGGCGCAGATCCGGGGTGCGAGCCTGCAGCTCCTCGTCGCTCAACGCCTGCATCTGCGATTCGAGGTCGCCTATGTGCGGGACGAGGCCGGCCAGAGCCTTGATCTTCTGCCCCTCGCCCGCGTGGAGCAGCTTCTTGATGATCGACATGTCTCCCCGGAGTCTACGAAGCGGTGCGCCCGGTCACCGCCTGGGTGGCCACGTCGGCCACCAAGCGATCAACACGGCTGCGCACCGCATCATCCTATCGGTGGGTATCTGGTTTCGAAAGATATGAAATGGTAAGAAACCTATGTAAACAACTATCCGAGTGCCGACACGGCGGTGGTGGTGACGGCGACACGCCTGGGAGAATGCTGAGTAGTCCATCGACAACGCACGTCTAGCCGCTGGACAGTGGATTCCGGCGTTCGCCGGAATGACGGAGCAGGTGGTCTGCAAATTACTCAGCAGGCGCCTAGATGTCGATGCCGGCCCGATCGCGACCGTGGGCGGCGGCCTGCTCGACGGCGAGTTCCTGCGGCATCATCAGCACCTCACGGGCCTTCGACCCCTCCGAGGGGCCCACGACTCCCCGCTGTTCCAGCAGGTCCATGAGCCGGCCGGCCCGGGCGAAGCCCACCCGCAGCTTGCGTTGCAACATCGACGTGGAACCCAGTTGGCTCTCCACCACCAGTTCCATGGCCGCCCGCAGCAACTCGTCGTCATCGGGGCTGCCGGTGGCGCCGGGCGTCACCGGCCTGGTCGTGTTGAGATCCTCCTCGGTGATGCCCTCGGCGGAGGGGTCGGGGCGGATGTTCTGGCGGCGCCAGACGGCTGTCACCTTGCGGATCTCCTCCTCACTCACCCACGCCCCCTGGATGCGCCGCGGCGTGCTGGCCGAGGCGTCCAGCAGCAGCATGTCGCCGTGGCCGACGAGGCGTTCGGCGCCGCCCTGGTCCAGGATGACACGGCTGTCGGTCAGGCTCGACACCGAGAGCGCCAAACGGGTGGGGATGTTGGCCTTGATGACACCGGTGATGACGTTGGTGGAGGGCCGCTGCGTGGCGATGACGAGGTGCACGCCCACCGCGCGGGCCATCTGCGCCAGGCGCCAGATGGCGTCCTCCACCTCTCGGGGGGCCACCATCATGAGGTCCGACAGTTCGTCCACCACGATGACGATGAACGGCAGCCGCGGCAGGGCCTCGTCGTCGCCATCGAGCGCTGCGGAAGCCTCAGCCTCGGAACGCAGCGAGGCCTCGTATATCTCGTTGTAACCGGCAATGTCCCGGCAGCCCACCCGCGACAGCAACTCGTAGCGACGCTCCATCTCCCGCACGGCCCAACCCAGTGCGTTGGCCGCCTTCTTGGGGTCGATGACCGGCTGCGTCAACAGGTGCGGGACGTTGGCGTACTGGCGCATCTCGACCATCTTGGGGTCGACCAGGATGAGCCGGACCTGCTCGGGTGTGCAACGCATGAGGATGGACGTGATCAAGGAGTTGATGCAGGAGGATTTGCCCGCTCCGGTGGCTCCGGCGATGAGGATGTGCGGCATCCGCCCAAGGTTCGCCATGACGACCTGTCCGGTGATGTCGCGACCGATGGCCACGTCGAGGGGGTGATCGGCGTCCGCGGCCTCGGGCGAGCACAGGACGTCGCCGAGGGTGATCACGTGGCGCTGCGGGTTGGGCACCTCCACGCCGATGGCCTGCCGGCCCGGGATGGGCGCCAGGATCCGGACGTCCGAGGACGCCAGGGCGTAGGCGATGTCCTTGGCAAGTGCGGTGACACGCGCCACCTTGACGCCCTCGCCAAGAACCAGTTCGTAGCGGCTGACGGTAGGCCCCACCACGACACCACCCAGGGTGGCCTCCACGCCGTGAGCGGCCAAGGCCATCTCCAGGGCGCGACCGCGCTCGTCGATGAGGCCGCGGTCCACCTCCTGCGGTGGCGTCCTCTTCAGCAACCCGAGCGCGGGGCGGCGCCAGTTGCCGCCGTCGCCTCCGGCCGCCGGCGCGGCCATCTCCTCGCCGACGGGCGGTTCCGTGGGCTGTCCCGCCGCCTTGCGCCGCCCGGCGCCGCTCGACGCGGCGTCGGGTTCAGGTGTGCCCGCCGAGACGCCCGGCACCGGGCCACTCGACAGCGGGGACGCCGCGGGCATCGCCAGAGGGGGCACCAGGCCTGCCGGAGCACCACCACCGCCACCGGTCGGGAGCGCCCCGGTGGCGCCCGCCGCGGCGTCGCCGGTTGGCTGCTGCGCCACCTCCTCACTCAGCGGGCGCCGCTCGGCGACGACGAGACGCCCCAGGGCCGCCAGCGCCGCTCCGACCCGTCGCATCACGAGCCAGAGGCCGCGGGCCACCTTGGTCAGGGACATACCACTCACCGCCAGCCAGCCCAATAGCCCGATGGCGAGCAGCACGACCACCGCCCCGCCGGTTCCGGCCAGGCGCGCCAGGACGGCGCCCAGCGCGTAGCCGATGTATCCGCCGGCATCCTCGAAGTCCGCCACCGGGGCGCCCCAGACCGGCCGACCGGCCGCGAGATGCAGGATCCCGGCCACCGCCGCCATAACCAGCGAGGCGCCGGTGACCTGCACGGAGGGCCGGCGGTCACCCTTGTCCGTGTCGCGGTGACGACCGGAGATCAGCAGCACACCCACCGCCGCCAGCGCCGGCGGCACGGCCAGGCGTCCCCAGCCGATGGCCAGCCCCGACACTCGCCGGCAGGCATCGCCCACGAAGCCGCCCACGCCGCCGTAGACGCCCAGAGCGGTCAGCAGCGCCCCCACTATGGCGACCAATCCCCAGATCTCGCCCTGATTCTTCCGGTAGAAGGCCGCGAGAGCCGAGGGGTGTTTGGCCGACGGTTGCTTGGGGGACTGTGGCCGCGGCTTCGACGACGCCTGGCCTCCCGCGCCCGAGCTGCCGGCGGGCGCGGGAGACTTGGACGAACCCGTACGCGACTTTGCCATCACGCGCAACGCTAGCACCACCAACCCCACCAACCCCGCTGGGCAGGGGTTCCACCCGCAGCGAGAAGCGGGAGCAGCCACCCGGGGGCGGGGGTGCCGGGGCGCCGCAGGCTGCCATTCCGAGGCCCCCGGAGCACTACCCGCATCGGCGCCCGTGCCCGAACCTGACGCCGGGAGCGGGGCCGGATCAATAACGCAGGCGAGAGCCGGACACGGCACCGGCGGCCCCCGCCCGGACGGCAACGCCGCCCGGGTTGCGTCAGAACTCGAGCTGCACGGCCGCCCTGCTGTCGAGGATGGGGCGCACCGTGGCCGCGATGAAGGCTTGGTGGTGACCGTCGTCGCGGTACACGGCGTATCCGGCCTCGTCGTCGAAGTCCACCGTCACGCAGAAGTCGTGGTTGCCCGCGTTGGCGCCGATGTCGGCGCCGTAGGCGTAGCCGCGGACGGTCTCACCGGTGGTGAGCAACTCCACCAGACCTTCCTCGAAGTCCCCTAGCTGCTCGGCGGTGGCCTCGTCGTTCCACTTGAACATCACACAATGGCGGATCATGGCCGCTCCTCTCGTCCTGTCCGGATTACCCCTGAGGATAAGCTGACGCAGGCACGAGCGCCCGCACATGCTCGGGTGGCGGCAGGCCACGTGCTTCCGGCACACCTGCCCGACGGCCTCTCGGGCATACGGCCGGACATCTCCAGGAGCGGAGGCAACGATGAGCCAACCCTCGGCGAACACGACGCCGGTCTCGGATGGGTCCAGCGGCGGCGGCGAGATCCTCATCACCGGCGGCATGCTCATCGACGGCACGGGCGCGCCGGCCCGTGCCAATCCCGGCGTTCTCCTCCGCGGCGACAACATCGAAGTGGTGGGGCCGGGGGCCGCCGAGGCGGCCTCGACCGGCGCCGAACGGATCGACGCCACCGGGATGACCGTGCTGCCCGGTCTCATCGACGCCCACTGCCACGCCACCTTCGACAACGTGCAGTCCAACGACGAACTGTTCTTCCACCGCGACCCGACCATGTCGGCGCTGGTGGCCGGTCAGAACCTCTCCAAGATGCTGCGGGCGGGCGTGACCTCCTTCTGCGATCCCGACACCCTCTTCTCCATGGGTCCGTCGCTGCGCAACGCCGTTGAGGCCGGCGTGGTGGCCGGTCCCCGCATCAGCACCGGTGTGCAGGCCCTGGTCACCGCCGTGGGCGGCACTGCCGGACGGCTGATCCCCGACGAGGGGGTGGTGGGCTACGCGCAGGTGGTCAACACCCTGGACGAGGCAGTCACCTGGACGCGGCGCCACATCAAGTACGGCGCCGACTGGATCAAGATCCACGCCACCGGGCTGCTGCCCGGCCGCTCGGGCGAGGTGCTGGCCTGGAGCCACGACGAGCTGCGGGCGGTCTGCGACACGGCGCACGACCTGGGGGTAACGGTCATGGCGCACTGCCGCAACGCCGAGAGCGTGACCGCCTGCGCCAACGCCGGGGTGGACCTGCTCCTGCACGCCTCGTTCATGGACGACGAGGGGCTCGAGGCGGTCATCGAGGCGGGCAGCGCGGTCTGCCCCACGTTCACGTTCCTGGCCAACCTGGCCGACTTCGGCTCGCAGGTGGGCGCCCGCGCCGACATGGAGGACGTCTTCCGGGGCGAGATCTCCGCCACCGCCAAGATGCTGCGAACCGCCTACGACGCCGGCGTGCCGCTGCTGTGCGGCTCCGAGAGTGGCTTCGCCCTCACCCCCTACGGGCACTGGCACGGGCGCGAGGCGGAGATCCTGGTGAACGAGTTGGGCCTCAGCCCGCTGGAGGCCATTGTCTGCGCCACCGCCAACGGCGCCATCGCCATGCGTATGGAGGATCGCGTCGGCACCATTGCCGAAGGCCGCCTGGCCGACGTGCTGGTACTCGACGGCGACCCGCTGGCCGACATCAGGCTGTTGAACGACCGGAGTCGCCTCACCGAGGTCATCAGCCGCGGCCGGCGGGTGGACCTGAGCGGGCCGTGGCCCACCCACGATCGCATTCCCGGCGCCAAGGTCGGCAACTGGTCCGAGGAGATCCTCACCTACGAGCGCGCCTACGGCTAACGGCGCCGGCAACCCCTGCCTCGGGGTTCGAGCGAGACTGCCGAGCATTTCATCGACAGCGCAGGCCGCGCCGCTGGACAGTGGATTCCGGCCTCCGCCGGAATGACGGAACAGGTGGACTGCCGACCTACTCGGCGCGCTCCTAGAGCAGGTGGCGGGTCGTTCGGTGGACGGTGCGGATCGCGAAGTTGGATCGCAGACGGGACACTCCTGTGAACCGCGAGAGGTGCTGGTAGTGGATGCGCTCGAAGTCGCGGTGGTCCTTCACCGCCAAGTGCAGCAGGTAGTCGGCGTCGCCCGCCACCAGGTGGCACGACATCACCTCGGGGCATTCACGCACCTCCGCCTCCACGCGGCGCAGCGAGTCCTCGCTCTGGCTGACGAGTGAGACCTCCACGAACACGTCGAGGTCGCGGCCGATCGCCTCGGTGTCGACGATCATCACGTAGCCGGCGATGACCCCGTCAGCCTCGAGGCGCCGCACCCGGCGGTGACAGGCCGACGTGGACAGGCCCACGCGCGCCGCCAGTTCGGCGTGCGACGCACGGCCGTCCGCTTGTAGCTCGTTGAGAATGGCGCGGTCGGTGGCATCCAGTTCGTGCATGACCAATATTATGCGTCAATATTGAGTTCTTAGCAAATATTGTGCGCTCTACGTCCGATATTAGCTATAGTTGCCTTGCGATATCCCCATAGACGCTGGTATTCTTGCATTAGATCGAGGCCAGAGAGGGTGTCCATGCGAGTCGGCGTTCCGAAGGAGATCAAGAACGAAGAGCGGCGCGTCGGGCTCACGCCCAACAGCGTTGCGGCGGTACTAGGCCGCGGCCACGAGGTGTACATCGAGAGCAACGCCGGCAAAGGCGCCGGCTTCCGCGACGAGGAGTACGCCGCCTGCGGCGCCTCGGTCGTGGCCGACGCCGACGAACTCTTCGACGCCGCCGAGCTGGTCGTCAAGGTCAAGGAGCCGCAGGCCACAGAACGCGCCCGCCTCCGGGCCGATCACACTCTCTTCGCCTACCTGCACCTCGCAGCCGACCCCGAGCAGGCATCGGACCTGCTGGCGGGCGGCGCGACGGCCATCGCCTACGAGTCGGTGACCGACAGGGCGGGCCGCCTGCCGCTGCTGGCGCCCATGTCGCAGGTGGCGGGACGCATGTCGATCCAGGCCGGCGCCCACTGCCTGGAAGGCGCCGCCGGTGGCCGGGGCGTGCTTCTCGGCGGCGTGCCCGGCGTGGCTGCCGCACCAGTGGTGATCGTCGGCGGCGGCGTGGTGGGCACAAACGCCATCGCGATGGCGCTGGGGCTCGGCGCGGACGTCACGGTGCTCGACAGGGACACCTCGGTACTCGAGTCACTGGCCGCACGGTTCGGCCCGTCGCTGCGCACCATCTACTCCAACCCCGGCACCCTCGAGCGTGCCGTCGTCGGCGCCGACCTCGTTATCGGCGCGGTGCTGCTGCGCGGCGCCCGGGCACCCCGCCTGATCACAGCACGCATGGTCGAGCAGATGCGGCCCGGCACCGTGATCGTGGACGTGGCGATCGACCAGGGCGGCTGCGCGGCAACCTCGCATCCCACCACCCACGCCAAGCCGACCTACAAGGTGAAAGGGGTCGTGCACTACTGCGTGGCCAACATGCCCGGCGCGGTTCCCCGCACCTCCACGGAGGCCCTCAACAACGCCACACTCCCCTACGTGCTCCGCCTCGCCGACCTGGGCACCGTCGAGGCACTGCGCGCCGACTCCGGACTGCGCGACGGTCTCAGCGTGCGCGGGGGCCGGATCACCGAGCCCGCCGTGGCCGACGCCCTGAGCCTGCCGTACACCGCCCCCGCCGCCGCCTTGAACTGACCGCCGGGCGGGAGCCTCAGGCCGGCAGGTTGACCACCTTGGCGTTGCCGACGTGGGAATAGCGGCCAGGGGTGCAGGTGAGCACGATGACCTGGCACTCTCGGCCGGCCGTGGCGATGGCGGCACCCATGCGTGCGAGACGGGACGGGTCGCTCCAGCCGAGGGCGTCGTCGAGCACGACCGGAGCGCCGCCGCCGTCGGGACTGACAATGACAGCGCACGCCAGCCGGCTGAGCACCCCGATCTGCTCGCGGGCGCCGACGCTCAACTGATCGATGTCGAGGGTGATGCCGTCGAGCGTGCGGCGCACCACTCGGAGATCGTCGTCGAGTTCGATCTCGAATGTCGAGCCGAAGACGATGCGCCCGAACTTCTCGACTCGCTCCTTGAACGGGGCGACGTAGCGCCGCCGGGCCTGCTGGCGGTGCGCAGCGAACGTGTCATGGAGCAGTTGCACGGCACGTGCTCGCGACTCGGTGCGCTCGTGGACCGCTTCGAGATGCCGGTAGTGGCTGAGGGCGTCGTCGTACTGGGCGTGAAGGCCCTCCTCGCCACGGAGTAGCAGGCTGATACGTAGTTCCTGTAGGCGCCCCTGGTTGGACTCGAGTTCGTTGGCGGCCCGCCGAACAGTTTCGGCGGCGTTCCGCAGCAGCACCTCCAGCGAGTCGGGGTCGGCGGCCCGCAACGCGGCCTCTGCCTGCTCCAACAATCCGCGCGCCTCGTCGGCCTCCTCCTGCGCCGCGGCAAGCGCAGCACGCAGAGCGGCGTCGGGGCGCTCCTCCCTGGCTCTCACCAACTCGCCGGCGGCATGGTCCCTGCTGGTGCGGGCGATATTGATCTTCCCGCCGAGGCCGGCTTCGTCCAGTTCGGCCTCCCTGCGCCTGCCGGCGGCCTCCTCGGTGACCGCCTGGCAGCGCGTGTGGACGGTTTCGGACTCTTCGACGACCCGGTCGGCCTCCGACGCGATCCTTTTCGCCGCGTCGAAATCGGCGGGAAGCGGGGGCACCGGACAGTCGGCGGGAAGCGTCGTCGAACGGTCGGCGGGACGGGGCGGACTACTCGGACGGTCGTCGGGAAGCGGGTGCGTCGAACGGTCGTCGGGAAGCGGGTGCGTCGAACGGTCGGCGGCGTAGGAGGCAATCCGCTGGGAGAGCCCCTCGATCTTCTTCACCAGGACATCGACCGTGAGATCACGAAGATCCTGGTCGACCGTCCTGATGGCCGCGGTGCGGTTGCGCCCGGCATCCCGCTGCGCTTCGGCCGACCGGCGCGCCCCCGCGAGGTCCGCAACGCCACCCTGCTCGCAGAGACGGTCGAACTCCTCGCGGGCACGCGTCAATTCCGCGGCACTGTCCACGGACTCGCTGCCGGCTCGGACCCGCAGCCGCACGACGTCGGGCACGACGACCTCCACCTCGTCGGTAACTGCGGTGCTGCTGGTGGCACCGGCGTCGAGCACCACCTCGTCGCCGTCGATCCGCACGGCAACGGCAGACAGGGCGGTCACCTCGAGCGAGGCGGCGGCGCTGCCCGCGGCGGCTTCAGCGCGCACCACGTCGATGTGCGCCTTTTCGATCCGCTCGACGAGGTCACCGTCGACCCTGGCTGATGCGAGGTGGGCCTCGGCAGCCGCGAGGGCGGCCTGGGCGACAACAACACGTTCGTGGCGTTCGGCGAGCTGCTCGACTTCGATTTGTCGGCGGTGATGATCGCGGTCCTCGTTGGCGCGGCGCTGTCCGGCCTGGGCGACACGCAGCGCGGCGCGCGCCTCGGCAAGGTCGGCGTCGGCCTTGGCGCAGTGGGCGATGATCGCGGCGAGGGCCGGGGCGGCCTGCGCGGCCTCGGCCTCGAGCGCCGCCAGATCGTCGCTGCGGTCAGCCAACGCCTGCACCTGCTCAGCGCGGCGTTGCCGTTCGCCGTCGATACGGTCACGCTGCGCCACGGCGGCGCGGTAGGTGGCGGCGAGGCTCTCCACGTCACGTCGGCGCTGCTCCAGCAGGTCCCACCGTTCCCGCAGCTCACCCTCCTCTCGTTCGCTCTTGTCCCTGGCGGCAAGGAGCCGCTCCTCATCCGCGAGGCGCCGATCCACCTCAGCCACCTCGCGGGCGATCTCGTCGAGACGAGCCTCAAGGGCGGCGGCGGCGACCCGTGCCTCGTCGAGAGCGCTCCCGGCGGACTTCCTGTCAGCGGGAACCTGGCCGGTGGCTGTCCAGTACCTCTCCCGCTCGGCGCAGATGCGGTCCCACAGATCATCCTCGCGGCTACCGGTCAACTCGCCACCTGCGGCCCTGTCGAGCGCTCGACCCAAGGACGGTACGTCGAACAGCGGCAGGGTCACCTCGGCCCCCTGCTCGATTCTCAGTGCGCGCCAAAGATCGGCATCGAGGGTTCCGGCCAGAATCGCCTCGACCCGGTCGTGCGCCTCGCGCCCGGTGAGTTGCTCACGTCGGGGCGCCGAAACATCCAGGACGGTGCGCGGCAGGCGGTGCCAGCGCTTCGAGTACACGAACCGGTAGTCGCCCGAGGAGATATCGACCTCGACCTCGGGACCCTCGTCGCGGTGCACGGGCCTGACGTCACGCACCTGCTTGGCATGCGACGAATCCAACGCGCCCAGGATCAGATCGAGGGCCTCGGGGATACACGTCTTGCCGACCTCGTTGTCACCTTGGATGACCGTGACTCCATCGGCCGAGAAGTCCACGGTGCTGTCGGTGACACCGCGGTAGTTGCGCAGCCGCACGCTGTGCAGCCTCATCGGCTCGGGCTCATCCCTCGTCGCCGCCCCCGGCACAGCCGGCCAAGCGGCACAATCGGAGGCACCTGCAGAGGCCTCATCGGCCGGCGCCCGCGAGCCGGTGCAGCAGAGCCAGGGCATCCTGAGCGGTCACGGCCTGCTCGCCGGATTCGGCCAGCTCGCGTAGATCGCTCAGAGCTTCCTGGGCGAAGCCCGAGAGCCCGAGATCGTCCAGGTCAGCGTCGTCGGCAATCACCGCCAGTTCGCTGCGCCGTTCCCAGGTCTCGAGAGCGCCAAGCAGATCGGCGTAGTGCTCGAGGAGGCCGTCGAGGCGTGCCTTCTGCGCCAAGGAAACCTGGCCCACCAGCGACACCTTCAGGATCGTGCGTTCCTTGCCGTCCAGGCCCGAGAGCCACTCCTCGAGCGCATCGATGTCGACGTCGCCGGTCAGTTCCCAGTCGCGGCGCACGAATGCCCACGTGCCGACCGATCGCGGCTCGACCTGCACCTGAGCAGGGTCGAGGTCGACGATCAGCACGTTCCCCGGGTCGATCTCGTCGTAGGCAGTGGGCTCGGGCGCGCCCGCATACCGGACGCGGCCGGTGCGGCCCACGTCGGTCGTCGAGTGGCGGTCCCCGAGCGCGACATAGTGGATCAGCCCCGCATCGAGCCGTGCCTCAAGTCCGGCGAGCGAAACGAGCGCCGGGTCGTTGCCGTCCGGCGAGAGCGAGTCGAGGGCGCCGTGGCCGGCAACGATGCGAACCGAGTTCGATGGGTCGAGCGCCTCGCAGGCGTCAGCCACCAGGTCACCGAGGGGGCGCTTGCTGCGCCACGGCGCGGGAACCAGCTCGACGCCGGGCGCCACCTCCACCGGATCGGACCCGTCGAGCACCACCACGTTGTCGGGCTGATGATCTGTGAACGTGGGCGACCTGTAGACCGATGACGCATCGAGCGGGTCGTGGTTGCCCGCCAGCAGATAGAAAGTGACCTGCGGGGTGGCGGCCATCGCCTCGATCGCCCGCACGACCACGGGACGAGCGACCTGGTTCGACTCGAAAACGTCGCCGCACACCACGACGAACCCGCACCCCTCCGCGACGGCCAGCGCCCCGATCCGGCGGACGGCGTCGACACGGGCGCCGCTGAAGCGAGCCTGGGCTTCCTCGGCGAGGAAATGCCTGGTCATCCCGAGTTGCCAGTCGGCCGTATGAAGGAATCTGACCATGCAGCGAGGCTAACGCGCCAGTGTGACAACCCCCGAAGGACACAGACCCCCGCTCACCATCATGCGGACCGGAAGCGTCGACGGCGGGGAGCGCCGACGGCTCGCTTGGAGACGGGACCTGCTGCTCGGCCGCGAGATCAGTTACGGGCCGAGGGCTGTGATGGGGACGACCGCTATCCCGTCAGGGAACTCGAAGCCGTAGCCACCCGCGGTGATGACCATGAGTTTGCTCGGCTCGCCCATGCGGTCGGTGTCCACCTTGTCTCGCAGACGACGCAGCGACTGGACGCCCTGTTCGATCAGAGCATCGCCACCGAGCTTTACTTCGACCGCCGCCCACCGGCTGTAGTCCAGGCTGGTGAGGATCACGTCCACCTCCAGGCCGGCACTGTCGCGGTAGTAGGACAACTCCCAGTCGTTGGCCTGGGCGTAGACACGCAGATCGCGCAGCACCATCGACTCGAACAGCAGCCCGAAAAAGTTCAGATCCTGCATCAGTCGCTCCCGGTTGGCCCGCAGAGCAGACACCGCCAAGGACGGGTCCACGAAATAGCGCTTCGGCCTGCGACGAAGCTCGTCTCGGGAACGCAGATGCGGTCTCCACCCTTTCAGTTCCTCCACGACGAACAGCCGGGCCAGCGCGCTCAGATAGTTCTTGACCGTCTCAGCGTGCAGCGTCTCGCCGTTTCCGCCCGCATCCTCGCCCAGGGTTTTGAACGTCACGTCCGTGGACGTGTTCCGCCCCAGAGAGGCCAACAAGCGGCGCACCCCCACCGGATCGCGGGCAGTGCCGTCGACCCGGGAGATGTCTGTCCGACTGATCTCATCGAGGTAGCTGCGAAGCTGCCTCTGCGCCACCGCAGGCGGGTCGCGCAGCAAGGCGGGCCATCCCCCACGGCAGGCCAGGTCCGCGATGTCGGGAAGGCCGAGAGTGGATGCCGCTGCAGAACTCCGCTCGGCGGCGAGCAACCCGCCGAGAGGGATGCCCCCATTCGACTCCCCGCTCTCGAACAGGCTCATCGGGCGCATCCGGACCCGGATGATCCGGCCTGTGCCGGTGTGGCGCGTGGTGTCGTCGGGCGGGTTGGCCGAACCGGTCAGGATGAACTGTCCCTTCTCGGCCCGATCGTCACAGGCGCGCCGCATGGCATCCCACACGTCGGGAGCAAGCTGCCACTCGTCGAGCAGGCGGGGCACCGGCCCCTTGAGCAGCACCCGTGGGGAGACTTGTGCGGCCAGCCGATTCTCAAAGACGGCATCGAACGGCACCTCGCTGCGGGCGAAGTGCCGACCGGTCCATGTCTTGCCGCACGCCCGCGGCCCCTCCACAACCACGGCGGGCGAAGCACGCAACGCGGTGGCTACCTCGCCGTCGACGACGCGATGCATGTATCCAGTCGGTGTGAGTCGATCTGCCATACGGGCACCTCCGCCCGGCAAGCATACGCCACTGTCGCCCAACCGCGGTTTTATGGACTTCTCAACCGCGGTTTTATGGACTTCTCAACCGCGGTTTTCTGGCCAGCTCAACCGCGATTACCGGTGTCCTTCAAGCGCGATTCGCGGCGTGGGCGAAGCGGTTGAGGCGGTTCGAACACCCTCGGTTTTCCTGGCGGATCGAAGCCGGACGCTGGGGCGCCGCGGCCAGTGGTGCGGATCGCGCCCTTGCGCTCAGTCGGCCAGGAGGACCGTGGCCTTTCCGGTGAGGACCGTCTGCGAGCCGTCGCGGGCCAGCCACACGTCGCAGTCCACGAGGCGGCCTTCGGCGCTGGGGCGCACGTCGGTGACCTTGCCGCCTGCAACGACGCGGTCGCCGGCAAAGACGTTGCCCAGGAAGCGCACCTTCAGCCGGCGGAAGCTCGCCGGGCCGCCCGCCCAGTCCGTCAGCATGTCGATGACGTAGCCCATGTTGTTGGGGCCCTGGTTTACCAGCCGGTCGCCAAGCCCCAGCCGGCGCACGTCGTCGACGTCCCAGTGGATGGTGTTGGGGTCGCCCATCAACGCCGCCATCGTCTTGATCTTCTCGGCGTTCACCGACTCGATGACCCGCCGGGGCAGGTCGTCGCCCACGTCGACCTCACGGCCAGGCGCTTCCGGCGTCGTCGCGGCGCTCATGGCTTCCTCGGCAGGACGAAGGAGTTGGTGCAGACGCCGACGACCTCACTGTCGGGCGCCACGACCTCCAGGCGGAAGGTCAGCAGGTCGAAGGTGCCGATGGCGCCGCCCTGCTTGCGCTTCACGTCGGTGATCTCGCCACGCACGTCATACGTCACGCCGGTGCGCATGGGCACCCGCACCTCCATGTCGCACTCGCCGAACATGGGGCCCTCCGCCGCGCTGATGTGCGCAAGGTCGAAAAGCTCGGCGATCGATATGCCCATACCGCCCGTGGCCGCGTAGTAGCAGAACATCGGGTGTGCCAGATCGTCGCCGCGCTGCGGCGAGCCGATCACGTCGTTGGTGAGCCAGTTGCGGTAGTGCTCCAAGTCGAACGAGCTGCCGGGCAACTTCCGACCGACGAGTTCCTGCATCTGCTCCAGCGGGATCACAGCGGCGGTCTGGTTCCGTTCGCAGCGCCGCGTGTCCGGTGAGCGCCGGCGCCGCTTGAAGCCACGGTGGTCAACACGAGCAGACACGTCATGCTGCCGCGCTCCTCAGAGGTCGTCGGCGCCGGCGAGGGCAGCGTCGGGGCTGTGGCCGTAGCAGTGCTCCAGCAGGCGGGCCTCGGTGATCTCGTCGCCGATGGCCTCGCCCACGATGGCGCCCTCGCGCATGGCGATCACCCGGTGGCACACCCCCACCAACTCGCCGAACTCCGAGGAGATGAACACGACCGCCTTGCCCTCGGCGGCGAGTTGCTCCATGAGGTTGTAGACCTCCTCCTTGGCGCCCACGTCGATGCCGTGGGTGGGCTCGTCGAAGATCAGCACCGAGGCGCCCGAGCGCAGCCAGCGGGCCAGGACCAGCTTCTGCTGGTTCCCGCCCGACAGCCAGGCGGCCGGCGTCAGATCCGAGGGGGTCTTGATGTCGAGGTCGCGCACCGCGGCCAGCGAGGCCTTGCGCTCCTTCGGCGCCGACGGCACGGGCAGGTGTCGCGCCGTACGGAAGCTGCGCAGCGTGCCCAGCGTGATGTTGCGGCGCACGTTGAAGTCTCTGATGAGGCCTTGATTGCGCCGATCCTCGGGCAGCAGCACCATGCCCGCGGCGATGGCGTCGGCGGGCCGCCGGATGGTGACCTCGGTGCCGTGCAGGCGGATCGTGCCACCAGTGCGGTGGTCGGCCCCGAACACGGCACGCATCAACTCGGTGCGCCCCGCCCCCACCAGTCCGGCCACGCCCAGGATCTCGCCGGCGCGGAGGCTGAACGAGGCACTGTGAATCTGCCCGGGCACCGCGATGTCGGTTGCCTCCAGCACCACCTCGGTGTCGGGCGGTCCGCCGATGCCGCGGCTGCGGCGCCGCTCCAGGGCGGTGGCGCTGGCGTCCTCGCCCGTGATCTCCTCGATGAGCGTGCGCTTGTCGAACGCCCCGGTGGGACGGTCGTCCACCACGGCTCCGTCGCGCATCACGACAACCCTGTCGGTGATGTGCAGGATCTCCTCGAGGCGGTGCGAGACATAAACCACCGCCACGCCATTGGCCGACAGGTCGGAGATGACGGCGAACAGGCGGTTCGTCTCCTCGTCGGTGAGCGACCCCGTGGGCTCGTCCAGCACCACCAGGCGGGCCTGTGTAACCAGGGCGCGGGCGATCATCACCAACCGCTGCTGCGCCGTCGGCAGCGTGCGGATCGCAACGTCGGGGGCGATGCCGCCACCCAGGCGCTCCAACACTTCGCGGGACTGCCGCCGCAGCTTCCCGAAGTCCACCAACACGCCGGCCCGGCGCGGGTAGCCGAGACCCAGCTCCACGTTCTCCGCCACCGACAACTCGGGCACCACCGACAGCTCCTGATGCACGAACGACAGGCCCAGCAGGGTGGCGTCATGCGGGTTGTGCAACTGGATCTCGGTGCCGTCGAGGAGGATGCGCCCCTCGTCGGGCGCGGTGGCCCCGGCCAGGATCTTGATGACGGTGCTCTTGCCGGCACCGTTCTTGCCAACCAGCCCCACGACCTCGCCGGGGCGGATGCCGAGGGAGACGTGGTCGGCGGCGCGCACGCCGGGATAGTCCTTGACCAGCCCCTGGACCTCGAGGAAAACCCCGTCGGCGGGCCCGGTGCCCGTAGCGGTGCCGGCGTCGGTCGTGGCGGTCGCACTCACGTCGTCCACCCCCACTACTTGCGCCGCAGCATGATCTGGCTCACAAGCACGCCGAAGATCAGGATCACGCCCTTGGCGATATTGATCCAGGCGTTGGAGATTTGCAGCGACAGAAGCCCCACTTCGATGACCCGCAGGAACAGCGCTCCCACGATGGTGCCGGGGATGCTGAACTGCCCGGGCCGGAACACCGCGGCGCCGAGGAACACGGCCGCGTAGGCGTCCAGCAGGAATGCGTCACCCAGGTTCAAGCGAATGCCCGAAATCCCGGCGGTCAGCAGCACGCCCACCAGCGAGGCCAGGAGAGCCACGATCACGAACCCCAGGAGGCGCACTCGCGCCACGGGGATGCCTGCCAGGCGGGCGGCTTCGGTGTTGCCGCCGATGGCGTACATGTAACGCCCGATCTCGGTGCGGTCCAACACGATCCACGCCACGACCACGATGCCGAGGGCGATGTAAACGGGACGACGCAGATCCCAGAACTCCACGTTGCGGGCCAGGTCGACGTAGAAGGGCTGCTCGCCAACCGGGATGGTGATGGACCGGTTCTTGGTCCAGAGCTGTTCAACGCCCTTCAGCCCCACCAGCCCGGCCAGCGTGATGACGAACGAGGACGCCCCCACGTAGGCAATGAGGTAGCCGTTGAAGAGCCCGACAACCGCACCCACGCCCAGGGCCGCCAGCAGCGCCACCCACCACGGCTGCTCGAAGTTGACCATGAGCGCCACGGCCGTGGCCCCTGCCAGACCGACCATGCTGCCGAAGGACAGGTCGAAGTCGCCCATGGCCAGCACGAACGTGAGCGCCACCGCCAGCACCAGCAGCGGCACGAACGACGATGGCAGGAGCAGCACGTTCTGGACGTGGTTCTGGGTAAGGAAGACCTCCCTGTCGAGGAACTTGAATACCAGGACGACGGCGCCGAAGACCACCACCAGCCCGTAGCGGGCCAGGAAGTCACGAGCCCCGATCCGGCGCGAGCCCCTGCCGGAGGGCGTCTCAGCCTGCGTCGGGGCGCTGCTTGGGTCCTGCCCGCCGCTGTCGGTGTTCCGCTCGTCCGTCACGCCGGCCCCTCCTCGGTCATTCGACCTCTGCAAACTAGCCGCGAGGCGTTGTCAGTCCCAGAACCACGAAGGGGGACGCAGCCCGTTTGGCCGCGTCCCCCTTCGCTGGACGTACTACCCGTCCCGATCGCTCGTTGCGGGTTGTCGATATTTGTTAGTCGACGTTGCTGTACTCCGCGGCCCAGCGGGACTCGAAGAAGTCCACGTACGGCGTCCACGAGGGATCTGTCGGGGTCGGGTACGGGCCCCGGCCGGGCTCACACTCGTCAGCCAGATCCTCCGGTGTCACGATGAACGGAACCGAGAACTGCACGGCGTTGCCGTCCGCGTCCTCGTAGTAGGGACGCAACTCGTCGGTGAACTGGACTCCCTTGGCGAAGTACGAGGCGATCTGGTCAATTGCCACGTAGCTACCCCACTCCAGGTTCTCCTCGGAGGAGGCGTCGACGCCGCCGGCCTTCATCTGCTCCAGCGTGGAGCAGTTGGCGTAGAAGGTGAGCACCATCGGGCGGTCGGGCGGTGAGGTGCCGGGGAAGCTCTCGACGATCACCGGGCCAACACCCAGCGCAGCCAGGTCGAAGGTGAGCCAGAAGGCCAGCGAGTCGGGGGCCTGCAGCAGCCAGTTGGCCGCACCGTCGGCGGCGGTGCCAATGACGTCGGCGAAGTCGACCATCTCCTCGGCGCCGATCGTGACGCCCGTGCCCTCGACGGCGGCGCGCAGCGAGTCCTCCCTGTCGGAGCCCCACTTGGCGAAGCCGGCGCTGGAAATCTGGACCGGGCCGTCCTTGCCGCGATTCTCCATCATCCAGTCGGCCAGCACGCGGCCCAACTCGGAGTCGTTCGGGTTGAAGGATGCGGCGTAGAGGTGGTAGAAGCTCTGCGTTCCGCCGGAGTTCACGAAGGGGATACCGGCGTCGCGTGCGCGGGCGAGGCCCTCGACGATCACCTCAACGGTGGTGCCGTCGGTGACGATGGCATCCACGCCGGAGTTGATGAAGCCTTCCAGGCAGGTCTGTATTTTGGCGGGCACGCCCTCGGCGTCGCAGTACTCCCAGTCCCAGCCCAAGTGGTCCACGGCGTCCTTGGCGCTGAACTCGAGGCGTTGCGCGGCCTCCGAGGCGCCGAGCACCTGCAGGTAACCGACCGTCAACTGCGGGAGTTCCACGGCCGGGCCGGTAGGCCAGGCGCGGGCAGTACCCATCGAGGCCTCCGGCGGCGTCCAGCCCTCGGGCTTGTCCACGAGCGCCGGAGGTGCCATGTCGTCCATGGGCTCGTCGGCAGGCTCGTCAGCAGGCTCGGCTGCCGCTTCCGCCCGCTCCGCTGCTGCGGCCGCCTGTGCGTCGGCCTCGTCCTGGGCCGCCTGGGCCGCTTCACGTGCCGCGTCGGCTTCGCTCTGAGCTGCGGCCGCCTGATCGCGGGCGTCGTCCGCCGCACCCTGCGCGATTTCCAGCGCAGCCTCGGCTGCGGCCACTGCTTCCTGGTTGCCCTCGGCCGTGGCCTGCGCCAGGTCAGCAGCAGCCTGGGCGGCTGCGGCCGCCGCCAGCGCCGCGTCGGCCTGTGCGGCTGCGGCCTGGGCATCGGCGAGTGCCGTGTTGGCCTCGCTGTTGGCGGCGTTCGCCTCGGCGAGCGCGGCGTCGGCCGTGGCCGAGCCGTCGTCGCTGCTGCCGCAGGCGGCCGCTACGAGCGACACCGCCAGCATCAGCGACAGCAGTCGCCACAGGGTTCGTTTCCGGTTGATCATGTCTTTCCTCCTCCGCCCGCTCGGGCGATGTCTCTGCGAAAGATCAAACGATGGTTTGGAAGACAGAACCTAGCAGGACGAACCACGCTTTGAAATGGCGGCTGAGCAGCAGCAATCCTCACCAGCGGCAGGCTTGGGGGATGGCCGGGTGTTCGATGGCGGGATACTTCTTGTGCAGGGGTGCCACGACCTCCTCGCCGAAGCGCAGGATCTGCTCGCGGGCGGCCTCGAAACCGGGGCCGGTGACCATGCGGAAGCGCATCGTGAAGTACTGCACGCCGTACTCCTCGTGGTACTGCTCGAGGCGCTCGCGGCACTGGGCCGGCGTGCCGATCACGATGTGCTCGCGGGCGGCCTCCGCGGTGATTTTCTCCGGGCTGTCGAAGGCCGGGTGATGCGCAAGGATCCCCTGGGCGCAGTAGAAGCGCATCTCCGACACGTAGTGGGTGCCGAACTCCTCCGCCGCCGCCTCGAAGCTGTCGGCCACCCAGCCGTTGCGCATCAGCACCACGAACGGCTCCTTGCCCAGGGACTCGGCGCGAGCACGGTAGGCGCCCACCTGCGACTCCCAGGTGTCGGAGAGGATGGGGAAGTCGTCGCACGTCCAGCTCTCGGCGTAGGTGGCGCAGCGCTCGATGGAGACGGGGAACTGCCCGCCGCCCCAGAACGGGAAACGGGGCTGCTGGTAGCAGTCGGGCGACAGCAGGCCGTCGCGCACCGAGTAGAAGTCGCCGTCGACGCTGAAGCGCTCCCCCTTGGCGGCCAGGGCCCGCTCGATGATCCGCACGCTCTCCAGGTAGCGCCCCAGCATCCGCTCGCGGGGCACGCCGAACTGGCCCCAGTAGCCCTCGTGAAAGCCCCGACCCCAGGTCATGAACAGCCGCCCGCGAGACAGGTTGTCGATGATGGCGCACTGCTCGGCCACCGCCATCGGGTGATACAGGGTGTTGACCAGGCAATACGCCCCGATGGCCACCCGGTGGGTTTCCCGCGCCAGGATCATCAGCAGGTTCAGCGGCGAGCCGAAGTACGACTCGCTGCGCCCGTGGCGATCGGGCACCTGAATGGAGTGGAAGCCGGCCCGCTCGGCCAGCACGCACTCCTCCACGAGGGCGTGCAGCGTGGCGGCGGCGTTGCGCCGGTCGGGCAGGGGCTGGTCGTAACCGCCCGCGTTGGTGTCGACGAGATAGCCGATCCTCATGGGAGATCCTCCTGGTTTCCCCGAGCCCCGACCATCGGCCGCCCGACGCTCAGAACTCTCCGACGGTCACGGTCGTCCCACCGATCGAAGCGCCGTGGCCCTCAGACCTGCCGCTCGGCGGCCTCCCAGTAGGGCTCGCGCAGGATCCTCTTCAGGATCTTGCCGGTGGGGGCCTTCGGCAGCTCCTCCACGAACTCCACCGAGCGCGGTTTCTGGTACGAGGCCAGGTTGGCGCGGGCCACGGCGATGATGTCGTCGCCCGTGGCAACCATCTCGGGCTTGAGCACGACGAACGCCTTGACCGACTCGCCCCAGGTGTCGTCGGGCACGCCGATGACGGCGCACTCCAGTACCGACGGGTGCTTGGCGATGGCCTCCTCCACCTGCACGGAGTAGATGTTCTCACCGCCGGAGATGATCATGTCCTTGGCCCGGTCCACGATGAACACGTAGCGCTCGTCGTCCCAGCAGGCGATGTCGCCGGTCCACATCCAGCCGTCGCGGATCGTCTCGGCGGTGAGCTCGGGGCGGCGGAAGTAGCCCAACATGTTGGCCTCGGAGCGGACGACGATCTCGCCGGCCGTGCGGCCGTCGGTGGGTACGTCGCTGCCGTCGGGATGCACCACCCGCACCGACGTCACGAAGCCCTCCCGCCCGCAGGAGCGCAGCCGCTCGGGGCGGTAATCCTCGTGTATGGCCCGCAGGTGGTCCTCCTGGGCGAGAAAGCACATCGTGGTGCCCTCCGTCTGGCCGTACCCCTGGATGAGCGTGCAGGGGAACCGACCCAGTGCCTCGGTGATGACACGCGAGGGCATGGGGCCGCCGCCGTACTGGATGTTGCGCAGGCTGGAGATGTCGTAGCGGTCGAAGCCGTCGACCGCCATCATCCAGTTCAACATGGTGGTGACGCCCAGGAAGGCCGACACCCGCTCGCTCTCGATGAGGTCCATCGCCAGGCGGGCCTCGAAGTTCATCAGCACCAGCGGGCAGCCGTGGGCGAGGTAGTTGATCGCCAGCACCACGGGTATGTGGAACATCTGGCCGGTCAGCATGTAGACGTCGCTGGGGACGATCCGCTCGGCCACGGTCTGGTTCAGCATCCCGAACCACACGCTGCGGTGGCTGTGCAGGGCTCCCTTGGACTCGCCGGTGGTGCCGCCGGTGTAGAGGATGAACAGCGGATCGTCGCCACCGACCTCCGCCGAGCCGGCCGGTTCGTCATCCGACGCGGTCTCGACGAGGCGCTCGTAGCTTCCGTCGCCGTCGGGGCCGTACTGCAGCCAGTGCTCGACGCTGTCCACCATGCCGGCAAGCTCGGCTGCGACGCCCGCGTAGTCGGGCCCGGTGATGTAAACCCTCGGCTCGCCGTTGTCGATGATCTTCTTCAACTCAGGCGGCGAGAGGCGCCAGTTCATGGGTTGTGCCACGAGCCCGGTGCGCCCGCAGGCGAAGTAGACCGCGGCGTACTCCATCGAGTTCCGACTCAGCACCCCCACCCGGTCGCCCTTGTTGAGGCCCAGGCCGCGCAGGCCGTTGGCGAGGCGGCGTACGTGTTGGTCGAAGTCGGCCCAGTTCACCCGCTGGCCGGTCGTGGCGTCCACGATGGCGGTGCGGTGGGGCGTCTGGCGGGCCCACTTCGCCGGGATCTGGCCGATGTTCATGGTGTCAGTAGGGCAGGTCGAGGTGCAGGTGGCGGCGCTGCAACTTCCAGGCACCGTGGACGAGCACCACGCTGTCGGTGTACAGGCCGCTGGACAGCACGGTCAGGGCACCGTTCTCCACCGAAATGAGGATCAGGGTGGAGACAGCCGTGACCGACGTCTCGGTCTCGTCGGTGAAGTAGATGTTGGTGACGCAGTGGCGCCGCTGGTCGGTCTGGTTCTCGTGGGCGCCCTCGAACAGTCCACGGATGGTGTCCTTGCCCGCGAAGACCAACGGGTCGTTACCGGCGATGACGATCTCGAAGACGCTGTCCTCGAGGAACAGGTCGAGGATGAACTCGATGTCGCCGGTGTCGTAGGCCGTGCCGGCCCGGTTCAACAGGCCAGTGATGGTATGTGTGTCAGCCATGGTGGATGCTCCTCGGTTGGCATTGTCGTCGATTCTGTCCGGTCGGGGGCGGCGGTGGCCGCTTGCTCCTTCGGCGCGGGCGCAAGGCGTCGCAAGTCGGCCCCCGGCGCCCCCTCCCTCGATTGTTGCCCCGGATCCGGCCGGGTCGGTCTCCTAACCCAAGCCGATCTGGTCGACGGTGCCTCGCCAGGCCAGCGATCCGCCGTCGATGAGAATGTAGGCGCCGTTGATGAACGATGCCGCCGGGCCGGCCAGGAAGCACACCAGCTCGCCCACCTCCTCGGGCAGGCCGAGGCGCGGGATGAGGCTCGTGTTGATGAGCGCCTTCTCGAAAGCAGCCGGGTCCTCGGCCTGCTCCACGAAGCGGGTCACCATCTCGGTGGCAATGGCGGTGGGGCCGTAGCAGTTGACCCTGATGCCGTAGGGCGCCAGGTCCACGGCCAGGTTCTGGGTCTGCAGGCGGATACCGCCCTTGGAGGTGCCGTAGGCGGAGTTGCGGGGGTAGGCGGACTGTGCCCCGGTGGAAGCGGCGTTGACGATGGCGCCGTTCGCGCTCTCCTTCAGGTACGGCACGGCGTACTTGGTGCACACCCAGGGGGCGATGGCGTTGACCTCCACGACCCAGCGGAACACGTCGATGGGCATGGTCTCCACCGAGGTGTTCTCCCCGGCACGCGCCGTCTCGTGCACGCCGGCGTTGTTGTGCAGCACGTCGATGCCGCCCAACTCCTCGGCCGCGGCCGCCATCAGGGCCTCCACCTGCTCGGCGTCGGTGACGTCGCAGGCATGAAAGGCCGCCGTCCCGCCGTCGGCGCGGATATCGGCGACCACCTGCTCGCCGGCCTCGGTGGAGGAGGCCAGATCACTCACCATCACCGCCGCGCCCTTCGAGGCGGCGACCCGTGCGGTGGCCGCACCAATCCCTCCTGCCGAGCCGGTGATGACGAAACGCATTCCTTCGATACTCATCTGGGTTCCTTTCTGCGGTAGCTGATCGAAGACCGAGACAGCCGTGAAGTGGGCAGGTCCCCGTGCCGCCGGGAACGTTATCAAACGTGCGGTTGACAGTCCTGTGGTGTTGGTACAGTCGTGTGATGCGCGCACCAGCGTTTCGACAATGAGCACCGGCGGCGGGACGACCGACGCCCCCACGGTCGCCTCCGGGCGCGATCCTCGCCCCGACGCGGCGCCACAGGGCCTGCGCGGCGGACGCTGCACCCAGTGCGGCTACCCGATGCTGTACACGCCGCCGCTGTGTCCGGCCTGCGGAGGATCGCCCGTGGAACCGGCCGTCTTCGGGCCCGGCGCCACCGTGTGGAGTTCGACCGTCCTGCGGGTGCGGGTGGCCGACCGCAAACCCCCGGCGGTGCTGGCATACGTGGACTTCGACGACGGGCCGCGGGCGCTCGCCCACGTGGGCGGCACCGACAACCAGGCGCTGCCGCCGGGCACCAGGGTCCGCCTACTCGGACGCAACGACCGGGGCGACCCATTGGTGGCCCCGATGGCCGCAGAGGACCCGCTCCCGTGAGTGCCCCGGTGGCCGTCCTAGGCGTGGGGACCAGCCGGTTCGCCCGCCAGCCCGACACGGCCTCCACCCACCTGGCGTGGCAGGCCGTCACCGAAGCCCTCGGCGACGCCGGCGTGGCTCCCGGCGCGGTCGAGGCCGTCTACGCGGGCACCGTGTTCGGCGACCCCGGCGTCACCACCCGCACCCTGCAGCACCTCGGCATCACCGGCATCCCGGTGGTGACCGTGGAAAACGCCTGTGCCAGCGGCACGACCGCCTTCCACGAGGCGCAGGTGGCCGTGCGCCAGGGCCGCTACGAGGTGGTGCTGGCCTTCGGCATCGAAACCATGACGGCGGTCTTCGACGGCCCCATCGAACCGCTGGCCACCGACCCGGAGGGAGCGCAGGGCTTCGCCATGCCCAGCCTCTACGGCATGGCCGCGCAGCGCTACCTGCACTGCCACGGCGTGACGCCCGAACAGATGGCCCTGGTGGCGGTAAAGAATCGTCGCCACGCCCTGGGCAACCCGCGGGCGCAGCACGCCGGGGAACTCACCGTCGAGGAGGTTCTGGGGTCGCGGCTGATCTCCGACCCGCTCACGCTGCTGCAGTGCTGCGACCTCAGCGACGCCGCAGCCGCTGCGGTGTTGGGACCGGGCACCCCGGGGAGCGCCACCGACGTGACGGTGCGCGCCACCGCACTGGCCTCCGGGCGGGCATGGGACCACACAACCGACCTGGTGTGGGGGTGGCGGCTCGTGTCCGACACCGCCCGGGCGGCCTTCGAGCAGGCGGGCATCGGCCCCGACGACGTGGACGTCGCGGAGGTGCACGACGCCTTTACCATCGGCGAGATCGTCACCACCGAGGCACTGGGCCTCTGCGAGCTGGGCGGCGGCGGCGCCCTCGTGGAGTCCGGCCACACCAGCCTGGGCGGCGCCCAACCGGTGAATCCGTCGGGAGGTCTGCTGGCCCGGGGCCATCCCCTCGGCGCCACCGGCCTGGGTCAGGTCGCCGAGATCGTCTGGCAGCTGCGCGGCACCGCCGAGGGGCGCCAGGTGCCCGGCGCCCGGCTGGGCGTGGTGGAGACCATGGGCGGCGGCACAGCCGGCATCGACGGCAACGCCTGCGTCGTGGCCGTCCTGGAAGCGCCGGGAGGGCGCCGGTGAGTTCCGCCGGCAGCACGGCTGCAGGTATCGACCTGCTCACGCCCGAGCGGGTGGCGGACCCCTACCCCGTCCTCGCCGAACTGCGCCGGGAGCAGCCTGTGTTCTACAACGAGCACTACCGGGCGTGGTTCATCCACCGCCATGACGATCTGCTGGCCGCCCTGAAGGATCCGCGCTTCTCCTCCGACCGCATCCGGCCGGTGTTCGAGCACAAGCTCACCGAGTCGCAGCGCCGGCAGCGTGCCCCCACCTACCGGATCCTGGGCGAGTGGATGGTGTTCCGCGACCCACCCGACCACACGCGGCTGCGCAAGCTTGTCAGCCGGGTGTTCACTCCCCGAGCCATCTCGCTGTGGAAGCCCCGCATCGTCGAGGTGGTGGACAGCCTCATCGCCGAGGTCGCCCCGCAGGGCCGGATGGACGTCATCTCCGACTTCGCGTATCCGCTGCCCGCCGTGGTGATCGCCGAGATGATGGGCGTTCCGCCCGGTGATCGGGACCTGTTCAAGGACTGGTCCGACGACCTGATGGTCCTGGTCTTCGGAGCCCGCGGCGTCGCCGGGCGGCGTGAGCGCGCCCAGAGCGGGCTGCTGGAGTTGTCGGACTACCTGGGCGGCCTGGTGCGCCGCTTCCGGGCCGAGCCGTCGGAGAACCTGATCCATACCCTCATCCGCGCCCAGGAGGGCGACGACACGCTCACCGACGACGAGATCGTAGGCACGTGCATCCTCCTGCTGTTCGGCGGGCACGAGACAACCACCAACCTGATCGGCAACGGCCTGCACGCCCTGCTGGCGCACCCCGACCAACTCGAGCGGCTGCGCGCCCGGCCCGACGGGGAGTACATGAGAGCTGCCGCAGAGGAGATCCTGCGGTTCGACGGCCCGTCCAAGATGCAGGTGCGCATGGCCGCCACCGACGTGCAGATGGGCGACCAGACGATCCGCCGCCACGACATGGTCTACCTGGTGCAGGCGGCGGCCAACCGGGACCCGGCCGTCTTCGACGATCCCGACCGCTTCGACCTGGAGCGCAACCCCACGGACCACCTGGGGTTCGGCTTCGGGCTGCACTACTGCCTCGGCGCGGCGGTGGCCCGGCTGGAGGGATCCATCGCGCTGGACGCCCTGGCCCGGAGGCTGCCCGATCTTCGGGCCGGCCCGGAGCCCGCGGCGTGGCACCCCACGCTCATCAGCCGCGGTATGGGCTCTTTCCCGGTGTCGTTCACGCCGAGCGAAGGGGCGTCGGCATGACCAGCCCCTCGGTGGTCCGTCTGGACGGCAAGCGGGCCGCCGTGACCGGCGCCAGCGGCGACATCGGCCGGGCCATCGCTCTCACCCTGGCTGGGGCCGGCGCCGACGTGGCGCTGCTGTCGCGCCGCCGCGAGCGCCTCGAAGCCGTCGCCGAAGAGGTGCGCGCTACCGGACGGCGTGCGGCCGTGGTGCCTGTCGACGTGACCGACGCAGCCGCGGTCGGCGCGGCCGCGGCCGATGCCGCCGAGCAACTTGGCCCCATCGACGTCCTCGTCAACAACGCCGGCGGGGCCCGCTTCCTGGCCTCGGCTCTGGAGACCGCCGAAGCAGGCTGGACCAAGACGGTGGCGCTCAACCTAACCGCGCCGTTCCTGTGCTCGCAGGCCTTCGGCGCCTCCATGGTCGAGCGCGGCGCCGGCGCCGTCGTGAACGTGGGCTCGGTGGCCGGGCTGCGCCACCTGGCGGACATGTCGGCGTACAGCTCGGCCAAGGGCGGGCTCTTCGCCCAGACCCGCGCTCTGGCCAGGGAGTGGGCGCCGCACGGTGTGCGGGTCAACGCCGTGGCTCCCGGCTACGTGGCCACGTCCGGCTGGGACGCGTTCGACGCCGAGGAGGTCGTGGCGGCCTCGCAACTCAGCATCCCGTTGGGGCGCTGGGCGACCGCCGCCGAGGTCGCGCAGCCCGTTGCCTTCCTGGCCTCCGACGCCGCCTCCTACATCACCGGCGTGACCCTCACCATCGACGGGGGGATGCTGGCGTAACGCATACCACGCCACCCACCCGCCACCGGACCACCCAAGAGACCCGAGCCGACCGAACCCGGCCCGCCGAAGTCACCAAACACAAAGGAGACGTCCGTGACCACCGACCTGGAACACCGCATCGCCCGCATCGAGGCCCGGGAGACCATCAGGGAACTGGTCTTCGACTACTCCACGGCCGTCGACGACCGGGACTTCGACCTGCCCGGCGACACCGCCCACGGGACTGTCCTACCGCGGTCGTCTGCAATAGCCTGACGCCCAGGGCCGGCAGCAGAGAATCCGACATCCGCCCGCCCCGTTACCCCGCCCGCCCATGCCGGTAACCCGCACGCACCCGAGACAAGGACCAGCCACCATGACAGTCGCCCCTGCCCGCACCTCCGCCGACGTTGTCACCGACATCGTCACCGCCTGTCAGGGTCTTGCCGCCAACGGCTGCGACACCGGCATCGGCGGCCACGTCAGCGTCCGCGCCGCCGGGGAGGACGCTCTGTGGATCAACGCCTTCGACCGCACACTCGGGGAGGTCGGCCCCGACGACGTCATGAAGATCGACTACGACGGGAATCTGCTGGAAGGCAACCGTTTCATCAGTCCCGGCTGGGAGTTCCACGCCGGCATCTACGGCCAGCGTCCCGACGTGGGCTCCATCGTGCACACGCATGCCTTCTGGATCTGCGCCCTGGCCTCGATGGCCCGACCCCTGAAGATGCGCCACAACCTGTGCACGCTCTTCTACGAGGACCAGGTCATGAGCCCCGACGATCATTTCGATTCCATCGGTCCGGTGATCGGCGACCGCTCCACGGTTCTCATCCCTTGGCACGGCGGGATCACGGTGGGGAGCAACCTGCCCCGTGCCGCCGCCCTGCACGTCACGCTCGACGGTATGGCCCGTCTCGACGTCACCCTGGAGCCCACCGGCGCTCCGGAGCTTCCCGAAGAGGCCCGGCTGCCGATGCGCAAACTCATCGACGAGGTGGCCGGCTACCTGGAGCAGACCTGGGATCTCATGGTCCGCCAGGCCGCCGACTACCACCACCGGGGCGCATAGCCGGCGGGCGCAGCCGCCGAACCCCGCAACAGCCCCCGCAGGTGCACAGCGGCCCGGGCGGGGGCCGGGGTGCCGCTCTGCTCCTCGGTGCACGGGCGAAAGTCGTCGCAGCCCGGCCCCCCGACCCCCGCCCTCGTCTTCTTGCTGATATCTGGGCGGCGCCGCCCGGCTACGGTTCCCCGCAGTGAGCGCGCAGGGCACGAGCGACTCGGTTGAACTCGACGACGAGGCTCGGCGCGCGGCCGAGAAGCTCTCCCGGGTGCCGCCGCTGTGGAGCCTGGCCGAGAAGGTGGTGCCGGCCCACACCGCGCTCCTCGTCGTCGACGTGCAGAACGACTTCTGCGCGCCGGCGGGCATGTTGAGCGCTGAGGGTCTCGACGTCAGCGCCGCCGTGGCCACCGCCGAGCGATTGGAGGGCTTCATCGCCGCAGCCCGGCAGGCGGGCGTTCTGGTGATCTTCGCGCGCAGCTTCCTGTCCAGCGACGACAACCGCTACCTGAGTGACGTGCTCCTGGAGCAGGCCACCCGGCGTCGCGCGGGGAGCTACACCCTGCGCCCGGTCTGCGTGGAGGGCACCAACGGCTCCGACTTCTACGGCAATGTCCGGCCCGTCGCCGGCGACCCGGTGGTGACCAAGCACCGCTACAGCGCCTTTATGCGCACCGACCTGGAGACGGTGCTGCGCACCGCCGGCATCCGCACGGTGGTGCTGACGGGGGTGGCCACCAACGTGTGCGTCGAAACCACCGCCCGCGACGCCTTCATGCACGACTTCTACGTGGTGCTCTGCTCCGACGGCACGGCGGCCTACAGCGCAACCGAGCACGACGCCACCCTGGCCACCATCGACCGGTACTTCGGCCAGGTGGTCTCCATCGCTGAAGTCACCGCCGCCTGGGGGTGTTGAGGCCGCCGGAGCGCCACTGCCAGCGTGGATCGGGCCGCGGGCGGAAGTGGATTCCGGCTTTCGCCGGAATGACGGTCGAGGGGGCCGGAATGACGATCGAGGGCGGGCGGATCGACGATCGAGGGCGGGCGGAATGACGATCGAGGGCGATGGTGGGAAGGGAGGGGGTCCGGAGTTATTCCTGAGTGTTTTGGTCGGGATTCCGGTACCCTGCCGTGCTCCCGCGAAAAGCGGGTACACCGACCAACCGGAGGAACCTCCATGTCCGAAACAGCAAAGATGCTCGAAGCCAACGCCGCCTACGCCGATGGCTTCAGTCAGGGCGGGCAACCGATGCCGCCGGCCCGCTCCGTGGCCGCCCTGGTCTGCATGGACGCCCGCATCCATCCGCCTGCCATGCTCGGCCTGGACCTCGGTGACGCCCACGTGATCCGCAACGCCGGGGGCCGCGCCTCCGACGACGCCATCCGCTCACTCATCATCTCCTCGACGCTGCTGGGCACGAAGGAGTTCCTGGTGGTGCACCACACCGACTGCGGGATGCTCACCTTCTCCAACGAGGTCCTGCGCGGCATCCTGGCCGATCAGCGCGGCAGCGACGCCGGCGACATCGACTTCCTGCCCTTCAGCAATATCGAGGACAGCGTTCGCGAGGACGTGGCCCGCATCCGTGCCAGCGAGCACCTCGACCCGTCGATCCCCGTGCGGGGATTCGTCTACGACGTGGACACCGGCGCCCTCAGCGAGGTCGCCTGACCGGAGGGAGTCCTCCGGGCCTCAGCGCGGTTATCCGTCCGCCGAGCCGACGCCTGCCTCACCCCGCTGGAACACTCCGCCCGACGGCGACACCTCCGGGACGTCGTCGGGCCGGCTCGCGAGGTCGATCATGACCTGCAGGAGCACGTTGGCTCCGGCGGCGAGGTCGGCGGGTGCGGTGTACTCCCCCGGGTTGTGGCTGAGCCCCTTGTGGCTCGGCACGAACACCATCGCCGACGGGCAGATCCGGGCGAGCATCTGGGCATCGTGCCCCGCCCCCGACGGTAGCCGCTTCACGCTGCGACCCAGGCGCCGGGCGGTGTCCTCCACGAGGTCCACCACCGGAAGATCAAAGATCACAGGCCTGAAGCGAGCCAGGGACCGGGTGGACACCGTCACCCCTTCGTCCGCCGCGATCTGCTCGACACGCGCCGCGAACTCACGCTCCACCTCCTGCAGTTCCTCCTCGTGGATGTTGCGCAGGTCCACGACCAGTCGAGCCCGACCGGCCACCACGTTCACCAGATTGGGGAACAGATCCAGCGCTCCCACGGTGGCCACCTGGAAGCCGCCGAATCTCTCGGCAAGCTCGCGTGCGGCCACCGCCACCCGGGCGGCGGCGTAACCCGCGTCGTGGCGCAACTCCATCGGCGTGGTGCCGGCATGGTTGGACTGACCCGTGATGTTCAACTCGGCCCAGGAAATGCCCTGCACACCGCTCACCGCTCCGATGGTGATGCCCTCCTGCTCCAGAACGGGGCCCTGCTCGATGTGCAACTCCACGAAGGCGAACGGCGGCTGAGCCGGGCACGGGGCGACGCCCCGGTAGCCGATCCGATCCAGTTCGGCTCCCACCGAGATGCCGTCAACATCGGTGACGTCGAGTGCCTCCTCGACGCCCATCCCGCCCACGAAGGTGAGGCTGCCGAGCATGTCGGGAGGGAAGCGTGCACCCTCCTCGTCGGTAAAGAACGCCACCGCCAGTGGCCGCCGCAGCCGTACGCCGGCCGTGCTGACGGTTTCGATCGCCTCCAGGCCGGCCAGCACGCCCAGGTTGCCGTCGTAGCGCCCGCCGGTGCGGACGGTGTCGATGTGGCTGCCGGTCATGACCGGCGGACCGTCCGTCTCGCCGGGATAGACGGCCACCGCGTTGCCGACCACGTCCACCGTGACCGACAGGCCCAGGTCGCGCATCCAGCTCACCACCAGGTCCCGCCCGCCGCGGTCCTCGTCGGTCAGCGCCAGGCGGCAACTCCCGCCGTCGCCCGTGTCGCCGATCTGCCCGAGCGCCTCGAGGCGCCCGACCAGCCGGTCGATATCGATGCGCAGCTCCCGCAGATCCCGGCCCGGGTGATCGTCCACGTGCCTATGCTATGGACACGCCGGAGAGTGTCAATGACACCCAACCGGCGACCCGCCGCAGCCAATCCGGCGGGCCGGTGATCGGCGCTGCCATGGACATCGTGCACATCGAGTTCTTCGTCGAGCCCTTCTCCGAGGGCTCGCCCGGCCCTCACGTTGAGGCCGCCGTTGCCGCCTTCAACGATCTGGGCATCGAGACCGAGGTGGGCCCGTTCGCCACAACCGCCTCCGGCGACGTCGAACGGGCAGCGCAGGCGGTGGCCGTCATGGTCCGCGAAGCGCTGCAGGCAGGCGCCACCCGCATCGCGTTGCACCTGGAGCGCCCCCCGGAGACACCGGCGACACCGGACGGCCCATGAGCGGAGCCGGTACCGGGCGGCCCGGAGGCGCCGACGGCAGTGGCGGGCGCACGGGCCGCGAAGAGCATCCTGTCTGGCGCATGCTGCTACCCGTGGCCGAGGCCGTCGGGGGAGAGTTGCTGTCGCCGGCCGAGCGGACTCCCGGCGATATTCCCCTGGATTTCAATGGCGAGACGGTGGGCGTGCTGCGCCTCGGCGGGCTTGGCGGCGCCCTCGGACGCCTCATCGAGACCGTCGAGCGCGAGTTGGGCGACTCCCTGACCAACCTGTCGCGTACCGACAAGCAGGTGGCGGTAAGGCTGCTGAACGAGCGCGGCGCCTTCCTGCTGCGCAAGGGGGTGGAGGACGTGGCGACCGCCATGGAGGTCAGCCGCATCACCATCTACAACTACATCAACGCCATGGAGCAGCCCGCCCCCGGCCCCAACGACCGCACCGGGTAAGCCCCGTCAGGCGGCCTCCTCGGCCACCCCGGCCATCCACAGACCCAGGCGCTCCACGGTGGCGTCGGCCCGGTCCACGACGCCCATCAACCGGCCCTCGTACATCACGCCGATGCGGTCCGACAGCCCCAGCACCTCGTCGAGGTCCTCGGAGATCAGGAGCGTGGCGCAGCCGGCGGCCTTTTGCGCAACGAGTTGGGAGTGGATGTACTCCCCGGCGCCGATGTCCACACCGCGGGTGGGCTGGGAGGCCACGATGACCTTGGGCTTGCTGGACAGTTCCCGCGCCAGGATCAGCTTCTGGATGTTCCCCCCCGACAGGTTGGAGGTCGGCACGTCGAGGCCGGGCGTCTTCACTGCGAAACGCTCCACCAACTCCCGGCAGTGTTCCCGGATGGCGCCGAGGCGCAGGAAGCCCCAGCGGGAGAACTCGGCAGAACCCTGGTTCAGCAGCATGAGGTTCTCCGCCACGGAGAAGTCCGCGACGATGCCGTCCCGCATGCGCTCCTCCGGCACATAGGAGAGACCGGCCCGGCGCACCTGGCGGGGGTGGTGGCCCGTCACGTCGGTGCCGTCGATCCGCACCGTGCCCCCCTGCGCGGGGCGAAGACCGGCGATGGCCTGGGCCAGTTCCGGCTGGCCGTTGCCGGACACCCCGGCGAGACCGAGGATCTCACCGGCACGCACCGCGAACGACAGCCCGGACACGGCTTCGTCGCCCCGGTCCCCCTGCACGCGGAGATCGTTCACCTCCAGCATCGGGCGACCCATGCGCACGTCGGGACGATCGGGAACCATCTGCACGGGGCGCCCGACCATCATCCGCGCCAGTTCGGAGCGGCTGGTCCGTGCCGGTGCGGTCTCCCCGGTGACCCGGCCGTCGCGCAGCACTGTGATCCGGTCCGAAACAGCCATCACCTCGTGCAGTTTGTGGGAGATGAACACCAGGCCGCGACCGTCGTCGGCCATGCGGCGCAGCACGACGATCAGCTCGTCCACCTCCTGGGGGGTGAGCACCGCCGTGGGCTCGTCCATGACCAGGACCGTCGCCTCCCGGTAGAGGGCCTTCAGGATCTCCACCCGCTGGCGCTCCCCCACGGCCAGTTGCCAGATCAGGGCGTCGGGGTTTACCCGCAGGCCGTACAACTCCGACAACTCGCCGATCCGCTCGGCCACCGCCGGAAGATCGGTGAGTGGCCGTCGCCGGGATTCCAGACCAAGAGCCACGTTCTCGGTAACGGTCAGCGTGGGCACCAGCATGAAGTGCTGGTGGATCATGCCGATGCCGCAGTCGATGGCCGCCGACGGGGAATCGATGGTGACCTGCCGGCCGGCAAGGCGCACCTCGCCCCGGTCGGCGCGGTACATGCCGTAGAGGATCTTCATGAGCGTGCTCTTGCCCGCTCCGTTCTCCCCCAGCAGCGTGTGTACCTCGCCGGCCGCCAGGTTGAAGTCCACGGCGTCGTTGGCCAGCACGCCCGGGAACTGCTTGGTGATCCCGCGCATCTCCAGCAGCGGGGGAGCTGCGGCCGTCACATGGATCCTTCCGTCACGTCGGTCCCTCGCTGTTCACCGCCCGGCGGGCGCCCCAAGGCCACCCGGAACCGGGGCCACAGGTCTCGACGACCTGCGGCCCCACTCCGGTCGTTCCTTCGCTACTAGGACCCGGTGTTGATGCTGCCGTCGATGATGCCGGCGACGGCGTCCTCGCCGATCTGGCGCACCGCGCCAGACAGGCCGTACCCGTCGTTGTAAGCAATCGACAGACCGCCGTTGTCCAGCGAGATCGTGAACGACTCGCCGCCCTTGACGCCCCGGTCGATCGCGGCGGCGATCTGCGTCAGCACGACCTCCCACTCATACACCTGCGAGGCCACAACCACCTCAGGAGCCAACGACGTCTGATCGGCCTGCGTGCCGAACCACGCAACGCCCTCGCGCTGCGCCACACCCACAGCACCCACGACCATCTGCGCCGAACCGGTCATCACGTCCGCACCCTGCGACACGTGCGCCTCAGCGGTCTCAGCGGCCTTGGCCACATCGCTGAACGACTCGGTGTACACCACATTCACAGCCACACCGGAATCCTGCGCACCCGCGCCCGCCACGAAACCGTCCACGAACAACTTGGCGTCACCCACCTCGATCGGACCGACAACACCCAACACACTGGTCTCGGTCAGCGCCGCCGCCATCGCCCCCAACACGTAACCGCCCTCATCAGAAGCCGCCGTGTAGGCAAACACGTTCGACAGACCGAACGTGTCCGACGCCGTGCCCCAAGCAAACGACACATCCGGGAAGTCCGGAGCGATCTCCTGCAACGACCCGCCGTACTGCGAACCGTGCGCTATCACCAGATCGAAACCGTCCTCCGCATACTCCCGGATCGCAACCGCAGCATCCTCCACAATGAACGTCCCATCGGTGACCTCCACCACCAACTCGCGCGTCTCACCCAACGCAGCCACACCCTCCACGATGCTCTGCGTAAACGCCAGATCATTCGACGCCGACGGCGCCACAATCGCCACCCGCAACGGCGTGTCGATGCCATCGGCAGACGGGCCGGCCATAGCCGACATGGTGTTGATGCTGCCGTCGATGATGCCGGCGACGGCGTCCTCGCCGATCTGTCGCACCGCGCCAGACAGGCCGTACCCGTCGTTGTAAGCAATCAACAGACCGCCGTTGTCCAGCGAGATCGTGAACGACTCGCCGCCCTTGACGCCCCGGTCGATCGCGGCGGCGATCTGCGTCAGCACGACCTCCCACTCATACACCTGCGAGGCCACAACCACCTCAGGAGCCAACGACGTCTGATCAGCCTGCGTGCCGAACCACGCAACGCCCTCGCGCTGCGCCACACCAACAGCACCCACGACCATCTGCGCCGAACCGGTCATCACGTCCGCACCCTGCGACACGTGCGCCTCAGCGGTCTCAGCAGCCTTGGCCACATCGCTGAACGACTCGGTGTACACCACGTTCACAGCCACACCGGCATCCTGCGCACCCGCGCCCGCCACGAAACCGTCCACGAACAACTTGGCGTCACCCACCTCGATCGGACCGACAACACCCAACACACCGGTCTCGGTCAGCGCCGCCGCCATCGCCCCCAACACGTAACCGCCCTCATCAGAAGCCGCCGTGTAGGCAAACACGTTCGACAGACCGAACGTGTCCGACGCCGTGCCCCAAGCAAACGACACATCCGGGAAGTCCGGAGCGATCTCCTGCAACGACCCGCCGTACTGCGAACCGTGCGCTATCACCAGATCGAAACCGTCCTCCGCATACTCCCGGATCGCAACCGCAGCATCCTCCACAATGAACGTCCCATCGGTGACCTCCACCACCAACTCGCGCGTCTCACCCAACGCAGCCACACCCTCCACGATGCTCTGCGTAAACGCCAGATCATTCGACGCCGACGGCGCCACAATCGCCACCCGCAACGGCCCCGACGGCTCCGCTGGCTCATCGGGTGGCGGGGGCGGCGGCGGCTCGTCGCCCGTTGCGGGCGCATCGGCCGGCGGCGGCGGGGGCGGCGGGGCCTCCTCGGCCGACTCGCCGTCGCCACCACACGCGGCGGCCAACAGCACCAACGCCAGCAGCGCCCCTACGACTCCGGAGAACCTCTTTGTGCTCCTGATCTGTCTCATTTGTCAATCCCTCGTGCACGGCAGAGCGGGCACAACTGCGCCCGCGCGGACTCCCACCACACTAGACGCAATAGCGGTGTCGGAAACTCGCGGCCTGCTCGACTCCGGGACGATGCCGCGTTGGCGGGTCGACTCCCGTGGACAGAGGCTGAACGTGAGCAGGGTGCGTGGCTATCGCACGTCGAGCCGCCCGGAAATGGATTCCGGCCCTGGACCCGAGTCCGGGGCAGGCTCTCCGCGGGAATGACGATGCAGGCAGCCGGGATCAGCGGTCGGCGCCGCGCCGGAAGGGACGGGTAAGCGCTGACGGCTGGCCGATCCGGTGCGTCACCACCACCAGGGCGATGATCGTGATCGCCGCCGGCGCCATCTCCGTGAGTTGCGCCGCAGCCCCGCTGAGGATGCCCAATGTCTTCCACTGCAGCACCGCAGCCGTCACGAGGCTGAACAGCAACGACCCCGCCAGCACACCCAGCGGACGCCACGCCCCGAAGTACACCAGCGCCACGGCGATGAAACCCATGCCGTTGGTCATGTTCTGGATGAAGATGCCCTTCTCGAGAGCAAGGACGGCGCCCGCCGCGCCGGCGAGGGTGTTGGCGATGAGGATCGTGGCGTAGCGGGTGCGGGCCACGCTCACCCCGAGGCTGTCGGCCGCCTGAGGGGTTTCACCGACCGCCCGGATGTTCAACCCGAACGTGGTCCGGTTGACCAGCAGGGTCACGGCCGGGACAAGCAGGAACGCCAGATAGATCACGAGGCTGTGGTTGTAGAGGTCGGGGTACGCGATCTCCGGCCGGCCGTCGGGGAGCGTGAAGTCGAACAGCCCGTCGAAGCCGGCGATGGGGCGCGGCGCGCCCACGAGTTGGCGGAAGAGCAGGTCACTGAAGCCGAGCCCGAAGAGGTAGATGCCAATGCCGCTGATGCCCTGCTCGGCGTGCAGCGTGACGGTGATGAAGGCGAAGACAAGTCCCATGAACGCACCGACGCCGAGACCCACCAGCATGCCGTACCACGGGTTGCCGGTGCGTGCGGCGGTGTAGTACGCCCCGAACGCCCCCAGCAGCATCACACCGTCGACGCCCAGGTTCAGCACGCCGCTGCGCTGGCCGACGCTCTCACCGACGGCGGCGATGAGGTACGGCGTGGCCAGCCGGATGGCCGCGGCCACCGTCACGACCAGCGTGGCCATCGTGAAGAACCCGCTCCAGCCGCTGCGTACGGCCAGCACTTCGATGCCCATCACATCGAGTGGGCTCACGACGCACCTGCCTCGGGAGTACCCCCGGTCGGCGGAGCGCCCTCACCGGCGGCCCCGGCTGCGACCCGCGGGCCGTCCTCACCGCCGACGTGTTCGCCCATCCGACGCGCCCAGCGCACCGCCCGGTCGCTGCTGACCACGAACACCACCACGAGGCCGCTCAGGGCCACGACCAGCGGTGTCGCCACCTGCACGGCCCGCTGCAGGGCGTTCGCCCCCACCAGCAGGCCGCCGAAGAGGATGGCTGCCGGGATGGTCCAGAGGGGATGCAACCCGCCGAACAGCGCCGCCACGATGCCGTTGAAGCCGGCGAGCTGGGTGAACCCCGCCGGGCCGCTCTCGACGCTGAGGCGATGGGCGACCGACGACAGCACGAGGACCGCGCCGCCGATGCCCGACATCATGCCGCTGAGGGTCAGCGCCAGCACGATCCTGCGTTCGACCTTCATGCCGGCGTAGCGGGAGGCGTCCTTGCTGCCACCCACGGCACGGATCTCGAACCCCAGCGAGGTGCGCCACAGCAGCACGAACACGCCGATGGCGACGGCGGCGCCCACCACGATGCCGAGGTTCATCTGCGTTCCACCCACCAGGATCGGCAGGTCGGCGTTTTGCGACAGCCGTTTGGTCTGGGCGATGTGATTGCCGGCCTCCACACTCGCCTTGTCGATCATGGGGCCCAGCAGGAGGTACTGCATCAGGTAGCCGGCCACGATGTTGAGCATGATCGTGCTCAGGATCTCGTTGACGGCGGCATAGGCCTTCAGCACGCCGGGGATCCACCCCATGAAGGCACCGCCCACGGCGCCGCCGATCAGCGCGAGCGGCAGCAGCAACCAGCGGTCCAGATCGGGCACCGACAGCACCACGACCGTCGAGAGCAGAGCCCCGACGATGATCTGACCCTCACCGCCGATGTTGATGACCGAGGCCCGGAACGCAATACAGATACCCACGCCGACAAGCAGCAGCGGTGTGGCCTTGACCGTGGTGTCGGCGATCTCGCGGACACCACCGAACGCCCCGGAGAACATGGCGCGATACCCCTCGACGGGATCCCCCCCGAACGCCCACACCATGGCGGCACCCACGAGCAGCGCCCCGACGGTCGCCGCCACAGGGACCAGAGGCCCGATGCTGCGCCGCACGAAGCGGTGCAGAATCCAGTCGCTGATGCGGGTGTCGAGACTCATGTACCGACCGCAGCCCCCTTCTTCGGCGCCGGACGCCAACACTGTACGTACCGTCAGGGTGCGCCGCGGGTTCACCCCGTCCGGGCGGGACCGCCGGACGACCGACACCGCCCCGGATCGGGGTCCGGAGTGACGTTGCTGCGGGCACACCGGCGGAGCGGGGCCGGGGCGGGCGCTTGGCGTCCGGTAGCCTCGGCATGAGCCCTATGCCACCGGTGGATCTACGCGCCCGCTCCCGCGCCCCCGCTTCGGCCGCCGTCGAGATGGTCGGTGACCGACCGGCGGTTGTGCTGCACCTCGGCGCGGACGAGTCCAACCGGGCCATCACGCTCGGGGTCGGCGAGAAGGTCGCTGCGGCCGTGGATCTGGCGCTGGAGAAACGGCTGCCCGTCGTGGGCTACGTCTCGGCCACCGGACCCGACGTCGCGGGGGGCGTGACCTCCGTTCACGGCTGGGGGCTCGCCGCCCGCTCGCTGGTGGCCTGTTCGGGGGTGGTGCCGGTCATCCTGTGTGTGACCGGTCCGATGCTGTCGGGTCCGGCCCTGCTGCTGGGTCTCGCCGACCTGGTCGTCATGGTCAACGACGGTTTCGCCTTCGTGAGCGGGCCGGCCATGGTGGAACAGTTCACCGGCGTACCCGTGGCGACCGACGAGTTGGGCGGTTCGACGGTGCACGCCGACCGGAGTGGGGTGGCGTCGGTCGTCGTCGCCGACGTCGAGGCCGCCACGACCGCCATCGGTCGGTTGCTGCGTCTGCTCCCCCCGCACGTGGACGAGATCGCCGACCGCATCCCGACCGCTGATCCTCCCGGCCGACCCACGCCCGAGTTGGCCGACATCATCCCCGCCTCGGCCACCGGCGGCTACGACGTGCGCGCCGTGCTGGAGACGGTGGCCGACGATGGTGCCGTCATCGAGGTGCGCGCCGGCTGGGCGCCGAACCTCGTCACCGCGTTCGCCTCGGTGAACGGCTGGCCGGTGGGAATGGTGGCGAACCAGCCCCAACACCTCGCCGGCACGCTCGACATCGCCGCCTCGCAGAAGGGAGCACGGTTCGTGTCGTTCTGCGACGCCTTCAACCTGCCCCTTGTGACGTTCGTGGACACGCCCGGCTTCCAGCCCGGCAAGGATCTCGAGTGGCGGGGCATGATCCGCCACGGCGCTCAGATGGCCTTCGCCTATGCGCGGGCCACCGTGCCCCGGATTTGCGTGACGCTGCGCAAGTCCTACGGCGGCGCCTACATCGTCATGGACTCCCGCTACATGGGCAACGACGTGGCCTTTGCCTGGCCAACGGGCGAGATCGCCGTCATGGGAGCCAAGGGGGCCGTAGAGATCCTGCACCGCAACGCCGCCGCGGACGAGCGGACCGCGCTGGAGAAGGAGTACGCCGAACGGCTGCTGAACCCCTACCGGGCCGCCGAGCGGGGCTCGGTGGACGCTGTTATCGACCCCGCCGACACCCGCCGGGAGGTGGCCGGCGCTCTGGGGGTGCTGGCCAGCAAGCGCGAGGACATGCCGCAGAACCGCCACGCCAACACGCCGCTGTAGCCCCGGCGAGGTGCCCGCACGGTGCCCCGGCAGCCGTCCTACCTGCGGTCCTAGCTAGGCGACCGATTGTCGGTATCATCACGGTTGGTCGCACGCGCCCCATACGGCGACGTACGCTGCCGGCGATGCGTGCACAGCCCGGGGTGCCGTCGTGATGGGACAACAGCGGGCATGACGCCACACAACCGAAAGGCAGGCGGACCTTGACAGAGTCCATCACGATCACCGACAACCGCACGGGCGAATCCGTCGAGATCCCGATCTGGAACCGCGGTGTGGACGCCACGGAGTGGGGGAAGCTGCTCGGCAACATCTGGTTCGCCGACGACGCCTTCAGCCACACGGCCGTCGGGGAGAGTTCGATCACGCAGATCGTGGGGGCCGAGGGAATCCTGCGCTACCGCGGCTACCCGATCGAACAACTCGCCCGGCGATCCACCTACCTCGAAGTTGCCTACCTGCTCCTGAACGGCGAGCTGCCCACGTCCGAGCAGTTCGACGCCTGGCAGGACGAGATCACCCACCACACCTACATCCACGAGAACTTCCGCAAGCGCTTCATGGAGTCGTTCCGCTACGACGCCCACCCCATGGGCGTGCTGGTCTCCTCGCTGGCGGCACTGTCGACCTTCTACCCCGAGGCCAAGGATGTGGAAGATCCCGAGGTGCGGAAGCGCCAGATCATCCGCCTCATCGCCAAGGTGCCCACGATGGCGGCCGCGGCACACCGCTTCTCCATCGGCATGCCGTTCGTGTACCCCGACAACAATCTGGACTTCACGTCCAACTTCCTGTCGATGATGTTCCGGGTGGCCGAGCCTCGTTACCACTGCCATCCGGCCGTGCATCGGGCGCTGGAGATCCTGTTCATCCTGCACGCCGACCACAGCCAGAACTGCTCCACCACCACCGCCCGGGTCGTGGGGAGCGCGCACGCCGATCCCTATTCGGTGGTGGCGGCCGCCTGCGCCGCGCTCTACGGGCCACGCCACGGCGGGGCCAACGAGGCCGTTCTGGCCATGCTGCGCGACATCGACTCCTACGAGAACGTGGACCCGTACATCGCCGACGTGAAAGCCGGCAAGCACCGTCTCATGGGCTTCGGCCACCGGGTGTACAAGAACTACGACCCGCGGGCGCTGATCATCAAGGAGGCCGCCGACGAGGTCTTCAAGCTGGCGGGCAGCAGCCCGCTTCTGGATGTCGCCCTGAAGCTGGAGGAGGTGGCCCTGGCCGACGAGTACTTCATCAGCCGGAACCTGTACCCCAACGTGGACTTCTACTCAGGCCTGATCTACCAGGCCCTCAACTTCCCCACCAACATGTTCACGGTGCTGTTCGCCATCCCCCGCACGGCGGGCTGGCTGGCGCACTGGAACGAGTTGATGGAGAAGGACCCGCGCATCGCCCGCCCACGCCAGCTCTACACGGGCCATCCCGAGCGCGACTACGTCGCCCTCGACGAACGCACCTGAGGGCTGAGCACTCAGCCGAGAACCCGGACGATCTCGATGCGCTGGTCGGGGTCGTAGAGAGCGACGGCAAGCGCGTGCACGTCAGCGGCGGTCACTTCGGAGAGTTCCCGGAACAGCCGCTCCGAGGTGGGAAGTTGGTCGTCGGCGGCGTGCGCCCTGCGTAGCAGTACAGACAGCAGATCCTGGTTCTGGATGTGGGTGTAGTCGGCCTGCACGACGGCCAGCGCCTGTGCGAACTGCTCGGCGCCGAGGCCGTTGTCCACCAGATCAACCAGGATGCGGAAGACCTCGGCGCGGATGTCCTCCATCCGCTCGGGGTCGCCCGTCGCCGTGAGCTGCGAAAGGATCGTCGGCTCGGGCGTCAGTGACAGGATGATCGAGACGTACGCGCTGTAACTGGCGCCGATTGCCTCGCGGACCTCGGCGTCCAGCCGTGCGCCCAGCGCGGCGTTGAGCACGTCCGCCACTACTTCGGTGGCCGGATCGATAGCCATCGGCACCTCGTGGTAGATCGTCGTGCTGGTGGCAACCGTGTCCGGGGCGAGCACCACGTCGCGGCGCACGACGCCGCCGGGTTCGGCCGGCCGTCGGTTCACGAAACCGTCGGCCTCGCCGGCGGGCAGCGTGCCGATGTAGGTGCGGGCCATCCGTCCCACTGTGTCGCGGTCGATGTCGCCGACCACGGCGACGACGAGGTCGTCCACGTCGCCGAGTCGGCTCCGGTAGCGGTCGAGCAGCGACTCCGCACTCAGGGCGTCGAGGGCCTCCTGCGGCGTGACCGGGTGGAACCAGGCAATCTGGTCGCCGTAGCGGGCCTCGTTGTAGGCCACCCACTCCTGCCAGTCGGGATCGGCCTCGGCCAGGGACAGGATGATCTCACCGACCTGGGCGGATTCGGCGAAGGCCTGATCGTCCACCTGCGGTGCGGTGACGAAGAGGTGCAGCAGCTGGAACATGGCCTCGATTCCCTCGACGGCCGCGGCCCCGGAGAACCCTTCGTCGGTCTCACCGATGAACGGGACGACCGAGGCATTGGCGTCGTCGAGGAAGCGGGAGACCTGGGCAGGGCTCAGCCCGCCGAGCCCGCTTTGCCGCACCGCCCGGGTGGCCAGCCTCCCGGCCAGCGCGCGGTCACCCGGCTCCATCGCCGACCATCCCCCTTGGGAGACGGCCTGGAGGTCGACCTGCGCCTCGGAGATGTCCGACGGCATGAAGATCACCGTGGCGCCGTTGGCGAAAGACCATTCGTAGGCGTCCTCAAGCGCGGCCACCGGCCCCTCGGCAACGGGGTCGACAGGATCGGGCGCTGCCACGAGTTCCGTCACGTCGACGGTCTGCGTCGGCAACTCGCCGACCGTTGCCCCCTCGATGGCCGCGGCCATCTCCTCCGCGGCGGGCACTTCAGCAACGTCGGCCCCCACCGCCAGAAGTATCGGGCCGCTGTTACCCATGATCCATCGGAAGTGATCGGTAAGTTCGGTGACCTGCATCCCGGCAAGCAGCGCCGAGACCCGATCCACCCCGTCCGCCACCGTGCCAATGTCGTCGCCGCCCAGGAAGTGCGACACATACAGGCCGGAGTACTCGGCGTCCTGGGTGGTGCCCTCGCTCTCGAGCGCAAACTGCAGATCGGACTCAACGACCTCCGTGGCGTGCGCCAGGTCACCGTCGGTGAAGCCGGCGGCCTCGAGGCTCAGCATGATCGACCAGAAGTCGCCGAGGGCCACCGGGAAATCGTCGGCCCGGAGGTTCGTCCCGTAGTACCGAAGACCGTCGGTGTAGCTGAACGGCGACCAGTGCGTGGGGTCTATCTGCGAGAGATACCCCTGCTCGTAGGCATCCTGCAGCCGGCTCTCCAACATCACGGCGATGAGCGACTCCATCAACCACATCCGCTCGCCACCGACGGTGCCGGGGTTCCACGACGGTATCCCGAGGTCCAGGGACAGGTACGAGTAGCCCTGGCCGGGCGAGGTGGCGACTTCGTAGACCGGCTCCGGTTGGAGGGGTGAGGCCTGATCGGGGGCGGGCGGCGCCTCGCCGGACGGAATGGCGTCGAAGTGCTCGACGACGAGGGCCTCGAGTTCGTCGAGGGGGAGGTCGCCCACGGCGATGACCGCCATGTTGGATGGGACGTACCAGGTTTCGTAGAAGTCGCGCAGCTCGGCTGTGGTCATCGACTCGATGCTCTCCGCCGTGCCGAAGGGGTCGCGGCCGTCGTAGGGCGTTCCGGCTGTGTACACCCGATCGAACTCGCGGTTGACGATGCCCGAACCGGTCTCGTAACGAGATCGGAGTTCGTCGCGAACGACGCCGATCTCGCTCTGTACGTCGTCCTCCTCGAGCGTGGCCGCATGGGCCCACTGCGACAGCACGTCGAACCCGGCCTCGACGGCACCTTCCGTGGTGGTCACGAAGTCGAGCAGGTAGACCGTCGCGTCGTAGCTGGTGTAGGCGTTGATGTCCGGACCGAACTCGACGCCGATGTCGCGCAACACGTCGAGTATCTCGTTGCGAGGAAACTTCTCGGTGCCGTTGAACATCATGTGCTCGAGGAAGTGGGCGACGCCGCTGCCGGGTTCGGCTTCGTGAAGCGACCCGGCGTCCACCGCCAGGCGGAGCGACAGGTTGGAGCCGGGCTTGTCGTTGGATCGCAGGTAGTACGTCAGCCCGTTGTCCAGCGTGCCGATCCGCACGTCCGGGTCCACCGGCAACAGGGTGGGGTCGGGGTCAACCGGAACAGCGAGCGCCGGTTCGTCGTCGGTCGGCTCCTCGACGGGCTCGGCCGCCGCTTCTGCCCGCTCCGCTGCTGCGGCCGCCTGTGCGTCGGCCTCGTCCTGGGCCGCCTGCGCCGCTTCACGTGCCGCATCGGCTTCGCGCTGAGCTGCGGCCGCCTGATCGCGTGCCTCGTCCGCCGCGGCCTGCGCAACTTCCAACGCAGCCTCGGCTGCGGCCACTGCCTCCTGGTTCCCCTCGGCTGTGGCCTGCGCTTGGTCCGCGGCAGCTTGGGCAGCCTCGGCCGCCTCCAGCGCCGCGTCGGCCTGTGCGGCAGCGGCCCGGGCATCGGCGAGTGCCGTGGTGGCCTCGCTGTTGGCCTCGTTCGCCTCGGCTAGCGCCGCGTCGGCCGTGGCCGCGCCGCCGTCGCCCGCGCAGGCACCGGCAACGAGAAGGAGACCCAGGAAAAGAACCAGAAACCGCCTCATGACCTACCTCTGATACATCGTCTGTGCAGGCAACTCGCATACGGCGCCCTCACTTCGGGCACCACCGCACATTGGACAAATAGCCTACGGCACGTCCCGTCCGGCACGACGGCGCGGGCGGGCAAAGGTCAGAGGCGTTGCTTGTCCGGTGGGGGCATGTAGGTGGTGCGGCTGGGGCGCAATCCCATGGTGTGACAACCCATGAGCACGTTCAGAGCGGCGCCGGTCGGATCCACGACGGGGACGGCCGGCCCCTCCTGCGCAAGCCGGTCCTGCACGGCGCGCGCCACGCCGAGCATCGCGGTACAGCCGAGCACCAGAACGTCGGCGCCGCCGTCAACCGCCCGGCGGGCCGCCTTGAAGAGCTCCTCGGTCATGGCCGCCGCGTCGTGCAGTTCCAGCACGGGCGTGTCGATGACCTCGATGGAGGCCAGCCGCTGCTGCACACCCATGCGCTCGGTGAGGCCGGAGATCAGGGGCCGGACGTTGTCCAGCACGGTCAGGACCGAGAACCGCCTCCCCAACATCAGCGCCATGGCCACCGCCGGCTCGAAACCGCCCATCACCGGGATGTCCACGATCTCGCGCGCGGCGGGCACGGCCGGATCCCCGAAACAGTCGATGAATATGCAATCGGCGCCGCCGGCCGCCGCCCGCTGCACCGCTTCGAGGATGGGCGGACCCGCCAGCACCTCGTCGTAGGCGGACTCGATGGAGGCCGGACCCGACGGGAGGCTCGCCACCTCCACTGCCACGGTGTCGGGCAGGAATGAGCGCACCTCCTCGGTGACCAAGTCGTTGAACATGGGGCTGCTGATAGCCACGACAACGTGGATTTTCATGGTTACTCCTCTGCCGTGCCGCCGACGCCGCGCGCCGCCGGTCTTTCCTGGGACGCGGCGGGGACATCGCCGCCGTGAAACCGCTGCGCCCGGGACCGGGCGTCGAGGATGACGGCCACGAGGATGGCCGCGCCGAGGATCACCCGCTGCCAGATGGGGTCGATCTCGTGCAGGTTGAAGCCGTTGACCATGAAGGCGATGAACAGGGCGCCCAGCAGCGTCCGCCAGACCGCCCCGTCGCCGCCGGCGATCGAGGTGCCGCCCACGACGATGGCCGCAATGACGCCGAACACGAAGTTGAAGCTGTCCGAGGGGGTAGCGCTGATGGAACGCGACGAGGCCACGACGCCGGCCAGACCGGCGAACAGCCCGGAGAGATCGAAGACGACAACCGTGATGCGTTCGGTCGGCACGCCGGCGAGGCGGGCGGCCTCGGGGTTGCCGCCCGTGGCGTACACGTACCGACCGAACCGGCTGGCCGACAGCATCACCCACGCCGCCGCCACCGTGGCGAGGGAGATCCAGGTGGCTGCGGTGAGACCGCCGAACCGGCTTCGGGCGATGGCGGCGAAGGCGTCCCCCGCAGGTCGCATGATGCTCCGCTCGCTGACCACGAAACCCAAGCCGAACACGATGAAGGACGTGGCCAGGGTGGTGATGAACGAGTTGATCCGGCCGTACGCCACCACCGAGCCGTTCAGCAGCCCGACCGCCAGGCCGAAGCCGCACCCGGCGAGCACGCCGAGGGGGATCGACCCGGTGGCGTTCTCGACACGCAGCGCCACGAGCGGCGCGGCCACGGCGACGGCGGAGATCGACACGTCGAAACCGCCGGCGATCATCGTGAGCGTGGACACCGAGGCGGCAATCAACAGGGTCGCCTGCTGATCCAGGACGTTGCGCAGGTTCGGCCCGGTCAGGAAGCCGTCGGCGGTGGCGGCCAGGAGCGCGAACAGAGCCAGCGTGACCCACACGATGCCGTAGCGGGCCAGCACCACGCCGGCACGCATCGCCGCGTCCCCGCTCCGACGACGAGCGGTGCCGACCCGCCGCGGGGTTCGTGGTGCCATCGGGACTAGCCGACCGGGACCGCAGCCGGGGACACCTCGCCGAAGGCGGCGGCCAGGATGGCATCCTCGCTGAGGAAGGGGTGGTGCAGTTCGGCCACGATCCCCCTGTGGCGCATCACGAGCACGCGGTGGCACAGGCCGACCAGTTCGTCGAGTTCCGACGACACCATGAGTACGCCGAGCCCGTCGGCGGTGGCCTCGACGAGCAGGTCGTAGATGGCACGCTTGGATCCGACGTCCACACCCCGGGTCGGCTCGTCGGCGATGAGCACCCTGAGCGACGGGGTCAGCCACCGGGCGAAGAGGCTCTTCTGCTGGTTGCCGCCCGACAGCAGGCGCACCGGGGTCTCCGACCCGCCACCGCGCACCCCCGCGGCGGCGAGCGACCACGCCACCATGTCACGCTCCGCGGACCGCCGCAGAAACCCGGCCGTCGAGAGTCTCCGTAGATGTGGCAGCGACACGTTCTCGCGCAGCCTGCGCCCCAACAGGAGCCCCTGGTCCTTGCGAGACTCGGGAATGAATCCCAACCCGGCACGAATGCCGTCGGACGTGCGCCGGCGGCGCAGGGGTGCGCCGTCCACGACGACCGTCCCCGCGCCGGGGCGATCGGCCCCGTAGATCAGCCTCACCAACTCCGTCCGCCCCGATCCAACCAGCCCGGCGATGCCCACGATTTCCCCGGCGTGAACGTCCAGATCGGTCGCCGGGCCGTCGGGGGAGCGCAGACCCCGCACCGAGAGCACCGGCGGTGCATCGCTGCACGCCGGCATCCGCTTCGGCGGGAAAGTCCCGCTCAGTTGACGACCGATCATCGCCTCCACGAGCGACGCCGCCGTCTCGACGCCCGACGGGGAGGTGCGCACGACGGCGCCGTCACGCATGACGGTGATGACATCGGCGATGTCGGTGACCTCGTCCAGGAAGTGCGAGATAAACAGGATCGTGGTGCCCTCGCGGCGCAGTGACGCGATCAGTTCGTAGAGGCCGCGCCGTTCGGCGTGGGACAGGCGGGCCGAGGGCTCGTCCATGATGATGAACTGTGCCCGGCGCACCACGGCCCGGAGGATCTCCACCTTCTGCTGATCAGCCACGTCGAGCGCCCCGACGACGACACCGAACGGAACCTCGACCCCGGACAGCTCGAGCAGCGTGTCGAAGCGCTCCCGCAACCGCCGACGGTCGACGAACCCGGCGACCGCCGGCTCAATGCCCAGAAAGACGTTCTCACCCACCGAGCGCTCCGGCACCAGGGACAGCTCCTGGGCCATCATCGTGATGCCCGCCTCGAATGCCTGCCGCGGGCTCCCGAAGTCGACGGCCTCGCCGTCCACGAGCACCGTGCCGCTGTCGGCGCTGATGACACCGGAGATGATCCCGGCCAGGGTGGACTTCCCGGCCCCGTTCTCGCCGACCAGCGCGTGGACCGTGCCGCGCGCGACCGAGAGATCGACCGCGTCCACGGCCCGTGTCGTCCCGAAGCGTTTCGAGACGCCGCGCAGTTCGACGTGAACGGCGCCGGCGTCCATCTGCTCAGCCGTCCCACTCGGCGGTGAACTCTCCCACGTTGGCCGCGGTGACCTTGCCGCCGTCGAGGAAGTTGGCGTTGGGATCGATGCCGCCGGTGAGGGTGCCGTCGCTGAGCGCGGCGATCATGGCCTCCATGGCGAGGCGCCCCTCGGTGCCCGGCGCGTAGAACACCGTGCCGTACCAGCGCCCGTCGGCGACGCCCTCGACGGCGGGCGACGAGCCGCCCAGGCCGATGAGAGCGACGCCGCTGAGCTTGCCCTCGTCGGTCAGCACCAGTTCGACGCCCTGCAGCGACTGGTCGGCTCCCACGACGACGTCGAAGTCGGGCTGCGCCTGCAGGATGTCCTGCATGGCGTTGATGCCTCCTTCGGGGCCGAGGTACTGGCCCTCCCCTTCGGCTACGACGGCGATGCTGGGATGGTCGCCGATCACGCCGTCGAATCCCTGGCGCAGCGCAACGTCGAGCGGGAAGCCGCGGATGCCGAACAGGTAGACCACCCGGCACGGATCGAGACCGGCGCAGGCGTCCACGGTGATCTGCGCGGCCCGCTGCCCGGTGACCACCGGTGGCGCCATGATGGACGCGGCGATGCCGTCCACCTGCGGCTCGTTGGTGGTCAGGTCGTCGCCGACGATCTGGTTGAACAGGACCACCTCGAGGCCGGCCGCGAGGGCGGCCTCCACGTCGGGGACGAGTCCCGGGCCGTTGAGGGCGACCAGGATGATGCCGTCGTAACGGCCGCTCGTGATGGCGTCCTGCAACTGCGTCGTCTGCAGATCGGGGTTGAACTGCGCATCGAACTCCACGATCTCGACGTTGCCAGCGTCCGCGACCTTCTGCATCTCGGCGACCGACGCCAACAGGAACGTGTTGGCCGAACTGGCCGAGAGATAGGCGACGCGCCACGGCTCATCGGGCGGCGGGGGTGGGGATGGCTCCGGCGGTGATGGGGGCGGCTCCGGCTCGGGTGCCGGTCCCGGAGCAGGTTCGGGCGCCGGTGCCGGCGCGGGTTCGGGTGTCGGTGCCGGAGCGGGTTCGGGCTCGGGCTCGGGTGCCGGTGCCGGCGTCGGTGTCGGCGTCGGCGTCGGCGCGGTGGCCTGCCCGTCGCCGGCGGATCCGTCATCACCGCACGCGGCGGCAACGAGGACGACGGCGAGGACGACGGTCATCAGGCGTCTGAACTGTCTGGATAACATCGGATTCCTCCAGCGGTGTTGGCTCGTGATCGTGGTTGGTTGCTCAGGCCGGCATCGCAGGAAGCATCGGGCGCGGGGGCCGGCCGCAGCCGGTTCCCGTGCCCCCTCCGACCTCACCGCACCGACCGTAGTGAGCCCCCGGTATCCACCGACCTGGCAAAATGCCTGTTCAACAGGCCAACAAGAGTGCAGATCGCCCTGATCCGCACGACATCGCCGCCGGCGTCGGCACAGCAGGCAACGCGCCCGTACGGGTGTATAAGAGTATTATTCCCGCACAGGTACACACGAGTGTTGTTCCCGTACGGTTGCAGTCACTAGAGTCGGTGCATGACCACCGACGACGCAGATCCACCCGAGCGACGGACGCTGCGAGGGATTCGACGGCCGCTCGAACTCGGCGCAGCGATCCGTACGTTGCGCCGCGAGCAGGGACTAACCCAGGCGGACCTGGCGCAGCGCTCCGGCGTGGGTCGCAGGTTCGTCTCTGAGGTCGAGAACGGCAAGTTCACAGCCGAGATCGGACGTGTGTGCAGCCTGCTCGCCGTGCTCGGGTACGACTTCGAGTTGGTACCCCAACCGCCTCCCCGTTTCGACCTGAAAGCGCACCTCGCTACGTTCACATCGACCCCGCCGCCGCAGTGAAACTCGACGTTCTCATCGAAGGCAACTTCGCCGGACACCTCGACGTTCCGCCGCGGCGCAGAGCAGTGTTCACCTACGACGACGCCTACCGCCGCGATCCGCGGCACACACCCCTATCGACCCGTTTCCCGTTGCAACAGGACGAGACATCGGATCCTTCCCTGCGCATGTGGCTGCTCGGACTGCTTCCCGACGACGCCAGGGTGCTTGAGTCTCTGCGCACGCGTTTCCAGGTCTACTCACGCGATCCGCTTCATCTGCTCACAACGCCCATCGGCGCGGACTGTGCCGGCGCCGTGCAGTTCTGCCCGCCGGAGCACACAGAGCGCCTGTTGCGCCGCGACGGAGGACTGCGCAGCCTGACCGATGACGAGGTGTTCAACTGGCTGTGGCATTTGCGAACCGATCCCGCATACCGCCCTGTGACGCACGAGGACATCGGCGGCTTCAGCCTCGCGGGGATGCAACCGAAACTGGCGCTGCGCGAACTGGGCAACCGATGGGCGCTCCCCTGGGGAGCAGAACCGACCAGCCACATCCTCAAGATCACCAGAAACGACCTCTACCCGCACGAAGCGCTGCTCGAACATCTGACGATGAGAACAGCCGCCCGCCTCGCCATCGCCGCCGCGCCGACGAAAGTCATCACCCGTGGCGATCTCGAGGCGGTCGTGGTCACCCGCTACGACCGTGCGCCGGACGGCGCCGACAGACTGCAGCGCATACACCAGGAGGACTACTGTCAGGCCCTCGGCGCCCATCCGAATGAGAAATACGAATACCACCAGGGTGCTCCGACGCTCAGTGACGTCGCCGCCCTTCTGCGTTCCTTCTCCAACACCTCCGCGGACGCGTTGAGATCTTTCCGCGACATGGTCATATTTCAATGGCTCGTCGTCGGCACCGACGCACACTGGAAGAACTTCAGCCTGCTCCTCAGCGGCCGCGCCGTGGTGCAGGCACCGCTGTACGACTCGTGCACATGGCTCCCCTACCGGCGCGCATCCGCTGTCGAAGACCTCCGGCTGCCGATGCGATTCGGCGAGGACCACACCCTCAACGCCGCGGACCGCCCCGGCGCCCTGCGGCGACTAGCCGCAATCCTCGACCTGCCGGCCCCCGAGACTCTCCGGCGGTGCGAGGAATTGTCGGCACTGTTGCCGGCAGCGCTCGAAGCCGCCGTCAACGACCTGCCTGCGCATCAGCAGGACATTGCGCAGGTGCAGCGTTACCTCACCGAGCAACCGCAACGGGCGGCCCACTGCGAACAAGTTGCCCGACAAGCAACCCTCCACGCCGGCGCCGCATCGAGCGCTCCGGCGTCGGCGTCCGGAACCCAACGGGCCGTGGCGGACCCATGGCTCTCCGCGTTCAGCCCACCGTCCGCGCCCCGGGGCCCTGGTCGCTAGTAGCTGTACCTGCAGGCGATGTTGCCGTCGGGGCGGGGTCGGCGCCGGGGGGCCACCGGCAGCGCCGCCCGGCCGCTGGGCAGTGGATCCCGGCCCCGGATCGAGTCCGGGGCAGGCTCTCCGCCGAGATGACGGGCCAGGTTGACTACCGGGTTGTCCGGCTCACTCGTGGGTGTGGTGGCACAGCCTTTGCGGGGAGAGGCTCTCGATGAGGCCGGCGAGCGGCGGCGGCGCCGACCCGCAGATGACCGAGGCGACCACCTCACCCATCGCCGGTGACGTCTGGATGCCCGTGCCGCCCTGGCCGGCGCACCAGACGAATCCCTCTACCGCATCGTCGAAACCCACGACCGGTTGGCGGTCCGGCGCGAAGGTCCGCAGCCCCGCCCACGTCGAGCGGACGGCGCGCACGTCAAGGGTCGTGGCGGCGTTGACGGCGTCGATCCCGCGGGCCACGTCGATCTCCCGCGCTCGGGCGTCACCGGGAACGTCCGGTGTCTCATCCGCCGGCGAACCCAACAGCTGCGAGGGTCCCTCGGGCTTGAAATAGAAGCCGCCGCCGACGTCGACCACCAGGGGCCAGCGCTCCACCTCGGCCTGCCCCGCCACGTCCGTCGGGGCGGCGAAGGTGAACACCGTACGGCGCAGCGGCGTCAGGCCGACCGGATCCGCTCCGGCGATGCGGGCGACCTCGTCGGCCCAGGCGCCCGCGGCATCGACCACCACCGGCGCGGCGAAGGAGTCCGCTTCGGTCTGCACCTCCCAGACATCACCGGTGCGCTCCATGGCAATCACCGCACTCGAACGCACGACGCGCGCATCGTTGGCGCGGGCACCCCGCAGGAACGCCTGGTGCAGACCGGCCACGTCGATGTCGTAGCCGTCCGGCTCCACGAGTCCCCCGGCCACCCAGGCGGGATCCAGCGCCCGGCAGTACCGGCGCGCCCCGGGAGCATCGAGAAGCTCCAGCCCGGCGGAGAGTGCGGAGGTCTCGTCGTAGCGGCGCCGGAGATCGCCGAGCCGAGCCTCCTCGCCGACCCACAGAACCGGACGGTGCCGCAGCAGGGCGTCGTCGGCCAATCCCCCGGCGTCGCCGGCCAGGAAGTCCCGGGAGGCGATGCTGAGCGCGCAGTTCAGCGGGCCGCCGTAGGTTTCGAGGTACTGGGCGGCGGAGCGCCCGGTGCTGTGGGCTGTGAGCGAATCGTCCCGCTCCAGAATCACGACAGCGGCACCGCGCCCCGACAGCGAGTAGGCGGCGGACACCCCGGCGATGCCGCCGCCGATCACCACCACGTCACAGAACCGCACAGGCCACACCTCCCGCTCGCCGCGCCCGTCAACCTACGCCGGGGCGCCCGGGGGCAACGGGTGCACAGTGCACACGCGCCGGGACGGCACGAGCCGGTACGTCTAACGGCTGGCGCTGCGCAGCCGCTGCATCCGCAGCACGAGCTGCAGGGCAAGGCGCTCGTCGGGGTCGTAGAGATCCACCCCGAGCGCGGCGACGATCCGCTGCATGCGCTGCATGACCGTGTTCCGGTGCACGCCGAGGACGGCGGCGGCGTTGGTGGCCGACGACTCGGCGTCGAGGTAAGCCTCGACCGTGCGGAGCAACTCGCCGTCGGCGTCCACCTCCACGAGAGGTTCCAGCAGGCTGTTCGCCAGGTCGGCGAACTCCTCGGAGGCGTACCAGCCCAGCATGATCCGCTGCACCCCGAGTTCGTCGATGTGCCGGGCGCCGACGCGCTCCCCGCCGGCCGCGGCGAGCAGGTCCCCCAGGCGGTCGGTGCTCACCAGGATCCACGCCGGATCCACGAGGCCCGAGACCTGCACGTGGAAGGCGCTGATCCACCCGCCGGAGGGCCAGCCCATGGTGGCCATCTGCGCACCGATCGCTTCTTCGGGCAAGTCACCGGAGCCGACGATCTCGTTCAGCAAGGCGAGGCGGTGCCGCGCATCGTGCTCGCGCGCGAGCCGCTCCTTCACGAGGTGGGCGCCGACGGCCCACGCCAGGACGCCGAGCACGTCACGAACCGTGCGCTCGAGATGCCACTCGCGCAGTCCCAGTTCGCACACCAGCCAGAAGCCGACGGCCTCACCGGGCAGGACGCGCACGGGGGCCACCGTCACGCGCACCTCGCCGTGCGCCGTCGAGTAGGGATGCGCCCGGTCACCGAGAACCTCCGGCGGCACGGTCAACTCGGCACCCGCGGTGGCCGCACCCTCCGCCTGCACCGGCGCGCACGGCATCGCAAGGACGTTCAGACGTTGGCCGTACGCCAGAGCCTCGGTCGTGATCGGGTCGGCCGTCTCGTGGTCGAGGAGGCAGATGAGGTCCGGCACGGTGGCGACCACTTCGCCATCGGCGAAAGCGATGAGGTTCTCGTTCTGGATCTCGACACGCATCGTGCGCGTCGGATCATCGAAGTGCTCCAATACCACGGTGCCGCGAGCGAAACCCTCGGTGGTGCGACGGTCGAGATCGATCACCTTTCCGCTGAACAGCAACTCCGCTTCGGCGAACGACAGCAGCCTCTCCCAGGCTCGGGGGCTTCCACGCTGCACGTCGGCCAGCCGGCGGCCGATCTCGGTGCAGTACGACATTGAGCCGCGAATGGCGCTGCGGCGGATGTCGCCGACCGTCATGGGGTAGCAGCTGATGGCATTTGCCATCCCGAGTTGCACCACGGCAGCCCGGGCGAGACTCTCGGCAACGAGGTTCGTGGTCGCCTCGAAGACACACCGGTTGCCCTTCTCATCCGCGACCGACATCGGTGTGGCCTTCAGCCCTGCGAGGGTGAAGACGGTCATCTCGATCTGGGGGAACGCTCGGCGCATCCCGTCGGCATCAACGACCGGGAGCCCCATCTCAACGGCCGCGGCAATGGGTATCAGCGTGTTGAGGCCGCCGACCTCGATGGGCATCAGCGCTACCGGGGTCACTCCCAGATACGAGGCGAGGGCCTCGATCCCCGCCCGGAACTCGACGCCCGCAGGAATCTTCTCGATGACCACCGTCGGCGCGCCGATGATGGCCGTCGTCAGAACCCAGCCATCGTCGGGCAACTCGTCGGCATCGGCGACTCGCGCCGGTCCGTGGTCGGCAATCGCCTGCTGGACGAAGAGCTTGCCGATGTAGGGGTCGCCGCCGCCACCCGTCCCGAGCAGCGTGGCGCCGAGCGCCAGGTCATCGATGTCGTGGACCGTGAGTTCTCTCACGTCGCACCCCCGGGCTGTTCAGAGTTGCAGCAGGTCTCCTCCGGACCTTAGGCAGCGACCGGGCCCGCTATCGAGGGCTGGACGCCCCGTTGGGGGCACTATTCCGTGCACCGCGCCCTGCAGCGGGTTCGCTCTTCTGTCGTACTCCGACCGCGAGCCCCCCTGTGAAGAGGTTTCTATGCTTTTTATGTAGTTTATGTTTATATACGTTATATCCATGTATCCTGATTTCATGGTTCTTCGCTCCGACCTGCATGGGCACGAACTTGTGGCCGTCAAGGACAGCGGTTCGCCCGACGCCCTGCGGCACGAGGCGGCGCTGCTTGAGGAGTTGGACCACCACGGAATCATCCGCTTCGTAGCGCTCACCGAGGACGAGCGGGGACTGCGGCTCCTGACCCGCTACGCCGGGCGGGAGACGCTCGCCACCTGGCAACCGCAACGGCTCGAAGACCTCCGGCGGGTGTTCGAGGATCTGGCCACGACGGTCTGCCACCTACACGACCATGACGTGGTCCATCGGGCCATCCGACCCAGCCACGTGCTGATCGACGCCATGCGCCGTCCGTTGCTGTGCAGCCTGTCGGCCGCACGGCGCGTGGGCGCGCCGAACGACGGCAGGGCGGACGGTGAGAACCCCCGCAGCGGGGACGGAACCGGCGACGGCGCCGCAGAGCAGGTTGCGGACGTGGCGGCCCTCGGCAGGACGATGCTGGCCGTGTTGGAGCGTCTGGACGAGCACGGCACGCGCTCGAGGCGCCGGCGCGAGGAGCATCGTCTGCGTGAGCGACTGGGGGCGGTGGCCGCCGCGGCTGAGGCTGGGCGCGTGCGCACGGCCAAGGCCCTGGCCGGCCAGTTGCAGGCGCTCGACAGCGGGGTCGGTCACCGCCCCGCGTCCGTCGGCGACGACAACGGTGCCGATACCGATGTGGCCACTGCCGGCGGCCCCGCCCGCGGGACGGCAGACGCCGGTTGGCCCGGTGGCAGCTCAGATCCCGGTGGTACGGGAGGCATCGAAGACCTCGACGTCGGCCGCGAGGTTGGAGGCGGGGCCTGCACGGAGGAGATGCTGCGGCGCCTGCGGACGCCGTCGAGCCGGTTGCCGCCGGGCGGTCGCCGTCGTCATCGCAACGGCGGTCGCCGGACACGCCACCGGCCCGGCAGCGCGCCGACCGGGCTGCGGTGGATGCCACAACCAGGGTGGCTGCACCGGCGACCGAACCGCAGGATCCTGCGCACCGCCGCCGGCCTCGCTGCGGGCTGCGCCGTGGGGACGCTCATGGTGTTGCGCCTGCTGGAGGGAGACGTGGATGCCCCGGCAACGATCGTCGCCGACACCGTCGGATCCCCCGGCGACGCACGCGACTTGTCCGGGGAGGAGGCCGGCGCGCCGACTCCCGACACCACCTCGACTCCCGGCCGCGCCGTCGCGAACCCCGAGGCCGTCACGCCGGTCGAACCCACGGGCGCAGCGTCCGGCGGAACGTCCGGCGCCGCGGAGACGGGCGGCGACGCCACCCGCAGCGGCTCGGAGGCTTTGGCCGGCCCGCCGCTCGGCGACAGCCGTTGCCGAGCGGTCGCAGCCGGCCACCGGGACACGACGGGTGACGGCTGCGCGGAGGAGATCCTCCTCGGCGAGGGGTTCGTGTCGGTGGACGGCGTTCGCTACCCCGTCGGCGACACCGGTGACCAACTGGCCGTGGGCGACTGGGATTGCGACGGCATCGCCACCCTGGCTCTGGCGCAGTCGAACGGGCGGGTGTATCTCTTCGACTCCTGGCCTACCGAGGCTCCGCTCACCGGCGAGTTGACCGCTGCCCTGCCGCCGCCGGTGCTCCTGCAGGACGTGCCCAGCGGGGCCTGCAACCGGCTGGTCGCGCACTACGGCGAGGACACCTGGCACCTTCCCCTGCCAGCGCCGGACCAGTAGCGGCGGGCACCGCGCCGCTCCTCGGAGGCTGCTGAACCATCTACCTGCGATGTGGGCCAGACCGCTGGGCAGTGGATTCCGGCCCCGGACCTGAGTCCGGGACAGGCTCTCCGCCGGAATGACGGAATAGTTGGACGGCGGCCCGATCAGGCGGTGAACGTGGAGCGCAGCCTGTCGCGCAGACCGCCGTCGGTCACTTCCTCGCCCCGCAGCCGGGCCAGTTCCCGCAATAGTTCGGTCTGCTCGGGGTCAAGGTTCTCGGGAGTCACCACCGCAATCTCCACGAGCAGGTTGCCGCGGCCGCGGCCGCGGCCTCGGGGCACCCCCTTGTGCCGGCACACCAGCGTCTCGCCGGACTGCGTACCCGCCACGATGCGCAACTCAACGGTTTCGTCCAGCGTCTCCAGGGTCACCCGTCCCCCCAGGGCGGCCTTCGTCGTGGGCACCTCCACCCGGGCGAGCAACTCGTCGCCACTGCGCTGCAGGGTCGGGTGCGGCCGGGTCCGCACCTGCACGTACAGATCGCCGTGCGGTCCGCCCCGAAGCCCCACACCCCCCCGCCCCGTGAGCCTGAGCACGGTGCCGGTGTCCACGCCGGGGGGCACCTCGATGGGGTAGGTGCGCTCCCCCCGGACCCGCCCCTGGCCCCGGCAGGACCGGCAGGGACGCTCCACGTACCGGCCCAGACCCGCGCAGCGACGGCAGGGGCCGGCCGTGACCATCTGACCCAACAGCGACTGGCGCACCTGGCGCACCTGGCCGGTGCCGGAGCAGTCCACGCAGGTCACCGCGTCGGTGCCGGGGGCGGCACCGGTGGCTTCGCAGTCCTCGCACGGCACCGCCAGGATCACGGCGACCTCCTGCACGCCCCCGAAGACGGCCTCGGCGAGGTCCAGGTCAAGGATCGTCTCGACATCGGCGCCCGTCGCGGCCGCGCTGCGGCTCTGGCCGCCGAATCCTCCGAAGCCGGCGTCGCCGAAGATGGTCGAGAAGATGTCAAACGGGTTGGAGGGCGCATCCGCCGTGCCGAACCGGTCGAAGTTGGCACGCCGTTCGGGATCGCTCAGCACCTCGTAGGCGGCGGCGACGTCCTTGAAGCGCGCCTCGGCGTCGGGGTCTCCCGGATTGCGGTCGGGGTGGTACTCCCGCGCCAGTCGCCGGTAGGCCTGCTTGATCTCGTCCGCGGTGGCGCCACGGGCCACGCCCAGAACCTCGTAGTAGTCGCGACTGTCCATGATGCTCCGGCTCGTCGGTGTGCGGCTCTAGGAGAGTGCCGAGTAATCCATCGGCAGCGCACGTTGGGCCGCTGGACAGTGGATTCCGGCGTCCGCCGGAATGACGGAAGAGGTCGTCCGCAGCATCGCTCAGCAGCCTCCTAGCCGCCGCTGAGCAGCCGGCCGAGTTGCCGGCTCATGACCGCCACGGTGGCCATGGCCTGGGGATAGTTCAGGTGGGTGGGGCCCAGCACCGCAATGGAGCCGGCCCGGCGGCCCTCCACGAGGTACGGCGAGACCACCACAGCGCACTCGCTCAGTGGCATCAGCCCGGTCTCACCGCCGATGGCCACCCGCATGTCACGGTCCAGGATGTCCCGCAACAGGGTGACGACCGCGTATTGATGCTCCAGCAGGCTCAGGATCCTCTGCACCGTCTCGACCGCCCCGAACGAGCGCACCACCGCAGACTGCCCCCCCACGAAGAGGTGCTCGGCCAGACCGCTCTCGCCGGCGCGCAGCGCATCAGCGGCACGGTGCACGACGTGGCGCACGGCCGGGGCCGCCGCCGGCGTCGGGACCTCGCAATCCACTGGGTTGCCCACGAGCGCCCGTGCCAGCAGGTCGGCCGCCTGCTCGAGTTCCGGGACGCTCAGGGGGGTGTCCAACTCCAGGGCCCGCTGCTCCACTGCACCCGTGGACAGGACGGCCACGACGAGCACCACGTGGCTGGAGAGATCCACCAACTGCACGGAGCGCACCACCGCCGAGTCCGCCCGCGGGCCGACCACCACCGCGGCGCAGTTCGTCACGTCGGCCAGCAGCGAGCTGAGCGATGCCAGCACCGACCCCAACTCGCCGTGGGCGTGATCGAAGAAGTCTCTGATCTGCCGGCCCTCGGCCTGGCCGAGGCTGTAAGGCTCCATGAGGCAGTCGACGAAGTAGCGGTAGCCGGTTTCGGTGGGCACGCGGCCCGAGGAGGTGTGCGGTTGGTGCAGGTAGCCGGACTGCTCCAGAGCCAGCATCTCCTTGCGGATCGTGGCCGGGGACACGTCGAAGCTCTGCGAGACGCTCACCGTTCCCGAGCCGACCGGCGAGGCGCTGGCGATGTAGCACTCCACTACGGCGCGCAGAATCTCCTCCTTGCGCGACGAGAGGGCATCGGTGCGGGTACCCATGACATGGCGATCCTACCCGTGATGCGCCGACGCCTTCCGCTTGCCGGCCCTGGCGGGGCGGCCGCAACCGTCGTCGGGCGCCGCTTCCTGTCGTGCCGCCGAGGTACGTCCTGGAGTCCGATCCGGGCCCGGACCCGGACACGCCTGGTCGAGAACTACGCCGAACCCGACGGCATCCGCAGCGCCGAGACGAACGCCTCGGGCGGCACCTCCACCCTGCCGATGGCCTTCATGCGCCTCTTGCCGGCCTTCTGGCGTTCCAGCAGCTTGCGCTTGCGGGTCACGTCACCCCCGTACAGCCCGGCGGTGACGTCCTTGCGGTACGCCTTCACCGTCTCGCGGGCAATGATCCGGCTGCCAATGGCGGCCTGGATCGGCACGTCGAACTGCTGGCGGGGGATCAGCTCGCGCAGCTTGCCGGTCATCCCTCGACCGTAGGCGTAGGCCTCGCTGCGGTGGACGATGGAGCTGAAGGCGTCCACCGGCTCGTGGTGCAGCAGGATGTCCACCTTGACCAGGTCGGAGTCCTCGTAGCCGTCGGCCTCGTAGTCCAGGCTGGCGTAGCCCTGCGTGCGGCTCTTCAGCTGGTCGTAGAAGCCGGTCACGACCTCCGCCAGGGGCAGGCGGTACCGCATCTCCACCCGCTCCGGCGACAGGTAGTCCATCCCCTGCAGGCGGCCCCGGCGTCTCTGGCAGAGCTCCATGAGCGTCCCGGTGTGGGAGGCCGGCGCGATGATGCTCAGCAGCAGGAACGGCTCGCCGATGGCGGCCACCTCGCCGGCGGGCGGTAGCCGGCTGGGACTGGCAACAGCCAGCTCGGCGCCCGACGTGGTGCGCACGCGGTACTCCACCGACGGCGTCGTGGCGATGATGGCGAGGCCGAACTCCCGATCGAGGCGCTCGATGATGATCTCCAGGTGCAACAGGCCCAGGAAGCCGCAGCGGTAGCCGAAGCCCAGCGCCGTGGAGGTCTCGGGCACGTAGCTGAAGCTGGAGTCGTTGAGACGCAACCTCTCGAGGGCGTCGCGCAGGTCGAGATACTTGTCACCGTCGATGGGGTAGAGCCCGCAGAACACCATCGCCTTGGGCTCCCGGTAGCCCAGCAACGCGGCCGAAGCGGGACGCCGGGCATCGGTGACCGTCTCGCCGGCGCGTGCCTCGGCGGTGTTCTTCACCCCGGCGATGAGGTATCCCACCTCTCCGGGTCCGAGTTCGTCCACCGTCGTCATCGTCGGCGTGCGCACGCCCACCTCGGCCGCCTCGTGGGTGGCCCCTGCTTGCATGAACCGCACGTGCGACGCGGCCCGCAGCGTGCCCTGCACCACCCGCACCGAACTCACGACCCCGCGGTACTGATCGAAGTGCGAATCGAAGATCAGGGCCTGCAACTCCGCAGCGGGATCGCCGACCGGCGCCGGAACCTGCTCGGCAACGGCGTCGAGCAGCTCCCCCACGCCTTCGCCGGTCTTGGCGGAGATACGCAGCACGTCGCCGGCGGGTATCCCGAGCACCTGCTCGATCTCCGCCGTCACCCTGTCGGGGTCGGCCGCGGGCAGGTCGACCTTGTTGAGGGCGGCCACGATCGCCAGATCGTGCTCGAGGGCCATGGTGCAGTTGGCGAGGGTCTGCGCCTCGATGCCCTGGGCGGCGTCCACCAGCAGGATCACGCCCTCGCACGCCGCCAGCGAGCGGGACACCTCGTAGCCGAAGTCCACGTGGCCGGGCGTGTCGATGAGGTTGAATAACCACGGCCCGTAGGAGAGGCGGACGCTCTGCAGCTTGATGGTGATGCCGCGCTCGCGCTCGATGTCCATCGAGTCGAGGTACTGCGCCCGCATGTCCCGCGGTTCCACAGCCCCGCACAACTCCAAGAAGCGGTCGGCGAGGGTGGACTTCCCGTGGTCGATATGGGCGATGATGGCAACGTTGCGTATGCGGGACTGGTCCATGAACTCGAATCCGACGGCTCCACGAATGGTGCGGGGGTCACGTCATGCGTGATGGTCGGTAGCATACGCGGGTCGATCTCATCGTCCGGTCGTGGGCATCCGCCCACCATCGGTCCGGACAACGACCGCGAGGACGCACCGTGGCCAACATCAAGAGCCAAATCAAGAGGAACCGCCAGAACATCAAGCGGCAGGAGCGCAACCGCGCCGTGCGGTCGGAGATCAACACGCGCACCGCCACAGCCGAGACGGCGGCGCGCTCCGGCGACGCCGACGTTGCCGAGCATCTGCGGCTTGCCGTCAAGCGCATCGACTCCGCTGCCGCCAAGGGCATGCTGCACCCCAAGACGGCGGCCCGCAAGAAGTCCCGCCTCACCCGCCGCATCGCCCGCATCGCCGCCGGCGAGGAGTCCTGAACGCCTGACCTCGCCTCGGCCGGTGTGCGCGGCTGACTCGAACACGGCCGCTGGGCACTGGATTCCGGCCTCCGCCGGAATGACGGGTTAGAAAGGTGCCGGAGGGGTCAGCGGCGGCGGTGTAGTTGGCTGAGGCGGGCCACCAGCACTTCGAGGACCGCTTCGGGCTCCAGGGCCGTACGTCCCCGCAGATCCAGGTCGGCCGCCGCCAGCCAGCCGACGGCCCGGCGGATCTTCTCGGAGCCCAGCGTTCGCGACGCCTGCAGAGCCTTACGGGCGGCGAACGTGGACCCGCCCTTGCCCAACAGACCGGCCTCGCGCAACAACTCGGCTGCGCCGGCCTCGTCGCGCACCCCGGCGCCGTCGAGGTGCAGCAGCCGGTCGAAATGGTTGTGCAGGATCGCCATGATCTGCATGGGGTGCATTGCCGCCGGGCCGCACAGCCGGCGCAGGCACTCCAATGCCCCGGCGATGTCGCCCTTGCCGACGGCGTCGGTGAGTTCCCACGGAGGCACCGTCCCCCGGGCGCCGAGGAACGGCGTCACCTCCTCGGCCCCCAGGCGCGCCCCGGAGCCGTAGGCGCCCTGCAGGACCTCCAGGATCGCCCATACCCGGGCGCGGTCCTCACCCAAGTGCGTTGCCAGCAGATCGGTGGCGACGCGGTCCAGTGACACGTCGGCCCGCGCCAGTTGCTCGTTCAGCCAGGTGCGCCCGGCCCTGCCCCGGCCCGCCTCGGCCTGGTGGCGGACACCGCCTGCCGCCGCGATGGCCTTGGTGAGGGCTGCGGGCACCCGCCCGACGGAGGACTGGGTGGGCCCCTTCTCCCACACCAGCAGAAGCCGTGTCGTCTCGAGCGGCGCGGCCAGGTACTCCAGCAACGGGTCCAGCGCCTTGGCCGCGGTGAAGACACCGAGTTCGCGGGCCACCACCACCCGATGGGCGCTCAGCATGGGCGGTGTCTGCGCAGCCTCGACGACTGCCACTATCGAAAACGAACCGTCTTCGGTCAGGTAGTCACTCTCGCGCAGTTCGCTGACCGCCAGGGCGGCGTCGGCGTCGCCCACCAGGCGGGCCAGGGCATCGGTCGCCAGACGCGACAGCACCGTCGCATCGCCGCCGCCGACGAACTCCACGGCGGCCGCGACCGACACGTCCGCCACCGTCCCCGCCGCGCTCACGTCGCAGCACCTCCGGTGGAGACGACCGCTGTCGTGCGGTCCGAACAGCCGGTCAACTCGACGCCGTCGGAGCGATCGGGGTGGTTCCGGCGGTGGCGACGGAGGGCGGCGACGGCCTCCACGACACGCCGCGTGGCGCGCACGTCGTGCGCCCGGATCACCCCGCATCCCCCGATGGCGCCCAGCGCATGGGCGGCGATACTGCTCGTCCCGCGCTCGGCCACCTCCGTCCCGCACAGCCATCCCAGGAACCCCTTGTTGGAGGCCGACAGCAGCACGGGATACCCCAGTTCGGCCAGGTGGTCACCGCGGCGCAGCAACTCGGCGGACATGGCCGGCGTCTTGCCCAGATCCAGCCCTGCGTCCAGCAGGACACGCGACCGACCCAGGCCGGCGAAGGCTGCCCAGCCGGCCCGCTCGGCCAGGTAGGCGCGCACGTCGCCGAGCAGGTCGTCGTAGACGGGGTCGGGGTCGGCAAAGCGGGGAGCCAGCCGTACGTGACACGCCACCACGGTGGCCCGCGCCGCGGCGGCGACCAGCAGGTAGTCCGGATCGGCGAAGCCGCTGATGTCGTTGCCCAACACGGCGCCGGCGGCGTAGGCGGCCTCGGCCACCGAGGCACGCCAGGTGTCCACCGACAGCGGCACGTCGCACCGGTTGGCGAGCGCCTCGATGGCGGGCACCACCCGCTCGGCCTCCTCCGCCGCACCCACCTCGTCGCCCGGCCCGGCCTTCACGCCGCCCACGTCCAGGATGTCGGCGCCCTCGTTGCGGAGTTGTTCGGCCTTGCGCAGGAAGTCGTCGATTCCCCAGTACTCGCCGCCGTCGTAGAACGAGTCGGGCGTGCGGTTCAGGATGCCCATGACCAAGGGGCGCTCGGAGATGTCGTAGCGACGCTCGCCCAACTCCAACAGCACGTCGCTGACGCTACCGCCCGTCCCCCGAGCCGGTGACGAGAACGTCCAGGCGCCCGTCGTTGGCGACCACCGCCACATCCAGCGCGCCCACGCCGGCCAGTGTGTCCACCTCGGGCACGACGGCCCCGGCGATGCGATGCCCGGTCGGCGCCCACAGCACGGTCTCGCCGTAGCGCCGCCGCAGAGCCTCCACGTCCGAGGCCGACCGCGCACCACCCGACGAGGCCACGATCAGGTCGATCCGCTCCACGCCGGCCACCCGCATGTCGCCCAGCAGGCGCTCGGCACTCTCGGCGCCGCCGAGGAGCAGCACGGCACTCTCCGGCGTCCACCACAGGGTGGACTCCCAGCCCACCGCCAGCGCCTGCGCCCGCGCCGGAGGGGGGCGGTGCGCCTCCACCAACGGCAGCGCCAGCACGACCGCCACGGCCAGCCACGCAGCGGCCGCCGCCGGGCCCCGCCGGCGGCCGAACACCACGACGGCCAAAGCGACGGCAAGAACCAGCACGTGGCCCAGGCGCAAATCGCCGAGGCGCAACTCGGTGAGTACCGACGCCACCCCCTCGATCCATCCGATGAACCCCCGGGTCGGCACGTGCAGCACCACCGCCACCGGCCCACCGATGAGGCCCGCCAGGAAGCCGCCCGTGAGGCCCCACATCATGACCCCGGCGGCAGCCGGCGCGGCCAGCAGGTTGGCCGGCAGCGCCGCCACCGGCACCCCGCCGAAGACAGGAACGATCAGCGGCGCAACCGCCAACTGCGCCGCCACGGTGACCGCCAGGGCCGCGGCCAGCGGGCGCGGCCCGCCGATGCGCTCCGCCAGGCGGGAACCCCAGAACAGGATCCCCGCCGAGGCCGCTACCGAGAGCCGGAACGCGAGGGAGTGCACCAGCAGCGGGTTCCACAGCAGCAACGCCACCACCGTCAGGGCGAGTACGCGGCGCCCTGAGGCTTGCCGGCCGGCCAGCCAGACGGTGGCAGCGACGGCCGCCATGACAGTGGCTCGCAACACCGATGGTTCGAAGCGTGTCACCGTGGCGAAGAGGCTCAGCACCGCCAGCACCGCCGCCCAGCGCGCCCAGAGGCCCAACCGCGCCAGGAGGGGCTGCGCCAGCAGGAGTACGAAAGCCACGTTCTGCCCGGAGACGGCCAGCAGGTGTGTCAGGCCTGCCGCCTTGAAGTCGTCCGCGGTGATCGGCGACCGACCGCGGTCGTCACCGAAGACCATCCCGGTGAACAGCGCCCTCTGGTCACCCCGCAGCGAGGCCGCCCCCCGCTCGAGGACGGATCGCACGCGGTTGGCGAGCCGGTAGTGCACGGCCCCGCCGGTCGCTGCGCCCGCCTCGGTCACGGTGAGGAGTCCGATCACACCATCGCGCCGCAACCAGTCCCGACTGTCGGGCAACACGGCAAGACGGCCCCCGACGTGCAGAACCTGGCCGGCGAGCAGGCCTGACAGCCTGGCGCCGGCCCGGCCCCAGGCCCATACCTCCAGACGCCCCTCGGAGCTGTCGGCCACAACCCGTGTCGCCCCCTGGCGCTCGGTTGGATCACTCACCAGCACGATCCGACCGGCAAACGGCCCCGGTTCGGGATCCACGCTCACGGCGGCCTGCGCTGCTGCCGCTGAGAACGACGCCAGCAGCGCCACCGCGGCACACAGCACGAGCGGTTGGCGGACCGCCAGCGCCAGGGCCACCAGACCCAACGCCACCAGCCGCGGACCGGGCCACGCCACCAGCGCACCGGCCGCGGCAGTGGCGGCGAGGGCGTAGGCCCAGCGGTCGGACAAACCTCAGGCCATCCGGCGCCTGCGACACCCGCACGGCTGCAGCCGGCGTCGGGCAGAAGCGGTCGTGGCGCCCGAGGCATGGACGGGAACAGCAGGTCTGCTCACGGGGTGACCGTCACCAGATCGCTGATCCGGGCAAACTTCGCCGGGCCGATGCCGCTCACGTCCTGCAGCGCCTCGACGGACGGAAAGGGGCCGACCCGGGCGCGGTGCTCGACGATGGCGTTCGCGGTGACGGGGCCCACGCCCGGCAACGCCTGCAACTCTGTTGCGGTGGCGGTGTTGACGTCGATGGGCCGCGCCGGTCCCGCCTCGGTGCCCTCAGCCTCGGCCGGCGCGGCCGGCGGGGCATCCACCACCGGCACTTCGGCGGGCGGATCCTCGCCGATGTGCGGGAAGTAGACCCGTACGCCGTCGTACAGCGGCGCGGCCAGATTCACCCCGCCCAGGTCGGCTCCGTCGCTCGGCCCGCCCGCAGCGGTGAGCAGGTCGACAACGCGCACGGCGTCGGAGAAGCGGTACACCCCCGGCCGCACAACGGCCCCCGCTGCGTGCACCAGAATCTCCGCTTCCCCGCCCGCATCGTCAGCCTCCCCCGCCCCGCCGGCCGTGGTGGTGAGAGACGGCGCAGGCCCGGCACGGGGCAGCACGATCGCAGCCGCACGGGGGTCGGGCCGCAGAGCGAGGCAACCGCCCACGGCAACCAGCACCACCGCCGCCACGACCGCCACCGCCCGCCATGGCACGGCCGGCAGCCGTCGCACCACCTCCGTCCACCCATCCCCGGTCCCCGGCTCCACAAGTTCAATATATATAGAGTTGTTACAAGTAGTTCTAATAGTCTTCATGGAACCCAGAGTGAGCGGCAGGCAAGAACGGGGCGGGCCACCCGGACCGCGGCGGGGCCCGGCAGTAGCGTTGCCGTCAGTCCATGACCCACAACTCCCCCACCGCTGCAGCGCCCGCGGGCATCGACGTCGACGCCGTCACGGCCTGGTTCCGTCGTCACGTGGCTGCGGCCCGCCCACCGCTCGTGTTCTCCCTCGTCGAGGCCGGGCACTCCAACATGACCTTCGTCGTCACCGACTCCCGCCGGGGGCGCTGGGTGCTGCGCCGTCCCCCGCTGCACACCGTGCTCGCCACCGCACACGACATGGGCCGCGAGCACCGGGCCATCGCCGGCCTGCACCCCACCGGATTTCCCGTGCCGCAGCCGCTGGGGCTGTGCACCGACCCCGACGTGAACGGCGCCACCTTCTACGTCATGGAGTACGTGGACGGCATGGTGGTCCGCGACGCGGCGGAGGCCGCCGCCCTGCCGGTGGCGACGCGCCGGGCGCTCAGCCGCTCGCTCGTGGAGGTGCTGGCCCGCCTGCACAGCGTCGACATCGACGCCGTCGGGCTGGGCGACCTGGGCCGGCGGGAGGGCTACGTGGCCCGACAGCTCCGGCGCTGGTCACGACAGGTCGAGGCCACCGAGGGGGCCGACCGCCCCGAGATCCGCGCCGTGCACGACCACCTGGCGGCCCGCATACCCGAACAGGACAGCACGGGCATCGTGCACGGCGACTACCGGCTGGACAACTGCATCGTGGGCGGTGACGGCCATGTGCGGGCCGTCCTGGACTGGGAGCTGTGCACGCTCGGCGACGTGCTGGCCGACGTGGCGATGCTGCTCACGTACTGGAGCGAGCCCGACGACAAGTCGCAGGCCCTCGACAACGCCCCGACCGCCGTGGCCGGCTTCTACTCGAGGGCGGAGTTGCTGGACGCCTACGCCGAGGTCTCAGGGCGCTCCCTGGGGGGGATCGACTTCTATCTGGCGTGGGGCGCCTGGCGGCTGGCGTGCATCCTGGTGGGCGTGCAGGCCCGCTATCTCGTCGGCGCCATGGGCGACAAGGCCCCCCTCGAAGGCATCGACAGCTTCTCGGACCGCATCGACGGCCTCGTGGCCCGTGCCGAGCACCACGCGGCACGCGTGCCCTGAGGGCACCCGCCGAACGCCACCGCCCCCACAGCACAAGGAGCCACCCATGCGACTGGACGCCGGAATCGGATCGGACCCGACCGCCACGGCACATTGGGCGCAACAGCTCGAAGCCGCCGGCTACGACGGCGCCTGGACCAGCGAAACCGACCACGACCCTTTCCTGGGACTCGTGGCGGCTGCCGAGCGCACCGACCGCATCGAGTTGGGAACCAACATCGCCGTGGCGTTCGCCCGCAACCCCATGACCACCGCCCACCTGGGCTGGGACATGCAACTGCTGTCGGAGGGCCGGTTCATCCTCGGACTCGGGTCGCAGATCAAACCCCACATCACCCGGCGCTTCAGCATGCCCTGGTCACGGCCGGCCGCCCGCATGCAGGAGTACATAGAGGCCCTGCACGCCATCTGGGACGCCTGGGAGAGCGGCGGGCGGCTCAACTTCCGCGGCGACTTCTACCAGCACACGCTCACGAACCCGATGTTCGTCCCACCGCCGCAGCCGCACGCCCGCCCACCGGTCTTCCTCGCCGCGGTCGGGCCGCTCATGACACAAACGGCGGGGCGGGTGGCCAACGGGCTGTTGTGCCACGGGTTCACCACGGCGGACTACCTGCGGGAGGTCACCCTGCCCGCACTGCGGACGGGCCAGGCCGCCGCCGGCAGACCCGCCGAGTCGGTGCAGGTCTGCCTACTGGCGATGGCCGTGGTGGCCGAGACCCCCGAGGGTCACGAGGCGGCGTCGCGGGCCGTGCGCATGCAGATCGCCTTCTACGGGTCCACGCCGGCCTACCGGGGGGTGCTGGAGCACCACGGCTGGGGCGAGGCGCAGCCAGAGTTGAACGCGCTGTCCAAGCAGGGACGCTGGGCCGAGATGGCCGATGTGATCGACGACGGGATGCTCCGCACCATCGCCGCGGTGGGCACGCCCGCCGAGGTGGGCGACATCCTGCTGGCCCGCTACGGCGCCGCGGTGGACCGGCTCACCCTGATGACGGGAGCGCCCACCTCGTCGGGGGCACCCGGCAGCACGCCCGTCGCCCCGGCCGGCTGGGCTCCCCTCATCGAGAAACTCCGCACAGCCCCCGGCCGTTGAGGGCCGAGGGGAGAATCTCGGGGGCTACACCACGAGGTTGACCAGCTTCGGGGGCCGGACGATGACCCGGCGGGGGTCGTTGTCACCGAGGTGGCGCCTCACCCGCTCCGAAGCCAGCGCCTGCCGGACGGCCTCGGACTCGTCGATGGCGGCGTCCACCTCGAGGCGGTCCCGCACCTTGCCGTTCACCTGCACCACCAGGGTCACCCGCTCGGCGCGGAGCTTCGTAGGGTCGGCCGTGGGCCAGGCCTCCGTGTGCACGTGGCGGCCGTGGCGGCGCTCCCACAACTCCGCCGCCACGTGGGGCACCATCGGGGCCATCACCAGCAGGAGCCGGTCCAGCGCCCCATCCAGTACCTCGCCGTGGGGACCGGCCGGGGACTGCACGTAGCGGTAGAGGTCGTTGGTGAACTCCATGCAGGCGGCCACGGCGGTGTTGTAGGACCAGCGTTCGAAGTCCTGCGTGACGCGCTCGACGAGGCGGTGGGCGCCGCGGTCGATGGCGCGGTCGGCGTCGGTCTCCTCGCCCGACCGCACGGAGGTGCCGGCGCGCGCCTCACCGTCCACCAGTCGCCAGACGCGTCGCAGGAACTTGGCGCACCCGTCGACCCCGAAGTCCTCCCAGTCCACGTCGTCCTGCGGGGGTTTGACCTGCAGGTGCGCCAAGCGCAGGGCGTCGGCCCCCTGACGGTCCAGGATCTCCTCGGGCGCCACCAGATTGCCTCTCCTCTTGGACATCTTCGCGCCGCCGAGGCGGATCATTCCCTGCGTGAACAGCCGGGCGAAGGGCTCGCTCAGCCCTGCCGGGGCCACGCCGATGTCGGCCAGGGCCTTGGTGAAGAACCGGGCGTACATGAGGTGCAGGATGGCGTGCTCGATACCGCCGATGTACTGGTCCACGGGCAGCCAGCGCTCCGCCGCCGCCGCGGAGAACGGGGCGGCGTCGTTGCCGGGGTCGGCGAAGCGCAGGAAGTACCACGACGAGTCGACGAAGGTGTCCATCGTGTCGGTCTCGCGCCGGGCCGGGCCGCCGCACGCCGGGCAGGAGGCGGCCAGGAAGCCCTTGTGACCGTTGAGCGGCGAGCGCCCCGTGGGCAGGAAGTCCACGTCGTCGGGAAGCAGCACCGGCAGGTCCGCCTCGGCCACGGGCTGGTAGCCGCACGCCTCGCAGTGGACCATGGGGATGGGGCACCCCCAGAAGCGCTGGCGGGACACGAGCCAGTCCCGCAGGCGGTAGTTGACCTTCCGCCGCCCCAGCCCGCAGGATTCCAGCCAGTCGGCGGCCCGTTCGATCGCCGCGGCGACCATCAGCCCGTCCAGCCATGCGCTGTTGACCGACGGCCCCTCGCCGGTGTACGCCTCGCCCTCCCAGCCCTGGGGCGGCTGCACTGTCCGCACGATGGGCAGGTCGTGGGCCTCGGCGAAGTCCCAGTCGCGCTGGTCCTCGCCGGGAACGCCCATGATGGCTCCCGTGCCGTAGGTCATCAACACGTAGTCGGCCAGATAGACCGGAACCGGCCGGCCCCCGAAGGGGTTCACCACGAACGTCCCGCAGGCCACGCCCCGATTGTCGAGACGCCCCTCGGTGGAGAGCCGCTGGATCTCGCTCTGCGCCGCAACCGAGCGCTGGAACTCCTCCACGACGGCGCGCTGCGACGGCGCGGTCAACTCGGCCACGCGGGGGTGCTCGGGTGAGAGCACGGCATAGGTGATGCCGAAGCCGGTGTCGGGACGGGTCGTGAACACCGAGATGGGATCGACATCGCCGCGGGGCCGGCCCTCGGCATCGGCGATGGCCAGTTCGATCTCGGTTCCCTCCGAACGCCCGATCCAGTTGCGCTGCATGTTCTTGACCCGCTCGGGCCAGTCGATGCCGTCGGTGTCGTCCAGCAGGCGCTGGGCGTAGGCGGTGATGCGGAAGAACCACTGCGCCAGTTCGCGATGCTCCACGGGGTCCTCGGATCGCTCGCAGGTCCCGTCAGCAAGCACCTGCTCGTTGGCGAGGACCGTCCGGCAGCCGGGACACCAGTTGACCGGCGCCGAGGCCCGGTAGGCCAGCCCCGCCTCGTAGAGCCGCAGGAAGATCCACTGCGTCCAGCGCATGTAGTCGGGGTCGTGGCTGCGGAACACCCGGCGCAGGTCGTACACGGCGCCGATGCGCCCCAGCGACGAGGAGAGTTCGGCGATGCGGTCCTCGGTGAAGGTGCGAGGGTGCTCGCCGGTACGTATGGCGGCGTTCTCGGCGGGCAGGCCGAAGCTGTCGAAGCCGATGGGCGACAGCACGCCGTCGCCGCGCATGGTCCGGTAACGCACCAGCAGGTCGCCGAAGGTGTAGTTGCGCACGTGGCCCATGTGCGCCGGGCCGCTGGGATAGGGGTACATCGACAGGACGTAGTACGGCGGGCGCGGGTCGTCGTTGTCGATCTCGTAGGTGCCGTCGCTGCGCCAGCGCTCCTGCCAGCGGCGTTCGATGGCCACGGCGTCGTAGCGGTCCTGCACGCCCCGATGCTAGATGGACCGGCGCCGAATCGGCCTCATGCCCCGGCAGGCCACCGCGACGCCGAGCCCGCGCCGTCGGGGCGGGACGTGGCAGTCGGACAGGTGCCCGCTTGGTAGCCTGCACCCGCCGGGGCTATAGCTCAGTTGGCTAGAGCGCTGCCATGGCATGGCAGAGGTCACGGGTTCGAGTCCCGTTAGCTCCACTTGGTGTGATGTCGTATGACATAGATCATACCCATGAGTTGCCATAGTGGCCCAGAAATCCGAGGTCAGAGCGGATTCGGCCAAGTTGCCATGATTCGTAAGTGCCGGCAGGATCCCAGGCATCCCCACGTTTCGCGTGGGAGAAAACGTGGGAACTGGGGTCCATCGGAAATCTCACCGCCGCCGCGGTCAAGCAAGCTGACCGCGCGAAACCCAGGGCACACCAAACGCCATCATCTGTTAGCGGGCTGCAACCTCGTCGAGACCGTGCCGAGGGGGTTCAACTCGGCGTGAATCTCGTCGCCGGCGGCAATGGGAACCATGGGGCCCAAGGCGCCGGTCATCAGGCACTCACCGGCTCGCAGCGGCGTGCCGCGCTCGCACATGGTGTTGGCGAGCCACAGCGCTGCGTGGAGGGGGTTGCCGAGGCACGCTGCGCCACGACCGGTCGATGCCGTGCGACCATTGCGATCCAACCGCATGGTGATGTCGCGCACGTCCACGGCGCTGAGCGGCACCGGCCTGCTGCTCACGACGTACAGCCCGCAGCTGGCATTGTCCGCCACCGTGTCGACGATGGTGATGTCCCAGTCGGCGACGCGGGTGTCGACTATCTCCACGGCCGCCAGGAGGTAAGCGGTTGCGTTGATGATGTCGACGATGCAGTGCTCGCCCTTGTCGAGGTCGTCTCCGAGCACGACTGCTATCTCGCCCTCGGCCCTCGGCTGCAGGAGCCTCCCCGCGGGGATATCGACGCCGTCTACGAAGCACATGTCGGCGAAGAGAGTCCCGAAGTCGGGTTGGTCGACGCCGAGTTGGCGCTGCACCACCTCCGCCGTCAGGCCGACCTTATGGCCGCTGACCCGGCGTCCGGCGGCGACGGCCAGATCGGTGTTCACCTGCTGAACGGCGTAGGCGGCGTCAACGTCGGAGTCGCTACCGAGGACATCCCGTACCGGCCCGCATTGGTGACCGGACTCAGCGGCGTTACGAAGCTGCCGTGCAGCCTCTGCAATCAACGACGCGTCCACCTGCGCACCTCCCTGCTCGTGCCCGCACCCGACAATCGAGTTGTGACAACCGGGGAGGTTGTCACAACCAGCCGGGCGCCATCCCGGGTGTCCAGTGTCGCGGGAATAACGACGGCGGTCACCATCACCGGCAGCGGCGTACTGATGCCTTCACCCGGTGGCGCCGGTGCGGGCTCCCTCGTGCGGCGCAACAACACGCTCTTGCAGGTCGACACCGGCCCCGCAACCACGTGACAGGGGACGGAATCGTTCAGATCCGAGGCAGGACGCGCAGAAGGCGCGCGATCTCCTCAACGGCGAGATCTTCAGCCGCCACACGCATGACGAGGTCATACACGTCGTCGTTGGTCGCCGTCGTGACGCCGGCACCGTTGAGTTCCAAGAACACCGCCGTGGCAAGCCAGCCCAGACGCTTGTTGCCGTCGATCAGGGCATGGTTGCCGACGATCGACTGGAGAAGTGCGGCGGCCTTGGTCCAGATGTCGGGATAGGCGTCGACGCCGAGGACGTATGCCTGCGGACGAGCGGCCGCAGCCGCCAGCAGTCCGAAGTCTCGGATCGGTGGGGGGTCTCCGAGGATGCGACGGGCGAGTTCGATCAGGTCGTCAGTGTCGAGGAACTCGATCGGTTCGGTCACTCCCCCAGACGCCGCAGTGCCCCACGATGACTGCGCATCACCAGATCGGCTGCGGCGCCGACGCGGTCCTGGTGATCGCGGAGATCGACGAACTCCCGAACCGCACGCCGAGCCGCCTCCTGCATCGAGACGCCATCGAGCGTCGCCCGCTCTCGCAGCGCAGCCTGCTCGTCGTCCGTCAACCGCAGAGTCATCGCCATACCCTTATGGTATCAATTCGATACCGACCGGGCACCCCGAAATGGCGAGCACATGCGCTCCTCATCCGCCCCCTTCCTATTCCTGTTCAATTAGAGGGGGGTGCCTTGGTCCAAACAATCGCCTTTGACCTGCGGTTTCGCGCTACGAACTACTTCTGACCGTTCTATTCCCGTTCTATTCGGACTCAATTCGAGGGGGTGCGGACGCGGAACGGCCGCCGGCCCTCCGTGCGACGGCAGTTCGGAGGGGAGCAGCGACTTCACATCAGGTCAGCGACGGGCGATGGCCGCGCTCCACGACTCCCGGCGCACAGACCTCCGCGGGCCTCTTCCTCAACCGTTGACAGACGGCGGAGCCGATCGCTTCGAGGTGTCACAACTGGTGCGCGACGTGGACATCGAGGTGCCCGCAGGGGAGGTCACCGTACTCCTCGGCGCCAACGGCGTCGGCAAGTCCACCCTGCTCGACGGCGTTGCCGGGGTGGCGCCGGTCGTCGTGGACCGCGTGCTCGCCGCGGTCGGAGGCCTGGCCGGCGGCGGCCTGGCGATACTCCTCGTGGAGCAGTTCGCCGACCGAGCGCTGGCGTTCGGCCACAAGGCCGCTGTTCTGGCTCGCGGCGGGATCGTGCTGCGCAGCCCGGCCGCCGAGTTCCGCCGCCGTCCCGATCGACTCCAGGCTGCATACCTCGGAGGCGAACCCGACATACCGGGAGCCCCCGACACGGCACCGACCGAAGGACCGCATTGAACCGCGCTTCGGGGCCTCGCCGCCACGATCCGAGCCGAACCCGACCGAGGAGCCACCATGACCGCCAACCGTCCCGAGGGCCACACCCCCCAGGTGCCGGCCTGGACCGCCGTCGACCTGCCGGAGCGCACCGTGTTCTCGATGCTGTTCGCCCGCAGCAGCGGCGCCGACGCAACCATCGACACGCTGCTGGACACGCTGGGCCACGGCGACGACATCCCCGACCACCTCGAGCGGGCGCGCGTGGCCAACGCGACCGAACCCACCGCAGTCCTACTCGGCTACTGGACCGATCCCGGGCGCCACGAACGCTGGCGGCGCCGCCCCGACGTGGCCGCCGCCCTCAGCAGCCCCGGCGTCGGCGAGGAGACCGCCGTCATCCCCGCCGAACGGTAGGAGACGCTGCATTCGACCGAGCACATCACCCCCGGCGTGAGGAACCTCCTCCCGGCGGAATTGACGGAGGTCCACGAGTACTGGGGAGTAGCACGCGACCGGATCAGCGCGTCGGCCACCTCGGACCTGGATACGGCAAGGATCTCGAGTCCACGAGTTTCGTGGGCTGGTTCGACGAACTCCGCTCCCTCGAGGAATGGTCGAAGTCCCACCCCACGCACCTCGCCATCTTCAACTCGTTCCTGGCGATGGTCGGCCAACTCGAGGGCCGCATTGGGCTCCGTCTCTGACACGAGGTCGCCGTCGTCCCCGCCGGTGGCGTCTCAGTGGCCGGCAGCGACACGTCACTCCTCCTCGTCGGATAGGGCCCCGATGCTCCTCGAATGCCAACGGCGTGATCGGCCCGTCTAACCCCAGTCCACGTGGAGGCGGGTGGGGCCGCGGAAGGTGATGTTGGGGAAGTAGTCCAGTTGCCGGCCGGCGGCGAGGCGCAGCGACGGGATGCGTTCGGCGAGGGTCTCGACCACGAGGCGGGTCTCGAAACGGGCAAGGCGGGCGCCGAGGCAGAAGTGCACGCCCTTGCCGAAGGAGATGTGGCGGTTGGCGTTGGGCCGGTGGATGTCGAACGTGTCGGGCGCCTCCCAGATGTCGGCCTGACGGTTGGCCGAGGCGAAGTTCAGGAGGATGGGCGTACCCGCCGGCACGTCGTAGCCCCCGACGACCGTGGTGGTCGTCGTGATGCGCCGCCAGGAGATCTGCGAGGACTCGGATCGCAGCACCTCCTCGACGGCGTTGGCGATGAGCGCCGGGGTGGCGCAGACCTCGTCCCACTGGCCGCGATGGCGGAGCAGGCAGAGCAGGGTGTTGCAGATCAGCGCGGTGACCGCCTCGTGGCCGGCGAAAGACAGGCCGTAGATAACCGACTCGACCTCTTCTCGGCGTAGAACACGGGGTGGGCGTCCCGCAGCGACGCGGCGATGGCATACGGCTCGGCGAGATAATCCTCGTTCAGCGGGCTCCAGCCGGCGCGCACCGGGCATCCCGCCGGCGGCGGTGGCGGGGCGGGGCGCTCGGAGTGGTACTTGTTGGAGGTCACGGTCACTCCGGCCGATGGAGCGGCAGACCCGGGCGGCGCAGGGCCGGTTGGTGCGGGATGCGGTCGGAGCCGGTCACGAGAACTCCACGGCGAAGGCACCGAGCGGCCCGTAGTCGAAGCGGAAACTGTCACCGGATCGCACGACCATGGGCCGGGTGAACGAGCCGGCCAGGATCGTCTGCCCCGCCACCAGCCCGAGCCCCTGCGTGGCATACCGGCGGGCCAGCCAGACGATCCCGCGGGCGGGATGGTCGAGCACTCCCGCCGCCACGCCCGTCTCGGTGATCACACCGTTGCGGTAGGCGAGGGCGCCCACCCAGCGCAGGTCCACCTCGCGGGGCCCGACCCGGCGCCCGCCGCAGATGATCCCCGCGTCGGCGGCGTTGTCGGCGATGGTGTCCACGACGGTGCGGGTGCGCCCGGTGACGGCGTCGGTGCGGTGGGTGCGGGCTGCGATGAGTTCCACCGCCGGGGTGACGTAGTCGGTTGCGTCGAGCACGTCGTCCACCTCGAGGTCGGCGCCGGCGAGGTCGTCAGCGAGCACGAAGGCCAACTCCACCTCGATCCGGGGGTCGCAGAAGTCCCCCGCCGCCGGCCCCCGACCGGGCGCGAACACCATGGCGTCGGTGAGGAATCCCGAGTCGGGGGTGGTGATGTTCATGGCCTGCTGCATCGCCCGCGAGGTGAGGCCGATCTTGTGGCCAATGAGTGTCTCGCCCCGCGCCAGGCGGATCTGCAGCCAGGCGGCCTGCACCCGGTAGGCGTCCTCGATGGTCATCTCGGGGTACACGGACGTGGTTTGGCGGACCTGCCGCCGGCTCCGCTCCGCCTCGTCGAGCAGTTGAGCCTCGGCGGCGACCTCGGCGGCGGTCAGGCTCACGACGCTTCCGCGGCGAGGGCGGCGGGCAGCGCAGCCAACTCGGCCAATTCGTCGAGCAGGTGGGCGAGACGTTCGGCGCCGAACTGCTCCTCGATCTGGTTGTAGGCGGCCTCGGAGTGGGGGGCGATCCGCCGCACCAGCGCCCGGCCCGCCGTGGTGAGGCCGAGGCTCGCCCGGCGCTGGTCGTGGTCGGTGGTTCGGCGCTCGACGAGGCCGCGCTGCTCGAGGTTGGCAATGATGCGCGAGGCGCTCGGGGCCTGCAGGGCGGTGCGTTCGGCCAGTTCGGTCAGGTCGAGACGGTCGTCGGCGGCGGTCAGGGCGCGCAGCACCCGCCACTGCTGCTCGGTGAGATCGTGGGCCGACAGCAGGGGTCGGAACCGACGCATGGCGGCCTCCCGCGCCCGCAGGAGCGCCATCGGCAGCGACTGCGTGAAGGGGCGCATCGGGATCGCGTCGCCGGTGACGATGTCGAGTTGGTCGCGGGCGCCCGCCGACGGCAGAACCTCGTCGGCGATGGTGTTGCGCAACGTGCCGATCTCCGGCACCGACACCTCCACCACGTCGCCGGGCTGCAGCCAGATGGGCGGATCGAACCGCGCGCCGGCCCCGGTGGGTGTCCCGGTACAGATCACGTCGCCGGGGCGGAGGGTGGTGAACGTCGACAGGTAGTGGATCTGGTACTCGATGGAGAACCGCATCGTTGCAGGCGTGTCGTCCTGGCGGACCTCGCCGTTGACCCGGGTCGTGAGGTGCAGCGACTCGATGTCGTCGAACTCGTCGATGGTCACGAGCCACGGGCCGAGAGCACCGGTGGATTCCCAGTTCTTGCCCTGTGTGACGTTGAACCTGCCGTGGCGGACCCAGTCGCGGATCGTGCCCTCGTTGCCAAGTGACAGACCGGCGAGGTGTTGGCGGGCGCGTTCGACGGGGATCCGCCGCCCGGCCGTGCCGATGACCGCCACGATCTCACCCTCGTAGTCGAGCTGCGCACTCTCGGGAGGCCGGACGAGGTCCCGGTCGTGGCCGGTAAAGGAGTCCGGAAAGCGCACGAAGACCGACGGGTAGGCGGCGTCGCTGCGGTCCTCGTACTCGCCGACACGCCCCCCGTAGTTGACGCCGATGCAGAAGATCTTCTGCGGACGGGGCAGCAGCCGCTCGAACGTGATGCCCGCAAGGGGGTGATCCGGAGGATCGTCGGCGAAGGAGCGCGCCTCGGCGAGACGGTCCTCGCTCAGCAGTTCGCCCAGGTCCGCAATCCCTGGGAGGCGGCGCCCGAGATCAACGACCCCGGCCCGGTCGGCACTCAGCAGGCCGAAGCCCGCCTCACCGTTGATCGAGTAGGACAGGAGCCGCATGGAGGTCGTCCTTCCGTGCCGCACTGGAGGGTTTCGCGCGGATACCATACATGATAAGCATTTGCTGAACACATATAGGACAAGGTTGGCGCCAACAAGCAGGCGGCGCCGACCCGACCGGCAATGCGGAGCGACCGGCGTGGCCCACATCACCATCGAATACTCGGCCAACCTCGCCGAACACCACGACGTGGGGGCCCTCGTGGACGCCGTACACGCCGCCGCCGCCGAACACGGGCTGACGCCCACCGACGCGCTGCGCACCCGGGCCGTCGGGCGCAGCCACTACCGCATCGCCGACGGCGACAGCGACCACGCCTTCGTGGCGATCGCCGTCCGCGTCGGGCCCGGTCGCGACGCCGCGGCCCGGGCCGGGTTCCTGGCAACCATCCTGGACGCCGCCGAGACGCACCTGGCCGCCACGCCGAGCCCGCTGGCCGTGGCGTGGTCGGCCGAACTCACCGAGATCGACGCCACCTTCCGTATCAACCGCAACGGCGTCCGCGCCCGCATCGCCGAGCGGGAACAGCACAACCGCGGAGGCCGCCGATGATTCCGCCGACAACCATCGCAGCGGATCGGGCGAGCGGCCGTCCGGCCCAACCGAAACGCGGGCGCCACCGATGACTCCCGCCGGATTCGAGGAGAACCTGGCGACCGCCGAGGCGTACCTGGCCCGGTTCGCGGCGCGGGCCACACCTCATCTCGTGGCCGGTGAGGAGATGCCGAGCGCCTCGGGCGCAACCTTTACCAACTACTCCCCCATCGACGGCGCCGCGCTCGGCGACATGGCCGCAGGCGACGCCGCCGACGTTGACGCCGCGGCCCGGGCCGCGGCCCGGGCGTTCGAGGCGTGGCGCGCCACCCCCGGCACCGAGCGCAAGCGGATCCTGCACCGGGTGGCCGACCTCATCGTCGAGCGGGCGCAGCAGATCGCCCTCACCGAGTGCGTCGACACCGGCCAGACCGTGCGGTTCATGGGCGCCGCCGCCCTGCGGGGCGCGGAGAACTTCCGGTTCTTCGCCGACCGGGCCCCCGGCGCAGCCGATGGATTGGCGCTGCCGTCGGCGCACCACGTCAACTACACCACCCGCCACCCCATTGGGCCGGTGGGGGTGATCACCCCTTGGAACACCCCGTTCATGCTGAGCACATGGAAGATCGCCCCGGCGCTGGCCGCCGGCTGCACGGTGGTCCACAAGCCGGCCGAATGGAGCCCGTTGACGGCGCACCTGCTCGCCGAGATCGCCCTCGAGGCCGGGCTGCCGCCAGGCGTGCTGAACGTGGTGCACGGCATGGGCGAGACCGCCGGGCGGGCCGTCACCGAGCACCCCGACATCAAGGCCATCGCCTTCGTCGGCGAGTCCGCCACCGGTTCCCGCATCGCCGCTCAGGGCGCGCCCACCCTGAAGCGGACGCACTTCGAACTCGGCGGCAAGAACCCGGTGATCGTCTTCGACGACGCCGACCTCGAACGGGCGGCCGACGCCGTCCTCCTCATGATCTACAGCCTCAACGGCGAGCGCTGCACGAGCGCCAGCCGGCTGCTGGTGCAGGAGTCCGTCCACGATGCGTTCGTTGCCGGGCTGGCCGAGCGGTTGCAGCGGATCGCGGTGGGTCATCCCCTCAATCCCGCCGCCGTGGTGGGTCCGCTGATCCACCCCGACCACTGCGACAAGGTGCGCGGCTACCTCGACATCGCCCGGCAGGAGGGGGCGACCGTGACCGAGGGCACGCCCTGGGGCGACGCCCCCGCCGGAGGGAACTGGGTAACGCCCGCCCTGCTCACCGGCGCCGCCAACTCGATGCGCATCGCCCAGGAGGAGATCTTCGGGCCGGTGCTCACCGCCATCGGCTTCAGCGACGAGGCCGAAGCCGTGCGCCTCGCCAACGACGTCCCCTACGGTCTCGCCGGCTACGTCTGGACCGGCGACGTGGGGAGGGCACACCGTGTCGCCGGCGCGCTCGAGGCGGGCATGGTCTGGGTCAACAGCCAGAATGTGCGCCACCTGCCCACGCCGTTCGGCGGCACCAAGCGCAGCGGCATCGGCCGCGACGGCGGCGACTGGAGCTTCGACTTCTACATGGAGACCAAGAACATCGCCATCGCCCTCGACACCCACCCCATCGGGCGCCTCGACACAGCGGAGGCACCGTGAGCCTCTACTACGTCCAGAAGTTCCTCTACGAACTGAACCGGGACCCGGCGCTCCAGCAGCGCTACTCGGCGGACCGGCGGGGCGCGGTCGACCCGTACGACCTACGCGGCGAGGAGATCGAGGCGCTCGTCGGCCCCGACATCGGTCTGCTGTTCCACCTCGGCGTGAACGGCCAGATCCTCATGCACTTCGCCGCCCTGCACGGCATCGAATGGAGCGACTACCTGCAGCGGATGCGCGACGGGATCGCCCGCCACGGTCCGGTGCGCGAGGGCGTCTACGCCATGGTGGGCTACGAGGGCACCGAGGCACACGCCGCCAGGCTCCGGCACGCGTCGGCGGCCATCCTCGACCCGCCCGAGCCGGAGACAGCGACACCGGGGACTTCGGCGACGAGGCCGGCGGCGGCTGGAGAGGGAGGAGGCTGATATGGCGCTCGTCTACGCCGGTGTGTGCAGCCACGCGCCGGGCATCACCGGCCGAGCCGACCGAGCCGACCCTGCGGTGCGCGACCGCTTCTACGAGGCCCTCGACGGGATGCGAGCGGACCTCGAGGCTTCGCGACCCGATGCGCTGATCGTGGTCGCGGCCGAGCACTTCGCCAACTTCTTCATGAACAACATGCCCGCCTTCGCCATAGGCATGGCCGACTTCTACGACGGGCCCATCGAGGACCCGGACTGGCTACGGATCGACAAGTTCCGGGCGCCCGGCGACCGCGACCTGTCCCAGCGCATCATCGGCGAAGTCATGGGGACCGTTGACGTCGCATACGCCGAGGAGTGGCTGTTCGACCACGGCATCGCCGTGCCGCTGCACTTCCTCACGCCGCGGTTCGATCTCCCGGTCATCCCCGCCAACATCAACTGCCAGGGGCCCCCACTCACACCGCTCAGCCGAGCCTGGGCCTTCGGGGAGGCGCTGCGGCGGGCCGCCGACGCGGTGCCCGAGCGCATCGCCCTCGTCGGCACCGGCGGCATCTCGCACTGGCCCGCCACCCCCGACTCGGGGAGGATCAACGAGGACTGGGACCGCGACTTCCTCGACCGCTGGTGCCGCAACGACCGGGAAGCCCTATGCGACTACGACGACATCGCCGTCTACGCCGAAGCCGGCCAGGGTGGTTTCGAGATCCGCACATTCGTGGCGGTGAGCGCGGCCGCGGCGGGGGCGCCCGGGACGGTCCACTTCTACGCACCGATCCCCATCTTCGCCGTCGGCTGCACCGTGGCCGACTACCGCCTGACCTAACCCACGCCCGTCCGCCGGACCGCCGCGAGCGCTACGGGCGGCGGCCGAGGGGGGCATGGCGGAGCGGTGAACGTCCTGCGTGCCCGCCCCGCACAGCCGCAGTTCCGCAATGCGCCGGGTTCCGCTGATCAGCCGCCCAGGTAGGCGGCGCGGACCGCAGGGTGGGACCGGATCTCCTCGGGCGATCCGGTGGCGATGACCGAGCCCTGATCGAGGCAGTACACGTGGTCGCAGAGATTGGTGATGAAGGCGAGGTCGTGGTCGATCACCACCACTCCGCAACCCAGGGCGGCGGCGATGCGACGGATCTGGTCCACAATGCTCACCGACTCCAGCTCGGAGAAGCCCGAGGTGGGCTCGTCGAGGAGCAGGAACCCAGGGGACTGCGCTGCGGCTCGGGCCAGTTCGAGGCGCTTCGAGGCGCCGTAGTCGAGGGCGCGAGCACGCACCTCGGCGATGTCGGCGAGGCCGCACAACCCCAGCAGGCCGGCGGCCGTCGCCTCGGCTCGCCGAGCCGAGCGGACGCCGGCGAGTGCAGCCACCTCGACGTTCTCCCGCACGCTCAGCGCTGCGAAGAGCCGCAGGTTCTGGAACGTGCGGGCGAGGCCGAGCCTGGCCAGCCGGTGGGGCGCCAGCCCGGCGATGTCCTCCCCGTCGAGACTGAACCGGCCCTGCGTGGCCGCGACGACGCCGGTCACGGTGTTGAGCATCGTCGTCTTGCCGGCACCGTTCGGTCCGATGAGCCCCACCACACGTCCGCTCTCTGCGAAGAGGTGCGCGTTCTCCAGGACGCGTAGGCCGCCGAAGTCCACCGTGACGCCCGCCGCGGCCAGCCGGACCGGGGCAGAGGGCGCCGCCGGGCGCTCGGCGAACTCGATCCCGTCGCTCGCTTCCTCCGATGCCGCCCCTGGCGCGCTGCGAAGCCACCTTCGGAGCCGGCGGCCGAGCCAGTCGGCGAGTTCCCAGTCGTCCACGAGACCCCGCGGGCGCAGGATCATGAAGCCGAGCATCGAAGCGCCGAGCACCAGGTCCACCAGGCCCGGACGGAGGATAAAGTCCAACGGACCGGGATCGACGTCGGGACCCGACAGCACCCGGGCGACCTCGGTCAGGACCGTGATCACGACCGTGCCGAGGGTGGCTCCGGTGATGCTGCCGCGGCCGCCCACGACCAGCATCGTGATGGTCAACAGTGTGTAGTCGATGAAGAACCGCTCGGGGGAGACCGTGCCCGTGAGCCAAACGCGCAGCGACGATCCGACGGCAACCACGGCGACCGACAGCAGGAGGGCGATCATCTGGTGCCGGGCCGGATGGATGCCCAGCGAGCGGGCCGCCACATCGTCCTCCCGGGCGGCCATGGCCAGCCGCGCCGTCCGCGAGCGGCGGTAGAGGCCCGCCACACCGAGCGCCAGGGCGAAAGCCCCGTAGGCGAAGCCCCGCCCCGCCATGGCGGTGCCGGGACGGAAGCTCAGGCCGGCCCGATTCCCGCCGGTCAGGTCGGTCCAGTTGACGGCGATCTCGAACGTGGCGAACAGCAACGACAGCGTGATGACCGTGGGGGCGATCGCTCCCGACGCGGCGCCCGCGCGCACCAGGCCGAGCCCAACGACGGTGGCCACGACGGCGCTCACCGCCACCGCAACCCCGATCGCGGCGGCCGGATGCACGGTCACGTCGACGAGTCCGAACGGAGCGTCGGGCACCAGGTGCGCCTTCCGCTCGCCGTCGATGGCGAACAGCACGAAGGCGTACCCGGCCACCGCACCGAAGCCGACGTGGCCGAACGACAGGATCCCGGTGTTGCCGATGAAGATCTGCATCCCGACGACGACGGTGGCGTTGATGAGCAGCGCCGTGAACAGTCGCTCCCCGGCCACGCCGCCCCCGGCGACGTACAACAGCCCCGCACCGACGACCGCGGCGAACAGGAGGCCGGCAGCGCCGATCTCGGGGACGAGCCGGCCGATCAGCCGGCCGGTGACCCCACGTGGATCCCTGCGGCCCGTGCTCCTCACACCCGCTCCCTGGCGCGGGTACGCAGTATCCCCGCCGGCCGGAAGATGAACAGCAACGCAATGAGGACGAAGATGATCCCGTTGACCATCCCGTCGAGTTCGTCGGGAAGTCGCGAGACAAGCTGCACCTCGACGACCCCGAGCACGATGCCGCCGATCACGGCGCCCTGCAGACGGCCCAAGCCGCCGATCAGGGCGGCGAGGACACCCTTGAGCATCGGGAGGAGCCCGACGGCGGGCGCCGCCCTCCCCGTCCTCATCAGGAAGAGAACCGCCGCGACGCCGGCAAGCAGTCCGGCCAGGGCGAACGCCGACCTGATCACGAGGTTGCTGCGAACGCCGAGCAGCCGGGCCGTGTCGAAGTTCTCCGCGGCGGCCCGGATCGCCAGCCCGTAGATCGACTTGCGCAGGATCGCCAGGGTGCCCAGCAGGGTCACCACCGTGACGGCTATCACGGCGATGTCGACCACCTCGACACGCACGCCGCCCACCGACACGGTCCTGGCGATCCAGTCCGGCCTCTCGAATCCCCGCGAGCCGGCCGACACGTACATCACGAAGCCCGCCTGCATCACGAAGTGCACGCCGAACGACATGAGCAGCATGGCGAAGTCGCTGGCGCCCCGGACCCACCGGAACGCCACCAGTTCGAGCGCCACCGACGTGGCGATCGAGGTCGCCACGATGACCGGGACGAGAACCCACCAGTTCATCCCGACGAGCGTGAGCCCGTACGCCACGTAGGCGCTGACGGTGATGAGCTCGCCGTGGGCGAAGTTGACCATGCGCATGACCCCGAAGGTCAGGCCGATCCCCAGAGCCAGTAGGGCGTACTCGCTGCCGAGGCCGAGACCGTCGATCAGCTGCTGGACGAACTCGACCATGACGTGCCGTTGCCCAGGAAGGCCTCGAAAAGGTCCTCGCGTGCCGCCAGCGCGGCCGCCGTCCCGCTGGCGACGATGTCGCCGCTGCGCATGATGTAGGCGGTGTCCGCCATCCGGAGAAGGCGGCGCGCATCCTGCTCGACGACGAGCAGGGTCGTGCCCGCCGCGGCGAGCTCGCCGAGCAGGTCGAACACCTGGCTGCGCAGGCGCGGCGCCAGGCCGAGGGCCGGCTCGTCCATCAGCAGCAACTCGGGGCGGCTCATGAGCGCGCGGGCGATGGCGAGTTGCTGCGCCTCACCGCCCGAGAGCAGGCCGGCGGGCGCGGCGCGCCGGCGCCCGAGCACCTCGAAGCGCTCCATCAACTCCGCCGCCAGCCGGCGGCGGGATCGCGCACCCGTCACGATGCCGGCGACGAGCAGGTTCTCCTCGGTGGTCAGACCCGTCAGGATCCGGCGGTGCTCGGGAACCAGGGCGATGCCGGCGCGCAGGAGCCGCTGCGGGGACCAGCCGGTCACGTCGGTGCCGCGCCAGCGGATCGTGCCGCCGCTGGGAGCGTGCAGCCCGATGACGGCGTTGAGAAGGCTGCTCTTGCCGGCTCCGTTGGGGCCGATGAGAGCGACGAGTTCGCCTTCGGTGACCGAGATCGAGGCCCCGTGGACCGCCCGGACACCTCCGTAGGCGACCTCGACCTGCTCGAGGGTCAGCACGGTGTCCGGGCGGCCCGGCGGTTCGCCAGCCCGCTCAGCCGTACACCGCGGCGAGGCTCGGCCCGCCGTTCACGACCTCGTGCACGTAGACGGGCGTGTTCGGTATCGCTCCCCCGTTGTAGGTCAGCGTTCCGGTCAGGCCGTCGACACCCGACCCCGCGATGATGGCCTCACCAACCGTGACCGGGTCGAGCGAACCGGTTCGGATCACGGCGTCGGCGATGACGAGGATGGCGTCGGCAGCCAGTGCCGAGTACGAGTCGCTCTCGAGGGCCGAACCCTTCGCGGCTTCGTAGCTGCCGAGGAATCGCAACATCCGGCCGTCGGGCTCGGGGAACGTGTGCGACGTGTGGAAGAACCCCTCGACGCCGTCGACGTAGTAGCCACCCGTCGCCGAGAAGGCGTCCGCAATGAGCATCTCGGCGTCGACGCCGGCCTCGCCGAGTTGGGCGGCGAGGATCGCGGCCTGGAAGGCCAGCAGGCCCGAGTAGACGACATCGGGTTGCGGGTCGAGCGCGGCGATCTCGTTCACCTGCGCCGAGAAGTCGGTGGTTGCCGCCGGCACGAACGGGTAGTCGCCCAGTACGTCACCGCCGAGCGACTCGAACGTATCGGTGAAGACCTCGACGAGGTACCCGAAGTACGGCCCCGGGACGCTGAACGTGACGGCCGTCGTCCAGCCCTGATCGAGCGCGAACTGCGCCGCCGCCTCCGCCTGCGCCGTGTCCGTGAAGGAGGCCAGCAGGGACAACTGCGTCGGGTCCGCCAGCAGCGGCTCGGTGGAAGAGACCGAGATCAGCGGCACCCGCCCTGCGGTGATCTGGAGGATCGCCTGGTTGACGTCGAAGAACGCCGGGCCGAGGATGGCCGTGACGTTCTCGTCGAGCAATTCCTGGGCAACGCGGCCGGCGGTCTCGGGATCGCCCTCGATGTCGCGGATCACCATCTGGACCGGGCGGCCGTCCACGCCGCCCCAGCAGTTGACGAGTCCGGCGAAGTACTCCGCCGCCGCGGACGCCGGGATGTCCACGAAACCGCCGAGCTCGGAGAAGTCGGCGGCGTAGCCGATCCTCAGCGGTTCTCCCTGCGGCGCCGGGGCGCAGTCCGCCAGGTCCACGGCAAGGATCGCGTCGACATCGAGGTCCATGGGAGCCGACGGGGCGGCGGGAGGCTCAGCGGGCGGGGCCGGTGCGGGCTCGGCGGGCGGCGCTGCGGGCTCGGCCGCGGGCGGGGCCGGAGCCGGTTCGGCCGGCGGCGGCGCAGGCTCGGTGGCCGGCGGCGGGGGCGCCGCAGTGGTGCCGGTCGGCTCGGTGTCGTCGCCACCGCACGCCGCGGCCAGTAGCGCCGACGCCAGCACCACGGCGAGGACCCGATTGATGTTCTTCGGTGTTGTCATTTCTTCCCCCTTTTGGGTGTCACGGGCTGTTGGTGGAGAGAAAGTCGCCGACGAGTCGGTTGAACCGATCCGGGTTCTCGACGAACATGAAGTGGTTGCCTCCCTCGTCGGGCGCGAAGGACTCGAAGGTGGCGCCGGGGGTTTGCTCGGCGGCCCAGCGCGTCGCCGAGGCGGGGACGAACGACGCCTCACCGGCGATGTAGAGGGCGGGCCGGTTGATCAGGGGAGGCACGTCGCGCCAGTCCGCCAGGATGTCCGAGAAGAACTCCCTGGCCGAGAGCGGCCCCGGCATGCGTGCGTTCTCGGCGAGCAACCAGGCCATGTCCTCGGTGGAGATGTTCGGCGTCACCATCCCCTCGAGCAGCCCCGGCACGACCTGGCCTGCCGCGCCCGCCGTCAGGCCGTTGAAGATCCCGAAGAACGCCTCGGCGCTCAGAATCGACCCGTAGTCGGCGACCTCCTGCTCGCCGAACGCGGGATTGGCGATGGGGTGCGTCATCATGTCCACGAACACGACCCTGTCGAGCCCGTCGCCCGCGAACAGATCGAAGTACGACCACAGCACGCAACACCCCATCGAGTGACCGAGCACGTGCGCGGGCGTTCCTGCCACCTCCTCGATCACCGTCCGGAGGTCCATCGCATAGCGGGAGACGCGGTAACCGTGATCCGGTCGCTGCGATTCGCCGTGGCCTCGCAGGTCGAACGTGATGACCCGGAAGCGGTCGCTCAGGCCGGCCACCTGCCGCTCGAACAGTGCCGCGGTCTGGTTCCAGCCGTGCACCAGCACGAGCGGAGCCCCGGTCCCCGCCACGTCGTAGTGCAGTTCCACGCCGTCGTTGGTGATCACCTTCGCCATGTCTCGTCCCTTCGCGGCCGCCGGGCGTTTCGGAGCCGACGGCACGGGATGCGAGTCGACCCCGCGGTGCGCGCCGCGGCTCGTTCGCGCGCCATGACAACCGTCGGGGACCCTCCGGGCTATCCCCCGAGCGCCGGCTCCTGTCCGGAAACGGATCTTCCTTGTCCGTTTTGCGCACCAGAGCCTGGACACGCCCCGTGCGCAGGCCGTAGCGTCCTGACATGCGGACCGCCGCGGTCTTTCAGCGGTACAAGAGCATCGACGACCAGGCAGAACAGCTGAGCGGCTTCGATCAGTCGTACCAACAGCTGGATTGCGGCTCGTACAGGGGCGCGTTCCTGGCCTGCGACGACGACGAGGTCGGCTTCTTCGTCGAGCACACCAACCGTCGACTCGGCCAGCAGGGCGCCGGCCCGGACGGCGTGATCAGCGCGGTGGTCCTGCTCAGCGCGCCCGGCCCTTCACTCAACAACGGATCCACGTTCACCATGGACGACGTGTTGCTGGTCGGACCCGGCGGCGCCTACGAGGCCGTCATCGACGGGGGCGTCGAGCCGGCCGTCTTCAGTGTGTCCCTGGGGGAGGGAGCCGCCCTGCCACTGCGCCGCCTCTCGAACCAGCAGGCCGGTCGGGTGCGCCGCGTCGCCGATCCCGAACTCAGCAGGAGGTTCCGAGCCGTGGCGGCCAACGCCCTGCGATCCTGGGACGCGGCCTCCCAGAGCATCTCGGTGCCGCGGTCGGTCGTGCATGCACTGATGCTCGAACTGCTCACGGCCCCGAGCGCGGCCGAGGGATCGTCACACGATTCGATCCAGCTCTACCGGGCAGCTCGCGACGTCATGGTCGGTGCTCTTACGGAGTCACTGACGATGCCCGAGGTCGCCTCGCGGGTGGGGACATCGCGCCGCACGCTCGAGCAGGCGTTCGAGAACTGCGTCTCGGTGAGCCCTGCCCGGTTCCACAAGCTGCTGAGGCTCAACAACGCCCGCCGGCTGCTGGAGAGCGGGCGGCACTCCGTGAGCCGCGCGGCCACGAGCAGCGGCCTGCATCATCTCGGCCGGTTCTCGAGCGACTACCACGATCTGTTCGGTGAGTTGCCCTCGGAGACCGTCCTGCGCGCCAAGGTGCTCGTCGCAGACCCCGCTCCGACCGGCGTCTGAGTGGCGGAACCCGATCCGGCGCCGTGCGGCGCGTTTCGCGCTGTGTCCGGGTCTCAGGTCGTTGTTGGCCGGGGCGCGGGCTCGGGGACGGTCCAGTCCTGCGACATGGAGGAGAAGTCGAAGAACGGCTCGACGTCACGGCCGGCCACCGCGTCGGCGATCTGCGCATAGAACCCCTGCCCGGTCTCGGCGGCGAAGGTGATGGCCACCTCGTCGCCGGCTCCGACGTCGGGGCGCTGCACGTACTCCGGGAACGGCACCACGTCTGCGTTGCCCGCCTCGTAGCCCCGGGCGAAGAGCTGTTCGAGCACGCCGAACCCGTCGTGGCGCAGCAGCTTGGGGCCGCGCACCGATCCCCCCATCCGCTGGACGTGCGAGGTGAACCCGTCGAGGTCATGGGTCTCGTAGGCGACGTGCTGGCAGGAGTGATCGCCGTGGCGCTCGACGAATCTCGACACCTGTGAACGCTCGGCCCGATCGATGCCCTCGATGAGCGCGACGCCGAAGTCGCCGTAGTCGATGCACCAGAGTTTCATGCTCGAATTGGGATCATCGGCACGCACGTCGTCGATCCGGTTGATAAGCGTGCCTCCCTCCACCTCGATGTGGAACCACGCCCAACGCTCGATAGAGCCCGTCTCGCAGGCATAGGTGACGTGATCGACCTTCTTGAGGTGTGTCATGGTGCTCGCTCCTCGTGCTCCGGTTCTAACCGACCGTTGGGAACGCAGCTAAGCAGAATGATCGTCTATATTCCTTGTATATGACCAGTTCGTCTATTATTATTTCATTATTCGATCAGAATGACGGAATACGAGGCGACGAGACATGCCCGACGGACGCAGTATGCACATCCCTCTGGACGACGTCGATCGGCAGCTGATCGGCGTGCTGCGCCGGCAACCCCGCAGCAGCACCTCGGAGATGGCCCGGCTGACGGGTCTCGCCCGAGGGACGGTGCACGATCGCATCCGGCGCCTGGAGGCCCGGAGAGTGATCGTGGGCTACGGCCCTGACATCGAACCTCGCTCGGCCGGGTTCGGCGTCTGCGCCTTCACGACGCTCACCATCGCTCAGGGGGCGCACGAGGCCACCGTGCGGGCGCTGTCGGGGATCGACGAGGTTCTGGAGATCCACACGGTCACCGGGCGCGGCGACCTCCTCGTGCGGATCGTGGCGGCCACCAACGACGACCTCCACGAGACCCTCCAGCGGATCGCCGCCATCGACGAGGTGCGCCGAACCGAGACGCTGCTCGCCCTGCACACGGCCCTGGTGCGCAACGTCGCCGACCTTGTCGCCGCGGGCACACGACACTGACCGGCCGGCTTATCCTCGAGCACGCCTAGTGGACGGCTTTGTAGGCCGAGTTGCAGCGCTCGTCCGCTCCGAGCTACTCGCTTCGATAGCGCTGGATCCGTAGGCGTAACTCCGGCATGGCTCAGAAGGACGCGCGGATGGCCCAGAGATCAGGGAACGCGGGGCGCATGATTGTGGTGCGAAGGTAGGCGGCCCCGTCAGAGCCGCCCGTGCCTCGCTTGGTGCCAATCGTGCGCTGCACCATCATCACGTGCCGGTACCGCCACTCCATGAAGCCCTCATCGAAATCGGTCAAGAGCTCACAGATCTCCATGAGCGCCGGGGCGGACCGGTAGATCTCGACGAGGGTGGCCTGCACCTCTGCCGAAGGCTCGTGCGGGAGCGTTACGTCGCGCTCGATGACCGAATCGGGGATGTCGAACCCGTTCCTGCCGAGGAACCGAACGAAGACGTCCCATACGGTCGGCTCCCGCAACCGGCGCTCCAGCCGTTCGCGAGCATCCGGATCGCGGTCGATGAGGTCGAGATGGGAAGCGTCGAACTGACCGAGCAGGAATTCGAGCTCGCGGAACTGGGTCGACTGGAAACCGCTGGCACTGTCGAGGAACGGGCGGAAGGAGGCAAACTCGAGCGGGGTCATGGTCTCGAGGACGTCGAGCTGGCTGACGAGGGTCTTGAGGATCTTGAGCACGCGTTTCAGCTGGTGACCGCCCTTGAAGGGCGCGTCGCCGTTGAGGTGACCGCAGAGTCCGTCGAGCTCGTGAAGGACCTGCTTGAACCACAGCTCATACACCTGGTGGATGACGATGAACAGCGTCTCGTCGTGTTCGGGCTCACCCGTGTCCGGATCGATCGAGCGGCACTGCTGCAACGACAGCAACTCAGGAATCCGCAGGTACGACCCGTAGGTGAGATCGTCACTCATCGGAGCCTCCCCATCACACCGAGAGGGCCTCGAGCCTCGCCAACGGGTCGAGTTCGGGCAGAGGCTGGAGCTCGGCGACGAGCTCAGCCGCTCTGTCCATGTCAACGTCGGCGAGCGATGCCCGCCCGGCCGTAAGCTCGCCCAAGATCTCAGCTTGGCGGGCGGCCCGTGCCGCCGCCTCGGCGTAGGACATCGTCGAGAACATCACCATGTTGTAGCGCGGGCTCAGGCGGTCGGGATGTCGGCGCTGGAGTTCCAATGCCAGCTCACGTCGGATCAAGTAGCCAGGGTCGACCACGCCCGCTCGCATCTCGACGTAGTTGTCGAGCGCCATATCCGCGATGGCGTCGGCGTTCGGCTTTCGCCCCGCCTCGAAGGCGGCGAAGGCCGCCGCTATGTCGTTGGGCTGATCACGGAGATGCCGGTCGAGGGCGCGCGCAGACTCCATGGCCAGGTTCATGCCCTGCCCGTGGAAGGGCACGATGGCGTGAGCTGCGTCACCGACGAGCACCGCCTTGTCGTCCACCGACCAGCCACTGCATCGCATAGTCGCAAGCCGGCCGGCGGGGTTCTCGAAGAATTGCTCGACGAGGTCGGGGACCATGGGCACCAGGTCGGGGAATTCCTGCTTGAAGAACAGGGACACCACTTCGGGGTCCGACAGCGAAGCGAAGCTTCCGTCTCCCTCGTTCGGCGCGAACAGGGTGGCGGTGAAGTCACCTTCGGGGTTGGCGAGTGCGATCAGCATGAACTCCCCCCGTGGCCAAATGTGGAGCGCATGGGGATCGAGGCGGAATCCACCGCCGTCGGCGGGTGGAATCTGTAGCTCCTTGTACCCATGGTCAAGCCGGCTGACCTCCGCCCTGCCCTCGTTGGCGGCCACGATCGCTTTGCGGAGGTCCGAGCCGGCCCCATCGGCCCCGAAGACGGTGCCGAACGACAGGGTGCGCTCGACGCCATGTGGCACGACGACGGCGAGCGTGCCCGCGTCAAGATCGATCGATCGAACGGAGGTCTCGAACTCGATCTCCACCCGGCCGGTGGCCTCGGCGGCATCGAGCAGGATGGCATTGAGACCGCGCCTGGATACGGAGTGGATCACTTCTCCGGAGCGCGTGCCGTAGGGCTGAAGAACGGGCTTCGTCGAGTCCTCGGCATGGATCATCCGACCCCTCATGGGAATCGTGATCGCATCGACCCGCTCGATCACACCGACTTCGACGAGAGGGACGATCCCGCGAGTAGCGAGGGCGAGGTTGATGGATCGGCCATCCGGGATCTCGACCCGACGAACGTCGGGTCGAGCCTCGTAGGTGGTCACGTCGCATCCTTGCCGGGCCAAGTAGAGCGCCATCAGGGCGCCGGCGGGTCCGGCGCCGACCACGACGATCGGGCCGCGCTCGCCGAGCGCGCTCATCGGGCTGCCTCGTCGAGCACACGATCCAGGATGTTGACGAAGCGGTGGATGTCGGTGAACGAGTTGTAGAGGGGCACCGGCGCCACGCGGATCACGTCGGGGGACCGCCAGTCGCAGGCGACGTCGGCGTCTTGCAGCGCCTGGTGCACGGCGCGGCCGTCGACGCCCGGCATCCGGATCCGCAGGGCGTACTGGCACCCGCGCTCGGTCAGCGCGGTGGGTGTCATGCTCGCCACCCGGTCGCCGATCACCTCGGCGAGTAGGAAATCGAGGTACTCGATCTGTCGTTGCGACTTCGCCCGCAACGGCGCCATTCCGCCCGCCCGATCGAAGGTGTCGAGTGACGCCCGCAGGGCCGCCATGGCGAGGATGGGCGGGTTCGAGAGCTGCCACGACTCGACGGTACCGATGGGTTCGAAGACGGTGTCCATCTCGAAGCGGATGTCGGGGCGCTGCCCCCACCATCCCAGGAACTTGGGGAGCGAGCGGTCACCGACGTGGCGCTCGTGCACGAAGGCGCCACCCACCCCGCCCGGACCGCCGTTCAGGTACTTGTAACTGCACCAGGCGGCGAAGTCGACGTCCCAGTCGTGCAAGGCAAGCGGGACATTGCCCACGGCGTGCGCCAGGTCGAAAACAACCCGGGCGCCGGCGTCGTGGGCCGCGGCGGTGATCTCCGCCATCGGGAGTACCTGGCCGGTGTAGTAGTGGACGCCGGGAAGCAGCACGAGCGCCAGTTCGGCGCCGTGCTCGGCGATCAGGGCCAACAGGTCGTCGCGCCGCAGCGTCTCCTCGCCGGCGCGCGGCCGGGCGAGCATCAGCGACTCGGCGGGATCGTGGCCGCGCTGGCGGATCTGGCTCTCGACGGCGAAATGGTCGCTCGGGAACGCGCGATCCTCGATGAGGATCTTGTGCCGGACCGCAGTGGGGTCGTAGGAACTCACCATCAGCAGGTGCAGGTTGACGGTGAGGGAGTTCATGGCGACGACCTCGTGCGGGCGCCCCCCGACGAGTCGCCCCAGCGAATCCGTCAACAACTCGTGGTACGGCTCCCAGGCAAGCGCTCCGGCGAAGTGCCCGGCCACGCCGAGGCGGGCCCACCGTTCCAACTCGGCGTTCACGTAATCGGCGGCCGCTCGGGGCACCGCCCCCAGCGAGTTACCCGCCAGGTAGATCTGCGGCGAGCCAGCGCGGCCCACCGGAAGGTGGAACTCGTCGCGGAACCCAGCCAGCGGGTCAGCGGCGTCCAGGGCGGCCGCCGTGCCGGCGCCGGTGGTGAGCGCGATGTCCGGACCGGTCATTCCTGGGAGGGCGAGGTGTCGCCGTCGTTCGGCTCGCTGGACAATGTGCCAGGGCGGCGGGCCATGACCGCTGCTACAGCCGGACCCAGCCTTCGGGGGGCTCCTTGCCCGGGTGTACCGCCTCGCACTGCGGACAGGTGCGCAGTTCGGCGTCCCGGTAGAAGCGCTCGTACACCGGAGGCAGGTCGTGCACGATGCTGTTCAGGACCACCTCGGCGCGATGGACGAGTGAACGGCACTCGAAGCAGTACCACTCGAAGGCGTCCCTTGCCCCGGCGGGACGCTTCGGTTCGACGACGAGTCCGATCGATCCGGGCTGCGGGCGCTGCGGGGAATGGCGCACATGGGGCGGCAGCAGGAAGATCTCGCCTTCCCGGATCGCGACGTCGTAGTGGGCGCCACCGTCGATGACCTTGAGCACCATGTCGCCCTCCAGCTGGTAGAAGAACTCCTCGACGGGATCGTCGTGGAAGTCTGTGCGCTGGTTGGGGCCACCGACGACGGTGACCATGAGGTCCGCGTCCTCCCAGATCTGCCGGTTGCCGACCGGCGGCTTGAGAAGATCACGGTGTTCGTCGATCCACCCTTGAAAGTTGCATGCTCTCAGCCGGGTTCCGTCTGTCATGTCCTCCCCCTGTTCGGGATCTCTGGATCGAGTGGCGAGTGCCACCGATCACACTCCGAGGCCGCACTGTTCGAAGGCCTCGCGTGTGGCTGCCTTCTCCGTGTCTGTCAACTCGAGGAGCGGCTTGCGGACGCGACCTCCGACCTGTCCGAGCAGCTCTTGCCAGTACTTCTGGTGGGCGTGAGGCTTCTCGGGGGGCCTGGTCCCCCTCAGCGCGTCGCGAGCGGGGTTCAGACTCTCGCTGATGCGGCGCGCCGCCGCCGCGTCGCCGGCGAACGCCGCTTGCGTGTAGTCGTGCATGCGCCGGTCGTTAGCCGTTTGCAACAGGTACGGCGGCGATGAACACAGGTAGAGCTTCCAGTTGAGTTCGAGGATGTTGTCGAGCCACTCAACCTCCGAGGCGGTGCTCACCTGGATGCGGTCGGAGGCCAGTTCGGTGAGTTCGGCATAGAGCGGACGTGGGACGCTGTACTTGATGGCCACCACGTTGTCCAGGTCGGCCAGCCGGTTGCAGAGCCGGGGCGACATCACGTACCCACTGTCGGGGTGGCTCCAGAGCGCGATGCCGATGTCGACCCTCTGCGAGATCGTCCTGTAGTACCGGTAGACGGTCTCGTCGTGTTCGGAGACGAAGTGGAGCATCGGAGCGTGGACGACGATGTAGTCCGCCCCGGCTTCCTGGGCGTGCCGGGCGAGATCGATGACGACATCCAGGTTCTGGTCGGAGCAGGACATCATGGTCTGCGCGCGTCCCCCGGCGGCCTCGACGGCGAGCTCCAGGCTCCGCTTCCGCTCGTCTGGGCTCATCGAGAAGAACTCCCCCTGCTTTCCGGAGACGAAGAGCCCTGCGATGCCCAGGTCCTCGGTCCAATGACGGACGTTCTCGCGAAAGCCGTCTTCGTCCAGCCGCAGGTCGTTCGTGAACGGCATCAGAGCGGCCGCCCAGATGCCTGTCAGGTTGGCCCGGGCGTAGGCCTTGGCGTCACCTCTGGCGTATTCCATGTCGTTACGGAAGACCCCTTGGCTAGACGATCGAGATGCTGTGGGAAACGTTCTTGACGACCATGTAGTTGTGCAGGCCTTCGACCCCGCCCTCCCGGCCGTACCCACTGGACTTGACGCCGCCGAACGGTGTCTCGGGCACGGAGGCCTCAAGCGTATTGATCGACAGGTTCCCGGCCTCCACCCGTTCGACCATCCGATCGACGTAGTCCACGCGATTGGTGAATCCGTAGGCCGCGAGCCCGTAAGGCACCGAGTTGGCGCGTTCGATGGCCTCATCGAGCGAACCCACCCGGTTGACGACCGCGAGGGGCCCGAAAGGTTCTTCCTGCATCACCCGGGCATCGTCGGGAACGTCTGCGAGCACGGTGGGCTGGAAGAAGTAGCCGGAGGTTCCGATCCTCTCGCCGCCCGTCGTGACCACAGCTCCCTTGTCGCGTGCGTCCGCCACGAACGCGGTCAACGCCGCGACCCGACGGTCATTGGCGAGCGGACCCATCTCGACGCCGGGATCCATGCCGTCGCCGACCACCACCGCGGCAGCGCGTGCGGTGAACGCGTCGAGGAACTCCTCGAAGACGCTGTCATGGACGAAGAAACGCGTCGGAGACGTGCAGACCTGCCCGGCATTGCGCATCTTCCGCGCCGCTGAGCTGACCGCGGCGGCCTTCACGTCGGTGTCCTCGCAGACGATCACGGGCGCGTGACCGCCGAGCTCCATGAGCACCGGTGTCATGTGCTCCGCGGCCAGCCCGGTGAGCCGTCGACCCACCGCCGTCGAGCCGGTGAAGGCAACCAGCCGGACCACCACATGCGGGATCAGATACTCCGAAATCTCCGACGGGACGCCGAACACCAGGTTCAGCACACCGGGCGGGAGTCCCGCATCTCCGAAGGCCTGGGCGATATACATGGCGCCCGCCGGTGTCTCCTCCGACGCCTTGAGGATGATGGAGCACCCCGCCGCCAGGGCGCCCGCCACCTTGCGAGCAGGCTGGCTCATCGGGAAGTTCCAGGGCGAGAACGCGACCACCGGGCCGATGGGCTGCTGGTGGACGATGTAGTTGATGCCCGGCCCGCTCGGGATGACGCGGCCGTAGGCGCGGACCACCTCGCCGGCGTCCCATTCGAAGAACTCACAGCCTCGGATGACTTCCAACTTGGCCTGTTGGTACGGCTTGCCGTGCTCGAGGGTGATTGCGTGCGCGATCTCGGCCTGGCGCCGGCGCATGACGGCCGCAGCCGTGCGCAGGATGTCGGCCCGATCCTTGGGTGCGGTCCGGCTCCAGACCTCGAACCCCTTGGCGGCCGCCTCGAGAGCGTCGTCCAGATCCTGCCGGTCGGCGCACGAGACCCGGCCGATGACCCGCTCGTTCGCCGGGTTGACCACGGGCAGGTCATGCGCCGCCGGGCGCCAGGAACCGCCGATGTAGAGCCCGACATCGGGATAGTCGGTCATTCTGGAAGCCTCAATTCCGGACCTGAATGGTCGCCAACTCGATACTGCAGGACAGCACCAGATCCTCGATGGGGGGACTTGGAACCACGGAGAATGCTCTCGTTGAACCCGGCTCGATGGTAACGCTCGTCGTTCCCCTACCGAGCGCCTCGGAGCCGAAGCCGTTGAAGGTCACGCCGATCACAACCTCGAGACGTGCGGTGGCCTCGTTCCTGATCTCGCCGTCCCAGCCGTTCTCGGTGCAGGTACCGAGATTGACCAGATCGGTCAACTCGCGCAGCGAGGCCTCATCGGTCGCAGCGGGGTCAGTCTGCGGCGCGGTCTCGGGTAGTCGAAGGCAGGCAGTCGAGAGAACGCCGAGCACCACAGCGAGTCCGAGCACCGACGCCATTGACCGCTCAGAAATGAGACGGAGCCTCCGAGACGGCGCCCGTGATGAGCCCGACCAGTCGTTCCACACTCGTCGCTTGATCGACGGTTTCGACTGCGACGACCCGTCCCCGCCGGAGCACCACCACCCTGTCGCAAATCTCGAGGACCTGTGGCATGTCGTGGGTGACCAGCAGCACTGCCATTCCTGCCTCGGCCAGGTCCCTGATCAGCCGCAGCACCTCGGCCGACTGTTTCACACCCAGCGCCGCAGTCGGCTCATCCAGGAGCACGATCGACTGAGCCCAGCGGCCGGCTCGCGCCACCGTGACGGACTGACGTTCGCCCCCTGACAACGAAGCGACCGGTGTACGGCGACCAGGTATCTGCACGCGGAGCTTCTGCAGCTCAGCAGCCGTCTCGGACCGCATGTGCCGCTTGTCGATCCAGCCGATGCTGCGGCCGAAGACGTTGGATACGAGCGGTTCGCGTCCCAGGAACAGGTTCTCGGAGGCATCGAAAATACCGACGACGCCGAGTCTCTGATGAACGGCCTCGATACCAAGCGCCTGGGCGTCGAGAGGCGATTGCAGCTTGACCTCGCGCCCTCGGACGATGACAGAACCCTCATCGAGGGAATGCACCCCCGTCAAGGCCTTCACCAGAGTGCTCTTTCCGGCACCATTGTCCCCCAGGAGCGCCACCACCTCTCCGGGATGCACCCCGAACGAGACACCATCGAGAGCCACGACCGGGCCGAATCGCTTCGTCGCACCATCGACTTCGAGGACCGGATCACCGCCAGGCTCGACCCGGGCTGAACGGGGCTTGACAGTCGTCGATGCCTCGTCTTCGCCCATGGCGTCGCCCTCTGCTGGTTGCGGGCGCCGGCGTCTGGCCGCACGCACGATCACGACCTGGAAGCCGGCCGAAGAGACGAGGACTGCACCCTCGACCACGCGGGACCAGTTGGTGTCCACGCGGTACTGGATCAAACCATTTCCGAGCACCGTCAGGAACAGGACACCGGTGATGACGTTCGCCGCCGATCCGTGTCCACCCATGAACGCCACGCCGGCGAGCAGCACGGCAGTCAGGATCTCGAGCTCGAGGTTCTGTCCAGTGACCGCCGGCGCGCTGTCCAGCCGGGACAACTGGATGAGCCCGCCGATCCCGGCGCCGACGGACACAAGCATGTAGAGGCCCAGCCGGGACCGGGTCACGTTTATCCCGACATCGATAGCCGCTTCCTCCCCGGCGCCGCATGCGTGAGCGTGCCGTCCCCAGCGAGTGCGGTACCACAGCACGAGCAGAACAACCGACCAGACTGCTGCGACAAGCACAGGGGCGGGAATGTCGAACGGGACGGTCCGGGACCGGCCGAGGTAGGCGAACCCCCGTCCGAAGTCGCGGCGAATCTCCGAACCGGTGATCACGAACGCCAAGCCCCGGAGCAGGAAAAGCATGCCGATCGTTACGACGACCGGCGAGAGGTGCCAGCGAGCGCAGAGCGTGCCGTTGACCATCCCGACGAACCCGAGGATCATCACAACGACAGCGCACGCAAGCAGCGGATTCCACGCGAAATCGGCCATGAAGTGCCCGCCGAGGACCACCGCCAGTCCGAGGGCGCTGCCCACCGAAAAGTCCACGCCGCCGGTCTGCAACAACATGCCCAACGGGACCGCGATGACGATCGACACCGCGCTGGTGAGCAGCATCGTCTGAATGTTGGTCACCGTAAGGAACGTCTCGCGGGTCAGCGCCAGGAACACCGCCACCACGCCGAGCGCGGCGATCAGGCCGTACCGGATGGTGACATCGGTCAACCCCCGTTGACGGATCCACCTGACCGGATCCGCCACGAATGCGGCGCTCATCTCGCGCTCCGATCATCGCGACTCGAGGGGGTGATCATCCGTCGGTGTCCGTGAGGAGTCGGCGGTAGATGTCCGCCGCCCTCACCAGTTCGCCAATCTCGATCCACTCGATCGCCTTGTGGGCCTGCTCGATCGAACCGGGACCGAACACAACGAGTTCCGTGGCGACATCGTCGTAGAACAGCGCGTTGCTTCCAAACGCGGCCACTGCGGGCATCGCACCGCTCAACCTGCCGATTCGCTTTACGAGTTCCGAGTCGGGCTCCCGGTAGAACGCGTCGATCGCGAAACCGTCGGGCACCTCCACGTCGACCGTGGCCGGCTGAGCAGCCTCGACGACCAGGTCACGCAACGTCGCCAGCACGGACTCGACCCGCTCCCCAGGCGCAGTGCGTCGGTTGATGGAGACCTCACACCGGTCTGGGACGATGTTCGGCGCGATCCCGCCAGTGATCCCGACTGTGGTCACAGACCCTGCCCCAACCGGTGTCGGCCACCGGGATCCAGCCAGGCGGGCATGCTCCTCGTCTATTGCGGCAACGACACGCGCTGCCGCGCTCACAGCGTTGACGCCGGCACTCACGTGCGCCGAGTGAGCAGCCTCGCCGTGGACGATGACCTCAAGGTCACACCCACCCTTGTGGCCATGGACGGGCGCGCAACCGGTGGGTTCCGCGACGATGAGTTCGTCGACGGTGATGCCGTTGTCCAACAGCCAGTCCCGGTACCGCACGGCGCCAACCATGCCGCGCATTTCCTCACCGACCGTGCCCACCACTTGAACAGTGGGTACGGGACGTCGACCTTCCGCGTAAAACTCGCCCAGGACGCCCAGCACGACGGCGAGGCTTGCCTTGGTGTCAACCGCACCTCGCCCATGGACCCGAGTCCCCTCGACCACGCCGTCGAACGGTTCCCGCGTCATGTGCTCGACGCCCACGGTGTCGAGGTGAATGTCGATGGCGATGGTCCGATCCGAGGAGCCATCGAACGTGGCGTAGACGTTGCATCGTCCATCTGTGACGTGATCGGTGACCACTTCGGCGCCCAAGGCGTCTGCCCGCTCGGCGAACCAGTCGGCCATGCGCCGTTCACCCCCGTCGCCGGAGCGAGGGCTCGCATGGTGGGGGTTCACACTGGGAATCCTCACCAGGTCACCGAGGGACGCGGCCAGACCTTCGGGTGAGGTCAAGCCGTGGCTACTCATGTTTGCTCAAGCCCGCCGTGTGGGCTGCGGGCGTACCCGGGCCGGCTCCGCTCCAAATCGGCGATCAGCTGTTTCAGAATCGTCTCGAGCCGGAGAGGGTCGAGCGAGGTCCTCATGAGTGTCTCGGCAAGCGCCGCGCTCGAAACCTCCATGAGCCGCCGGCTCACTCCCCGACCATCCTCGGTGAGTTCGAAGATCCTCTGGCGCTTGTCGCCCGTGCCGACACGACGGGTGAGCAAGCCTCGGCTCTCGAGACGTGCACACGCTCTCGACGCGGTCGGTTGAACGATGTAAGCCAGCATCTGGATTCGTTGCAGCGTCAACGGCCCGAAGTCCGCCAGCGAATTGATGATCCGGCACTCCGTGATGTCGAGGCCGACATCGGCGAGCCCCGCGTGAAACGTCTCCGACAGCAATTGGTATGAGCGGTGAAGGAGGAACGGCAGGTAGTTCTCGAGGAACCCTCCATCCGCTCCACGCTCCTCGTCGAGACTGCCGGGGTCAGTGCTTCTCGCATTCACGCCAAGCTGAGTAGCACAGATTGACCGGTCTAGCCGGCGATCAGCCGCTGTACGCAGAGAACACCCGCTCAAACCATGCCTGCGCCGTGTCGACGTCATCGATCGAGATCGGCACATGGCGGCTCTGGAAGGTCGAGTTCGCCTCGTCGCCGGTGATGGCGGCTTGGCTGACACGCACCACGGCGAACCCGACCGCTTCGAGATCGAGCGCCGCCGACATCGTGTACATGCTGTTTGTTCCGCCCCCGTTGGCGATGAGCTCGATGGCCGGAAGCTCACCATCCACTCCTGCGATGAATACATTCCCGGTGTCGAAGCCATCGGCCTGCTCGAACGCCGCGTAGCTGCCCAGCGCTGCGCTCTCGGTGATGCCGATCACCATGTTGATCCCAGGATCAACCTGCAACGCCTCCAGCGTGACATCCAACGACGTGATCGGGTCGAGAGCGCAGAACGTCTCGATCGGCTCGATACCGGTGTGTTCGGTGATCCGCTCGATGGGAATCGACGTCCGCAGCTGGATCCCCGGGGGTGCAGGCGGACACCCATGGACCAGCCACGAGAAGTCCTCGAGCGCTCCCTGATACTCGTTGTCGATCCACTCGATCGCCCGATCAGCAATGATCGTCCCCGGAATCTCGTCAGCGAGCAGGATCCGGCCATCGGCATCGGGATGGTCCCAGAGATATGTCACCACCGCGATACCAGCAGCCTGGGCCACGGCGAACTGAGCGTCGTACCCTCCCGGACACATGCTGAGGATGACAACCGCGTCGACGCCGGAGGCAATCATGTTGTCGATGTTGGCGAGCTGCGCCACACAGTCACCCTGGGCCGATCCTTCGACGATCTCGAACCCGAGGCGCTCCGCCTCGGCGAGCGCCGGCGCCAACACGTTCTGATAGATCGGCACGTTCTCGAAGCCGTACGCGAAGCCGATCACCCCACCGGTTGACGGCTCCTCGGCCGGCTCCTCAGGTGGCTCGGCCACTTCGGCCGGCTCGGGCTCCTCAGGCGGCTCGGCCACCTCAGCCGGCTCCTCGGCCGGCTCGGGTTCTTCGGCCGGCTCGGGCTCCGCAACCGGCTCAGCCACCTCCGGCTCGTCGGGTGCGGGTGCTGCGGTCGTCGGCGCTGCATCAGTCGCGGCATCATCGCCATCGCCACACGCCGAGACAACGAGCGCGAAGGCGAGCAACGCACAAAGCCACAGCTTTCCCCGTCGGGCACAATTCATGGCTACCTCCCCCCCGGCCCAACCTCGCTGGGCCGACCATTACATTACTGTGCATATAGTATGGCGCGGAACACCCACCGTCAAGAGCAGACGACCCATGAGGAATGCGAGGAGGAGCGCTAACGCGACGATCAAGCCGTCGCGCAGCGTCAACGACACCCAGTCGCGTGGTGGCGCCCGACCGCGTCGCTCACAGGGCGCGGAGCCAGCCTTCGACGGCCTCCCGGTGACGCTCGCGCTCGGAGAGGAACGAGAAATGGCCGCTGCGCTCGAGGATCACCTGCTCCGATCGCGGGAGCACCGCGTGCATGTCCTCGTGACAGGCCGGGCCGGTGATGAAGTCTCTTCTCCCGCTGAGCAGGAGTGTCGGGACCTCGATCCGGCCCATCTCCTCGAGGACGTCGTAGCCGGCCAGCGCCGGCCCACTTCGATTCCAGGCGTCGGCTCGGTAGATCGTACGGCGATGGATGTCGGCGGCAGCGTCGCGGTCCATCCCCGGCCAGTAAAGGGGCAGCGCCCGAGACCACGTCTCAGCCCATTCGCTGTCGGAACTCATCGGCCTGCTGAAGAGGGTGCGGAAGGCTGCAACGGCGTCCGGATCTGCGTCCGCGGGGATGTTGGGCGGGTGCCGCAGGTCGGCTGCGGTGCTCGCGAGGATCAGCCCCGACAGATGCCGTTGGTACCGCAGCGCATACCGGATCGCCACGAACCCGCCGAAGGAGTGTCCGTAGACGACGATCTCATCGAATCCGAGTCCGCGGCGGAGCGCGTCGGCATCGTCCGCCAGCGAACCCAACGTGACATCGTCCCAATTGCCAACCGGCGCGGACCGCCCGTTGCCCCTGTGGTCGTAGAACACGACCTGAGCGGAGCCGGCCAGGTCATCGAGAGCGGGCCGGAGGTACTGATGGTCGAGTCCCAGACCGCCGTGCATGACCAGGACGGGAACGCCCTCTCCACAGGTCTCGTAGTAGATCCCGTTCACGAACACCATGGGGCAGATCCTGGCACAGCCCGAGCACGGCGAGGCCTGCGCGCCGCGGTGCCGGCGCCGATCTGCTAAGTGTCGGGTTCGTGTTCCTTCCGTCGCAGATCCGATGAGACCGTTCTCGAGCCGTTCCCGACCGGCTGCACTGGGGCCGCTGCCCGCCGAGCGCTTGCCTCGGACCACCGGCAGGGCCGTCCTGGACACACTCCCACCGCTGCCGGACCCGCAGCGAGGCGGAGGTGATCGGTGCGTCAGCGGCGTCGTCGAACCCATCGTTCGAGTCTTTGCACAGGCTCGGCACGCCGCCGTGGCACGGGGCCGGGCCGCCATGCCATCGCCGCAGGCGGCTGCTGACAACGTCAAGGGGTACTGCTATTTCCTGGATGCCGATCTGGTCGGGCTGTGCGAGTTGCCCGACCGGGCATGGCTGAGCGACCGTCTCGGCGGGCACACGCACGCGATCTCGATACTGGTGGCGCACCGCCGACCGATCCGGGGGGGTGAGCCGGGATACGACTGGATCGCGGGCGCCGAGCAGGTGGCCGCCGACATGCGGGCCATGGAGATCGCCACCGTCGTCGCCCGCTACCTGGGCACGCTCGGCTACGCGGCCGCGGCGCACAGTATGGCCCGCAGCGACATCGACCACGCGGTCGTGGCCGTGACCGCCGGTGTGCTGGAAGCTCGTCGCAGCAGGCTCGGCAATCCGCTCGTGCGCGGTGGTTTCGGGCTCGCCACCATCACGACCGACCTGGCGCTGCCCGCCGATCGACCGCTGGCGCCGGGGCACGCCGTTGCCCGGGCCCGTCTGGCTGTACGGCATGCGTTCGGCGTTGGCGGCACGCGCCCGGGCTGGCAGCGGCTCGCCGGCCAGCGCCGCGCCTGGCACCTCGGCCGGTACCCCATGGAGAAGGTCCGCCGGGTTGACGAGCCCACCACGCTGATCATCGAGGACGAGGTCGAGCGCGCCGCCGCGCGCCACAACTTCTTCATGCGGGCCCGCGCCGGCGACCTCGGCGAGCGCCCCCAGCGCGAGGTCGGCAGGTTCATCGAGAAGGCGCCCCACGGGCTGGCGTCCCGCCTCATGCTCGCAGAACTCGTCCCGCTCCAGACCGGCGAAGTCGCTCCCCGGATCGCGCAGGGCACCGAGGACCCCAACGCCAACGCCGACGCGGTCAAGGCCCTGGGGCACTTCCTCGGAGCCGACATGACAGGCGTCTGCGATGCCCCGGCCTACGCGTGGTACTCACACACGGCCGAAGGCACCGTGATCGAACCCAGGCACCGCAACGCCATCATCTTCGTGCTGGACCAGGGCTACGAGACCATGGAGGGGGCGTCCGGCGACGACTGGATCAGCGGCGCCCAGTCGATGCGCGCCTATCTCCGGGCCTCCATGATCGCCTGCACGCTGGCGGCGCACCTCCGGTCCCTCGGCTGGGCCGCGCAGGCACACACCGCCGCCTACGACGAGGTCAACCACATTCCGCTGCTGCTGCGGGCCGGCATCGGCGAACTCTCCCGGATCGGGGAGCTGGTCCTCAACCCCTTCGTCGGTCCCCGGTTCAAGTCCGGCGTGGTTACCACCGACATGCCGCTCACCTCGGATCGACCCATCGACTTCGGTCTGCAGGACTTCTGCGGCAAGTGCGCCAAGTGCGCCCGCGAGTGCCCCGTCGGCGCCATCCGCTTCGGCGCCAAGGTCATGTTCAACGGCTACGAGATGTGGAAACCCGACGTCGATCGCTGCGCCAGGTACCGCATCACGAACATGCGCGGCTCGGCCTGCGGGCGCTGCATGAAGACGTGCCCCTACAACGTCGAGGGGGTGCTGTCGGAGCGCCCGTTCCAGTGGGCGGCGATGCGGCTGCCGTTCACCCGTGCCTGGATCGCCCGCCTTGACGACCGACTGGGCCGCGGCGGGATCAACCCTGCCAAGAAGTGGTGGATCGACATCGAGATGGTCGACGGCACACCCGTACCCCCGCCCAAGGGCGCCAACGCCCGGGGGCTGAACCTGAGGCGAAAGCCGCGCGACGAGACGTCGTTCGCGCTGTTCCCGCCGTCGATCGCGCCACCGGGTGCCGATGGCATGAGGCCGTTCCCCCTCGACCGCAAGCAGGGCATCGAAGCGGCCAGGAGCGCCGAAACCCCCGACGACGCCCGCCGCCGCGTCACGCGCCCGTAAGACTGTAGTGAGCCCAAGCAGTTCCACCGCAAGATATCAATCGTTCTGGGTTTGGTGGAGGCTCTGGGGTCCACGGGGTTCTGTGGAGGCGCTGAGTGTGGTGCCAGCGCACGCGGCGAGCAATACGGGCCACCGCAGAGCGTGCGGTAAAACGCGTGGGAAAGATCGCCAACACACCTCTCAAAAGTAACGCTGACCTGCAGGTTTGTTGACTCGTCCGAGTCCCGTTAGCTCCACGATCCGCTCCGGGTCGCCGTGGTGTGAGCCCGTGCTCCGCCGTGCGGTCGGCATGCTGGTTTAGGTTGGCAGCCTCACTATGGGCGACCGGAATCTCTTCCTCGACGATGTCAACGCGTACACCCCCTCGTGCGTCTGTACTTCCACAGGGTTCCGGGAACCGGCGCTGACGCTATGAACCCCCCAGAGCGACGACTCGACCCACGAGGGAGAGAACCAGACGATGATCTGCTGGTCCGGCTCTTTGCCGACCACTACAAGGACCTCGTGCGCCTCGCCTCACTCCTCCTCGACGACGTCGGCAGCTGCGAAGAAGTCGTACAGGACGCGTTCGTGAAGATGCACACCCTCCGGGCCCGCCCGACTCCCGGCAAGGAGGCCGCCTACCTGCGCAGCGTGGTCCTGAACGGCGCCCGCTCGCGCATGCGCAAACGGATGGTCCGGCGGCGTTTCGTGCCCGACACTCCGACAGCCACCGAGAGCGCGGAATCCGGCGCACTCGAGCAGATCCAGAACGAGGCCCTGATCGACGCCGTACGAAGCCTGCCACGCCGGCAGGCGGAGGTGCTCACACTGCGGTACTACCACGACCTCAGCGAGGCCGAGATCGCCGAGACGCTCGGCATATCACCCGGCTCGGTCAAGACGCACGCCAGCAGGGGCCTGGCCGCGCTGGAGCGGACGATGACGCCGCCGGCGGATCCCGACACCACCGGAAGCCCCGCATGAACCTCGAACGGCGCCTCCGGGACGCCTTCGCCCACCGGGCCGAGGCAGTGGAGCCGTCGCCGGGAGCCCTTTTCGACATCCAAGGAGAGATCCGACGTCGGGTCAGCCGCACACGGCGAGGACCGGAGCTGCGGCTGCGGCCTGCCCTGGTCCTCGCCGCTGCGGCCTGCGCCCTGGCCATCGTCCTTGTCACGACGCTCACCGGAACGGATCCCGTGCCCGACCGTGAGATCGCCGTCGCCTCCCCAGCGACCCCCGACCCCACAACACCCGGTCCCACCGGAACGCCGCCCCCTCCCACAACGCCCGACCCCACAACACCCGCTCCCCCAACACCCGCTCCCCCAACACCCGGGGAGATCGCCACCGTCGACCCGCCCGTCGACGATTCCGCCGTCACCGCTCCGCCCGCCGGCCCATCGGCGTCGCCCCCGCAACCACCTCCTCCCGCCGGCCAGCAGACCACAGCGGTGACGGAGCCTGCGCCGGCCTGCCCCACCGAACCCACCGGCAACAGAGTTCCGGCCGAGGAAACGGCGTGGGTCACGGTTTACTTCGCCTGCGGTGACGATGACACGGCGCCCCGGAAACGGGCGGCCGCCGTGAACGACCTCCCCACCGCCCTGTCGACTCTGGTCGCCGGCCCGAACGATGGCGATGCCGAGGCCGGTTTCTCGGGACTGCGCCGCGACCTGGCGTTGTCGGCCCTCCCCGCCCGCGACGGCAGGTGGGTGACCGTTGATCTCCCCGGCAACCTGGCCGAGGCCTTCGGCCCTGTCACCGCGGAGCAGTTCGTGTCGCAACTCAACGCCACGGTTTTCGAGTTCGACGATGTCGGCGTGGCGGAGTATCGACTCGACGGCAGTTGCGCCGCGTTCGGCGCCCTCCTCGGCCGCCCGTGCGAGGTACACACCCGCAACCAGAGCACTCCCGACGGCGCCCCCTTCGTCACCTTCGTCAGCGAGTTGACCACCCACACCATCGGCGGCTCCGCACCTGCGATCCGCTCCGAGCCGAATAGCGGCTCTGCCGAGTTGGGCACCCTGACCCGAGGCACCCGCCTGACCGACCGGCGTGAGATCGGGCCCGCCACGACCTGGTCTCAGGTCATCACAACCGACGGTGGGCTCGGCTGGATAACCACCGAATCCCTGGCGGCGCAACCGCTGGAGCTCACGGCCGCAGCAACCGGGACCATGGAGAGCCTCGCCCGCCGGCTCACGACGGGCCCCGGACTCGACGCAGCCGACTTCTCCCCGGCAGGCCTGGTTCTGCGCTGGGGAGCCGAGTCCGACGACACCGCTGTCATATCGACCGACGACCTTGGCGCTGGAGGCGACTGGTGGTATCGGGCGCGGGACATTCCCTCCCCTCGCGACGGCGGCCCCACGGGGTCGTTGACCGACCTGCTCTGGATCGACGGCGCCGGCGGTAGCGCCCAGGTCACGGTCAACCTGCCCGGGCCGCTCGGCGAGCCGCATTCCTCGTTCGCCTCTCTGGCCTACGTGTCGATCTACCAGGCCTCCGTGGGAACCTCGACCCTGCCCCCCGCGCTCGCAACCGATCCGCAACCGGTTGCGGTCACACCCGACGACGACGAACTCGACCTGCCGCCCGCGATGCCCGGTTTGACCGACCCCGACGACGAGGATCCCGCGAGTGAGCCTGAGACACCGACATCGCAGGTGAAGGTCAGCGTGATCTTCGACTTCGCCTCCCCGAGCGAACCGCGCATCGTCGCCGTCGAGGCAATCTGGCGATCCCTGCAATAGCGATTGCCGCGAGGTGAAGGAGACCGGCAAAGGCCGTAGAGTGGAGAGCATCCACTCGACGCCCCGCTACGGCCCCCCGCGACGACGCGTCGCATCCACCCTCGCCATGTTGGGCGTTGCCGGTCTGAGCATCGCCCTGCTGAGCGCCGCAGCCTGCAGCAGCACCGACAGCGCGCGGGTCGCCACTGCGCCTGCCGCAACCACCGCTCCTGCCGCACCCGCACCCGATCCGGCGCCGCAGCCAGACCCCGCCCCGGCGCCGCCGGTGACCGAGAGCGCATCGTCAGTGACCCCGCCTCCCGCCGAACCGCCACCGCCGGCACCAGAACCGCCTCCGACGACGGCGGCACCGGCCACGAACGACCTTCCCACTGTCACCGTCGTCGACGTCGCCAGCGGCGAGAGCCTCGAGCTGTCATCGTTGGCGCCCGCGGACCGGCCCATCCTGGTGTGGTTCTGGGCACCCCATTGACCGACCTGCCGCCGGGAGGCTCCCGGCGTCGAGCAGTTCGCTCGAGACCACGGAGACGAAGTCCTGGTACTGGGACTGGGCACGCAGGACGACCTGGCACTGGCCGAGGACTTCGTGGCGAGCACGGGCACCACCTCGTTCCGCATGCTCTGGGACCCGAGCTTCGACTCGTGGGCCCAACTCGGCGTGGTATCCCAACCGGCCTGGGGACTGTTCACCGCCGATGGCGACTTCGTCGAAGGCAACTACGGCGGGATCGACCCGGCGACGGTGCTGAACACCATCGCCACCTTCTGAGGAACAAACCCCCGGGGACGGCGTGCCACCGGCCGGGCGGCGTGGCAGACTCCGATCATCCGCGCACCCCGGCACCATCACAACTATCCGCGAGGCGCTGCGCCCGCCCTGACGGGTCTGGGCGTCGCCGTACTGATCATCTCGGTGCTGGGCGCCGGAGCGTGTGGCAACCCCGAGAACGGAGACGAGAGGTCCGCGCCCGCCGCACCGACCGCCGTCCCGGCGCCGTCGCCGGGACCCGCTCCGGTGCCGGACACCGGAGCCGAGGCTCCCCCGTCTCCCGCGCCGACGGAAGTGGAGGCCGCGCCCGAGGCCGCCTCGCAGGCGGTCGACGGAGCCACGCCACAGCCGCCTGAGCCTCCGGCGCCCACCGCCGCACCACCGCCACCACCCACAACCACCGAACCACCGGCCACGACTGCCCCACCACCGGCCACGACCACCGCCGCACCACCACCCCCCACAACGGCCGCTCCGCCGCCCATGACTGCCGCACCGCCACCCACGACTGCCGCACCGCCACCACCACCCACGACCGCCGCACCACCACCACCACCCACGACCGCCGCACCACCACCACCACCCACGACCGCCGCACCACCACCACCACCCACGACCGCCGCGCCGCCACCACCACCCACGACCGCCGCGCCGCCACCGCCGCCCACGACCATCGCGCCGGTCGGCCGGAACGACCTCCCTGCTGTCAACGTCATCGACGTCGCCAACGGCGAGAGTGTCCTTTTGTCGTCGCTGGCGCCGGCGAACCGGCCCATCCTGATGTGGTTCTGGGCGCCCCATTGACCGGTCTGCCGCCGGGAGGCTCCCGGCGTCGAGCAGTTCGCTCGAGACCACGGAGACGAAGTCCTGGTTCTGGGACTCGGCACGCAGGACCACTTGGCGCTGGCCGAGGACTTCGTGGCGATGACCGGTACCACCTCGTTCCGCATGCTCTGGGACCCGGGGTTCAACTCGTGGGCCCTACTCGGTGTCGCATCCCAGCCGGCGTGGGCGGTGTTCACACCGGCCGGAGAACTCGTTGAGTTTGACTACGGGAGTATCGACACCCGGAGTGTGTTGGAAACAGCTGCCACCCTCTGATGCAGTAGAGCCCGCCGGCAACGCCGAGCGGCTCGATCACCGAACCCCGGCCCGGGTCCATACGACCACCACCGAGCAGTGGCTCCCGGTGTTTCAGGCTCCGGCCGGCTCCTCGACGTACTTGGACAGCAGTCCGAGCGTGGCGTGGCGATGCAGGATCTTCACCCGTACGTCCGGGTAGCGCATCCGTAGCTTGCGCACCTTCCGGTTCTTCCTCGTCACGAGCTTCTGCTTCAGCGTGGTCAACTCCACGTAGAAGTCGTAGCCGGGGAGGTAGAAGTCGGGAGTGAACGCCTCGGTGACGCGCCCGTCTCCGTCCTGCTCGAGCACGAAGGTGGTGGGCTCGTACTCCCACTCCACGCCGTAGAAATCCAGCAGTTCGCTGAATGACCGCTCCGAGGCATGGGCGAAGCCCACGCCGTTTTTCGCAGCGGCGGACTCGACGACCGACATGCCGCCGGCCGATCGACGAGGCTCGACGACGATGACCTCAGCCGCCGTGGCCGGCCTGCGACCCCTCGGAGTCCTGCGGTTCTTCCGAACTCTGTGGCTCGGGAGCCTCGGCCGTGTAGCTACGCAGTTCCCTGACGATGGCACCGTCGAGTTCCTCTTTGATGCCTTCGACCTCCAGGAGAATCAGGGCCAGCGCCTGCTGGCCAGGTCGCTGGAGCAGTGCCACCAGATCGTCCGGGCCGGTCATGAACAGCACCTCACTGCCGCTGATCACCAGCCTGCCCCCGGTCACGCTCTCGCCGAGGATGCCCTTGTGGTTCTCGAACACCTGGCGTATCTGCTGCAAGCCCACGCCCCCGACCAGCAGATCTCTGATGATCTTCAACTGCAGGAGATCCCGGTAGGAGTAGGCCCTGCGGGTACCGCTGCCGCCTGCTGCGACCACCGACGGGCGCACCAGATCGGTGCGCGCCCAGTAGTCGAGTTGACGGTAGGTGATGCCGGCGATCTCCGAGGCCTGCCTCGAGGTATAGCTGCGCACGACGTTGTCGCTCATGATCGTCCCCTCCAACGCTCGCGTCCCAGACGTGTAACTACTCTACTGCAATTCTCGCTCCCCTGTGGATATCTCGCGAATCCCCGAGACGACCAGGGCGACCAGGGCAGAGTCACGAGAGTGCCAAGTGATCCACCAGCAGCAAAGCCCGGACCGCTGGACAGTGGATTCCGGCCCCGGACCTGAGTCCGGGGCAGGCTCTCCGCCGGAATGACGGAACAGGTGACCCGGGCAACTACCCGGCGGCCTCCTAGGACTCGAAGTCCTCCGGGCGGACGGTGTCGATGAACTCCCGGAACTGCTCGACCACCTCGTCGGGATCGGCGTCGGCTTCGGCGTCGGACGCGGGCTTTTCCTCCCGGTAGCCGGCGTCGTCGAGCACCTCTTCGGCAGCGAAGATGGGAGCCCCGCAGCGCACCGCCACGGCGATCGCATCGGAGGGGCGGCACGACACCCGACGGGTGTCGCCGTTGTCACTGAGTTGCAGTTCGGCGAAGAACGTCTTGTCACGCAGTTCTGTCACGACGACCCGCTCGACGGCGATGCCGACACGGTCGAGGATGACCTTGATGAGATCGTGCGTCATGGGGCGCGGCACCTCGACCTTCTCGAGGGCAAGGGCGATGGCCGTGGCCTCGGGGGCACCGATGAAGATCGGCAGCAGGCGGGCGTTCGGAGCCTGCTCACGCAGCAGGAGGATGGGCGTGTTCGTTGGCAACTCGATGCGCACCCCGATGAGATCCATCTCGATCACGCTCTGACAATAGCCGCGCGCCGAAACATCCCCGCCACGGAGCGGGCGATCGCGGCGTGGGACTTATGCGGCGCCGGGGACGGCAGGCGCGTACAGAGCGGCCACGCAGACGTCGGGATCGCTCTCGAGCGCATGGCGATCCACGGTCCGCAGCTCCGGCAGGTTGCCATAGCGGCCGCGGAACTCCAGCCCGTACCCCACCAGGAACGCATCGTCGGCGGTAAACCCGGTGTAACGCGCTTCGAGCGGCAGGATCCGTCTTGCCTGACGATCCAGCAGGGTGCAGACCTCCAACGAGGCCGGCGAGCGGCGGTGCAACTCGCCGGTGAGATAGCCGACGCTCAGCCCGCTGTCCACGATGCCCTCCACCAGCAGCACGTGGCGCCCGGCAATGTCGATATCGAGATCGCGGGTGACCCGCACCCGCCCCGAGTTGGGCGCGAACCGGGACACAGCCAGGAAATCCACCTCCACGTCCACTCGCAACGACCGGACGAGATCGGCCAGGAACGGCAGGCAGCCCTTCAGCACGCCGACCAGCACCACCGCGCCACCACCCCGCAGGCGGGAGGAGTAGTCGTCGGTGATGGCCCCCCCGAGAGCCTTCACCCGCTCGGCGATCATCGCACGGCTGTAGACCTTCCCGCCGACGAGGCGTCCGGCGTCCGGCGGGGGCACCGTCAGGCCAGATTCTGCAGTGCTCGCCGGACCAGGGCCTCGCGCAGCGTGGACCCCAGCGCCGCCTGGGTGGCCACCAGATCCCGCGCCTCTCGGTGGGCGTCGAGGCCCCCGTGCTGCAGCAGGCGCTGCACGGCCGGCACCGACAGGTCCATCTCGCGGTCCACCGAGGCCTTGAAGACTCGCAGGTGACGCGGCTCCAGCCCCAGATCGAACATCTGCCGGGCGATGCGGGCCACCTCCAGGGCGTGCTCGTCGTAGAAGTCCATGTCGGCGGTGGAGCGGGGGGCAAGCAGCCCGTAGCGCCGGAGTTCGCGCACGTGGGAGAGGCTCAGGCCGCTGGCTTTGGCGAGTTGCGGCAGGGTGAGACTGACAGCGTCGGGGGTAGGTGCCGTGCCCGCCGGGGTCAGGCGGCGCACCTGCTCGCCGACATCCAGATCGGGCAGCGGACCATAGTCGTCGTCAACGTCCGCCCGCCACTCCTCGGCCGCCATGCGCTCCCTGATGACCCGCAGAGGTAGGAAGTGGTCCCGCTGCTGCGTCAGGATCCAGCGCAGCTGCGCCACGTCGGTACGGGAGAACTTGCGGTATCCCTTGTCGGTGCGCTGCGGAGTGATCAGCCCCTGACTCTCCAAGAACCGCAGTTTGGAGACCGACACGTCGGGGAAGTCGCCGGTCAGTCCGCCAACCACCTCGCCGATGGCCGAGAGCCGCTCTTCAGCCACCGATGAACCTCGCGTAGGCGGCGCTGTCCATCAGGTCGGCTATCTGTGCGGTGTCGTCGGGGCTGACGAGACAGAGCCACCCGTCGCCGTAGGGATCGCCGTTGAGGACACCGGGCGTCTCGGTGAGCGCCTCGTTGACGTCGGTGACAAGACCCGACAGCGGAGAATAAAGCTCGCTGGTGGCTTTGCGCGCCTCGATCTCCGCCATCAACTCGCCCGCCGCGAGCCGGGTGCCGGGTGTCGGCAGTTCCACGAATTCCACCTCGCCGATCAGATCCTGGGCGAAGTCGGTGATGCCGACGCGCACGAGTCTTCCGGCGGAATCGCTCTCGAGGCGGACCCAGCCGTGGTCGGTGGAGTAGCGCAGTTGTTCGGGAACGTTCACGGCGCCGGTGGCGACCCGGATGGTCCGTGCGTGCCGGTTGTCATCCCGATCACGCTACCCCACCCGCTCCGGCGTCCCCTCCACCGCGGACCTCCCGCAGGGCCGCCCGACCGGCGGGGACGTACAGGACAGCGCCGTACCAGGCGACAGCCAGCGACGGGACACCCCACACCCACGCCGCAACGGTCCACGCCCCCGCTCCGGGGATGTCCGAGGCGCCCAGCAGGAACAGCGGGAACGCGAACATGAGGCCGAAGCTGCCCGCCCGCCCCCACGGGTTCACACCCAGCCAGCCCACCTTCTTCGAGGCCAGGATGAGGGTGCCGACCGACAGACCCAGTTCTCGAACCAGGGCCACGACGCCGAACCACAGTGCCACATCGCCGTTGACCAGCATGGCGATCACCGCCGTGAAGAACATGAACCGGTCGGTGACAGGATCGAAGATGGCGCCGAAGTGGGTCGTCTGCCCCAGCCGGCGCGCCAGGTAACCGTCCACCCAGTCGCTGGCCCCCAGGGCACCGAGCATGATCCCGGCCCCGGCCCGGTTGTCCATCCCGAACAGCAGCCAGCAGAAGATCGGGACGCAGGCCAGGCGGAGGGCCGTGACCAGATTGGGGACGTTCAGGATCCGCTCGCGCGCCTGCTCAGCATTCACGCCGGGAGAGTACCGTGCAGTACCGGTCGGGACGTTCCGAAACGATCGGGAGCAACAACCGGGAGAACATCATGGCAACCATCTTCACGCGGATTCTCCGGGGCGAGTTGCCGGGCCACTTCGTCTGGCGCGATGAGGTGTGCGCCGTCTTCCTCTCCATCAATCCCCTCACGCCCGGACATGCCCTGGTGGTGCCCGAGGCCGAGGTGGACCACTGGCTGGATCTGGACACCGACACCAACCTGCACCTCACCGCGGTGGCCCACCGGGTGGGCAGAGCCATCCTCGAGACGTTCGCACCGAAGCGGGTGGCGACCGTGATGGCCGGCTTCGAGGTGCCGCACGTGCACCTGCACGTGTTCGGTGCAGACACGATGGACGACCTGAACTTCGCGAACGCGGCGACGTGCGTGGAACCTGCCGAGTTGTCGAGGAACGCCGAACGGCTGCGGACCGCGCTGGGCCGGCCTTCGGGCGCCGTCAGGGATTGACTGCGGTGCCCGGCACGTCCACCGCCTGCGCGTCGCCGGCAGGCGGCGAGGGGGTACCGCTGTAGCGGTAGACCCGCACGTGGTCGGCAGCGAAGGCGCGCTCCCAGCCCTGCTGGCGCAGCGTCGTGTCGAAGCGCTCGACCTCCAGGGCATCGGACCCCCACAACGGCGCCGAGTCCAAGTCCAGGGCGATCCAGCCCACGCCTTCGACCGCGCTCTGAGCGTCGGCACGGGCCGACGAACCGTCCACCTCCAATTCGAAGAGGACGTTGCGCTCCGCCAGGAGCGGGAGAAGTTGCGAGGAGGCCCGCACGGCAGCCCCGTCGGGGATCTGCTCCACCGCCGCCAGCCTGTCGGCATCGGCCGCGTCACGGGTCCATTGCCAGGGCGCGTGGAACGGCGAGCTGGCGGCGTCGCGCACGAAGAAGATGGAGGCCGCCAGCAACAGCGTCACCACGAGCCGCCGGTTGACCCGCACCCGCCGGACCAGCACCGCACCGGCGCGCCGCAGAGCGAAGACGGTCGCCACCAGCACGAACGCCGCCACCGGCACCGACTCGGCAAGCAGACCCTCGGGGGTGTCCGACGCCAGCTGCACCAGAAACAGCGGAACCGCCGGCATCAGGTAGCGCAACTCGACAAGCGGCAGGAAAAGGACAGGAGCCAGCAACGTGACGCCAACCAGGAAGTTCTCCTCAGTGACGAGGTTGCGCAGGAAGACGTGCGGCTGTCGCAGGATGCCCCACATCACCTCCGCGGTGCTGGAGTCGCCGTACTCGGCGTAGCGGGCGAGGTGCGGGAACTCGCCGCCGGCCAGCAGCGGCTGAATGGTCTCGGTCGCCAGCAGGACCCACAGCAGGCCCACGAACGCCCAGATGAGCGCGGTGCGAGGGTCACGCCCCGAGATGGCGAGCAGTGACCGACCCACCCGCATCGGGGCCCACCACATCGACGGTGCCCGCTGCGGCTCCGCGCCGTCCTTCGACCCTGGACGCAACTCGACCGCCAGGACCAGACCCAGCACGGCCACCACCCAGCCCAGATCCGAACGGCATGCCAGGACCACCACCACGAGCACGCCGAAGAGCCTCCAGCGCGCACGCAACCCGTAGTGGACGGCGCCCAGCAGGGCGGGCAGCGCCAGGGTCTCGGGATGGAAGTCCGCCAGGTTGGCGTTGTGCACGGCGGCGTAGCAGGCGTAGGCGAAGGCCACCGCCGCGGCGGGCGCCACCTTCAGGTTGGCGTGGCGCCGAGCGATGCGCCACAGGGGCACGAGCCCCAGGGCGAGGGCCGCCGACTGGACCACCAGAACGGTCGTCGTGATCGGCAACCAGCGGGTCAGTACCGACAGCGGATAGATGATGAACGAGCCGTGCTGGGCGAGGTAGTTTCCCCCGACGAGAGTCGACTGAGGCTCGAAGCCGCGGCTCACCTGCCAGATGCTCTGATTGAACAGGGCCAGATCCGTCCCGGCCTGCAACGAGTAGGCCCGTGCCAGCGCGAGGCCCACCAGCGCTCCGCACAGGACGAGGGCCATGAGCCACGGCAGGACCTTGTCAACCGCTGCGGTGTCGAGCTGGGCCTGCCAGCGGAGCGTGGCCCGTTCCAATCGGGAGCGCCATCGAGCGAGCGGGTGGTTCGCCGTCCGGCCCTCGCGCCGCGCCGCCAAGGCGCTTCGGGCCGCGGGACGCACCGCCTGGGTCACCTGCAACCTCAGAGCGTGACGGGTTGGACCAGGTGCGCGCCCTTGCGGCGCGGGTTGTTGACCTCGCGACCTACCGGATGCACGGTGAACAACTGCGAGGGGGCAGGCGTCAGCAGACCCTGCAGGGCGGCCACATCGTCACAGGAGGGATCCAGCCACTGCTCCCAGGCACTGGGCGGGAGGATCATCGGCATCCGATCGTGCACCTCGGCGATGCGCTCGTTGGCCGGACCTGTGATGATCGTGGTGGAGCGCACGAGGTCTTCGCCCGGTCGCTCCCGGCGCTCCCAGAGGCCTGCGAATGCCAGCGGCTCGCCGTCGGTTCGACGGATGTAGTTGGGTTGGCGGTGCCGCTCGCCGGGAACCGCCGTCCACTCGTAGAAGCCGTCGGCGGGGACGATGCAGCGGCGCGCGCGGAAAGGGCGCCGGTACGCCTTGGAATCGGCCACGGTTTCCATGCGGGCGTTGATCATGCGATTGCCGATCCGGGTGTCGGCCGCCCACGGGGGAATCAGCCCCCATCGCAGCGCCACGAGCTGCCGCACCCCCTCACTCACCAGAATCGAGTACACCTCGTTGGTGGGAGCCACGTTGTGGCTTGACTCCAGTTCGATGCCGTCAGCCGGCTCCGCCCCGAAGTAGCCGGCCAACTCCTCAGCCGGACGAGCCGAAACGAAACGCCCACACACGCCGCAACGCTACCTGCCACCGCCCGGGCCCATTGCCACCGGGGGTCGTGAGCAAAGGGTGGCGCCGAAACGGTGCCGGGTAACTCCCCAGCCCACCTATTCCGTCATCCCGGCGAAGGCCGGGAGTCGCTGTCCAGCGGCCAGGGCGTTGATTCCGGTGAGTTGATCAACCAGCCCTAGGCCAGCATGGAGTCGAGCGCCTCGGTCGGGGGCGCGAAGTAGAACGACCCCGACGCCGGGTTGGAGAAGTCCGTCAGGCGGTCGCGCACGCCGCCGTCAAGGCCGTACATGGCCCGCAGGCGCTCACGGAAGGGGGCCTGCTCGCGGCAGAAGGCCATGAAGTACAGGCCCACGACGGATACGGCGCCGTGGAAGGCGTACGGAGTGGAGCGGCGGGCGATCTCGTTGCGCTTCGGCTTGGAGTCGTCCGCGGTGGCGCCCTCGCGCAACTCGACGTGGCTGAGGTGCGAGAAGTCCTCCTGCGGGTCGAGCCGCTCGCTGTCGGGCTTCGTGCGCCCGAACACCTTCTCCTGCTCCTCGACGCTCATCTGGTTCCAGCCTTCCAGGTCGTGGACCCAGCGCTGGGCGAGGATGAAGCTGCCGCCGGCGCCCGGCGACCCGTCCGCCACGAGGGCCACCTCGGGCTCACGCTCGGGCTCGGGGTTGCCGGTGCCGTCGATGAACCCGGTCATGTCCAGCGAGTCGCCCAGGATGAAGGTGTTCGTGTCGCGCGGCACGACCATGTGGCCGGCCAGGGCGGTGCGGGCGTCGTACTGCGTCTTCCAGACCTGGTCCTTGTCGGGGCTGTTCAGCCAGAACAGCAACTCCTCCTGGGTGCCCTTGGCTTCGCGCCCGCTGCCGTCGTTGGACTCGACGGTGACGAAGTCCTGGAAGTCCTCGGGCGTCTCGTCGGTGAGTTCGGCCAGCAGGCCGGGCCCGAAGCCCACCACGAGGTTGACGTCGGCGGCGTCGGCTGCGGCGCGGGTATCCGCAATCACACTCTTGATGTGATCCAGATCGGCGCCGTCGACCCGGCGCAGGTGGACGTACCACTGGTGCTGTCCCATTTCGGCGAAAATTGCGGGTTGCGGCGTGGGCATGTCCGACCTCCGTGGCTAGGTGGAATCAGGGTGATTTCGGAGAACTCTAGCAAGACTTCCCCGAGCCCGGCCTCGCCCGAGACGGGGGTACCCATGCACAACCGAGGGCGGGTGACGCCGGGGTCGGGCCGGATCGATGACGGAGGCGAGAGCCGGACACGGCACCGGCGGCACCCGCCCGGAGCGCCGCCGGATCGGCGTCACGGAGTCGGGCTGCCGGGATTTGAACCCGGGACCTTTGGTCCCCCAGACCAACGCGCTAACCAAGCTGCGCCACAGCCCGTCCCGAAGGTGTCACTGTACAGGGGCGTCCGGTGGTCAGAACGCCCCTTCCAGCACTTCCACACGGCCGTTCTGCACACACGCCACGTCGAAACGTAACTCCGGGACCGACTCGTGGTGCTGGCGCAACCACTGGACGGCCAGCCGGCGGAGCCGCTGCTGCTTCCGGCGGTCCACGGCCTCGGCCGCCGTTCCGTAGGCCGTGCCCGAGCGTGTCTTCACCTCACAGAAAACGAGCGTGCCGTCCCGTTCGAGCACCAGATCGATCTCGCCGTCGGCGCATCGCCAGTTGCGGTCCAGGATCTCCCAGCCGTGACGCGTGTACCACGCCGCCGCCCGGTCCTCGCCCCAGCGACCGAGCCTCTGGCGGCCGACCGTCATCGCCGGAGCCCCCCACCCTCAGTGCCGGGGAGCTAGCTGAAGCGCTTCTCGGGAACCTTGGCGGCCTTGCCCACCCGGTTCCGCAGGTAGTAGAGCTTGGCGCGCCGCACGTCGCCGCGGGTCACCACCTCCATCTGCTTCAGGCTGGGCGCATGCACCGGGAACGTACGCTCCACGCCCACGCCGAAGCTGATCTTGCGGACGGTGAAGGTTTCCCTGATGCCGGAGCCGCGCCGGGCAATGACCACCCCTTGGAAGATCTGGACGCGCTCGCGACTGCCCTCCACCACTCGCACGTGCACCTTGACGGTGTCGCCCGGGCGGAAGTCGGGTATGTCGTCTCGCAGGCTCTGCACATCGACCAAGTCGGTGGGCTGCATGGGCCGGTCTCCAATCACGAACGTGCGGGGAGGGACGGGGAAGTGGGACTGTGCAGGATACGACCACCGAGCCGAAGCGCCACCGTCGGCACTCCGGACCGCCACCGAACCGAGGGTGGGGGACGCCGGGGGCGGGGCCGGATCGATGGCGCAGGCGAGAGCCGGACACGGCACCGGCGGCGCCCACCCGGACCGCCGCGGATCAGCCGAACTCGTCGAGGAGTTGCTGCTCAGTGTCGCTGAGGCCGCCCCGCTCGTCCACGAGGTCGGGGCGTAGCGCCAGGGTGCGGGCCAGCGCCTGCGCGCGGCGCCAGCGGGCCACGCGCCCGTGGTCTCCCGAGCGCAGCACGTCAGGAACCTCCATGCCCCGGTAGTCGGCCGGCCGGGTGTACTGGGGACAGCCCAGCAGGCCGCTGCTGAAGGAGTCCCCGGCACCCGAGGCGGCATTGCCCATCACACCGGGTAGCAGCCTTGCCACCGCTTCGAGGATCACCATGGCCGCCACTTCACCGCCGCCGAGCACGTAGTCGCCCACCGAGATCTCGTCGTCCACCAGGGCGGTCCGTACCCGCTCGTCCACCCCCTCGTAGCGGCCGCACAGCAGGGAGAACCCATCGCCGGCGGCCAGTTCGGAGACGATCCGCTGGTCCAGCCGGCGACCGGCGGGCGACAGCAGGATGAGCGGCCGTACGACGTCGGCCCGCTCGACGGTCTCGAAGATGGGCTCCGGGCGCAGCACCATGCCCGGGCCACCGCCGAAGGGGGCGTCGTCCACCGAACGGTGCGGATCGACGGCCACCGAGCGCAGATCCAGCACCCGCAGGTCGAAGACGCCCTCGCTGCGAGCCTTGCCCAGCAGGCTGTGCGCGGCGAACTCGGAGATCATCGACGGGAAGATGGAGATCACGTCGATCCTCATCGGGCGCTCCTCATCGGTCGCTCCTCATCGGGCCCTCGACCGCCCTACACCGGGTCGAACAGGCCTGCCGGCGTCTCGACGACCACCCGGCCGCCGTCGCCGGCGGAGTCGGCGGAGACCACGAACGTCAGCGGCACGAGGGCTCCGGTGTCCAGCACCAGCAGATCGCTGGCCGGATTGGCCTGTACGGCCAGCACCGTGCCACGCGACAGCCCGTCGGTGCTCACGACCTCGGCACCGATCAACTCGTGCACCCACAACTCGTCGGCGTCGTCCAGCGGGGTGGCCGACAGCGTCAGCCCGTGCAGGGGCTCGGCGGCACTGCGATCGGTCACCCCTTCGAAGGCGACCACCCAACGGTGCGCCAGCGGGCGGGAGCGCCGCACCGTCAGGACCGCGTTGCCTGCATGCAGAACCGAGCCCGAGGCCAGCCGCTCGGTCCGGTTGGTGACCAGCGACACCACCACCTCGCCCTTCAGACCGTGAGGACGGTCGATGCGCCCGACCTCCAGCAGATCCGCAGGGGGGCGCGCCGGGGGCGCCAAGGTGGGGACTAGGGCTCGACGAAGTCGACGACCACCGTGCAGCCGTCGTTCACCGCCGCTGCCCGCACGACCGTGCGGATGGCGCCGGCGACCCGGCCGCGCCGGCCGATGACCCGGCCGATGTCACCCGGATCCACGTGCACGTCGAGGCGGATGTCGCCACCGTCGGGCGACGACGTCACCCGTGTCGCCTCCGGCACTTCCACAACAGAGCGCACGATGTGTTCCAGGACCGCCCGCGCGCAGGGGGCGTCGTCGTCGGATCGGTACGTCTCGTCGCCCATGTCGTCGTCCCTATAGTCGTTCATGAGGTGTTCTCCGTGCTCGTGGCGTTGAGGTCCTCCAGCGTGGAGACGCCTCCCTTGAACTCCGCCCAAACCCCGGAGATCTTCAGCAGCTTCTCGACACGCTCGCTGGGAAGTGCGCCGTTGCGGAGCCACTTCAGCGCCTTCTCCTGGTCGATGGTCACCACCGAAGGCTCTTGGCGGGGGTCGTAGAAGCCGATGGCCTCGATGAAGCGCCCGTCGCGAGCCGACCGCGAATCAGCGGCCACGACCCGGTAGGTGGGCTGCTTCTTCTTGCCCCTGCGCATCAAGCGAAGCCGCACTGCCACGATCCGTTCCCCTCTCCACCAGAGACCCGCAGCCGGGCCCTGGGGCTCCGGCGTCAACGCTCACAGTGTGCCGTGAAATCGGCTCCGTTCCATGCGCAGTGAGAGCCGGCCACCCTTCAGCGCCCCGGCCATGCCAGCGGGCCGGCCCGGCGGGGGTCCGACTTCTCGTCCGATCCCCCACTGCGGTGGTCCGACGATTCGAGCTGTTCGAGTTCCCGGATCAGGTCCGACGCCGGTATCTGTCGCCCGATGCCGGCCGGCGTGACCCGCGAGCCCCGGGCTCGGCCGCTGCGCCCCTTGCCGCCCTTCGCCTTCCTGCGTGGGCCCGCGGTCCGGTTGGCGCGCATCATCTTGCGGGCAGCGGCGAAGTTGCGCAGCAGATCGGCCACCTCGCCCGGCGTCGTCCCGCTGCCAACGGCGATCCTCCGGCGTCGGGAGCCGTCGATGATGGCCGGTTGCGCCCGCTCGGCCGGTGTCATGGAGCAGATCACGGCCTCCATCCGAGCGAGACGACGATCGTCCACCCCGGCGTCGGCGGCCTGCGCCGCCTGGGCATCGGGCAGGTGCGACAGCACGTCACCCAGCCCGCCCAGCTTCCGGAGTTGGCGCATCTGGGCCAGGAAGTCGTCCAGGGTGAAGTCACCGGCGAGCATGCGCTCGGCGGCCTCGGCCGCATCGGCCGCCTCCGCACCCTCGTAGGCCTCTTCGGCCTTCTCCGCCAGGGAGAGCAGGTCGCCCATGCCCAGGATGCGCCCGGCCAGACGGTCGGGATGGAAGGGCTCGAAGTCACCGAGGCGCTCGCCGGTGGATACGAACGCCACCGGGCACCCCACGATCTCGCGCACCGACAGCGCGGCACCGCCGCGGGCGTCGCCGTCGAGTTTGGTCAGGATCACGGCGTCGAGGCCCAGCACGTCACCGAACGTCTCACCGGTACGCACGGCCTCCTGGCCGGTCATGGCGTCGAGCACCAGGAACGTGTAGTGGGGCTGAATGGCGGCCGAGACGTCGCGGATCTCGGCCATGAGGTCGTCGTCGACCACCTGGCGCCCGGCCGTGTCGCACACCACCACGTCCCGGCCCAGCCGGCGGGCCTCGGACAGTCCGGCGGCGGCGACGCTCACCGGATCGCCGGCCTCACTGAACACCGGGACACCGATCTCGCCGGCCAGGACGCGCAGTTGCTCGGTGGCGGCCGGGCGCGTCAGGTCGGCGCCGACCAGCAGGGGGCTGCGGCCCCGGCTTCGGAACCAGCGGGCCAACTTGGCAGCGGTGGTGGTCTTGCCGGAACCCTGCAGGCCGGCCAGCAGCACGACCGTCGGCGGCACCGAAGCGAAGGTGATCGACATGGCCTCGCCGCCGAGAGTGCGGACAAGCTCCTCGTGGACGATCCTGACCACCTGCTGCGCCGGGTTCAGCGCCCTGTGCAACTCCGCGGCGAGCGCCCGCTCGCGCACGCGGTCACGGAACGCCGTCACCACCGGCGCCGCGACGTCGGCTGCCAGCAGCGCCCGGCGGATCTCGCCGAGCGCCTCGTCCACGTCCTCGGGGCGCAGGCGACCGCGACGACGCAGACGGTCGAAGATCCCCTCGAGATTGGCGCTCAAGGATTCAAACATCGCCGCGCTCCTCGTCCACCAGGGCCTCGGCGAACGCCGCGGCGTCGAACGGCACCAGATCCTCCAACCCCTCACCGAGGCCGACCAGCTTTACCGTCACACCCAGTTCGGCCCGTACCGACAGGACCGAGCCCCCCTTCGCCGAGCCGTCCAGCTTCGTCAGCACGGCGCCCGTGACGCCCGCCGCCTCGCCGAACAGCCGGGCCTGGGCGAGACCGTTCTGGCCGATCGTGGCATCGAGCACCACCAGTACCTCGCGCACCTGTCCGGGCGCCCGTTCCGCCACCCTGCGGATCTTGGCCAACTCACCCATGAGGTTGTGATTGGTGTGCAGACGACCGGCGGTGTCGGCCATCACCAGATCGGCACCGGTCGCGGCGGCGTGGGAGATGGCGTCGTACACCACCGCGGCGGGATCGCCGCCGGGATTGCCGCGCACGAGGTGCGCCCCCGCACGCTCGGCCCACACGGCCAGTTGCTCGGTGGCGGCAGCCCGAAAGGTGTCCCCGGCCGCCAGCACCACCCGGCGCCCCGCGGCCACCTCGGCATGGGCGAGCTTCCCGATGGTGGTGGTCTTGCCCGAACCGTTGACCCCGACGAACAACCAGACGGCAGGAGAACCCGAGCGGTCCAGATCGCCGTCGGGGGCGTCCATGAGATCGCGCACGGCGTCCGTCAGCAGAGCGCGCAGTGCCTGCGGGTCGCGTACGTGGCGCTCGGCGGCGTCGTGGCGCAGGCGCCCGAGCAGCTCCTCGGCGACGTCGAGACTCACGTCCGCGGCGAGCAGCGCCTCCTCCAGGGCCTCCCAGGTACCGGCGTCCAGGCTCGGGCGGGCCAGCGCCGTGGTGAGCCGGCCGCCCAGAGTGGAGCGGGCCTTCGCCAACCGGGGCCGCCAGCCCGGGGGCGCGCCCTCCTCAACCTGCGCCTTTGACCTCCGCATCGGATCCCGACCGGCTCCTAGGAGCCTGCTGAGTAATCCAGCGGCAGCGCGGGCTCGACCGCCGGACAGTGGATCCCGGCCCCGGATCGAGTCCGGGGCAGGGTCTCCGCCGGGATGACGGGACAGGTGGACTGCGGCATTACTCGGCGCGCTCCTAGGGCTCGATCTAGGGCTCGGGCTCGGGCTCGGTCGCGAGCGACTCCCCACGATCGCCCAGCGGGACGAAGAGGCGGATGAGCAAATTGTCGCGGACCACCTCCACCTCCACCTCGGTGCCCGGCGCTTGCAGCCGTACCGCCACGGACAACTCCTCCATGGAACCCACGGACTGGCCGGCGATGGAGACGATGCGGTCGTCCACCAACATCCCGGCGGCCTCGGCGGGCCCGCCCGGTGTGACCGACGCCACGATCGCCCCCGGCTCGCCCAGCCGGGGGGTATAGCCCGTGATACCCAGGAAGCCGAAGCGCACCTCGTTGCCGGTCCGTAACTGCTCGGCGATCCAGATGGCCACCTCGATGGGTGTGGCGAAGCCCACGCCGATGTTCCCGCCGCCGTAGGTGGACTGGATGGCCACGTTCATGCCGATCACCCGCCCCTGGAGATCGGCGAGGGCGCCGCCACTGTTGCCGAAGTTGATGGGGGCGTCGGTCTGGATCATGCCGATCGGGGGCATGCCCTCGCCCCCCAGTATCTGGTTCACCGCGCTGACCACACCCACCGTCACGACGTTCTCCATGCCGAAGGGGCTGCCCACGGCCACCGCCGTCTGGCCCACGTCCACCGAAGACAGAGGGGCCGTCTCGGCCACTTGGAAGTGCAGCGACGAGTCGATCTGCACGACGGCAACGTCCAGTTCGGCGTCGGCCGCCAGCACCCTTCCCCCCGTGCGCAAACCGCTGGCGAGTTGCACGATCACATCGGGAACATCGGTGGCGGTTCGGGAATCGGCACCCTCCTGCCCACCGCGGTCGCGCCGGTCGAAGTCGTCCGGGAGGAGATCCTCCGGGCGGATGTCAAGATCCTCCGGTAGGACGAAGTCGCCGAGGCCCGGAGCGCCCGGCGGCGCGTCCTCGTCGAGCGCGAAGAGATACTGAAGCGGTAGTGCGCCGTCCACGACGTGCGCGGCGGTGAGGATGAGCCCGGAGGAGTCGTAGATGATGCCCGATCCCTGGCCCTCGGAGGTCTGCAACAGCACCACCGACGGCTCAACCATGCGGGCTGCCGCCACCACCGGCTCGAGCGCCACGGGCTCGACCGTCGCCTCGGGAGCACCGGCGGCCGGGACGGCCGCGGCGGCGGGGGCCGGAGGGCCTCCGGGCTCCGCCTGCAATGGCTGCACCGGCGCCGCCGTGTTCGCCTCCGCCGCCGACGGCGCGACCGGAGCCGGGGCAACCCCGAGATCGGGTGCGGGGCCGATGATCTCCGGCGGGCGCACCGGCACGTAGCGGACGGTGTCGCCACCCTCGCCCGCCGCCAGCAGGACAGCGACAATCCCCAGCGCCAGAGCGGCCAGGCTCACGACAACGGAGAAGCTCCCGCTGCGCAGGGATCGGCGCCGCTTCGGCGCGTACCCCGCCGTGCCGCCCCACCCGGCGGGTCGACCTTCCTCGTTCCATCCGAACGTCCGAACCGGGTCGTCGTCGACGGGCGGGTCCCCGCCACCGATGCCGGAGAATCCATCGCCGGGGCCCGAAGCGCCATCACCACTGTCCGGCTCGAGCGGCCCGCCCTCGGGGTCCTGCCCGCCCTCGGGGTCCTGCCCGCCGACCGAACGCGCGCGAGCCGGTCCCTCGTCGAGGGGATCGGTACCTGAGTGCCCCTGCACGGGGCGGTCGTCGTCGGCCATGAGACCTCCGTCTGGCGGCCCGCGGTTGCTCACCGCGGATCCTCCACGCTATTGGCGCCCGAAGCCGGCGAGACACCGGCGCAACGCTCAGTCGCGCAACGGAACGGAGATCATCTCGCGGCTCCTTCTCGCCGCCTTCCTGCTCCTGGTCCGGGCGCCGGGACTGCCGTGGCCCGTGGCGGGCAGCCAGATCATGAAGGTCGAACCCACGCCCTCCTGCGAGGTGAGTCGCACCTCACCGCGGTGCGACTCGGCGATCTGGCGAACGATGGCCAACCCCAGGCCGCTGCCGTCCCCCGACGCCCGCCTGCCGCGCTGGAACCGCTGGAAGACCCGCTCCTGGTCGGCCTCGGGTATGCCCGGTCCTTGATCCTCCACCGCTGCCCAGACCCAACCCCCTTCCCCGCCGGCGGTGATGCGCACCTCGGTGCCCGGCGGCGCCACACTCAGGGCGTTGGAGAGCAGATTGGCCAGCGCCTGCCGCAGGCTGCCGACGTCACCGAGGGCCAGCAGCCCGCCGGGCGCGGCATGTGCCAGTCGTACGTCGTGGTTGGCGGCGTACACCTCGAACTCGGCGGCGGCCTCCTGCGCCAGCTCGCCGAGGTCCACCAAGGCGAGACGCTGCGGTCGGGCCTCGTGGCGGGCGAACGTGACCAGATCCTCCACCACCCGCGACATCCGCTCCACGGAGCGACCCACCTGCTCGGCCACGAAGCGGTAGTCCTCCACGGAGGCGTCCGGATCGGCCAGCGTGGTGTCCAGATTGCTGCGGATCACCGCCAGAGGATTGCGCAACTCGTGCGAGGCGTCCTCGACGAAGCCCCGCTGCGCGTCGAAGGAACGATCCAGACGGTCCAGCATGTCGTCGAACGTGTCGGCGAGGTCCCTCAGCTCGTCGGGAGGCCCCTGCAGGGCGATGCGCTGGGAAAGGTCGGTGGCGCTGATTCGCCGGGCCACCGCAGTGATATGTCCGATGGGTTTCAGCACGTGGCCGGCCACGAACCAGCCCACGACCAGGCTGGCACCGAACAGCACGACCAGTGCCACCAGGGAGTAGTCCCGCAACATCTGCGTGGCTCGCTCGTTCGCCTGCTGCTCCAGGACGGCGAGTTGCTCGCGCAGAGTGCCCTCCTCCGCCGGGGGAACGGCGACGTGGGCGTAGAACGGTCCCACGGAGATGGCCTGCGAGACGGGCATCTCGTCGAGGCTGCGGGAGAGCCCCAGGTAGATCCCACCCAGAACGATCGCTGCCAGGCCGAACAGCACCAGCGAGTAGATCAGCGTGAGGCGCAGGCGGATGGAGCCCAGCCAGCGGGGCAGACGGGCGGCGATGCGCTGCAGATCGCCGACGGCGGTCATGGTCCCCTACTCATCGGACTACCCACGCCGGCGGAGGAGACTCAGGGATACGGCGCCGCGGCGGGCAGGCTCGAGGACGGAGCCTCCCCGAGCAAATAGGCCGGATCCTCCGGCATCGGTCGAGGCGGGTGTCCTGCCGACAGAGACGTGTCGTTCAACCGGTAACCCGTTCCCACGACGGTGACGATGGGTGCCGGACTGTTGGGCAGGCCGAGTTTGCGCCGCAGCGTGCCCACCGTCACGCGCACGGTGTTGGTGAAGGGGTCGGTGTGCTCGTCCCAGACGTGGTCCAGCAGTTCCTCCTGTGAAACGACCTCCCCCGGTCGGCTGAGGAAGTAGCGCAGCAGAGCGAACTCCTTGGGGGTCAGCACCACCTCGCGGCCCTGCCGGCGCACCGCGTGCCGGCTGATGTCCATCTCGATGTCACCGGAGACCAGCCGGGTGCCGCTGGGGTCCGCGTCGCGGCGCAGCAGGGCGCGGATGCGGGCACTCAACTCGCTGAAGGCGAACGGCTTCACGAGATAATCGTCGGCCCCGTCGTCGAGACCGGCGACCCGATCCTCCAGGCTGTCCCGTGCCGTGAGTACCAGGATGCGGGGCTGGTGCGTCCGGTTGGTCCGATCGCGCAGGCGGCGGCACACCTCCCGGCCGTCGAGGCGCGGCATCGTAAGGTCCAGGCAGATGACGTCATAGGTCACGTCGGAGGCCTTTTCGAGGGCCTCGACACCGTCGAACGCCTCGTCCACGGCGTATCCTTCACGGCGCAGACCGCGGGCAACGGCCCGCACCAACTCCACTTCGTCGTCGACGACGAGGACTCTCATCAACGCAGACGGTAGTCCCCGGGGGCACCGACGACCATTGCCGGCCCACCGAGGACCGCCCGGTCAGGTGAGCAGCACCTCTGCGACGGCCGCAGGCGCCGCCTCGGTGCGGTCGCTGCGCCGCTCGGAGATCACCCGGCTCGTACCGCCCGACCGCATGGTCACGCCGAACAGGCAGTCGGCGATCTCCATGGTCGGCTTCTGGTGCGACACCAGCACGAGCTGAGCCTCGTTGCGGAACTCCTCCACCAGGCGAAGGAAGCGATGCAGGTTCACGTCATCGAGGGCTGCATCCACCTCGTCGAGCACGTAGAAGGGCGAGCGCTGCGACCGGAAAATGGCGAACAGAAAGGCCAGCGCCGCCAACGAGCGCTCGCCGCCGGACAGCAGAGCCAGCTTGCGGAGGTTCTTGCCGGCCGGCTGGGCTTCGATCTCCACACCTGAGTTGAGAGGGTCATCGGGCTCGGTAAGTCGCAACCGGCCCGTCCCACCGCTGAACAGCACGCCGAACAACTCACCGAAGCTCTCGGCCACCTCGCTGTAGCAGCGAGAGAAGATCTCCACGATGTCGGCGTCGATTGCCCTGATGACCTTGTTCAAGTCACGCCGGCTGGTGCGAATGTCGTCGATCTGTGCCGCCAGCAGGTCATGGCGCTCCCGCAGGGTGTCGTACTCGCGCACGGCCAGAGGATTGATGGGGCCGATGTGACGCAGCAGGCCCTGAAGTTGGCGGATCCGCTGGGGTGCACTCACCCCCTCGGGCAGGGTGGGCTCAGGCGCCGCTGCGGCGCTGACCTCGTCGCAGTCGTGCCGAGTGCGCAGATCCTCGACGGCCGCTTCGATCCGTAGTGCCAGTTCGTCCTCAGCCCGCTGCGTCGCCAGCATCTCCTCGACCACCTCGGCCGCCGAGGCCGCCAACTCCGCCCGCCGGCCGCGATCCGTCTCGAGCGTCGCCGCCGCCGCCCGGAGAGCTGCGGCGACGCGGCGCTGCCGGCCCCGTAGTCGCTCAACGTCGGCCTGCAACTCCTGCTCACACGTCGACAGCGTCGCCGCCAACGGTCTCAGGGCAGCGCTGCGGCGCTCGTCGTCGGCGGCGGAGGCCATCTCGGCCTCGTGGCCCGCCAAGCGGGAGCCGATCTCCTCGAGGCGCTCGCTGAGCATGCGGCAGCGGGTCCGGACGGCGGCCGCACGGATGTCAAGGGCGCGCCCCTGCTCGGCAAGTTCAGCGCGGCGGCGCTCCAACTCGACCCTCTCGGCGCGGGCGGCCTCGGCGGCAGAGTCCTCAGCGGCCTGCAATTCCGCCAACTGCGCCCCGGCGGCGTCCACGTCCTCGCGGTGCCGCGTGAGTTGTGTCTCCAGTTCCTCCAGACGGGCCTCGACGGTCTCCACCGCGGTTTGCAGAGCGGCCCGGCTGCGCTCGGCGATGGCCGCCTGCTCGTTGGCCCCGGCCAGACGCCGTGCGGCATTTTGGTGCGCAGCGGCGGCTGTGGTGTGCGCCGCCGAGGCGGCAGCGGCGGCGGCAACGGCCTCCGTCACGGCCCGCTCGGCCGACGCCAGAGCGCCCTCGGCGCTCCCCAGACGCTCGCGGGACTCGTCGAGGGCTTCGCCCGTGGCGCCCGAGCGGGAGACACCCACCCGCCAGCCGGCTCGGGAGAAGCAGTCACCGGCGGGCGTCACGAAGATGGCATCCGGATAGATCACCACGGCGTCACAGGCCTCCCGCCAGTCCGCCACGACGGCCACTGCCCCCACGAGCCCGTCCAACACGTTCTCCACGCTCCGGTGCCGGGAACGCACGTGATGACGTAACGGTTCTCCGACAGGCGGCGGATCCGCCGCCTGGGGCAGGGCCGGCAGCACAGCCCCCGCCACGCGGGCCGCCGTCAGAGCCGCCAGAGCTGGGCGGGCGAGTTCGTTGCCCTCCACAACGGCCGCTGCCAGCGCCTCGCCGGCCGCCGCCTCGAACGCCGCCTCCCATCCCTCATCGGTGGCGACCAGATCCCCCAGAGCTCCCAGCACTCCCTCGGTGGCGGTCAGAACCTCCATACCCGAACGGGCCCTGAGGTCGCCCATCGCCAGAGCCAGCGCCTCGACCCGCGACCGCCACCGGGCGTGCTCGGCAGCGGCGGCGGCCTGTGCGCGCCGGGCGGAGGCCTCGGCGGTGGCGGCCTCGCGCTGACGCGCCCCGGCCACCTCGAGCGCCTCGGCGGCAGCGGCCTCGGCGGGGCGCAGGTCCTCCAGGACGCCCTGCCGGAGCGTCACCTCGGCGGTTGCGGTCTCCCGGCGACCACCCAGGAGCCGTTGGCGCTCACCCAGTTCGGCCGTCTCCGTCTCGGCGCGCCCCAGCACGTCGCGCAGGGTGAGCAGCCGCCCGCGGAGCTGCGCGGCGGACTGCGAGTCAGCGACGCCGTCGGGCACCGACCAACGCGCCGCGTGCTCCGAGCCGTCGGCATCGAGAGCCTCCTGGGCGGCGGCGATGGCGGCGCTTTCGGGATCGAGTGCCGCCTCGGCAGCCCGGGCCTCCGCCAACGCCACCTCGATCCGGGCTGCCTCGTTGCTCAGCGTGGCCACCACGTCGCCGGCCATCCGCCCCTGTTGGCGCCGCTGCAACGCGCGCTGCTTCTCCTCCAGTGCCCGATGCGCCTCGCGGACCCTGTCGCTCAGGGTTCCCAGGCGCGCCTGCGCCTCGGCCAACTCCATGTGCCCGGCCCCCGACAGCTGCGCCTCCGTCTCCCCGATGCGCTCCTCCAGCGCCTCCATGCGACGACCGATGGCGCCACGGCGATCCGTCAAGTCCCTCCGCTGCGCCGCCACCTGCCGGCGGCGCCGGCGCAGATCACCGAGTTCGGCCCCCAGGATGTGAATCTGCAGCGCCGCCAGTTCGCCGGCCAGTTCGCCGTGGCGGCGCGCCGTGGTCGCCTGACGCTCCAGTGGGCGGAGCGCTCGGCGCACCTCACCCAGCTGGTCGCCCAGGCGAGCGAGGTTCGCCGCGGTGTCCGCCAGGCGCCGCAGCGCCTTCTCCTTGCGCAGCCGGAAGGCGGACACCCCGGCGGCCTCCTCCAGGATGGCCCGGCGCTCGGCCGGTTTGGCGCTGAGCACGGCGTCTATCCGGCCCTGCGACACGATGATGTGCCGGTGCCGCCCCACACCGGCCGCGGCGAGCAGCTCGGCGATGTCGGTGAGGCGCGCCGGCGCGCCGTTGATTGCGTAGCTACTGTCGCCGCTGCGGAACAGGGTGCGGGAGATGGCCACCTCTTCGAGGTCCACCGGCAGCCTGCGGTCGTCGTTGTGGAGGGTCAGGGTGACCTCTGCGCGCCCCAGAGCCGGCCGACCCGGATTACCGGCGAAGATCACGTCGTCCATCTGCTGCGACCGCAGCAGGCTGGGGGCCTGCGAGCCGAGCGCCCAGGAGATGGCGTCCACGACGTTGGACTTGCCGCTGCCGTTGGGTCCGACGACCACGGACAAGCCGGGGGCGAAGTCGATGACCGTGGTCTGCGCGAACGACTTGAAACCCTTCAGCGTGAGGGACTTCAGGAACATGTCTACACCTGGGACTGCTCGCAGAAGTAAGTCCAGCGCCCCCGGTACTTGACCCGCACGATCGGCCGTCGCGAGCGCGGGCTGAGCATGCCCTCGCGACGGTAGACGTTGTGGTGATTCTGGTACTGGCCGGGCTCGCCTGACGGGGAGACGAAGTGATTGTCCTCGAGGGAGGAGCCCCGGTACTTCACCGCGTCGTGGAGAACCTCCACAATGGCGCGCCACAGCCGACGGACCTCCTGACGCCCCAGCGAGTCCGTCATGCGGTCGTGGCGCAGTCCGGCGTTGAAGAGGATCTCGTCCGCGTACATGTCCCCCACTCCGACGATCATCGAGGCGCTGGTCAGGAAGGCTTTCAGGAACATCGGGCGGGGAGGGCTCAGCAGCAGGTTGGAGAAGTCGGTCCAGGACAGGGAGGTCTGCAGCGGGTCGATACCCACCGGCGCCTGCTCGACCACCTGCTCGGGACCCAGCAGCCGCACACGGGCACCCTCCTTGAAGTCCACCAGCCGGAGCCCGCCGTACTGGGTGAACGTGATGACCAGCCGAGTCCGGGGGTCGGTGGCGTCCCGGTTGGGTTGGCGGCGGAGTTGCCCACCGGCACCGAGGGAGACCGCCATGATCTCCTCGTTGTCGAAACGAATCAGCAGCAGCAGACCCTGCCGGATGATCTCGCCGGTGATCTTGGCCCTTTGCAGTCGCTCGTTGAACTCGTCGCCGGTGTGCGGCGTGACGGCGTCGGAACGCACCTCCACGACCTTCACGCGCCGGTCGAGGATCTCCCGCTCCAGCTCACGACGCACGACCTCTACTTCAGGTGACTCGATCATGCCCTCCTTCACGCACCACCGTTCCTACCGGCCGCAGCGGGCCGGGCCCCATGTTCGCACCATCCGGCCGACCGGCTGCGGATACCGGCGCTCAGAGATCGCGTAGAGCGGCGCGAGCAGCCTGTTGTTCGGCCTGCTTGCGGGTGGGGCCTTCACCGGTGCCGCACTCGCGGCCGCTGATCGTCACGGTGGCCCGGTACACCCGCTCGTGGTCGGGACCGGTGTGGGTCAACCGGTAGGAGGGCATGGCTGCCGGATCCCGCCCGGCGCGCTCCTGCAGAACCGTCTTGTAGTCGTCCTGTCCCGGGTTCTGCGCCACCTCCGCGATGCGCCCGCCGAGATGGGACAGCACCATCCGGCGCACCGCCTCCCATCCCCCGTCCAGGTAGACGGCCCCGATCACCGCTTCGGCGGCGTCGGCCAGGATGGACCGCTTGTCCCGGCCGCCTGCGGCATCCTCGCCGCGCCCCATGAGCAGGACCTCGCCGAGGCGCAGGCGCCGAGCCAGCACGGCCAGAGCGTCCGCCGAAACGACCGATGCCCGGATCTTGGCGACCTGGCCCACCGTCATGGCGGGATATGCCTCGTAGACGTGCTCGGAGACGACCATGGCCAGGACGGCATCGCCCAGCAGTTCCAGCCGCTCGTTCGACTCCAGCGCCTCGCCGCCTCCCGCGGCCTGCTCGGACACCCAGGAACGGTGGCGCAGCGCCAACTCCAGAAGATCCTCGCGGCGGAATCGGTGGCCGATGCGCTCGGCGAGCGCATCGGGATCGGAGCAGGCCACTCAGTCCAGGCGCGCCTCGACGTAGTCCACGGCGTCGCGCACCGTGCGCAAGTCCTGCAGGTCCTCGTCGTCGATACGGAACCCCACCGTGCGCTCGCCGAACTCCTCCTCCAGCGCCTCCACAAGTTCGATCAGCGCCAGGGAGTCGGCGTCGAGGTCGTCGAGGAAGGAGTCCCCCTCGGAAATGTCGCCCGGATCGATCTCGAGGATGTCGGCAAGACGGCCCTTGATCAGCTCGAATATCTCCGATCGCTGCATCGGGCTTTGCGAAACGTGGGTCTCGGCAGGCACGGCTGCTGTCTCCTCTCTCCGCCTCGATACCGAGGCGGCGCCGTCGGGCGGGTCAATTCTACCCAGCGACCGCGGCGGCGATCTGTGCGACGATGCCGGCGCCGGCCAATCCGTGCGCCACACCGACGGCGTTGGCGATCGCCTTGGGGCTCGATGAGCCGTGAGAGATGGTGCACACGCCGCGCACGCCCAGCAGCACCGCCCCGCCCGTGTTGTCGGGATCGAAGGACTCGTAGAGACCGGCCAGCGCGGGAAAGAACAGCGCCGCTCCGGCGCGGGCGTCGGGCGAGCTGTCGGCCGCCAGCAGGATCTGCTCGGTGATGACTCTCGCCACCCCCTCGGCGGTCTTCAGCGCCACGTTCCCGGTGAAGCCGTCGGTCACGATCACGTCGGTTCCGTCGAGCAGCAGGTCGCAGCCCTCCACGTTGCCCACAAATCGGGCGCCCGTGCGGTCCTGCCACGCCGGATCGTTCAGCAACTCGAAGACCTCCTTGACCAGCAGGGAGCCCTTGCCGGCCTCCTCGCCTATGGACAGCAGTCCCACTCGCGGCTCGCTCACCCCGAAGCGGGCGCGCAGGTAGACGGCTCCCATGCGGGCGAACTGCATCAGCCACGCCGCGGTGCAGTCGGCATTGGCACCGCAGTCCAGCACCACCGTCGGCGTGGCCCGGCCGGGCACCGGGAAGGGTGTCGCCACCGCCGGGCGGGCGACACCCTTGATGCGGCCGAGGCGCAACAGGGCGCTGGCCATGGCGGCGCCGGTGTTGCCGGCGGAGACCATGGCGCACGCCCGGCCGTCGCGCACCGCTTCCGCGGCCCGCACCACCGAGGAGTCCTTGAGGCGCCGCACGCTGGCGCCGGCGTCGGCGTCCATGGGGACCACCTCCCGCGCCGGCAGCACGTCGAGACCGCTGCCGGCGAGAAGCTCGGGGGGACCCACCAGCACCACGTCGTGCCCCTCAGCGGTCGCCATCCGGGCACCTTCCACGACGGCGTCGGGGGCGTTGTCGCCACCCATGGCATCGACAGCGACGGGCAGCGGGCTCACGGCAACGGTTGCAGTGGGACCGGGCACAGGGGCGGATCACCGATGAGTCGGCTCACGGCGCGGCCCGGGGGGTCAGTCCGGCTCGACCGCCTGCCGACCGCCGTACCAGCCGCACTGCCCACATACCCGGTGCGGCACCTTGGCAGCACCACACCGCGAGCAGGCGGAGCGGGAAGGCGCTCGGAGTCGCCAAGAGGCGGCACGGCGGCTGCGGCCGCGGGCCTTGGAGGTCTTCTTTTTGGGAACGGCCACACGATGACGGTAGCGCCCGTGCCCTCAGGTTCCTCCGCTTTCGGCAGGGCGGAAATCGTCCAGGGCGGCCCAGCGCGGATCCCGCTGCGGGCGGGACGCGCCATCGCCGTCGCCGTCGTCGCCCTCCGGCGCCGACCCGTAGTGCGCCCCTTCGACAGGTCCCCGGCAGGTCTCGTCGCAGAGAGGCGCCAGAGGCAGCGTCAGCAGAACCGTCTGACACAGCATGGGCACGAGGTCGACCTGTTCTCCGACGAGCGGGAAGGTCTCCCCCTCCGCCGGCGAGACCTCGAACACCTCCGTCAAGCGCGGCGCCACCGGCACGCGCACGGGGCCGAGGCAGCGGCGGCACGCCAAATCCCAGCAGGCCTCCACCGTCCCGGACACCATGATCCTCCCGGCCTGGCACTCCAGAACGAGATGCAGCTCGACAACGTCCTCAACAATGCGCCCGGCGCCGACCGTCATATCGCCAACCACGTAGGTTCCGCCCACGGTAAGCCGGCGTCCCGGGGTCGCCAGCAGATCGCCGACCCGCAAAACCAGCGGGCCCGAGGCCCCCGCCGGTCCGCTCACGCGTGGTCTTGATCGAAGAAGAGCCCGTCGTCGTCAGCAAGCGGCGCCTCGGGCTCGGGGGCCGCGGGATCGAAGGGCTCGCCCTGCAGCTTCTGGCGCCCCAGCCGGACGTTCTCGAGGGCTTGATGCAACGCCACCTCGAAGCGGGCCAGATGCTCGTCGCAGTAGTCCTCCAGCTCGAGGCGCTGCCGGCGAGCCTGCTCGGTCGCCTGCTCGATGATGCGGCGCGCCCGCGTCTCGGCCTGTTTCACCACTTCGGTGCGCTGCACCATCCGGGCCGCCTCCGCCTTGCCCTTGTCCACCAGATCCTCGGCGTCGCGCCGGGCACGCGCCAGGTAGTCGCCCCGTTCCTTGATGAGCCAGCGAGCGCTGCGTAGCGCCACCGGAAGGCGCATGCGGGCGACCCGGACCAACTCGAGGGCGTGGTCGCGATCTATCCGCACCAGCGGCGAGAGGGCGGAGGCGCGCGCCCCGTTCAGGTAGCGCTCCAGATCGGCGAGCGCGACGTCCACGTCGCCCATCGCCTCGGGCGTGGTGGCATCGAGGGCATCAAACTCGCCGCGCGCCGGTATCTCCGGCGCCCGATCACCGAGGATCTCGCCGCCGAGGTCGAGGGGGTCGTCGCCGAACGCGCTCATGAGGCCGGGGCGAGGTCCCGCAGTCGCCGCGCCACCGGCGGTGGAACCATGGACGTCATGTCCGCTCCGAAGCGTGCGATCTCCCGGATGTACTTGGAAGCGATGAACGAACTCGCCGAGGCCGACGGCAGGAACACGGTGTCCACGCCGGCGACCTTGCGGTTGGTCTGCGCCATCTGCAACTCGCTCTCGAAGTCCGATACCGCCCGCAGGCCCTTGACGATGAAGTCGGCCTTCTCCCGACGGGCGAGCGTCACGACCAGCTCGGCAAACATGGTGGTGCGCACGTTCGGGAGATGGGCCAACGACTCGTTCAGCATCGCCTCGCGCTCGTCCATGCTGAACAGCGTCTCGCCCTTCTGCGGGTTGCGCATGGCGGCCACGACGACCTCGTCGAAGAGGTCGGCAGCCATCTCGACGATCTCGACATGACCGTTGTGGAGGGGGTCGAAGGACCCGGGGTAGAGCACTCGGATCACGTCAGTCTCGCCTGGGGGTCTCGCCGGGGGTCTCGCCTGGATCGATCCTGTCCCGATCCGGGTGGCGTCGGGCCAGTTGCACAACGGTACTCCCCCAGCGGCGCTCAGAGAGAACACTCCACGCCGGGTGCGCCACGACGGCGCGGTCGGACTCGGCGACCACGATCCCGGCATGCAGGCTCTCGAGGAGGCGGTTCCAGGCGGCGAAGTCGTACGGCGGGTCGCAGAAGGCCACGTCGAAGAGATCCGCCCCCGGCGTGGCGAGCCAGCGCAGGACGTCGGCGCAGACAATCCGGGATCGGTCGGTGAAGTCCAGAACCGCCACGTTGGCGCGCAGCAGGGCGGCCGTCGGCCGATGGCGCTCCACGAACGTGGCCCATGCGGCGCCGCGCGAGAGCGCTTCGATCCCCAGAGCGCCGCTGCCGGCGAAGGCGTCGAGCACGGTGATCCCCGCCGGATCGATCAGGCTTCCCAGGGCCGCGAAGATGGACTCCCGCACGCGGTCGGTGGTGGGACGGACCCGGGTCCCCCGCGGCACCTGCAGGCGCCGACCCCGCGCCTCGCCGGCGATAATGCGGGTCATCGAGATGCCCGGGGCCCGCGCCACATGAGCGTGAGGGTGGCGCCGGCATCCACGCTGTCCACCTCGTCGATCCGACGGAAGCCCAGACGGTCGTAGAACGCAAGGTTGCGGGGGTTGGAGGACTCCAGGTACGCCGGCAGCCCCAAGCGGTCGCAGCGGGCCAGCATGGGCGCGAGTACGCGTGCGCCCAGCCCCCGGCCCTGCCCGCCCGGCGTGACACCCACAGCCGCCAAGTGCCAGTGCTCGGTGGCGGGTGCACGGCGGGCGAATCGGGCGAAGGACGCCAGCGCCACGGGGGCGCGCTCGGCGAGCAGGCTCTCGACCATCCGGCGGAAGCCGGCGACAACGGCCGGGGGTTGGGGCGCCCAGCCGGGGGGGTGCCAGACGGCCGCGGCCGATCCGTCTCCGGTGACGTGCAGTTCGGCGCCCGGCGGCGGGTTCAGCAGCATGAAGCGCCACCAGGTTGCCATGTGCACCGCCCGCTCACCGGCGTCGGCGCTCTCGAACAGCCAGGCGAACAGCGGGTCGTCGGCGAAGGCGTCCTTGAGTAGGGCGGCGATGTCGTCGGACCGCTCGGTGCCGACGCGGCGCACCTCGGACAGGCGCGCAATTTCGCTGGGCCTGCGTTCGGTGTTCACCGATTCCTCCCCGGCGTCGGGGCGCTGTGGCGCGTTCGCACGGTCAGCCGAGCCCGCAAGGGTCGGATGTCGCGCCGTGGCACCTCGCCGTACCGGTTCGCCACAACGCACTCTTCATGACTTGTCGAAGAAATCCACGTCGGTGTCGCTCAGCAGCAGGTCGATCTCGTCAGCCAGGGCATCGTCCGGCCCGCCGCCGTCCACGATCTCCGAAGCCGCCGCTCGAGCCCGCTCGACCCAGTCCCTGTCCTTGCGCAGGGACGCCAGTTTCAGGTCGCTACGCCCCGTCTGGCGGGAGTCCATGATGGTGCCCTCGCCGCGCAACTCCAGGTCGATCTCCGACAATTCGAAGCCGTCGGTGCTGTCCACGAGGGCCTGCATGCGCTGGAGCGCACCCGCCGGCGGGTCGTCGCTCACGAGGAAGCACCAACCCGGCCAGGAGCCCCGGCCCACCCGGCCCCGCAGCTGGTGCAGTTGGGCCATACCGAAACGGTCGGCACCCAGGATCACCATGACGGTTGCGTTGGCCACGTCCACGCCGACCTCGATAACGGTGGTGGCCACCAGCACGTCGATGCGGCCGTCGCGGAACGCTGCCATGATCGGCTCCCGCTCGCCGGCCCGCAGCCGTCCGTGCAGGAGACCGAGCCGCAGGCCCTCCAACTCGCCCGCCTGCAAGTCGGCGTGCACGGCCTCCGCGCCGGTGGCGTCGATCTTGTCCGACTCCTCGATCAGGGGGCACACCACGTATGCCTGGCGCCCACCGGCCACCTCGGCACGCAGACGCTCCCAGACCGCACCCTGGTCGGCGGTGGCGGTAACGGCGATGGTTGTCACGCCGGCCCGACCTGCCGGCAACTCGGCCAACTGCGAAACGTCCAGGTCGCCGTAGACGGTCATCGCCGCCGTACGGGGAATGGGCGTGGCGGTCATCACCAGCACGTCGGGCAGGGCTTCGTCGGTGCTCTTGGTACGAAGCGAGGCGCGCTGCTCGACACCGAAGCGGTGCTGCTCGTCCACGACGGCCAGGCCCAGGGACCGGAACGTCACCTCCTCGCCGATGAGGGCATGCGTTCCCACCACCAGGTCCACGTCCCCGTTGGCCAGACCGCCCAGCACCCGGGAGCGAGCAGCCGCCCGGGTGCGGCTGCTCAGCAGCTCCAGGGATACCGCCGGGAGGCCTCCCAGCGCCAAGCGCCCGCCGGCGCGGGCACCCCGGCGCGCTCCGGCACCATCGAGGGATGCCAGAAGCCGGTTCAGCCCGAGGTGGTGCTGCTCGGCCAGAACCTCCGTGGGCGCCATGAGCGCCGCCTGGCGTCCACCCCCGACGACCGCCAGCATGGCCATCAGCGCCACGACGGTCTTGCCCGACCCCACCTCGCCCTGCAGGAGACGGTGCATGGGCCACGCCTTCCCCAAATCGGCCAGGATCTCGGCGACGGCGACGCTCTGGGCTGCGGTCAGCTCGAACGGCAGCCGCTCCCGGAACGCCTCCAGCAGAGCCCGGTCGACCGGGTGGGCGATTCCCTTCCCGGCGCGTTCGCGCTCCCTCTTGCGCCGCAGCAGCACGACCTGCATCCGCAGCAGTTCGTCGAAAACCAACCGGGCGCGGGCACGGGCCACGTCGGCGAACGACTCCGGGTTGTGCATGAGGCGGAGGGCCTCGAAGCGGCCGCACAGGCCGTGGCGTGCCAGCAGGAACCGCGGCACCGTCTCGGCGATGCCGCGGTGCTCGCAGCGACGCAGCCCCTCGCCCACCATCCGGGCGATCTCCCAGGTGGTGATGGACGCCTTGGCGGACAGCGGGTAGACGCCGAAGATGCCTCCGGTGCGGTCACCCACGAGGTCCACCACGGGGTTGGTCATTTGCCGGGTGCCCCGGTACACCTCCAGGCGCCCGAACAGCACCGCTTCGGCGCCCTCGGCCAACTGGCTCTTCCGCCACGGTTGGTTGAAGAAAACGCATCGCAAGCGCCCGCCCTCGCGGTCGCTGACCGTGACCTCCACCCGCGCTCGCCCCTTGCGTCCCGGCACGGAGATCACCTTCTCGACGGTGGCCAGGACCATGGCGTCCTCGCCCGTACCGAGTTCGGAGACGGTGGCCTCGCGGCTGCGGTCGAGGTAGCGCCGGGGGTAGTACGTCAGCAGATCCAGCAGGTTCGCCACGCCCAGTTCGGCCAGGGCACCGATCCGGCGCCCCCCGGCACTGCGCAGGCGATCCAAGGGGATGCCGGCGAGGTCCCGAGAGGTCAGCGCCGCGGGGACCTCCACCACCGATCCGGGGGCGCCGCCGGTCACCGGCCCGTTACTCGACGCCCCAGGTGGTACTGGTGGTAGAGGGGTTGGCCCCCCGCACACCCGCGCCCGGCCACTATTCGACGCCCCAGGTGGTACTGGTGGTACAGGGGTTGGCCCCCGAACACCCGCGCCCGGCCACTATTCGACGCCCCAGGTGGTACTGGTGGTAGAGGGGTTGGCCCCCGAACACCCGCGCCCGGCCACTATTCGACGCCCCAGGTGGTACTGGTGGTAGAGGGGTTGGCCCCCGAACACCCGCGCCCGGCCACTATTCGACGCCCCAGGTGGTACTGGTGGTAGAGGGGTTGGCCCCCCGCACACCCGCGCCCGGCCACTATTCGACGCCCACGTAATAGTGGTAGAGGGGTTGGCCCCCCGGGTGAACCTCCACCTCCACGTGGGGGCGGTTCTCCGCCAGCCAGCCCTGGACGGCCTCCGTGTCCTCCTCGGCCGCGTCGGCGCCGCAGATAAGGGTGACGATCTCGTGGTCCTGCCCGACGATCCGCTCGAGGAGGCCACAGGCGGCGTCGACGACCCGGGGCGCCACGCTCTCCACGCCCGCCCCGCTGAGACCCATGAAGTCGCCCTCGGCCACAGGACCGGCAGCCGTCACCGAGGAGCGCACGGCCTGGGTCACTTCGCCGGCCGCGACCCCTGCGGCAAGGACCTCCATCGCCTCGCCGTTGCGCTGCGCCTCGGCGTCGGGGTCGAACCCCAGCATGGCAGTAAGGCCCGCGGGGATGCTCCGCGTCGGCACCACGACAACCTGCTTGTCGGTCAGCTCGTGCAGTTGCAGCGCCACCGGAACGATGTTCTTGTTGTTGGGGAGGATGACGACCTGCCCGGCGGGCGAGCGCTCCACCGCGGCTGCCAGGGTGGCCGCCGAGGGATTCATGGTCTGACCACCGCGCACGATCTCGGCCACACCGAGCGACTCGAAGATCCGGCACACGCCGTCACCGGCGGCCACCGCCACAATGGCGGTCGTGGTGCGGGCGGGCGCCACCACGTGCTCGATGTGCGCCACCTGCTCGAGCAGGTCGGTGATCTTCAAGCGGTGCGGTCGCCCCACGTCGATGCCCGCCTCGATAGCGCCGCCGATGTCGTCGGTATGGACGTGGCAGTTCCACAGGCCGTCACCACCCACGACCACGATCGAGTCGCCGAGTTCGCTCCAGCGTTCACGGAAACCCGCGATCCGGCCGTCGGCGGCGTCGAGGAGGAACATGACCTCGTAGCGCAGGTCGGCCACGTCGCCGGCCCCGTCGTGGGAATCCTGCGCGCCGTCGCCGAGATCGGGGACGGCAACCTCGGGGGCCTCGGGCAACGGGCGTCCGTCGACCACGTTCAGCAGGGCGTCGAGGAGCAGCAGCAGACCCTGACCCCCGGCGTCCACGACGCCTGCCGTCCGCAACACCTCGAGCAGTTGGGGAGTGCGCGCCAGGCTCGCCGTGCCGGCCTCCAGTGCCGCTTCGAGCACGTCGAGCAGCGGGGCTCCGGTCGCCGCGGTGGCAACCGCGGCTTCCGCGAGTTCCCGCCCGACGGTCAGGATGGTGCCTTCCACGGGGCGCTGCACCGCACGGTAGGCGGCCACCGACGCCTCCTGCAGGCTGCGCGCCAGCCCGACGGCGTCGACAGAAGGCGCCCCGCTCCACACCCCGGTCATGGCCCGCAGGAGTTGCGAGATGATGACGCCGGAGTTGCCGCGGGCGCCCATGAGCGAGCCGTGGGCGATGGCCCGACACACCGCCCCCATGTCGTCGGCGGTATCGGGGCCGTCCGGCAGCGCCTCGGTGACCGACTTCAGGGTGAGCGACATGTTGGTGCCGGTGTCGCCGTCGGGGACCGGGTAGACGTTGAGGGCGTCGATGACGAGGCGGTGCTCGGCAAGCGTCTCGCCGTAACGCCACATCGCCCGGCTGAGGTGTTCGGCGGCCAGTTCCTGCAAGGGAGCCATCGCCGGGGAATCATACCGAGCCGCAGGAGCCCGTTTCGGCCACGTCCCGGCACGACCTCGGTCCACCCCGGCGACCGGTGCCACTACCCTCCCGGTCACCCGCGGCGGCACTACCCTCTACGGCCACCCGCCGCACACCTTGGAGGCAGGTACATGCAAGGCGTCATCAAGTCCTACGACCCGTCCACCGGTGACGGTGTCGTGGTGAGCGACACCGACTTCATCGAGCGCGACCTGGCGGTGGGCGCCCTCGAAGGATCGGTCTTCCGCTTCCTGCGCCAGGGCCAGCGGGTCGTCTTCGATCTCGACGACGACGGGCGCGCCACCGGCCTGCGCCTCGGCAGCGAGGTGGACATGGGCACACCGCCACATCTGCTCTGAGTACCGGCCCGACCCGCATACACCCCGGCGATCCGATGACCTCCACGCAGACACGTCCAACCGATATCCCCGCACCCACGACCCATCAGGGTTTGCTCGACTGGGTGAACCGGCACAGGGAGATCTTTCAACCCGACAACGTCCACTGGTGTGACGGCAGTGAGGCCGAATGGGACCGGCTCTGCCGTTCGCTGGAGGCGTCGGGCACCTTCCAGAGGCTGAACGGCGACCTGCGACCCAACAGCTTCCTGGCGCTGTCCGACCCCGCCGACGTGGCGCGTGTGGAGGATCGCACCTTCATCGCCTCGAGAGATCCCGACGACGCCGGCCCGACCAACAACTGGCGCGCTCCGGAAGAACTGAAGGCGGAGATCGGGGAGCGGTTCCGCGGCGCCATGCGGGGCCGCACCATGTACGTGATCCCCTTCAGCATGGGGCCCCTGGGATCGCACATCTCCCAGATCGGTGTTCAGCTCACCGACTCGGCCTACGTGGTGGTCAACATGCGGATCATGGCCCGCATCGGCGACCTTGTCCTGGACGAACTGGGCGACGACGGCACCTTCGTCCCCTGCCTGCACTCCGTGGGCTACCCGCTGGACGCCGGGCGGCGCGACGTTCCATGGCCCTGCGACACCGACCACAAGTACATCGCCCACTTCCCCGAGACGCGGGAGATCTGGTCGTACGGCTCGGGTTACGGCGGCAACGCCCTGCTGGGCAAGAAGTGCTTCGCCCTGCGCATCGCCTCGGTGATGGCCCGCGACGAGGGCTGGCTGGCCGAGCACATGCTTATCCTGGGGGTCACACCGCCCGGTGGGCGCAAGCACTACGTGGCCGCGGCGTTCCCGTCGGCCTGCGGCAAGACCAACATGGCCATGCTGGTGCCGACCCTGCCCGGCTGGACCGTGGAGACCGTCGGTGACGACATCGCCTGGATGCGCTTCGGCGACGACGGGCGGCTGTACGCCATCAACCCCGAGGCCGGCTTCTTCGGCGTCGCGCCGGGGACGTCGCGCCGGACGAATCCCAACGCCCTGGACACACTGTGGGGCAACTGCATCTTTACCAACGTCGCCACCACCGCCGACGGTGACGTCTGGTGGGAGGACCTGAGCGCCACCACACCGGAAGGGCTCACCGACTGGCGGGGCGAGGCGCACGCGCCGCGGTCGGGATCGCCCGCGGCACACCCCAACGCCCGCTTCACCGCACCGGCCGCCCAGTGTCCCTCCATCGCACCCGAGTGGGAGGATCCTGCAGGGGTGCCCATCTCGGCGATCGTCTTCGGTGGGCGGCGGGCCGTCAACGCCCCCCTGGTGACAGCGGCGCGCGACTGGCGCCACGGCGTGTTCCTGGGCTCGATCCTCAGTTCGGAGACCACCGCCGCCGCCGCCGGCGGCGATCTGGGCCGGGTGCGCTTCGATCCCTTCGCCATGCGGCCCTTCTGCGGGTACAACATGGGCGACTACATGGCGCACTGGCTGAAGCTCGGCGCCGAGGCCGACAGCGCCCGCCTGCCGCAGATCTTCTGGGTGAACTGGTTCCGCCGCGGCCCCGACGGGCGTTTCCTGTGGCCCGGCTTCGGCGAGAACTGCCGCGTGCTGCGCTGGATCACCGAGCGGGTCGAGGGTCTCGACGGCGCCGTCGAGACCCCCCTGGGGTTCACGCCGGCTCCGGGAGCACTGGACCTTTCGGGCCTGTCGGTGCCCGCGGGGGACATGGCCGAACTACTGGCCGTGGACACCGACGCCTGGCGCCACGAGGTGGCCTTGATCCGCAGCCACTTCGCCACCTTCGGCGAACATCTGCCCGCCGAGTTGTGGCAGGAGCTGGCGACGCTCGAGGAGCGCCTGGGGCACTAACCGGGGCTCAGATGTTGACCACGGGGCAGGTGAGGGTCCGCGTGATCCCGACCACGCCCTGGACCTGGCTGATCACCATGCGCCCCAGGCTGTCCATGTCCGCTGCGGTGGCCTTGACGATCACGTCATAGGGGCCGGTCATAACGTCGGTGGCGGTCACCCCCTCGATGTTCCGGATGTTCTGGGCCACCTCCGCAGCCTGGTCCATCTCGGTCTGGATGAGGATGTAGGCACTCACGGCCATGTCGCCCTCCCATGGGGATACCGATGCCGTCGCCGCCCATGGTACGTGACCCGCGACGCGGGGGACAGTGCCGCCGGCGCGGAACGCGTCTGCGGCCGGCAGACGCCGGGCCGCAAACGGCCAACACCTTCAACCCACGAACATGGCCCGCAGCGCCAGGCCCATCAGGAACAACCCACCCCAGCCGTACAGCAGGTAACGCTTGGCTGCCAGTTGCGAGCGGTAACTGACGAGAATGCCGACCGCGGCGAGTGCCACGAAGCCGTAGAACATGTGAAAGCCGGCCACGTCCCGCCCGTCGCCGGCCACGAGGCCCACGCCCAGGCCGACCTGCACGAACAGCAACGACTGCGCCAGCGCCGCGAACCACCAGAGTGAGCGCAGGCGCAATCCGCTCACCCGGTGCGCCGCCAGCGACCACGCCCCGACCAGACCGTTCGCTACAACCGTCGGCCAGGCGAGGTGGGCGTGGACGTCCCACAGGGAGGCCAGCAGCACCGGTCCGGCTAGTTCGGCCACGTCAGGCGCTGCGGCGACCTCATGGTTCTCAAACGAAGAGGTCCCGGGCGTGGGGGCCGCGGCGCCGGTGGCCCGGACGGACGTACCACTCGGTACCGAACGCCGCCGCGAAATCGGCCTCCTGGAGGTTCAGGAAGAACGACTCCGGTCCGATCTGGCTGGCATGCGCGACCATGGCGGCCCGCTTGACATCCACGTAGTCGGTGACGTCCACCGCGTGGGTGATGTCGGCGTCGGGCATCCCGAACTCGTCGCTGTTGACCCGCTCGGTCCGGCCGGCATCCACAGGGCTCCCCGCACGCTCGGCCGCCTCCACCATCTCACCTATGCGGTCGCGATTCATGGTCGCCCAGTACAGGAGCGGCGTGCCCGCCAGCGCCGCGGCCCGGGTGCCCACCCGGTGCACGGCCACGTGATCGGGGTGGCCGTAGCCGCCGTGGTCGTCGTAGACGGTCAGCACGTCTGCTCGCTCAGCGGTGAGGATGTCCGCCAGCCGCCGGGCCGCCACGTCGGTGTCGACCCGACAGAACGAGTCGGGGGCGCTGTTGGCGGGCGTCCCGGCCATCCCCGAGTCGCGGTAACCCAGGAAAACCACGAGGTGGCACCCCAGAAGCTTCGCCGAACGCAGCGTCTCCCGCTCTCGCCAGTCACCCAGTCCCTCGCCGGCCGGCACGACTGCCGGAAGCCGCTCGCCCTCTTCGCCGCTTGTGGCCATCACCAGCACCACCCGGTGCCCGGCCGCGGCGGCCTTGGCCATGGTGCCGCCCGTGGCGATCGCCTCGTCGTCGGGGTGGGCATGGAAGCAGACCAGCGTGGACACGGCGCCCCAGGTTATGGAGCCGCGGTCACGATGAGCCGCGGAGTTCCTGCCGCCTGCACCGCTCAGGCGATGGCGGCGGCGGCGCGGAGTGCGGCGATCTCCGGGCCGTCGAACCCCCAGTCCGCCAGGCACTCGTCGGTGTCGGCACCGGGGCGGGGCGGCGGCCGGCGCACCGCCGAGGGGGTACGGTCGAACCGTGGAGCGGGTGCCGGCTGCACGACCCCGTCGACGTCCACGAAGCTGCCCCGCGCCCGGTTGTGGGGATGGCCAGGTGCCTCGCCCCAGTCCAGGACGGGCGCCACACAGGCGTCGCTGCCGTCGAAGATCGCACACCACTCGTCGCGACTGCGGGTGGCGAAAACCTCCGCCAACCGTTCCCGGCCCTGCGCCCAGAGTTCCCGGTCGCCCTGGGGGGGCAGATCCTCCGGCGCCAGCCCGGTCAGGCGCAACAGCTCGGCATAGAACTGCGGCTCCAGAGCCCCGACGCTCATGTAGCGGCCGTCGGCGCACTCGTAGACCCCGTAGTAGAAGGCGCCGCCGTCGAAGAGGTTGCTCCCCCGCTGCTCGCCCCACCAACCGAGGTTGCGCAAGCCGTAGATCGCCGTCGCCAGCAGCGCGGCACCCTCGGTCATGGACGCATCGACAACCTGACCCTGCCCCGAGCGCCGCGCCTCGAGCATCCCGCACGCCAGTCCGAGCGCCAGCAGCATCCCGCCGCCGCCGAAGTCCCCGACCAGGTTGAGCGGCGGGATCGGCGGCCCGCCGGCGGACCCGACCCCCGACAGCACGCCCGACAGGGCGATGTAGTTGATGTCGTGGCCGGCTGTGGGCGCCAGCGGCCCGTCCTGGCCCCAACCCGTCATCCGCCCGTAGACCAGCCGGGGATTGCGGGCCAGGCAGACCTCGGGTCCGACACCCAACCGTTCGGCGACCCCGGGCCGGAAACCCTCGATGAGACCGTCGGCCCCCTCGACGAGGCGCAGGACCACCTCCGGGCCGTCGTCGTGCTTGAGGTCCACGGCCAGCGACCGCCGGCTGCGCCGCAGGATGTTGCCGGACGGGCCGTCGGCCCGCGGCGCGGCGGGAACGGCCCGGTCCACGCACACCACCTCCGCGCCCATGTCGGCCAGCATCATGGCCGCGAACGGGCCGGGACCGATGCCGGCCAGTTCCACGATCCGTATTCCATCCAGTGGACCCATCGGAGACCTCCCGCTCGCCGGTCACCCGGACTCAGAGCCGCCCGAGCATCTCACGCTTCTTGTCCTCGAACTCAGCTTCGGAGAGGATCCCCAGTTGCACCAGTTCGTACAACTGCAGAATCTGCTCGGGGATGCTGAGGCGATCCGGGGTAGCGCCCGGTTCCGCCGCGCCGCCGACGGCCTCGTCCGGTGCCGGTGCCGCCCGATAGTCCTCCGGGTACCCGATGTCGCCGGCTCGCTTGAACCGGTACACCTCCGCGCGCACGTCCTCCGGACGCGGGACGTAGCCGAAGTTGCGCACGTGGCCGTCCAGGGCGGACCGGACGGTCAGCGTGCCCACGCCGAACAGGCGCCCCCAGACCGTCTGGCGGGCCACGACGTCCTCGACCAGCTCGAGGCGCAACTCGCTGCCCTGCCACGCCGGAAGCCCCCTCCAGTAGACGATCCGGTGGTTCGTGACCAGGAGGTACGTGTTCGCCCAGCGCAGCAGGCGGATTCCCAGAGCCGCCGCCACCACGGCCGCCAGCGCCCCGGCCACGAGGATCGCCGGCAGCGGGAAGTCGTCCACGACCACGACGACGACGATCAGCGCAGCCCCCAGCACGACGAAGACGCCTGCCTGCGCGGCGAGGTACGTCCAGTGAGGGCGGGTCTCGACCGCGACCTCCTCATCGACGGACAGCAGCCGGGGAGGAAACGGCACGCCGCAATCGTACCCAGCGCGTCGGTGCGGGCACCGAGCCCCAAAGCCTGCGGGTGCGGGCGCCTCAGTCCCAGCCCAGCTCGGCCAGGCGCTCGTCGGAGATGCCGAAGTGGTGGGCGATCTCGTGCACGACGGTCACACCGATCTGCTCGACGACCTCGGATTCGTCCTCGGAGAGCGCGCAGATCGGGAGTCGGTAGATGAAGATGCGGTCGGGCATGATCATCCCGCCGTAGTTCTCGCGCTCGGTGAGCGGGATGCCGTCGTAGAGGCCCAGCAGGTCGGGGTCCTCGGCGTCCTCGTCAACCACGAAGACGGCCAGGTTGTCGATAAGCGCACCCAGGTCGTCGGGAATCAGATCCAACGCTTCGACCACGAGCGCCTCGAAGCGCTCCGGGGACAGTTCCACGCGGCCACGCTAACCCCGACAACGGTAGCCGTCCCGGTGACCTCCTCGATGCGGACGTCGCCGCGGCCGTAGTGGACGGCGGCCCTCACCCGCCCGTCCCCGCAGCCGTGTTGAGGTGCGACTGCGTCTCCCGCAGCGTGGGCAAGGAGCCGTCCATGGTCCAGTAACGGGTACCGCAGACCAGCAGATCCTCCGCGGGGAAACGGGTGATGACCTCGCAGCCGTCGGCCGTGACCACCACCTCCTCCTCGATGCGTGCCGCCGACCAGCCGTCGGCCGCCGGCCAGTACGTCTCCAGCGCGAACACCATCCCCTCCTCGAGGGTCTCGGGATGATCGAAGGAGACGAGGCGGCTGAAGATGGGCCGCTCCCAGATGGCCAGTCCGACCCCGTGGCCGTACTGCAGGGCGAAGGCCGCCATCTCGTTCTCGAAGCCGAACGCGGTGGCCTCGGGCCATACGGCACAGATGTCGGCGGTCGTGGTCCCCGGACGGACGAGGGCGATGGCCCTGTCGATGTACTCCCGGCAGATCTTGTAGGCGTCTCGCATCGCGGGCGAGGCGCTCCCCACCGCGAACGTGCGGTAGTAGCAGGTCCGGTAGCCGTTGTAGCTGTGCAGAATGTCGAAGAAGGCGGGATCGCCGGGACGGATGATCCGGTCGCTGTAGACGTGGGGGTGGGGGGAGCAGCGCTCACCGGAGATGGCGTTCACGCCCTCCACGAACTCCGATCCCAGATCCAGCAACACCTTGTTGACCACGCCGACGCACTCGTTCTCGCGCACACCGGGGCGCAGGAACCGGTAGAGATGCTCGTAGGCACCGTCCACCATGGAGCAGGCGTGGGTGAGCAGGCTGATCTCGTCGCGGGTCTTGACCCGTCTGGCCTCGAGGAACACCTGCTGGCCGTCCACCACAGTGATACCGCGGGCGGCCAGTGCCGCCAGGACGGGCATCTCGGCGATGTCGATGCCCAGCGGCTCGTTCTGCAAGCCGTGGGTGGCGAGCACGTCGTACACCTTGGCGGCAAGGTCGTCGGCCATGCCCGCCGCGGGTGGAAGCGCCCCGCGCAGGGTGGACAAACCCGGACGGGAACCGTGGGTCTGATGGCACGTGTCGTCAGGTCCCCCGGCGTGGGTTCCGGAGTAGTCCAGCCACGGGTTGAAGAGGACGTGGTGTTTCGCCGCCGAACCGAAATCCCAGACGATCGGCTCGGAGTCCCGCGGCAGGAGGGAGAACCGCACGTACTTGTCGATCCCCCTGGTCCCGACGTGCGTGGACGTCATGTAGCGGATGTTGGCGTAGTCGAAAGCCAGCACCGCGCCGAGTTCGGACGCATCGAGGGCCGCCTTGAGTCGGCTCAGCCGCTCGGACCGCAGGCGATCCATGTCGACGCGCTGCTCCCAGTCCACCATGTTCGGGCCGAAGGTCGGAATTGCCATGTCTGCTCCTTGGTTTTCTTCGTCGTGATCGTGTTCGTCAAGCCCGTCGTTCTCGGCGACTCAGCCGAGTCTCGCCTCGATCGCGACGGGCGACGGGCGGGTGCGTAGGTACTCAGCCGTGGCCTTCTGACGCTCGTCGGCCAGGTCGTACGCCACTTCGATGAGTTCCATTGCCAAGCCGTCCGGGTCGCTGAAGTAGCACCACCGCCACTCGGCCAGGGTGCCCTCGTCCACGACGTTGACGTCGGAGTAGAACTCCACGCCCTTGCTCTCCAACTCGACCTTGGCGGCGAATACGTCGTCCACGACGAAGCAGACGTGGTCCGCATGGTTTCCTTCTGGTGACGGGGAAGCTCACCGGCATGATGTCGTTGTCGGCGAGCAGGTCGAAGTCGGAGTGGCAGACGCTGAGTTGCCGCAGGGCCACGAGGATCTCGTTGGGGCCGATGTCAGGGACGTCAACGTCGCCGACCTCCGCGACACCTGCCTGCGCAAACGCGAGGGCCTTCACGCCGGAACCACCCGCTGCTCGCGATTCCCCATCGGCAACCTCCAGTTGACGGTCCGTGCGACTACTGTAACAATCGATTGCAGGCCGGCAATCACGTTCGAACAACCAGAGAGCGATCGGACCGACCCGACGGGGAGCGCAATGAAGGCAGCCGTCTACCACGGGCGTCGAGACGTGCGGATCGAGGACGTGCCGCGGCCCGAACCCGGACACGGCGAACTCCTCGTCCAGGTCACCGGCGCCGGGTGCCGCCGAAACCGTTCGCACGAGCCGCCACACCCCCCTCGCCGAGCACCTCGCCGAGTTGCGACCCACGGTCGTCTACGAGTGCACGGGCGCCCCGGCGGCCCCGCAGGCTGCGGTGGACCTGGTGCGCAGAGGCGGCCGGGTGGTCGTCGTCGGCCTGCAGAAGGCTCCGGTACCGGTGGACCTCCTCTCGGTCTCTCTGCAGGAGAAGGTACTGATCGGCACTCTGGCCCACGTGTTCGGAGCCGACTTCGGGCATGCCGTCGAGCTGCTGGAATCGGCGACGGACGTGTGGTCACGGGTGGCACCGGTCGTGCTGCCTCTGGACGAACTCGTGGAGGTCGGCCTGCGGCCCATGGTCGAGGGCGGCCCGGCGCCGATCAAGACACTCCTGGACCCCCGCATCGATGCCGCCCGGCCGATGCGGGTGGCGTGAAGCCCGCACGGCCCGCCCGCGCAAACGAACGGAGACGCCAGTGACCTCTGAGGACGCCACCACCGGTCCGGCCGTCGGATTCTCGGGCCTCGGCCGCATGGGTCGGCCCATGGCCCGGCACCTGGTTGCGGCCGGCTTCGACCTGGTGGTCCACAACCGCACGGCCGCCCGCGCCGAGGCGTTCGCCGCCGACACCGGCGCCCGCACGGCTACCACGCCACGGGAACTGGGACGGGCCTGCCCGATCGTGGTCACTATGGTGGCCGACGGGCCCGCGCTGCTGGACCTGATCGACGGTCCCGACGGCCTCGCTACCGGTCTGGGCGCCGGCGGCGTCGTGGTGGACATGGGCACGACGGGTATGGAGCACACGCACCTGGCCCGAGCGCACCTCGCCGACGTCGGCGTACAACTCGTGGAGGCCCCGGTCTCGGGCAGCATCGCCGCGGCGGAGGGCAGGACGCTCCTCATCATGGCCGCCGGCGAATCCGCTGCCGTGGACGTGGCGCTGCCGGTGCTCGAGGCGCTCTCGCCCAAGGTGACGCGGGTGGGCGGACCGGGCGCCGGCGCGGCCATGAAGCTGGCCGTCAACTCCGTGCTGTACGCCATCAACGGGGCCATCTCGGAGTCCCTCGTGCTGGCCGAACGGGTGGGTATCGACCGCTCCACGGCCTACGACGTGTTCGCCGCCTCGTCGGTGGCGGCGCCGGTGGTCCACTACCGGCGGGCGGTGTTCGAGCACCCCGAGGACACCCCTGTCAGCTTCGCCATGAAGCTGGCCGTCAAGGACCTGGACCTGGCTCTGGCGCTGGCCGCCGATGTCGGCGCGCCGATGCCGCAGGCCGAGACGAACCGGGCCGTGGCCGCCGACGCCGTGGCCGCGGGCCTCGGTGAGGCCGATCTCGGACAGGTGGCCGTCCACCTGCGGGGAAGCCCCTGAGCGCCCCGTGCCGTAGAGGGAAGGATTCCCTATCGCTGACGTAACAATGAAGGACATCGCCATTGCCGCCGGGGTGAACGCCTCGACGGTGTCCCGTGCCCTTGACGTGTCCAAACGGCACCTCGTGCGCAGCGAAACCGTCGAGCGGGTCGAGGCGGCGGCCAAACGGCTCGGCTATCGGGGGGACCGGGTCGCCGGCGCGCTACGACGGGGCACGACGGGCACGGTGGGCGTCATCGTGGCCGATCTGGCCAACCCGTTCATCGCCCCCATCATCCACGGCATCGCCCAAGCCATCATCCTGCACCAGTTGCTGCCCATAGTCGTCGAGACCGACGACAACAACGAACGCCTCGAGGCCTCTTTGACCCACGTGCTCAGCCGGCGGGTGGACGCCGTGATCATTGCCGGCTCCCGCTTCGCGAACCGTACCGCCGTGGAGGACGCGGCTCGCTACGCGCCCGTGGTCGTGACCGCCCGCGGCCTTCCCGGCAGCCCGTTGCCGCAGGTGCTGCACGACGACCGGGCCGGGGGGGCACTCGTGGCACGGCATCTCATCGAGTTGGGGCACACCCGCCTGGTCGAGCTGCGTGGTCCTGACGACGTGGGCAACTTCGTGTCGCGCCACGACGGATTCCACCGGGAGTGCAGCGACGCCGGCGTCGAGACCGTCGAGTTGCCCATCCAGGGCTCCCGGCCCACCCGCGCCGACGGTGAACGCCTGGCCAACCTGCTGCTGGACCTGCATGGCGACGATCTGCCCACGGCCGTGTTCGCCCACAACGACCTGATGGCTCTCGGCGCACTCAGCGCCTTCCGCGAGCGGGGACTGTCGTGCCCCGGCGACATCTCACTGGTCGGCTACAACAACTCGCCTGCCATGGACCACATCGCGCCGCCTCTCACCACCTGCGAGTATCCCGGCATCGAGGTCGGGTACGCGGCCGGGGAGTTGGCGCTGGAACTCATGGCCGACCCTGACAGTAGGAGTCCCGGACGGCTGTTCCCGCCCCGGCTGTGCGTGCGCTCCTCTACGGCGCCGCCGCGGACTGCGGTCCGCCCGTCGGGGAGGTGAGCCGGCGCTGCACCAGCGCGGCAACGTGCTCGCCGATGGCCGCCGAGGCCGTCGCCGCCGGGTGAAGTGCACGCCGAGGAACGGGAAGGCGGGGTCGGGGACCGGGTAGATGAGCGAACGCACCAGAGCGGCGGAGGTTGTGCTGAGCCTGTAGTACTCGCCGCGGAAGGGGATGATGCGCAGCGACGGGCGGGCGCCGGCCATCCGGGCGACACGGTCGGTGTGCAGACCGGCGCAGGGCGCGCAGGCCGTTTGCCTCGCCGCGCCGATGGAGTTCGTCGAGCCGCGGGATCTGCGCCTGTGTCGTCGCCACCACGACCTTGCCGCCGCGGCGGATCGGCAGCCCGGCGTCGGTGCAGAAATCGGCCATGACGCGGCGCCCCTCCACGCAGAGCCGTGCCTTGAGCGAACCGGGTGTGTAGTAAAGGCCGGTGTGCAGGACGGTGTCGCAGGGGTTCGGTAGCCTCCCGAATCATGGAGGACAGCCCCGGTCTTGGCTTCGCGGATCCCGTCGACACCGGGTCGGCCGGTGAGGCGGCGCATCTGCTGGAGGACCTCGACGAGGCCCAGCGCCTCGCTGTCACATCGCCGGCGGCGCCGCTGTGCATCCGGGCCGGGCCCGGCAGCGGCAAGACCCGCGTGCTTACCCGGCGCATCGCCTACCGGATCGCCACCGCCGACTGCGAGGCCCGGTTCACCGTGGCGGTTACGTTCACGCGGCGCGCCGCCGCCGAACTGCGCCAACGCCTGGGGGACTTGGGGATCCATGGCCGCGTGGCGGTCGGCACGTTTCACGGGTTGGCGGCACGGCAGCTCCGCCGCCACGCCGACGACGACGGCCGGCCGGCACCGGAGGTTCTGTCCAACCGCTCCGGCGTGCTCGCCAAGCTGCTGCGGCCCGGCGAATCGACCCAGGCAGTGCAGACGGAGTTGGACTGGTGCGGGGCCCGCGGCCTCAGCCCGGCCGATTACCCGGCTGCCGTGGCCACCGCCGGGCGACGGACATCGCTGCCGCCTGGCCGCCTGGCCGACGTCATGGTCCGCTACGCACATGCGAAGCGCCGCCTGTGCCTGGCGGACTTCGATGATCTGCTGCGGCTGGCGGCCGAGCGGCTCGAGAACGACGCTGCCACCGCCGAGGCCTGGCGCTGGGGGCACCGGCACTTCTTCGTCGACGAGTTACAGGACCTCACGCAGGCGCAGTTCCGGTTGCTGCGGGCCTGGCTGGGCGATCGGTCCGATCTGTGCGCCGTCGGCGACACCGATCAGGCCATCTTCGGGTGGAACGGTGCGGATCGGCGGCTGCTCGGTGACTTCGCTGCGCTCTTCGACGGCGCCGACATGATCGACCTGCGCGCCAACTACCGCTGCAGCCCGCAGATCGTCGCCCTGGCAGGGGTATTGATCGACAGTGGGGCTCCTGCGGCGGCGGGCGGCGGTGCGGCGCACGAGGCCGATCCCGGCCCGTTCGCCGATCCCGCACCGCTGGTGGTCGAGTACGCCAGCGCCGCCGCCGAGGCCGCCGGCGTGGCCGGGGCCGTGCGCAGCGGCCGGGATCCCGGCGCCGGATGGTCGCATCAGGCGGTTCTGGTGCGTACGCGGCGCCAGGTCACCGAGATGGTCGAGGCGCTGGGCGCCGCCGGCGTGCCGGCCCGTGCCGCCGACCCCGACGCCGAGGCGGGCCCCGACGACGCTGTTGCCGTCTCCACGATGCACGCCGCCAAGGGGTTGGAGTGGTCGGTGGTGCACGTGGCCGGCCTGGAGGAGGGTCTCGTCCCCATCGCCGGCGCCGGCCGCGGCGAGGCTCTCGAGGAGGAGCGCCGCCTGCTGTACGTGGCGCTGACCCGCGCCCGCCGCCGGCTGCACCTCAGCTGGGCCGCCGAGCGTCAGGTTGCCGGGCAGTCGTCGCGACGGCGGCCTTCGCGCTGGCTGGCCGGACTGGGCGAGGCCGCCGGCCCCGAAGCCACGGCCCGCCGCCACCCCGGGGCGCGCCCGGCGGGCCGGCGCCCGCCCGACCTGAACCCGCCCGGCGACGCCCTCGTGGTGGCTCTGACGGCGTGGCGCTCGCAGACGGCCCGGGTGGGGCGGGTGGCGCCGGCAGCGGTCCTCAGCGACGGCGACCTGGCTGCGGTGGCACAGAACCGGCCCGTCACGGTTGCCGAGTTGGGCGTGGTCACCGGGCTCGGCCCGTCGCGATTACGCCGCTGGGGACAGCAACTGCTCGACCTGGTGGCCGAACACTCCCCCACGGCCTAGCCGCGGGCGGATCGACCGCCGCGAGAGTGCTGGGCGATTCGACGGCCCACCGCTCTCGTCGTTCCGGCGAAAAGCCTGCCCCGGACTTGATCCGGGGCCGGAATCCACTGCCCAGCGGTCCGGGCTGCGCTACGGGTGGACCACTAGAAGGGCGGCTACCCGCTGTCCTCCGCTGGTGAGGCGGCCGGTCCTCCCGGCGTGATCTCCAGCAGCAGATCACCCGCCTCGACCGCCTGTGAACCCTCGATGCAGACGCGTACGACGGTGCCGCCGATGGGCGCGGTGACCCTGGTTTCCATCTTCATGGCCTCGATCGTGGCCAGGGCCTGCCCCTTGGCGACCGCCTCACCGCTGGCCACGTACAGCTCCGCCACCCCGCGGAACGGCGCCCCCACGTGGCCCGGCTCCTTGGCGTCGGCCTGCTCCGCCCCCGCGCTCGGCAGCGCCGAGTCCCGAAGCCGGGCGTTGATCGGGCGCAACTCGCCGTTGAGCCGGAAGACGATGGAGCTGAAGCCCGCCTCGTCCGCCTCGCTGATCGCCTCGATGCCCACGCTGATCCGCTGGCCCGGACCGAGTTCCACCAGGATGTCGTCGACGCCCTCCTCCAGGCCGTACCAGAACTGCTTCGTGGCGAGCACCGACAGGTCGCCGTGGCGGTCACGCATCGCCGTCTGCGACCGGGCGGGCTCGGGGAACAGCAACGACGACAGCGCCCGGCGGGTGTCACCGGTGCGTAGTTCCTGCTCCTGAGCCGCGCTCAGGGTGGGCGGCGGGGACGTGGCGGGGCGTCCCGCCAGCGCAGCGGTGCGGAAGGGCTCGGGGAAACCTCCCGGCGGCACGCCGAGGGCGCCCTGCAGGTAGGAGACCACCGAGGCAGGCAGGTCCACCTCGCCGGGATGCTCCTCGAGTTGCGCGGGCGTCACGCCGGAGGACACCAGATGCAGGGCCAGGTCGCCGACCACCTTCGAGGTGGGCGTCACCTTCGGGGGTCGGCCGAGGATCCCGTTGCACGCCGCGTACAGCTCCGCCACCTCCTCGAAGCGGTCCGCCAGGCCCAGCGCCGAGGCCTGGAACCGCAGGTTGGAGAGCTGACCACCGGGGATCTCGTGGTGGTAGACGGCGTTGGTGGGCGAGCGCAGGCCGGCGTCGAACGGGGCGTTGAGCCGCCGGACGAGCTCCCAGTAGGGCTCCAGGCCACTGATCGCCGCCGCCGACAGGCCGGTCTCCCGCTCGGCCCCGTCGGTGAGCGCCACGATGGCCCCCAGCGAGGGCTGGCTCGTCATCCCCGCCAGCGACGGGATGGCGCCGTCGATGGCGTCCACGCCGGCCTCGATGGCCGCCAGGTAGGTGCCGATCTGCCCGCCGGCCGTGTCGTGGGTGTGGAGGTGCACGGGGGCGTCGAACCGCTCTCGCAGGGCGGCCACCAGGCGGGACGCCGCCGGCGCCCGCAGCAACCCGGCCATGTCCTTGACGGCCAGGACGTGCGAACCGGCGGCGACCAGTTCCTCCGCCAGTCGCAGGTAGTAGTCCAGGGTGTAGAGCCGCTCGTCGGGATTCGCCAGATCGCCGGAGTAGCAGAGGGTTCCCTCCACGAGGCCACCGGCTTGGCGCGCCGCATCGATGGCGGGCAGCATCTGCGTCACGTCGTTCAGGGCGTCGAAGATCCGGAACACGTCGATGCCGCCCCGCCGGGCCTCGTCGACGAAGCGCTCGCACACCAGGTCGGGATACGGGGCGTAGCCGACCGTGTTGCGACCCCGCAGCAGCATCTGCAGGCACACGTTGGGGGCCGCCGCGCTGATGCGCTCCAGGCGATCCCACGGGTCCTCGTGCAGGAAGCGCAGGGCCACGTCGTAGGTGGCGCCGCCCCAGCACTCCAGGCTCAGCAACTCCGGCAGGCCGTGCGCGTGCCGCTCGGCGCCGGCCACGAGGTCGATGGTGCGCACCCGCGTCGCCAGGATGGACTGGTGGGCGTCACGCAGGGTCGTGTCGGTGACCAGCACCTCGGTGGCGTCGCGCATCCAGCGGGCGAAGGCCTCCGGGCCCAGGGACGCCAGACGCTGCCGGGAGCCCGCCGGCGGGGTGCCAGGCGGCACCGGCGGGAGCTTGGTCGCCGGATCGGCCACCGGCGGCACCGGGCCTTGGGGCCGGTTCAGGGAGACGTCGGCCAGGTAGGCCAGGAGGCGCGTTGCCCGGTCGGCGCTGCGGCTCTGCGTCGTGAGGTCGGGCCGGGAGTCGACGAAGTCGGTCGCCACGGCGCCGGCGCAGAAGTCGGGATCGTTCAGCACCGACCGCAGGAACGAGCGGTTCGTCGTCAGGCCCCGCACGCGGAGTTCGGCGATGGCCCGCACCGAGCGGCGCCGTGCGGTGTCGAAGTCCCGGCCGCGGCACGTCACCTTCGCCAGCAGCGAGTCGAAGTAGGGCGTGATCTCGGCGCCCACGTAGACGGCGTCGTCGATGCGCACCCCGGCGCCGCCGGGCGTTCGGTAGACCCTGACGCGCCCGGTGTCGGGGCGGAACTCGTTGCGGGGGTCCTCGGCGGTGATGCGAGTCTGGATGGCGTACCCGTCGGTGGTGATCTGCTCCTGGCGCAGTCCCATCTCCTCGAGGGTGGCGCCGCCGGCGAGACGCAACTGGGCGGCCACGATGTCGACCCCGGTGATCTCCTCGGTGATGGTGTGCTCCACCTGGATGCGGGGGTTCATCTCGATGAAGACGTAGCGACCGGAGCGGTCGAGGAGAAACTCCACCGTCCCGGCGTTCGTGTACCCGATGGAGCGGGCGAAGGCGACCGCGTCGTCCAGCAGGGCCCGGCGCACGGCGTCGTCGAGGTTCCGCGCCGGCGCCGACTCGATGACCTTCTGGAACCGACGCTGGACCGAGCAGTCGCGCTCGAAGAGGTGGACGGCGTCGCCGGCACGGTCGCCGAGGATCTGCACCTCGATGTGGCGCACGTCCGACAGCGCCTCCTCCAGGAAGACCGTGTCGTCGCCGAAGGCCGACTCGGCCTCGCGCCGTGCCGCCTCGAGGGCGCCGGCGAGATCCTCGGGGTGCTCGACGCGTCGCATTCCCCGCCCGCCGCCGCCGGAGACCGCCTTGACGAACAGGGGGTAGCCGATCTCGGCGGCCCGGTCGGCGGCCTCCGATGCGGTTGCGAGCACCGGCGACTGCCGCAGCACCGGCGTCCCGACGGCGTCCGCCGCGGCCCGCGCCCTAATCTTCGAGCCGGCCAGCTCCAGCACCTCCGGCGTCGGTCCGACGAAGGTGAGAGACGCCTCCTCGCAGGCCCGGGCCAGCCGGGCGCTCTCGGAGAGGAATCCGTAGCCGGGGTGGATGGCGTCGGCGCCGCAGGCCAGGGCCGCCTCGACGATGGTCTCGATGTCGAGGTAGGGGCGGAGGGGGTGCTCCGGCGCCCCGATCTCGTAGGACTCGTCGGCCTTGCTGCGGTGCAGGCTGCCGAGATCGGCCCGCGTGTGCACCGCCACGGTGGCGATGCTCAGTTCGGTGGCGGCGCGGAAGACCCTGATGGCTATCTCGCCCCGGTTGGCGACGAGCAGCTTGCGAATGGGCGCGGGTCCGTCGTTCCTCAGGGTTGCGACACTACCGCCGCCGATGGTCAGCCCCGGTCGCAGGGAGGCGAGGGATCAGCGATCGGACTGCAACAGGTCTGAGGCCACCGTCGCATTGCCGTCGATCCGAGAGGAACTCAGCGGTCTCGCTCAGGCGTCAAGCTGGTCCAGCAGTTCGGCCAGGTGGGTCAGCGGCACCACCTCGCCGTCTCGTCGTCGTTGGCGGTCGGTGCCTCCGTGGACAACGGCCCTGGTGGAGACGTGCGGGAGCGCCTCTGAGACCCTGTTGAGCGAGTCGAACCAGTCTGAGGCGACAGTGGCGCCGGACTTGATCTCGATGGCAGCGAAGCCACCAACGGTCTCGTACAGGAGGTCGCACTCCAATCCCCGGACGGCGCGGAAGAACGACAGGTTGGATCGACGGCCCCGATTGAAACGGTGCTTGAGGGCCTCCGCCACGACCGCGTTCTCGAACAGCTGTCCGCGCAGCGGGTGGGTGGCCAGTTGCCTGGCGTTCTCGATGCCGATGAGGTGGCTCGCCAGCCCCACGTCGTAGAAGTAGAGCTTCGGCGACTTGACCAGGCGTTTGCGGATGTTGGCGAAGTACGGCGGAAGCTGGAGGACGACGTAGCTCGCCTCCAGAATCGTCAGCCAGTGACGCGCCGTCGTGTGGGAGACGCCGGCGTCCGCACCCAGCGAGGACAGGTTGGCGAGCTGACCGACACGTCCGGCGCACAGGCGGACGAACCGTTGGAAGCCGGTGAGGTTACGGATCTCGCCGATCCGGCGCACATCGCGCTCGACGTAGGTCTCGACGTAGTCGCCGAGCGCTTGCAGCGGTTCGATCCCCTGATCATGAATCCGGGGGAAAAATCCGGAGTACAGGATGTCGTCAACCCTGTCGCTCGCGCCCGTCCGGCTTCGCTCCGCCAAAGAGAACGGCAGCAGGCGTAGCAGTGCCGTACGCCCGGCCAACGACTGGCTGATGGCATCGGAAAGCCTGAACTGTTCGCTGCCCGTCAGAACGAAGAGGCCGTTCCGCCGCTTGTCATCGGCCAGGACCTGCAGGTACGACAGGAGGTCGGGGATGCGCTGGATCTCGTCGAGGACGGCACCCTCATCGAATTGCGCCAGAAAGCCCACGGGATCGGACTCGGCGAACTGCCGCTGGTTGGGCGCCTCCAGATTGACGTATTCGAGATGCGGGAAGGCTGCGCGGCACAGCGTCGTCTTGCCGGATTGCCGCGGCCCGGTCACGGTGACAAACGGGTACTGCTCGAACAACTCGAGCAGCAAGGGCGTGATCTCGCGCTCGATCATGGCGTCCAACATAACGGGCTGTGTGTAAATCTGCAAGTACTACTTTCATATTTTCACACCTCCGGCATAGCCCGCTCCCCCACCCCAGCCGGCCCTGCCGGTTATTCCGGCGGGTGTCGGTGGGGTGCGCAAGACTCGGACCCATGAGGGACGGCCCGGCTCGTGACGACTCGGCGGGGGCGGCGTTGAATGCGGCTCAGCAGGAGGTCCTGGCGAGGCTGCGGCGACCGGCCTCGGAGCGCCCCGAGTTCGACGCCGGCGTCGCCGCACGCCTCCGGCGGGAACTGGAGGAGGGTCTGGCCGCCGTGGCGGAGAAGATCGACCCGGCCAAGCCCCTGTTCGTCAGCAAACACAAGCTCGCCGGGGTGTTCGGCTGCGAGGCGTCGTTCATGCACGACGAGCAGCAGCCGTTCGCCTGGAACCCGTACATCGCCACCGGTGCGGTGGCGCACAAGGCGATAGAACTCGGGATCAACTGGCGCCCACGCCCCGGCCCGATGCAAGCCGGCGACACCGCCGAAGGTGCGAGCCCGCCCCAACAGAGCCCGTCGCCACCGCCGCCGGAACTCACCGACGCCGCCCTCGAATCCCTCACGGCGAGCGACTCGAGCCTGGCGGACTGGCTGTACGGGTGCTCCGATACCGAGCGGGCCGATGTGCGCAGTCTCGCCATCAGTCGGGTCAGCGCCTTCTGGGAGGGCTGGCCCCCGCTGAAGTCCCGGTGGTACCCGGTGACCGAGTCGCGCTCCCGTGTGGAACTGTGTGACGGCAGGATCCAGCTCAGCGGGAAGTACGACCTGGCGCTGGGGCGCTCCGACGGTCGGCGTGCCGGCAAGGTCATCGTCGACCTCAAGGCCGGCCGCCGCCAGCCGCATCTGCATCGCGACGACCTGCGCTTCTATGCCCTCGTGGAGACGCTGAAGCTGGGCACCCCGCCGCGGACCCTGGCGACGTACTACCTGGAATCCGCCCATATCGACGTCGAGGAGGTGACCGAGGCGCTTCTGGACGTGGCCCGAAACCGCACGATCGACGGCATCGGTCGCTTCGCCGAGTTGGAAGGGCGTCTGGGGCCGCCGGCCGAACCCCTCAAACGGCCCGGCCCGCCCTGCCGGTGGTGCGCACTCCAACCCGACTGCACCGAGGGTCAGAACTTCCTCGCCGACCACAGCGACGACTGACAACCACCGGCTCCACTTACAAGTAACCCGTAAGTCTTACAACACAGTGGTTGAAGTCTTACAACACTCGCTAGTATGTCATCGTGAAGCGATCCCCCCATCGAGTCCGGAGGCGGAGTGACGGCTGAACTCCAGCCCCAGGTCGATGAAGCGGTGCGGCGCATTCGCGACATCGGCACCGATCTCCGGACCATCGAGGTGAAGGCGGCCGAAGGTGGTCTGCCCCGCTCGGTCAAGGAATCGGTGTCCGCCTTCGCCAACACGGGTGGTGGCATGGTGATCCTCGGGCTCCGCGACTGCGACTTCCTCCCCGTGTCCATCGACGCCGCCAAGATCGCCGGCGACCTGGCCTCGACCTGCGCCGCCGACCTCGACCCACCGGTCCGCCCCGACATCGTCATCGCCGAGGTGGACGGGCACCCGGTCGTGGTGGCACTGGTGGACGAGCTACCGCCCGGACGCAAGCCCTGCTACGTCAGGAACAGGGGGCTCGACGGAGGCTCGTACGTCCGAACCCACGACGGCGACCGCCGGCTGAACTCCTATGAGGTCCACGTCCTGGTGTCGGGCCGGGGCCAGCCGCTCGACGACGTGGCAGTGGTCGAAAGAGCGCAGCGCAGCGACCTCGACGGTGACCTCCTCAGCGCGCTGCTGAGTCGCATCCGCCGGAGGAGAGGACCGGCCCTGGCCGCCGCGAGCGACGACGACATCCTGCGGATGCTCAACGTCATCGTCGGCGAAGGCCCCGAGCCGTCGGTCACCCTCGCCGGCTTGCTGTCACTGGGGCGCTACCCGCAGCAATTCGTGGCGCAGCTCAACGTGACGTTCGTGGCGTTCCCGACCGTGACCGGCCACCCCCTCGACGACGGCACGCGATTCCTCGACAACGAGTCGATCGACGGCCCGATCCCCACCATGGTCGCCACCGCACAGGCCGCCGTGCGGCGCAACATCACCCGCCGGGCGGTCGTCACCGGCGCCGGACGCCTCGACGTGTGGGAATACCCCAACGAGGCGGTGCGGGAGATCGTCGTCAACGCCGTGCTGCACCGCGACTACCACCCCGTCGCCCACGGCACCCAGGTGCGCATCGAGCTGTACCCCGACCGCCTCAGGGTCACCAATCCCGGCGGTCTCCACGGCGACATCAACCGCGAGCGTCTGTTCAGCGAGCCCGTCACCTCGTCACGCAACTCGCATCTGGCCAAGCTGCTGGAGGACATCGAGATCCCGCACACCGGCCGGACCGTGTGCGAGAACCGCGGGTCAGGTCTCCTCGCCGTCGCCCGCGAACTCCGCAGCGCCGGCCTCGCGCCGCCCGAGTTCACCGACCGCGTCAGCGACACCACAATGACGATCCACGGCGACGACTACCGCATCCAACGCCCCGAGCGAGCCGATCCCGCCGCCACACCGCCCGAACCTCGCACACGGATCCGGGCACTGCTGTCCGGCGGGCCCGTCCGCACCAGGGTGCTCGCCGACGAACTCGGCGTAACCCCCCAGGGAGCGCTCAGACAACTGCGCCAAATGGAGGACGCCGGTGAGATCGAGTTGACGGAGTCGACACGGCGCAGCCCGCTCAACCGCTGGCGCCTCACCACCCCACCCGACAACGACTGACGGCCGGCCGCCGAGAAGCTCTCGGCGGCCGGCAGGCCTAACGCTGCCGGTCGGAGGCTTCGCCAACTCAGCCGGAGGCCAGTTATGACATACTCGTAAACCGGTTCGCCGGCCGGAAACGTTTATGTCATAACTCCGGGTCGGGCGATCCGGGGAGCACGTAGTGAGTGCCGCGCTTCAGCTTGGGGTTCGCCACTTTGCGGCGCAGCGGCGACCTTTGCGGGTCGGTTGTAAAGTGTGTGGCGTGACGGTGGTAGCGCCCGATGTGGCTTGTCCGACGATGGCGTCCGCGGCCGCGGCGGCGGACGCGTTGATCGCTGCAGGCGCGGAAGAGGTCCTCGTGTTCGGGTCGGTCGCTCGGGGCGAGGCACATGGGGGCAGCGACATTGATCTTGTGGCGTTGTTTGCCGACATCGACTATGCGAAGCGGCGTGACCTGAAGAAGCAGTTGGAGGACGCCGCCGACGCGGCTGTCGGCCGTTGGCCGACGCAGGTGCTGGTCACCGACCGGCCTGAGTGGCGCGGCCGAGTGGGCAACGTCTCCGCATCCTTCGAGCGGAGCATCAGTACCGGCGCCGTCGTCGTCGCCACAGCGGCGACTCAGGGCGACGTGAACTGGGACAAGGAGATGGTGAAGCCCATGAGCAACCGTGGCGAAGCGCTGGCGAACTTTACCGAGCGCGTCCTGCCTAGGGCCAAGCAACTGGGCGTCGCCACGATAAGGAGCTTTTTCGAGGACCACCCGATGTCTCCGCCAGAGGATAGGGAGACCGCCCGGCTCGAGAGAATGGTCCGGGTATGCGAGGACTCCGCTTTACTGGTGGAGCTGGCGCTAAAGACGTTGACGGTCCTGCACGGCGTTCCGATTCCGTCTGAGAGAGACCTCAGAAGTGCTGGCCACGACATCGCGAAATGCCTTCTGCTGGTGCCCGAGCCGCCCCGCTCCACCGTCACGGGTATCGTGTCCGGCTTGGGGTTGGATCTGCCCACGATGTCGCGATGGCGCGTTGTTGCCACCTATCCCGACGACGTCGACGCCGAACGCGCGCAAGCCGATGTCCTCGTCGAGGACTACAGGAGCGCCGCCCTGGCTGTCTGCGGCTTCGTCTTCTCCGAAGTCGTCGCAGCTGTGGGCAACACCGTCGAGATGCGTAAAGCCGCGGCCATCTGGGCGATTGCAGAAGCCCACCTCGCCGGTCAGGACGTGCGCACCGGTGAACCCCGTGTCGATCTTGGACCGACAGGCCCCGACCAGATCGGGCTCGCAGACTAACCGGAGATCGGTGGTTCCCGATCTTCTCCGGTCGCCGATACGTTCGGGCTCGTCAAGCTCGCCAAGCAGCGCCTCGACGAGGTCCGTCGCCGGGTGCAGAACGACACGCTGGGCCACCGCGGACGCAAGGACGACCCGCTCTACCGCTGCCGGCGCCTGTTGACCAAGGCCGACGAACGCCTCACCGACAAGGGCCGGTCGAAGCTGCTGGGCCTCCTCGAAGCCGGCGACCCTCAGCTACGCCCGCACCCCACAAGTCCGCGCCGCCTCGATATATCCGTCGATCCCGAGTTGAGATATACTCGCACTGTGACGAAGCGGCTGGTTGACATCGACGACGGACTGCTCGCGGAGGTGCGGGATCTGACCGGCGCGGCGACGATGAAGGAGGCCGTCAACGCAGCGCTGCAGGAGGTGATCGACGCAGAGCTTCGCCGGCGGCATCTGCGACGGCTCGAAAGCGGTGCGGGCACCGACCTGGCCGATGACGGGGTCATGCGGGGCGCATGGCGGTAGCGCCGGTGTACCTGGCCGACAAGAGCGCCCTCGCCCGACTCGATCACGCACCCGTCGCCCGCCGGCTGGGGCCGCTGCTCATCGACGGCCTCGTTGCCACCTCGCCGATCATCGACCTCGAAGTCCTCTACAGCGCCCGCTCGCTCGCCGACTACGACGAGATCCTCGCCGAACGCCGCGCGCTGCCTTCCTTCCCCATCACCGAAGACGTCACCGACCGCGCCATCGACGTGCAACACCGGCTGGCACGACTCGGCCGGCACCGCACGGCACTGCCTGACCTCCTCATCGCCGCGGTGGCGGACATCAACGACCTCGTCATCATCCACTACGACGCCGACTACGAACGCATCGCCGAGGTCACCGGCCAACCGTGCCAATGGGTCGTCCCCCGAGGATCGATCTGACCACGACGCCCGGCCTCCTCACCGCGGAGGCGGAAGCCGGCCATCGAATCCACCACCACCGTCACCCAGTTCCACCGCCACTTCCATCGTCGAGTGGGGGGTGCAGCACCGTCCTCAGATCGTCCGGCGGGCCGCTTATTGGTAGCGGGGAGAGGGGCTGCCAATCGGATTCTGGCCGGCGTCGGGGTTGGCGGTGAGCACCTCGCACTCCATGCGGTCGGGGTCGCGGAAGAAGAGGCTGAGCTTGCGGCCGAAGTCTGTGACGATGCCGTCAGTGGCACCCGCGGCCATGAGCCGGGTCCTGATCCGGTCGAAGTCGTCGAGGCTGGCGGCGTGGAGGCCGATGTGGTCGAGGCGACCGCGGCCAAACATCGGTGTCTGGTGGTCGGCTTGGGCGTTGCCCACGACCTCGAAGACGTTCAGTTCGGTGGCAGGGCCGATGTTGATCACGGTCATGCGGGGGCCGCCCGGATACTCCTCGCCGTCGCTCTCCACGACGGCGCCGAACATGTCAATGTAGAAACGCTGGAGCTGGTCGGAGTCGTTGGTGATGACGGCCACGTGGTCGAGGCCTTGAGTGAGCATGGCGGTGGTCATTTCGGGTTCTCCCGGTCGGCGTGTTCTTCGATCGGGACGATAACGCTGGATGGCCCGAACGGCGCGGCCCGGGCCGCCGCTATCCCGGCAGCACGGCTACAGGTCGAAGGCACCGGGACCAGGGCGACGGTGGCGTCGCGCTCGCCCGGCCATCACAGGTCGAGACTCGATCAGTAGCGTAACGATGCGAGGATTAGTAGTGTAATAATACGAGTATTAGTAGTGTATACAGCCGTGGATCGGTAGGGTGGCTATAGAGCGACGAGAGCGGACAACGGGCAGGAGTGCGAGCCGATGGCCAACTCCGAGGAGCGTGAGTACCGCCGACGCGTGGTGGACGAGGAGTTGGACGTGCTCCTGGGCGCGCTGCCCGCCATCAGCATCGAGGGTCCCCGGGCGGTCGGTAAGACGTGGACCGCTCGGCGCCGCGCCCGCACCGTCCACAATCTGGACGACCCCGAGACGCTCGCACTCGTCAGGGCCGACCCTGCTCGCCTGGTCCGGGGCAACGAGCCGATCCTCATCGACGAATGGCAGCGCTACCCGCCGTCGTGGGATCTGGTGCGCCGAGCAGTGGACGACGGCTCGGGAGCGGGTCGGTTCCTGCTCACCGGCTCGACCGCACCGGACGTTCCCCCCACCCACTCCGGCGCCGGGCGGATCGTCACGCTGCGCATGAGACCGATGAGCCTCTACGAGCGAGGGCCGCAGGAACCGACCGTGAGCCTGCGGCGCCTGCTGGACGGCGACCGGCCCCGCATCGACGGGCAGACCGACATGACCCTCGATGGTTACGTCGAGGAGGTCGTCACCGGGGGTTTCCCGGGATGGCGCTCGACGGACGCGAGGGTCCAACAGGCGGTGCTGGACGGCTACCTGCATCGGGCCGTCGACCACGACGTGGCTCTCATGGGCTACCGGGCCAGGCGCCCCGGCGTGGTGCGACGCTGGCTGACCGCCTACGCCGCAGCCACAGCAGGCACCGCGAGCTACGAGACCATCAGGGACGCAGCCACAGGGGGCGAGGGGAACAAGCCGGCCAAGACCACGACCACCACGTACCGCGACCTGCTGGAGGCCATGTGGCTGGTCGAACCGGTTCCGGCATGGTGGCCAACCGGGAACCCACTCAGCCGACTCAAGCGCGGACCCAAGCACCACCTCGCCGACCCTGCCCTGGCCTGCCGCCTTCTGGACACCGGTGCCGACGAACTCCTCACCGGACACCCCGCCGCCGCCATGAACCTGCCCCGACCCGGGCCGCTGCTGGGGGCACTGTTCGAGTCCCTGGTCACACTGGACGTGCGGGTCTATGCGCAGGCGGCGGCGGCCCGCGTCGGCCACCTGCGCACCTGGAACGACGACCGGGAAGTGGATCTGATCATCCAGAAGGGCAGGCGGCTGCTGGCCATCGAAGTGAAGTTGACCACGACGCCCGACCGCCACGACACCCGTCACCTCCGCTGGCTGGCCGACCGGATGGGCACTGACCTCGCAGATGCAGTGGTCATCACCACCGGCCGCCACGCCTACCGCGACAGGGACGGGATCGCGGTCGTACCCGCCGCGCTGCTCGGCCCCTGAGCAAACGCCCGACGTCCGGGCGCCACCCACTCCCCAGCGGGATCCGACGAACGCACCGTCCGTCAGCGCCGTGGAACCTTCAGTAGCGTTCTCTGCGGGGGCGGGCGTTGTACTGGTCGATCCAGGCTTGGACCGCCGCCCGGTTGGACGGGTCGGAGGGGTCTATCCCGTCGGCGAGCATGTCCGTGAAGACGTTTGTCGTGACGCTCCGCATGCTCGGATCGGCGGCGTTGCGGCGCATCGCGTCGAACGAGCCGCTGGCCGCGGACAGGTTCTCCTCGAGCAACTCTGCGTCGAGGCCTCGCTGTTCGGCACCGTATGCGAGCCAGGTCGGGAACACCGCCTCGATCTCAGCGAACAACGCGTCGTCGGTGATCACGTTCCTGGGAATCCAGCCGGCCAGGAACGCCGCGGCCTTCCTGGGGCTCCACCGCAGCGGGTCCGCGTCGTAGCACGACGCGCAGTAGTCGCAGATCATCCCCACCGCGCTCAACACGGCGTCCCGATCCTGCTCGTGGGGTCGCACCACGAACGCGGCGACGATCCCGGCAACCTTCTTCTTGGTCGTCCGGCGGGGAATCGCCGCTGAGCCGCCGCGGGGAAGCAGGCCGATCCGCTGATCCACCAGGGCGCGCAGATCGTCGTCGAACGCGTCACGGTCGACACAGCCGTCATCATCCTCGTCGTCGAGTCGCACGGTGGCGTCGCTCTCCCGCAGGCCGGCCTCGATCCTCGCCCGAGCGTCGGCCAAGGTGATGTCCGTCACGATGCCCTGCGGTTCATCGGCGAATGCTCGGACAATCCTCTCCGCGGCGGGGCCGTGGATGAACCCGTGCGCCACGCCATCCCAGAGCCGGTCGATCTCCACACCCATCCCCCGCACCGCTCCGTCGGGGCGAACGAAATCGATCCACACCAACTCCTCGTCATCCCACGCGTCGGACAGCCGCACCGCCCTCACCGGCGTCACCTCACCGAGAGACTCCACCCACCCCGGCACCACCGCGCCACCGTCGATCAGCCGCCGATACAGGCGCCGGGCCGGCTGACGATCCGACGACGGGCCGTAAACCGCTATCGCAGCCGCCAAAACGGCACCCGCCGCACCACCATGATCGGCCGCCGCGTCCAGCACCTCCGACACGCCCACAGACGGGCCGGGCGCCAGACCTATACGACGGAACACGCTCTGGATCGCCGACGCCCACTCGTCGGCCTCCTCGATGTCCGTGCACGTCGACGCCATGTACGCCGCATCACGCAACAGCAACTCCTCCTGCGAAAGCACCGCCGCCGGCGCCCGGCGCGGACCACCCGACCGATGGACCAGACGATCCCCCGGACGGGTGCCCTTCGGCGTAACACGACCGCCCTTACGATGATCCCGCCGCGCCACTACCCCACCGTTCCCACAGGGCGGACACTACCGACACCCCGAGCAGCGATGCCGCTCGTCCACGGCGTCGCTCCGGCAAATCCGCCTGCGGTAACCTGACATCCATGGTCGCGACGATGCCCACGTCAGCGCCCAGCCTCGACGACGCCCGCCGCGCCGCCGACGCTGTCACCGTTGAGGGCGTGTGCCGGGTGCTGCTGTTCGGATCGCTGGCACGCGGCGAGCAGACCCCGGACAGTGACATCGATCTGGTCGTCATTCTCGACGACCTCGACTATCGGACCCGTCACCGCCGCAAGGTGAAGTTCGAAACGTTGGCCGCGGGTGCCGCCGGGTGGCCGGTGGACGTACGCGTGACCGACCTGCCGGAGTGGAGTCTCCGTAGCGAGGCGGTCACCACGTCCTTCGAGAGCGACGTGGCCGCAGAGGCCGTCGTTCTGCGGTCCAACGAGCCGCGTCGCGTGAACTGGGCAAAGGAGATCGGCTTGCCGACCACGAACGAGGCGGAGGCCGTCGCCTCCCTGAACCACGCCCAGATGGCGTTGCGTCTCGTGGAGGGTTTCATCGACCCCCAACGAGCGGAGCACGCCGCGCTGGAGGACGCCGATCCGGACAGCTACCGCAGTTTGCTTTCCGGTCGGCTGGCGAGCCTGTGCGGCCAATCGCAGGCAGCGCTGGAGAACTCCCTGAAGGCACTGGTGCACCTCCGCGGCCTGGAGTCCCCCGGCCGGATCCACAAGTTGGAGCAGTTGCTGCCGAAGCTGTCCGCCGACATGCGCAAGGACGTGGACACGCTCCTTGCCGACATCGCGCTGGAGGACGCCTCGCTTTGGCGGCCCCGCGACACCTGTCCGGCGGACTTCCCGGAGATCCCGCTTGCCGAACACGCCCCCCTCGCCTTCCGTATGCTCACCGCCGCCGCGGCCCTGACCGGCTACACCGCAGACCGCATCGCCCCCGCCGCAGCGGACGGTGCACCCGAACCGGCGCCTCCATCAGGGACCGCGGCCCGTCCAGCGGCCACCGAGCGCACCGCCAACCTGGCCCGCCAAGCCGCCACCGGCGTCGCACTGGCGCTCACCGGATGGGACATCGACGCGAACAACCCCACGGCCATCATGGGGTGCCCACCGCTACCGGAACCTCCCGACGCAGCTCATTAGTCCCCCGCCGGCGGGCGGATCAAGCGCCACTCATCATGGGTTCCTCTCCTGATACCGTGTTGAGAGTGAGAGGAGGGCGGATCCTCGTGGAGCACGAGATCGACTATCTGATTGGCGTCCCCAAGCCGATTCATGACGCGAACTGGCGTGCCGAACTGCTTGATCCTGCTTCTGCCCCCGCGCCAAATAGTCCGACCACTGACCTCAGAGGCAGGTTCGACTTGGAGGATCTTCCTTCCCAAGCCCCGACAGGACGGCGCTGTCCACTCTGACAATGAGAAGGGTTCGACGTTTCGACCGAGATGCGTGCTTCATTCTGACAGTTCGTCCCGAACGAGTCGGGGAGGCGGCCATTGCTCGGTTCGAGGACGAGAAGGAGAGCAGAGACACGGTCGCCCGGGTAACTCCGAGTGACCCTGAGCCTCTCCATCACGAACTGCGCGAGCGAGGCATCCCTATCACCGCATAGCGACGGCCCAGGCGTATTCGGCGAAACCGCGGCCGGTGGGCATATTCCCGCGGAAGGGGCCGTCCGTCGGCGCAGTGGGACTGTCAGTAGCGTTCCCGGCGAGGGCGGGCGTTGTACTGGTCGATCCAGGCCTGGACCGCCGCCCGGTTGGACGGATCGGACGGGTCTATCCCGTCGGCGAGCATGTCCGTGACGATGTTCGTCGTGGGACTCCGCCTGCTCGGGTCCGCGACGTTGCGCCGCATGTCCACGAACGACTCGCGGGCCACGGACAGGTTCACCGCGAGCAGGTCCGCGTCGAGGCCCCAGCGCTCGGCGGCGTACTCGAGCCAACCCGGGAAGACGGCTTCGATCGCGTCGTGGAACTCGTCGTCGGTGATCACCTTCCACGGGATCCAGCCCGTCAGGAACCCGCCGATCTTCAGGGGGCTCCACCGCAGAAGATCCCCGTCGTAGCACGAGGAGTTGAACGAGCAGATCTTGTCCACCACGTCCACCACGTCCTGGCGATCGTGGCCGTGGGGCCGCGCCGCGAACTCCCGCACGACCCGGGCGACGTCCCTCTTCGTGAGCCGGCGGGGGCGGGCCGCGTCGCCTCCTGCGGGAAGCAGACCGATCCGCTGGTCCACCAGGGCACGCAGGTCCTCGTCGAACCGGTAGCGATCGTCGCCAGCGCCAGCGCCAGCGTCAGCGTCGTCGAAGGAGACGGTGGCGTCGCGGTTCTTCAGACCGGCGGCGATCATCGCTCTAGCGTCGGCGAGGCCGATCCGCCGCACAACGGCGTCCGGGTCATCGCCGGATGCATCGAGGATCGCATCGATGGTGAGGCCGTTCACGAACCCTCGCGCCGTCCCGCCCCAAAGGCGGTCGATCTCGACGCCCAAGCCGCGCACCGTCCCGTCGGGGCGGGTGAAGTCGATCCACACCAGGTGTTCGTCCTCCCACACGTCGGTGAACAACATCGCCCTCTGCGGCGTCACGTCACCCAACGCGCCCACCCACTCCGGCACCACGGCGCCGCCGGCGACCAGCCGCCGATGCAGGTTGCGCGCCCGCTGCCGGCCCGACGGCGGGCCGTAGACCGCCAGCGCAGCCGCCAGCACCGCACCCGCCGCGCCGCCGCGATCGTCCGCCGCGGCCAGCACCTCCGTCACTCCCGCAGTCGGGCCGGGCGCCGGACCGATACGACGGAACACACTCTGGATCGCCGACGCCCATTGGTCGGACTTGTCGATGTCCGTGTACGTCGACGCGACCTGCGCGGCATCACGTAGCAGCAGTTCCTCCTGCGTGGGCATTGGCGCCGGCGCCCTGCGCCGGGCGCGGGGCCGATTGTCCCGTCGATCCTCCGGACGCGTGCCCTTCGGCGTGACGCGACCGCCCTTACGGTGATCCGGGCGCGCCACTATCTCACTGATCCCATAGACCGGAGACTACCGACACCCGGTGCGGCAGCCTCGTGGTCGTTGTCGTCATGCGACGGCTGCGGAGGCTTGTGGTAGGTATGGCGGTGGTACCATATGTGGCATGAACAAGACGACTGTGTATCTCCCGGAAACGCTCAAGCGGGGAGTCGAGCGGCTGGCCCGGCAACGGGCGTGCTCCGAGGCCGAGGTGATCCGCCAAGTCATTCGGGATGCGATATCGCGCCCTGAGCCCCGGCCTGGGATCATTAGTGGCGACAGCAGCTGGGCCGAACGGGTGGACGACTACATGGTCGGCTTCGGTGAGTGATGCTCATCGCTGACACGAGCGGCCTGATCGCCTTCTTCAGCGAGTCCGGCCCGCAACACGATGCGGTGGTGGCGTGGGTGGAGGCGAACGACTCCGTCATGGTGGTCTCCCCCTATGTCATGGCCGAGGTGGACTACCTCGTGGCCACCCGCAAGGGCGTGGACGCCGAATTGGCCGTGCTGGAGGAACTGTCCGCAGGCGCCTACGAACTGGCGACCATGGGCACCGAGGACGTGGTGGCGGCTAGGCGCGTGGTGGAGCGCTACCGCGATCTCGGCATCGGGCTGGCAGACGCCTCGCTGGCGGTGCTGGCCCAGCGCTACCGGACGCGCACCGTCCTGACCCTCGACCGCAGGCACTTCAACGTGATGCGCCCGCTCGACGGCGGCGTGTTCACGATCGTCCCCTGACCGCGTAGCGACCTTGCGGTGGGGGAGGTCGAGGACTCTTGGCCACCGGCATCCAGCAAGCGGCCCGCGACCGGCAGAGGTTCGCGCCTGTCGATTCTCCGACGAGCAGCACGCCTCTGGCTTCGTTGGGGCGTCGGGCTCGCTGACTCATCGGAGTGAGCGCACCGCCACCGGCTATCTTCGGATGCGCCAAGGTGACGACGGAGGTTGAACTGTGCAGACTCGCGAGCCCACCATCCGGGAAATGCCGCCGCCCCCGCACATCGTGGGGTTGCAGCACTTCACCAGGTTCGCCGAGATCGATGAGATCCTGCGGTCGCGGAGCTTCCGTCAGGGGTCACATCAAGAGAGTCAGGCGTTCTTCGGGCGCAGCCTGCTGACCATCGACGGCGACGAGCACTTCGAGCGTCGGCGGCTCGAAGCTCCCTTGTTCGCGAAGGCCGCGCTCGACTACTACGAGCACACCGAGCTGATCCCGCTCATCGGTAAGACGCTGGAGGAGTGCCGCGCCAACCGGGGCGCCGACGGCGTGGTGCGAGCCGACCTCTGCGTGGTATTGCGCACGATGCTGGCCCGCATTGCCGCGGCCACCACCGGGATCGACGGCGTGGACACCGCCGAGCGCACCAGCGCGTTCCGAGAGTACGTCGAGCTTCTCGGAACAGGGGCCACCGTCGAGTGGTCCACCGAGGATCATGACGAGGTCATCAACCGCATCCTCGAAGTCCGAGACGCATTCGACCGCGACTTCTTCGCCCCGTCGGTGGCCCGGCGCCGCGCGCTCATCGAGCGTCACCGCCAGGGCGAGATCGGCGATGACGAACTGCCCGTCGATCTGATCACCATGCTCTACGGGCATTGGAACGACGACTGGGATGACGGTCTGCCCATCCGGGAGGCCTGTCTCTTCCTGGTGGCGGCCACCCAGACCACCACCCACGCGGTTCCCCACCTGATCGCGCACCTCGACGAGTGGTTCGACAGCCACCCACCCGAGTCTGAGCACGCCGCGGTCGATGAAGCCGCCACGCTCTGCCCCAGCCGCGCCATTCGCTACTGACCACCCCACAGCCCCCGGCGATGCGGGTCGTCAACGTCTCTGGGTCTCGAGCTTCCCGACCCCTGCCGGCGCTGCTACAGGTCGAAGGGCACCAGGACCAGGGCGACCGTGGCGTCGCAGTTGCGGAGAACCTGTTCGACGGTGTGGCCGAGGAAGGGGCGGTCGCGGAGGCGGCGCAGGTTGGCGCCCATGACGACCAGGTCGGCCCCGGTCTCGTCGACGAGTTTCAGCAGCTCGCCGGCGGTGGAAGTGCCGGTGCGGGTGCGGAGTTCGGGCTCCACGCCCAGGCCGCCGACCAGCTGCGCCGCCTGGCTCAGTACCTGCTGACCGATCCCGGAGGCCCGAGCCGGCGAGCGGAGCAGGCGTCGGCGAGGCAGGCCGAGGCGAGGCATACCCAGGCGGGACAGTGCCTGCGCACCCACACTCAGACCGGCACTCAAACCCGCTCCCAAGCCGCCGCCTCGGCCCGCGTCGGCGGCGTCGGGGTCGGCGTCATCACCATCGGCGCCCTCGACCGGTGGTCGCGACGGGCTTGAGCCCAGGGTGGACAGGCGCCGCAGTCCCGCCATCGGGTCCGATGACTGCACGACGTGGGCGAGGATCATCTGCGTGCCCAGTTGCTGGCTGAGGTTGGCCGCCACCTCCGCGGCCGCCCGGCTGGACGGGCTACCCGAGGCGGGCACCAGCGCCCGGGCGAACGCCCCCGGCAGGGGTCGCTCGAGGTTGCGGGCCCGGCGCACCACCACCACCGGGATGGGGCTCACCCGCAGCACCTCGTCCACCAGCGGGGAGATGACCTGGTCGATCTCCTCGGAGTTCTCCACGCCCATGCCGATGGCCCCGTAACCCAGGGCCGCCTCCTTGGCGAGGGCCTTCACCACGTCGCCCGAACGCACACGCCGGAAGTCCACCTCGCGCTCGAACAGCACGTTCTCCAGCGGCTCGAAGTCGAACTCCATCCGCCGCCCGGCGGCCGTGAAGATCGTCACCTTCGCCTCCGGTGGCCAGGAGTAGTTCATGAGCTGGGCCGCCGCGATGGAAGCCGGCCCGCCCCGGCTGGGGATCAGCAGGCGGGAGGTGCGCACCACGAGGTTCTGGCTCAGCGCCTCCTCCCGTTCCAGCCGCTTGATCTCCGCTGCGTCGCCGCGCCAGTTGAAGACCACGACCCGCAGGGCGATCGAGGCGAAGAGCGACGTCACCAGCGGCACCAGCACGATGATGGTGAACGACGCCGTGTTGAACACGCCCAGGCTGAGGCCCACCGACGCGATGACGATCTCCAGCGTGCCGCGGGCGTTGAGCCCGGCCCCGAGCGCGAGGCCGGCCCGATGGCTGCGGCCGGCCAGCCGTGCGCCGCCGTAGGCCCCACCGAACTTGGCCACGATCGCCACCGCAACGATGACGATGGCCCACGTGAGGGTGGTCCGGTCCTCCAACACCCGCAGGTTCACCTGCAGGCCGGCCGTTGCGAAGAACACCGGCGCGAAGAACGACGAGGTGAGCCGCCCGATGTACCCCTCAAGGTGCTCGTCCACGAAGCGGGAGCGATGCAGCACCACGCCCGCCACGAACGCCCCCAGCACCGCCTCCACCCCGAGGCGCTGCGTCACCACGCCGAAGGCCAGCATCGTGACCACCGCCACGGTGACCGCCGCGCCGACGGAGTCGCTGCTGCGGCGCGTGCGACGCAACCAGCGGTCCACCAACCACTGCCCAACTGTCAGAGCCAACGCCAGGAACGCCAGCAGACCGCCCACGGAGATCAACACGTCGACCGCCGAGACACCCCCCGAGGCGGCCAGACCGGTGAACACACCAGCAGCAGCCAGCCGACGATGTCGTTGGCCATGCCCACCGCCACGGTGATCTGGCCGAAGTCGCGGCGCATCAGGCCCAGGTCGGAGAGGATCTTGGCCACCACCGCCAGCGACGACACGCTCACCGCCAGCGCCACGAAGAGCAGGAACGTGCTGCGCTTGGCCCCCTCGCCCAGGAACTCCCCGGGGATCAGCGCGCCCACGACGCTGCCCGCCGCCGCAGGCACGAGCAGGCTCCCGAGCGCCACCAGCATGGCCGGGCGGCCCAGCTTGGTGATGAGGCCCAGGTCGGTCTCGAACCCCGCCACGACCAGCAGCAGGGCCACGCCGATCCAACTCACCGTCAGCAGCGCGGCCGCCTGCTCGCCGCCGGCGGGCAGGAACCACTCGAACTCCTCGGGCCAGAACCGCCCGAACACCGACGGGCCGAGCACCACGCCCGCCCCCAACTCGCCGATGACCCGCGGCAGGCCGAGTTGGAGCATCATCCAGCCGAGGGTGCGCGCCCCCACCACCAGGGCGAGGATCTGCACCCAGAAGACCAGCAGGTCGTACTCGGCGTGAGCCAGATCAGCAGCCGCCATCACCATCGCTCACCCACCGAGTGTGGCTCAGGCGTCTGCTGGATAGCCCATCTGCAGCGCAGGGTCGGATCGCTCGGCAGTGGATTCCGGCCTCCGCCGGAATGACGGAAAAGGTGGGCGGGGGAATGACGGAAAAGGTGGGCGGGGGAATGACGGGAAAGGTGGGCGGGGGAACGCCGCAGCACTCTTGCGGACGGGCTCACAGGTCGAAGTCCACGACGACGGGGGCGTGGTCGGAGGGTTTGGTGCCCTTGCGAGCGTTGCGGTCGACGATGATGCCCCCGGCTCGCGCCGCCAGCGGCGCCGTGGCCATGATGTGATCGATACGCATCCCCTGGCGCTTGTGGAAGCGGCCGGCCTGGTAGTCCCAGAACGTGTAGAGGCCGTCGATGTCGGGGTAGCGGTCACGGAACACGTCGACGAGACCCCAGTCGCACAGCGCCCGCCAGGCGGCGCGCTCGGGTTCGGTGACGTGCGTGGCGCCGGCGAAGGCGCCGACGTCCCAGACGTCGCGGTCCTCCACCGCCACATTGAAATCGCCCGCCACCACCACGGCGCCGGCCGGGTCGCAGACCGCCTCGAGATGGGCGCGCAGACGCCCGAACCAGGCCAGCTTGTAGCGGTAGTGCTCGTGGTCGGGCTCGCGGCCGTTGGGCACGTACACGCTGGCCACCCGCACGCCACCGCAGGTGGCCCACAGCACCCGGGCGTCGCGGTCCGCACCGGCCCCGTCGGCGAACCCGGCGGCCACGTCATCGAGCCCCAGCCGGCTGCAGACGGCCACCCCGTTCCAGCGCCCCTCACCGTGGTGGGCGCACTCGTAGCCGAGCGCCTCGAAGACGGCGTGGGGGAAGTCGGCCTCGGCCATCTTCGTCTCCTGCATACACACCACATCGGGCTCGACCGCCGCCAGCCAGGGCTCGACGCGGTCGAGGCGCGCCCGCAGCGAGTTCACGTTCCACGTCACCAGGCGCACGCGGGAAGACTAGCGGAGCAGCCGAATCTACAATCCCGACCATGGCCGACCCCCCGCCCCGTCCCACGGAGTCGCCCAGCGGCCAAAACGCCTGGCTGATCGAGGAGATGTACGAGCGGTACCGGGCCGACCCCGAAGCGGTCAGCGCCGGCTGGCAGGACTTCTTCGCCGACTACCACTCGCACCGCCCCGAGACCGCGCCCCCCGAGCATGCACCCCCGCCGCCGGCCGGCGCGGCCCCCGCCGCCAAGGTCCCCGAGACCCCCGCCCCCGCCACCGAGGCCGTCGAGTCCGAGGTGCTGCGCGGGCCGAGCGCCCGCCTCGCCGCCAACATGGAGGCCAGCCTGGCCGTGCCGACGGCGACGAGCTTCCGGGAGATCCCCGCCAAGCTGCTGGACATCAACCGCCTGGTCATCAACGGCCACCTGGGGCGCACACGCGGCGCAAGGGTCAGCTACACCCACCTCATCGCCTACGCCGTGGTGCGCGCCGTGGCCGACCACCTGCCCGAGATGAACTCGTCGTACGCCTCCGGTCCCGCCGGGAAGCCCCACGTCGTGCGCCACCGGCACGTGGGGCTCGGCCTGGCCATCGACCACGTGCGCTCCGACGGGTCGCGCACCCTTCTGGTGCCGTGCCTGCGCCAGGCGGAGACGCTGGACTTCGAGAAGTTCATCGAGGCCTACGACGAACTCGTGCGGCGCACCCGCAGCAACCGCCTGACGGCCGACGACTTCGCCGGCACGACGGTCACACTCACCAACCCGGGCATGATCGGCACCCGCTGGTCGGTCCCCCGACTCATGACCGGCCAGGGGCTGATCGTGGGTGTGGGCGCCATCGACTATCCGGCCGCGTTCGGCGGCGCCGACCCCCAGTCCCTCGCCGGTTGGGGCCTCTCCAAGACGGTCGTGCTCTCGTCCACGTACGACCACCGCATCATCCAGGGCGCCCAGTCGGGGGACTTCCTGGCGACGGTGCACGACCTGCTCATGGGCGGGCACGACTTCTACGGAGACGTCTTTCGCGACCTCGGCGTGCCCTACAAGGAGGTCGAGTGGCACCGCGACGTGATGGGGACGGACTCCGCCGCGGCCATGACCGAGAAGCAGTCCCAGGTGGACGCCCTCATCGCCAATCACCGTGACCGGGGCCACCTGATCGCCGATCTGGACCCGCTGGCACTCAAGGAGCCGGACCTGCACGCCGACCTGGACCCGGCCAGCCACGGTCTCACCATCTGGGACCTCGACCGGGAGTTCCTCGTCGGCGGTCCCGGCGGTCTCGGCGCCGCGGCAGGCGGGCGGGAGCGGCTCCCGCTGCGGGAGATCCTGGGCATCCTGCGCGACGCCTACTGCCGAACCGTCGGCGTGGACTACACGCACATCCTGGACCCCGACGAGAAACGCTGGCTCCAGGAGCAAGTGGAGGCCCCCCGGGTCGCCCCGAGCAGCGAGGAGAAGAGGCTCATCCTCGACAGGTTGAACGCGGCGGACGCCCTGGAGAGCTTCCTGGATGCCCGCTACGTCGGCCAGAAGCGGTTCGGGATCGAGGGAGCCGAGAGCGTCCTGCCCACTCTGGAGGCCATCCTGGATGAGGCCGCCGACGCCCGGGTGCGCTCGGTGGTGATCGGCATGGCCCACCGAGGCCGTCTGAACGTGCTGGTCAACATCATGGGCAAGACGTACGGGCAGCTCTTCCGGGAGTTCGAAGGCGCCATCGACCCCGACGACGTGCAGGGCTCGGGAGACGTCAAGTACCACCTCGGCATGAGCGGGCAGTACACGAGCCGCAACGGCAACCCGCTCACGGTGGACTTGGCGGCCAACCCTTCGCACCTCGAGGCGGTCGGCCCAGTGGTGGTGGGCATGGTGAAGGCTCGCCAGGACAGCCTGGCGCTGGAGGCCGCCGGCAACGACGCGGAGGCCGCGGCCGATGAGCCCGACCGGGCAGAAGCCGGGGCGGCGCCCGACCGGGCAGAAGCCGGGCCGGCGGCCGACCAGCCCGACCGGGCGGGCGCAGTTGCCGGCGGGTCCAGTGGCCACGCGTTGGCGCTGCTCGTGCACGGCGACGCCGCCTTTGCCGGCCAGGGTGTGGTGACCGAGACGCTCAACATGTCCCAACTGGATGGCTACTCGGTGGGCGGCACCATCCATCTGGTCATCAACAACCAGGTGGGCTTCACCGCCGCGGCCTCGGCGGGCCGTTCCAGCACCTACCCCACCGACGTGGCACGCATGGTGCAGGCGCCGATCCTGCACGTCAACGGCGACGACCCCGAGGCGTGCGTACGCGTCGCCCGGTTGGCGTTCCGCTACCGGCAGACCTACGGCAAGGACGTGGTGATCGACCTGTGGTGCTACCGCCGCCACGGACACAACGAGGGCGACGACCCCAGCATCACCGCACCGCTGATGTACCGGCGCATCGCCGAGCACCGGTCGGTACGCAAGCTCTACCTCGAACGCCTCGTGCGGCAGAACGAGATCAGCCTCACCGCCGCCACCGAGGCGCTCGACGGCTTCGAATCCAGGCTGCACGAGGCGCTGGAGGACGCTCGGGCGAAACTACCGGCCGCCGGTGTCATGGCCCTGCCGCCGGAGCCGGCACACGGCACGCTGCCCCACGTCGACACGGCCGTCCCTTCCGCCGCTCTCGGCGCCGTCTACGACGCACTTGCCACAACGCCCGACGGTTTCACCGTGCACCCCCGGCTGGTCAGGCAACGCCGGACACGCGACGACATGTTCGCCGCCCGTCAGGTGGACTGGGCGCTGGCCGAGGCACTGGCCTTCGGTTCGCTCCTGGCCGAAGGGGTCTCGGTGCGTCTGTCGGGCCAGGACTCCCGGCGGGGAACGTTCTCCCAGCGCCACACGACCCTCGTGGACCACGCCACCGGCGCCGAACACACCCCGCTGACGGTACTGTGCGGACCGACGAACCGCCTGTGGGCCTACGACTCGCTGCTGTCGGAGTACGCCGCCCTGGGCTTCGAGTACGGCTTCTCGCTGGACTGCCCCGAGACGCTGGTGATCTGGGAGGCGCAGTTCGGCGACTTCGCCAACGGGGCGCAGATCATCATCGACCAGTTCCTCGTGGCGTCGGAGGACAAGTGGGGCCAGCGCAGCGGGCTGGTGCTGCTCCTGCCGCACGGGCTCGAGGGACAGGGGCCCGAGCACTCGTCCGCCCGCATCGAGCGCTTCCTGATACTTGCCGCCGAGGACAACATGACGCTCGCCCAGCCCACCACGGCGGCGCAGTACTTCCACCTGCTGCGGCGCCAGGCGCTGTGGGACCTGCGCCGCCCGCTGGTGGTGTTCACCCCCAAGTCGCTGCTACGCGCCCGGGCCGCCCGTTCGGCATCGGCAGAGTTGTCGGAGGGGTCGTTCCGCGTGGTGCTGGACGACCCCGCGCCGCCGCAGAACCCGCAGCGGGTGGTGCTGTGCAGTGGCAAGGTTGGTCACGACGCCCTGGCCAAGCGCGATGCCTCGGAGTCGCCGGCGGCCGTGGTGCGCGTCGAGCAGCTCTACCCGTGGCCGCGCCAGGAGATCGCCGCGGTGCTGACCCACTACCCCGACGCCGGAGAGCTCGTGTGGCTGCAGGAGGAGCCGCGCAACATGGGGGCATGGAACTTCGTGCGCCCCCACCTGCAGGAGGCGATCGACGGTGCCCGGCCACGTTGCGTCAGCCGCCCCGAATCGTCCAGCCCGGCCACCGGGTCGAGAAGCATCCACACCCAGGAGCAGACGCAACTCCTCAACGCAGCGTTCGCCTCACTCGACAGCATCGACATGCTGATGGCCTGAGCGGCCGCCACCGACGCCCGGTTCAGCCGGGGGTTCGGGTGGCTCGGAGGGGGAGTTCGGTGAGACCTCGGAAGGCGATGTTGGGGTGCCAACGGTCTTCGAATGTGTCCGCCACCTGCAGATCGTCGAAACGGTCGAGCAGTGTCTGGAAGGCGATGCGGCCCTCGAGGCGGGCCAGGGCGGCGCCGATGCAGAAGTGGGGCCCGCCACCGAAGCTCATGTGGAAGACATCGGGGCGGGTGACGTCCAAGTCGTCGGGCCTGTCCCACTGCTCAGGGTCGCGGTTGGCCGAGCCCAGGAAAGCCGTCACGGCCGACCCTGCGGGAATTTCCCTTCCCCCCAGCACGATGTCGCTCATGACGATCCGGCGCACCCGCTGCACCGGGCTGTCGAAGCGCAGCAACTCCTCCACCGCACCCGGCAGCAACTCGGGGCGGCGGCGCAGGAGATCCAGCTGATCGGGGTGGCGCAGCAGGGCCAGCGTGCCGTTACCGATGAGGTTGGTGGTGGTCTCGTGGCCGGCGAAGAGCAGGTTGATGGACGTGGCGACCAACTCGTCCTCGGTGAGCCGTTCACCCTCGTCCACGGCCGCCACCAGATCGCTGAGCAGATCGTCACGGGGCCGGCGCCGGCGCTCGGCGACGAGCCCGCGGAGGTAGGCCCGAAAGTCCGCCAGGGCACCGTCGAGGACACGGGCAAGGTCGGCCTGGGCGACCGTCGACCCGGTGTAGGCCACGACGGCATGCGACCACCGCTTGAGGTCGGCGTGGTCGTCGTCGTCCACGCCGTAGAGCGCGCCGATCACCGCCACCGGTAGGGGGTAGGCGAGGGTGGCGATCAGGTCGAACTCGACGTCCCCGTCGCCGTCGCCAAGGTCGTCCAGCAGTCGCTCGGCGATGGCGACCACCCGGCCCTCCAGCGTCGCCACGCGCCGGGGGGTGAACGCCTTCGACAGCAATCGGCGCAGGCGGGTGTGCACCGGCGGGTCGGTCGTGGAGATGTTCACCGTCCGGAAGTGGTCGATGACGGTGGGGATCTCGGGGCGCAGATCGGACGGCAGTTGGCTGAGGAAGAAGCTGTCCCAGCCGACGCTGGAGAAGATCTCCCAGTTGCGGGCCACCTCGGTGACAAGTTCGCCCCGAGTGACGAGCCACTGCCCGAAGTAGGGGCTCCAGTAGACGGGTGCCTCGGCGCGCAGGCGGGTGTAGACGGGGTACGGATCGCTGGTGAACGAGGGTGGCCGGAGAGTCTCCTCGACAGCCTCGTCGCCGTCCGGCAACGAACGGGGGGCCAGGTCGGGAGGACCGATGACGGTCGCCGAGGTCATCGGCTCAGAGTAGTGCAGGCCCGACGTGCAGCCTCAGCCCGCAACGGCTTCGGCGAGGACCGGTGTCAACCCAGCACAGCCCCAGCCAGGAACGACCACGTTCCGAGGCGCCACAGTCGCGGGACGGTGGCGATCCCGAACAAGTGCAGCCCGAGATCCCCCGCAGCACGGGGCGATGCCAGCCGGGACCGACCCGGCCAGGGACCGTCGCAGCCGGAGACGGTGGTCGGGCGTCGGTACGATGCGGTGCGTGGGTCGCCTTCCCGAGATGATCGCCGCCTCGGCCGGCGCCCTCTCCCGTGCCACCGGGCGGGGCGGCGGCACGAGCTTGCCGGGGATGGTGCTGAACCGGCTGGAACCGGGTGCGCTCGCCCGGCTGGGCGGGGGCCTTGGCGGCAGCGCGGTGTACATCTCGGCCACCAACGGCAAGACCACCACGGCAAGGCTGCTGAGCGCCTGCCTGCGCGCCGACGGCCGTGACGTGACGGCCAACCCCGCCGGCGCCAACCTGGCGAGCGGAGTCACTGCCGCCCTGCTCGCCAGGCAGCGGCGTCGGCGCGCCACCGAGCGAGCCCGCATCCGCAGACGCGGCAGCGCCGACGGAGAGATGACAGGCTGCGGCGGCATCGGCGTCTTCGAGGTCGACGAGGGCGCCCTCGGTCAAGTCGCCGGGGCACTGCAACCCAGGGCCCTGGTGCTCATGAACCTGTTCCGGGACCAACTCGACCGCTACGGCGAGTTGGAGGCCATCGCCGAGCGCTGGGGCGATCTGGCCCGCAGCCTGGGCCCGGCCACCACCCTGGTGCTCAACGCCGACGACCCGGCGCTGGCGCACCTCGGCGTCGGCCGCACCCCCGAGCCCATGTTCCAGCCGTACTGGCCGGAGGCGGCGCCGGAAAGCATCGGCGCAGACCCCGTTGACTCACCAATGTCAGTGTTCTCCTGGCAGTCGCCGTCGCTGCGGCGCATCGGCGCCGACCCCCCGAACGTGGTGCTGTTCGGCATCGACGACCCGGGCGTGGGGCGCCCCGGCCTGCCCCACGCCGCCGACACGGTGCGCTGCGGCAACTGCGGCAACCCGCTCAGTCACGACTTGGTGACCGTGGGGCACCTGGGGCACTGGCGCTGCGAGAGTTGCGGGCTGCGGCGGCCCCAACCCCACATCAGCGCCCGCCGCGTGCGACTCGACGGCCTCGACCGCCTGGAGCTGACGATCGCCGGGGCCGACGGGCCCGGCGGCGCCGACCTTGAACTCAGCGCCGGGCTGGGGGGCCTGCACAACGCCTACAACGTGACCGCGGCGGTGGCGGCAGCCGCCGTCCTGGGGGCGCCCCCCGAGGCCGTGCGGGCGGGCATCGCCGGCGTGCAAGCGGCGTTCGGTCGTGCCGAGCAGGTGAGCCTCGACGGGCGCACGCTGCGGCTGCTGTTGGCCAAGAACCCCACGGGCGCCAACGAGAACATCCGCTGCGTGCTGGCCGAGCCCGCACCGCTGCACCTGCTGGTGGTGCTCAACGACCGCACCGCCGACGGGCGTGACCCATCGTGGATATGGGACGTGGACTACGAGCCTCTCTGGGGCCGCATCGGCAGCGTGACCCTGGCGGGCGACCGATGCTGGGAACTGGCGCTGCGGTTCTCCTACGGCGGGCTGGACTCCGAGCGGCTCGACGTTCGGGAGAGCCTGCCCGACGCTCTCGACGCCGCCGTGGCCGCCACCCCGCCGGGCGGCGTGCTGTACGCGCTCCCCACCTACACCGCCCTGCTGGACCTGCGGGCCGAATTGGTGCGCCGCGGCGCCACCCACGACTTCTGGCGCGAAACGTGAGCACGCCCACCGTCCGGCTCTGCCACCTCTACCCGCGGGACCTGGACCCGCGGGCGGAGCTGGTACGCCGCGGCGTCACCACCCATGACCTCGGGCGCGAAACGTGAACACCCCCACCGTCAGGCTCTGCCACCTTTACCCGCGGGAGATGAACATCTACGCCGACCGGGGCAACATCGCCGTGCTCGCCGGGCGGCTGCGGAGCCGCGGGCTGGACCTCGAGTTGCACGAGGCGGGGCCCGGGGAGCCGATTCCCGCCGGCGGCGCGGACCTGCTGTACCTGGGAGGCGGGCAGGACCGCGATCAGCTGGCCGTCGCCGCCGACCTGGCTGCCACGAAGGCCGCCGGGGTGCGCGGGTTGCTGAACGGTGGCGCCGCCGGCCTGTTCGTCTGCGGCGGCTACCAACTCGCCGGGCACAGCTACCGCACCGCCCGCGGCGAGACCGTGGAGGGCATCGGCGTGCTCGACGTCACGACGACCGCCGGCGACAACCGCCTGATCGGCGACATCGTGCTGCGCAGCGACCTGGGACCGGCACCGGGACGTCTCGTCGGCTACGAGAACCACGCCGGGCGCACCACCCTCGCCGACGGGACCGAGGCCCTGGGGCGGGTGGTGAAGGGCCACGGCAACAACGGCCGGGACCGCACGGAGGGCGCCGTGGCCGACCGCACGATCGGCACCTACCTGCACGGGCCGCTCCTGCCGAAGAATCCGTGGCTGGCCGACCTGCTGCTGGCCTGGGCGCTGGAGCACCGCTACGGCCGGCCGTTCAGCCTCGAACCCCTCGACGACGGCATGGAGGACGCAGCCCACGCCGCCGCGGTGGCCCGCGCCAACCGCCGCCGCTGATCGCCCACACCGGCGCGGTCCCGACAGGCGCCACGTCGTTAGGGTGAGGGGGTGCCACCCACCGGCGATGCCCGCCAACGTCCCGACCGCCACGACACCAACGACCATCGACTGGCGGCAGCGCTGGCGACCGAGACGGGAACGCTGCTGGTGGACCTGCGGCGACGACGCCGGCTCGACACCGGCGAGGACCTGCACCACCCCGACGCCCTGCGCGCCGCCGGCGACCGGCTCGCCCACGAACTGCTCGCTGCAGCCCTCGGCGAGGCTCGGCCGCACGACGCGGTGCTGTCCGAGGAGGCTCCCGACGACGGGCGCCGACTGGCTTACCGACGGGTGTGGATCATCGATCCCCTCGACGGCACCCGCCAGTACGGCGAACCGGGACGGACGGACTGGGCCGTCCACGTGGCCCTGGTGATCGACGGGATGCCCGTGGCGGGGGCCGTGGCGCTGCCCGCCGAGGGCGTGACGCTCAGCACCGCCGAGCCTCCGGTCCTGCCGCCACCGGCAAGCGAGGGAGCGGGCACCCGTCTGCGGGTGATCGGCAGCCGCAGCCGGCCGAACCGCCATGCGGCAGCGGTGGCGGCGGCACTCGGCGCCGAGTTGGATGCCCTCGGCTCGGTCGGCGCCAAGGTCGCGGCGGTCATCGAGGGCCGGGCCGACGCCTACGTGCACTCCGGCGGCCAGTACGAGTGGGACTCGGCCGCCCCGGTGGCGGTGGCGGTGGCGTGCGGCCTGCACGCCTCCCGGCTAGACGGCCGGCCTCTGCGCTACAACCGGGCCGACCCCGAACTCCCCAACCTGCTTATCTGCCGCCCGGAGATCGCCGAGGCCGCCGTCGCCGCGGCTGCGGCTGTCGGCATACCCGCCTGACTTCGCCGTGCGCATCGTCGTCGCCCGCTGCACCGTCGACTACGAGGGGCGGCTGGCCGCCCACCTCGCCGAGGCGATCCGTCTCATCATGGTCAAGGCCGACGGGAGCATCGCGGTTCACGCCGACGGGGGCGCCTACAAGCCTTTGAACTGGATGAACCCACCCAACCGGCTCACCGAGGAGCCAGACCGCTGGACGATCACCAACAGCCGCGGGGAACGGCTCGTCATCGACCTGCTGGAGGTGCTGTCGGACATCAGCCACGAACTCGGAGCCGACCCCGGGTTGCGCAAGGACGGCGTGGAGGCACACCTGCAGGAGTTGCTGGCCGCCGATCCCACCGTGCTGGCGGAGGGCTACCGCCTGGTCCGCCGCGAGTACCCCACCGCTGTCGGCCCGGTGGACCTGCTCTGTCGCGACGCCGACGGCGCGGCGGTGGCCGTGGAGGTCAAGAGGCGGGGCGAGACCGCCGGCGTGGAGCAGCTCAGCCGCTACCTGGAGTTCCTGAACGCCGACCCCGCCCTGGGGCCCGTGCAGGGCCTGCTGGTGGCCGAGGAGATCAAACCGCAAGCGCGGGTCTTGGCCGCCTCGCGGGGGATCCGCTGCCAGGTGATTGACTACGCCACCCTGCGGGGTGACGCCCCGATGGACCTGCGCCTCTTCTAGGAGCCCGCCGGGCACTCCTGACACCTCTGCCGCCATTGGCGAGCGGTACCCTCAATGCATAGAGCCACCTGATGTGCCGCACCCCTTTGGGGAGCCTGCCGACGGTTACCGGCCCCGCAGACCGCGGCGCACCCGCCTGCTGATCATCGTGGTGGCGGCGGCCGCCGCCGGGTTCCTCGGCATCTACATCGCCGACATGGTCGTGCGTTCCGGGGAGTCGGTGAACAACGTGACCCTCGACGGTGTCGACGTGGGCGGGCTCTCCGAGGCCGAGATTCGCACCGAGGTCGAGCGCCTGGCCGGCAACTTCGCCGCCCGCGACATGCCGCTGCTGACGCCGGGCGGGACGATTTCCGCCACCACCGGCCAACTCGGGTTCAGCCTGGACGTGGAGGCGAACGTGGACGCCGCCCTGGCAGCCGGGCAGACCGGCGCATCGCCCATCGCCTGGGCCTCGTCGTTCTTCGGCGAGCAGGAACTGCACGCCATCATCCGCTGGGACGAGCAGACGGCGCTCGGCTTCGTGGACGGCTTCGAGACGCTGCTGGTCAAGAACAGCGAGCCGGCTCGGCTGGCGCTGCACAACGGAGTATTCGTGGTGGAGCCGGGGGTGACCGGCGAGCAGGTGACGGCCGGTGACGTCCTGGCGGCGCTGCGCCGGGCGGGCGGCGCGCTGACCCCGCCGGAGGTCCTGATCGTCGAGGCCTCGACGTTCCCCCCGCCGGTCACAGCCGTCGAGCTGCAACCCACCGCCGACTACGTGAACGCCCGGACGGCCCGCGGGGTGGTCGTCCACGTCGAGGATGTCATCCGTGACTTCGTGCCCCACGAGGTGCGGGACTGGCTCACGGTCACGCCCGGTCCCGAGCCTGCCATCGACCTCGACACCGCCTACGTCACGCGGATCGTCGAGGACCGTCTGGCGAACATCGCCGTGCCGGGCTACGCAGGGGCCTTTACCGTGGTCAACGGCGTGCCCACGCCGACGAGCGCCAGGCTCGCCCGCCGCTGCTGCGCACCGAACGCCGGCGAGGCGGTGCTCGCCGCGCTCCGGGCCGGCCACCACGAAGTGCGGCTGCACCTCACCGATGTTCCCGAAAGTGCAGGCGACCTGATCGCCCAGACGGGCATCCGGGAGTTGGTGGGCGAGTTCACCACCTACTACACGCCCGGCCAGTCGCGTGTGACCAACATCCGCCGCATCGCCGAGTTGGTGCAGGGTGCAATCATCGGTCCCGGCGAGTCGTGGTCGGTGAACGACTACGTGGGGCGCCGCACCGAGGCCAAGGGGTTCGTGCCTGGCGGCGTCATCTACGCGGGCATATTCCAGGCCGACGTGGGGGGCGGCGTGTCGCAGTTCGCCACCACGATGTTCAACGCCGCGTTCTTTGCCGGCCTGGACTTCGGGGAGTACCAGGCGCACTCCATCTACATCTCCCGCTACCCCTACGGTCGCGAGGCCACGATCTCCTACCCCCACCCCGATCTGCAACTCGTCAACAACACGCCCTACTCCGTCCTCCTGTGGCCGACCGCTACCGAGGAATCCGTCACGGTGCAGATCTACAGCACCCTGCACATGACCGTCACCCAGAGCGACCAGCGGGAGGAGCCCGACGACCTGTGCACCAAGGTCTTTACCGAGCGGACGAGAACGTTCGCCGACGGATTGGCCGTCACCGACGTCGTGCGGGCCAACTACCAGCCCGCCGAAGGCCTCAACTGCCAGGGCGAGCCGTTCGTGCCACCGCCGGACTGCGCACCGGGCCAGGGCGCCGTGGACTCCGACAACGACGGCTGGGCCGACGCCTGCCGGGCGCTCTGCCCGGTCGTCGCCGACGCCGGACCCGCGGACGGCGTGACAGAGGGCGAGGGCACGGCGACCGGGACGGAGAGAGCCGGGACCGGCGACTGCGTGGCGGTCTGCACCGCGGTGCCCGAGGGCGATGGCGAGACCGACGTCGCGCCCTGCATCCCGCTCTGCGGGCCCGACGACGTCGACGCCCCGCCGGGATCGTGCGCCCGACCCGAGGACGTCCCGACGGCGCCCGACACCGAACCCGAGTCCACTCCTGAGGGCACGCCGACATCCGAACCTCCGACCGACGCGGAACCTCAGGGCACCGACGCGTGACCTCCCACACGGCCACTATGTCAACCGCAGAACCGGCTCCCCCGGCCGACGGCGCCCCCATCACGGGCGTCGCGGCCGGCACGGACATCGACCGGTGAATGCCCGCGCCGCCGACGTGGCCGTCGTTGGGGCCGGGCCGGCGGGCATCGCGGCCGCCATCGGCCTGGCCCGTGCCGGGCTCTCGGTCGTCGTGATGGACAAGACCCGCTTCCCCCGCGACAAGTACTGCGGCGACGGCCTCACCACCGGGGCGCTCCGACTACTGGAGCACCTCGGGCTGGACCCGACGTCGGTCACGTCGTGGCACCCGTCGCAGCGACTGGTGGTCCGTTCGCCGTCGGGCCGGCAGGTCGTCTATCCCCTCCCCCCGCAGGGCCAGTACGCGGCCACCGCGCAGCGCCGCCATCTCGACGCGGCCCTCGTCGGCCTGGCACGGCACGCCGGCGTGGAGGTTCTGGACGGCTCCGCCTGCGACGGCGTGACCGCCACCGACGACCGTGTGGTGCTCAGCACCCGCGGCGCCGGCTCGCTGCATGCCCGCTACGCGGTGGCCGCCGACGGGATGTGGTCACCGGTGCGCCGGATGCTGGGACTGGCGGTGCCGTCGTACCGGGGCGACTGGCACGCCTTCCGCCAGTACCACGCCGGGGTCGGCCCCGAGGCCGCCGAGGCACTGCACGTGTGGTTCGAGCCCGAGATCCTGCCGGGCTACGTCTGGTCGTTCCCGCTGCCCGGCGGGCGGGCCAACGTGGGCTTCGGCGTCTCGCGGTCGACGCACCGCACCGGCAACCTGGGGCGGCTGTGGACCGAACTGCGCCAACGCCCGCACATCGCCGCTGTGCTGGGGCCGGAGGCCACACCCGCCGACCGGCCTCGCGCCTGGCCGATCCCCACGCGGCTCGGCGACCTGCCTCTGGCCGCACCACGGGTGCTGTTCTGCGGCGACGCCGCCGGCGTGGGCGACCCCATGACCGGCGAGGGCATCGGCCAGGCCCTTCTCAGCGGACTGCTGGCGGCCGACGCGCTGGCCACAGCCGGACCCCTGGACCACGACACAGCGGGGCGGCGGTATCGGGCAGCCGTGGACCGCCACCTGCGTCGGGACTTCCGCTTCACCCGCACGCTGGGGCGGGCCCTGCGCACACCCACCGGGGTGCGGGCGGCCGTGCGGATCTCGGGGGCAACCCCGTACACGCGCCGCAACTTCGCCCGCTGGCTCTTCGAGGACTACCCCCGGGCGCTCGTCCTGACGCCCGACCGCTGGCAACGCGGCGCCCTCGGCGGCGGCGCCTTCGGGGACCGGGCAGCCTGAGCCGCCGCCGGAGAAGTCAGTTGACCGACACCGCCTCGGAGTCGGTGGACAGCAGGAGCCGCAGGTCCAGCAGCACGTCGGTGAACTCCGTGCGGGACACCAGCTCGCGCATGGCCATCTCGCCCAGCTTCCCGTCGATGAGGGCAAGCGCCTGATCGCGGGTCGTGACTTCGCTGGCAGGGGGGGCGGCGGTTTCGGTCATATTCCGATCCTATTACGTCGTACAGGTACCGCCGCGTGCTCACAGCACCCATTTGACATTTTCTTACTAACTGCGCACCGACCTCAGGCCGATCTGGGAGCAGCGTCGCGCCAGCCACGCAGTGACGTCGCGGCAACCTCTCGCCACATCGCACGGGCCGGCAACGGGCCGGTTCCCGGTTGTCCGTCCGGGGTGCGACAGTATTCGGGGAGGGGTGTGACATGAGCACAGAACCGAGCGTTGCGGTGTACGAGGCCCGCGCCGAGGAGTGGCAGCGCCAACGCTCGCGCCAGTACAGCGACCGTCTGGAGCGGTTCGGGGCCCGGGTGGCGGCGGGGCCGGTCGCCCCCGGCCCGGTAGGCGACCTGGGGTGCGGGCCGGGATGGCACACCGGTGCTCTGCCACAACCGGCGGTGGCGCTGGACGCCAGCCGGTCGATGCTGGCGCTGGTAGAGGCACCGCTGCGAGTGGCCGCCGACCTGCGCGCCCTGCCGTTGCGGCGCGGCTCGCTGCGCGGGGCCTGGGCCTCGCGGTCCTACATCCACCTGGCCCGCTCCGAGTTGCCCCTCGCACTGGCCGACCTGCATCGCGCCCTGGCGCCGGATGCCGCCGTGGAACTCCATCTCTTCGAGGGCGATGCGGAGTGGGACAAGCGCGCCGACGACGACTTCCCGGGGCGGCGCTTCTCCCGCTGGCCGCTCCCCTCGCTACAGGACGTGCTCACGGGGGCCGGCCTGGCCGTCGAGAGTGTCGAACACCGCAAGAAGGTGCTGCTGGTGGCGGCCCGGCGCCGTCACACGCTGGCCGACACCGTCGGCGGCGGGATGCGGCTGCTGATCTGCGGGCTGAACCCCAGCCTGTACGCCGCCGAGGTGGGTATCGGCTTCGCCCGCGGCGGCAACCGGTTCTGGCCCGCCGCCCTCGCCGCCGGGCTCGTGAGCCGCGACCGCGATCCCCGCCACGCCCTGACGGCCCACCGGGTCGGCATGACCGACCTGGTCAAGCACCCCACCCGGCGCGCCGACGAACTGACGACCGCGGAGTACACCGAGGGTTTGGGCCGCCTGGAGCGCCTCGCGGAGCGCCTGCAGCCTGGAGCCGTCTGCTTCGTGGGTCTGGCCGGCTGGCGGGCCGCCGTGGACCGTCGAGCCACCCCCGGGCACCAGACCCGCCGCATCGGCGGCCGACCCTCCTACCTCATGCCCTCCACCAGCGGCCTCAACGCCCGCAGCACCCTGGAGCAGCTCACCACGCACCTCCAAGCCGCCACCACCCTGACCGACGCCGGGACGGACTGAGATTTGGGCGGGGCAGAACCGGGGACTCCGCGAGCCGGTCGCCGGCATGCTCCGTCGGGCCGCCCGGGCCCAGGTGGGGACAATCCAGCCGCCCGGATCGGAGAAGACCGCCGCGCTTGCCCGACCGCTCAGACGGCGTGGGTGCGGTCCGAGAGCCTCGAGGCGGCGGGGAGGTCGGCGACGACGGTGACGTGGGGGTGGAGTTGGAGGGCCGAAGCGGGCAGATCGGTGGTGACCGGTCCATCCAGGGCGGCATGCAGGGCGGCTGCCTTGGCCTCGCCGCGGGCGACGAGCAGGAGGTGCGCCGCCCTGCGGATGGTGCCGATGCCCTGGGTGAGGGCGCGGTGAGGAACCTCCCACGGGTCGTCGAAGAAGCGGGCGTTGTCTCGTCGGGTCTGCTCGGCGATGGTGACCGGGCGAGTGCGCCCCGACAGCGACGAGCCGGGCTCGTTGAAGGCGAGGTGGCCGTTGCGGCCGATGCCCAGGATCTGCAGGTCCACGCCGGCGCCGAGCACGTGCTCGTAGCGGGCGCATGCGGCGTACAGATCAGCAGCGCCGGCGTCGGGGCCGCGAACGGCATCGGGGGCGAAATCAACGTGGTCGGTGAGGACGGTCCGGATCACGTTGCAGTAGGCCTGCGGGTGGTCGTCGGCCAACCCCACGTACTCGTCCAGCAGGTACGCCCGCGCCCCGGCGAAGCTCAGCCCGTCCCGGCGGTGACGGCGGACAAGCTCGCGGTAGAGTCCCAGCACCGAGCCGCCGGTGGCCAGCCCCAGCACCGGCGACTGCGCCGAGGACAGACAGTTCTGCACCACGTCGGCGGCGAGCGTGGCCAACTCGCCGCCGTCTCGGGCGACGAGAAGGCGCACGCCCGGTCGGGCGGTCACTCTGTGGTTCTGGCGCCGGTGATGAAGGCGACCAGATCGTCCTTGGTCACCTCGTCGATGGTGGCCTCGGCTGTCTTGCGGCCCTGACGCAGCACGACGACGTGATCGCACACGGCGGTGACGCGGTCCATGTTGTGGGTGATCAGCAGCACCGCCACGCCGCCCGCACGCAGGTTGCCGATGAGGTCCATCACGCGGGCGGTCTGCTCCACCCCGAGAGCCGCAGCAGGCTCGTCGAGCAGCACGATGCCCTGACCCCAGGCCACGGCCCGCCCGATGGCGACCGCCTGGCGCTGCCCGCCCGACAGGAGCCCCGCAGCCCGGCGCAGCGACGGGATGCGGATGTCCAGGCGCCCCAGCGTTGCCTCGCACTCGGCACGCATGCGCTTGTGGTCGAGCAGGCCGATGCGGCGTCCGATCGCCCCGCCGCGGCAGTGCTCGCGGTTCAGGAACAGATTGGACGCCACATCGAGGGTGTCGATCACCGCCAGCGACTGGTGGACAGTCTCGATGCCGAGTGTGCGGGCGGCGTCGGGCGACGGGATGGATGTCCCGACGCCGTCGACGGTGAATCTGCCGGAGTCGGGTTGGTACACCCCGGCGAGGCACTTCACCAGCGTGGACTTGCCGGCGCCGTTGTCGCCCAGCAGGGCGGTGACACGCCCGTACCGCAGGTCGATGGACACGTCGTCGAGGGCCTGCACCGCCCGGAAGGCCTTCGAGACGCCCTCGGCGACCAGGGCAGGGGTACTCATGGCGGACGGCTCATCGGAGTATCCGGTCGGAGGGCCGGCGTAGGAGGACTGCGGAGCGGCCCGGCTTGGGAGAACCACCGCCGCTCACCGAACTTCCCTGTCGGCCGGTCGACCGAGAGTGTCCCAGATACCTGCGACCACCGGCACCCCGGCGGAGACGCCGGACAGGCCCACCACGTGCGCACGCGTCACGAAGGCCTGGACGCGGAACCCGAAGATCACGGTGTCGCCCTCGCCGACGTTGCGGTTCTGCGGCGGGTGCAGCCTGGCGTAGTAGTCGATGCCGGCCGGATCGGGGAAGTCCACCGCCACCGGCGCCCCGGAGGAAACCTCCGACGGGTCAGCGGCCACGAGCGCCGCCGGGCTGTAGGGCTCGAACACAGGATCGATGTACAGCCCCCCGCCGAAGCACAGGGGAACACCGGCGTGGACGTGCGACACCTCGCTGAGGTAGAGCACCCCCGGCCGCTCGGGCAGGTCCCCCACGGTATGCAGCGGCGTCGTGCCCGTGAGGCCGTGACCCGGCTCCACCTGCGTGGCGCCCGCCTCGGCGAGCAGGTCGAGGACCGCGGTGGACGTGGTGCCGGGAGCGTTCACCTCCACGGTGGCCTCAGGGCCGAGACGGCGCCGGGCCAGGTCCGCAGCACGGGCCAGGGTTTCGACGTTGCGGGTGGTGCGGGCACCGCCGGTGGCAGGGTCGAACAGCAGGGCCGGGAAAGTGGTCACCCCGGCGAAGCGGGCCCCGGCCATCGCCTCCACCCGGTCGATCACACCGGCGAGTTCGTTCAGCGGCACGCCGCCCTCGTGGCCGGGGTAGAACTCGTCAGCCTCGTCGCAGACGCGCACCAGCAGATCCTGCGTACGCCCTGCCGCTGCGGCCGCGGCCGCGGCTTCGGCGGCTTTGCCCGTGCTGAAGACCGTCCAGTGGTCGGGTCGCAGCGCGGCCGCCTCGGCCGCCTCGGCCCGCGGCACCTGCACGAGGTGGCCCAGATGGCCCAGCCGGTGGCCGTTGGAGACGACGGCCCGGGCGCAGTCCATGTCCACCGCCACGTAGCCGTCCACGCCGCCGCCGGTCATGGCCTCCAGCGCACCGGGCGCCCGGCCCAGTTGCTTGGTCATGGCGTAGACGGTGAGCCCACGCCGGTGGGCCGCCGCACAGAAGCCGGCGGTGTTGGCGGCGACGGCATCGAGATCCAGCACGTAGCTGTTGGCGGGGATCCCACCCGACCGGTGCAGCGCCACGGCGGCCTGCACGAACTCGAGATTCCGCCGCATCAACACCTGCAAGAACACGATCCGGCCCTCCTAGGAAACCGCTGCCCGATCCACGGGCAACTCGAGCTGGCCCGCCGGGCAGTGGATTCTGGCCCCGGATCGGGTCCGGGACAGGCTCTCCGCCGGAATGACAGAAGAGGTTGACCGGCGCATTACTCGGCGGCCTCCTAACGCTCGCGCCGCTCGCGCATGCTCAGGGCCACGGCCACGACGATGATGACCCCGCGGGCGATCATCTGGTCGGCCACCCGGAGGCCCATGAGGATGAGGCCGTTGTTGAGCATCGCCATGATGGCCGCCCCGGTCACGGCCCCTGCCACCGATCCGCGGCCACCGAACAGGCTCGTCCCGCCGATGACCACGGCCGCGATCACGGTCAGCAGATCGTTCTCGCCGAGGTCGTGGCGGCCGATGGCCAGCCGCCCGGCCAGCAGCACCCCGGCGAAGGCCGCCGTTGTGGCGCTGGCGACCAGGGCGCCGATGCGGACGCGGTCGGTGCGGATGCCGAGCAACGTGGCCGCATCCCGGTTGGCGCCGGTCGCCAGAACGTGTCGCCCCCAGCGCAGGTGGCGCAGCGTCACGTGCCCCACGACCAGCGCCACCGCCGTCCAGATCAGCAGTGACGACACGGGGCCGGCCGACCCGGCGCCGAACAGCGCAGAGAAGGTGTCGTTGCGGATGGGGTACGACTGCAGGTTGTTCATGTTGCGGGCGATCCCGCTGATGACCCCGAGCATCCCCAGCGTCACCAGGAACGACGGGATGCGAACCTTCACCGAGATGATTCCGTTGAGGAGCCCCGCGGCAACGCCGACCCCCACGGCGGCCAGCGCGCCCGCCAGGAACCCTGCGGCGGTGACCACCTCGGCCGCCACGAGGGACGACAGCGCCACCACCGACCCCACCGACAGGTCGATCTCCGCCGCCGCCAGGGCGAACGTCATCCCCACCGCCATCACCGCGATGGGCGCCGCCTGCCGGCCGATGTTGAGCAGGTTCGCCGAACTCAGGAACCCGTCGTCGTGGAGGATGGCGGCGAAGACCGCCAGGATGAGGGCGAACGCCAGATAGACGACGTACTGCCGGAGATCGCCGTCGAGGCGCCGGCGAGCCCGGCGGCCGCCCGAGGGAGGCGGCCGGCGGGCGCGCCGGGCTCTGATCCGGCTCACGAGGGCGATCTTCGCTCCCACAGACGTGGGATCAGCCGATCACCCGAGAGCGTCGAGGACGACCTGTGGCGGGTCGGTTGCCAGGGACTGCCGATAGGCCTCGACAATATTGTCCGCCGTGGCCGCGATGGCAGGCACGACCACGAACGCCGGGGCGGGTTTGCCCAGTAGTCCGTAGGCGCCCTCCACCGCCATGGTGCGGCCAAGGTCGTAGGCCTCGTCCGCGGCGATGCCGACGACGTTGCCTCCCTCCACCAGGTCCAGAGAGACGTTGGTGTCGAGATCGAGGGTCACCACCGCCACGTCGCCGGCGCCTGCGGCGCGCAACGCGGCCAGGACGCCGTCGGCGGGACCGGCCGACCAGGGGGCGTAGATGCCGTCGAGGTCGGGGTAGCGGATCAGCAACGTCGAGGCGATCTCCTCGGCCGCTGCGGGATCGGCAAGGCCCTGCTCGGCGACGATCTCCATGCCGGGGTAGTTCCCCTCGATCCAGGCCTTGAACGCCTGGTCGCGCTGGTTGGTGACGTAGTAGGGGGCGTCGTGGAAGATGAATCCCACCTCACCCTCGCCGCCGAGAGCGTCCGCCAGCAGATCCGCCGCGGCGATTCCCATGGCGGCCAGGTCATCGGTCACCAGACCCACGTAGTCAACCCCCTGCACGTACCCCTCGGGGACGTTGCTGAGGAACACGAGCTGCACGCCTGCGTCGGTGGCGGGGCGGAACGCCTCGGCCCCGGAGACCGGGTCGATCACCAGGCTGATGATGATGTCGGGGCTCTGCGCCATGACCGTCTCCACGTCGTTGGCCTGTTGGGCGGCGTCGAAGGAGGCATTGGTCTCGGCGATCACCTCGATTCCGAGGTCGGCAAAGGCGTCGCGGGCGCCCTGGCTCACGGCGTCGGTGAAGGCTCCCGCCGTGTGCCACAGCAGTGCCGCGGTGTAGTTCCCGGCTCGCACCTCATCGGCCTCGGCGTCGGTGAGACTGATCTCGGCCGACGACGTGGCCTCCTCACCTCCCGGCCCCTGCGTCACCGGCGCCTCGAAGGCGGGCGCAGGCGGCGGCTCGGGTGCCGGCGGTGGCGGCTCGGGTGCCGGTGCAGGCAGCTCGGGTGCCGGTGCAGGCAGCTCGGGTGCCGGTGCAGGCGGCTCGGGCGCGGGCGCCGGTGGCTCCGGCTCCGGCGCGGGTGGCGGTGGTTCGGGCGTCGACTCCGGAGCCGGCGCGGGTGCGGGCTGTGGGGCCGACGTACCGGAGTCGTCATCCCCCCCACAGGCTCCGGCGAGCAGGCCGAGTGTGGCCAGCAGCGCGACAGCCGTCAGCAGTCGCAGTCTTGTTGGTTTCGCTTTCATTCACCCCTCCTAAACAGGTGTTGTCCGCAGCTTCTGTACCCCGCACCACGACGCCACGAAGTGGGCCAGGCTGCGGGTGGCAGAAATCAGTTCGTCGATCTCGAGACGCTCGAAGGGCGTATGACAGTTGGCGATGTCGCCCGGCGCGAAGTAGACGCCGGGGATACCCAGGGCACGCAGGAACGGCTTCTCCGACCAGTAGGGGGCGCCCGCGATGCGCGCCGCCCGACCGGTGGTCGCCTCGATGGACCGGCTCAGCTCCGTGACGCCGGGGTGGTCGGCGGAGATCTCGTCGGGGGAGCCCCCGACGGCGTGATCCCGCGGCGCGGTGAAGGCCACCTCGGCCGCCACCCTGTGCCGCTCGGCCACCTGCTCGGCTATCGCAGCGATCGCCGCCGCGGCCTCGTCGAGGCTCTCCCCCGGCAGGATCTTGCGGATCAGCGACAGCTCGAACCGGCCCGGCACGGCGATGTTGCCGCCTGCCGAGACGCTGGTGACCAGAAGGAACGCCTCGCCCAGCAGTTCGTGGCCTCCCCGGGAGCCGATCTGCTCGGAGTGCCGCCACAGCTCCGTCAGCAATGTGTGCCCGGCGCGCAGCGCGTCCACGCCCAGCTCGGGGGTGCCGAAGTAGGCCGACCGGCCCACGAGAGCGATCTCGGCAATGAGGAAACCCATCTGGGCCGTGTAGACCGCGGAGGTGGTGGGTTCGGTGTAGATGGCGAAGTCGGCGGGTGGATCAGCCTGTGGATCCGGCCCGGCCGCGTCGATCTCGAACACGTCGCGCACCGCCGCCCGCATGCCGGCCGACACGCCGCTGTCCGGCTGCCCCGATTCCTCGTCGCACACGAATAGGGCGGTGACCGGACCGGCAGGCCGGTGGCCGGTGCGCTCCACGGCGCGCAAGGCCTCGATGACCGCGCAGATACCCGCCTTCTGGTCTGCCACCCCGCGGCCCCAGATCTCGCCGTCGATGACGTGCGCCCCGTACGGATCGGCGCGGTCGGTTCCCTCCCACTCCCGGCGCCAGTCGTCGGCAGCCACCGTGTCCAGGTGCCCGGCCAGCACGACGGAGCGGCCCCTGCCGCTCGGCTCGCCGGCGAAGGAATACACGTTGGGGCGGCCCGGCGCCACGTGGCTGCTGCGCACCTCGTCCCAGCCCCCGGCGGCGAGCTGACTCTGCACCCAGGCCGCGAACTCCGCCTCATCGCCGGTGACACTGGCAATCCCGGTGGCACTGCACACGAGATCCACCAGGCCGTCGGCATCGACGGCGTCGGCGACGGCCGCGGCCACGTCACTCACCGGCGAACCCCCCGGGCATCCCGGCCGTCCAGGGCCTGCTCCACCAGCGAGTCGCGCAGCGAGCGCCTGGCGAGCGACAGCGCCCCGAGGAACGTGGCTCGCCGGCCCAGGGTCGAGGGGGTCAGTTCGGGCGGGCGCGGGAGGAGGCCGTCGAGCTCGCCGGCGACCGCGTCCACGAAGGCGGGGTTGGCGCCGACGCCGCCGCCGAACACGATCAGCGCGGGGTCGTTGATGAGACACAGGTGCGTCACCGCGTACGCCATGGCGCCGGCGGCCTGCGACAGGGCGTAGCCGGCCGCCTCGTCACCGGTGGCGGCCGCGGCAAAGATGTCCGCCACCTCCGCGCCGGGCTCCAGCGCCGAGGTTCGACCGTTCCCCACCGCCGCACTGAAGATCCTCCGAATCGCCGACGCGGAGGCGACGTCCTCGAGCGTGGCGGGGGGCCCGCCGTCGGCTGTCGGGCTCGCCACCGGCAGGATCAGCGAGCCCAGCTCGCCGGCGGCGCCGGTGCCGCCCCGGTAGATCTCGCCGCCGATGATGAGCCCGGTACCGATGCCGGTGCCGATGGAGACGGCGGCGAAGTCGGTGTGGCCGGTGCCGGCGTCCGCTTCGCCCACTGCTGCCAGGTTGACGTCGTTGTCGATCCGCACGGGCACGCCGAGGCGCTCCGACAGGTACCCGCCGATGCTCAGGCCGTCGAAGCCGGCCAGGTTGAGGGCCATCTCCACACTGTCGGTGTCGGAGCGATACACCCCTGGCACGCCGACGCACGCGGCCCGGAGCCGTTCGGAGCCGCCGGCACAGTCGTCGAGTAGCCGGAATGCCGTCTCGACCACCGCGTCGGCGGCGGCGGTGGCGTCGGGACCGGTTTCGAGCATCTCCTCGGCCACCGGGCGACCCAGCAGGTCGGCCACGCCAACGATGATCTTCGTGGCGCCGATGTCGGCCCCCACGACGAGGCTCGCCTCCGGCACGATCTCGTAGAGCGCCGCGGGACGGCCGATCCCTCCGGTGGGGCTGCCGGGATCGGCCAGCCGCACCAGCCCGGCGGCTTCCAGGTCGCCGACCAGGGCCGAGACAGTGGGCTTCGACAGACCCGTGGCTCGGGCCACGTCGGCCCGGGAGATGCGCCCCGGCGCCGCGTCCAGCACGGTGTCCACGATCTTCCGGCTGTTGATCAGCCGAAGCAGACTCGAGTCCGAACGCCCGCGCATAGTTCGTCAGTCTAACTTACTAACTAATCCTGTCAAGTTCCCCCGTCAGACACGCGTGCTACGTGTCGTCGGCCGGACGCTCGCTCTACGGCGTGATCTCGGACCGCACTCCGCGCATGTCCATCTCAAAGTTGAGACCGCGGACCGAGGGCCGCTTCCAACGAGCGGCCCAGCTGAGATTGGCGCGGCGGCACGACAGCGGCACGACAGCATGATTCCCGCTCATGCCAGACCGAACGAGACACGATCGCTGGACTCGGGTTCAGCAAAGGGGCCACGTTTGGACGCTCGGAACCATTCGCTCTAGACTGCGGCGGACTTCCTTGGGGGAAGGCCCTACCAGGCTGTGACAGGAAAGGACTTGTAGTGAAACTACACAAACATACTCGAACGCCACTGATTGCACTTCTTGCCATCCTTGCGTTGATCGCCGCCGCCTGCGGCGACGACGCAGAAACCTCGGCCCCGGCCGAGCCACCGGCACCTGCGCCCGCCGAACCACCGGCACCTGCGCCCCCCGAACCACCGGCACCTGCGCCCCCCGAACCACCGGCGGACGAGGGGATCTCGTTCGGCTTGGCACTCGGCGGACCGCGCAACGACCAGGCGTACTTCCAGAGCGTGTACGAGGGCGTCGTCGCCTACGGCGGCAACCCGTCGATCGTTGACAATCTCGCTGGCGACGAGACCGCAGCGGGCGACGCGATCCGCAACCTCACCGAGGAGCACGATCTCGTGGTCATCGACATCACCATCTTCGGATCAGTGGTGCCCGTCGCCGAGGAGAACCCCGACACCACATACATCATCACGTCAGGATTCTTCGCAGAAGGTGACGTTCCCGACAACGTCTACGGCTATGTCACGGTCTACGGCTGGGCTACCTACCCCATGGGTGTTCTGGCGGGAACACTCTCCAAGACGGGCAAGATCGGCTACATCACTGGGCCCACGTTCCCGATCGAGCGCACCGCTCTGGCCGGCTACACCCAGGGCGCCCAGTCGGTCAATCCCGACATCGAGGTCGTCGAGACCGTCGTCTCCAGCTACTCCGACGTGCCCGGCACCCAGCAGGCGGCGGCAGCGCAGATCGCGTCCGGGGTCGACATCCTCTACGGCTTCGTCGATGCCGGCTTCGTCGGGCTCCAGCAGGCGACTGACGAGGCCGCTACCGAGGTCCTGCTGTTCAGCCCGGTCGTCGATCGGTGCGATCGCGGCGACAACATCGTCGGCAACAACAGGTCCGACATACCCGCAATGGTGACCGCCGCCATCGGCGACTTCGCCAATGGGACGCTGCCCCCACGCACCAAGGCGTACGGCCTGGAGGATGAATCCATCCAGTTCTTCAACGTCTGCGCCGGCTTCCAGGACGGAGAATTGGACACCCTGGCCGCGGACACGGTCGCGGCCATCAAGGACGGCTCGCTGGAGCTATCGCCTGAAGTCACCGCACGCGGGTGACTTCGGCCAGTACCGCACGAGGGTGGCTTCAGCCAATACCGAGGGCATCCGGCTCAAGCTGACCGGCATTACAAAGCACTTCCCCGGGGTGACGGCGAACGCCGGGATCTCGCTTGACGTGCGGCGCGGCGAGATCCTCGCGATCCTCGGCGAGAACGGCGCCGGCAAGTCCACGCTGATGAGCATCGTGAGCGGGATGCTGGATCCCGACGAGGGCTCGATCGAGGTCGACGGGCGGCCGGCTCGCATCCGCAAGCCGGCCGATGCCCGGCAGCTCGGGATCGGCATGGTGTACCAGCACTTCGCCCTCGCGCCGACCCTCACGGTCGCCGAGAACCTGGCGCTGAGCAGCATCGGCTCGAGGGGCATCTTCGCCAACATCGGCGGGGTCAGCGCTCGCGTGCGCGAGATGTCGGAGGCCTACCATCTCGACGTCGATCCCGACGCGCTCGTGGACGATCTCTCCGTCGGCGCGCGCCAACGCGTCGAGATCATCAAGCTGCTCTTCGGTGGCGCTGAGATCCTCATCCTCGACGAGCCCACGTCCGTGCTCACGCCGCTGGAGTGGGAGCACCTCGTCGGGGTGATCAGGAATCTCGCCGGTAAGGGCCATTCCATAATCCTCATCACCCACAAGCTCGACGAGCTGATGGGGATCGCCGACAGATGCACGGTCCTGCGCCAGGGGCGAGTCGTCGGAACCGTCGATGTCGCCAACACCGACAAGGCCGAGCTCGCTCGCATGACGATCGGGCGCGATGTGATGTTCGACGTGCGGATCGCCGGCCGCGCACTCGGGCCGGATGCCCTGATCGCCGAAGACATCAGGCTGGTGGACGGAGACGGCCGCCTGGCTCTCGATGGGGTCTCGCTTAAGGTCCGAGCCGGAGAGATCCTTGGCATCGCGGGCGTCGACGGCAACGGCCAGCAAGAACTCGCCGAGGTACTGACCGGCCTGCGCACCCCGACGAGCGGGCGACTTGGATACAGCGACGACCGGTTCACGGTCATGTCGCCGCTCGACTTCTACCGTCTCGGCGGATCGGTGATCCCTGCGGATCGCCATCACACAGGTCTGGCTATCGAACTTTCGGTCCGCGACAACCTCGTCATGAAGGAGTTGGCGCTCGGCCGGCTCCAGCGTTGGGGGATCATCAACGACGCAGCGGTCGATGAGTTCTGCTCCGACCTGATCCGCGAGTACGACATCCGCACGCCCGATTCCCGGGCGAAGATCCGTCACCTCTCCGGGGGGAACCAGCAGAAGGTGGTGCTGGCACGTGAGTTGTGCCGCCAGCCGCCGCTACTCATCGCCGCCCAGCCCACGAGAGGCCTCGACGTGGGTGCGACAGAGACGGTGCTGTCCCGCCTCCAGGCCGAGCGCCAACGCGGCTGCGCCATCGTGCTCTTCTCCACCGAGATCGAGGAGATCCTGCTGCTGTCCGATCGCGTCGCGGTGATGGTGGACGGCAAGTTTCTCGCCACGCTCGATCGCAACGAGGCAACCTACGCGCGACTGGGGTTGTTGATGGGAGGGGAGGCGATCGAGGAAGAGGACGAGGCCACGATGTTGGAAGCGGTGGCGCGCTGAACTCCTCTGCCGCCATCCATCGGTTCATTACCTCCGGGCGGGTCCGGGACCCTGCTGTCAACGTTCTTCTCGCGATCACCCTGGTGATCGCCGGGATCGCCATCTCAATGGCCATCATTGCCGCCACCGGCGGATCACCGGTCGACGCACTTCGGGCGCTGCTCGACGGCTCGCTCGGCACGCGCGAGCGCATGGCGATCACAGCAGCGCGCATGTCTCCACTGATCCTGATCGCGCTCGGCTGGATCGTGGCGTTCCGCGGCGCCAAGGTGAATCTCGGACTGCAAGGCCAGATGATTGCCGGGGGAATCGCCGCCGCATACATCGCACTGGAAGGCCCATCGTTGCCACCGGCGCTCGCCCTCATCGTCGCAACTCTCGCCGGCGTGACAGCGGGCGCGCTGTACGCCGCGATCGCCGCCGTTCTCTGGGCCAAGCGCGGCGTGAACGAGATCGTCTCGACCCTGATGCTCACCTTCATCGCTCAGCAGGTGCTGCTCTGGATCGTTCGTGGGCCGCTCCACGATCTTTCCAGTTCGGCGTTCCAGTCCCGCTCCCTGCCGTCGGAGTACCGCTGGCCCGTTCTCGTCGACAGAACCCCGTTCACAGCGGAGGTGTTCCTGACGATCGCCGCGGTCGCGATCATCGTCTTCGTGCTCAAAAGGACGGTGTTCGGGTACAAGCTCCGGCTGGCCGGCGAGAATCCCGAATCGGCTCGCCACGCCGGGGTCCGGACCGTGCGGACGATCGTGCTCAGCTTCGTCGTGTCGGGAGGACTGGCCGGATTGTCCGGCACCGCCCTCGTCATCGGCGGTGAGCGCAACGTACTCTCGGGTGGGTTCGCCGGGAACATCGGGTTCACCGGCATCGTGGTGGCCCTCGTCGCGCGGAACTCGCCCGTCGGCTGCGTCGCTGCGGCCGCCCTGTTCGCCATCCTCGACACGGGCGGGAGCGTCATGCAGGTACGTGCGGACGTGCCCTCCGAAATGATCCTGATCACCCAGGGGATCATCGTTGTGCTGGTCGCCACATCGGTGATCCTCACTCGAAGGCTGGAGGCTCGGGCTGCATCCCGGCGGGCGACGCGGGAGCACGAAGATGCCGCCGTTCGATAGCGAATTCCTTCGCGCGGCGATACTGATCGCCAGCCCGCTCATGCTCGTCGCGCTCGGGGAGTTGATCTCGGAGATCGCCGGGGTGTTCAACATCGGGCTCGAAGGCATGATGCTTGTTGGCGCGTTCGCCGGCTTCTGGGCCGGCGGGGAGCTAGGGAACCTGTGGCTCGGTGTGCTCGTCGGCATGCTGGCGGGCGTGCTCCTGGCGGGGATCATGGCGTTCGCGTCCATCCAGGCGGGCGCCGACCAGATCGTGGTCGGAGTGGCGCTCAACATCCTCGGTGCCGGCGTGTCAGCGTTCGCGTTCCAGAAGTACTCGGCGACCCAGCCGGATCTGTTCATCGACCGCATGGAACGGCTCGAAATCCCCGGGCTGAAGTCGATCCCGGTGATCGGACCGGCGCTGTTCAGTCAGATCCCGCTCGTCTACGTCGCGCTGTTGCTGGGGCCCGTCGTGTGGGTGCTGTTCTACAAGACGACCTGGGGACTCAGGATGCGGGCGGCAGGCGAGCTTCCCGAAGCCGACGAGACCGCCGGAGTGAGCGTGCGGGCGCTTCGCTGGCAGGGCGTGCTGATCGTCGGCGCCTTCGCCGGGCTCGGTGGTGCGTTTCTCTCGATTGGACTTGTTGGCACGTTCCTCGACGGCATGACGGCCGGTCGAGGGTTCCTCGCACTCGCTGCGGTGATCGTCGGTGGATGGCGTCCACTCGGGGTGGTGGCAGCGGCAGCGCTGTTCGGCGCGGCCGACGCGTTGCAGTTGCGCCTCCAAGCCGAGACCTTCGTACCGCGGAGTGTCTGGATCGTGCTGAGCGCGCTGATACTGGCATTCGTTGTGCAGCGGCTGGGGCGGGATCGCCTTCGCCCAACCCATCTTGGAGCCGAGCATCGACTCTTCACACCCGAACTCGTCGTCGCTGTGCTCTCCTTCGTCGGCGTCTCCTTGCTGGCGATACTCGAGCCCAAGGTGAGCCTGCCGTCGCTGCTGTGGCTGGCGTTCCCCTACGCGTTGACGATCGCCGTGCTCGGGGGCGTCATCGTCAGAGTCCGCCAACCCGCTGCTCTGGGAATCCCGTTCGTCCGAGGCGGCTGAGAGCGCGCCGCCACGATCACGCGGCGCCCCAACCGCACTAGGCCTCGGTCGTCACGGCGCCTGTCGGTACGTGGCAAGCGGTCCGGCTGACGTTCCGGGCAACCCGCTCACGGCTGGCCAGCCAACCGACGAACCGGGACCGCGCCCGTTGCATCCGATGAGGGAACGCTGCTGACGACAGTCCCCAGAGCCAGGTCCACCTCTGGGTGTGCGAGACGATTTCCCGTTCGGTGTGCTCCCATAGCGCCAGTCCCGACACCACATCGGATGACTTCGACAGCGCGACAGCCAGCGCCAAGCCTCCCTGCATGCCAAGACCGGCGCCCTGGCCGAGATTTGGAGGCTGCGCGTGAAGGGCATCACCCAGGATCGCGACCCTGCCGCGCGACCACGCGTGAACCTTCACCATCGAGAACCGATCCCAGCGAGCCGGCGTTTCGTCGGTGATCCGGTCCAGCGCATCGACTAGGCGCGGGAAGTTCCGCCTCCACATATCGAGGTCGAGCGGGATCTTCTTGGCCGCTTCGTCCGACGCCTGCGCGGTGAGACACAGATAGACGTCATCGGGGCCGGCCGGCGTGTACAGAATCCTCCGGGAGCCGCGCCAGTACTCGGTGCAACGCTGGAGGTCCGGGTCGGCCCGTTCAGCGGCGGTGCGGGGGACCAGGAGACGGATCGCGCCGTCGATGAGGTCTCGCCTGCGCCTCAACATCCCGAGCGAGTCGCGAACCGCCGAATTCAGACCATCCGCACCGACGACGAGATCGGCTTTGTGACGTGAGCCGTCATCGAGCTCGAGACTCCCATCGGGATCCGCTCTCACCACACGAGACGACGTCTCGATCTCGACGCCGAGAGACTGCGCGTGGTCCACCAGCGCCCGGTGGAGATCGGGGCGAAGCACGATGAACAGCCGCTCACCCGGATTCTCGGAGAAGTGCATGCGATGAACGAGTCGGTAGCGCTCGTCGACGACATCGAAGGCCGGCACCCGATGGGCTCGCGCTTCGATCAGGTCGTACACGTCGAGGGCCTCGAGCACGCGTAGCCCGTTCTCCCAGATGTACAGCCCGGCCCCGATCTCGCGCAGCGCCGGGGCGACCTCGTGCATCCGTACGGTCCAGCCGCGTCCGGCCAGCGCGATCGCCGTGGCCAAGCCGGCCACGCCCGCACCGGCGATCTCAGCATGCCCGGTTTGACACTCACCTGCGATGCCGAGTAGGGATAGCGCCTGCCCGTGGTGGGCCGCAAATCGCGTATCGACGCCAGCGACCGGAGGGGGAAACAATGGCGACGCTCCAACACTTGATCTCGGCCGACTCCCACCTGGTCGAGCCATACGACCTGTGGCAGAAGGCGCTGAGTTCATCGTGGGATGACGAGGTTCTGCCGCGGCTCATCACAGACGTCGAGGGCGGTCCGCTGTTCTTCACGGGGCTCGAATACATCCCGATCGGAGGCGGCATCATCGATCAGACCTCCGACGACCCGGAGATCAACGCCCTGGTCCTGCAGGCCGGCGCGAATCCCGACGCACGGGTGAAGGCCCTCGACATCGACGGTGTCGCCTTCGAGATCCTGAACTCGACCTGGATGCTCTACGGAATGCGCATCGAGAACGGCGATCTACGCCGAGACTGCGCCCGGGCGTACAACGACTGGGCGGCCGAGTTCGCCGGCGCGCATCGGGACCGGTTCCTCACGACGGCGATGGTGCCCGTCGACGACATCGGGTGGGCCTGCGCCGAACTCGAGCGCACCGCCGCTCGCGGGATGAAGGGCGCGGTGGTGTTCTGCGCAAACCTGCCGGGTATCCCGCCCTATCGCGATGCTGCGTACGACCCGCTCTGGCGAACTGCAATCGAGACAGATCAACCGATCATCCTGCACATCATCACGGGCAACGAGCGCGACCCGTTCACCCTCAACAGTGACGAGATCGGCGAGGCGGCCGCAATGACGATCGCGGTTCTGCAAGAGGTCCAGCCGACCCTCGCCAACGAGTTCATCTTCGGTCGCATCCTCGACCGGTTCCCCGAACTCAAGGTCCAGCTCGGCGAATACGAGGTCGCCTGGCTACCGAACTTCATGTGGCGACTCGACCAGTTGGAGAACGACTACCCGCCGAGTTGGGGCTTGCGCGATCTCGCGAACCCGGTCCGCGATCTCGCCCTCAAGCGCGTCTATCACACCGCGATCGACGATCCGTACATCCATCAGGTTGTGGAGGCGCTGGGGGACGACATGAGCCTTTCGTGGGGATCGGACTTCCCCCACGTGCGCTGCACGTTCCCCAACTCGCGCAGCATCGTGCAGGATCGCCTCGGGGGCTTGTCCCAGGATGCCGTCGACCGGATCGCGTACAAGACCGCGGCCGAGCTCTACAGCATCGAAATCCCCGTGACTGTCTGAACACACGATTCGATGGCAACCGAACCCGGGGTTGTCGTTGTGACCGGCGCAGGAACCGGCGTCGGGCGACGTTCCTGCGAGATCCTGGCCGACGCAGGCCATCCCGTCGCCGCGCTCGGCAGGCGCGCCGAGAAATTGCGCAACTACACGACCAGCGGCGAGATCATGGGTTACAGCTGTGACGTGCGCGAGCCCGAGCAGGTCGCCGGCTGCCTGGACGAGATCCGATCGTCGCTCGGTACCGTCTACGGACTGGTCAACGCGGCCGGGATCATCATCGAACAATCCATCGAGGATCTGACCCTCGATGCCCTGCGTGATCAATTCCGCACCAACGTCGAGGGAACGGTGATCATGATCCAGCAGTGCCTCGATGACCTCAAGCAAACACGAGGTTCCGTGGTCAACTTCAGTTCGATGCTGACCCGCCGACCGCTGCCCAACGCGGTGGGCTACACGGCCACCAAGGGGGCGATCGAGGCGCTGACGAAGGCGCTCGCCGCCGAAATGGCTCCCCACGGCATTCGGGTCAACGTGGTCCTGCCATCGCTCGTGCGTAGCAACATCTACATCGACGCCGGCATGCCGCCCGAGGACTACAACCGGATGCTCGCCGACCTCACGGACATCTTCCCGCTCGGCCGGGTCGGTGAACCGACCGACGTTGCTGTGTTGGTGCGTCTGCTCATCTCAGCCGAGTCGTCGTGGATGACCGGCACCGAGATCAACGTCGACGGTGGACGAGCGATCGGGTGAACTATGCCGTACGTGAACATCAACGGGATCAGGCTGCACTACGACGAACGGGGTCAGGGAGATCCGATCGTCTGGATTGCCGGCACAGGGATCGGTGGCGGTGTCTGGGATCTCTGGCAGATCCCGCACTTCGAGACGCGCTATCACTGCGTCACCTTCGATCTGCGCGGCGCCGGCGCCAGCGAATCGCCCGAGACCGACTACTCGGTGCGTGTCTTCGCCGAGGACGTCGTCGGCCTCGTTGAGCACCTCGGCCTTTCTCAGGCCCACTTTGTGGGCGTCAGCCTGGGGTCGGCAATCATCCAGGAGTTGGCGCTGGGGTGGCCCGAACTGGTCCGCTCGGCAACACTGGTGTCGACGTGGTCGTCGACCGCGCGGGAGCACCACATCCGCCGGTGGTTCGAAGCTCGACTGCTCACGCTCCGCTCCGAGGCGCCGATCGCGGTCTTTCGATCGTTCGCCTTCTGGATGTCCTCACATACGATCATCGACCTCGAACCCGATATTCAGGCACAGGTCGAGGAGTGCTTCGCCGCCAACTCCAGTGCCCAGCCCCTGCACGCCTACATCGGGCATTTCGAGGCCGATATGCGCCACGACACGACCGACCGCTTGGGGGGAATCACCTGCCCCACGCTGGTCACCTACGGCGACGAGGATCTCATCACGCTGCCCCGCTACAACGAGACCGTCGCCGACCGGATCCCGGGGGCCCGACGCCGTGTGATACCCAAGGCGGGACACCTAATGTGGGTCGAGCGAGGCGCGGAACTCAACGACGCAATCGACGAGTTCCTACGCGATGTCGAATCAGCCGAACAAGGGAGGTAGCCGTGGCCACAAGACAGGAGATCCGAGTCGAAGGAGCGAGCGAGCCGATCAGCCACTACACCGACGCGGTCCGGTTCGGCAACCTCCTGTTCGTGTCGGGGATCGCACCCTTCGACAGCGACGGTGATGTAGTTGGAAAGGGCGATGTGGTTGCTCAAACACGTGTCGTGTTGCAAAACATCCTCGACACCTTGCGAACGGTTGGCGCGGACATGGGCGATGTGCTCAAGGTCACGGTGTTCCTGACAGACATCAACGATCGAAGCGCCATCAACCCCGTTCGCCAGGAGTTCTTCGGCGACGCCCGGCCGGCGAGCACGCTGATCGAGGTCAGCGCGCTCGCCGACCCAGAGATGCTCGTGGAGATAGAAGCCGTCGCAGGCATCCCCGAAGGAGCGCAGTCATGAACACCGGATATCGCCTCGACGGCCAGATCATCGACGGGACCGGCGCGGCCGCCATCGGTAACGGGACGGTGATCGTCGTCGGCGACACCATCGCGTGGGTCGGAGATACCGCCGCTGTGCCCGAGAAATACGCGGCGATGGAACTCGAGCACGTGACCGGCGACGACCGCACGATCATGCCCGGCCTCGTCGACGCCCATGTCCACACCTCCTTCGCGGAAGCCCGCTCCGAGGAGGAGTTGGCCCTGTACACGCCGGTCGAGTATCGCTCGATGCTCGCCGCTTGGAACGTCCGCAAGGTTCTGCGCGCTGGTGTCACGAGCCTCTCGGATCCCGCGACGACATTCAATATTTCGACCTGCCTCCGCGACGCCATCGAGGCGGGGATCGTCGAGGGGCCCCGGATGGCAGCGGCCGGCAAGCAGATCACAAGCCATCAGGGCCTGGAGGACGCCTTCCCCAGCTGGATGGAGTTCCCCAAGGGCCAGGCGGGGGTCCTGGTCCGCAGCCGCGACGAGATCGTCGAGGAGATCCGCCTCCAGGTGAAGGACGGAGTCGACGTCATCAAGGTCTCCGGGTCGAACGACTCAGCGGTGACCGCCGGTCCGGTGGAAGGCATGGCGTTCACCGACGAGGAGTTCACGCTGATGGCAGTCGAGACCCATCGGCTCGGTCGGAAGTGCACCGTGCACGCGCGCACCGCGCAGTCAGTGCGAGCATGCGCAGCAGCCGGTTTCGACTGGCTCCAGCACGCCTCGTTCATGGACAGCGAGGGCCTCGATCTGGTCCTCGAGAAACAGATCCCGATCGTGCCGGCGCTCACCTTGCTGGTGAACCTCCTGGCGTCCGCGGGCGATGCAGGTGCCAGCTCGCTCGACGTCTTCAAGCGAGAGGTGGACGCCGCCAGCGAGAACCTGGGGAATGCCTTCAAGCAGGGGGCGACCCTGATCTCGGGGTCCGAGACGGGCTGGTCGCTCGTGCCCTACGGCGAATGGCATGCCTACGAGATGGAGATCTTCGTCACCCACCTCGGCCTGTCGCCTCTCGAGGCCATCCACGCCGGCACCGGAGCGGCAGCTGTGACGGTGCCGCAGTGGGCGGACCGCATCGGCACGATCGAGCCCGGCAAACTCGCCGACGTTCTGGTGCTCGACGCCGATCCACTCTCTGACATCCGTGTGCTGCAGTCGCCGTCAAAGATCGCGATGGTCATGAAGGGCGGCTCCCCGGTGGACATCGAGACGCCCATCGGTGAGCGCAGGGAGTACTCGTGGGAGCGGAACAAGATCTACCTCCAGGGGCGGTTCCACTATGACGAGTCCCTCAACCGGGGCTTCGTGACGGATCTGTGAGAGATGTGAGAGATGTGAGAGATGGGAGGAGCAATGACCGATCTCGAGTTCGTTGACGGCGTCGTCGCCGCACCGGAAGGTCAACTGACCGTTGGCCTGTACTCATACGCCCGCGTCGTCGACGACACTGTGTACATCGCCGGGCACACCGCTCTCGGCCCGGACGGAGAGGTCGTCCACCCGGGCAACCCCGAGGCGCAGATGCGCTACACGCTGGATGGCATCGCGGCGACCCTCGCGACGGTTGGTGCGACGCTCAACGACATCGTGCAAATCCGGCTGTACCTGACCGACCTGCGAGACCGCGAGCGGATCCTGGCGATCCGGCGCGAGTACTTCAGGGCGCCGTATCCGGCTTCGACCCTTCTGGGAGTCACCGCGCTCGCCCTCGAAGGGCTGACGGTCGAGGTCGACGGCGTGGCGGTCATCCCGAAAGGTGATTGACGACCACACGAGCTACGCCAGACGCGGCGTCCGGGGCATCTCCTACCAGCTTGTGGGAGACGGCCCGGCGCGCTTGGTGCTCCTGGCGGGGACCGGTCTCCCAGGTGCCTACTGGACACTCACCCAGACGCCGGCATTCGGCGAGTGGGCGACCTGCCTGCTGATCGACAACGCCGGTACGGGTCGATCCGATCCGCTCCCCGACGGCGAGTGGACCCCGGAAGCCATGGCGCTCGACGTCGCGGCTGTGCTCGATGATGTCGGTTGGCAGGACGCCCATGTCGCAGGACATTCGCTCGGCTCGGCCATCGCGTTGGGCCTTGCCGCCGACGAACCGGAACGTGTTGCCTCACTGTCCTTGCACAGCACCTGGGCGGCGACTCCGGCCGCGCCGCACATCCGCGCCTGGCTCGAGGCCCGCCAGGCCACTGCCGCCGTCAACGACCCCGGGCTCTGGATGCGCTACGCGTTCTTCCTGGTGTCGCCGCAGCACTTCGCACGCCATGGGTTCACATCGGGCGCATTGGGGGAGGTCGCGGCGCTGATCAGGAAGATGGGAACGGGATCGCACGTCGGCCAGTACGAGGCGGGGCTCGCCCACGATGTAGCCGACCGGCTCGGCTCGCTGCATGCGCCGACGCTGGTGACGGTCGGTGCATCCGACTTCATAACGCTCCCCGAGTACGGGCGTTCAGTGGCCGACGTCATCGCCGGTGCGGAGTTCGTGGAGCTACCGGACGCAGGTCACATGGCGTCGCTCGAACAACCGGTTTCGTTCAACGAGATCCAGCGGCGGTTCGTGGAGCGCGCATCCTGATGCACAAACCCTCAGTCGAGATCGCCGGGGGTGGCCTGGCGGGACTCGCCTGCGCGATCGCCTTCGCAGAGCGGGGGTGGAAGACACGAGTCTGGGAACAGGCGACCGCTCTGCGGGAGTTCGGCGCCGGCCTGTACGTGTGGGAGAACGGCCTACGGACACTGGAGGCGCTGGGCGTCTACGACGAGCTGGAGCAGATCTCACATCCGGTGCACTGCTTCGACGTGCGGGACGAACGTATGCGGACCGTTGAGAGCTTCGAGTACTCACACGAGCCCGGGCATCGCCTGATGACCATGCAAAGACCTCTGCTGCACAGCGCACTGGCGCGACGCGCGTCGGATCTCGGCGCAGAGATCGTCACCGGAGCGAAAGCGATCGCAGCGTCACCGGCAGGCGAACTCACCCTCGAGGACGGCCGCACCGTCAAGGCCGATCTCGTGGTCGGCGCCGACGGCGTCCACTCGCAGATCCGCGACTCGGTCGGACTCCTCCGCCAGAAGCGGATCCTGCGCGACGGCGCGACCCGGATGCTGATCCCGCGGACAGAAGCCGAGCGGCGGGAACCCGAGGCTCAGAGGTGCATCGAGTACTGGTCAAGAACCCGACGGGTCCTGTACACGCCCTGCCACCACGACTGGGTGTACTTGGCGGTCTGCGCCCACAACAACGACGCCGAGGCTCGTCGAATTCCGATCGATGTCGACAGCTGGATCGCCTCCTGCCCTCAGCTCGAATCCCTGTTGCGCCGGGTCACGCCCGACACTGAGGCGCGCTGGGATTCCTTCTCCATGGTCCGACTCAAGTCGTGGCGCAACGGGCGGGTGGCGATCGGCGGCGATGCCGCCCACTCGCAACCTCCGAACCTCGGCCAGGGGGCATGCCTGGCGATGTCAAACATGCTGGCCCTGGCAGTTGCGGCCGATCGCCAACGGAACGATCTCGAACGCGGGCTCGCAGAATGGGAGGAGCGTGAACGACCGCTCGTCGAACACACGCAGCGCTGGTCCGCTTTCTGGGGGCTGCTCTCGACAACCTGCCCGCCTGGATTCGAGCGAGTACGCTCGCCGTTCGTAGCATGGATGGGTCGTCGAAAGTGGGTTTACACAAACCTCGGCAAGACCAGTGCGCACATCCCGACGGGAACCGAGCACCTAGGACACCGCGATGAGCAGACCGGATGAATACATCTTCTACGGGCGGGTGATCGACGGCACAGGCGCCCCAGCCATCACAGACGGCGCCGTTGCGGTGCTCGGCGACCGCATCAGGTGGGTCGGGCCGAGAGCCGAACTTCCCGAGCAGTGGAAGCAGAGCGAAACCGCGGAGATCGTCAATGCCGGAAGCGGCACGGTCCTGCCGGGAATCGTTGATGCGCACTGCCACATCTCCTACGGCGAGCCACGGAGCGAGGAGGAGTTGGCGATGTACGGCTCGGCCGAGTGGCGGGCCATTCTCGCCGGTTACAACGCAGGAAAAGTCCTGCGCGCCGGCGTCACGAGCGCATCGGATCCAGCAGCGGTGTACCGAGTCCCGATCGCGGTCCGCGACGCCATCGACGCCGAACTCATCGAGGGCCCGCGCTTTGCCGTGGCCGGCCCCGAGATCACGACCCATCAGGGGCTCGGCGATGCCTTTCCGAACTGGATAGAGAACCCGGTAGGCAATGCCAGCGTCCTGGTGCGGAACAAGGACGAGATGATCGAGACCGTTCGCCTCCAGATCAAGGACACGGTCGATTTTGTCAAGGTCGCCGGCTCCGGCGACGCCACCAGCTATTACAACCCGCTCGTCGGTTGCTCGTTCCGGCTCGACGAGCTCGAGCTACTCGCCGACGAGGTGCATCGACTGGGCAGGAAGTGCACGATTCACGCACGTTCGGCGGAGTCGGTCACGTTCGCCGCCAAGGCAGGTTTCGACTGGATCATGCACGCCTCGTTTATGGATGACGAAGGTCTGGAGTTGGTGGCCGCGAAGAAGATCCCAATCTGCCCGACGCTGCCGCTCCTGGTCAACGCGCTCGACGCGGTCGGTGCGGAAATGTCGGCTGCGTCGCGCGACGGACTCAAGCGGGAGATTGACGAAGGCGCAGAGAACATCCGGCGAGCCCACGAGGCGGGGGTGCCCATCATTGCCGGCTCCGAATCCGGCTTCTCCCTGACCCCGTACGGGCACTGGCACGCCAAGGAGATGGAAATCCTGGTCACTCATGCCGGTCTCACGCCGATCGAGGCGATCTCGGCGGGCACACTGAAGGCGGCGATCACGCTACCCCGCTGGGAGAACCAGATCGGCAGCCTCGAACCCGGAAAGCTCGCCGACGTACTCGTGGTCGACGGCGACCCGTCGAGGGACATCTCCGTGCTCGGCCGGAGGAAGCTGCTCAAGATGGTCATGCAGGCAGGCCGCGAGGTCGACCTCACGCCGATGCCCGATCGCATCCAGCAGAGGTTCGAGAAGCAGCACGTCTACTACGACGGCCTGCACGTCAACACCAACTGAATTCGCGGCCGGCCTCAGCCGAACGGACACCGCGCCCAAACATGAGCCCAGAGGCCGTCGCGCGGCTTTGTGACGCGATTTCCAGCGGCTCACTCGATGGCGCGGCTGCATTGGCGCAGGCGGAACTGCCCTTTGAGGCCACTGATCGAGCTCCGCGATCGCCCACCAAACCCAAGCAGGTCTCGGTGTTCCTCCGGGACGGATTCGTCGATCGATATTCCGGGAAGAAGTTGGTCTTCCCGGGAACCCTTCGACTGGTCTCCCACCGCCTGCCAGCAGAGATTCCGTATCACCCGCACTGGAAGACGACAGAGTGCCACAGGCTGTTCTGGGATCTCCAAGCAACCGTGGATCATGTCCATCCGGTCGCGCTCGGAGGATCGGATGAAGCGGACAACTTGACCTGCACGTCGATGAACAACAATCTGGCAAAAGGCCATCGTACGCTCGAGGAACTCGACTGGGATCCTCAACAGGGGGGGACGTTGCTCGACTGGGACGGCCTGTTGAGCTGGTTCATGGAATACACATCGGACGACCCGAGTGTTCTCAGACTGCGAGTGCTCAAGGATTGGCGGCGAGCGGCCGAGAGAGCGCTCACGTCCTACGACCCGCGAGAACTGCCGATCGCGCTACGACCGTTCGCCCGTGCCTGAGATTGCTCGGCCGGGAGCATAGATCCCTGCGCTGGGAACGAGATTGCTAGTCGAGCCAGTGCTCCCCTTCGAGGCTGTCCCGCGTTGTCAGCAAGGTGTCGAGAGCCATCACCAGCCGACCGGCCGTTCGCCGGCTCGCCCTCGGGTAGGCGCGATTGCTCGTGTAGATCAGCGTCGGTGCAGCACGCCCGGCTCGCAGCGCCTCAGAAGCCAGCGGCCGGTAGGCGACGACGTTCTCGGTCACGATCGCCCGGCCGTCCACCTCTGCCTCGGAGAAGATCACATCATCAGGCTTGCCCCGGAGATCTGACCGCTCCGTCACCGCCACGACGTCGTGGCCGCGTTCCGGCAGCGCAGCCGCTATGGCGGGCGACCACATCTCGTCGAGCAGCAGTCTCACCTACCGAGGAGTTCCTGCTCGCGCCGCCAGTCCGCTTCGGCTCGCTCCGCCTCCTCGTCCACCCTTCGGATCCAGGCCCCGATCTCGTCTCTGTACTCGGCGTAGTAGCGCAGCGCCACGCCAACCTGCTCGGGCGTCAGTCCTGCCCGCTCAGCGATGGGCTCTCGCGTGTTCCCGTCGCCGACGGCAGCACGCACTACTTCCCACACGTCCGGGCCGCTCATCAGCCCCGCGCGCCGTCCCGCCGGTCCGGAACGGAACACGATCCCTGGGTGTCGCTCCATACGCAGTCCCTCGTCGAGAAGCCGTTTAGCCAACCACGATCGCGACCGACCGCTGATCCTGCTCCGCTTGTCCAGCCGTACCAGCAGGTCCTCCTCTACGCGCAATGAGAGATGCGGACTCATCGGGTGAACCTCCCGTTCGACAGGTCTGTCACATATAGTAACACTATGTGTGACAGACGGGTATGGGATTCCTGCCAACGAACTCCGGATAGCCGGCGCCTCCAGAACTTCATGGCCGGCACGTGACCGAATGCCGATCGGTCAGCGGCACCGGAGCCACGCCGCGCTCGCCGGCGCACTTCTGCAGCGCAGCCATGTTGCATCGCGGCCGCGCGCCCGGGAAGTACCGGCGCAGCGACCGACCGGAATGAGCCCAACTACTCTAAAGTCTTTAGAGTAGATTTAGAGTAGATTGAAAACCGCAGGTCAAAGCCGCTGCAAAGTACCGCGCTACTCTAACGCAGCTATAACACCCGGTGACAGTACGAGTTCCCGTGGCCGCTCAGCCCGGGTCGTTGGGGTGGCCAGCCAGGGGGATGACCCCGATGTCCAGCTACGGAAGGAACAGCAGTAGCGCAGGGACCGCGGACACTCCCGGGAATGCTCAGCGGCTTTCCTGCACGATGACCCTGTCGGTGGCGGAGCGCCCGAAGACTTCTGGCGCATAGATTTCCTCGGCTCTGGCGGGGGGTACGACGAACGTGCCTGGAGTGGTGGCTCGAACGACGTAGCTGTACTCGTGAGTTCCCGCCCAGAGATACAACGAGAAGGCTTCGGCACGATCATCGCGCAGGTTCTGGTGTTGGTACCAGGTTCGCCACCACCAATCGGCGCCGCCGCGGGCGTCGAACGCGCCGGTCACCGCCAGCGCCGGGTTGAGAGGCTCGAAGCCCGCGGGCAGGGGATCGATCAGCACCATGTTGGTGCGCCGGCTGTCGTTGACCATGGTCACGTTGACCCGAACCTCGGCGCCGGCCAGTACATGCCAGACACCGTCGCTGTCGAGCCACACATCGCCAGGGTCGCCGACTGCCTCATAGCTGCGCTGCACCACGAAGCCGCGATCAAGAGGTTCCAGATCGAGGTCGTCAGGGGCGTAGCGGAGGCCGAGGCGGTAGTAGAGGCGGCCTTCGCCGTCCTTTTCGACGACAAGGTTGGAGTCGCCCGCATCCAGCAGTTCAGCCATCGGTATCAGAGTGAAGTCCCGATCGGTGCTGCGTCCGGAGAATTCGTGCTCTGCCGCGTAGAGGTCACCGAGCCACACCCGGGCGACAAAGTCGGGATCAGTCGCCTCAAAGGTGTCGAAATAGCGTTTCAGGGCGAGCAGGATGAACGAGTTCTCCTGGCTGTTCCTCCAGCGTCCCCGGACCCGGTGGGCCAGCAGGCCGGCCACGACCTTGGGAACGAGATCCGACCCGGGTGCCATCCTGATGAGGGCATCGAGCACAATGCCGTCGGTGCGGCGGTCGGAATGCAGCAGCAGATAGGCATCTTCGCCATAGTCCGTGGCGAATGTGGCCGCCCCGGCGGTCTCGACGGCTCGGTTGTTCAAGACCCGTTCGATCTCGGCTTCGATGCTGTCATCATCGACCACCGGCCAGAGCCAGGCCAGGGCGTCCAACTCGAGATCTGCGCCCCGGCGGTTCCAGAAAGCGCGAGCATCGTCGGCCGGGTGCTCTCCGTCCAGCCAGCGCACATGTAGCGCGTAGGCCAACAGCATGTCCTTGCTTCGCCGGCTGTAATACGCCGGGATCATGTCTTCGATATATCGCAGATACCGGTGCCCCCTCTCCATGACTCTGGACGAAACGTCGAAGCCATTGTTCTTGGCAATGACCAGCGCGTGCATCGCCTGGACCGACGGGTACGGGAATGAATCCTGCCTGCGTGACCACCACCCGAAGCCGCCGTCATAGTTCTGGAGAGACGACAGTTCAACGATGTCGCGGCGGACTACGGCATCGAGTTCGTCAGGGCTGGCGAGATCTTCGGCCTCGAAGGCCGCGAGCACATCACGGAGTGCGGAGATGGCCATGATGCGGCTGGCGTAGGCGGCGGAGCTCGCATACCTGTAGCGGGCGAGGTACAGCACGGCGTCGGTCAGAACCTGCAGCGCGGTCGATGAAGTGTTGATCTCGAGTCCGCCGAACTGCGGAATCACGTCTTGGGGAGCAGCTATCGGCTGGATGACCGCGCCCTGGTCGACCACCCCGTACGTGGCGAAGGCCTCGCTGGTCGCCGGCGTGTACACAGGCAGGGACACCTCCTGGGCGTCGGCATGGGCGGCTGACACCGCCACCGCGCGGAAGCGGGCCGTGCCCGGTGAGTTCGTTCGAGCCGGGAACCGGACCTCGACCCGATCGTTGGCCGGAACCACGATCCGCCGTCCCGCCGACCCGACGAGTTCGAGGTTGGAGGTCTGCACGACCACATCGACCTCCATGGCGGAGTCGGATCGGTTCTGGACCACGATCGGCAACTCGAACTCGTCGCCGAAGTTCAGGAATCGAGGTGCCGATGGCCGAACCTGGAGCGGCAGCGACGCGGTCATGGACGACGCGCCCGTCCCGAAGCGATGGGCGCCGTGGACCGCGACGGCCATGACCCGATAGCGGGTGAGATTGTCAGGCAGATCGAACTCGACAGTGACCCGGCCACTAGCGTCGGTGACCGCATCCGGCTCGAACAGCGCCAAGGCGTCGAGGTTCTCGCGGACCTCGACCAGGAGTCCGGCGGCGGCCCCATCTGCGGCCATGGCAGGTGCAGGCTGAGGTGCTCCGACGCCGTAATCGTCTTCCTCGAACTGATCGAGCAGTCCCCGCGGATTCTCCAGCACGATCGTGTCTCTGATGACGCGCGCCCCTGCCAAGGTTGCGGTCCGGGGGCGGTAGAAGACATCGATGGGATCGATCAGTTCGTAGCCCGAGATGGCCAGCACCGCCTCGTCGACCGCTATGAGAAGCACATTGGCCCCCTCGACCGGCGCTCCACCGGCATCGTTGACCTCCACGGTGATGCTCGTGGTGACCCCCGGCATCACCACCGCCGAGTCGGGTGTCGCGATGACCTCCAGGGTCCGCTGCACGGGGGGGACCCGCAGCAGGATCGCGCCCGACGCATGGGCGGGGCGAGGGGGCGCACCATCGAGGACAGAGCCGTCATCCGCGGTCCGCGCGGCCGTGGAGGCCAGATCCACCCGCAGTATGAGTTCGGGAACGTGATCTTCGGTTATCGGCACCTCAACAATGGCGGTATGGTCGGTGATCTCGAAGGTGCGGACTTCGATGATCCGGTCACGGGCGACTGTCAGCAGGCCCGTTGCCGAGGCGAAAGGAGAGCCGACGAGGATCTCTGCTGTGTCACCGGTGGCGTAGGTCTCCGAGTCGGGAATGAGTTCGACCTCCTCGAGTTCTACGTCGCGGCTCGGCACCACGTCCTTTACGCCGGAAACCCAGCGGGTCACCTCGGTGCGACTGGTGCGCCCCGAGTCATCGACAACGTGGGCCGCGATGCGGTAGCGGCCCCCGGTATCGGCTTCGAACTCGCATTCGGCCGGCGTCTGCCGGGAAGTGCCCTCGCAGGTCTCGGTGTCCAGAGCGACTTCGACCCGCTCGCCGTCAACGAACCTGTGGACAAGACGCTCGGCGGTCACCTCGAAGGCTCGACCGGCGATCGGGTTGCCGTCGAGGTCGGTGACCACAGCCTCGATGTCGATCCCGTCGCCGGCCCTCACGAAGGTACGTGCAGAGCGAACACCGATATAGAGATCGGCGGAGTGAACCAGCAAGTCGATCGCCGATGCCCACCGCTGACGGTTCACGTCGGTCACCCGCGCCTCGGCGGTCACCGCCACCGGGAGATGGTCACCGTCGCCTTCAAGATCGATGCGCAGGTAGTGGCTGCCGGCAGCGTCGGTCCGACCGGAGAACACCTCAACCTCGGGCACGGCCCGGTCTCTGTCGAAATTCCACCATGGCCACCAGACGCCGAACGTGAAGTCGCTCCAGTTGGGCGGGGAGTACGACGTCGGCGCCGTGGTAACCGTCCAGCCGACTTCGGCGCTGGGGAGCGGGCCGCCGGAGAAGTACCGGGCATCGACCGCCACCACCGCCGGCTCGCCGATGAAGTGCGGGCCGACCGACTCGAGGCGTGCTTCCACTTCGAACTCGGGCCGGCGAAACTCCTGGATCTGGAACGAGTGGGTGTGACGGTCATCGTCAGCGGCTCCCGCTCGCCGAAACTCGATCCGGCCCCTGCCCAGGTTCGCCCCCTCGGCCAACTCGAGGGCGAGATCGAAGCCGCCGTGGTCATCCAATCGAACCTCGCCGCTGCCGAGCTCGTTGCTGAACGGGCCATAGGCCCTGTAGGTGATCAGCGCCCCACTGGGGAGATACTCGAGATCGCCATCTCCGCTCAGGTCGAGGTTCCGAACCCAGCCCTTCAGGTGCAGCGTCTCGCCGGGGCGGTACATGCCGCGATCATCTGCGGTGTACCAGATCGTCTCATCGTCCTGCGGCCTCACCTCGATGAACACAGGGCTGATGGCCGAGTCTGCGCCGAGTGAGGCAACGTACGTGTCAATAAACCAATCTGACCCCAACAAGTCTGACCATGATGTGTTGCGCGAGGCGTGAGCAACGCCATTGCCGTCACTGACGAGCGTCATATTCCAGGGTTCGAGTTGGATTTCCACACCCGCCAGCGGGTCGCCGGAGCGCAGGTCGGTGGTCCACACGGCAAAATCCCGATAGTCGGTGACGAGGTCGACGCCGATGTCGGTGTCCTGCACCCAGGTGATCACCCGGGATGCGGTGTCATCGCGGTATGCGAGCGCAGACTCATGGCCTGCGATCCCTCTTGGCCGGCCGGCCCCTTCGACGATCATGACCACGTGACCGTGCTCACCCTGTAGGGCACCGGATAGATCGATGGGAACCTCGGTGAGATCATCGTGGTCTATCCCGGTGTCCACGATCAGTTCTGCTGTCAGAGGCCACGGCACGTCGTCGAACACAGCGGGGCTTCGCCACAAGCGGGACGCGAAGCTCCAGTACGACTGGAAATCGCTCGGATCAACCGAGTAGAGACCTACGCGAAGCTGCTCCCACTGGCGCACGATGACCGGGACCGTCTGCGTCTCCCCGAGCGGATCAACCGTGGCGAACCATCTATGCACGGACCAGATGAGAGGGCGCGCCTCTTCGATCTCGAACTCGACAGGCTCGGGCTCCCCCAATGTCTGACCGAACACGTCGCCCACCGTCCCGGGGATCACCACCTTGTAGACGGTGCCGCGCAATACAGGACCGGTGATGGTCAGTGAGTTGCCGTACGCCGAGATCGTGGCGTCGGGGATCTCCGGTGTTACAGAGAAGTCGGCCTCGTTGACCGTTGCCGTATCGAGCGAGTTGTTGAACCAAACATCAAGAGACCTCCCCGGCGGGCAAGGCGAACCCGAGCAACTTGTGTCGATGATTCGCAAGGGCGCGTACGTACGGGCCTCCACAGTCGACGAGTTGCCGCTGGTGTTCGGGCCCTCGGCCGACGGCACGTGGGGGCCGACGGTGATCCTGATAGCGGAGTCCGGCTCGAGCGGCACAACCGGCCGGAATGCGACCCATGTGCCTTCGAGCGCGCGCCCGGCTTAGTACCGGATGAGTTCATCGCCTTCGACCTCGGCGGCACTGGCAAGACGGATCTCGCGCCCTTGGCCATCGGCTGAGAGTGTGATGGCGTCAAGCACCGCGGAGGGTTCGACCCGCTGGTCGAAGGTGACGAGAAAGACCGGATGGAGCTCAAGCGAGTTGTGGTCAGGGATGAGCCGCACCATGCTGGGTGGAGGCGTCTCGAACTCGATGCGGAAAGTCTCGGCCAGCTCGCCGCCGGACTGCGATTCGGTCCCCTCGGGGACTTCGACCACGTAGCTGGTCGCCATTGGCAGGCGATCGAAAATCTCCTGGTCGTGCTCGAAACGGAGTGTGCGGGTGCCGATCCACTGCCAGCGACCCGGCAGCGGAGGTGTCATCTCCACAGGAACGTCGATGTCGTCGAGTTGGCCGACTGTGGCCAGCGGCACCATCGGCTGGTTGAAGGTGATGCTGACAAAGGGAGCGATGCCCACTTCACCCTCGGGCTGGACCCTCAAGACCTCCAGTGGCCCGGGATCGGTAACCGGTGCTGCGATATCCGGCCCGGCTGGGAACGGCTGGTCGACGGTCCTGCCGGTGCGGGGCGGAGGCAGCGAATCAACTGGACGGTTGAAGCCGGCCGCACCGCCATCGTCGCCGTCCCACGGTGGCAGCCGGTCGATCACCGCGCGGATTTCTGCGTCGTCGAGCACGACGCCATCGGCTCGGCTCACCGTCGGTGAACTCTCGCCGTCGCTCTCCTTGCCCTCGCTCAGGAGAACAGTGAGATAACCCTCCTGTCCCGATCCGGCTTCGCCATGAGTCGCAGGTCTGGAAACTCCTGGAGCCACAAGTGTGGAAACTCCCGGGGCCACAAGTGTGGAAGCTGCCGAGACCAGAAGTGTGGAAACTTCCGGAGCCACAGGTGGGGAAGCGTTGGCGGGCCGACTGCCCTCATCGGTATCTTGCTCGCCGCCATCTGAGCAGGCACCGGCCAGCAGCGAAAAAACCAGTCCGACGATCATCCAACGCCGCAGAAACCTCCTCATGAATCATCACTCTCCCACAGCGGCTCCTGCTTTGGCGGCTCGAGCGCGCGTCACGGACAGCCAGCAAGACACCGCGGTGCCCTAGCCCGGGTCGTTGGGGTGGCCGGCGAGGGGGATGACCTCGATGTCGAGCCAGGGGAAGAACGGCAGCGACGCCAGGGCGGCGTGCAGTTCATCGGGCGAGGCGGCCCGCCAGAGGCCCCAGTTGGCCCAACGCCCCGGCACGCGCCAGAGCCGGCGGATGACGCCCGCTTCCACCAGTTCCCGACCACGCTCCCTCTCAGCGGCCATGAGTTCGTCACGGCTGACGGGGTCGCCGTCGGGCGGCCAGTTCACCTCGATGTGGACCAGATACTCGAACCCGTCACTCATCGGTAGCCCCCTTGACCGTCAGTCCTGTTGCCGTGACGGCGTTCTCCGGTCCGTCACTCCCTGCCCGTCGGCCCCCGGTCCGGAGTTCGCAACGGCCGCGCTGCCGTCGTTGGCTGCACCGTCACCGCTCGCCGCCCCGTCGCCACGGGCTGTCCCGCTCGCTCGCAGTTCGGCGAGCACGTCTTCAGTGTCAGCCCCGAGTGGCCGACCCACGAAGTTCACCTTGCCGGGCGTGCGCGACAGGCGCGGCGACACGGCCTGCATGACTATGTCCTCGACGGTTGTGAAGAGCCCGCGCTGGGTGAAGTGCTCGTCGGCGAACAGGTCGGCCATCGTGTAGACGGGGGCGATGGCCGCATCCGCCTCCTCGAAGCGACGGATGACCTCGGCGGACGGCCGCTCGGCGACCCAGCCCGACACGAGGGTCTCCAGCTCGTCGCGGTTCTCGAAGCGCCCGGAGAAGGTGGCGAAGCGGTCGTCGCCGTCCGCACCGATCAGCGCCAGGGCGCGCCGTGCCACGCTGTCGCTGGAGGTCGAGACCGCCACCCACGCTCCGTCGGCGCAGCGGTACGTGCCCCGCGGCACGGTGTAGGGAATGCCGGCGCCGAGGCGCGGCTGCTCGTAGCCCAGATGGGCGAACGCCGAGGGCAGTGGCCCCATGACCTGCATGACCGAGTCCACCAGCGAGAGATCGATCACCTGGCCCCGGCCGCTGCGCCGGGCCTCCCACAGCGCAACCATGGCGCCGAACGCCCCGAGCGTGCCCGCCAGTTCGTCGGTGAGCGCCACCGGCGGCAGCAGGGGCGGTCCGTCGGGCTCGCCGCTGATGGCCGCGTAGCCGCTCAGCGCCTCGGCCATCGTGGCGAAGCCGGGCCGACCGGCATAGGGGCCGGTCTGGCCGAAAGCGGTGATGCGCAGGATCACGAGCCGGGGGTTGCGTTCGTGCAGCACGTCGGGGCCGAGGCCCAGGGCCTCCAGCTTGCCGGGACGCAGGTTCTCCACCAGCAGATCCGTGTCGTCGAGCAGGGCCAGCATGGCGTCGAGGCCCTCGGGCGTCTTCAGGTCCAGGACGACGGCGCGCTTGTTGCGCCCCTGCAACTTCCAGAAGTAGGAGTCCGCGTCATCGCCGCCGTCAGGAGGACGCCACCCCAGCCGCCGGACCGAGTCGCCGCTCGGTGACTCCACCTTGATGACGTCGGCGCCGAAGTCGGCGAACAGCCGGGCCGCGCCGGGACCGGCGATGACCGTCGCCATGTCCACCACCCGCATCCCGCTCAGCGGCCCCGGCTGCGGGGCGCCACCCGCGGCGTCCGCATCACCCGCAACGCCGGAGGACCCCCCTGCCGGCAGTCCGGTGCGCTCCGCGGGGGGCGGGTCCTGGCCCGGCACCGGTTCAGCCGCCATCGCCCGACCGGCGGGGCAGCAACACCGACCGGGTGAAGCTCGTGATCACCACACCGTCCTGGTTGCGGCCGACCGTCTCGACGGTGACGATGCCCGCCTCGGGGCGCGACCGGCTCGGGCGGGTCTCGGTCACCGTGCTGGCGCCGTAGAGCGTGTCGCCGGGGTACACCGGCACCGTGTGGCGCAGGTCGGTGGTGCCCAGATTGGCAATCGCTCTCCCGGAGATGTCGGGCACGCTCATGCCGAGCAGGAGCGAGTAGACATACGGGCCGGCCACCACCGGGCGCTCGAACGGACCCTGGGTGCCGTCGAAGAACGCCGAGTCCACATGCAGCGGATGCACGGCCAGGGTGAGCATGCAGAACAGGTGGCTCTCGGCCTCGGTGATCGTCTTGCCCGGCCAGTGGCGGTACTCGTCGCCAACCTCGTAGTCCTCGAAGCAGCCCCCGAAGCGCCGCTCCCGCGCCTCGAAGACGCGGTGTCCCGACGCGGCACCGCCCGACGCTGATCCTGAACCGCCGTCCATCACGCCTCCTGGGCCGCCGCCTCGTCGATGATGCCCGCGGGATCGTTGTGCGGCACGCTGCGCAGCCAGTCGGGATCGACGAGCCGCCCGAAGCCGGGCTCGTCGGGAAGCGGCTCCATCAGCCCGTCGCGCACGACAGGCTGCACCAGCGAGTCGGCGAACTGGTCCACACCTGAGCCGGGGATGCCCCACTCCAGCGGAACGTCGGTGCGACCGAGCCCCCCGAAGATCTGGGCGTGCTCGAGGGCGTTCATGTGCGGCGCGACCTGCAGGCCGGCCGCGTCCACCTGCGCGAGGATGTCGCCGATCGCGCTGATCCCGCCCATAGTTGTGACGTCGACCCGCACGTAGTCCACGGCGTTGTGAGCGATGAGCGACTCCGGATAGTGCGCCCCACCCTGCTCGTCGCCGAAGGCGATCGGGAACGGCGACCGCTCCCGCAACGCCGCGATGATGCGGGCGTTGCCGGGCGGGAAGGCGTCCTCGAACCAGCCCAGGGTCATGTCCAGGCTCTCCAGGAAGGCCAACGCATCGTCGACGGCGGCGAACATCCAGGCCCCGTCACAGCCCACCCAGAGGTCGTCCGCCACCGAGGCGGCCGCCTCCAGGCGGGCCTTCGAGCGGGCCACATCGGGCGCCATCGGCAGCTTGACGCGCCTGTAGCCCTGCTCATACAGGCCCGAGACCTGCTCGATCACCTCGGCGGGACCGATGGAGGGCGGGTAACCGCCGATCCCCGTCACGGGCATCGCCACGTTCGCCCCGCCCAACATGACGGCGATGGGCAGGCCCTGACGCTTGGCCTCGGCGTCCCAGACGGCCAGATCCACGATCGACAAGGCCCGCAGACCGATCCCGCCGGCCAGGCAGGACAAGTTGGAGCGCTGCACCGAGGCGAACGCCTCGGCGGGCGCACTCGTCGGACGCCCCAGGTAACGCGGCCCGATGTAGTTGTGCACCATCTCGGCAATCGGGCCGTCGCGGCTCAGGGTGAAGGCGTAGCCGTGGATGCCGTCACGGGTTCGGACCCGCACCAGGGCGAACTCCCGGTGCTCCATGACCCAGTCGCCGAAGCGGATCACCTCCGGCACCGCGGCGCGCACGGTGCAGGCGTCCACCGCCTCGATTAGCCGGCCTCGTTCGTCGCTCATGCGCACAGATACCCCCCGTCGACGCTCAGTATGTGCCCGGTCACCATCGAAGCGGCATCGGACGCCAGGAAGATGGCGGGTCCGACGATCTCCCGCGGCAGCCCCCGGCGCCCGATCGGCGTGCGGGCTGCGATGAATTCGCTGGTGTAGCTGCGCTTGCGGTCCGATGCCAGCACCAGCGGGGTCTCGAAGATGGACGGCGCAAGGGCGTTGACCCGCACCCCGTGGCTGATCCATTCCAGAGCCAGGCTGCGGGTCATCTGGATGACGCCGCCCTTGCTCTGCAGGTAGGCGGTGGTCTCGGGATAGGCCCGGCTGCCGCCGATGGAGGCCATGTTCACGATGGCTCCCTGACCCCGCTCGACCATCGTCCGGCCGACCACCTGGCACGACAGGAAGGTGCCCCAGAGGTTCAACCGGATCACCCGCTCCCAGGCCTCGTCGGGGAAGTCCTCGGCGGGGTGCCGGGCCGCCGTGCCGGCGCAGTTCACCAGGACGTCGATGGCGCCGTGCGCCCCCAGCACCTCGGCGACGGCGCTCTCCATGGCGTCCCGGCTGGTGACGTCGGCCTCGATGAACGTCAGCGGGCGGCCCTGCTCCGCGGCCGCGGCAACCAGCCGCTCGGCGCGCGCCACGTCGACATCGAGAAACGTCACCTCGGCCCCGCAGTCGGCGAACCCCACTGCGATCGCCTCACCGAGGCCACTGGCTCCGCCCGTGATCAGGGTCACCTTGGCCGACAGGTCGAACAGGCCGCCCACGTAATCCGTGGGCACGGTGACGGCCACTGCAGCAGGATCATGCATCGTTTGACCCTCCCATCGGTCACTCTCTGCCGGCGATGCGGGCGGCGCTCGGGTAGAACGCGCCCACACCCCGGTACGAACTCCGGAACCTGCTGAGGTGCCAGCGACCCAGGTTGGGCACCACGAGGAGGTCGAGGTCATCGCCTGTGAAAACCACGTTCGTGGGGGCGGCCAGGGTGGTGCCCCGGGGGTCCTGCGCCAGGACCTGCAGCCCCACCTCGGCGTGCCAGACGTAGATGGCGTCGGGCCGGTAGCAGGAAACCACCAGGGAGCCGTCGGTGGTCTCGGCGATCCCGTCGGGCACCCGCACACCCAGGTCGCACAGCTCCCGTCGCGGGCCGGCCGACCCGTCAGCCTCGATCGGGATCTCGACGATGGCACTGGGGTTGCTCTCCACCACCCAGAGGCGGGAGCCATCGGCGGACACCGCACAGCCGTTGGGGAAGTTCACCGACTCGGTCGACCAGACCTCGGTCTGCCCGCCGGGGCGAACGATCCAGATGAAGCCGTTGCGCTCGCCCCACCCTCCGGAGTCGGTGAGGTAGTAGTTGCCGTCGGCGTCGAAGGCGCCCCAGTTCGGCACACCGAGAGACTGCTCGGCATTGCCGCTGGTAAAGACGCTCCGCTCGCTGCCGTCGGGACTGAACCGCCAGACCGTCCCGTGCCCGAGGTCGATGGCGTAGATGTTGCCGTCGGCGTCGGCGGCCAGCCCCAGCATGAACCCGCCGGTGTTGGCGATCTCGCGGGGCGTGTCATCGGGATCGATCACATAGAGCTGGCCGGCCTCCCCGCCGACGTAGATGGTGCCGTCGGGCGTGACGCAGATGCCCTCGGCATGGTCGAGACCCTCGGCAAAAGTCTCGATGTCGGCCAGCGGTACGAGTGGTTCCATGTCCATCCTCCTTGGTCGGTCGCGGCAGTACGTGTCCGCTAGCGCAGCGAGCCGTCGAGATTGCGCTTTGTCTCCACCAGTTCCACACGATGGCCGTCGGGGTCGATCAGGTAGATCGCCAGGGCACCCTTGTTGGGCCCGACCGTGGGCGACACCGGCGGGCTCACCGATTCCACACCGGCAGCCTGCAGGCGCTCCCACAGCGCCTCGAACCCCTCCACGAACAGGCAGATATGGGCGGTGCCGGGGTTGCCGTTGGCCGGGTCGATCTCTTTTTGTTCGATGTTGCGGTACTCCAGCAGCTCGAGGAACACCCCGACCCTGTCGTGACGGAGCACCGCCGCGTGGAGATCGACAGTCGGGTAGCCGACGAGTTCCCGGAGGTAGTCCTCCGTGCGAACCCAGCGGGCGCAGACCTCGTAGCCCAGCAGTTCGTAGAAGGCGATCGAACGATCCAGGTCGGCCACGGTGATGCCGGCATGGGAGAAGCCGCAGACGGCGCCTCCCTCGGCGTTGACGGGGGTCGCATCGGTCATGGTTGCAGTAGTCATTGTCGGAGAGTCCTTCCGGAGTCGATGTCGAACAGGTGCAGGCCCGTACCGCCGATGGCGAGGGCTACGTCGTCGCCTGGACCGAACGCCCGGTCCGAACCGACCCGGGCCACAAGCATCTCCCGCGGCGGAGCGTCGGGGTCGCCCGGGTCCACGCCGGCGAAGTCACCCCCGAGGTGCACGTAGGTCTCGGGTTCGACCAGTTCGGTGAACTTGACGGTGGCTCGGGGCAGGCCGTCCGAGGACGCCGTGGCGGGGTCGCTCAGCAGCAACGATTCGGGACGGATGCCGGCCACGAGTGGCTTCCCGTGCGGCGCCCGTGCGCACAGCTCGGCCGCCGCGTCCGGGACGGCGACGGCGCCGGGCGCGCCGAGATCCAGAAGCATCCTTCCCGTGGCCCCGTCGGGACGCAGTGTGGCCTTCAGCAGGTTCATGGAGGGACTGCCGATGAAGCCGCCCACGAACAGGTCGACCGGTCGGTGGTACAGCTCCTGCGGCGTGCCGACCTGGCGCAGCTCGCCGTCGTTGAGCACCGCGACCCGCTCACCGAGCGTCATGGCCTCGGTCTGGTCGTGGGTCACGAAGGCCGTCGTGACGCCCAGCTCGGCGTGGAGCTGGGCCAGCTCGCCGCGCATCTGCACCCGCAGTTTGGCGTCCAGGTTGCTGAGCGGCTCGTCGAGCAGGAACACCTTGGGCTGGCGCACGATGGCCCGCCCAATGGCCACACGCTGACGCTGGCCGCCCGACAGCGCCGCCGGTCGGCGTTTCAGATGCTCGCCGAGTTCCAGGGTCTGCGCCACCTCCTCGACGCGCCGACGGATCTCGGCGGTACGCAGGCGGGCCTGGCGCAGCGGGAAGGCGATGTTCCCGAACACGCTCATGTGCGGGTACAGGGCGTAGCTCTGGAAGACCATGGCCACGTCGCGGTCCCGCGGATGCACGTTGTTGACGACATTGCCGCCGAGGAGGATCTCGCCGGAGGTGATGGCCTCCAGCCCGGCCAGCATCCGCAGGAGCGTGGACTTTCCACAACCCGACGGGCCGACCAGCACCACGAACTCACCGTCGGCGATGTCGAGGCTGAGCGAGCGCACGGCCAGGGTGCCGTCGCCGTAGACCTTCGTCACGTCCCGGAAGGAGATCTCAGCCATGACCTTGCCGTGCTAGAACGCCTTCACCGCGGTGAAGCCGGCGTCGATGACGATGTTGGTGCTGCTGATGTAGCTCGAGGCGTCCGAGGCCAGGAACACCACGAGGGCGCCGATCTCGGCCACCGAGCCGACTCGTCCCAGCGTGTTGGCGGCATACACCCGGTCCATGAACCCCTCCGCCTCGTCCACGTTCATGTCCTCGAGATCCCGCGTCAGCATCGGGGTGTCGATCGTGCCCGGCGAGATGGCGTTGACCCTGATGTTGTCCCTGCCGACCTCGAGTGTGAGCGACCGGGCAGCCGCTACGACGCCGGCCTTGGCCGCCGCGTACACCACGCAACCCGGAAGCGAATGGGAGGCCTGCACCGAGGAGGTGAAGATCATCGAGCCGCCACCGCGGGCCCGCATCGGGGCGATGCTGTACTGCGCGCACAGCAGCACCCCCTTGAGATCCACGTCGAGGAGCAGGTCCATGTCCTCCTCGCTCATCTGCTCGAGGTCGACGTAGCGCTCCACCCCGGCATTGGCGTGCAGCACGTCGAGGCCACCGTAGGTGTCGACGGCGCGCTGAACCGTCGCCTTCACCTCCGTCACGACCGACACGTCACCGCCGTCGACAACCGCGGCGCCCCCTGCGGCAACGATCTGATCGACCGTCTCGCCCGCTGCGGTGGTGTTGATGTCATTGACCACCACGGCGGCTCCGGCAGCGGCGAGAGCAATGGCGCTGCCCCGGCCGATGCCCGAACCGGCCCCGGTGACGATGGCCACCTTGCCGGCCAGCGATTCGTTCATCGTCATCCCGTCCTCCCTCGTCTCGTCGTCGCCGTCATGATCGTCCAACCGATAGTGCTGGTTCGTGCTCGTGAGTATCCGCTCGTCGGGTCATCGCCGGCCTCTCATCCTTTCAGAGCCCCGGCGGTCACGCCCTGCTGGAAGCGCCGCTCCAGCACGAGATAGAGGATGAACACAGGCACCGAACCGATGATGGACGCCGCCGCGATCAACTCGTGCGGCGTGCTGTACTGGCCGATGAACTGGCTGATGCCCACCGGCAGCGTGTACGAGTCGGCGTCGCGCAGCAGCACCAGGGCCAATATGAAGTCGTTCCAGTTGGCCAGGAACAGCAGGATCGTCACCGTCACGACGGCCGGGCGGGCCAGCGGCACGATCACGCGGAACAGGATCTTCCACTCGCGCGCCCCGTCGAGGCGGGCCGACTCCACCAACTCACCAGGGATGCCCTGGAAGAAGCCCCGGAAGATCAGGATCGATATGGGCAGGCCGAACGCCACGTACACGAGGCTGAGACCGAAAAGGTCGTTGTAGAGCCCGAGGTGGCGGGCCTCGATCAGCAGCGGCACCACGAGCGCAGCCGGCGGGATCATGATGCCCAGCAGCAGCGCGGTGAACACCGCCTCGGAGCCGCGGAACCGCAACCAGGTAAAGGCGTGCGCCGCCAGCAGCGCCACCAGGATCGTCAACGCCACCGAGACGAACGTGACGAAGACGCTGTTGACGAAGTAGCCCCCGAGTCCGAACTCCTGCCACGCCTCGATGTAGTTGCCCGGCACCCACTCGTCGGGCAGGAACGACTGGTTGTAGACCTCCCGGCCGGTCTTCAGCGACAGAGCACCCACCCAGGCCACCGGCAACACGATGACCACGGCGATACCGATCGCCAGCAGCGACAGCCCGGCCTTCGCCCACCCCGAGCGGAGATCAAACAAGACGCCTCGCGATGCGGAATCGGGCCACGCTGACTATCACCGCCAGCACCACGATCACGACGGCGATGGCCGAGGCGACGCCCATGATGCTCAAGCGGAAGCCCTGCTCGAACATGTAGGTGGCCAGCACCTCCGAACTGCGGTTGGGACCTCCCCTGGTCATAACGAACACCACATCGAAGATCTTCAGGCCCCCGATGATGTTCAGCAAAGCCACCACGCCCACGATGTGGAACATGGACGGGACGATCACCCGGAAGACGGTCGCCGGGGTGCGGGCCCCGTCGAGCGCCGCCGCCTCCAGCATCGACCGGTCGACACCCTGCAGGCCCGCGTAGTACAGGATCATGTCGTAGCCGGCGAACTGCCAGACGGTCACCCCGATGACGGCCCACAGGGCGAACCGCTCCTCGCCGAGGAAGAAGAGAGGCTGCTCGCTGATGCCGAGTTGCTGCACGATCTGGTTCACGAACCCGAAGGCGTCCAGCACTCGCTGCCACATCAAACCGACGAGCACGGGGGGCAGCAGCGCGGGCAGGAACACCACGCCCCGCAGCAGGCCCGTGCCACGCACCCGGGTGGAAATCAGCAGGGCAATGCCGAAGCCGATGACGTTCAGCAGCAGCGTCGACAGGCCGGTGAACAGCAGGGTGTTGCGCAGGGCGCGCCAGAAGATGGCGTCGTCGACGAGGCTGCGGTAGTTACCGATCCCGAGCCAGGTGATGTCGGCAATGTCGAAGCCGGTCCACTCCGACAGCGACACCAGCGCCACCACGACGATGGGCACGGCGATGAGCCCGGCGAAGATGGCGAGGCTGGGCCCCACCATGGCCACGCCCAGGATGGAGGCGTAGTTGCCCCCTCGGCGGCGCTCGGCGGCGCGCACAGCGCGCCGCGACAGGATCGGCCCTGCCGACGGCACCGCCGCGGGTGACAACTACTCGGAGAACGCCGGGGTCAGCCGGCGTCGGCCATGGCTGCGACCAACTCGGCCGGAGACGTGGAGCCGCTGAGCACGCCCTGGACCGCGTTCAGCAGCGCTGTGTACACCGGCGTCGTGTAGATCGTGCGGTTGCGGACTGTGGCCTGCGCCGCGATCAGGTCGCGGTACAGGTCGCTCACGTCAGCGGGCAGGTCGATACCCCACGACGGGATGAAGTCGTTGGCCACCAGCGAGGCCTCGCTCTCGGCGTCGGTCAGGTAGCGCAGGAACTCCACACCCATGTCGGGGTACTCGGCGCCGGCCGGCACCGAGAACATCTCCGCCACGCCGCCGGTTGCGAATCCTTCGCCGCCGGTGGGTGACGGGAACGGGAAGAGACCCCACTTGAAGATGTCCTCCACCTGCGCGGCGATGCCGCCGGTGATGAAGTTGCCCACCGGGTAGAACATCGCCGCCTGCTGCGCCACGAACAGCTCCAGCGCACCCACGAAGGAGACCATCGAGTTGGCACCCGGGGCGAACACCTCGGCATCGACCAGGTCGGCCAGGTTCTCCGCCGCCTGCAGGAACTGCGGGTCATCCCAGGATGCGTTCCCGGCGTCGGCCTGCACGATGAGGGTGTTCGTCGGGTCGGTGTAGGCGAGCTGCGCGAAGAACAGGTCACCGCCGGCCCACTGGTCGTTCGTACCGACGGCCACGCCGAAATAGCCCGCATCATCGAGTGCAGCCGCCACGGCTTTCAGGTCGGCCGCGGAACGGGGAACCTCGAGGCCCAACTCGGCGAAGATGGCCTTGTTATAGGCGATCTGCAGCGAGTTCACGTCCAGCGGAACGGCGAAGGGTTCGCCGTCCACGCTGGCGATCGCCGCGATCGGGTCGAAGACGGCGGGGAAGCGCTCGGTGATGTGCCCCTCCAACGACATGATCTGGCCACTGTTGACCAGGTCGGTGTACTCGCCGGTCCACGGCACCTGGGCGACATCGGGTGGCTCACCGGCGGCGATGGCGGCGCGGAGGTTCGTCATGTAGTCGGCGAACGGCGTGTACGTGCGCACGATGTCGACGTTCGGGCAGTCCTCCTCGAATCGCTTCTCGGCCTGCTCGTGCACGATCGGGTAGGCGCCCTCGTTGTTCCACGACCAGACCTCCACCGTGATCATCTCCGGTGGCTCATCGAACATCGGTGCCGCTGCTACGGCCTCGTCGGCAGCGGTCCGCGCCGCGCGGGCCTCGTCCTGCGCTGCGGCCGCCTCACTGCGCGCCGCGTCGGCCGCTGCCTGGGCGTCGGCCAGCGCCACCTCGGCCGCCTCCACGGCTTCCTGGTTGCCCGAGGCCGTGGCCTGCGCCAATTCGGCCGCCCTCTGCGCCGCCTCGGCCGCGGCCTGAGCGGCCCCGGCACCGGCCGCAGCCGACTGCGCCTCGGTGAGCGCCACGCCGGCGTCGGCACTGGCCGCGTTCGCCGCGCTGAGCGCAGCCGCAACGGTGTCCGAACTGCCGTCGTCGCCACCGCAGGCAGCGGCCACGAGGGCCAGTACGGCAAGAATCGCCCCCGCCCTGCCGATCATTCCCCTTCGGTTCTTTCTCATCCCTTGTCCTTTCATGGTTCCCCCCGGTCGGAGGTCTTTTGGTCAATGAGATCGTGTTGCCGCAGTCCCGTGGGACTCGCCTCAGAGTTGGTTACGCATCCACTCCAGGGTGACGCGGTTGAACTCCTCGGGGCTTTCCATGCCCGAGAGGTGTCCGGCACCGGCGAAGACGACGAACTCGGAGCCGGGCAGGGCTTCGTGGATCTCCTCCGAGCACTGCACCGGCAGGATCACGTCCATCTCGCCGACCGTGACCAGCGTGGGTGCGGTGACCTTACCGACGTCGGCGCGCATGTCGTAGGAAAGATTCGCCTCGATCTGCCCCAGCAGGCCGTCGTAGCTGGCCGCGTTGGCACGCATGTGGTCGAGAATGACCATGAGTTGCTCGAAGTTCCGCGACATGTAGCCGGGGCTCAGCAGCAGCGGCATCGTGGCGGCGTAGTAATGCTCCACGCCGCCGCTGACCAGGTAGGCCTTCAGCAGCCCGAGGGAGAACTCGCTGAAGCCGGCGGTGGCCAGCCACGAGGAGTGCATCTGCAGCGACAGCACCCGTTCGGGCGCGTCGGCCGCCATCCGCAGGCCAATGGCGCCCCCCAGCGACGATCCCGACAGGTGCGCCTGCCCGATATCGAGCGCGTCCATGAGGTCGAACGTGTCGGCGGCCATCCCCTCGACGCTGTAGGGCGGCGGCGTGGTGTCGCTGCGCCCCACCCCCCGGCCGTCGAAGATCACGCAGCGCACCTCGGACTCGTACGCCCGCACCTGCGGCATCCAGCGGGTGCCGTCGGCGCCGGTGCCGCGGATCAGCACCAGCGTCGGCAGCGACTCCTCGCCGTGGCTCTCGTAGTAGAGGCGGGTTCCGTCCGTGACCGTGACGTGCGGCATTTCTATCCCCCTGTGGTCGGTGTGACCGGCACCCGCGGTGCATCGGCCCCCATCACTGCCTCGACCGCGCCCGCGACTCGAACCGCCATGTCCTCCCCCTGGCGCCGTGCGGTGAACTGTACGCCAACCGGCAGGCCGTCGCCGTCGAAACCCACGGGTACGGCCACCGTGGGCAGTCCAGTGAGGTTCTGCGGCACGGTGAACCCCATCACCACGTCCCGCAGAGGCCGACGCTCGCCGTCCATGACAACCGTGTCGGGATCGTCGACCGACGACGGGCCGACCGCGGTGACCGGTGTGAGCAGGGCGTCCAGCGACTCGAACGCCTGCTCGAACGCCCAGGTGAACTCGACGCGGCGGCGCTGGGCCTCGAGGTAGGCCCCCACCGTCACCTTTGCCGCCGCCTCTATGCGGCCCCGCACGTCGGCGCCGTAGTCCGCGGCCCGGGCGGGGAACAGACCCAGTTGCCGATGGTGCACGTCGTGGGCCTCGGCCATCTGCAGCGGGACGAACGTGGCCAGCATCTCCCCCGCCGGCGGTAGGTCGACCTCCACCAGCGTCGCCCCAGCGGCAACCAGCGCCTGACAGGTGCGCTCGAACCCTGCGGCGGCGGCGGCGCCGAGTGGCACGTCGGCGTGGAGCGACGGCGAGATGCCGACGCGCACGCCGTCGAGCGCCGGGTCACCAGGGCCCGGCGGCGACGGCAGCGGCTGGGCCGTCGTGGCCGGGTCGCCGGCGTGCAGGCCGCTCATGGCCGCCAGCATCGGCCAGAGATCCTCGACGCGGCCCGCCAGCACTCCCGGCGTGTCCAATGAGGGTGCCAGGGCCACACCACCGGCCCGGCTTATCCGGCCGAACGTGGGCTTGATGCCGGCCACACCGCAGAACGCGGCGGGGATGCGCACCGAGCCGCCGGTGTCACTGGCGACCGCGGCGGGGACCATCCCCGAAGCGACAGCCGCCGCGGATCCGCCGCTGGAGCCACCCGGCACCCTGCCGGTGTGCCACGGGTTGCGCGGGCTGGGGCGTGAGGGATGCTGGGAGGTGATCCCCCAGCCGAATTCGTGCGAGCGGGTGACGCCGACGATCACCGCACCCGCCGCGCGCAGGCGCCGCACGAGTTCGGCGTCGGCGTCGGGCACCCGCCCGGCGAGGGTGTTCGAGCCGTAGTCGCCGGTGGCGCCCGCCACGTCGAACAGCTCCTTGACCGCCACGGGCACCCCGTGCAATGGCCCACGGCACCGGCCGCGGTGCAACTCGTCGGTGAGGCGGCGAGCCTCGTCGGTGGCCCGCTCGGCGGTCACGCAGGCGAAGGCCCCCAGCGCGCCGTCGACGCGCTCGATCCGCTCCAGGGTGGCGGCCAGCACTTCGCCGGGGTGTGTCTCGCCGGCGGCGTACAGCGCCGCGAGCCGAGAGATGGAAAGCCCGAACATCTCCATGGTGTGCCTCGCTGAGTTCAGAGAGCCCGATCGATCTCGGGCACCGATTGGTAACCGGCGCGCTCCAGCGACGGCACCCCACCCAGGACCCACAGAATCACCATGTCCTCGTCGCCCACCGATCCGGCCGAATGAGCCGTGTTGACGGGCACGAACACCACGTCGCCCGGGCCGATGTCGTAGTAGCGGTCGCCCACCCGGTGCCAGCCGCGCCCGGACAGCACGATCACCACTTCCTCGGCATCGGGGTGCAGGTGGTGCTCGTGGGTACCCCCACCGCCGGGGTAGACCGTCCGCCCGACCATGACCTTCTCCGAACCCTGGCGGGCCTCGGAGATCAGAGAGCGCACGTCCAGATGGGAGAAGGCGGTGCCGGTGAGGTCGTCGACGGGGGTGGTGTCAGCCCGCACGACGTACTCCGGGCCGCCAGCGGCCGCGGCTGCGCCCGACGCCGCGCTGCTCTCCCCCATGGCCGGAGTATAGAAGTATGATTTGCGCTGTAAGGGGGCGGACGTGAGGGGGCTGCTGTGAGGGCACCGACCGATGCCGCACCGGCCGAGCATCCCGACACGGCGCGTACCGCCGCAGCCGGAGTCGGCGCCGCGGCGAACGGCGACAGCGGGGTGCGTACGTCGCCGCTGAGCCTCGACGAGATCACCACCTTCTACGAGAAGGGCTACCTGCGCCCGGGCCGGGTGCTGAGCAATGAGCGGATCGAGTTTCTGCGTGACCTCGTCCAGCGCCTCACCCGCCAGGAGGAGGAGGCCGGCCGGCGCTACGACCTGCTGGACCCGGCGCTGTGGCCCGACGTGGAGGACGGCGACGGACAGGCCGCCGACGGCCAGACTGGCGACGGTGATGGCGACGCCCCACGGGACCCGGCGCAGAGCTTCGACTTCCTCTTCAACCTCTGGCTCAACAACGAGGATTTCCGCGCCGTGGTCTTCGACCCCACACTGGCGCGCTGGGCAGCCCAGGTGCTCGGCACGACCGGCGTGCGGCTGCTGGAGGACAACGCCCTGAACAAGTCGCCCAGCCCTCACGAGGTGCGCTGGCACCAGGACTACTCCTACTGGCCGCTCGCCCAGCCCAACGCCGTCACCGCCTGGATCGCCCTCGACGACACCACACGCACCAACGGGGCCATGCTGATGGCCGTCGGCAGCAACCACCTCGGTGAGCGCCTGCCGGTGGTGTTCGGCACAGGTACCCCCTACCTGCGCGAGTCCCGCCCGGCATCGGTCACCGAGGTGGGCGATCCCGCCGAGCTGGGCCTGCCGGTGGAGGTCGTGGAGTTGGCGGCGGGCGAGGTGTCGCTGCACTCCGCATTGACCTGGCACGCATCGGGTCCGAACCTGTCCGAGGCGGGGCGCCGGGCCATGGTCGCGCGCTACGTGGCCGACGGGACCGTGTGGCTGGGATCACAGCGTTACGAGTACAACTACACCGACGAGGAGGTCGGCATCCGCCCCGGCGAGCCGATCGGGGGACGCTACTTCCCCCTCATCCCCTTCTGAGGCGCCGGGCCCCCACCGCGAGAGGAATGCCATGACCCACCACGAGACACCCGGCGGGAGCGGCCTGCAACGCTTCGACGCCGCCCGGGTGCTGCCCTGTAACGACGAGACCGTGCTGGCCGACGCCACCGTCGTGGTCCGCGACGACCTGATCGAGTGGGTGGGTGCCCGGGCCGAGTTGCCCGCGGCCTACCGCGACCCGTCGCTGCCCGTCACCGACGCCGGCGATGCCACGATCATGCCCGGCCTGATCGACGGCCACATGCACATCAGCTTCGGCGAGCCGCGCACCGAGGAGGAGCTGTTCATCTACACGCCGGCCCCCTACCGCGCCATCCGGGCCGCCATCGACGCCGAGAAGGTGCTGCTGGCGGGCGTGACCGCCGCCTGCGACCCGGGCGGCCCCAACGGAGTGGCACCCGCGGTGCGCGATGCCATCGACGGCGGGCTGGTGCAGGGCCCGAGGCTGTCGGCGGCGGGCCGTCAGATCACGACGCAACTGGGCATCGGCGACACCCTGCCCCGCTGGGTGGACGTGCACGAGTCATCGTTCGGCGCGCTGGTGCGCAGCACCGACGACTTGCTGCAGGAGATCCGCAACCAGGTGAAGGACACTGTCGATCTCATCAAGATCGCCGGATCGGGGCCGGGCACCACCGAGTACGCCGCCTTCAGCCGCGCCGAACTGGCCCTGGCCGCCGAAGAGGCACACCGGCTGTGCCGGCCCGTCACCATGCACGCCCGGTCGCGCCAGTCGGTGGCCGACGCTGCCGCGGTGGGCGTGGACTGGATCATGCACGCCTCCTACATGGACCCGGCCACCCTCGAGGTCGTGCTGGAGCGGGAGATCCCCCTGCTGCCCGCCATGACCCTGCTGGTAAACAGCATGGAGGCGCCGGGGCATCGTCCGTTCGTGGCCGACGCCATGAAGCGGGAGCTGGATGCCGCGGTGTCGATCCTCTCCAAGGCGCACGCCGCGGGCGCCACGCTGATCGCCGGCTCGGAGTCGGGATTCGCCATGACCCCCTACGGGGAGTGGCACACACGGGAGATGGAGTTGTTCGTGAGCCACCTCGGCATGAGCGACATGGAGGCGCTGCTGTGCATGACCCGCAACGCCGCCGGCGCCGTTCCCCGTGACACCGAACAGGTGGGCACGCTGCGTCCCGGCAACTACGCCGACCTGCTGATCATTGACGGCCGACCCGATGAAGACGTGCGCATCCTGGGCGACCGCTCCCGGCTGCTCGCCATCATCAAGGGCGGGCACGAGGTGGTGCCGTCCGGGCGCGGCGGCTCGGGACGCCAGCGGTTCGAGCAGGCCCGCGGCTACACCACACACCTGCACACGCGGGCCGCTGCCCAGTCGCTCCGTTGAGGCGCCGGGCAGCCGTCGCAAACCTCGAGACGACCGCTCCCCTCCTCGCCGCTGCCCGATGTACTGCCAACCGCGCGTGCTGATGGCCTGTCGCCGGCCCCGGGGCGAGCGCTGCCGATACGATCCCCGGCCTGATTGCACAACGAACCATGAGCACTGAGCTCCGCTCCCTCGCCGAGTTGGCCGATCTGGACGGCCGGGTGGCCGTGGTCACCGGTGCCGCCCGAGGCTTCGGCGCCGCCATCGCCAACCGTCTCGCCGAGGCCGGGGCCACGGTGGTGCTGGCCGACGTGCGCCTCGACGACGCGGAGAGCACAGCCGCCGCCATCGCCGAGCGCACCGGCGCCACGTGCATCCCCAGCCGCCTTGACGTGACCGACGAGGCGGCTGTGGCGGCGGCGTTCGCCGGCTGGCGCGCCGAGCCGGGTCCGGTGGACGTTCTGGTGAACAACGCCGGCGTGTTCTCCAACCATCTGGCACATGAGATGCCTATGGCCGAGTTCGACCGGGTGCTGCGCATCAACGTGCGCGGCTCCTACCTGTGCGCCCGCGCCGCCCTGGCACAGATGCGTGCCGCCGGGCGGGGCGTGATCATCAACGTGGCCTCGGTGGACGCCATGGTGTCCTCAGCGGAAGGTCTGACGCACTACACCACCTCCAAGCACGCCATCGCCGGCATGACCCGCTCCCTGGCCGTCGAGGCCGCGCCGGAGGGGGTGCGGGTAAACGCCGTCTGCCCCGGCGCAGCCATGACCGAGGGGGCCATCGAGTTGGTGACCGGCGGGGAGCCGACGGGAATCGACACCGAGGCCCAGTGGGCCGGCATCGTCGACCGCACGCCGCTGGGAAGGCTGTGCGACGTCGACGACGTGGCGCGGGCCGTGGTGTTCCTGGCCTCAGACATGGCCGCCTTCGTCACCGGCGTGCTGTTGCCGGTCGACGGCGGGATCCTCGTGCAACCGCTGGAGGGCTACGTCCCCCACTCCGAGGACGGCTGAGCCGTGTACGAGGTGATCCTGCCCAAGACGGGGCTCTACGAGGGCGACGTGACGCTGGTGGCATGGCTCGTGGACGAAGGAGGCGAGGTGATGTTCGGCGAGCCGCTGTTCCTGATGGAGTCGGAGAAGGTGGAGATGGAGATCGACGCCGACATCGACGGCTGGTTGCACCAGGAGGCCGAGGCGGGCCTCGAGGCCCCGATCGGCACCCGGATCGGAGTGATCGCCGCCTCCCCGCAGGAATGCGAGGAGTTGCGGGGCGCATGACCGCCACTGCCACCGGAGACAGCAGCAACGGAGCAGCCGACGGCGCCGCCGCGCCGCCGACGGATCGGGACACCCTCCTGGCGGGCCTGGCCATGATGGTCCGCATCCGCAGCTTCGAGGACCGGGTGCAGCGGGAGTTCGCCAAGGGGGCGATGCCGGGCTTCGTCCACACCTACCACGGTGCCGAAGCGATTGCCGCCGCCGTGTGTGCCCACTTGGGGGACACCGACCTGATCACCAGCACGCACCGCGGCCACGGGCACTGCATCGCCAAGGGATGTGACCTCACCGACATGGTGGCCGAGCTGTACGGGCGGGAGACCGGGCTGTGCGCCGGACGCGGCGGATCGATGCACATCGCCGACTTCAGCCGCGGCATGCTCGGCGCCAACGCCATCGTGGGCGGCGGCATAGCCCTGGCGACCGGCGCGGCCCTGGCCGCCGATGTCACCGGCGACGGCCGGGTGGCAGTGGCGTTCTTCGGCGACGGGGCTGCCAACCAGGGCGTGTTCCACGAGTCGCTGAACCTGGCCGCGATCTGGCGCCTGCCGGTGGTGTTCGTGTGTGAGAACAACGGCTGGGCGGAGTCCACGCCCGTGGCGTACTCCACCAGCGTCGCCGACATCGCCCAGCGGGCCGCCGGCTACGGCATCCCGGGCGTGACGGTCGGCGGCGAGGACTACGCAGCGGTGCACGCCGCCGCCGGGGAGGCGGTGCGCCGAGCCCGTGCCGGCGAGGGCCCCACGCTCCTGGAGGTGACGGCGGCGCGCATCCGCGGCCACTACATCGGCGACCCGCAGCAGTACAGGCCGCGTCCCGATCGCCGAGAGGCCACCGGGCGCGACCCCGTGGCACGCCTCGCCGAGCGCCTGGGCGAAGATGTCGCCCGCCACCGGGCCGAGTTCGAGGCCGAGATCGACGCCGCCTTCGAGGTCGGGCCGAGCGGCGCCTGGCCGGCCGCGGCCGACGTGGAGCGCGACGTCTACGCTCCCGAGCCGGCGGGTCCCCCGGCACCCGCCGCGGCACCGCCCGCCGAGCGGGAGATCACCTTCCTGGAAGCCGTGAACGAGGCGCTGCGCGGGGCCATGGGTGCCGACGAGTCGGTCATCGTCCTGGGCGAGGACATCTCCGGCGGCGCTGGCCTCGGCGGGCCGCAGGAAGGCGCCATGGGGGGGACCTTCGGCGCCACCCGAGGGCTGCTGGCCACCTTCGGCCCCGCACGGGTGCGCGATACGCCGATCTCTGAGGCGGGGTTCGTGGGCGCGGCCACCGGCGCCGCTCTTGCCGGGCTGCGCCCGGTCGTGGACCTGATGTGGGCGAGCTTCCTGCCCTACTGCTTCGATCAGGTCTTCAACCAGGCGGCCAAGATGCGCTACATGTTCGGCGGGCAGGCGACCGTGCCGCTGGTGCTGCGCATGGCCGTGGGCGCCGGACTGCGGGCGGCCGGACAGCACTCCGACACCCTCTATGCGCTCCTGGCAGGGGTGCCGGGGCTGAAGGTGGTCGTCCCCGCCACACCGGCCGACGCCAAGGGCCTGCTGCTGCGGGCCGTCCGTGACGACAACCCGGTGGTGTTCCTGGAGCACATGGGTCTGTACCGCACCAAGGGGCCGGTGCCCGAGCAGCCCTACGAGGTGGCGCTGGGTAAGGCCGCCTGCGTGCGCGCGGGTGACGACGTGAGTCTCGTGGCCGTCGGCGAGTGCACCCTGCGCGCCCTCGACGCCGCCGAGCGCCTCGCCGCCGACGGCATCTCCGCCGAGGTGATCGACGTGCGCACCATCGCCCCCCTCGACGTCGAGACGATCTGCGCCTCGGTGTCGCGCACCGGGCGGGCGGTGGTCACCGAGGAGAGCCCGCGGCGCTGCGGCCTCGCAGCCGAGATCGCCGCCGTCATCACCGAGAACACCTTCGCAGCACTCAGCCACCCCGTCGCCCGGGTGACGGCTGCCAACTCGCCCGTGCCGTTCAGCCCGCCCCTCGAGGATGCCTGGCTCCCCACTGCCGACGACGTGATCGCCGCCGTGGAGGCCATGCGCTGAGCCTGGATCCACCGATGGGTTGGGGTGTTGGGGGTTGGGGGTGCGCGGAAATGCCTCGCTGACCTGGGAGAATGGCCGTGTATAACCGCGGCTTTCGGCCCTGATCAGGAGGCACTTCCTGTGAGTGGAGTATCGCACAAGATTGAGCGACTGGGGGTGGTCTTCGACGACGCGTCGTTGGTGGCCGATGCGGGCTTGTTGGCGGCGGGCACGCTGGTGGGCCGGTTGGGCGCCGAGGCGGTCGTTGACCGCATGGTGCGCCTGGGGGGACGCCCCGGCGGGGCGCGTCCGGGTCGCAAGGTGTTGACGTTGGTGGCGGCGATGCTGGTCGGCGCGACGCATATCGATCACGCGGATCGTCTGCGCGCCGGGGCGACGAGTCGTGTGTTGGGGTTCAAGGTGGTGGCGCCGTCGACGTTGGGGACGTTCCTGCGCGCCTTCACGTGGGGACACGTCCGCCAACTCGACAAAGCTGCCGGCGAGGTGTTGGCGCGGGCGTGGGCGACCGGCGCGGGTCCCGGCGCCGATCCGGTGACCATCGATGTGGACTCCACGATCTGTCCCGTCACCGGCAAGGCCAAGGCCGGCGCCGCCTACGGTCACACCGCCGAGTTGGGCTATCACCCGTTGGTGGCGGCCCGCGCGGAGACCGGCGAGGTGCTGGCCGCGCGCCTGCGCGGCGGTTCGTCGCAGCGCGGCAACGTGCACTTCGTCGTCGAGGCGATCCACCGCACCCGGCGCGCCGGCGCGACCGGGCCGCTGACCGTGCGCGCCGACGCCGGGTTCTGGTCCTGGGACCTCGTCGCGCGCCTCGACGCCCTGGGGGTGCGCTGGTCGATCACGGTGCGCCAGACCTCCAAGGTCAAAGCCGCCATTGCCAGCATCGCCGAGGCGGACTGGGCGCCCATCGACTACCCCCCCGGCGGCGAGGCGCACGTCACCGAGACCACCCTGGCCGCCACCGTCGACGGCGAGGCGCGCCACCTGCGCCTCGCCGTGCGCCGCACCCGCCTCACCGAGGCGACCCAGGGCGAACTGTGGCCGCACTGGCGCTACCACGCCTTTATCACCAACACCACCCACGACACCGCCGCCGCCGACGAGTTCCACCGCGCCCACGCCAGCATCGAACTCGCCATCCGCGACCTCAAACACACCACCGGACTGGCGCACCTGCCGTCGGGGAACTTCGCCGCCAACGCCGCCTGGCTGACCTGCGCCACACTGGCCCACAACCTCTACCGCTGGCTCCACCACCACACCGCCGGGCGCCGCCGCGGCCAACTCACCGCCGGGCGCACCGTCCGCAACCAACTCCTCGCCCTGCCCGGGCGCATCGTGAACCACAGCGGACGCAGCGTCCTGCGCCTGCCCGCCCACTGGCCCTGGCAGCGCACCTTCACCGACGCGCTACGACGAATCCGCAACCTGCCGCTGCTCATCTAACCCCCACAGGACTCCCCGAAACCAGCGGCCCCCCAGCAGCCCCCGCGCGCCCCGACACGCCCCGAACCCGCCCACACCGGCGAACACACACCCACCACCGCCGCCGCCGAGCACAACGCCGACCAAACAACGTCCCCCAACCCCCACCAGACCCCCACCACCACCAGCCAACACCCACCAGCCAGCCGAAACGGTGGATCCAGGCTGAGGGCCGGCGAAGACCCGGCGCCGCCACTCGAATCGAGTTTCCAGGAGAACGCCGAATAACTCTGCGGGCCACCTCTCGCGTCATTCCGGCGAAGAGCCTGTCCCGGACTCAGGTCCGGGGTCGGAATCCACTGCCCAGCGGCCCGACCAGCGCCACCGATGGACTATTCGCCACACTCCTAGGCTGGAGCGGTACCTGAGGAGGATTCCATGCGCTGGTCCAATCTGTTCGTTCCCACGCTGCGCGAAGCGCCCGCGGAGGCCGACGTGGCCAGCCACCGTCTGCTGCTGCGGGGCGGATTCATCCGCCAACTGCACTCCGGGCACTACTCGCTGCTGCCCCTCGGGTTGCGCGTCCACGAGAAGGTGGCCGCCGTGGTGCGGGAGGAGATGAACGCCATCGGCGGCCAGGAGATGCTGCTGCCGACCATGCACCCGGCGTGGGTCTGGGAACAGAGCGGGCGCTGGGAGTCGATGGGCGACGAGATGTTCCGCCTCACCGACCGCCGGGGGGCGGACAACGCCCTGGGCATGACGCACGAGGAGGTGATTGCGGTGCTGGCGCGGGAGGTCCACTCCTACCGCGAGATCCCCCAGATCTGGTACCAGATCCAGACCAAGTTCCGCGACGAGCCCCGGCCCAAGAGCGGTCTGCTGCGGGTCCGGGAGTTCGCCATGAAGGACTCCTACAGCCTCGACATCGACGATGCCGGCCTGGACCGGGCGTTCGATCTGCACCACGAGGCCTACACCCGCATCTTCGAGCGGCTGGGGTTGCCGGCCATCGCCGTGGAGGCCTCCTCGGGGGCGATGGGGGGCAGTGCGAGCGTGGAGTTCATGGTGCCGTCGGCCGCAGGCGAGGACGACATCGTGCGCTGCGCCGGCTGCGGCTACGCCGCCAACACCGAACGGGCCACCTCTGTCGTGGCACCGGAAGACGACCCGCCGGGCGGCACCCTCGAGCGGTTCGCGACGCCCGGCATCCGCACCATCGCCGCACTGGCCGCCGCCGAGACCGGCGCGCCGCCCGATCGCCAGATCAAGACCATGGTGTACGTGCTGGACGATCAGCTGACGTTGGTGCTGCTGCGCGGCGACCACGAGTTGAGCGTCCAGAAGCTGCTGGACAGCACCGGAACGGTGACCGGCCGTCCGGCCGAGGCCGCCGAGTGCGTCGCCGCGCTGGGAGCGAGCCCGGGCAGCCTGGGCGCCGTCGGCGTGGCCGACCTTCCCGTGCTCGCCGACATCGCCCTGGAGGGTCGCAGCAACCTCACGACCGGCGCCAACGTCGACGACTTCCACTTCCGGGGCGTGGACGTGGCGCGCGACATCGACGTAGCCGCCTGGCACGACGTGCGGCAGGTGCGCCACGGCGAGCCGTGCACCGTCTGCGGGAGCCCTCTGGAGATGCTGCGCTGCATCGAGGCGGGGCACATCTTCAAGCTGGGGCGGCGGTACGCGGAGGCATTCGAGGCCACCGTCATGGACGCCGAGGGTGTGCCCCGGACCCTCACCATGGGCAGCTACGGCATTGGCATCGGGCGCGCGGTCGCCGCCGTCGCCGAGACCCACCACGACGAGAAGGGACTCTGCTGGCCGGTGTCGGTCGCACCCTACGAAGCGGCGGTGGTGCCGATTTCAGGACGCGACGAAGCTGTGACCGAGGTGTCCGAGCGCCTCTACAGCGAGATGCGCGAATCCGGTGTCGAGGTGATCCTCGACGACCGCGACGCCCGGCCCGGCGTGAAGTTCAGCGACATCGAGTTGGTGGGCATCCCCTACCGGGTCACCGTCGGACCGCGAGGTCTCGCCACCGGCAGCGTGGAACTGACCGAGCGGGCGACCGGCGAGACCACCAACGTGCCGGTCGCCGAAGCCGCCGCACGAGTACTCGCAACACGGGACGCCGCCCTCGCCGCACTCTGAACCCACTCCCCATCGACGGGGCGGTGCCCGGGGCGGGCACCATTCTGACGTATTAGGTAGTCCCTTACCGTCCCGTACCGTCGGCGTTATCCCTGTATAACGTCGGTATTGGCGTCCATTGACGTCCGCCGCCGTCCTGTATAGTCTGACCTCGACTGTGGTACACAGAAGGGGACACAGATGGCAAAGCTAAACGCCGCTTTCGTGAAAACGGTCACCGCGTCCGGCAAATACGGCGATGAACACGGCCTGATCCTACGAGTCACGCCACGGGGAACGAAGCAATGGATATGGCGCGGCACGATCCGAGGCACCCGCCGCGACCTCGGCCTCGGCGGCTACCCGTACACCTCTCTCGCCGAGGCACGCCAAACCGCCTTCGAGTACCGCAAACTCGCCCGCCAAGGCGGCGACCCCATGGCGATACACCGCGGCGGCCCCACGATCACGTTCGCGCAGGCAGCCGAGGCGGTGATCGAGATGCACGCGCCGAACTGGCGAGACCCTCGCCGCGTCCAGAACTGGCAGAGCAGCCTCCAGCGGTACGCATACCCCCGGCTCGGCGCCAAGCCCGTGAGCGACATCACCGCGGCCGACGTGCTCGCCGTCATCGGACCGATCTGGGCCGACAAGCGGGAGACCGCCCGCAAGGTCAAGGGCCGCATATCGGCGGTGCTGTCGTGGGCCGTCGCAGAAGGCCTCCGCGAAGACGACCCGACCGCCGCCGTGACGAAGGCGCTGCCCCGCAACGGCAACCAAGTGCAGCACCACAAGGCGCTCCCCCACGGCGCCGTAGCTGATGCGGTCGCCACCATCGCAGCGACAGGCGCATGGCCCGGAACCAAGCTCGTCATCACGTTCATCGTCCTCACTGGCTGCCGGTCAGGCGAAGCACGCGGCGCCCAGTGGACCGAGATCGACCACGACACGGCGACATGGACGATCCCCGCCACGCGCAGCAAGACCGGCAGAGAGTTCAGGGTGCCGCTCAGCACAGCCGCGCTGCGAGTGCTGTCCGAAGCCCGCACGCTCGCCGACGGCAGCGGCCTTGTGTTCCCGTCGCCGACCGGGCGGGTGCTGTCCAGCGAGGCGCTTAGTAAATTGCTGCGCGAGAACGACGTTGGCTGTGTCGTCCACGGATTCCGCAGCAGCCTCAGGGATTGGTGCGGCGAGACCGGCGTACCCCGCGAGGTCGCCGAAGCCTGCCTCGCCCACGTCGCCGACGCCACCGAACGGGCCTACGCGAGGGGAGACCTGCTGGCGAGGCGCGCCGAGGTCATGGAGGACTGGGCCACCTACATCGCCCGCTGACCAGCACCAACGGCAATAACACGTTCTCCGGCCTCCCAGGTGGCACTATCGCGATAGTGCCACATAGGAGGTCCTATGCGAAGAGAATCAGCCACAATCCGCGTTGCAGCGCAGACCAGAGACGCCGCACACCGCGTCGCCGCCGACGTGCTCAAACGACCGGCCCGCAGCGACCGAGAAGCATTCGAGGTGCTCGCCAACGCCGCCAGCACCGATGCACTCGAACACCTCGCAGACGTGTTCAACGCCAGGATCAGAGCCAACACCGTCGCCACCGCCATCGACACAGCGATGCGATTCCGTGACGGCGCCGCAGTGGAGTTGAGCCTGCGCTCTGGCTGGACAGTCAGCGCAGGCGACGACCGCTTACACCTCGGCTACGCCGACGCGGGTCTCGTCGCCGACGGGCTCGCCCGCCGAGGCCGCGCAATCGACCGCAAACCCGAGACAACCGAGTAGGAGATCGCATGCACCTCCCCCGCGTAAAGGCACCGCCAACTGTGGAGGGCACCACGTGGAGAAGCAGATCCTGAGAATCGGCGATGTGATCGACGTGACCGGCCTCGACCGAAGCACGATCTACAAAACCCGCCACACCAACGACGCCGACCGACGACTCTGAGACCCGCGAACCGTGGTGGTCGCCACCCGAAGCGTTCATAGGCGGCGGCGAGCGACGGCCCGCAGCGCTCACCCGCGACGACGGCCAAACCATCCTCTACCGACACCGGCTGAACTGGGTCGCCGGACTGTGGGGCTCCGGCAAGAGTTGGCTAGGACTCATCGCCGCGCTCAACGCCCCCGCGCCTTCTACTGGGACTTCGAGGACAACGCCGAAACCGTCGGGCAACGGTCATCGCTGCTCGGCGCGCTCGCCCACGTCCGCGACCCCGACATGTTCCGTCACGCGCTCGGCCACAACCTCCTGCACGACTATGGCGACGGCAGCGAAGCGCAACGCCTCGACCTCGCCGACACCGTGTCCTGGTTAGGTGACGGTGTGGTCATCTTGGACACTGCGAGCAGCGCCGGATGCCCCATGGACGGCGGCGACGTCCGCGAATGGATACACGAGTAATGTGACCCATGGCGCGCCAACAACGCCACCGTCGTCGTCATTGACCATCTGCCGAAATCGAAGGAACGAGCACCCGGCCCCATCGGTTCGCAACACAAGGCATCAGCAGCCGACGGCGCCATGCTCCCACCCCCAATGTGGGCTAATCAACCACCTAAAACCGGACACGAACTCAGAACCAGAGCACACCCTCCTGAAAACGCTCCTCACCGACACACCCGCCACCCAAACCTGAAACCGCTTGCCTCACGAGTCGTCGTCGAGTCACGGCACCGCGGCTACCGGGGTCCTCGGCTCTCCTCAGACGGATCCTCATGAGCGCGGTGAGCGGAGCTGAAGGCATGCCCCACCTCGCGGGAGAGATCAACGATCGCGGGCAATCTCCCGCCAGTCCCGCCGCGTTCCGGCGGAGGAACTCAACTCGCATTCGCCGGCGGTACCGAGGAGCGTTGCCGGCAGCAGCGTCGCCGGACTCACGAGCCCGGCCCTCATTCTCGCATTCGCCGGCGGTACCTGGAAACGTTGCCGGGGCTGCTCGCAGCGTCCCGGTGTGTTCGGTTACCGTCGGTTTCTCTCGCCGCTTGGTGTGTCAGGCGGCGAGAGTGATTGACGCTTCATCGGCCGCCCTACTGGGGACCTCCACGTCCGTTGCGGCCGTCGGAGCGCTCGCACGCTCGTGGGCCGCGCCCCCACACGCTGGGGGATGCCCTTGCAGGGCGAGTTGGTGAATGTTGTGGGCCGCGTTCGCGTCGGCGCCGTCGGTGTGCCCACACGCTTCGCACCGAAACTCCGCTTGGGTTTGGCGGTTCGCGGCGGCGGAGTGGTCGCATTGGTGGCAGCGCCGCGACGTGTTCGCGGCGGGCACGCGCACGAGTCGCCCGCCTCGGGCTACGACTTTCTCCTCGAGGCGGCGGATGATTGTTCCCCATCGCTGTCGGAGGATCTCCCGGTTCAGGCCGCTTTTGGCGGCCACGTTGCGCCCGGGTGCCTTGACGGTGCCAGCCGCGGACGCGGTCATCGCCATCACGTTTAGGTTCTCCACGCCGACGGTTTGATAGCGGTCGGCGATGATCGTCGTGACCCGCTCGATCCAGTCGTGGGCGCTACGGCGCTGTCGGCGTATCAGTACGGCAATCTCGCGGCGTCGCTCCTGGTAGCGGGTCGAGGTCTTCCAGCATTTGCCGGCGCCGTGGGGGCACGCCTGGCATCCACAGGGGATGGTGCGGCGGGCGCGGTCCTGCGCCCGCCGCAAGCTCTTTAGGCGGCGCTCCTGCTGCTCGGACAGCAACTGGGGTGAGTCGAGGTATCGGATCCGGCCGGTGTGGTCGGCGAGCGTCAGTGTGTGCACCACTCCCAGGTCCAGGCCGCAGCTCGAGCCCTCTGGCGCTGCGGGCTTCGTCGGTGCCGGTGTTGTCGTGGTGAGCCACCAGGTGCCTACAGCATCGCGGGTGATGCGGAGCACCTTGCCGCATCGGTAGGCGCCAGCGGGCGGCTGGCGATCGGCGTCGACACGCACCCGGCACCACACCGCTGCGGCGCCCCGTGCGACCGGCAGGCGCACCTCGTGATACCTCTTGTTGATCTTGCGCAGATCGCCGGCGCGGCACGTCGCCTGCCAGCCGAACCCGTTGGTAGCGTCGTGGCGGCGGCGGAACGTCGGCGGCTTGCGGGCCTCCACTCGACACGAGTCGAGCAGTGCCCGCTCAGCGATCTGCACAGCGTGCGTGCGCACCCTCGCCGGGGTCTCGCGCAACTCAGGAGGGTCCCACATTTTCGTCTCCTGGTAGGTGAGCGGCTCAATGGGAGGCCGACCCATGCGGCCCCCCAACTGTCGCCGCCGCGCCGCCAGCTCGCGCAGCTCGCGTTGATGCTGCACCGCCCGGTTGTAGATCGCACGCTCAGCGGCCGCGTAGCGGTTCATCAACCCTTCCGCCGCAGGCGACGGATACAGCCGGTGCTTGTACGCCGTGTGCGTGCCCACCTTCTTGGCGATCTCCCGGGTCGGGGTGAAATGGTCGACGGTCATTCGTTGCTCCTCAATGTTTCCTAAAACCATCATATAGGGGATACTCAGATTTCAACCCCTTGCTCGGCCGACAGCTAGATTCCTCCCGTGATCGTCCGCGCCATCGCCTACGCGCGCACCTCAACGGAGGAAACGGCTAAGGACGTCCTGACACTCCGAAGGCAGTACGACGCTGTCGTCTCCGCGATCGCCGAGCACCGCTGGGAACCAGTCGCACACGCGCTCGACCGGGACATCGACAGCTCGGTCGCCCCCCACGAACGGCCCGCGCTCGGGCGGGCACTCGAAGACCTCGCCAACGACGTCGCGGACCTGCTGGTGGTCGCCCACGTGGACCGCATCAGCCACAGCGCCCTGACCTGGGCTGAGCTGCTGGAGCGCAGCTACAAGCAGGATTGGGCGATCTTTGTGGTCGAAGAGGGCATCAACGTGTCCTCTGACAGCGGCAAAAGAGCGGCTGCGCTGCTCGCCGCAGCCACCCGAGCAGAACGACGATGGCTCAGCACTCGCACACGCTCCGGACTAGCCGCTGCCCAAGCGAGGGGCACCCGCCTCGGCCGACCAGTCGAGCACTCCCCCGAAACCCGCCGCCTCGTCGCAGAGTTGCGCACCGGCGGCGCGACGCTGAAACAGATCGCCGCGCAGCTCACCGCCGACGGAATCCCCACCCCAAGAGGCGGACGCTGGCACCCCAGCACAATCCACAAAGTTCTCAAGAGCGACCGCCTCGACGCGCAAGCCGAAGCCAGCCGAACCCACTCCGACGTCGAGCCGCCACGACAGATCCCGCTCCAATCAGACGCCCAAATGAAAGACGCCGAGGAGTTCGACCGGACATTCCCCGACAGCTACAACCTCGCAGCGCCGCCCGCGCCCCACCACTACGGGCCCGCAAGAACCCGATGAGCACCTAAAGGCAAAACCGGGAACCCGTCCCCTGAGAAACGGCTACCGATCAAGACTCCCGAGGCCCTTGGACATTCTGTCTCCCGACTCTTTCAAGGGGAGCTATATGTGCGAGTAGCCGTCGGCCCAGGTGCGCAGGCTTGGTACACGCTGAGGCCACCCGAGAGCGGATAACCGGCGCTTCGGGAATTAGCGGGGTGTGATGGTGGCGAGGAGCGCCCAGTTGGGTCGGCCGGCGTAGAGGAGTGAGCGGATCCGGTAGTTCGCGAAGTTGCGGAACCCGAAGGCGATGCGTTTGACGCGTTTGATCAGATTTGTCCCGTGTCAAGATTCTTGCTCACTTTTGGTCGGGTTCGGTTTGAGGGTCGGGTCGGTTTGGTGGCTCTTCGGATTTGAGCGGGGTGTAGGTCCGCGGTGGGGTACGAGGGCTCTGCGATTCTGAGGGTTCGAACCGCCTTCAGATCGGAGAGCCCTCGTGGAGTTGGGCCCTACGCGTATGTGTGAGTTGTTGGTTGGCTTGCCGGCTGTGAACGTGCTTGGTGTCGAGGAGACGGACCTGTTGCGGGTGTCTGTCGAGACGAATCTGGAGCGGCCTCGCTGCGGCGGTTGCGGCGGTCGGGTGTGGGTGAAGGACCGCCCGGTCGTGGAGTTGGTGGACCTGCCGTGCTTCGGGCGGCGGACGCGGCTCATGTGGCGCAAGCGCCGCTGGCGGTGCCCGAGCGGGTCGTGTCCGGTGGGGTCGTGGACTGAGGATGTGCCCGCAATCGCCGCAGCGCGCCTGGCAATGACGGACCGTGCCGGCCGGTGGTCAACGGAGCAGACCGGTCGCTGCGTCCGCACGATCGACGACGTAGCGGCCGACCTTGGCGCTGATTGGCACACGGTCAACGACGCCGTGGTCGCCTACGGGACACCGCTCATCGACGCCGCCGGCAGGTTCGGGGCTGTCACCGCGCTCGGTCTTGATGAGGTACTGTTCGCCCGCCAGGGGCAGTGGCGGACCCAGGCGTGGTCCACGTCGATCGTCGACGTGGGGGCCGGCCAACTCCTCGACGTGGTCGAGGGCCGCACCGCCGCCGGCGCCTGCGCATGGTTCGCTGAGCAGCCCAAACAGTGGTGCAATGCGATCTTGTGGGCGGTGTTGGACCTGTCGCGGTGCGTGGCGGTTGGCGTTCGACACGATGCTGCCCGACGCCACGCAGGTCGCCGATCCGTTCCATCTCGTCAAGCTCGCGAACCAGCGCCTCGACGAGGTTCGCCGCCGGGTGCAGAACGACACGCTCGGCCACCGGGGACGCAAGGACGACCCGCTGTATCGCTGCCGGCGCCTGTTGACCAAGGCCGACGAGCGACTCACCGACGGTGGCCGGTCGAAGCTGCTGGGCCTGCTCGGCGCTGGCGACCCTCACGGCGAGGTCCGCATGGCGTGGCACGCCAAGGAAGTCGTCCGGTCGATCTACGCCATCGACGATCCCACCCTCGCCGAAGAGTTCGTGGCGCGCCTCAGCGTCGACCTCCAAGACGCCGACTGCCCGACCGAGACCCGCCAGCTCGGCCGCACCATCGCCCGCTGGGCAGCCTAGATCGTGGCCTGGCACCGCGCACGCGTCTCGAACGGGCCGACCGAAGCCGTGAACAATCTGATCAAACGCGTCAAACGCATCGCCTTCGGATTCCGCAACTTTGCGAACTACCGGATTCGCTCACTCCTCTACGCCGGCCGACCCAACTGGACGCTCCTCGCCACCATCACACCCCGCTGATTTCCGAAGCGCCGGTTTGGTAGGTGTCGAGGGGTCGCTGCCAGTTCAGGGCCTGGTGGGGGCGGACGGTGTTGTAGGTGTCGATGAAGGCGGCGACACAGTCGGCGAGGTCGATGCCGCTGGCGATCTCTTCGCGGTAGAGGTGTTCGTATTTCAGGGTCTGGTACCAGCGTTCGACGACGCCGTTGGTGTGCGGTGAGCGGTGGCGGGTGCGGACGTGGGCGACGTGGGATCGGGCGGCGAACCAGTGGGCCAGCGCGGCCGATTTCATGGCGGGGCCGTTGTCGGTGACGATCACGAGGGGCACGATCTCGCCGGTCGCCTTGTCGATGCAGTCCTCGATGAGGCGACGGCCGGTCAGCGTCTCGGCGGCGTCGATGGCGTCGTGGAGGGCGGCGTGGAGGGCGGTGGCGGTCTGTGTGGCGCTCACCGGGCACGCCAGGGCGACTTTGGTGGCGTAGTCGACGACGCCGCCGAGCTGCCAGGTGCCCTCGGTGGTGGTCTCGAATTGTGAGAAGTCGGCCTGCCAGACGCGGTTGCGACGCGCCGGGCGCTCCACGAACACCTCGCGGCGCGCGGCGGCGAGTTGGCGGCGTTCGGCCTGGTAGCGGACGGGTTGCAGCAGATTCCGCCGTGCCATGGCGCGGTGCACACTCGACGGCGACGCGAGGTTCCAGCCGTCGTAGCGGCTTATCGCCCAGATCTTGCGGTGCCCCCACGCCGGATACTGCGCGGCGAGTTTCTCCACCGTTAGTTCGATGCGGTCCACGACCGGCGTCAACGGCCCCTTCGATGGGTCGCCGGCGCGATGGCGGGCCAGGCGCGAATGGTAGGTGCGCCGCGACACACCGATCAGCTCGGCGAACCTCGACACGGCGCACGCGGCGTCGGTGCGGATCATCTCGAGGTCCCCAAAGGAGGGAGATACTCCGCTCCCTTCCGCCACACCCGCAACTGCACGTGCGCCTCACCCAGGGCGGCCTTGAGTTCCTCGTTCTCGACCTCCAACTCGCCTTCGCGCGCCGACCGGCGCCGGGCGCCGCGCGCCAAGCGCTCACGGCCGGCGTCCAAGAACGCCTTCTTCCAGTTGTGCACCGTCTGCTCAGACACACCCGCCCGACGGCCCGCCGCCGCCGCAGACAACTCACCACGCAGCACGCTCAACACCACCCGCAGCTTCTCCTCTGGACTCTTCTTCGAAGCCTTCGCCATGCTCATCTCCTCACAAAAGGCTCAAACCGCCGACTGTGCAAGAAACTCTGACACGGGACACGTGGCGCGGGACTTATCTCGTTCGTGATTGCGGTCAGATGTTTTGTTTGCCCCAGGAAGCAATTTCGACATTGGAGTGTTTTCCTTTCGATGAATTGGCTTGGATCTGTTGGAGGTGCCTGACAGTCGACATGAGAGCCGAGGGTGACGTGAGTCGCAGAGGGCCTATGCGGGGCTCTCGAGGTTAGGAGCCAAAACGAAGGGGATTACATCGGGTAGTGCCAATCGGCAGGCCACCAAGGCCTCGGTCGTCGAGGCTGAGCGCCTGATGGGTGTGGAACTCCGCACCTGTCGGCCCGGTTGGCGTGTGCACCGTCTGGCCGCTGGCGGCACCCAGCACACCGATCGCGGCGGCGTATGGCGTTTGGATGCGGCGCGGCGCTGCTCTCTCGTCCGGTCGCCTCGCGCGTGACGGGGTCCGGGGCGCCCGCGGCCAGGTCGTACAGATCCTGGCTGGCGACTAGGTCATGCCGATGCCGGGTTGCGGCGGAGGATTCGCCACACCGGAGATCACGTCCCAACGGGTGATCTCGGTTGTTGCCTCGGCGGCTTCGGCGGCGAGGGCTGCTCTTTGGTCTGAGTCGGTGACGAGCGGCAGGATCACGCTGGTCGTGTAGTCGAAGAGTTCAACCGCGGCGGCCACATAGGAGCCGACGAGCGCTTCGGCCTCGCCGTAGAGCCGGTCCTCGGGCACGTTGTACGTTCCGCGTGCGCGCCATTCGCCGATCTCGGCGAAGTTGACGCCGTGTCCCCGGAGGATGCGACGCGCCTTGATGCCGATCGCCTCGCCTTCGAATCTCTGCATGAGGTGATCGACGTTGCGGCCGAGCTTTTTGAGTTCCCCCTCGACGCCCCCGACCTTCCCCGCGGCGATCAGCAGCACTTTCAGCGAGATCTCGCAGGTCAGCGCCGCCTCGACGGTGGCGTTGATGACCCGTATGCGCCTCTCCCTTTCCCGGTACGCGGCACTCTTCTCCGGGTCCGATTCGACGCGGCCGGGTCCTGCTCTTTCGGCGAGATCGTGAACCCTGCGAAGCAGGGCTTCTCCGAACTGCTCGACCGCCTCGGCGGAGTTGCTCATCGGCTTGATCATAGGCTTCGCCCAGTTCGAGCGGCGGCGCCGCGCCGCGGTCGCGACCGATATCGCGTCACGCTCGATCGTTGCCTCCAGCGATGCGGGAACGCGTCGGCATCGCTGGCGCCATTCGGGCCAGTCGGTCGCCAACACGCCGACCGGCCACCGCTCGGCGGCCTCTTCGTCGGCGAGAGCCTCCACCGCGGTGGCTCTTAGGCTCTCTTCGATGCGTGAGCGGTCTGAATAGTCGATGTCCGCGAAGATTGCGACTAGGTCGATGTCACTGTCGGGTCCGGCAGTTCCGCGGGCCACCGATCCGAAGACGAGCACTTCTTCGGCCCCGGCAGCGATCAGAGGGGCGGCGGCGCGGCGCGCGGCGCCGACGGTGGGTGCGCTGGGTGTGACGGTTGCGACGCTCACGCCCCCAGCGTACACACGGGGGCTCCGCCGCTGGCCGCTCTACGCCGGTTGTTCGCTGTTGTCGGGCACTATCCGATGTAATCCCCAAAACGAAGCCATAGGCACAGAATCCAACTCGGGTGCGGCGCCGTAGCGCACGCTGCTGTCGCATAGGCCCGCGCCGGGCCGACACGCCGAGCGCGCACCGGCTGGAGGCGAGCAAAGCAAGGTTCCAACGAACCCACACCGCGGGCGGCGCGGGTTGCTCACGGCCGTTCCTTGGACGGTCGGCCGAGACGTCCCCAGAGGCGTTCGATGACCTCGTCGGCGAGGTGTGCGTAGTCCTCGGCGAGGTCGTGGACGGCTGGGGGGACTTCGGCGCGGTCGGTGGGGGCGGGCTGTGTGGGGTGTGCGTAGTCGGCGGCGGTGCGGCCGTGTCGTCGGAGGTGGTACACCGCGTCGGGGGCGTCGCGGATCACGGTTCTGAAGACCGGCAGGTTCGTGTCCATGTGATTGAGGTCGTTGCGCAGCGCCCGGCGCAAGACGGAGGTGTCGGCGGGGATCTGCGTGAGCGCGATGCCGAGCAGCGTCAGGGTGGGGTTCAGCGATCCCTGCACGTCGCGCCACTGTCCGGCGAGGGTGTCGATGGCGGCCAGTGAGGCGTCATCGGCGCGTACGGGGATGACCACGCCGTCCGCGGCGGCGAGCGCGAGGCGGCTGATCGGCCCGACACGTGGCGGGCAGTCCAGCAAAATCAGGTCGTAGCGGTCACTGATGCGTGACAGCACCGAGGCGAGGGAATGGCCCCCACTCGTGGCGAAGCACGCCTTGTGCGCGTCGGAGATCGCGAGACCGTGGCCGCCTGCCAGCACGTCGAGGTTGGGACGCACCCCACCAACGACCCGGGGTGCCCCGCCGTTGCGGCCGGTGAGAGCTTTGGCCAGCGCCGCGCCCTTGTCGTCGGCGTCGGTGCCACGGTAGCCGAGGTCGATGGCGAGGTCGGCCCGCTCGTCGAGATCGACGGCCAGCACCCGGTTGCCGTCTGCCGCCGCGCTGGCGGCCACGTTCGCCACGACCGCGGTCTTGCCGACGCCACCTTTGGCGTTCACAACCGCCACCACGTTTGGAACTCTTCGCACAGTTCTCCTCACCGCTCGTCCGAGCACAGCGTATCAACGAGAGACCGGTAGTGCACCGGTAATAGACCGGTACTGAGAAGTGGCCCACTTTCGCGGGAGTTCCCGCAGAGAGGAGAACCGGCACAAAAGCGCTCTGATCTGGACGAACGACTATTGCCGGCTGTTTAGGGTGCAACTCCCAGTACCGACCGAAGGGGTCAGCCATGCGCACCATCGACGACACAAACCGGACTGTGGGCCAAGACGTGGCCTGCGGGGAGGAGGCGCTGGTGGCCCTGAGTCAGGCGTTGGACCGGCGCTTCGAGCGGGGCCTGTCCGGGGGGCTGTGGTCCTACGAGCAGCCCGGCGACGACGCGAGCGACGGCGACGACGCCGAGCGGCGCACCGTCCGCGACGTTGCCGCGGAGGCCGCCGTGTTGGACGGCGCGCTGCGCCCGCTCAGCGGCTGGGGCCGCCGGATGCTGACGTTCGACCGGTTCACGGCCACCGACGTGGCGAACTGGCCGGTGAAGATCTCAGAACTGCGGCGCGACGCCGCTCTCGCCGACGCGGACCTCGACGCCCTGGCCGCGCATCTCAACGCACGCATGCGCGGCGACGTCGCCAGGGTGCTGCGCGACTGCGCCGACTTCGGTTCCCCGCGCCGGAACGTCGACAGCGAGACACCCGACGAGAGGGAAACGGTGTGGGACCATTTCCAGCGTTACAGCGACATCTACGATCTCAGCCTCGGCGAAGCCGTCGAGGCGATCGCCGCCGGTCCGACGTCCTGGGAGACCCTCGACGACTGGACACCCGCCGGCGGCGTCAACGCCAACCCTTACACGGTGTGCCGCTACGCCTGGGGGCCGCTGCGTGCCCACGTCGAACTCCAAGCGCGCGAACTGCTGGAGGCGTATCTCGCCGGCGACGCTGAACTGGCGCTGCGCAGGATCGTGATCGACGTCGGCGAGGGACCCACCGAGATCATCTGGCCCGAACAGGCCCGCACCTGCTGCGGCTATCCGAACAGATCCGACGAGTTGCCGCCGATACGCATCAACCGCGCGCATCGCCCCGACGTGCAACTGTACGCAGGCACCAGCCACTGCCGGGTCTGCATAACCCGCCACTACGGATCGATCCTGACCTGCCGGCCCGTCCACGGCGACGCCGCCACACCCCTCGGCGCCACCGAAACAATCGACGCGCTACCCGCCGACACCCTCACCGCGATCGCCCGCGACGGCGCCGCCGTCGCCTGTGACCTGCCGCGCTGAACCCGACCACACCGCCGCCAGCGACACGGCCGGAACTTCACCCGACAGCGCCGAACCAAACGCGCGCGGCGATTGCACACAGATCCCACCGGCGAAGGCGCCGCGCACCTCGCGACCCTCGATGACCGCTACAGCCGGCGCCCGGTGGGGTCCACGCCCAGCAACACCCACCGCACCGCCTGGTGGGCTGCCAACGCCACCTGCCTCGCGCTGGGTTCTCCGAAGGCTCTACTCGGCCTGGGAACTTTCGGTGCTGTGTCCCGTTGGCGGGTTCTTCGGCGCGAGATGCGCTGTGAGAAGTTCGGTGACGTAACGGCGGCGAGTGGTGTCAGCGGCCACGGCGGCGTCGTCGAGCGCGGCGAGCGCCGCGGGGGCGAGCCACAGGGACAGTGGTTTGCCGGGGCCGAGGCGTTCCCTGTTACTGAGGGGCGGTAGGCCGAGGGCAATGCGTTCTTCGTCGGCGTCGGTGGGGTGGAGTGCTTGTTGCACCTGCCCGCCGATCTCGAGGTGCGCGGAAAGGACGGCGTCGGCAGTGGACATGCGTCGAGCCGCGCAGTGTTCGCGGAGCCTGTCGAGGAGATCCTCGTTGATCTTGATGTTGACGGACTGCTTGTCGCCCATCGGCGGCCGGCGGGCCGGTTCGCTCACGGTCGTTCCTTGGGTGTCAGTCGTGCATGCCGGAGTGTTGGCGATCATCGAAATACCCAGAGTGCATCATCGGAAATCCCCACCCTGGCTTGGTGTGATTGTAGTGACGCAGGAGTCCCCGGCAGGTGCTGCAACGGTCGTGTTCTGAGGTCCAGGACCGGATGTCGGCCCATTCGTCGAACAGGGACCGAACAACGCGTTCGACCTCGCCGTCGGTCTGGAGCCGACAGGGGCGGGCGCGCCTCTGGGCGGCGCCGGTGCTTTGGAGCGCTTCGGCCCAGTGACGGCTGCGGTAGCAGCAGCCCTTGCCGGTGGGGATCCGCCGCACGGTGACGCCCCAAGCGCCGAGTGATCGCCCGCAACGACTACCCGGAGGCGATCCCGCGGGAGATCACGTCACGCTCAGGCAACGACAACGCCGCCGGCCAGCGCGCGCCGGGGTCGACGCCTGGACCAACAGCCGTCCTACAACCGCTGCAAGCCCCCGGGGCTGACACCGCCACCATGGCCCCTTTGCCTTGTTGAGCGGTCCTGGCGTGGCAGTGCAGAGCCTCCGGAGAACCCCAGAGCCTGCGCAACACCCGGGGAGGCTCAAACCGCCGACTGTGCAAGAAACTTTGACACGGGACATGACGGGACAGACACGGGCAATGTCGCAAACCCCGAGCCGCACGGATGGTTCCAGCGCCAAGCGGAACCGTCCGTCGGGTTCAGGCCATCCGACCGTGACTCAAATCGCCGAGCCTCTACGAAACCCAGGGCACACCACCGGGGTGATTCAGTCGGCGGTGTGGGCCTGTTGTGGGGCGTCGGGTGGGGGCCGGTCCTCGATTTGTAGTGTGTCGAGGTCGAGTAGGGCGACGGCTCGGTGGGTGTTGTCGCGGTCGAGGCCGGCAATGGTGAGGCCGTCGCGCACGGTGGTGTAGCGGCGATGCCAGTGGCCGTGGACGACGAGCTTTGGTTCGATCCGTTCGACCACTGCGGCGAGCATGGTCTGCACCTGGCGGGATGCCCGCTGGTCCGCGGCGGGGATCGGTAGGCCTGTCAGCAGGTAGCCGACAGCGGGGTAGTCGTGACACAGGAGCACGTCGGCGGGGCCGCCGGCGATGGCCCGTTCGGCATCGGCGAATGAGGGGGTCTCGGCGCCCGGGAACCAATTGTAGCCGGCCGTGCGGGAGGCGTGGTCGATGCTGAAGGCGCCGCCGAGGGCGCGGAACCGCACGCCGTGCCATTGCCATGAGCAGCCCCGGGGCAGGTACCACAGGCTCTGGTACATCTCCACGGGGTCGGTGGGGTTGCCGCCGCGGTTGCGGAGATCGCTATGGAAGCGGAGGTGGTCGTGGTGCTCATGGTTGCCGTCGATGAAGCAGACGGTGATACCGGCGAAGCGGGCAGCGTGAGAGATCTTCCGGGCGAACTCGATGTGGGGCCACCAACCGAAATCGCCGAGCTGGACGACCATGTCGATGCCGTGGGCTGCCAGCGCAGCAATGACGCGTCCGGTCCACGGCGCGTTGGCGTGCGTGTCGCCGACCAGGGCGATCCGGCGACGTTGAGGACTGGGCAACGTGCGGGGACTCATGGCCCCTCCTTGGGCTGCGTCGCGGGTCGCAGCGGCCTGACCTGTGCTTGGTGGCGCAGCGGTTCGCCGTCGGCGGCGCCCGGCGGTCGCTGGTGTGATCGTGGGGTGTTCATAGTTTGGGTGGTCCCGGTTCGACGGTGAGGAGGCCGCCGGCGGTGGCGGTGAGGGTTACTGGTGCGATGGCGTCGAGTCGTTCTATCTGGCCGGGTGGTGTGTCGGTGTCGGTGGTGGGGCGGAAGGTGAGCCAGGTGCCGCGGTTGATGGCGCCGCAGGTGCTGCATTGGTTGGCGGCGGTACAGATGGTGGTGTCTGGTTGTCCCCATGTTTCGGGTCTGGCGGGCCAGCGTTGTTGGTCACAAAGCGCAATGGTGTTGGCGCAGCAGGTGAAGTGTTGGTGGGGCCAGATGATTTCGTGCGGTCCGGCGCCGTAGTCGAGGATGCCGCGGTACAAGGTGAGGTCGGCGGCTCCGGCGAGGTGCGCCGCGACGAGTTCGTGGGGTTGGAGTTTGACGTCGCAGTGGAGGTTTCCCCAGGTGTAGCGGCACACCGTGTACGGGTCGCCGAAGGCGCCGCCGGTGGGTGTCCAGTCCGACAGGGGCGTCCATGGCGTGGTGCCTGTGGAGATCGCGTCGGCGATGTCGCCGAGGGCCACTCGGGATATGTCGCCGCCGGTGGCGAAGTTGTCCCAGGCGGTGGTGGCGTCGTCCCCGGTGGTGGCGAAGTGGGCGCATTCTGTGAGGACGTGTGCGGCGTCGCGTCGCAGCGCGGTGTTGAGGTGTTCGGCGAGTTCGTCGAGGTTGGCGTCGGCGAGGTCGGCGGTGCTGCGCAGCGTCGACGGTGAGACGGGCCAGGTGGTCGCGTTGGCGGCTGTGTAGCAGTCGAAGCTCGGCGCGCACCGGTAGGGGCGCTCGGAGCGACCCCAGCAGATGCCGGTGGGTGGCACGTTCGAGGTGGGCTTCGGTGTGCAGTCGCGGAGGGCGGTGTAGTCGTTGAGGGCTCTGCTGAGCACCGTGGTGGCGGCGATCACGTCGCTGTTGGTGCGCCCCGCGGCGTCGCTGTAACGACGATTGGTCAACAGGTCGAATGCGACGCGGAGGTCGCGGTCGAGGAGTTCGCTGAGCGCGTGGAGGGTTTCCTCCTCGTCGGTGACGTTGCCGACGGCCCGGCCGGTTCTGAGGTCGATTATCTCCATGGGTGGCTCGTTTCGCCCTCGGCGTTCTGCGGGGCGATCCCGACGACGGCGTGCAGCGCTTCGGGCGCCGCGGCGAGGGTTGCCGGAGGCACCGCGGCGAGCTGTTCGACACGCCCGAGGGGGCCCGGGGGGTCATCGACGGTTCGGCAGGTGAGCCACGAGTAGTCACCGGCGGCGCCACAGATTTTGCATTGGACGTCCCGGGAGCGCACGAGCGCCTCGGCGGTGTGCGGGTGTTGCACCCAAAAGGGGATCTGGTCGCTGGTGTTCGCCCAGTCGCGTCCGCAGCAGTGGAACGTCTGGGCGGCCCAGATGATCTCCAGGCACGCCGAGCCGTTGTGGAGGTGGCCGCGGTGCAAGGTGAGGTCGGCGTTTCCGGCGAGGTGGTGTCCGAGCAGTTCGTGGGCGTCGAGTTTGATGGTGTAGCGCAGCGGCCCCCACGAGTAGCCGCACACCGTGTAGGGGTCACCGAACGCGCCGCCGGGCGGTGTCCAGTCGCCGTGCGTTTCCCAGCAGCCGGTGCTGGAGATGAGCGCGTCGGCGAAGTCCCCCAGGCGCAGTCCCGTGAACCCGCTGTTGGCGCAGACCCGCTCGGCGACGGTGCCGCCCTCGGCGTCGTCGCGGCGGTAGTCGGCGCAGGTGATGAGCACCTGCGCGGCCTCGGCGCGCAGGCGGGCATTCAGGTGCGCTGCCAACTCGGCGATGCTGGCGTCCGCCAGGGCGGCGTCGCGGCGCAACTCCGACGGCGTCAGCGGCCAGTCGAGCGGGTAGTCCGCTGTGCAGGAGTCCACGAGCAGCGGTTCGTCGCGTCTGTAGGTGCTCCACCTGTTGATGCCCCTCGCCGCGTCGGCGGCGATGAGGGCGCCGATCAGGGCGGATCCTGTGACGGCGTCGTTATAGGTGTGTCGCAGCGCGCCGTGTTCGCCGTTGTGGTAGTCGCACAGTTCGGGGTTGATCGCCGCGGCGCGGACGTGCGAGGAGATCACCTCCCCCAGCGCCAAGCGGGCCTCTTCTTCGGAGAAGACCCGGCGGATGGTTCGCGCCGTGTTCATGTCGACGACTCGCATGGGGTTCCTTTCGTGGTCGTTCGCGGACGCCCCCGGCGCTTGCCCGGTGGGCTCATCGGGTGACCGGCAACTCCGGAGCGACGGCTGCCAGACCGTCGTCGCGGGCCGCGGTGAGGGTCTCCGCGGGCAGGGCGTCGAGCGCTTCGACCACGCCGAGAGGCAACGTCGGGTCTCGTCGCGCCGCCCGGCACGTCAACCACGAGCCGTAGCGGACGCCGCCGCAGACCCGGCACTGGATGCTCTCAGCCGTCGGCGCCGCACCGGGCCGGCGCCAGTTGTTGACCCGCATCGGCGGGCGGGCGCCGTCGAAGGCGCCGTCGAGGCCGCAGCACAGCACGTTCTGGTGTGGCCAGATGATCTCGACGCGCCCGTCGCCGTAGTCCATGAACACCCGGTACAGCGCCATCTCGGCGTCGCCGGCGAGGTGGCGCGCCAGCAGCTCGGCGGGCTCGAGGCGCACAGCGGCGACCAGCGGCCCCCACCGGTAGCGGCACACCATGAACGGGTCGCCGTCCGCGCCGCCTGCCGACGTCCAGCCGGTCGCCGGCGTCCATTGCACCGGCCCGGCCGCGACGGCGTCGGCGACCTCGTCGACGCTGAGGGCGCCGAGACCGCTGTGCTCACAGAACCGCGCCCACAGCGTGAGGTCGGGGTCCGCCTCGAGCACGTACCGCTGCCTGACGAAGCCGGCGCACTCCCGGAACACCTGCGCCGCGTCCTCGCGCAGGCGACGGTTCAGGCGCGCCGCCAACTCCGCCGTCGCCGCGTACGCCAGGTCGCCGTCGCGGCGCAACTCCGACGGCGGCACCGGCCACGACGTCACGTTGCGCGCCGTGAACACGTCGAACGCGAACTCTCGCCGCCTCCGCCAGGAACCCTCGCGTTCGTCGCCGTAGAAGGCGCCGCCCAACACGTCGGTGCCCGCCAATGCTGTGCGCAGCGACCGCTGCGGGGCATCAGGCTGGGCGTACACCTCCATAAACGAGTCGTTGAGCACGACACGGAAATGCGCCTCGACGCTGTCACGCAACACGACCAGCGCGTCCTCCTCGCCGTCCACAGCGCGACACGGCGCCCCGGTGCGATAGTCGGTGACCCTCACCCGTCACCGCCCGCGGCGCCCGTCGGGGCCCGCTGTTTCGAGTCCGGCGGCAAGACGCATGGCTCGTCGCGCAACGAGGTCGCAGAGTTGGTCGGCGAAGTCGGCGGCGGTGTCGCGCACAGCGGGATCGTCCGCGGCGTGCGCGAACGCGTCGGGCAGCCGCCCGGCGAGAGCGACGATCCGTTCGGTGAGCGTGTCGGCGTCGACGCCGAGTTGGTGCGCGGTTCGCCGCCAATCCGTAGCGGTGATCGCGTCGAGTCGGTACTCGCCGCCGATGTCCATGGCCAGCGAGACGCGCGGGTCGAAGCCCCAGGAGAGTTCTTGTTCGGGGTCATACGGCAGCGACGAGGCGATGTCGTAGACCGGCGCGAGGCGTACTTGTGGGCCGTCGAGGAGGACGGCGTAGTTCTTGGCGTGCGCGTCGGGGAGGGCGATCAGCCAGTTGAACGCGAGCGCGTCGGCGAAGCGCCACACGTCGCCTTCGCCGTCGGCGCCGCCGTGGCGGCGCAGCAGCGCCGCGATCTGCACCGGCGACGGTCCGCCGTCTTGTTGGTAGCGGCGCCACGGCGGGTGGCCGAGCGCCTGGCAGAGGTCCTCCTGGTGCAGGCGGCTCGTCGCGCCGTCGGGTTGTGTGGCCCGGTCGAAGCGTTCGACGACGACCGCGGTCCGGTCGGCGAAACGGCCGAGCGTGCTGCGCGCCGCGTGCAGGCCGGCCCGCCGTGCTGCGCTGAGGCAGAGGTGCTCGTTGACGTCCTGGTGCGCGAACCGTGGCTGTGGGGGTTTGAGGATGTGCGTCGTCGCGGTGTCGCCGACCGGGTCGCTCCAAGCGCCGTCGCGGGCCACGAGCGCGGTTTTCGGATGATTGCCGGCGAGGGTGAACCGGGGGGCGATCTGCCAGCAACGCATCGAGCGGGACTGCGCGCCGATGAAACCGAGGCGCTGCGCGATGTCGGTGTTTGTGAGCGGGCGCTCCTCGCCGGCGGGTTCCATGTCGAGGCGACCGAACTGCACCGCGCCGGCGCAGTCCCGCCCCAGCGGCGAGCCTAGCAGCGCGACCACGGTGACCTCCTCCAACTGGTGATCGGACGCCCAGAACTGCTGAACCATCGAGTCGCCGGGCAGGAGCCCCTCCAGCCACGCCATGGCGCGGTCGCCGTCGACGGTGGCGCTCTCCGCGGACGCCATGGACAGCGACAGCGGCGTCGCGGCCGCCTCGGCGCGGTAGTCGTCGCGCCAGCGCAGGCACACCGCACCGTCGGCGGTCTGTTCGACCTCCGCGACGTGCCGGCCGGCGAGCAGCACGGCCAGTGTCGTCATCGCTCGTCGCCCGGTGTCGGGTTGGAAGTGATGGCGCGCAGGCCGCCGGCCGCAGCGGCGGTGAGCGTCGCGGTAGGCAGCGCGTCGATCGGCTCGATGGCACCGAGCGGTCCGGAATCCTCGCCGACATGCCGGCGGGTCAGCCACGACGGGACACTGACGGCGCCGCAGATCATGCACTGCATGGCTCTGGACCACAGCCGCGCCCGGGGGGTGTTCCAGCCGGGTTGGTGGCGGTTCCACGGCACGGTCCAGATGGGGACCCGGTCGCCGCCGGCGAGGGGCCAGTCCCGGTCGCAGCACCGGAAGTTCTGCTGCGCCCAGATGTATTCGGTGCGCCCGGCGCCGGCGTCGATGACCGTGCGGTACAAGACGAGTTCAACATCGCCGGCGAGGTGGCGTTCGAGCAGTTCGTGGGAGTCGAGCTTGACCGCGGCGCGCAGCGGCCCCCACGCGTAACGGGCGACGAGGTAAGGGTCGCCGTCGGCGCCGCCGCCGGGAGTCCACGCACACAGCGCCGTCCAGCAGCGCCCACCGCAACGCACCGCTTCGGCAACATTCGCGACGGTGGCGCCCCACAGGTCGCCACCGTCGCGAATGCGGTCCCAGAGCGTCTCGCCGTCGGCGGCGGCGCGGTAGTCGGCGCACACGGTGAGCACCGCGGCGACGTCGCCGGCGAAACGACCGTTCAGGTGCACGGCCAGCGCTGCCACCTCCACCTCGGCGAGGGAGCTGTCGAGGCGCAACTCGGCGACCGTCACCGGCCAGTCAGCCGTGTTGTGAACGGTGAACGGGGCTACGACCAGGTCCTCCACGCACCAGGTGCGCCGACCGATCGGGTCGCCGTCGGGCGGCCGCAGCGCGCCGCCGAGCACCTCTGTCGCCGCGGCGACGTCGCCGACGGTGCGCCCAAGCGCGCCGGGCTGACCGTTGGACCATCCGCAGACCCACAAGCGCGCAGCGCTACGGCGCAGACGCTCATTGACGATGCGGGCAAGCGCCAACTGTGCCTCCTCCTCAGAACCAACGCGGTGCAGGGACCAGCCGGTGGTGTGGTCAACAATGCGCATGAGGGCTCTCCCTGCGGGTCGTGTGGGTCGTGCGGGTCGTTCGGGTCGTACACCGAGCCGCCGGCGGCGGCGCGGTCAGGTTCAGCGCGGCAGATCCCGAGCGACGGCGGCCGCGCCGTCGCGGGCGATCGCGGCGAGGGTGCCGTTGGGCAGCCCGTCGATCGTCTCGACGGCGCCGAGAGGCGTCGTCGCGTCGCCGTCGACAGCCCGACACGTCAGGATCGACGCGTAACGAGCAACCATGCA